>JAJNQA010000054.1 GCA_021155085.1 Heliomicrobium sp. | reverse complement strand
TTCCGTCCGCGATCCAATCCATTGCCTCCCTGTTCTGAACCTTTCACCTCTTCGGAACGGGTGAAATTAGAGCCTGACTCTTCCATTCCTTCATAAAATTGATTCAGGAAACTGCTGAATACTCCTGATTCCAAAAAATTCCGTTGAAAGTACGATGACAACATCAGTATGGAGAAACCCGCGCCGCGTCCGCATCGGTGAAGTTACCTATTTTTAGATCGTCCATTCGCGATTTTACCGGCTTCAGCGCACTTGCAGTGATCAGGAAAGCTGGGTTTTGTGGGCAATGGCGAATTTAAGCAGCGCGTTGATGCCATGCAGATCGAGTTTGGCGCAGATATTGGCGCGGTGATGATCCACTGTGCGCGGACTGATGAACAGTTCAGCGGCAATCTCCTTGGTGGTTTTGTGCTCGGCGATCAGACTCAGCACGCGCCGTTCCGCGGGTGTCAGATCGGCAATGCTGGGTTTACGCTCGACCAGTTCGGCGCCACGGCGCGCCCGGCGGAGCAGATAACCGGAAAGCGGCTGACTGATGAAATCGTCTCCGGCGGCGACTGCGCGAATGGCCTGAACAATGTCCGTAACGGCGCTGTCCTTGATGACGTAGCCCTTGACGCCCAGATTCATCGCTTCGTTGAAGGCGTCTTCGTCCTTGTGCATGGTCAGAAAGATGGCCGCCACCGAAATACGCTTTTCGGCCAGTATCCGCGCCACGCCAAAACCGTCGAGTTTCGGCATGTCCAGATCCAGCACGACGACATCAGGCCGGCAGGTTTCGATTTGCGCCAGCGCCTCCTGGCCGTCGCTGGCTTCGGCCAGCACGCGCAGGGCCGGATCGCGTTCGATCACACGGCGCAGACCTTCGCGGTAAATGGGATGATCGTCCGCGATGACAATGCGAATTTCATTAGGGTTCGGCATGCGAGTTCTCAGGTAAGGGAATGGAAATACTGATCATCGTGCCCTGACCGGGCGTGGATTGAAGCTGGCAGTGCCCGCCGAGAATGCGCGCCCGCTCGGCCATCCCGGTCAGGCCAAATCCCCGTTTTGCCGATTCGCCGTCTGCGTCTGGCGCCAGTCCCTGGCCGTTATCGGCAATCCGCAGCAGCAAGCGGTCGCCATTGCGCACAATTCTGATCTCGGCGTCGGTCGCCCGCGAATGTTTCAGAATGTTATTGATGCTTTCCTGCACGATCCGGTAAAGATTCATCTCCGCTTCTTTTGAAAAGAGCTTGTCCAGGAAATCCACTTCGCTTTGAAACCGGATGTCCGAAGCTTCGGCCACGCGATTGAGCATGGATTGAAGCGCTTTGGTCAACCCGAACCGGTCTATCTGATATGGGCGCAGATTGTAGGCGATTTCCCGCGTTTCATCGAGAACCCGCGAAGTCATCTCGGAAATCGCCGTCAGATTCTCTTCGGTCGCCACCGGATCCTTGCGTTCCGCCAGGCCCAGCAAAGCATGGTTTTTGATGATCAGCAGATTCTGGCCCAGACCATCGTGCAGTTCGGCGGCGATGCGCTGGCGTTCCGATTCCTGCGAGGCGATCAATTGTTTGGCGAAGGCTTCCTGCGCCGCCTGCGCCTGCGTCAATTGCGTGACCCGCCGCCGATAGACCAGCCAGACAAGTGCGCCGAACAGGGCAACGATCAATGCCGAAAACCAGCGAGTCCGCCAGAATGGCGGAGTGATGACCACCTTGACCGCCACGCCCTGTTCGTTCCAAACCCCTTTGCTGTCCGCGCCTTTGACGCGGAAAAGATAGGTTCCGGCATCCAGGTTCGTGTAGCTGGTGTAATGGCGTGTGCCGCAAAAAATCCAGTCCGGATCGAAACCTTCCAGCTTGTAGGCGTACTGATTTCGTCCCGGCTCCTTGAAATCCAGCACCGCGAATTCAAACGAAAAGAAATTTTCCCGCTGCGCCAGTTTGATTTCACCGATTTCGGCCAGGCCGCGCTCGAAATTGACGAGTTGGTCGAACTTCTTGAAAGCCGTCAGTGCGACCGGCGGCGGCAGAGACGGCTCGTCGTTGAGCTGCCGTGGATTGAAAATCGTGAGCCCGCCGCCGCCGCCAAAGATCAGCTCGCCTGAGCGCGTCAGCGCGTGGCCATTCTGGGCCGGCGTGTCCGCGGCCAACCCGTCCCGCACGGTGTAGCGGCGAAACCTGCCGGTGCGCGGATCGAATCTCGCCACGCCGGCTTCGGTGTTCATCCACAGCACGCCGTCGCCATCCGCCAGGATTCCCCAGACATTATTGGAGGCCAGCCCGTCTTTTTCCGTGTAGCGGGTGAAGCGCCCGGTGGCGCGGTCGAACCGGTTGATTCCACCGCCCAGGGTGGCGATCCAGAGCGCGCCCGCCGCATCTTCCGCCAGCGACATGACGGCATTGCTGCTCAAACTGCCGGCGTCTTCCGGACGGTGTTTGAACGCCGTGAATTGCCCGCTTTGGCGATCCAGCAAATTCAGCCCGCCGCCGTCGGTCGCCACCCAGAACGCGCCATCCCGCGCTTCGTGTATCTCCACCACGCGGTTGCTGCCCAGGCTGCGCGGGTTGGCCGGGTCGTGAACAAAACGAATAAACTGACGCCGCTGCCGGTCGAATTGATTCAGGCCCCCGAACGTTCCCACCCACAGCGTTCCGGAGGAATCTTCAAGGATTGACTGCACCTGATCGCTGCTGAGACTGGCCGGATTGTTCAGTTCGGCGCGAAAGTGGGAAAACTCGCCCGTGCGGCGGTCGGACAGATTCAGTCCCGCGTCTCGCGTGCCCACCCACAACGCGCCTGTCCGGTCTTCAAGGATGGACATTGTCTGATCGCTGCTCAGACTGCGCGGATTGCGCGGATCGTGCCGGAAATGTTCAAACTTCCCGGTTCGGCGATTGAGTTTATTCACCCCCCCGCCGCCGGTGGCGATCCAGATGTCTCCGGCGCGGTCTTCATGGACTTGAAAGACATTCGAGTTGCTCAGGCCCAGTGGATTCCCCGCCTGGAACCGGTGGCGAATGAACCGCTCGACGCCCCGGTGAATGCGATTGATCCCGCCCGCCGATCCAATCCATAACGAACCCGCGCGGTCGCGGTACAGCGTGACAACCAGATTGTCGAGCAGCGAGCCCTGCGCGGCCATATCATTGTTGTAGCGGGTGAAGCGTCCGGATTCCGGCTCCCAGCGGTTGAGGCCATTTTCCGTGCCGATCCACAACCGCCCCGCATGATCTTCGGTGATGGCGGTCACGGCATTGGAACTCAGGCTGCCGGGATTGCGCGGATCGTGCGTCAGCCTGGTGAACTGCCCGCTGTTCCGGTCAAACCGCATCAGCCCCTGAGACGATCCAACCCACAGCGTGCCGCCGCGATCCTCGTATACCTGAAGGATGAACGCGGGAGTTTTTGGCTGCGGCGTGAATGCGGTGAACCTTCCACCGGCGCGGTCATAGCGCACCAGACCGCCCCTGGCGCACAGCCAAAGATTCCCCTGGCGATCTTCAGACAGATTGATCAGTTTATTCAGCGGCGATTCCGGACTTTCCGGGACGGGTAAAAAATGCCTGAACGTTGCCGCCCCCCGGTCCATCCGCGCCAACCCGCCCTCCGTCAAACTGAGCCAAAACGATCCCGCCTGGTCCTCGTAAATCGCCCAGATGGCCCCTCTGCCGATGCCGTCCGGTTTGGCGGGGTCGTGTTGGTACCGGGTAAAGGAGCCTGTCGCCCGGTCGAAGCGGTTCAGTCCGCCCACGTGCGTTCCCACCCACAGCGCTCCCTGCCGGTCTTCGTAAAGCGCCGTTACATTATTGTCCGACAGCGAGCGCGAATCGTTGGGATCGTGCCGGTAAATCGTCAGGGCCTGTCCGTCGTATCTGGCCAGCCCTGCCTGAACGCCGAACCACATAAACCCGTGACGATCCTGCAAAATGGCCTGGACCTGTCCCACCGGCAGTGAGTGTGCGGCAGGGGTCATCGCATCAAAGAATAAATCATTCTGCTGCGCGCTGGCGGGCGTCACCAGACACACCACGAACAAAAGCAGTTCGATTCGCGCCCCTGAAATGGCGATCAACGATGGCAATGCGAATTTCATTCGTGCAAGGTCTCTGGTAAGGGAATGGAAATTTGAATCACGGCGCCTTTGCCCGGCGTTGATTGAAACCGGTGCTGACCGCCGAGCATGCGCGCCCGTTCGACGATGCCGGTCAGGCCGAAGCCGCGTTTCGCGGTTTCGGCCTCGTCATCGGCCGCAAAGCCCTGGCCATTATCCGCGATCCGCAGCAGCACCTGTTGACCGTTGCGCGTAATCCCGATTTCGGCCTCTGTCGCACGCGAATGCTTCAGAATGTTGTTGATGCTTTCCTGAACGATCCGGTAAAGATTCATTTCCGCTTCTTTTGAAAACACGCCGTCGAGATCGTCCACCTGGCAGCGAAAATGGATTTCCGACGACTCCGCCACGCGCTTGAGCATGGAGTGGAGCGCCCTGGTCAATCCGAACCGGTCTATCTGGTACGGGCGCAGGTCGTAGGCAATCTGCCGGGTTTCATCCAGCACCTGGGAAGTCATTTCAGAGATTGCCGCGAAATTCTCTTCCATCGCAGCGGCGTTTTCGCGTTCGGCCAATCCGAGCAAAGCGTGATTTTTGATGATCAGCAGATTCTGGCCCAGGCTGTCATGCAGTTCGGCGGCGATGCGCTTGCGTTCTGATTCCTGGGACGCCAGCAACTGCCGCGAAAAAATTTCCCGCGATGCCAGCAATTGCCGCGAAAAGGCTTCCTTGACCGCGTGTTCTTTCCGCAGTTGGGCCACCCGCAGGCGATAAATCAACGCAAACATTCCCGCCAGACTCAACATCGCCAGACTGATAAACCACCAGGTGCGATAAAACGGCGGGACGACGACCACCCGCAAACTGGCGCCCGTTTCATTCCAGACGCCGTCGCTGTTGGCGGCGATCACCGTGAAGGTGTACGCCCCAGGCGGCAGGTACGGATAATAAGCCGCGCGGCGCGTCCCGGCATCCACCCAATCCTGATCCTGTCCGACCAGCTTGTATCTGAAGCGCATCTGCTCGGATTTAATGTAACTCAAGCCGGTGTAGCCGATTTCCAGATTGGCCTGTCCCGGCCCGATTTCGATCCCGGCGTCCGCGTTTTGAAACGGCAGGGCGGCGCGGTCAACGACGACGGATTCAATCACCACGGACGGCGGCAACGGATTGCTCGGAACCGCCTTCGGGTCAATGACCACCGCCCCGTCCTGCGTCGGAAACCAGAGCTTGCCGTCCCTGGTCTTAATGCCCGCCGGTTGCCGTCCGCCGTTGCACTCGAAATTGAGCATCCCATCCTGTTTGCCATACGCCACACTGCTGATTTTCGAAATTCTGCCCGCCGCGAAATCGTTGAGCTGCTGTTTGCTGACGCGATAAATGCCGCGATTGCAACTGATCCAGAAATTGCCCCGCGCGTCTTCCAGAATCTGAAATACGCCGTTGTTATACAATCCATGTTCGACTTTGAAACTGAAGAAACGGCCGTCTTTGAAACGGCTCAGCCCGTCGTCGTAAGTTCCGATCCAGAGCGTTCCATCGGCTTCTTCATACAGCGAGCGAACGCGATTTCCGGCCAGCCCATCGGCAGCGGTGTAAGCCGTCATTTTGCCGGATTGGATTTTGGCCAGCCCGCTGTAGGTTCCAATCCAGAGCGTTCCGTCCCGCGATTCGTGAATCACTTTTACGTCATTGCCCGGCAGTCCCGGCAGCGCTGTCAGCGGTTCGACCGCGCCGCCCCGCCAGTTGAACAATCCCCGGCTGGTGCCGAACCAGAACGTCCCCGCGCGATCCTGATGAATCGCATAGACCGCGATGTCGCCGACCAGCGCCGCATAATCCACGAACTTGCCATCCTCAAGACAGAAGATTCCGCCAACCACGCCGATCCAGATTCGTCCCTGCCGGTCTTCGGCCAGCGCCTGTATGTTTTTGTGATGCAGTCCGTCCTGCTCGTCAAAACTGCTGAAGCGCCCGTCCTGCAATACGCTCAATCCCAGGCTGCCCAGCCAGATGCGGCCGCGTTGGTCCTGATAAATCGGATAAATGTTGTTTTTGATCAATCCATCGCGTGTGGAATAGGTTTTCAGAAACTGCCGGTTGGCCCGGATCAATCCGCGATCCCAGGTTCCCAGCCACAGCGTTCCCTCCCGGTCTTGAAAGATAGACACAATTGAGTTGCTGGAAAGCCCATCGGCGGTGGTGTACACGGTGAAAAGTTTGCTTTGCCCTTCCTGCCCCTCCTTAAAACAAATCAGCCCGCGCTCTTGTGTGCCGAACCAGATGGCTCCCTGCGCATCCTCGTAGATGGTATTGACAATCCTCGTTTTGGGAATTCCCTCAGCTTCGGAAAATAATCTGACGTCATCGCCGGAGACGCGGTAATAGCCGGTTTCCGGCACGCCCAGCCAGAAATTTCCGCGCCGGTCTTCATAGGCCCCGACCCCGCCGTAGGCTGCCTCCACAAGCGGTTTATAGTTCGGCAGAGAGATGAGTTGCGCAGTTTTCTGCCCGGCCGGCGTGCGATGCAATCCCGCTGCATCCAGCCGCCACTGCGTCCCGGAGGGCGCGGCATAATGCGCTGAGCCTGAAGGGAAAATTTCGATCAGCCGGCCGTCGCGCCAATGGACCTGCCCATTCGAGGTTGCGATCCAAAGCCCGCCGGCATAATCGCTCTGGACACTGCGGACTTGATTGTTGGGCAACCCGTTGGCGGTGGACAGTTCCACCGTGAAAACCCCGGCGCGATAACGCATCAGGCCGCTGTCTTCCGTGCCGATCCACAACGTGCCATCGGCGTCTTCCCAAAGCGCGGTGCAGCGGTTGCTGGCGATGCCCCTGGTATTTCCCTTGTCGAAAATGGTGAAGCGCACGCCGTCAAACCGCGCCAGGCCATCCAGCGTCGCCAGCCACAGATATCCGTCGCGGGTTTGTGTCACGGCGTAAACAGCGTTATGCGGCAACCCATTGTCGGTCGTCCAACTGTCAAAACGGAATTGCCCCGCAGCCACGCCACACAACAGACAGTTCAAAGCCAGAGCCGCCAGCCAGTGTCGCCTGGCAAGCCGCAAGATGAATGAATCACGAATGAAATGCGCGTCAAATAACATCGGCACTTTTTTTTCGGGTTGTCGCCTGCTGATGTGGAAGAGTCTGGTCAGCAGTTCCGGTCGGGGTCGGTCAAGATCATAGTGCGAGCGGGGAATCGCGCGCAATGCGACAAGCAGGACAATCTTCGGATCAGAGGCTCAGCCTGGAATGCGTCTTATAGCGAATTTCAAATGAGTGCGACTCAACGCAAAGACGCGAAGGGACAAAGATGCAAAGCAGAATACCCGGGAAGAACTTGTTTCCGCCGACCGAATTGATCCTTTGTGTCTTTGCGCCTTTGCGTTGAGGCTGGTCTCATTCATGTGAGTTTCGCTATCAAAGATGTGTCTACGCCTACGCAGCCACAAACCGCCTGACCAATCCCCGATCGTGTCCGGGTCAATACTTTTTTCAGGCGTCTTTCTTCCGTTTCCAGGTGAAAGATTCAACGCCCCTGGATTCGAGTTTTTGCAATTCGCTTAAAACCGCATCTGCCGGCGAAGCGCCAGAAAACATCACTTCATATTCGAGTTCGTCCTCCGAGGAGTTTCGAAGATCGAAAGACAGACGATGGTTGCGGAGGATGGTTTCGATCAGGGGTTGAAAAGTGAGCGGTTCGCGGGCGGAAATCTTGAGCCGGTAACGAATCGGAACCTTCGGCGTATGCGATTCGACCAGCCAGAGAATGAAAAGAAGGAAGATCGTTCCGAATACCGCCAGCAGGTACAGACCGACCCCCGACGCCAGCCCCAGCCCCAGCGTGGACAGCATCACCACTGCGTCCTTTGGATCATCCACTCTGGCGCGGTAACGCACCAGTCCCGCCGCGCCGACGATGCCAAATGCCCGGGCGAGGCTGTCACCAATCACCAGCATGACCAGCGCGCCAACCACGCCGAGAATGACTTGTGTGTGGATGACTTCCAGATTGCGCTTCGGCGTGCCCACGCGGCGTGGCCGGAATGCGAGCACGGCGCTGAGCAGCGCCGCCACCGGCAAACTGACGACGGCTTTGGCCAGCAGCGGGAGCTGGTGGGAAAAGATGGCAGCTAGATCATCAGTCATTGGATTGTTCATTCCCCACTCATTACGCGTTGCAGCCGCCGCGCAATTTCCATTTTGGGTTGCACGCCGACAATGCGGTCCACCTCCTGGCCCGCTTTCAGCACCAGCAACGTCGGAATGCTGCGAACATTGAACCGGCCGGCCGTCAATGGGTTCTCGTCAATATTGAGCTTGCCCACGCGCACGCGCCCGGCCAGCTCCGCCGCCAGTTGTTCGAGCACCGGCGCAAGCATTAAGCACGGCCCGCACCACGGCGCCCACAGATCCAGCAGCACCGGCAACGGCGAGCGTTCGACTTCCGTCGCAAACGTCGCATCCGTCACAATCAACGGTTTGCCGCCAGCCAGCAGCGGCGTTTTGCAACGCCCGCAGACCGGCTCACGCCCCTGCGCGATCTTTTCCCGTGGCACTCGATTGTTGGCGCCGCAGGCAGGGCAGCGAATCAACTGCGTGTCTGAAGTATTCATCTCAACCTCCTAATCCTGGCCCCCGAATTCAGGGTGACGGATACAGACGATATGTAACATCAAATATGCGATATTACCCATTACATCTTCCCTTGCTCCCGCCACTTCACCGTGCAGAGGGGCTAAAGCTTCAAAGATAACTTTCATCCGGGTAACACCAGCCCCAATCCTCGCCCGGTTCCAGCGACTGAATCAGTGGATGGCTCGTCCCGGCAAAGTGCGCGGTGGCATGTTTATTCTTTGAGGAATCGCAGCAACCGACGTGGCCGCAGGTCAGGCACAAACGCAAATGCACCCAGTCATCTCCCGATTGCAAACATTCTTCGCAGCCGCGCGCGCTGGGCACAACCGTGTGAATTTGATCCAGGTGCGAACAGGCGCTCTTCGGCGCTGTCGGAACAAACAGAATTGCCTGCTCGGTATCAACCCAGTATCGAGGCCCGCTCGTTTCCAGCCCGTCAGCGTTGTCATCAGCGTTGTCATCAGCATTGTTGACAGCCTTCGGCACACGTTCGGAGAAAGACGCGGGCGTGGCCGCCTGATCCTTTCCGCCGGTCGCCTGGCGTTGTTTCAGGCGTTCCAGATTGATCTGGCAAATTACCGGAGGCCCTTCGCCCGCTTCCGGCTGTTGCAGCAGCGCGGCATACCCGCCACTGCGAATGGCTTTTTCATTCGCTTCGATTTGCTCCGCCGGAATGCCGTAATGCTCCATCACTTCAGTGAAGATGCGGGCGATGCCTTCCATCTCTTCGGCAATCACCGTGTCCACGCCGGCTTCGCGCAGCGGACTGGCATCGCTGATGTAACGCGTGCGCGTCACGATGCGCATTTCCGGATTCAGGGTTTTGGCGACGGCCACCACGCGATGCGTCATGGCCGGATCGTCATCGGCAATCACCATCATCCGGGCGCGTTCGATTCCCACGTGCTCCAAAATGTTCCGCTTGCTGTAATCGCCGCGCAGTACCGGATAGCCTTCCGCTTCGGCTTCGTTCGCGCCCCCCGGACTGAGCGTGGTGATGATGTAGGGAATTCCAGACCTGCTCAGCACACAAACCAATCGGCGCGCGCCTTGTCCGTACCCGGCCACAATTACATGCGCATCAAGTTCGGGAAGCTGCTCCGGCAAAGGCGCGGCGTTCAGATCGGCGACGGCTCTGGCTGTGGTTTTCTTTTGAATTTTGCCGCCCAGCCGCGAACCGATCTGCATCAGCAAAGGTGTCAGCACCATCAGCACCACCGTTCCCGCAATGAAAGCCTGTGAACCGGATTCCGCCATTCCCGCCGGCGACAGGCCGACTTCGCGACCGGCGCGCTCCAGCACGAAGGAAAATTCGCCGATCTGCGCCAGCATCAGCGCCGAAGCCGTCGCCGCCGGGAGTTTATAACCCAGCGCCCGCACGCTCAGTCCGGTCGTCACAATCTTGATCAACAGCGTTGCCGCAATCACCGCCAGCACCAGCGGCAGGTTTGAGACCAGAAACCGCAAATCCAGCAGAATGCCCACCGAAACAAAGAAAGTTGCGCTGAACAGAATCTGCAACGGCATGATTTCGCCCAGCGCGTGATGGCTGAAACGGCTTTCGCTGACCAGCAACCCCGCCAGAAACGCGCCCAGCGACAAACTGACTCCCGCCAGGCTGGTCAAATACGCCGTGCCGAAGCAAATGGCGATGACCGTCAGCAGAAACAATTCCGGCGAACAGGTTTCCGCCACTTTCTCCAGAAGCTTCGGCATCAGCTTGCGCGCAAAGAACAGCACCAGAAAGATGATGGCCAGCGCCTTGGCCAAGGCCCAGATGATACCGATTGGCGAGCCGCCGGATCCGCTCAGCATCGGCACCAGCAGCACCATCACGATGATCGCCAAATCCTGAAAAATCAGCAGGCCAAGTCCGACCTGTCCCTGTTCGCTGTTCGTTTCGCCCCGGTCCCCCAGCACTTTCAGCACGATGGCCGTGGAACTGAGCGCAACCAGAAACCCCGTGAAAAGCCCGGCGCGCCAGTCCACGCCAAACAGCGCAAGCAGTCCCATCGTTCCCAGCGAAGCGAGCACAACTTGCAACCCGCCGCCCAGGAAAATCAGGCGTTTGATGCGAGCCAGTTTTTCCAGGCTGAATTCGATGCCGATGGTGAACAGCAGCAAAATGACGCCGATTTCGGCGGCGTTATCCACCATTTCCCGGTTGCTGACCAGTCCCAGCGCGTGCGGCCCGATCAACACGCCGGCCAGCAGGAAACCGACAATCGGCACCAGCCGCAGACGAAAACTGATGTAGGCAATGATTGCCCCGGCAACCACCAGGGCGACGGCGTCATTCAGGTAAGCCGGAACGGTTCCGGCGGCAAAGATTGTCGGCAAGCTCATCGTCTAACGTTCCTCGCGTAACTTTTCATCGGGTTGATGCTTTTCGTCGTAATCAGTTTCGATCATGACCGTTCAACGCGATGTCCGGCAAGCTCAATCAGCTTTACCGAAGGCATTTCGTTTTGCTCATCTTGGAGAAGGTGTCCTCCCCGCGCTAAGATCAATTTCCGATTTGCTGGTTCCTCTATGGATGAGACAGTAATCAACATTTTCCGAACGAAAGAAAAGCATGAAGCGAAAATCCCCATCATCGAGTAAGGCCGAGGAAAGCATACGTCTTCTTGCGCGCAGGTACGCCGATAGTTTGAAGAATGCCATCGCCTTGCGAATGGAGGAGATGAAGGAGGACGACAGATCACACATTCTGATTTACCAGGTTTTGGGGATCAGCGATCAAGAAGGACGGCTGATAGATGAGTATCAAAACAAGGGACGGTTTTTGTACAAATATGCAGGCTCGTTCCTGGAAGAAGCAGCAAAGCTGTGTTTCCTGGAACGATTTCCGGAATCTGGTTCAGTCCGAATTCCCAATACCCTGGGGCAGCGTCCAAAGACTTTTGAAGTTGATTGTCTGGTCGGAACCGAAGCCATCGAAATCAAGTGGCGGGACGCAACGACGGACGGCGATCATATTACGAAGGAACACACACGCATTCGGGCAATCGTTGATGCCAAGTACACGCCGATTCGAGTGATGTTTTACTACCCCCATCGGACTCAGGCGATCAGGATTCAGCAAACGCTCGAAACTCTTTACAAAGGCGTCAATGGTCATTACTACTACGGAGACTCCGCCTGGCAATACGTGAAGGAAAGAACTGGCGTTGATTTGCTCGCAATTCTCAAAACGCTGGCGCAAGAAAATGCACCGACAAACTAATATTCAAGTACACCTCGGCGACTGCTTATCTATCTTGCAGAAGATGGAGAGTGGATCAGTGAATCTGGCGTATCTCGATCCGCCGTTCTTTACCCGGAAAGTTCATCGCCTTGCCCCAAGAGACCGCTCCCGGGAATTTTCCTTTGACGACCTTTGGGCTACGCAAAAGGAATACGCAACGTTCTTGTATGAGCGTTTGTGTGAGCTACACCGGGTCATTTCGGGCGACGGATGCGTATTTTTTCATTGCGACCGAAACGCGGTTCATCTGGCGCGCGCCATTCTGGATGACATCTTCGGTTCCGAAAATTTTCGTTCCGAAATCATCTGGCACTATCGCCGATGGTCGAATTCGCAGCGGAGCCTGCTGCCAGCTCATCAAAACATCCTCTATTACACGAAGTCAGACAATTACACTTTCAATGAAATTTTGATGGAGTATTCCCCGGCCACCAACGTTGACCAGATTCTCCAACGGCGCAGCCGCGATGAGTCGAACAAGTCAGTGTATGCGCGAGATGATCAGGGCAATACAGTCCCGAATGGCGCCAAGCGCGGAGTGCCACTCAGTGACGTCTGGGATATTCCTTTTTTGAATCCGAAGGCCAAAGAGCGAACCGGCTATCCCACACAAAAGCCTCTGCTCTTGCTTGAGCGGATCATTACGCTCGCCTCGAACGAAGGCGATTGCATTCTGGACCCATTTTGTGGAAGCGGTACGAGTTTGGTTGCGGCGCAATTGCTCAACCGGAACGCCGTCGGAATTGATCTTTCGGAAGATGCCGTGGAAATGACAAGGAAACGGCTGAGGGAACTGACCGTCAGCCAATCCCGCTTGCTGGACCTGGGCCGTGAAGCCTACCGGAACGCGGACGAAACTGCTCTTGCCGTTTTGCAGGGAGTAGAATTTGTCCCGGTTCAGCGTAATTCCGGCATTGACGCCATTCTGAAACAGGACTTTGACGGTGGGCCGGTGACGATTCGCGTTCAGCGTTCAGGCGAAACCCTACTGGAAACGGCACGCATGCTGTCAAAAGCATCTGTCAGCAAGGGCGCAAAGCTAATGTTTGTCATCGCTTTCGCGCGTGGCGGCTGTTTTGACTTCGCGGATGAACTTCCCACTGGTGTTGTCGTCATTGATTCACCCGCGATGGGGATTCGACAGTATTTAGACAATCTCAAGGCGTCAAAGGAACAGATTCAATTACTTCCCTTACTATTAGCTGATTCGGCCCGGCCCTAAGACAATCGCGCTGTAAGCCACCGCCACCAATGCGCCGCGGTTCGCGTACGAATGCTTCTGATCGCCGCGAAACACCACCACATCGCCGGGGGAAAGCTGATACGTCTCTCCTGAAACGACCAGTTCCACCTGGCCGGATTCGCAGGCCAGATATTCCCGCGTTCCCATCCGGTGGGGTACGCCAGCCATCTGGGAGCCGGGCGGCAATTCCATCCGGTCAAGTTCCAGCCCCTGCAAATAGTCCGGCAGAAGTTTGCGGATCAGCACGCCGCCGCGCCGCTGTTTCGGAATCGAATCCGCCGGGTAGAGTTTCGCCTGGGCTTTGGGCGGGCTGATCAATTCTTCGACCGGCACTTGCAGCGCGGCGGCGACTTTGGCCAGCACGGAAACCGTCGGGTTGGCCGTGCCCGATTCCATGTTTGACCACGTCGGACGGGGCACGCCGGACAGCCGCGAAAGCTGTTCCTGCGACAGGTTCCGGCTCTGCCGCAACTGTTTGATGTTCTGCGCGATGTATTCGGCAAGCTTTTCTTCCATGAACATCCAATTAGCATTCCGATAATCTATTGTCAATTACGACGACATATCAGCCAGTCGTGCGTAATATCCAGGTCAGAAAAGAGCACTACGGAGATTCTTGAAAGTGAGAAGGCCTTTTATCGCAAAGGGTCAAAGGGACGAAGGAACAAAGGTGTTTGAAGGTAGAAACGTGTTTCCTGCTTCAAGGACTTTGTCACTTTGAACCTTTGTTCCTTTGTGTTGAAGCTGCCGACTCTTGAAATCCCGTGGCGCCGAAAAGGAGGAATTTGAGATGTCTGACTTGAATGGAAAATCAGTGTTGATTACCGGCGGGAGCCGGGGATTGGGCAGAGCGCTGGCGCTGCAACTCGCCGGCAAAGGCGCGAAGGTGGCGATTGTCGCGCGGCAGAAGACCGAGCTTGACGAAGTTGTCGCGGAGATCAAGTGGAACGGCGGCACCGCGTTCGGGATCGTGGCCGACGTGGGCGACAAGGAAAGTGTTTATCCAATTGCCGGGCAGGCGGCGGCGTTGGTCGGCCCGGTAGACATTCTGATCAACAATGCCAGCACGCTGGGGCCTGTGCCGCTGCGGTTAATTCCGGATACGGATTGCGAAGACTTTGAACGCGTGCTGCAGGTCAACACCATCGGCCCGTTCCGGCTGATCAAGGCAGTGGCCGGTTCGATGATCCTGCGGCACAAAGAAACGGAATTTGGTGGATTGGTCATCAATATTTCTTCGGACGCGGCGGTTGAAGCCTATCCGGCCTGGGGCGTGTATGGCGCTTCCAAAGCCGCGCTGGATCACCTGACGCGGATTGCGGCGGCGGAACTGGGCGGCGCGGGCGTTCGCTTCATCAGCGTTGATCCGGGTGAGATGAACACGCAGATGCACGCCGACGCGATTCCCGAAGCTGATCCGGCGAATCTGCAATCGCCGGACGCGGTTGCCGAACAGATTGTGTTGATGATCGAGCACGCGGAAGAGCTCGAAAACGGTTCGCGGTTAATCGCGCCCAATTGGCGGGAAAGGAGGGTTTATGAAGGCAGCACGTTCTCCCAGAAGGCATAAGGAAAAGGTAAAACTGCTGGTCGTCGAAGCAGGCGAAATGCAGGACAGCGCGATGCAGCGTTTGCCCGATCATTTGCGGGCGGGCGACCTGCTGGTCTTGAACGACGCGGCCACGCTTCCGGCTTCGCTGCATGGGCGGGATGAGCACAACCAGCCGGTGGAAATCCGGCTGGCATCGCAGTTGACGGATCGAAGCTGGCAGGCAGTGATTTTCGGCGCGGGCGATTGGCGCACCCCAACCGAACACAGACCCGCGCCGCCGCGCGTCAAAGCGGGCGAAGAAATTGCCTTTGCCGGGGACTTCAGCGCCATCGTCCTGCGCGAAAGCAAGCTTTCGGGAAGGCTGCTCGATCTGGAATTCAATCGCGCGGGCGAGGACCTCTGGCGGGGACTTTATCGGTACGGAAAGCCTGTGCAGTACTCATATATGACCGAAGAGCTGAATCTGTGGTCGGTGCAAAACGTGTACGGCAGCCGTCCGTGGGCGGTGGAAATGCCCAGCGCAGGGCACGCGCTGGACTGGCAACTGCTGCTGAAGCTGCGGGAAAAAGGGATTCAAATCGCCACGCTGACGCACGGCGCGGGGCTTTCGGCAACAGGCGATGCGGAAATTGATCAAGCCCTGCCGCTGGCTGAACGGTTCGAGATTCCGGCGACGATGATGGAATCCATACGCCGAACGAAAGCGAATGGCGGGCGGGTGATTGCGGTTGGAACTTCGGTGGTTCGCGCGCTGGAAAGCGCGCCGCTCGGTTTGAGCGGCTTCACCACGTTGAAAATCGGCCCGGAGCATCCGCTCAGATTCGTGGACGGCTTGCTGACCGGCACGCACGACGTGACGGAAAGCCATTACCGTTTGCTTCAGGCGTTTTTGCCGGAAAACTTGCTGGCAGGCATCAGCCAGCATCTGGAAGAGCAACACTATCTGACGCACGAATTCGGCGATGCTTGTCTGATCGTAAAGGGCGAAGAAACGGACGGATTTGGCGAGCCGAAATGAAGGGCTGAGAAGATCTGAAAGTCAGGGGTTGTTTTTCTCAACCTCTGACTTTTTTTATGCCCATCGCCTGCAACCGCGAAGCCAGCGTCGTCGCTTTGACGCCGAGCAGTTCCGCGGCTCCGCCCGTTCCATAAATTTTCCAGTTTGCGGCTTCCAGCGCCGCCATCAGGTTCTGGCGTTCGCGCCGATCCCATTCGGCCTGCGACACGAACGCAGGGATTGTGTCCGAGGCGGGCTCCGCAATTTGGGCCGAAACAGCCTGTTGATGCTCCGGGGCCTCGCCGGGAAGAATCCATTCCAGGTTCAGCGGCTGCGTTCCGCAACCGGAAAGAATCATTGCCCGTTCGATCACATTCTGAAGTTCGCGCACATTGCCGGGCCAGTTGTACCGTTGCAGCCGCGCCATTTGCTGATCGGTGAATCGCAGATTGCCGCATCGCGTCTTCTGCCGGGCCAGGTTGATGAAATGACGCACCAGCAAGGGAATGTCTTCCTTGCGGTCTTTGAGCGGCGGAATTTCCATCGGAAAAACGCTCAAGCGAAAATACAAATCCTGGCGAAACTTCCCTGCTTCCACCTCGCGACGCAAATCGCGATTGGTTGCCGTGACAATGCGAACATTGACGCGCCGCGTTCGCTCTTCGCCCACGCGCTCAAACGTGCCTTCCTGCAACACGCGCAGCAGTTTGCTTTGCAGTTCCAGCGGAATTTCTCCAACCTCGTCCAGAAACAATGTGCCTTCGTCCGCCAGTTGAAAACGCCCGACGCGATCCCGCACCGCGCCGGTGAAAGCGCCGCGCGCGTGACCGAAGAACTCGCTTTCGAACAGGTCGCGCGGAATCGAGGCGCAGTTCACCTTGACCATGGGCTTTGCCGCGCGCCGGCTGCGTTCGTGAATGGCGCAGGCAATCAGCTCCTTGCCGGTTCCAGATTCGCCCAGGATCATCACATTGGCGTCGGTCGGCGCAACCAGCGTGATCTGATCCAGCAATTTTTTCAGCGCCGGGCCGCTGCCAACAATGTCGCCGTAAGAGCGATCCTGCCGGATTTCTTCGCGCAGGTAATCGTTTTCCAGCCGAAGCTGTTCGCGCAGCCGTTCGATTTCGGCGAAGGCGCGGCTGTTGGCAATGGCGACGGCGGCGTGATCGGCGAACATTCGCAACCAGGCGAATTCATTCCCTGCAATCGGCTGACGGCTGAACACTGCCAGCACTCCCAGAACCTGCCCGCGAAAGATCAACGGCTGTCCGGCGAATGATTGAATGCCTTCGCTTTCCGCCCACTTCGGGCGTGCAATCCAGTTGGATTCCTGCTTCACGTCGGCCAGCAACAGCGGTTCGCCCGTCGCGCCGATCTTGCCGATCTTGCGAATTCCCAGCGGGAAGCGCCGAAAATCTCCATCCAGCCGCGCCCAATCTTCAACTCCGACTTTCGTCGGTTTGCCCGCACCAGCCATCAAATGCAGACACTCGGTTTGATCCGGGCATTCCAACTTCATCGGGCATTTCGCGCAAACATCGCCCGGAGCTTTCAGCCACAACCGCGCCAGGGCCACGCCGGATTCCGCCACCAAACCTTCGACAATTTGCTGCAACACGTTTTCGACCAAACGCTCCTGCGCGATTGCCAACGACACAGCTTGTAGAGATTCAAGTTCCATGGTGCCGACACTTTACACGAATTTTCGTGATTGCAGGCACGGGCTTTCGTCGCGTAACGAGATTTCGTGGCGCGACTGGGAAGCTCAAAATCAGACTAACCCGTTTGCCCGCAGCGAGATAAGCCTGTCTTCCTCCAGCGGCACGATGGATGCAATTACATCAATCGCAAGGTAACAAGGTTCAACAGCAAGGCAAAGCGCCAGAAGAGCTGACGAATCAATTACCAACACGAACTGACAGGAGAAGAAAACACCATGCCAAGACTTAACGCCATTGACCCCAAAGAAGCCACAGGCAAAGCCAAGGAATTGCTGGACGGCGTCAAAACCAAAATCGGAATGGTTCCGAACCTGATGCGCACTTTCGCCAATTCACCGGCGGCGCTGGAAGGTTATTTGAATTTCAGCGGCGCGCTGGGCGGCGGACTGCTCAACGCGAAACTGCGCGAGCAAATCGCGTTGGCAGTGGCCGATGCCAACAACTGCGAATATTGCCTGTCGGCGCACACCGCCATCGGCAAGATGGTCGGCTTGAACGAAAACGAACTCGTCGCCAGCCGCCGCGCCAGTTCTGAAGATGCGAAAACCAACGCGGCGTTGATGTTCGCCCACCAGATTGTCGTCAAACGCGGTGAAGTTGACGACACCGACGTGCGAACCGTTCGCGGAGCCGGTTTCAGCGACGGCGAAATCACCGAAATCATCGCCAATGTCGCGCTGAACATTTTCACCAACTACTTCAATCACGTCGCGCAGACCGTCGTGGATTTCCCGAAGGTGAGCCTGACGGTGGCGAAATCCGCCTAACGCCGCGCTGACAACCCAATAATCTGAAACAACCAACCCCGCCGCAGTGGCGGCGGGGTCAACCAGGAGGAATGCTCGTGAATAATCAAATCAATGAAACACTGAACCAGATGCTGGCAATCCTGAAAGAAGGCCGCATGACCGAAGGCCAGGAAACCTACTTCGCCGACAATGTCGTCACGCAGGAAGGCGCCAATCCGCCCCTGACCGGCAAGCAGGCCGCCATCGAACGGCTGAACAAGTTTCGGGAAAGCATCGGCGTGGCGAGCTTTGTCAGTTACGCCGTCGGCACGGTCGCCATTGCTGGGAACACCAGCTTTTACGACGCGGTGTTGAGCTTGAAGCTGAAGAACGGCGAAACCATCAGTCTGGAACAAGTCGTCAAAACCGAATGGCGCGACGGCAAAATCGTCAACGAACGCTACTACCACAGCTAATCAGGCTTGAGGGTCGCGCGGAAGCGGATTGTCCATAAGGTTCGCTCCCGCCCAAACCAGAGAGGAACATCATGAAGACCGAACAGCAATCCCATCATCATTCGCGACGAACGTTACGCCTTGTTTTGTTCAGCCTGTTGACGCTGGCCACGCAGCTTGCGGCCTTCGCGCAAACAGCGGAACATCGCGTCACTTACAACACCATCAAGGTTGACGGCCTGGACATTTTTTACCGCGAGGCCGGCGACAAGCGGTCGCCAACGGTGCTGTTACTGCATGGCTTTCCGACGTCGTCACATATGTTTCGCAATCTGATTCCGGCCTTGGCGGATAAATATCACGTCGTTGCACCTGATTATCCAGGCTTCGGACAAAGCTCCATGCCGAAGGTGAACGAGTTCGATTACACCTTTGACCGGCTGGCCGATGTCGTTGATAAGTTTGCGCAGCAGTTGAATCTGAAGGCTTACACGCTCTATGTGCAGGATTACGGCGCACCGGTTGGTTATCGGCTGGCGACCAAACATCCCGAACGTGTGCAGGCATTGATTGTTCAGAACGGCAACGCCTACGAAGAAGGTTTGCGGGATTTCTGGATTCCGTTCAAGGCCTACTGGCAGGAACGCACCGAGGCGAACGCCACGAAGCTGCGCCCGTTCTTCGAGCTTGGCGCGACCAAGTGGCAGTACACGCACGGCACGCGCAAGCCCAACAACCAAAACCCAGACAACTGGACGCACGATCAAGCCTTGCTCGACCGCGCGGGCAACAAGGAAATCCAGTTGCAGCTTTTCTTCGATTACGGCTCGAACCCGAAGCTTTACCCAAGCTGGCAGGCGTACTTTCGCAAACATCAACCGCCGACACTGATCGTCTGGGGCAAAAACGATTACATCTTTCCGGCCGAGGGCGCTGCGCCGTACAAGCAGGATTTGAAAAACCTGGAAACGCACTTGCTGGACACGGGCCATTTCGCGCTCGAAGAAGAGGGCGAACAAATTGCCCGGCTGATTCACAGCTTCCTTGGGCGCACGCTGAGCCCAAAGCGGTAATGCGGCCAGGTCAATCACTGACCAGTTAAAACAGGAGGAATTCGAATGTCCGACAAAGTCTGGTTTATTGCGTTTTTTATCGTCTTTCTGGTTTTAAGGCGCTGGGTGTTGCCGCGAATGGGCGTGCAGACCTGAACGGTCAACTCCAGCGCTGCCGAGGATCGGCATAAAAAATAAATGAAGACCTAACGTTTAGCCACAACATTGACCGATGAAAAATAGCAGGAGGTTCCATGGCGAAGAATTTTGCGGAGATTGCATTCACCGAAAGCGTTAAAGCGCAGCAGGAAAAATACGGCTCGCGCCGCTCGTATGTGCGAATGGAAACAATGGCGCGCGGCAATGAAATCGGCGAGAACGAAGCCGAGTTCATCGCCGAACGCGACGGTTTTTATCTGGCGACGGTCGGCGAAAGCGGATTCCCGTATGTCCAGTTTCGCGGCGGACCGAAAGGCTTTTTGAAAGTGTTGGACACAAAGACGCTGGCGTACGCGGACTTTCGCGGCAACCTGCAATACGTCAGCGTAGGCAACCTGACGCGCAACGACAAAGCCGCGTTGATCCTGATGGATTATGCCAATCGGCAGCGGCTGAAGATTTACGCCCGCATCGAAATCGTCGAAGCCAAAGACGCGCCCGAACTGATCGCGCAACTGCAAGACGCAAGTTATGACGCCCAGGTCGAACGCGCGATGGTGCTACACCTGGAAGCTTTTGACTGGAACTGTCCGCAACACATCACGCAGCGCTTCACCATTGAGGAAATCCGCGAGCTGAACGCGCCGCTGTACGAACACGTCGCTAAACTTGAAGCCGAGATCGAACGGCTCAAAACAAAATAGGAGGAAATCATGCCGGCACCGATCATCAAACCGCCCTTCACGCTCGAAACCGCTCGCGCCAAAGTCCAGGCCGCCGAAGACGCCTGGAATTCGCGCGACCCTGAGCGCGTCGCGCTGGCGTACACGCCGGATTCGGAATGGCGCAATCGCGCGGAGTTTTTCACCGGACGCGAAGCGATCAAGGAATTCCTCCGCCGCAAATGGGCGAAGGAACTTGATTACCGGTTAAGGAAAGAGTTGTGGGCGTTCACGGACAATCGCATCTCGGTGCGGTTTGAATACGAATGGCGCGATGCGGCAGGTCAATGGTTCCGCACGCACGGCAACGAGCATTGGGAATTTGACGAAGACGGTTTGATGCGCCGGCGCGATATGAGCGCCAACGAATATCCGATCGAGGAATCCCAACGGCGTTATCGCGGTTGATTGCGGGATTGGCGTTCGTGATGCCGGATCAACCAACCGTCATTTGCGCTTTCACCCTCCGGCGGAAAGCGCTACTTTCCTGCCGGAAGCTGTCTTTCAAACCGGGCGAACGCCGTTTCCAAATCCCACTGCAACCGCGCGCGTTTGTTGCCCTCCAGAAAGCGCTGGCACTCCGGCGAAACCCGATCCGGAGTTGATCCCGGAACCGCGTTCCGGCAGGCAAAGGTCGGGGTGAATCTTCTGGCGTCTTTCCAGTAACTCTCGCCGCCGATGAAGGCGTGTTCCAGACTGTTGCGCGCCATCGTTTTCAGTTGGACGTATCCGATTCCCTGCTCTTTGACCGCTTTGGCGTATTCCTGGGTCATCTCCGACCGGGAAATGCCCAGATCGTCCGTGGCCAGCGCCACCGGCACGCCGTGCTTCAGATAGATCGGCAACGGATGTTCTTTTCCGCGCACGCCCAGAATGCCGTCATTGCTGGTCAAACAGACTTCCACCAAAACGCGTTTGGCGGCCATTTCTTTCAGCAATTCGTGGGGATTGTCTTCGTACATTATGTCCACGCCATGGCCGATGCGTTTGGCGCGTCCCAGCCGCACCGAATCGCGAATGTGGAAGCGCAGCCCTTCCGGCGGAACCAGGCCCGGCGCCAGTTCGCCGGCATGCAAGGTAATGTTGTTGTTTTGATATTCCCGAAGTGCGGCCAGGTAGTCCAGCATACGCATCTGTGAAGTGAAATTGTTCATCGCCGGGCGGGCGTCTTCCGGTTGCACCAGATTCAGGGCGACCACGCGGGCGTCGGCCTTCATCACTTCCATTGCGCCGACCATCTGGGCAAAGGCTTCTCGCAGCGGCAGGCTGCGGGCAACCTGAAAAACATAGCGGATTGTCAGGCGGCAGGCGGGATGTGCTTTCGCGGCGTCGGCGCAATCCAGCGCTTCGCGTTGCCGCGCTTCCAGTTGGTCCAAAGTCAGTTTGGTTTCCTGAATGACGCTGGTTTGACTGCCCGACAGCGGCTGCAAGATTCCGCCCGCCAGTAACTCTTCCCGCTTTTTGGCCAGGAACGTCATCAACTCCGCCACCGGAAGCTTGTTTATTTCCTCATCGCTCGGCCATTCCTGCTTTCGGCCCGCTTCCCTGGATTTTCCGTTATCGGGTGTCAGCATCAATTCCAGATAGCTGACGCGTTCGGAGGCCGCGCGTTTGGCGACATCGGCCACCATCTCGCCGAAGCGGTCGTTGCCCGCCGGGCCGAATTTGGCGAACGCGTCGAAGAATTGATCGTGCCCGCTCAAACCCGCCAGTTGCGCGTTTCGCATGGACCAGGCGTCCACCATACGCCGATAGAGCACGCCATCCCGGAGCGCCTGACCGGCGGGCACGCGGAACGTGTCATCACAGGATCCGAGAGCGAAGGTGGCCGGGTTCACACACAACGCGGGCTTGGCCCCGGCCGCCCACTCGATAAAAGTCTCCGCATAAATCGAACCGCTCAGATGCAAATGCAGATCGCCCCCTTTGGGCATCTGGCGCAGAAAAGCATAAAGCTCCAATGGCTGCGTTTTAATGGAGTCAAAGTACCGCGCGGTTTTCTGCTCCGCTGCCGCACGACTCTGGGCGGCGACCTGTATATTTCCCGCCAGCAACCACGGCAGAAGAAAGCTCAGAAACATTCGCGAATGCCTGCTTGCGATAAATTGTAAAAGTTCACCACTGTTTTCCCGGACAAATTGCGGAAATCTCGATAGATGCCGATGCATTAGGGTCCTCCGTATGGGCATATTGTCTTTTGGGCGATTTTGGCTGCTTGTGACGTCATCCAGACCTGCTTGCCGTTGCAAGAGCTTTCGATCCACCGTTGCGAAGCCGGGACAGGCTACGGTACATTCCCTGATCCTGCAATCCCCTGAACCAGCTTCCTTGAAGCTGACGGCCCGGGCGAATGTTCGCTCCAAACGCTCTTCCCCAACATCCCCCACAAACTTTCACTTTCGCGCTTTCAGCAGAGACGCGGGTGAAATTTATCCAGGAATCACAACTATGTCTTTTAAAGCACTTGGCAAAGCATTTGGTAAAAACATCGAGAATTTGCGCCTGACGACTTCGCTTCTGTTATTCGTGCTCCTGATTGTCTTCGGTTTGAGCGTGAAAACGATGCGCCGCGTGCAGGGTCAGACAACGGTAAGCACCGTTTCGGCGGCCAGTTTTTCGGCAGCACTGACGCCGGATGGGATCGCGTCGGCCTTTGGCAGCAATCTGGCGACGCAATTTCTGGTCGCCACGGGTCAAACGCTCCCAACCAATTTAGGCGGCACGACAGTGCAGGTAAATGGCCAACTCGCACCGCTTTTTTTCGTCTCGCCCAACCAGGTCAACTACTTGATTCCAAACAACACGCCAATTGGCAATCAAACGGTTGTCGTCACCAGCGGCAACGGCGCAGTTTCCAATGGTATTGTCAGCGTAAACAATGTCGCGCCAGCCATCTTCACCGCGAATGCCAGCGGGACGGGCTTCCCAGCGGCAGTGCTGCTGCGGCTCAAAACCAATGGCGCGCAAATCTTCGAATCGGTCGGACCGCCCATTGAATTTCTGCCAACTGACGACAGGCTTTTTTTGATCCTCTACCTGTGCGGCGTCAAACGGGCCGCGCCCAACACTGTGCTCGTGAACATCAGCGGAACTCAGATTACGCCCAGCTACTTCGGAGAAGCTCCCGGCCTGATCGGGCTGGATCAGATCAACCTGGAACTGCCGCGCTCTTTGTCCGGACGCGGGCAGACTTCGCTGGTGGTTTCCGTCAGCGGAAACATCAATTCCAATCCCGTCCGGTTGGACTTCGGAGGCAATCCACAGCCAACTCCAACTCCGACACCAACCCCGACTCCAACCCCGACACCAGGAGGCGCGCCGCAGATTACGAATCTCGGTCCGACGACGGTTCTGGCAGGGGAGGAACTGACCATCAACGGTTCCGGATTTTCCACGCTCGCCGCCGACAACCAGGTCTTGATGACGGATGCGCAAGGGGTGGAAGTGGCGGCGCTGGTAACGGCCGCGACCGGTTCACAAATCAAAGTTCGCGTTCCGTTCGGCTCCGCCACCGGGCCGGTGCGAGTGCGCACGCCGCAGGGCGAAGGGCAAAGCAACAACCCGCTGACGCTGCGCACCTCGGTCAGTGGCTTTGTCGAAGAAGCTTTTGTTCAGCCGAACGGCCAACCGGGCCGGCGCCCAATCGCGGACATCACGGTTCGCGCGATGCCGCCGAACAGCGCCGCCGTGACGCAAAGAACCGGCGCGGACGGTTCCTTCGTGTTGGCCGATATGCCGCCGGGCAACATTTCGATTGAATTCGACACCAGCACCACTCCGCTGCCGTTCCCGCGGCAACTGGTGAAGCTGAGAGTTTTCGCCAATCGCGACAATCAGTTTTCAGGACCGATCGAGTTACAACAGGTCGCCACCAATGCGCAGAATTCGCTGCCGACGAACGCCGGAGTCAATGGCGGGGCGATGATCACGGTCAATCCCGGAGGAAATGCGCCGATCAATTTCGGCCTGCCCAATGGCTGCCAGGTGACGTCGCCGCCCAACACCGGCACGGCTTCCCGATTGACTGTTGCGCTGTTTGAACCTGGCCGCGCTCCGGCAGCGTTGCCGCCAGGGTATTTCAGCACCGCCATCGTGCAGGTCGCTCCCTTCGGCGCATTGATGTCGCCGGGAGGCACCTTGCGGCTGCCCAATGTGGACAATATTCCGTCAACCGTGCCAATCAAGCTGTTCCGCTACGACCAGCCCGTGACGGGCGGCGGCGATCCTGACTCCATTGGCACTTTCATTGAAGTCGGCAACGGCCAGATTCAGAACAATCAGATTTCGGCCAGCGAATTTTCCGTCGGCGGACGCGTCACTCAAACCACTTTCTATCTCGCTTCGCCGTTGTATCCGACGGCCAAAATTTCCGGTCGCGTCGTCACCAGCGACGGACGGGCGGCAACCCGCGCGATCGTGCAAACGCGCGGCCAGCGAGCCTTCACCCGCGGTGATGGCAGTTTCACGCTGGAAAACATCCCGGTCATCAAACCCGGCGACACGGTCATGCTGGAAGTGAGTTATCTGCGGCCGGATCGGGTCGTGGATCGCACGCAAACCGGGCCCATCGCCATCTTGGCGAACGCGAATATCAACTTTTCGCCGGACATTACGCTGGCGGGCCGATTGACCGCCAATCAACCGTTGGTCATCGCTCCGCCGCGGTTGACGGTCAACGAAAATCAGACGCTGGATTTCAGTTTCGTGGCCACCAGCCAACCGGCTGCGGGCCAGCCACTGCAAATCACCACGGCGGGCGCAAACTTTGCCACCGTGCTGGCGGGCAGCGGAGAGCAATACACCTTGCGGCTTTCGCCGGGCGGCGGTCTGGCCGGCGAATATGCCGTCAACATCATCGCCACGGCGGGCAATGGCGCGCGGTATCAAACCACCGTTTCCGTTCGCGTCCGGCGGCCTGAATCGAACATTCCCACATCGAATGATCAGAGTTTGATTACCTCCGCCGGCGTCGCACGAAACCTGACGCTGACCGGCAACGACCCGTTGAACCGGCCGATTCTCCTGCGATTGATTGCCTCCCCCGCCAATGGCGCGATTGCCGGCGACCTGCCCAACGTCACCTACACGCCGCGCGGCAGCTTTACCGGCGTGGACAGCTTCACCTACCGGGCGATCATCAATGGCACCGCCATCGCCAGCGAACCGTCCGTGGTGTATGTGATCGTCCGGTAACTCCCTGGGAGCGCGAGCGTCCCGCTCGCCAACCGAGCCGCAAGTGCGCGTTAAAAATCAACTTTCCGTGGCAGGACAAGATGTCATCTTGTCCTGCCACAAACGCCGCGATGGAAACATGGCTGCTCGCGTTTCCAGGATTGACGCGCCTCTTCGCTTTGAAGCATCCTGCCGTTATGCAGGTCAACCGCTTCCCTTCCTTGAACATTGCCAAACGACTTCCGCAGGCGGCGGTGTTGTGGCTGGCGTTGCTGACCTTCGCCCTGGCGGAGCAACTGCCGGTCAGGTCGTGGACGACGGCGGACGGGTTGGCCGACAACGGGATCAACCGCATCCGGCAGGATTCGCGCGGCTATCTGTGGATTTGCACCAACGACGGCCTGTCGCGATTTGACGGCTATCAATTCACGAATTACACGATGTCGCATGGCCTGCCGCACCGCAGCCTCAGCAATTTTCTGGAGGTGCGCGACGGCACCTGCTGGCTGGCAACCGATGGCGGCGTTTGCCTGTTTGATCCGGACGGCGCGCCGGCGCCGTATCGTCCGAATTCCAGGGCGGCGAATGCAGAGGCGACACCGGCCAATCGCCGTCCCATGTTCATCGTGTATCGTCTTGGCGACCGCGCGGAATCCAATTACATCAACAACATTGTCGAAGGCCCGGATGGCGCGATCTGGTGCGCGACCAGCGCCGGACTGTTCCGGCTGCGGCGCGACGGAGGAAAGGTCAGCGCCGAGTGGGTAGAGATCGGTCTGCCCCGCGATGAACCCGAAGGACAGCATGTTTCGACGCTCGCCTTCGACGCGCAGGGGCGTTTGTGGGCGGGCGCAATCAGCGGACTGTATGTGCGCTGGCCCGACGGGCGCGCCGAGCGCTTCACGATGAAAGACGGCCTGTCCGCGAATTTCGTGCAGACCTTGTACCTGTCACCGGACGGCGGAATCTGGGGCGGCACGCGTTACGCGGGCTTTTGCCGGTTAAATCCCAGGCCACAGCGTGGGCAACCAATCGCCGAACGCTGTTATTCGACACGCGATGGGCTGGCGCACACACAGGTGCGAAACATCACACGCACTTCGGATGGGCGGCTGTGGATCGCGACTCCCGGCGGATTGAATCTGATGAACAGTTCGCCACCGGACGGCAGGCCGGGCGAACCACTGTTCACGACTTATACGACCGCGCACGGCCTGAGCGATGACGCGGTTCACATCGTTCAGGAAGACCGCGCGGGCAACCTGTGGATGGGCACACGCAATAGCGGAGTGATGCGGATGGCGCGCAATCATTTCGCCACCTGGACAAATGCCGACGGCTTTCAACCAGGCCACCAGGCCATCGTTTTCAGCGGCCGCAATGGACAGCCGTGCATTCAGAACGTTGGCCAGATTCTCGGTGGGCCGGATTCCCTTTTTCAGAAATTTGACGGGCAGCGATTTCGACCGGAGACAGCGTTTCTTCCAAACCAGGTTTCGCTGATCGGCGAACGGAGCCTGATGCCGCCGGAGGCACGGATTGCCGGCCTGTTGCAGCCAGGGTTGACGCTTCACCCGCTTTACAAGGATTCGCGCCAGGACCTCTGGTTCGCGCTCAGTGCCCACGCCAATTTCGAGATTTCCCAGGCTCAGGCCTACCGGCTGGAAAAGGCTACGGGGAAACTGGTGACGCTGACCGACGCCTCAGAGGTATTCGCCCAGGCCCTGCCGCATGTTTTTGGCGAGGATGCGGCAGGGCGCCTGTGGATCGGACTAAATCATCGCGGCAATCTCAAAAGCGGTCTCCTGCGCTTCGATCAGGGCCGTTTCACCTACTTCGGTCCCGCCGATGGGGTCCCGGCTGGGACCATCAATGCGCTGTATTTCGACCGCGCCGGGCGGCTCTGGATTGCCGGTGATGAAGGTGGTCTGGGCCGGGTGGATGAACCGGCGGCGGACCGTCCGCGCTTCACCACACTGACGATTGCGGACGGGTTGTGGAGTAACAATGTTCTCTGCCTGACTGAAGATGCGCAGGGCAATCTTTACGCGGGCAACAATCGCGGGGTGGACCGGCTGAATCCGGCGACCGGGCGCATCAATCATTATTCAGCCGCTGACGGTCTGGCGCCGGGACCAGTGCTGGCCGCCTGGCGCGATCTGCGCGGCGCGCTCTGGTTCGTCACCGCGCAGGCCGTCTCGCGGCTGATCCCTTCGCCCAATGAAACCAGCGCAGCCGCTCCGCCAATTTTCATCAACAACGTGCGGGTGGCTGGCGCGACGCGGCGCGGTTCGGCGCAAGGCGAAACGGCGATGCCTGCGCTGGAACTGGCGGCGGGTGAAAATAACGTCAGCATTGATTTCATCGGCCTGGACCCGGGCAGCGGAGAAAGACTGCGTTATCAGTATCAGCTCGCGGGCGGCGATTGGAGTCCGCCGGGCCAGCAGCGCACCGTGGATTATCCGCGGCTGACGCCGGGCGCATATCGCTTTGCCGTGCGCGCCGTTAATCCGCAGGGCGTTCCCAGCGATCCGCCTGCCACCCTCACCTTTGTCATTCCGCCGCCGCTGTGGCAACGCTGGTGGTTTGTGCTGCTGGCAACGACGCTGGCCGGACTGGCGATTTATTCGCTTTATCGCTACCGCCTGACCCAACTGCTGGAAGTCGAACGGGTGCGCACGCGCATCGCCACCGACCTGCACGATGACATCGGCGTCAACCTCTCCCTGATTGCGATGGTCAGCGAACTGGCGCACCAGCAAACGCCGCCCGAAGAACAGCAAATGCAGGGCTGGCTGTCGCTGATTTCCGACACTTCGCGCGAGATGGTGGATTCGATGAGCGACCTGGTCTGGACCATCAACCCCAAAAAAGACCGGCTGGATGACCTGACCCAGCGGATGTGGCGGCTGGCGGACGATTTGTTCCGGGCGCGCGACATCCAGTTCAAATTTACGGCTTCGGACAAGGACAAAAGCATCCGGCTCGGCGTCGAAATGCGCCGCGAAGTCTTTTTGATTTTCAAGGAAAGCGTCAACAACATCGCCCGTCACGCGCAATGCACTGAAGTGGAGGCGGAGTTCCGGTACGAACGTGACTGGCTGCGGCTGACGCTGCGCGACAACGGGCAGGGCTTCGACCCGCGGAACGTCCCTGACAATACCGGAGGCGGAAACGGCCTGGCCAGTATGCGGCGGCGCGCCGAGAATCTGGGCGGAAAGCTGCGCCTGGTTTCCGCGCCCGGTCGCGGCACCATTGTTGTCTTGCGCGCACCGGTTCACCGGCGGCGTTGGGAACGCTGGATGCCGGATCGCGGACGTTCCGTCCGCGAGTTGGTGAGGTCACGCTGGATGCTGGATCGCGGACGTTCCGTCCGCGAGTTGGTGAGGTCATTAATTTCGCGGGCTAAAACGCGCGGACGGAACGTCCGCGCTCCAGACCGCTAGGTATTTACCCGGTGACTCAACCGCGCGGCAGGGATTATCCTGTCGTCGCGCCCCACTTCACCCCATAACCACAAACTTCAAGAATTCGAGCAGTTCAAGATGAGCACTGAACCTGATAACGCCACCGCCGCGCCTGCCACGCCAACCGGTCCGCTGAAAGTGGCGGTCATCGAAGACCATCACAAATTCCGCGAAATGCTGGAATTTTTGCTTGGCAGCACGCCCGGCTTTGAATGCACGGCTTGCTACCGCACGATGGAAGACGCGCTGGCCCGCATCGGAAAAGAGTTGCCGGATGTGGTGTTGCTGGACATCGGCTTGCCAGGCATGTCCGGCATCGAAGGCGTCAGCCTGTTAAAAGAGCGGCATCCCAATCTGATCGTGCTGATGAACACGGTCTACGACGACGACGACCGCATCTTCGCCGCGCTGTGCGGAGGCGCTTCCGGCTACCTGCTGAAGAAAACCCCGCCCGCGCGATTGCTCGAATGCCTGAAGGAAGCCGCCGCCGGTGGCGCGCCGATGTCGCCGGAAGTGGCGCGCCGCGTGATCGAACTGTTTCGCGATCTTCGTCCGCCGGAACGCGCCGATCACGATTTGACGCCGCACGAACTGCGGCTGCTGAAACTGCTGGTCGAAGGCCACAGCTACAAGACAGCAGCGGGCGCGCTGGGCGTCACGGTCAAGACAATTTCCTTCCATTTGCAACACATCTACGAAAAGCTCCACGTCCATTCCAAAAGCGAAGCCGTCGCCAAAGCGCTTCGCCTGCGGTTGATCAAATAAATCGTAGCGCGAAGCTTTTGGAGTGCTGCGGCTCGGCGCAGCTTTAGTATTCGCCTCTCAAGAAACATAACCCAGCAGAACGACCAAAGCTGCGCCGAGCCGCAGCACTCCAAAAAACAGTCGTCTTCAGCCTGTGACTCATCTCACACCGCGCACTAGGTAAATGCCCGGTGACGGTTTTCCGCCCTTCGCGTTTAATGCGCCTGCAATTGACGAACGGCTTGCTTGTCGCGCAATCCCGCTCAGTCAAGACCAGGGTTTCAACCACGCATCGAATGGGAGGAAGACTTATGAAAACCATTAAACGTTACATCACCACATTGCTCATCGCGTTGCTGCTCGTCCCCGCCACGCTGGCGCAAAATCCGTCGCAGCCGTCAGCGCAACAGGACGTGACAATCATCATTCAGCAGGAGAAGGTGCGCTTCACCGCGCAGAAAGCCGTGCAGGAAATGCGGCTGCAAATCTTCAGTCAGACCGGCGAACTGGTGTACGACAGCGGCCCGATTGCCGAACCGGAACTCAATTGGACCTTGCAGGACGGCAACGGCGGAACGATCAAAAGCGGCCTGTACGCTTACACGCTTTCGGTCAAGGAAGCGGGGGCGGAAACTGCGCGCGTGCGGCGCGGCCACTTCATTGTGGACAAGGCGAAAGACCGTGACGGCAACACGGACAAACTGTGGGTGACCAGCCAGAACGATAATGGAGTCGGCACCGAACTGACCGTGGCCCGCGACGAAAACACGACGATTGCGGGCGCCCGCACCACCACGGATCGGAAAACCGCGCCGGAACGCCAGAAAACCAATGCCGAGGGCAGCCAGAAGGAGTTGAACGCGGCGTTTGCGGAAGCCACCGGCACGCCCGGACAGATCGCCAAATTCACGTCCGAGACAGACCTCGGCAATTCGGTGATGACCGAACTGAACGGCGGTATCGGCATCGGAGCAAGCCCCCTGGCCGGCTACCGGTTGCATGTGGAAGGAAGCGCGCTATTTAACATCGGCAATGGCGGAGCCATCGCTTTGGGAACGCCCAACTCCGAAACGGGACTGACGGTCACCAGAGGCGCGGGCCGTGCCGACCTGCGCTTTGACGGTTCGACATTCAAGTTCCTGGCCGGTCCGGCAGGCGGCCCGCCGTCTTCAAACTTTGGTGTTTCCGTCAACACGGCTGGCAAAGTCGGCGTGGGAACGACTTCGATGTCCGCCAGCCAACTGACGATTGAAGGGCAAAACGCTCTAACGGCGCGCGGCTATGAACCGTTCCTGAACCTTCAGGATTCCAACGATTTTCTGTTCAGAAGCAGTCACCGGATTCAGAGCGCGCACGGCGATTTGAACTTCTTTTACGGCTACCAGCCCAGAAGCACAGGGATTTCCGTTTTCCCATACACATACATCCCGCGAATGATCATCAAGGATTCGGGCAACGTCGGCATCGGAACCATTGCTCCGAATCATCAGTTGAGTCTGGGGCGCGGCCCGAAGTGGACAACCAACGGCTGGGGCGGATCGCTGGAACTGGAAAACGCCACCGCCATCGGTTGGAAGGCGAACGCCGCCGGACAGCGGTTCGGCATGGGCCACACCAACACAGGCTTTTACATCTTCCGTACGACCAGCGATCCCGGCACAGCGGTGTCGGCGGCCAACTATGATCTGAGCATCAGCGACACGGGCGTGACCAGCGTGCGCGTGCTGCAAATCACCGGCGGCGCGGATTTCGCGGAAAACTTCGATCTCAGCAGCGCTCCCTCAAACGAAGCCGAGACGCAGGTCGAAGCCGGAATGGTGGTTTCGATTGATCCGCTGAACCCCGGCAAGCTGGCGCTCAGCGCGAAAGCTTACGACCGGCGCGTGGCCGGCATCATCAGCGGCGCGGGCGGCGTCAAACCCGGAATGACCATGAGTCAGGAAGGCACGCTGGCCCACGGCAAACAGCCTGTGGCGCTGTCAGGCCGCGTTTACTGCTGGGTGGACGCTTCGCAGGGCGCGATCGAACCGGGCGACCTGCTGACCACTTCCGCCACGCCCGGCCACGCGATGAAAGCCGGCGATGCCGAGAAAGCGCAAGGCGCGATTCTCGGCAAGGCAATGACCGGCCTGAAAAACGGCAAAGGGTTGGTGCTGGTGCTGGTCACATTGCAGTAAGCGCTTCATCAAACAATGAAAAATCGGCAGGCCGTGGAGCAGGTTGGAAAACCTGCTCCACATTTCCGAGGAAAAGCTATGAAAACGAAATCTTTGATGCTTATCTTGTGGTTGCTCTGTGGAATTTCAGCGCTTGCTCAATCGCGCAAGCAATCCTATGACCTGGAATTAACTTCCCCAACGCCAGCCCCGGCAAACGGGGAAACCATCGTCCGCGGCACGGTGCAAGTTCCGGATGCGAAATGGCTGCGGCTGCAAATCGGCGAGTTCAATCTGGGCAAGGCGAGTTACCTGATTTTGACTTCCCTGCAAGACAAGGGACAGCAAAGGCTCAACGGGCAAACACTGATGGAATGGCGCCAATCCTCCGCGTACTTCAATGGTCAGACAGTGGAAATCGAATTGCACATCGCGGCGGGCGAAACCGGTGTTTTCGTCCGCATCCGGGAGCTGCTGGTCGGCGAAGAACGGAAAAGCAATCAACAGTTCACGCTTTGCGGCGGGGATAACCGCGTCGCATCAACCGATGCGCGCGTCGGGCGCATCAATATCGCCAATACAGCGGGCGCGGTTTCCAACCCTTCCTGCACTGCCTGGCTGGTTTCCAATGGCGCGCTGCTGACTGCCGGCCATTGTGTGGATGCCGACCCGGACCAGGGCGGGCCGCTGCTGCCGGACGGAACCATTGACGCAAGCTTTTCCAGCGGCGTCGTCGAATTCAACGTGCCGGCGACACAAGCGAACGGCAATACGGTTTTCGCCAACCCGGACGATCAATACCCGATTGACGCCGCAACCATCCGCTGGCGGTTCGACGGCAACGGGCGTGGTCTTGGCAAGGACTGGGGCATTTTTGGCTGCCGCGCCAATCCCAACACTGGATTATTGCCGCATGAAGCCCAGGGCGATTTCTTCCGAATGACGAATGACACTCCGGCAGTTGGCGCCACCGTTCGTGTCACGGGCTTCGGCACGGATACGGGCGCGGAAAACCAGACGCTGCAAACTGCGAACGGAAGGTATAACGGCGAAAGCTCAAACAACGCAGACGTCTGGCTTCGGTATGCCGTGGATACCACTGGCGGCAACTCCGGCAGCCCAGTCATCTGGGAAGCCAACGGGCTGACCATCGGGATTCACACTAACGGCGGCTGCACCAGCGGAGGCGGGGAAAACATAGGGACTTCGTTCGAGCACGACGCATTGGAAACTGCCTTGCAGAACTTCCCCGGCGCCAACGCCGTCTATGTGGATAATGGCCATCCAACCGCGACTCGAAACGGCACGATCTTTCGCCCGCACAGCAACGTGACCGCGGGCGTCAATGTGGCGGCCGCTGGCGGCACCGTCAACATCGTCGCCGGAACGTATGGCGACTGGATTACGATCAGCAAACCCATCACATTGCGCGCGCCTGCCGGCGCGGTAATCATTGGACGGTAAGCCCTGGGAGCGCGAGCGTCTCGCTCACCACCGAGCCGCAGGCGAGAATACCCGCCACAGACGGAACGATGGCAAGCGAGACGCTAACGCTCCCAATTACTTTGGCACATCAAGCCCGCGTCTAATCCGGCTTAGAATCCCGCAGAGCATCTCGATGTCGTATTTGGTTGGTTCCAATCTGAGCAAACTGCCGCGAAGCCGCTGCGTCAAATCCGGCTCGTTGCCCGGCAAAACAAAATCAATCTGCCGCAAAACTTCCAAAGACAATTCCAGCATGGCTTCGGTTGCCCTGGCTGTCGCCGTTTCAGAACGACGAGGAACGATGGAATCCTGCGCCCGGTCGCGAATCAACTCGTAACAGCAGATGGCAACGGCCTGTCCCAGATTCATCGAAGGACAATCCGGCTCGGTGGGAATGCTCATTACACGGTGGCAATGGCTCAGTTCTTCGTTGGTCAATCCATGCTTTTCCGTACCGAAAACCAGCGCCAGGCTGGATTCGGTTTCGGCCAGGTCGCGGCTCAAGGCAAAGGGCGTATAGATGGTCTGCTTTCCAGCGACGCGCGTGCGGTCGGTGGTGCCGACGACCAGATTGCAATCGGCGATGGCCTCATCGAGTGTCGCGCAAACCTGCGCCCGCACAAGCACATCGGTGGCGTTGACTGCGGAAGTGACTTCGCTCCAGGTCGGCGGGTGCGCTCCGACCACGGTCAGGTTGCGAAAGCCGAAATTTTTCATGGCCCGCGCCGCAGCGCCGATGTTGTTTGGATCGCGCGGACCGACGAGCACGATTTTGCAGTGTAACCGCGGCCTCATATCCAACTTCTGACTCATCCTTAAGTTTGGGATTGCCGGCTTGAATCGCCATCTGGAAAGTACCACCGCGTGGCGTCTTTGGGAAACTGCTTCCAGGCCATCGCCATTCGCGGGCAAAAGACAAACGTTCCCGGCGCGTCGTAATCCTCCGGCTTGGGCTTGAAGCCGTACTTGGCGGCGGAAGCTTCAATCAAACGCAGCCGCAACGCCTGATCCGGTGCGCGCAATTCCTCGGCCTCGCCGTGCAGAATGACCACCTCTGATCCGCTTTCCAGATGGACACAGATGGCCGGGTTCTGGGCCAGATTACGGCTTCGCCGGGTCTGCGGACTTCCGCCAAAATACAACCGGTCATCCACCCACACCCCCCACACAGGGGTCGCATGCGGCTTGCCGTCTGGACTGACCGTGCCAATCCAATAGTTCTGTGCTTCGGTCATACGCTCCGTTACGTGCGACCAGGGAAGCAGTCCCTTGTTATCTTCAGGAACGCCATAGCCAGGCATGTGTGGTCGGCCGGCAATTGGCGTTTCGACTTGGCGGCCTGCGTTCAGGGCGGCTGGCGTCTTTTTGGCGGTTCGTTTGGTAGTTGCCATTGGTCGTCTCCCAGAGAAAAAATATTCAACGCCGGGAAGATAATCGCGGATACCTGACACCTTGCGTCATATTTTGCAGCTCTGTGCGGGCTTTATGGCATTCCGCTGGAGGGTGAAACGCTAAATCTTCAGCAACTGGTCGCGGAGAATTCTGGCCTGGATGCGGCTGACATTGAGTTGTTGGTGATTGTGCAGCGTGACAACGTAGGTTCCGCCCGGCAACGGGCTGATACGGCTGATCTGGTTGACGTTGACGAGCGCGCCACGCGACAGCCGGACAAATTTCGCCGGATCGAGCCGTCCTTCCAGGTCCTTCAACCGATGCGAAAACGAATAGCGCTGTTCGTCGGCCGTTGTCAGATGAAGCAATTCGCCGTCGGCGACGATGGAAGCAATTCGATCCACCTGAACCAGAATAATCTCGTCGCGCTGGCGGATGGGAATGCGCTCAAGATAGCTTTGCCGCGTCGAAATTTCGTATTCGGCAGCGGCGGCTTGCAGATGTTCGGCTTCAGTTTCTCGTAAATCAGCGCGTTCCAGACGCTCCTGCGCGCGATTGAGCGTATCGCGCAGCCGCATGCGTTCGACTGGCTTGAGCAGATAGTCCACCGCATTCAACTCAAACGCCCGCACTGCGTATTCATCATATGCGGTGACAAAGGCGATCAATGGCAAGCGGTCTTTACGAATCAGCCGCACCACACCCAGACCATCCAATTCCGGCATCTGCAAATCGAGCAGCGCCAGATCGGGGCGTTCCGTTTCGATCAGTTCGACGGCCTCCCCGCCGGTCGTCGCTTCGCCGATCAGATCAACATCGGAAAACGTTCGCAGCATCGCCGCCAGAAAAGACCGCGCCGGGCGTTCGTCATCCGCAATGACAACTCGCAGTTTCGTTTCCATAAGACGTCCTCGCCGTCATCATGCCACGTGACCTCGGTTGTCAAAACCTGACTCCCAAAACGAATGCGGGATGGAGAGTCCAACTCTCCATCCCGCAACGGGAATCACATTTTCGCAGCCCTTAAAAGTTCGGGACTTCAATCGTGTAACTCGACAACAGAGTGAGTGCGTGCAGGTTATGCGCACCGGTGAACACCGGGCCCCTACCCAGCACGGACCCCAGAAGCGGTCTTCCGCTGGCTGTCATCCGAATCCAGCCAGTCCGTCCAGATGGAACGTGCCGGTTAATGCCGCCGCCACGATTGAATAAGCCGGTCAGCGTTTCATAACGATAACAATTTATCGTAAAGCTGCTTGAAAGCGCGACTTCCACATCGTTGTACAGCAGCGAAAACACGCTCACCGTGTTGACTGCGCCAACGATCAGATTGCTCGAAGGACTGTAAATTGCCAGGCTGGTGGAGTCGGTCGTCTGGCTGTTGAATGTGGCCAACCCCAACGACATCGGCAGCCGTTCATAGCTATTCGAGAAATTCAGCCCGTCAAAGACCAGTACCGTCGCGCCATTCATATTTGGCTCGACATCACCCGGCTCTCTTTTCGCAATTGCGATGGCCTGCAAGTAGCCTGCCTTTCCATCGGTTTCGCGAATAAATTCAGTTCCAATCAAATTGTTGAACTGCGTCGGGCCGCTGCCACCGACCGCCACCGCAACGATATATCCGGTAATCCCCGGATCGTAATCGCTGACCAGGAAGCTGGCGGTTTGATTCGGCGTCAAACCAATGAAGGAATCGGCGATCGAACAACTGCCGCCATCCACCAGAAAAAGGTGGACATCCGCCGAGCTATTCTGGCTGATGTTTGTAATGTTGATCTGCGTATCCCCTACTTGCGGATTGGTGGGATTGCTCGAATAGCGATTGAAGAAAAGCACGCTGCCAGGCTTCATATCGCTGATGTGACTGTTGCCAACCGGATATGGAGGCTGAGCCTGTGCGAAAGCGGCCGTGGACAAAAGTGAGAACGTTGCGAGAACAAGCGCAAAATTGATGAGGCGGCGAAAAGTGTGAAGTGCCATAAAAATCCCTCCGAAAAGTCCTTACAAAAAGAAATTGCTGCGTTGATAACTTACGGTCACCACTGACAACCGGGCTTCATTATCACGAATGACCAGTTCTCGGCGGCAAATAACCCAGTCAGGCTGCGAAACAAGGCGAAACAATCTCGCCAGAATTGGCGTTTTTCGCGCACCATATACTTGAATGACTGTTTCGGTGAAGTCTTGTCCAGATGCGATAGAACCTGACCAACGTTCAAAGTCGGCCACCGGGGGCGAGAAAACAAATTTACATTTGAGCAGGAAACCAATACTGGCTCCCAGTCGGTAATTACAAATTAACTTGATCTTGATTGTGAGGAGCTGATCCTGGGGCGGATCAACTTTGTTCCTTACCACTGATTTCGATGCCAGTCGGTTGTGACCAGTGAATCTTACACAACAGACCGACTGACTGGCAATGGTTTTAATTGTATTCAAGTCAATTGCTTGTTGCCGACGCCTTTGTTGCCGGTCGGGGGCAACTGGGTTGGTCGCGCCGGCACAATCTGGAAAATTTCCTGCCGGCCTCTTCAAAATTGATTTGCAGACACCTAATGCCCTTTGAATTCCGGCTGGCGCTTTTCTAAAAATGCCTTTGTTCCTTCTTCCACATCTCTGGTCGCAAAGCACAAGCCAAAGAGCGCGGATTCCAATCGCAACCCATCGGCCAGAGAACGCTGACTGCCCTGATTGATTGCTTCGAGCGCGTATTTGATCGCAAGCGGCGCATTGCGGCTGATTTGATGGGCAAGCCTTTCACAAAACGGCAACAATTCTTCCGGTTGGGCCAGGATTCGGTGAATCAAACCGATTCGAAGCGCCTCTTCGGCATTGATCGGTTCGCCAGTCAGAATCATCTCCAATGCGCGCGCCTTCCCGATCAGTCCTGACAATCTGGTTGTGCCGCCGAATCCGGGCAGCCGCCCCAGGGAAACTTCCGGAAGGACAAACACCGAGTCCGGTGAAGCGACCCGCCAGGTGCATGCCAACGCCAACTCGCATCCGCCGCCGCAAGCGACACCATTGATGGCGGCAATCACCGGTTTTCCTAAATCTTCGATGAGGCTGGTCACAGCCTGAGCGGCACCGACAAGGCTTTTTGCCTGTACCGGCGTCAAAGCGCTAAATTCCCCGGCATCAACGCCTGCCGAAAAAACCTCTCCAGCGCCGGTCAGGATGACTGCGCGGACGCCAGAATCGTGTTGCAGTTCGGTGAAAACGCGGGACAGTTCCGCAACCACCACCCAATCCAGCACGTTTTGCTCTGCCGGGCGATTGAGCGTGATCCTGGCGACTGATTCGCGCCGGTCAACCAGGATCATGTTGTCATTTCGTTTTTTGTTCTGATTACTGATGGCCACGGTCACACCAGGTTCATCGGTTTCGGATTTTTCGGATCAGAATAATCGTAAAAGCCGCGGCCGGATTTGCGCCCGTAGATTCCAGCCTGCACCATCCGCTTGAGCAGCGGCGGCGGGGCAAACCGTTTCTCCTTGAATTCGTCAAACATGATGTTGGCAATGTAGTAGGTTGTGTCCAATCCCACAAAATCCGCCAGCGTCAGCGGCCCCATCGGATGGTTGCAGCCGAGCTTCATGCCGTTATCAATGTCCACAACCGAAGCCAGCCCTTCTTCGTAAACGCGAATCGCGTCGAGCATAAACGGAACCAGCAGCCGGTTGACAATGAAGCCGGTTTTGTCTCCCGCTTTCACCACTGTCTTGCCGAAGGATTCCGCCAGCGCGACGGCTTCGGCGTAAACCGTCTCATCGGTCAAAATCGTTTTGATGACTTCGACCAACTTCATCAGCGGCACGGGGTTGAAAAAGTGCATTCCGACGAAACGGCGCTGGCGCTCAACGCTTGCCGCCGTCATCATTTCGGTGACGGAAAGCGACGAAGTGTTCGATGCAAAGATTGTTTCCGGTTTGCAGAGTTGATCGAGTTTCGCGTACGTCTCGCGCTTGATCGGCAGGTTTTCGATAATGGCTTCGATGATGATGTCGGCGTCGGCCAGATCATCCAGCTTGGTTGAACCTCGCAACCGCGCCTGGGTCGCGTCTTTTTGTTCAGCGGTAATCGAGCCTTTCTCGGCGAATTTGGCCAGGGATTTTTCGATTCCGGCCAGTCCTTTTTTGACCAGCTCTTCGCTGACTTCGACGATCGTCACTTGATAACCACTCACCGCCGCCACCTGAGCGATGCCTGATCCCATCAGGCCCGCGCCCAATACACCAACTTTTTTGATTGCCATGGGTATTCTCCAATTGATTTATTTTTCCGGCTGTTCCTTCGAGCCGTCTTTCTGGGTCGAGGATTCCCGAAGTGTGAATCCATATTTCGGCCCTTCGGTCTTTAACCATTCCTCGTAATCTCGCCGGAATTTCAGAAAAGCCTCTCCGTTCGCCTCCAACTGTGCGTCAAGCGGCTGAGAGTTTTCGCGGCTGATGACCTGCTGTTGCTCCCGCAATAATCGCAATAGTTCAAGGCGAAGCTGTTCCGTTTTGGCGTCCGGCGCAGCACTTTTTTCCAGTCTGTTCGCCGCCTCCTCCAATTGCGCAATCTCTTGTTGAGAAGGTTTCCAGGAAGCGTTTTTTCCCGCCGAGCGAAAGACATTGACCATCGCGCGATCGGCGGCGGAAAAGTTATCCAGCAGGCTTTCGACTTTGCTGGCGCGGCGGCTCAAATGCTGAGAACTCTGGCGGTAGGCGAAAGCAAAACTGGCGAGAACGACTGCGACACAAAGCGAAAGAATCGCCAACCCAACCGCTGAATTGCGGTGCCGACTACTGGTTCGAATGTAAGGGATAAGCAGGGCTAAAGCTGCGCCGGTCAGCAAACCGCCAATATGGGCCGCGTTATCCACGATCTTGATCGAAAAGCCGATCACCAGATTGATCGCGATTGCCGGCAGGATTCCGGATTTGAGCGAACGGATGAAGCTGGGCGGCAAATCGTGGCGATATTTGTAACTGAAAACCGCAACGACGCCGAATAAACCGAAGATGGCACCAGACGCTCCGGCGCTGGCGCCGATGGCGTCATTTTTCAACCCGTGATTGAGGAAGCTGGCAAAACTTCCGCCAGCCGCTGTCAACAAATAGATCAACAGGAATCGAGAGGAACCGTACAGCTTTTCGACCAGCGGGCCAATCGTCCATAGGACATAGGAATTCATTCCCAAATGAAGCAGGCCGATATGAACGAAGGCGGGGGTGATCAGACGAAACCATTCCCCGTTTCTCAGCAGTTCGTTGGTTTGCGCGCCGAAAGCCAGCAGCGTGGAACGATCCGCGCCGGAAATCAGCGTTTGCCAGAAATCACCACCGGCGACGAGCGTCATCAGCAGATAAACCGCGACATTGATTCCAATGATAATGGGAGTTAAAGGCGCTGGCCGGGTAAACAAATCATTCAGAAATCGTCTCTCGTCGCCGACCTGCTGCTCGGCGACGGCTGTCATCGAGACCGCGCCGCAGTAGGGACATTGTGGCTGACTGCTGGTGATCAGTTGGCCACATCCTTGGCAAACTCTGAAAGGATTTGGCGCGCGCGGTTCCTGCTCTTCGCTGTACAAATTGGCTCCTTGAATAATTTGTGGGGGAATGAAAAGAACTTTGATTGTAGCCGAGCGGTTGCAACCTGTCACGGCGGAGTTTTGCCAGCGCGAGGACACCGTTTTCACGGTTTTCTCGATTGAAACTTCAATCTTTCCCCTCGGACTTTTCCGCCAGTTTGCAGCGGATTGGAACTGCTTTTGAAGCGATTGGCCAAACAATCAAAAGGGGCGATTCGGCGATTCGACGGCTTGTTGCGTGACCGAAAATCAACTGCTACACTCCCCGACGATCCGCCTGATAAATTGTCTCGAACAAGCTGACAACTGAAAGTCCAATCCGAATCTCGGTTTGATTTATTATCGAAGGTCAAGCAATGGCATCTGTGCAATCATCAATTTCAAAGTCTTCGACTCTGTCCGACGCGCAGGAAATCTCCGCTGGTTCCATCAGCAATGCCGCTGCCGGCGACGCAGCGGCTGAACCAGCCGAAAACCACTTGTCAGAAAAAGCCACTCAAAAGTCTTCGGCAAAAACTCCCAAAACAACATCGTTCATTGATCGCTTTCTCAATCTGCTCAGCTCGGTTCAATTCGGAGTTGTGCAACTGATTTTGCTGATTGTCGCATGTATGATCGGGATGTTGATCCAGCAGATCGAGTTGGAAACATTTCCTGCCTATTACGCCGAACTGACCCCGGCTGAAAAAACAGTCTACGGGCGGTTGGGATTTTTCGACATATATCATGTCTGGTATTTCAATCTGCTGCTGCTGGTGTTGAGCCTGAACATCATTCTGGCTTCGATTGATCATTTCCCGGCGGCCTGGAGCTTTGTGACGAAGAAAAAGCTGAAGGCTTCGCCGATGTTCGCGATGGCGCAGAAATTCAAGGAAAAGGCTGAATTGCCTGGACTTGATCGCAAGCAACTGACTGAGCAGGCAGCAGCGGCGGCCCGCGCGATGCGGTTCAAAATCCGCGTCACCGAAGACGACACCCGCACAACGATTTTCGCCGAACGCGGCGTCTGGAATCGGCTGGGAGCTTACATTATTCACATTGGCCTGCTGACGATCTTCTTCGGCGGTTTTATGACCAGCCGTGGATTTACCGGCTCCATGCCGGTTGCTCCCGACGAATCCGGCAATCGAATGTTCAAGCAGGTCTTCAACATTGATAAAGATACTGGGCAGCATTCCATCGGCACGCAGGAATTGCAGCTTCCCTTCACCATTGAAGGCGTGGACATTCAGCAAAAGCCGATCAAAAAGGAAGGCGGCGTGGACGCCAGCAACACGCTCGACTGGCTGACTCGAATTCGGATCAACGACCCGGAGGCTGGCAAAACGACGGATGCGCTAATTCATATGAACCATCCGTTCGATTATCGCGGCTACCGGTTTTTCCAGGCGTCGTTGAGCGGAATGAACAGCGCTCGCGAGATCAAATTGCGCATCACGCCTTCCGCAGGCGGCTCGGCGCAGGAAGTAACGATCAAACGTAATGGCGAGGCCAAATTGTCAGATGGCACGCGGTTGAAGTACGACCAGTTTTTCCCGGCGGCGCAATTTACCCAGGACGGCAAGATTGAGCATGGCGCAGTAGAATATGCCAATCCAGCGGCGCATCTGCTGTACGTCACGCCGGATGGCAAACAGGGAGCGGCCTGGGCTTTCAATGAGGCGATTCTGGGTCAGATCAGCGCCGCGCCATTTTTGAAAGAAAGATTTTTGGACGCCGCGCCGTTTTCGGTTGTTCTGACTGACTTCGAGAAAGTTTCGCTGCAACACATTCTTTCGGTGCAATACGATCCTGGCGCGAAGATCGTGTACGTCGGTTTCACGATTCTCTGTTTGATGTTGATTGGAGTCTTCTTTTTTTCGCATCAGCGGCTGTGGATCGTTATCGAAGACGGCAAGGTTCACGCTGGCGGCGATGCCAATCGCAACCGGCTTGGATTTGAAGACCGCGCGAAAAAAGTTCTCGCGCTGATTCGCGAGCCGAGGACGGCTGCTTAGTTTGTTTGATTATCTGTTTTTTCTTTCCTCCTGGAGGTAAGTAATGGCTGAGGCAATTAAATCTCTCAATGCTTCGATGGCCGCATCGCCGGCAACCGGCGAGCGGCGTAGTTCAATCGTCAATTATCTTCCCGCGCTTGTCCCCTTGATTGGCGCATTCCTCGTGTTGGCGGCCCGCATCAAGCTGGGTCCTTCAGCTGTCCCCGGAGACGGTCCGCTGATTATTCTGGCGGTGCTCAGCTACTTGATCGCGGCATCTTCGCTGTTGACCAATTTATGGGCACCCATCGGATTTCTGCAGCGGCTGGGATTGTGGACGCTCTCTTTCGGCTTCTTTTTCAATTTTTCGAGCTGGCTGGTGCGCTGGGTGACGGCGGGCGAGCGCGAAAATTGGATTCGAATGACGAACCAGATCACCGGCGAATATCATTTCTGGTGGTTTTTCAGCTATATCCCATACGCTAATTTGTATGACCTGTCGGTGGCGTTCGCGTTCGGCGCGGGCTTTGCGACACTGCTGGTCAGCCAGCGGGAAAACTCGCGGTTTATCGGCGCGGTTTCAACCCCGCTGATTTCGCTGATCCTGCTGCTGGCGATTTTCATCGGCAGCGAATTCATTCAACTGCCGCCGGTGCTGGACAGCTATTGGCGCCCAATTCACGTAGGCGTTGCCAGCTTGAGCTATGGCGTGGCGCTGGTCAGCTTTGCGATGGCGGTGATGTATCTGGTCAAAGACGGCGTAAAAATGGAAGCGATGGCGCTGGCAGTTGCGGCTGCTACCATTGGAACGCACGTTTTCGTCTGGTTTATGGGCGGGATCAAAGGGCTTGATCCGTTCACAATGAGCTACCGTCTCAACCCTGGAATCGCACATGCGAACGGGTTCAGCAACAGCGGCGCACGCGTGGCCTTGCCCGGAGTGGGAGTGTTTGCCACCTTGTCGCTGCTGCTGCTTTTCGCGGCAGCAATTTGCTTCGCGCTTTATCTTTATAAAAACAAAGAAGCGGCTCGGGGATTCGGTCATTGGCTGTTGCGCGGTTCAATCATCGCTCAAGTGGCAACGATTGGATTGGTCTTCTATCGCATCAAGACATTGGGCACGGTCGGATCGCTGATTGGCAGCGATCAGTCCTACTCCGTCGGCAAACATTTGATGGGCAGAGATGCTGCTGGAAAATCGGTTGAGGAGCTTGTCTCCATCGGCTCAAATTTCCTGGCCATGAATCGCGATGCCCTGGTTTTGAATGTGAAAGCCAATCCGGTCGAAATCGCAGCACTGATCACGTTGCTGGTCGTGACCTGTTTCATTGCGCTATTCAGCTTCCGAACGGAAAAAATTCGCGAAAGCCTGCCGTCGCTCGAACGCATTGACAGCCTGATCTATAAACTGGTCGGCGTGGCCTTCGCGGGCTTGGCGATCCTGTTGGTAACTGGGGCGGTCTGGGCGAATGAATCCTGGGGCCGCTATTGGGGATGGGATGCAAAGGAAACCGGCGCGCTGGTGGCCTGGTTCTCATATGGAGGCTATCTGCACTCACGCATCTCGCATGGCTGGGCCGGCCGCCGCAGCGTTTATTTCGCGCTGCTGGGCTTCCTGCTGGTGATTTTCACCTATCTAGGCGTCAGCTACATTCTGCCCGGCTTGCATTCTTACGCATAAGCCGAAGCTTACAAGCGGTAAAGCCACGGGGCAAAAATCAAAAATGACTTCACTGGTGATTTTGGTTTTTGCCCTTTTACTTTGTCTGGACTAACCGTAATTCCGCCCTCCATGCCTCAAAGCACTGAAAATCTCCGGCAACCTGAGGTTTGCCGGGAATCTGCTGCAGCAAGTTCATTCGATAAATTGAAGCTTGCCGGACAGCATTTCAACGCGCATCTCTGGCTTGTTGTCTTTGTAGTAATTGGAGTGGCGCTGGTTCTGCTGTACCAGGATGCCGAACAACAGGATTCTGCCTATCATTTTCTTTTCGCTCGCTGGGCTGGGCAGCATCCGGTTTATTTCGTCAGTGTTTGGGCGCGACCGCTCTTTACGCTGGTCTACTATTTTCCAGCGCAACTTGGCTATCCGGCAGCTAAACTGTTCACCGTCCTCATCAGTTTGGCAACGTGCTGGCAAACCTTCCAACTCGCAAAACGGCTTGGGTTTCGACATTCTACGTTGGCAATGCCACTGCTGTTCTTGCAACCTGCCTTTTTTACGTTGAGCTCGGTGGTCATGACTGAAACGCTCTTCGCCCTGTTCTTTGCCGTCGCATTACGATTTCATTTGAGCGGACGCATCAAGTCCGGGATGCTGGTAGCGTCTTCTCTGATTCTGGTCAGGCCGGAAGGTTTTTTCGTTGGCGTGCTGTGGGGAATCTGGATTTTGTCTGGAGCGATTTCTTCAGGCCAGAACCTCAAATCTCAATCCTCAAATCTCAATTCCGCGTACCGCCTGAAGGCGATTCTCCAAGCCTGTCAGCAAACCCTACTGCTTGCCAGCGGCATGGTTGTCTGGTGGCTGGCGGCATATTGGCTGACTGGTGACCGGCTCTGGATCATACACAACTGGCCATCGGATTGGCAGGCAGGCGGGCAGGCGAACGGAACCGGACCGATCTGGTGGTATGTGGTGCAACTGCCTTTGATTGCCGGTGTGCCGCTCATCATCCCGTTTCTAGTTGGTTTGTGGAAGTTGATCAAACGTCGCGAGTTTCTCTGCGGCACTTCGGCATTTCTGACCTTGTTTGTGCTTCATTCAATAATGTTCGCAGGCGGGTGGTTTGGCTCGGCTGGTTATGCCCGCTACTTCGTTTGCGTTTCACCGGTAACGGCATTGATCACGCTGGCAGGATGGAATCATCTGGTAGATCGGTGTGAATCGAGGAGTGTTTGTTACCTGCGCAGCATCAGCGCTTCCGCGCTTTTACTATCGGCCCTGACTTGTTTTGTTTACGTGGACGCTGTGCGATTCACGCGTGATGCTTGGGGAATCGAAGCAATGCATGCCTGGCTGAGTTCCTACCATTCAGAGCTTTTCAAGCCAGGTTCCAGACAAATTTCCAGGCTGATTTGCAGTCAGGCATATGCGCGAATTCTGTTCGACCGCGATCCCTGGGAAAAGCCTTCGTTTACAGCGAACCGCAATGATAACCTTGAATTGCTCCGTCAGTCACCGGCTGGCACGTTAGTATTGTGGGATGACGAGACTGGACCCAAATGGCACCGGTTGCGAGCCGAAGATTTTGAAGCTGTCGGGTATGAGCGATTGAAATCTCAGGATTTCAAATTGGAAGGACGGTTTGTACGGCTGAAGTGGAACCGGATTGGCGGGCCTCGCATTCAGCGAATGCATTGGTTTTATAAATCATCAGACAAATTATCAGCAGTCATTCAACAGCCCTAACCCCGCAGCTTTGATGTCATCGGGAACCTGCTCCGACTCACGAATCTTGAAGCAATGCCACAACGTTATTATTGGTGAAAAACGAGTGTACAAAAGACTTGGGCAACCTAGCCTTTGCTTGACCGCATCCAGGTGGCTCACTATACTTGGGCGTGAATAATCATGAAAGATTTCCCTACGGGCCATGTCATCGAAGGAGTGTTACGGGCAGATGGACTGCGTTTAGCAATTGTCGCCAGTCGTTGGAACGACTTGATTGTTAGTCGTCTAGTTGGTGGAGCACAGGATGCGTTGGTCAGACTGGGCGCACGTGAAAATGACCTCACCCTTGTTCGCGTGCCTGGCTCGTTTGAAATTCCTCTCGCAGCCAAGAAATTGGCAGCCAGTGGACGATACGATGCGATTATTTGCGTGGGAGCAGTGATCCGTGGTGAAACCCCCCATTTCGATTATGTCGCTGCGGAAGTAACCAAAGGCATGGCCTCTGCTTCAATGGAGACAGGCGTGCCAATTGCTTATGGCATCATCACGGCTGATACGGTTGAGCAAGCAATCAATCGAGCGGGCGTGAAAGCAGGAAATAAGGGCTTTGAAGCGGCCATGGCAGCCGTGGAAATGGCCAACCTGTTAAAAGAGCTGTGAAGCGAAGTGGTCTGCTTGAACTGACTTCACGGATTGATCAAGCATTCGAGACGTCCCCCAAACTTTCTTCATTAACTCAGGAACTCTTACGGTAACACATCAGAAAATTATGGGTGCTCGGCGTAGAGCGCGCGAATGCGCGCTACAAATGCTTTTCTCATACGACGTGACTCGCCCGTCAGTCGAAGAATTGTTGGAAACTTTTTGGGGGGAGCTTGCAGAGGCCTCGGAAGAAGTTCGGGGCTTTGCCAACGAACTGGCGATGGGGACAATCCTGAATCTAGAAGAGATCGATGAGCGAATCCGCCTCCGCACGGAACATTGGCGAATCCCACGTATGGCCGTGGTAGATCGCAATCTTTTACGCATGGCCGTCTTTGAATTTCTCCATCAACCCAATACGCCTCGGACTGTCGCAATCAATGAGGCATTGGAAATTGCACGAAGGTTTTCGACCGGCGAGTCTACACAATTCATCAACGGCATTCTCGATGCAATAAAGCGCGACTTGGACACTCAGGCAGGTCAGGAGATTGCCGCGATAAGTTTGGTTCAGCACATGAGCTAAATAATTATGCCGAGATTCAAAATTACGGGAGAGGAAAGCAGCCTTATCTTCCGTAATTTTATTTTAGGCTCTAGTTTTCATTCTGGCCATTGATCGGTTTTGATTCCCACCAATTGCTCAAGTAGAATTCCTCCTGACATCAAGGATTGAGCTTATGAATTATCTGACCGCGATATTACGAATAAAGCCTGGGATTCTTACGCTTTTGATTTCATCAATCATCGGCTTGACGGCTTTCGGCCAACCCACGAATCCTCCATCACAAGACCCGCAACAAACGATCAAAATTCCCACCACCCTGGTCAATGTTCCAGTGATTGTGACTGATCGTGTCGGACGTTTTGTCACTGGACTAAATCGCGGCGACTTCATCGTGCGCGAAGACGGCGTCAGGCAAAAGGTCGAAGATTTTTCCTCCACTGAAGCGCCCTTTAACGTCGCATTGCTGATAGATACGAGCCGCAGCACGCAAAATAAACTGAACGCCATTCGGAAAGCCGCCCTGTCATTTGTCAAGCAGCTTCAACCGAATGATCGTGTAATGATCGTGACTTTTGATGAGCAGGTACGTTTCATCGGAGATTTCACCAGTGATCGCAGTGAACTGGAACGGGCAGTGAAGTCAGTGAAAAGCAGCTACTTGACCAGCCTTTATGATGCGATCTACCGAACCATCACGGAAAAGATGGTTCCAATTCAGGGACGTAAAGCAATTGTCGTCTTGACGGATGGGGTGGACACCGCAAGTAAAAAAGGCAGTTTTGAAAGTGCATTGGACTTGGTCGCCGCCACAGGCATCATCAGCTATGCGATTCAGTATGAAACTCGGAACGATGGCGGGTCGCTCACGAAACCGCTTTTCCTGCCCAATAAACCTTCTAGTTCATTTATCAAGAAATTCACCAATACGGCAGGCACCTGGCGTGATCAATTACAAGCAAATTCATACCATCAGGCTCCTCTTCGAGACCGCTATTTAGTCGCATCAGACTTCCTGCGAAGTTTAGCGGCCCAATCTGGAGCGCTTTACCTGCGAGCCGAAAACATAGAAAACACGTCCTATGCGTTTCAACGTATCGCCGAGGAACTACGCCATCAATACACGTTGACATATGTTTCGAGTAATGAGCAGCGTGATGGCAAATACCGCTCAATCACTGTGGAGGTCTCCAATCCTGATCTGATCGTGAGAGCGCGTCTAGGGTATCGTGTTCCCAAAATTGAGGAGACTGAAGCAGATAAAAAATCCAGCGATACATCTAAACCATAAACAGCGTATTTACAACAAAATGACTGGGGAGACGAGGGAAGAAGCTTCCCCCTTCGTCTCTCTGAATTGTTTTGCAAAATAAAAAATCCCACGATACGAAACGTCGTACCGTGGGAATCAAGCAGGAGAAGGAGGGAGGTAAACGTCAGAAACCGAAAGGAGCCAGCAAACAATAATAGCTTATAAATGAGAACTAAATAGCATTGATGACAAATGAGCCGATCATTGGCCCAACAGAACACTTAAATTGTCTTCTGAACTAATTTCACCAGCGAATGCTGTTTCCAGGATCAGTTTCTATGAACGAAACTTGTAGGACGAGATAGAGTATATTCGTCAGCCGCTTGCTAGTCAAGAATCCTTTAACTTTCGTTCATAAACTTTTTGCATTTTGGTGGCGCGCGTTTAAATTGAATAGTTGACCGGAATCAACAATCGGCCCTAATCTTTATCCTGGTTCGATGGCAGCAGAGGGGATTTGTGATAAGCTAGCTGCTGGCAACCCCTTGCATATCAAAGTTCAATCTCGCCACAGGGAGGTAGGTGTGAAATTCTGTAAAACGCTTCTCAGTCTGTTCTTTTGCCTGGTCGCGCTTTCCGTGCTTGTGACAGCGGCTATGGCCGATACAGTCAGGCTTCGCGATGGCACTGTACTCAAAGGCAAAGTCGTTTCCTACGGTCAGGGCAAATTCACGGTTCTTGTCTACATTGGCGGCAAACCGTCGCAACACGTTCTCTCCGTAGAAGAGATCGAAAGCGTGGAATTCGATGGTGCCGATGCAATGGCTGGCGGAGCAATTACCAATCGCAGCGGAGTGTCTGTTCCTTCAACAGATATCTCTCGTGATGCCACAATTCTTCCCGCGGATAAACCATTAGCTGATAACAGAGATGCTGCAATTGCGGCTCCAGTTTCCGGCGCAGGCGGCATATCATCGAACGACAGTGAGACTGGGGTAATCGCAACCATTGCGGAAAAGACTGTCAGTGTGGCGGCAGGAGCAGATTGGACAAGTTCAGAGATACGCGTACAGCGAGGCCAGCGCATTGTCATCAGCGCTATCGGCGAAGTAGACCTAGGCGACAACCACCGAACTGGACCGGATGGATTGAGTCTCGCCGATAAAGACAAATTGATGGCGGACCAACCCACAGGCGCATTGATTGCAGTCATTGGCGACGACAATAACGATTTCATCGTTGTTGGACAATCAACCGAGTTCGTCGCCAAACACAATGGGATTCTTTTCCTGAGCGTCAATGAAGGTAACCTGAAGGACAACAATGGCGCCTTCGTCGCGCGTGTAAAAGTGCTCAGCAACAGGTAATTTCAGATCGCCAATTTGAGCTTTCGAACAGCCACTGGGCGCAAAAGCAAATTCTTTGCGCCCAGTGGCTGTTTCCTTGTTACCCAGGTCATAAACCAGGGATTGGCCTCAGTCTATTGCTCATTTACGTATTCCCTGACTTCATCAAAGCGGGTTTGCTAGATCACGTTCCACCAATGCAGTATTCTTCAGTAGCCGAAACGATGCTGACCATCTCGAAAGGAGCAATCAATCATGGAATCGCAACATATTGCGGCGCTTGTAAACCTGTTGGGCTTCATCACTGGCGCGACGTTGTACGCCATGTTGCTGGTCATGGTCGTGCGATCCGTCACCCCTACGGCATTGCCTGCTTCGGGCCAACGCTCGGCGATTTCAGATGAACAGTTGCTTCTGGTGACCGCGTTACTTGGCTTGCTTTGGAATCTGGGGGCGCTGGTAATCTATGGCGCGCGCGATTGGGACATCGCGAGGCTATCCCCCTGGTTCGATGCTGCGGTCTTCACCGCACTGGGATTTTTACCGGCAGTGGTCGTGCATTCAGTCTTGCGAACTGAAGCAGGACTGGCGCGCCGACGCATCGCGCAATTGATCACAGCTTCTGCGTATGCACTCAGCGTGGCCGCCAGTGTATTGCATTTTTCCGCTGCGGCGACCAACCACGAGACCCCATCACCGGTGGCTTTGCGTGCGCTGACCTTCGGCTTCAGTGCGCTGACCATTGCGCTATTGATCTATGCCCGGCGTTCTTCAGTTTGGAAGCGTGCGTTATGGGTTGTGGCGCTGGCGGTCTTCGCCGTGTCGGCCTTGCACTTGAGCAGCCACACGAGCGGAGACGCACCGTGGTTTATTGAACTGATCGGCCATCACGCGTCTCTGCCCCTGGTGCTGGCCATGCTTTATCAGGATTACCGCTTTGCGCTGGCGGATATTTTCCTGAAGCGCGCATTGGCGCTTGTGGCGCTTGTGGCTTTGGTGTTTGGACTTTATGTCGTCGTTGCGGCGCCTCTGTTGCGAGTGCGTGATGCGAAGGGGGACCTGGCTCCTGTGGCGGTTGGCGCCTTATTTGGCTTGTGGCTGGGAACGGCGCTCGTTTATCCCTATCTCCGCCGTTGGACCGTCTGGTTCGTTGATGCCATCGTTTTGCGACGGGCGGATTACCAGAAATTATTGGACGAACTGGCCAGAGTCGCTGCGTCGAGTGAAGATGCACTGGAAATTCTGGATCGAGTTTGCCTGCGACTCGCTCCCGCGCTGACTGCCAGGGAGATTCATTGGCAATTGAGTGAAGAAAACTTCGCTGGCTCAATCGCCGCTTCCGGTGGTGATGGAGCCAATCCCGAATTCCTTTTGCCCAGCCAGTTCGTGCGCATCGCCAAGCAGGACAGCGAAACGAGTTGGGAAACACGGCGCCGAACGGGTCGGCTGCGCCTTCCCGCAGCAACCGTCCTGATTCCAACGCACGAACAGCCGCGCTATTCACTAATCATCGGCGAGCTTTCCGCCGGCCGTCAATTATTGTCAGATGATGTGGCCATGCTTGAATCCGTTTCGCTCATGCTGGCACGGCGCATTGATGCCGCGCGCGTCACGCACGAACGCTGCGCACGAAACTTGCGCGAACAGGAAATCGGCAAGCTGGCGACCGAAGCCGAATTGCGCGCCCTCCGCGCCCAACTCAATCCGCATTTCCTTTTCAATGCGCTAACGACCATCAGCTACTTGATTCAAACCGCGCCGGAACGCGCGCTGGAAACAATGATGCAGTTGACCGGCCTGCTGCGCGCCGTGCTGCGTGCGCCAGGCGGAGAATTGGCGACGCTCGGCGAAGAAATGGATTTGATTGCCTCCTATCTGGCCATCGAGCGCGCACGTTTTGAAGAGCGGCTCCGCGTGAAAATCGAAGTTTCGCCGGATTTACGCAACCTGCGCATCCCGCCACTGATCGTCCAGCCGCTGGTCGAAAATGCCATCAAACACGGCATCGCTCCAAGCAAGTCCGGCGGCGATTTGATCCTGTCCGCCTGGTTGAAGAAATCAGCTCTCCATCCCGGCGAAGAGTTGTGTATTTCAATTCGCGATACTGGCGTTGGCGTAAGTGACGCCGCTTTTGAAAATGGCCGCCTGCGCGGCGTCGGCCTTTCGAACGTGGAGCGCAGATTGGAATGCTTTTTCGGCCAAGCAGCGGCGCTCGATTTTCACAGCGAATCCGGCAGCGGCACCACGGTTGAAATTCGAATCCCGATCAACGCATCGATCACTTCGCTTTCTCCCACTGCGATTCAAAAGGCTTCACTTTCCGCCAACGCTTGATGAATTTCAGAAAAGACCGACCTTCCACGGCCAATCATCAGCCAGTTGCCCCTTATTCTTTCAGGAACGCGAGCAAATCCGCGTTGACCTCATTCTTTTGAGTCACAGTCAGGCCGTGTGCCCCGCCCGGATAAATTTTCAGCGTGGAGTTTTTGACGATTTTTGACGCGAGCAGTGCCGCTGCTCCGATCGGCACAATCTGATCATCGTCGCCATGAATAAAAAGGGTTGGCACATCAAACTTTTTCAAGTCTTCCGTATGATCCGTTTCGGAAAACACCTTGATGCAGTCGTGTGCATTCTTGTGCCCCGCCATCATCCCCTGCAGCCAGAAGGAATCTCGAACGCCTTGTGATTCTTTTGCCCCCGGTCGATTGTAGCCGTAAAACGGCAGACTCAAGTCTTTGAAGAATTGTGAGCGGTCGGCCAGAACCCCGGCGCGGATGCCGTCGAAAACTTCCATCGGCAATCCGCCGGGATTGGCCTCGGTTTTCAGCATCAGCGGCGGAATCGCGCCAATCAGCACAGCCTTGGCGACGCGTTTCGTGCCGTGGCGGCCAATGTAGCGTGTCACCTCGCCGCCGCCTGTTGAATGGCCAACATGGATCGCATCCTTCAGGTCAAGCGCTTCGACCAGCTTCGCCAGATCATCCGCATAAGTGTCCATGTCGTTGCCGCCCCAGGGCTGGCTCGACCGTCCATGACCGCGCCGGTCATGAGCGATGCAGCGATAACCGTTGGAAGCCAGAAAATACATCTGATCGTCCCAGGCATCCGCGCTCAATGGCCACCCATGGCTGAAAACCACGGGTTGTCCGCTGCCCCAGTCCTTGTAATAAAGCTGTATGTCACCGGAATTTTCTTTCCCAACACTGATGTATGGCATTTCAAAGTCTCCTTCTTGTTTTACCGTGTTCCTTCAACCGATCATTGCAATGAGTCACGCCAACCTCGATCGTTGCCCGCGCTCCCGTCTTGCACCGTGCGGCCATTCACTGATTTCATTCCATCACCGCCGTCATCGCCAGCACGGTTCTGACAGTATGCGTGATCGGCACAACGAAAACATCACGAGATGGAGTGTTCATTTGCTACCACCTTGGTCGCAGTCGGAAATACCACCATCGTGGTATTGAGAATGACCGGCGATGCTGATTTCGCGCCCGTATCACTACTCAGCCTTATTTCCAAGGTTTCTTACAGCAAACGAAAATTCTTTTGACAATTCAACATTCCACATAATATTCTCGATTTAAGGAAGAATGACGAATGATTGACAGCACAGACCTGCAAATCCTAAATATTATCCAGAATGACGCGCGTATTTCGAATGTCGAGATTGCACGGCAAGTCGGGCTTGCGCCATCCGCGGTGTTGGAGCGGGTGCGAAAGCTGGAAGAGCGCGGCATCATCCGGGGGTACCTGACAGAGGTGGATGCGGCGCAAGTGGGATATGGCTTAACGGCGTTTGTTTTCGTGCGAACACAGTCCTGCGGAACAATTGACCAGAGTCTGGCGGCAATCCCGGAAGTTTTGGAAGTTCACGATGTGGCTGGCGAAGACTGCTATTTGCTCAAGGTTCGCGCAAAAAACACGGAAGAACTTGGGAAACTGCTGCGCGAAAAATTGAAGCCCATCCCGGAAATTATTTCCACGCGGACAACCGTCGTGTTGAAAACGATCAAGGAAACGATTGCTCTGCCGATTGAAGAAGGCCCCAAAACTGAAAAAACAAAACGCGGCGGGAAACATAAATAAGCCTCGGAGAAGGAGGCAAAAACGAAGGAGGGAGAATTCAAATGAATGGGATCTCAAAAATTGATCCGAAGCGCAAACTTGTTTTACTAATCGCGGCTTTTGCGGCGATTTACATTCTGTGGGGTTCGACATATCTCGCAATCAAATATGCGATTGAAACCCTGCCTCCGCTGGTGATGACCGGAACGCGGTTTCTGGTGGCGGGTGGGGCGCTTTTCATCGTGGGAAGATATTCCAAGGGCTATCAGAAGCCATCTTTCCGGGAATGGCGGGCGAGTTTCGTGGTTGGAACCTTGCTGTTTCTGGGCGGAACCGGCGGCGTGGTGCTGGCGGAACATTACATCTCGTCAAGCCTGGCGGCGTTGCTGGTCGCCACGGAACCGGCGTGGATCGTGCTGTTAAGCTGGCTCTGGCTGAAGGAAACGCGCCCGAACTGGAGAGTCGCGCTGGGTCTGCTGATTGGTTTTGCCGGCGTGTATTTATTGATTGGCGGCAGCAGTGGCGGCAATGCCGTGAATGCCGGCAATCAACTGCTGGGCGCGATTCTGGTCATCGGAGCGGCGGTCTGTTGGGCGACAGGTTCGATTTACGGGGTGCGCGCGCCGGCGTCGAAATCGCCGATTCTGGCTTCAGGAATGCAAATGATCTCCGGCGGCTCAATGCTGCTGCTGGCCGGAACATTGCGGGGGGAATGGACCAATTTCCAGCTTGCCGCCGTTTCGCTCCATTCCTGGCTCGGACTGGCGTATTTGCTGGTCTTCGGTTCGCTGATCGGATTTACGGCGTACAGTTGGCTGCTCAAAAACGCGCAGCCATCCATGGTCGCAACGTACGCTTACATCAACCCCGTGATTGCGGTCATTCTGGGGTGGGCGATTGCGGGCGAATCGTTGACAGCGCAAATGCTGATGGGAGCAGGAGTGATTGTCGGCTCAGTCGCGCTGATTACTTCACAAAGTTCAGGCAAGGTGGCGGCAATGAAGAATGAGCCAATGGAAAGCCCGGCGGGAAATTGTCCGACTTATTCAACCTGATCATCGAGCCCAACGTTGAAAAAGCCATAGGCGAAAGTTTTGCGTTCAAAGACTTCCACCTATGGCTTTTTTCTTGAGAACGCTCTCTGGCCGCGCTCTTACCTGAGCTTCCTGTAGCGACGAATCAGGGCGTTTGTCGAGCTATCGTGCTCCAGCGCAGGTTCGTCGTTACTTTCGAGTTCCGGAACGATCCGCTGCGCCAGCACCTTGCCCAGTTCAACGCCCCATTGGTCAAACGAGCCGATGTTCCACAAAGCGCCCTGCGTGAAGACGGAATGTTCATACAGCGCCACGAGCTTGCCCAGCATTTCCGGGGTCAGTTGATCCGCCAGAATGGTGTTTGATGGCCGGTTGCCTTCAAAACTGCGATGCGGCACCAGCCAATCCGGCGTCCCTTCGGCTTTCACCTGCTCAGGCGTTTTCCCGAATGCCAGCGCTTCGGATTGCGCGAAGAAATTCGCCAGCAGCACATCGTGATGCCGTCCCAGCGGATTCAGTGTTTTGGCGAAAGCGATAAAGTCGCAGGGAATCAATTTGGTTCCCTGATGAATCAACTGGTAGAACGAATGCTGCCCGTTCGTTCCAGGTTCTCCCCAGTAAATCGCGCCGGTTTGACCTGCGACCGGGGTTCCATCCAGCGTCACCTGCTTGCCGTTGCTTTCCATCGTCAATTGCTGCAAATAGGCCGGAAACCGCTTCAGATATTGTTCGTAGGGCAGGATGGCGACCGTTTGCGCGCCGAAAAAGTTGTTGTACCAAACCGTCAGCAATCCCATCAGCACCGGCAGGTTGCGCTCGAAAGGCGTGGTACGGAAATGCTCGTCCATCTGATGGAAGCCGTCCAGCATGGCACGGAAGTTCTCCGGGCCGATGGCGACCATCGTTGAAAGGCCGATGGCCGAATCCATCGAATAGCGGCCTCCGACCCAATCCCAGAACTCGAACATGTTGGCCGTATCAATGCCGAATTTCGTGACCTCCGCCGCATTGGTCGAAAGCGCGACGAAGTGCTTCGCCACCGCAGACTCATCGCCGCCCAGCCCGTCAAGCAACCAGGCGCGTGCCGTGTGGGCATTGGTCATTGTTTCCAGCGTGGTGAAGGTTTTTGAAGCGACGATGAACAGCGTTTCTGACGGGTCAAGATCCTGCACCGCTTCCGCGAAGTCCGTGCCATCAATGTTGGAAACGAACCGGAAGGTCAGCCCGCGGTCACTGTAAGCCCGGAGCGCTTCGTAAGCCATGACCGGTCCGAGGTCGGAACCGCCAATCCCGATGTTGACAATGTTGCGAATGCGTTTTCCCGTGTGGCCTTTCCACGCGCCGCTGCGGATGCGGTCGGAGAAATCGGCCATTTTGTCCAGCACGGCGTGAACCTTGGGGACGACGTCTTCTCCATCCACGACAATGGATGCACCTTTCGGCGCGCGCAAGGCCACATGCAACACGGCCCGGTTTTCGGTCAGATTGATTTTCTCTCCGCGAAACATCGCGTCAATTCGCGATTGCAGACCGGCGGCTTCAGCCAGTTGAATCAGAAGCGCGAGGGTTTCATCGGTAATGCGATTTTTGGAGTAATCCAGATAAAGGCCCAGCGCCTCGACCGCCATTCGCTCGCCGCGTGCCGCATCCTCCGCAAAAAGCTGTCGCAGATGCAGTTTGGACGTCTGCTCGTAGTGGGATTCAAGCGCCTTCCAGGCCTGGTCACGATTCGCTGATTGTTTCGTATTTGATTCCACGGGTGCTGGCATGTTTATGCTCCTTTGTTCCATCAATGAACGTCATGCTCGAAGCCAGAATCATCGCCGTCAATACCCACGGCTTGGCGGCACAGCCAAGCAGACCGGCGCGTGGTAAGGATGAAGCCTTCGTCGCAGGGTTGTTTGAAGATTCCCGATCATCGGCTGCAAGTCTTTCATCTCAGACACAGTTAATCAATCAAGTTTATGCACAATTCAACCATCAAGCCCGCAAAATCCCAGACCAGGCGAAAAAGATAATCAGATTGCAGAAGAGGGATGTTTTCTCAAAAGTGTTGCTGAAACGGTGATGCTTTCCTTCAACACCGTTTCTGGTTTTGCCTCGGCTTTTGAATCAGGCCGCAAAGCCGCCATCAATCTTCAGGCTCGCGCCAGTGATGTAGCCGGCTTCTTCGCTGGCAAGATACGACACGAAGCCAGCGATTTCGTCGCTTTGACCGTAGCGCGGAATCGCCAGGGTCTTTTTCAGGCTTTCGGCAAAGGGGCCTTCTGCCGGATTCATTTCGGTATCCACCGGTCCAGGCTGAATGTTGTTAACCGTGATGCCGTGCGGCCCCAGGTCGCGGGCCAGTCCGCGCGTGAATCCAGCCACGGCCCCCTTGGACAAGGCGTAAACAGAGCCTCCGACAAAAGGCACGAGGTCACTGTTGACACTGCCAATCATAATGATCCGCCCGCCTTCGCCCAGGTAGCGGGCGGCCTCCTGCGAGGCAACGAAGACGGCTTTGATGTTGATCGCCACAAGCCGGTCAAAATCTTCCATCGAAAACTCCTCAATCGGAGCCAGCACGGCGATGCCCGCGTTGTTCACCAGAATGTCCAGCCGATCAAAGGCTTTCACGGTCTGTGCCACAGCGGCTTTCACGGCGTCGGCATCGCTCGCATCGGCGCGGATGGCCAGCGCCTTGCCGCCTGCGGCTTCAATATCTCGGACCACTTCCTCGGCCTTTCCAGGCGACGCGCTGTAGGTCAGTGCAACCGCCGCGCCATCCGCCGCCAGCCGCTTTGCTATGGCCGCGCCGATGCTGCGCGAACCGCCGGTGACGAGCGCGACTTTCCCGCTGAGTTTTTTGGTCTCCGTGGACATAGCTCTCCCTCCTGTTTCGTGATGCTTGTGTTGCTTGATTGCCGCCACTGCGGCGGCCGGAATTTATCAATTGTGATGCGGCAAGGATACAAGGCTGGCACCATTCCCACATCACTAAACACGGGAACAATGGCATACCCATTTCGAGGTAGTTTGAGTTTCCTCCCGCTCAGAGTTTGAAAGGACGGGTTGAAAGACGAGCGGCAATCACAGCCGGAATATAACGCTGACCGCCATGTACAGCGCGGATGGCTGGCAGCAGTTCCTTGCGCAGCATGTCTTTCAGCAGATAACCTTCGACGCCGGCATCAATGGCGCTGAACAAGAGCGCATCATCTTCAAAGGTGGTGACGACAATGATTCTGGCCAGCGGAAAATCAACGCGAATTTTCCGCGTCGCTTCCACGCCCGAAAGGATGGGAAGAGACAAATCCATCAGGGTTACATCGGGCTGCTGCTGGCGGTAAAGTTCGATGGCTTGCTGTCCGTTGACCGCCTCGGCGGCCACGGTCATATCCGGCTGATTGGCGATCATGGCGCGCATCCCTTCCCGCATGGCTGTGTGATCATCCACGATCAATATTCGTATGGGTGGCGCAAGATCTATCGAAGCCTGATGAATGCCTGTGTTCACAGGTAAAGAATAGCCGGCTTTGATTCGCTTGAAATCCCTATTCGCAGTGGTTTTTCGCTACCACTTTCGGGTTAGTTCAGATGGATGATTCCGCGCTGCAACGCGACGGTGACGGCCTGTGTGCGGTCATTGACATTGAGTTTGTCGAAGATATTTTTGACATGCACTTTGACGGTGTCTTCGGCGATGCCGAGCATGCCGCCGACTTCCTTGTTGCGCAGCCCCTGGGCAACCAGCTTGAGGATTTCGATTTCGCGCGCGCTGAGCGGCATGCGGGGCAGGTGTTCGGCCAGTTTGGCCGCCACCGCCGGCGGAACGCGCCGTTGACCGGCGTGGACGGCGCGGATCACTTCAATCAATTCCTTGCGCAGGGTGTCTTTCAGCAAATAGCCCTGCGCGCCGGCATCCAGCGCGCGGTAAATGTCTTCGTCTCCGTCATAGGTCGTCAGCATAATGATTCTGGCCCGCGGAAACTCCCGGCGAATGGCAATGGTGGCGTCCAGACCGCTGGCGCCCTTCAACCGCAGATCCATCAGCACAATGTCGGGCCGGTGCTGCCGGTAAAGCTCGATGGCCTCCTCCCCGCTCCCCGCTTCCGCAATCACTGTCAGATCGGGCTGTGCGCTGATAATCGCGCTCAGCCCTTCGCGCACAATCGCGTGATCATCCACGCACATGATTCGAATCTTTTCCTGGTTTGCCATCATTACTCATCCAATCCGTTCCTTGTCGCCGGAACTTATTCGACGGGGATCAGCGCACAAACCTGTGTGCCGCTGTTCACGCGGCTGTTCAACGTCAATTCCCCGCCCAGTTTTTTCGCCCGCTCCTGCATACCGACCAGGCCGAAGTGGCCATTTTTGGTGGCCGGAGCGCTGTTCGGATCAAATCCGCATCCATCGTCCTCGATGCGCAACCGCACCTGACGCCGCTCGTAACTGAGAACCACTGTCACCTGTTTTGCGCTCCCGTGCCGGATGGAGTTGGTCACCGCTTCCTGGCAGATGCGCAGCAGGTTGTCTTCCACCGCGGGCGGCAGATCGCGGACGGCGCCATCCACGGCAATCTCCAATTGCGCTGGTGTGCCGGCAATGATGTGCCGGGCGGAGTTGGCCAGCGCCTGGGCCAGTCCATGCGCTTCCACCAGCGGAGAGCGCATGTCCCAAACGGCGCGGCGGGCTTCCGTCAAAGCCTGATCCGCCTGTTCGAGCACGGTTTCGAGTTGCTGCTTCGCTTCCGATTCACAGGGCAGTTTTTGCGCGACGGCGTCGAGTTTGAGCGAGATGCCAGTGAACCCCTGCAACAAGGTATCGTGAATCTCTCGCGCCACCCGCGTGCGCTCCGCCAGCACCAGCACGAAGCGCTCCCGCATCCGCCCTTGCAACTGTTGCAGGCGAAGGCGGTGAAATCCCCAGGCGGCAATGCCAATAAAAGCGGCGCAAAGCGCATAGAAAGGATAGGTCTGGTAAAAAAATGGCCGGATGCGAAAGGAAAAGGCAGCCCCCGCTTCATTCCAAACTCCGTCGTTGTTACAGGCAATCACTCTGAAATGGTACTCTCCTGGCGCAAGCTGCGGATACGAAGCCATCCGTCTGATCCCGGCGTACGTCCATTCCCTGTCATATCCTTCGAGTTTGTATTTATATCGCACGCGTTCAGGGATCAGCAGGTTCACGGCGGTGTAATTGAGTTCAATGGTTCCGACACCCGGCCTGAGACTGAACGCGTTTTCCATCGTCACGGGTTCTCCATCAGCCATCACGCTTTCAACGTCAATGGACGGTGGCGTGTAGTTATGAGGAATTCGCGCGGGGTCAAGAAGCGCCACGCCTTTGCTGGTGGAAAACCACAATCGGCCATCTCCGTCGCGAACGGAGAGCGGTTTTCCAGCTACGGGTTCCGTCCCGCGCAAACCGTCGTAGGTGTTGTACGCCACCGACGCCAGGTTCCGGCGCCGGCCATCGGCCACGTCATTCAGTTCCTGCAGGCTGACGCGAAAGATGCCCTTCCCGCCTGAAAGCCATAAATTTCCGTCCCGGCCTTCAATCAGGCCGAGAATGGCGTCATCAAACAGGCCGTCTTTCGCGCGCACGGAAGCGAACCGCCCATCGCGAAAACGCGTCAGGCCCGCGCCCGTTCCGATCCAGATGGCCCGGCTCGAATCTTCGTGGAAACACTTCACATCATCCGCCGCCAGTCCATCTTTCGTGGTGTAGGTCGTGAAAACCCCGTCAGCCTGGCGTATCAATCCCCGGTTCGATCCGATCAGTAGATTGCCTGTCTGGTCCTGCCCAATAAAGTTGATCACATCCGCCGAGAATCCCTGCCGGGTTGAATAAGTGGTGAACTTTCCGTCCCGCAGACGGCAGAGCGCGCCGGCGACAGTGCCGGCCCAGACATCCCCAGCCCGGTCTTCGTAAACCGTGAAAATGTTGTTTTGCGGCAGGCCGTCGCGTTCGGTGTAGGTGCGGCTTTTTCCGGGATCGTCGGGATCGAGCCAGGTCAGCCCGCCCGTTTGCCTGCCCAGCCAGAGTCCGCCCATGCGGCTGTTGGCGATGCTGTAGACCCGGTCATTGTCCAGTCCATCCCTACCATAGGTTTTGTAGACGCCATCCTGATACCGGTACAAACCGCCGCTTGACGGAGCGAGCCACAATCCACGTTTCGCGTCTACCGCAATTGAGCCTGCGTCATCCGTCGGCAGCCCTTCGGCGGTGGTGAACGTGGTGAAAACGCCGTCCCGGAAGCGATTCAATCCAACGGTTGTTCCGACCCATAAAGCTCCTTCGCCCCCTTCCAGGAAGGACGTGACCGTGTTGCTGGTCAAACCGTTTTTTACGGTAAATGCGCTGGCCCGCCCGTCGCAAAGACGATACAGCCCCGCGCCGGAAACGCCCACCCAGAGATTGCCGTCGCGATCCGCGTTCAGCGCGGAAATCCGTCCGTTTTGCAGACTGGCTGGAACTCCGTCTCGCGTAATTTTGCCCTGGCTCCATTTGCAGATGCCTGTGTCCGTGCCGATCCATAAATCACCGCTTCGATCCGCGTAAAGACTGTTCACCTTGTCGTCGGGCAAGCCTTCCAGCGGTCCCTGTTTCAGCGTATTGCCCGCTTTCGTTCGAAATGCCGTCAAACGATCTCCTTCAAATCGCAGCAAACCGGCATCCCGCGTGCCGAGCCACAACGTTCCCTGGAGATCAAAAGTCATGGCCAGAATCGGTGAGCGCGGCATTCTTTCAATGGGCAGCGTCTGGATAAACTTATTATCGCGCCACTGCATCAGCCCGGCATAGGTCAGCGTGGCAATCCAGAAAACGCCGTTCCGATCTTCGCACCAGGCCGTGACGGCCCCTTCGGGCAAGCCCTGCTCTTCCGTGACCGAATGAAATTGTCCGTTTTGATAGCGCAGGACTCCGCCGCTGAGCGTGTCTATCCACAGATTTCCCTCCCGATCCGCGTACAGCCGCGAAATGGTATTTCGTTTGATGGCGCTGGTATTGGCGTTGTCGAAGGTCGTAAACCGTATCCCGTCAAAGCGAACCAGCCCGGCGGAAGTCCCCAGCCATAAATACCCATCCGGTGTTTGCGCGATGGCATAAACGGAATTTTGCGGCAGGCCGTTTTCCACGCGCCAATAGTCGTGGCGGTATTGAGTGATGGCCCGGTGCGGGTCGAGCGCCCACACCGGCAGCGTGAGCGCCAGAAACAGGGCGATGACACCCCACCGTTTGAGCAGGAAAAGCTGATCCATTGAATCGGTGATCCCTTTACTGAAGAACATCGCCCCTGATTCCCTACTGACTCTTTATGGAAGAAAGATGAATTTCTCGATGACGATCTCGGCGCCAGCCCCGCTGGCTGGCGGGGTCGCCCCAAAAAGATAGAAATTCATGCATACGGGCTCGCCTTCATCAGGCGGAATTCCCGAAGTGAACGTGTGTTCAAAAACAGGCTGGCCAGTCACGGTCTTGGTTCCATCTCCTTTGACGCTCCGAAAAAATACCTGCTTCGGTTCCCAGCGAAATGAATGCGTGATCATCCCGGCGGGCGATTCAAAGCGGGTGCTTTTATCCGGCAGGTAAAACGGCTGGATGACATACTGGCTGTTTTTATTTTTTGGATTGCCCCAACGGCTGATTTCAATATCAATTTCCCGGTCGTTGACGATCAGATTCGACTTGTGCCAGGTGAACAGCGTGATCGCCATTTTCGGATCCAGCTTCGAAGTGTCCCGCAGCACAAAGCGATAGGTTCCATGGCCAAAACTTTTCCTGCTCATCACTTCTGCCACTGTCCATTGCCCGTTTTCCTGGGCGATGCGCAAATGAAGTTTTCCGTCCTTGTCCACCCAGGCGTTTTTCGAACTGAATAGGTTCCGTCCGCCGCCGCGATTGCTTTCAGTTGTCCTGACTTCCCATTCATAGCCGGAAAATTGCAAAGTGACATTTTCGGCAGCCGGCACGGAACGCCCCGGCATACGGGTGAGGGCCACGACCTGCCCTTCGGCAGCGGGAAGCTTGTCCAGTTTGGGCGGCGGTTTATAGCTTTCCAATGCCAGCAGAGCGGCATATTCACTGCCGAGATGAATCTGATTGCTCCAATTTCCCTCGCGATCAATCGCCGTGTAGGGGTTGTTCACCATGGGTTGAACCCACCAGACACCACCACTGAAAGTGTAAATTACGATTCTGTGACGTTCGGATGCCGCAGTGACAGTGCCTTTAATCAGGTCCAGCTTTTCCGGGCCTCCGGGCGCGGCTTGCGGGACAAACGTGATGGCAAGGCCGGGCTTATCGGATGCCCCATTGATCAATCCACAGGCCAACTGCGTTGTGCCAAGCAGCAGAAAGATTCCCTTCAAGAAACCGCGACGATTGAACAAGTTCCTCCGCTTCCGCCATTTCTGTATTTTCCGAATGCTCACTTTCCGCCTGTCTCAAATGTGTTGTCATGGATTCGGTGCGTTCTTGATGGACAGCGTCAGTCTTCAGTTTGCGTATCATTCCAGCCTGTCCAGGCTTCGTCAACGCCAGACGGATTTGCAAATGCGGTTCGGGAAATGGCGATTCCGGATGAATCGCTGCCACTCAATTCCGTGGCAGGGCAGCAATCAGTTCGGAGGTTGTCAGAATGGCGTGTGCGCAATCAGGCAGAAAATCATTGCAGGGATCAATGAACAGCAGCCCCGTCCGGTCTTTGGTGTAATTATCGTTTGTCAGGTTGCGTCTCTTTTTCCTCTGCTGGCCGAAGTTCGCTCAGCACGGTCGGAATCAGCTCTGAAACTGTCGGATGGATGGGCACTGCACGTTCCAGCACGTCGCAGGGAACATCCGCATTCATGATGTCCAGGATTCCGTGGATGGCCTCGTCGCCACTGGTGCCCAGAATGGATGCGCCGAGAATCCGGCGCGTTTCCGCATCCACAATCACTTTCATGAAGCCCTGGGTTTCATCTTTTTCGACGGCACGGCCGACGCGGGTCATCGGGCGGCGGCCAATCAGTAATGGGCGTCCGCTGGCTCGCGCCTCGCGCTCCGTCATGCCGGCGCGTCCAAGCGGAGGATCAATGTAAAGCGCATACGCCGGGATGCGGTCGCTGACAAGCCGCTGCTCCCCTTGGAGCAGATTGGCGGCAATGATTTCAAAGTCGTTGTAGGCGGTGTGCGTAAACGCGCCGCGTCCATTGCAATCCCCCATCGCCCAGATGCCGGGCACGCTGGTGGCAAGGCTGTCGTCAACTTTGATATAGCCTCTCGCATCTGTTTCGACGCCCGCCTTTTCCAAGCCCAGATCGGCGGTATTCGGCTGCCGGCCCACGGCCAGCAAAACCTGCGACCCAATCGAAGCAGGTTCGCCCGTGGCGCAGTTCACGCCGACGGACACGCCTTTTTCATGCGGCGCCAGGCTGATGCATTCAGCGCCGGTGCGCACGGTGATGCCTTCGCGAATCAAAATCTCCAGGATGGCTTCCGAAACGTCTTCGTCTTCACGCGCAACCAGCCGCGGCCCCTTCTCAATGACGGTCACCTGCGCGCCGAAACGCCGGTACATCTGGGCAAACTCCAGGCCGATGTAGCTGCCGCCAACGACCACCAGATGTTCGGGCAAATGATCCATCGCGAGCATCGTGGTGTTGGTCAGGAAAGGAACTTCGTCAATGCCTGGGAAGTCCGGCACGATGGCCCGCCCGCCGACATTGATGAAAATACGCGGCGCGGCCAGCAACTCTTCGCCGACGCGAACAGTATTGGCACTTTCGAAACGAGCGTGTCCTTCAATGACGGTGCAGCCATTCATCCCGCGCAGATACTTTTCAAGCCCCGTGCGCGCGTTGGTCGAAACCGTATCGGCGCGCGCTTTCACCTTGCGCATGTCAACCCGGATTGCGCCTTCCAGCACGACTCCAAAATCGGCGGCGCGGCGCGCCAGGTGCGCGGCATACGCGCTGGCAACCAGAGTTTTCGTCGGCATACAGCCGGTGTTGACGCAGGTTCCGCCGAACAGCTTTCGCTCAATAAAGGCCACTGTCATTCCCGCGCCGGTCAGCTTGCCGGCCAGCGACGGCCCAGCCTGTCCCGCGCCGATGATGATTGCATCGAAGGTTTTCATTGCAGTGAAACTCCTATCAAAAGTGCGCCGCCGATCGCAACCAGGTCTTCGATAATGGCGGCTGGACGGTCACTGCCGAAGGCCGCCGCAAGCCGCGCGCGGAAAGCGCTTCCGCCAAGCGTGCCGATCACAGCGCCGGCAATTCCGGCGAGAAGTCCGCCAACCAGCGCGCCGCTGCCAGCGCCAATCGCAGCGCCTGAAAGCCCGCCAGTAAGGATGCGCGTGCCAAATTGCACCGGCACCCTGCGGCTGGGCGTGGATGGAAGTTGATCCGTGACCAGTTCGCCGAGCGCGAGCAGGGTCAGTATCCAGTGCGTCCAGGCATTGCCGAGAAAGGCAAGCCAGGTCCCGTTCAAATTGATCCAGCCAAGATAGGCCGCCCAGCTCACCAGCGCGGGCGCCGTCATGGCGCGCAATCCGGCGACGATCCCGATCAGTAGCGCGAGCAGATAAACACTCATCATTTCGTGATCCTTTCCTCTTTGCGGTTATAGGTTCGGTGATTGCCAACTTCAGGAAACATTTTTTGCCGTAACTCACTATGCAGGATCGAGTCACGATAAGCATCCCAAGATCGAATGATCTTTTGCTACCTCTTTGGCGGCACTTGCGAATACCACGATCGTGGTATTCGCCTCTCTCGGAATTACAGGCATCATGACAGGCGGAAAGTCGGCCTGGAAAGTAAAGACGGCGCGCCATCATGTTTGGTAAGCTTTCCCGGCTTTTCGCAACTGGCAATTCTCAAGAAAGCATATTGGAAGTTATGGCAAAACCCATTTTACTGGCGGTGGATGATGACCCGGAGGTTCTGCGCGCGGTCGAGCGCGATTTGCGGCGCGAATATGGCAGCCGTTTCCGCGTGCTGCGCGCGGGTTCGGGCGAGGCGGCCCTGGACGCTCTGCGGCAACTGAAACTGCGCAACGACCCGGTGGCGCTGATGCTGGTGGATCAGCGGATGCCGAAAATGACCGGCGTTGAGTTCATCGAACAGGCCAACGCAATTTACCCCGAAGCCAAGCGCGCCTTGCTGACTGCCTACGCCGACACCGATGCCGCCATCGGCGCAATCAACAAAGCCCGCGTGGATTATTACCTGATGAAGCCCTGGGACCCGCCGGAAGAGAATTTCTATCCGGTGCTCAACGATCTGCTGGACGACTGGCTGGCCTCGTTCCGTCCGCCGTTCGAGGGGATTCGCGTTCTGGGACACCGCTGGTCTCCGCAGGCACTGGAAATCAAGAGCTTCCTCGCCGGAAATCACGTGCCTTATCAATGGCTGGACGTTGAGACCGATGACGAGGCAAAGCATTTACTGGACGGCGGCGCAGAGCGTAAGTTGCCTCTGGTGCTGTTCCCCGATGGCGAGCATTTGGAAGCGCCGGACGCTTCGCAGATTGCACGGAAGGTCGGCCTGCGGACGAGCGCGGATCAGCAGTTTTACGATTTGATCATCATCGGCGGCGGGCCGGCGGGGTTGGCGGCGGCGGTGTACGGCGCGTCCGAAGGTTTGCGCACCGTGATGGTCGAACGGCAGGCGCCCGGCGGACAGGCCGGCACCAGTTCGCGGATTGAAAACTACCTCGGTTTCCCTTCCGGTTTGAGCGGGGCCGATCTGGCTCGGCGCGCGGTGGCGCAGGCGCGGCGCTTCGGTGTGGAGATGCTGGCGGCGGAAGCCGTCGAATTGCGCTGTCAGGATTCGTATCGCTTTGTAAAACTGGCCGACGGCAGCGAATTGAGCAGCCACGTCATTCTCATTTCCACGGGCGTCGCGTGGTGCAAGCTGGATGTTCCCGGCACGGAACGGCTGGCTGGCGCGGGGGTTTATTACGGCGCGGCAATGACCGAAGCGATTTCATGCCGCGGCGAGGATGTCTATGTGGTGGGCGGCGCGAATTCAGCGGGACAGGCGGCGATGCACCTGTCGAAATACGCCCGCCAGGTCACGATGCTGGTGCGGGGCGTCAGTCTGTCCGCCTCGATGTCGCAATACCTGATTGACCAGATTGCCGCGACGCCGAATATCATCGTGCGCTGCCGCGCCAGCGTCGTCGAAGCGCACGGCGATGCCAGCCTGGAAGCGATTGTCGTGGCCGACCTGGAAACGGAAACGCATGAAACGCTGCCAACCAAATCCCTGTTCATCTTCATCGGCGCGCAACCACACACGGATTGGCTGGCCCAAAAACTGGAACGCGACAAATATGGATTCATTCTTTCGGGGCCGGACCTGCTGCACGAAGGCCGCAAACCGAAAGGCTGGCCCCTGGAACGCGAGCCGTTTCTGCTGGAAACCAGCACGCCGGGCATTTTCGTGGCGGGCGATGTGCGGCACGGCTCAGTCAAGCGCGTGGCGTCGGGCGTCGGCGAAGGTTCAATCGCCGTCCAATTTATTCACCAATACCTGAGCAAACTCTGATGACCGAAACAGACACAACACGTTTGAACGCGGAACTGCGCGAAATTCCCACGCTGCAAGGTCTGGAAGACGAAGTTTTCACCTGGCTGATCGAACACGGCGAAGAAGTGCCGCTGGCCGCAAATGAAGTCTACATGCGCGAAGGCGATCCGGCGGATCGTATGATCATTGTGCTGGCAGGTGAGTTGAACGCCCGCGTTGATGGACAGGTTTACATCATTCCCAGAGGCGGAATCAGCGGCAAGCTGCCGTTTTCGCGCATGACACATTATGGCGCAACCATTCGCGCCGTGGTTCCGAGCCGCGTTTACTGGTTGGACATCAAACATTACCCGGAGGTCATGCAGCGATTCCCGGCATTGATGCAGCGGCTGGTCGAAGCCCTGAGCGACCGCGTTCGTGAAATCACCCGCGCGGACGAACGCCACGACAAGCTGATGGCGCTGGGCAAGCTTTCCGCCGGGCTGGCGCACGAACTGAACAATCCAGCCGCCGCCGCGCGCCGCGCCGCGCAGCATCTGGGCGAAAGCCTGCAAACGCTGAACACGCTTTGCCTGACGCTTAGCCATCAAACCTTAACCGCCGAGCAAATCTCCTTTCTGACCAAATTCCAGCACGAAGCCGCCGAGTGTTTGACCGCCGCGCCCGCGCTCGACCCGCTGGCCGAAAGCGAATGCGAAGATGAAATCAGCAACTGGCTGGACGATCATCAAATCACGGATGGTTGGAAACTCGCGCCGACCTTTGCCCGCGCAGGATTGCATCAGGAAAAGCTGGAAAAGCTGGCAGGATGCCTGAAAGGGCAGGCGCTGAACGATGCGTTGCAATGGCTGGAAGCTTCCTGGTCGTCACGCGAACTGGTCAAGGAAATCGAACAGAGCATGACCCGCATCTCCGACCTGGTGCGCGCCATCAAGGAATATTCCTATATGGATCGCGCCGACTTGCAGGAAGTGGACGTGCATCAGGGCCTGGAAAACACGCTCGTCATCCTGGGCCACAAACTGAAGCGTGGCGTCACGGTCACGCGCGAATACGCCGCCGACATGCCGCGCATTTGCGCCTATGGCGGCGCGCTCAATCAAATCTGGACCAATCTGATCGTCAACGCGATTGAGGCAATGAATGGCCAGGGCAACCTATGGATTCGCACTTCGGTCAAGGCTGACTACATTCTGGTCGAAATCAACGACGATGGCCCCGGCATCCCGCCTGACATTCAAGGCCGCATCTTCGAGCCGTTTTTCACCACCAAACCGCAGGGCGAAGGCACTGGCCTCGGCCTGGACACGGTTTACCGCATTGTCCGCAGACATCACGGCGAAATTCGCGTGACTTCAGAACCTGGCAACACCTGCTTTCAGGTGCGCCTGCCGTTGACATTTTCGACGGCCAAATCAACGGAGGAAAAATGAAGGACACCTGCACGCATCTGGCTCAGATTCAGGAGGTAACACCCAGCGCGCAAGGCTGTGAAGATTGTTTGCGCAATGGTGGCCAATGGCTGCATTTGCGGCTGTGTTTGACATGCGGCCACGTCGGCTGCTGCGATTCGTCGCCGAACAAACATGCAACGAAGCATTACCATTCAACCAAACATCCGTTGGTGAAATCCTTCGAGCCAGGCGAAGACTGGCTTTGGTGTTACGCCGACGAACTTTTCTTTGAATCGCTTTGATCCCGGACACAGAAAATCATGGCCAATCGCATTCTCAAACTGCGTGAACTCAACCGGGCAACGCTGGCGCGGCAAATGCTGCTGCAACGCGAATCGCTACCCGTTTCCGCCGCCATTGAACGACTGGTGGGTTTACAAGCGCAGCTTGCTTCCGCGCCTTACGTCGGTTTGTGGACGCGGCTCGAAGGCTTCAAGCGCGAAAACCTTGCCGGCGAAATCGAAAGCCGGAAAATCGTCAAAGCCACTTTGATGCGCGGGACGCTGCATTTGTTCTCGGCGGAAGATTACGTCAGGTTTCGCACCACGATGCGTCCCCTGCTGGAAGCGGGCGCAAGCGCCATCACCAAACAATTCGGCGCGGAATTCGATTTGGAAAAGCTGCTTGCGGCAGCGCGCAAGTTCATCGCCGAAAAGCCGCGCACTTTCGCCGAAATTACGGAAATGGTGACGGCACTGATGCCCGGCGTTGAAGCGGGGCCGTTACGGTATTCCGTGCGGACTCACATTCCGTTGGTGCAGGTGCCGATTCCGACCGGATGGAGTTATTCCAGCAAGCCCGAATTCACGCTGGCCGAAACCTGGATTGGCCGGAAGATTTCCGCGAAAGACAACTTGCCGGAACTGGTCAAACGCTATCTGGCCGCATTTGGTCCGGCGTCCGTGACAGATGCGCAGACCTGGCTGGGAATGAAGCTAAAAGACACGTTTGAAACCCTGCGGCCTGAACTGCAAACTTATCGCGGCGAAGGGCGGCTGGAACTCTTCGACCTGCCGGACACGCCGCTGCCCGCCGAAGACGTTCCCGCACCGGTGCGATTTCTGCCGGAGTATGACAACCTGCTGCTTTCGCACAGCAACCGCACCCGCGTGGTGGCGGATGAATATCGCTCGCGGGTGTATCTGCCGGGCTTGCGCGTCGCGGCGACCATTCTGGTGGACGGCTTCGTGCGCGGCGCGTGGAAGGTCGAAAAGACCAAGACAGCGGCAGCGCTGGTCATCACGCCGTTCGACAAGCTGACGAAAAAAGATCGCACCGCGCTGGCTGAAGAGGGCGAAAAGCTCGTCCGTTTCGTTGAACCCAAGGCCAAAACATTCGACGTTCAGTTTGCTGAAGCCTGAGCAGGAAGTAGTGTCCACTCCACTGTTATGACGACCACTGAGACAAACACGCTCCCCAACCTGTTCCTGGCCAGAAATTTCTTCGACGCGCAAACCTGCGAATGGATTCTGACTGAAATGCGCTCCGCCCAGAGCAGTCCGGCGACGGTTTACAGCGATGCCGCGACAGGCAGCATTAACGACAGAGTGCGCAAAACCACGCGGATCGCGCCGTCGCCCGAAATGGAAGCGTTCATCAAGCGGCGGCTGCTGGAGGGGAAACAAGCGATTGAAGAATACTTCCAGGTCAGTCTCAGCGAATGCGAAGACCCGCAGTTTCTACGGTACGGCGTGGGCGACTTTTTCGTGGCGCACCAGGATGGGAACACAGGCTTGCTGCGATTCGACCGCGAAAGAATCCGCCGCATTTCGGTGGTCATTTTCCTGAGCAATCAGTCTGACGTTCCCGACTCCGGCGACTATTGCGGAGGCTCTCTGATCCTTTACGCATCGGGCGGAGATCGCAACATTCACCTGCGCGGCGAAGTGGGTACGATGATCGCGTTCCGCCCCGAAACCACGCACGAAGTAATTCCCGTGACGCATGGCGAAAGGTATTCGATCGTCTGTTGGTACCGGTGAGGCACCTGAATTAAGGCAGCAAAGGTGTCGCGCATGTCGCAGGTGACGCCCTGAAACAATGAAAACGTGGGACAGACTTTAGTCTGTCGCCACTGTGGACAGACTAAAGTCTGTCCCACGTTTTCTGAAGAGAAGATTCTTTATGCGAAAACTTTCCTATTACGTGGCCACCACCGTAGACGGGTTTATCGCCCACGATGACGGTTCCGTCGGTGGTTTTCTGGAAAGCGGCCAGCACATCCCCGATTATCTGGAATCGCTGAAAGACTGGTTTGATGTCGTGCTGATGGGCCGGAAAACTTATGAGTTCGGTTTTCAGTACGGCGTCACGAATCCGTATCCGTGGCTGAAACAATACGTATTTTCCCGCACAATGACGGAAAGCCCGAACGCCAATGTCGAACTGGTTTCGGAGAATATTCTGGAATTGGTCAACCGGCTGAAGAACGAGCCGGGCAAGGGAATTTACCTGTGCGGCGGCACGAATCTGGCGACGATGCTGTTTGCCGAAAACCTGATTGACGAAGTCATTCTGAAAGTAAATCCGGTGCTGTTCGGTTCGGGACTTTCGCTGTTTTCCAGCATTGGCAGGAACATCGAACTGGAACTGACCAGCAGCAAGATTTATGACAACGGCGTGTTGTTGCTTCGTTATGCCGTGAAGCCTTGAAGTTCAACGCCGCTGGCAGCGCGGGCAAAAGTAAGTGGACCGCCCGCCCTGCGCCAGGCGGCGAATCGCCGCAGCGCAGGTCAAACACGCCAAGCCTTCGCGTTCGTACACCCGCCAACTGTCCTCATACGCGCCGTCGCCATACCGGCCATAGACTTCGCGCGGATCGGTTTCAAGCGTGCTGCCCGCTTCGATGGCTTCGTTCAAGACGCTGACGATTTCCCGATACAAGATTTCCGTGCGCGGCTTCGACAGCTTGTTGGCCGGAAGCTGCGGATTGACCCTCGCGCGGTGCAGCGCTTCGGCGGCGTAAATGTTGCCAAGACCAACAACCTTCGTTTGATCCAGCAGAAAGAGTTTGATCGCCTGTTTGCTGCGCTTCAGCGTTTCAAACAGGTAGCTGGCTGTGAATGCCGCGCCGAACGGTTCCGGCGCAAGCTTGCTCAGATGCGCGACATTTTCCAGTTCGCCGCGCCCAACCACCATCATCAAGCCAAAATGCCGCTGGTCGGCGAAAAGCAGCTTCTGAGCATTGTCCATCCAGAACGCCGCGTGCGTGTGCGGCGGAGGTTCAAGATCGAGGCCGCCATACACAAATCGCCCGGTCATCCGCAGATGCGTGATCCAGGTTCGCCCATTCGATAGATGCGCCAGGATGTGTTTGCCGCGCCGCGTGACTTCTTCGACGCGTGCGTTTTTCAGCCAGGCGGCAAACTGGCGCGGCGACGTTTCCGGCGCAAGGCCAGGCCGGAGCAGTTGGGCTTTGATGAAAGTTCGTCCGGCAATCAACGCGCGTAAATGACGCGCGACCATTTCGACTTCAGGGAGTTCAGGCATGGCCGAATGTTTATCACAAACCGGGAAAGCAGGCCAAAACAGCAGACAAACGAATTGCCTTTTGTCTACTTCCCGTGTCATAAACGCAGCTCCGCGACGAAACATCAATTCACAAATTCAACTCAATCAGGAAGCAATGAAATGAACTTACGCCGTCAATTCATGCAATCGCTGGCTGCTGCGACCGCCACGGCAGCCGTTGGAATACCCGCGCTCGCCAACGTTCAAGTTAAACCCCGCAATATCAAACTCGGCTTCGACAACTTTTCGATCCGCGCTTTCGGCTGGAAAGCGCCGCAACTGCTGGAGTACGCCGCGAAGGTGAAAGTGGACACCGTGCTGTTTTCCGATCTGGACGTGTACGAAAGCCACGACGAAAAGTACCTGAAGGACATCAGGAAGAAAGCTGACGATCTGGGCATTGAAATCCAGGCCGGCACGGGCAGCATCTGCCCGTCGGCCAAATCCTTCAGCCCGCGATTCGGTTCGGCGGAAGAACATTTGCTGCTGACCATTCGCGTGGCGAAAACACTCGGCTCCAAAGTCGCTCGCTGTTATCAGGGCACGGCGGACGACCGCAAATTGCCCGGCGGTTTACCCGCGCGCTGGAAAGACACGATCAAGGTTTGCAAAGCCGTCCGCTCTCAGGCGATGGATGCAGGCGTCAAAATCGCCATCGAAAATCACGCGGGCGATATGCAGGCGTGGCAACTGGCCAATCTGATCGAAGACTGCGGGCGTGAATATGTCGGCGCGACGCTCGATTCCGGCAACGCCACCTGGACGCTGGAAGATCCGGTGCGCAATCTGGAAATTCTGGGGCCGTATGCCGCGACCACCGGAATCCGTGATTCGATGATCTGGGAAACGCCCGAAGGTGCAAACGCCGGCTGGACCGCGATGGGCGAAGGCCAGGTGGATTGGCAGAAGTATTTCGACCGTTATGCCCAGCTTTGCCCCGGCGTGGCGGTGCAACTGGAAATCATCTCCGGCGCGGTGCGGCCATTTGCGTATCAGAAAGAAGACTTCTGGCAGTTTTATGGCGACATCCGCGCCAAAGAGTTTCAGAACTTTATGGCAATGGCGAAGCGCGGCAAAGCGATTGAAGGCTTCAAACCGCCCGCCGGTCAGGACCGCAAACTGGCCGAGCAGGAATTTCAAAAGGCGGAACTGGAACGCAGCCTCAAGTATTGCCGTGAAGTTTTGGGGTTGGGCTTGAAGTCATAATCGGGTTCTTCAACGCAAAGACGCGAAGGCGTAAAGAAAAAGAAAGGTAAGCAGCGTTCATGCTCTTTTCTCGTTCTTTGCGCCTTCGCGTCTTTGCGTTGAAGTTTTTCTACCCTTGTCCCGGCAATCGTCGCGTTTCGTCTTCGACCACGCTTCCTGGCCCCAAAGGATTGGTCGGCGGCGGCGCTGGCTGGTGATAAACCGGCGGCTGATAGTGTTGCGGCTGCATCACAGGTTGTTGAACAGGTTGCTGGATCGGCTGCTGCGTCCCCTGCGGCAAACTGTAGGGCGCAACCGGAGGCGGCATCTGATGCTGCATCGGTTGCATTGGCGGCGGCGGATAAAAGGGCTGTTGCATCGCCGCCTGTTCCATCCGCCGCTGCTGCGCTTTGTAACGCATCACCGTGAAGACAATGCCGATCGGCATCAAAATCGCGCTGATGCCCGCCAATCCAGCGCCAAAATCCTCGAATCCCGTCACCGCGCCGAAGGTGCCAAAAATTGCGGGCGAAAGGACCATCAGCAGAATCGCCAGAATCATTTTTTGCTTCGGCGTCAGCCCCTCCGTTGCCTGTGCCAGCGGATTTACCGGCGGCTGAACCGGTTGAGGAGGCAACGGGGCCGTTCCGCCGCTGGCAACGTAGCCGGTGACTTGCTGAAGCCCCAGTCCGCATTGGCGGCAGAACTTGGTCGTATCAGAATTCGGCGATCCGCAACGAGGGCAATACATCGTAATTCTCCCTTCAGTTTTCGGCGTAAAATGCCGCCGCCGCGCTGACGCCGGAATCCTTTGGCGCAAAGCCTTCATCCTTCAGGCATTTTTCCAGCGCAGCTAACAGCAGCAGGACATTGTTTTCCGTGCTCCCTGCGCCCATCAAGCCCACGCGCCAAACCTTGCCTTTGAAAACACCCAGGCCACCGCCGACTTCGATGTTGAATTCATTGAGCAGCCGTCCGCGAACCTTCATATCGTCCACGCCCTCAGGAATCGAAACCGCGTTCAGCGTCCACAACCTGTGTTCCGGCGCAACGGCCATTCCCAACCCAAGCGCTTCGACGCCCTCGACCAGCGCGCGATGATTGCGCTGGTGACGTTTGGCGCGATTTTCCAAGCCTTCTTCGGCGACGATCCGCAAGGCTTCGTGCAGCGCGTAATTCATGGTGATCGGAGCCGTGTGGTGGTACGCGCGCGCTCCGCCCCCGGTTCCACCTGATGCATCGCCCCAATATGCCGTCAGCAGATTCGTGTCCAGATACCAACTGCAAACCTTCGTCTGGCGGGCTTTGATTTTGGCGATGGCGCGGTCGCTGAACGTCACCGGCGCAAGTCCCGGCGGGCAGGACAGCGCTTTCTGCGTCCCGGCATAACAGGCGTCAATCCGATTGCGGTCAATGCCGATGGAATGCGCGCCGATGCTGGTGACGGCGTCAATCAGCAAAAAGCCGTCGCGTTCGTCGGCGATTTCACGCAAGGGTTCGAGTTGCTGCAACACGCCCGTTGATGTTTCCGCGTGAACGGCAAACAAAACCTTCGCGCTGGATTCGCGCCAGGCTTTGCGCGTCTTTTCCAGGTCCACGGGGCCGCCCCATTCGCATTCGACGCGAACCGGCTTGGCGCCGACGCGCAACGCCATTTCGTGCATGCGTTCGCCGAAATAGCCGTTGATGCAGATGACGATTTCTTCGCCGGGCTCGAGCAAATTGGCGACGGCCGCTTCCATCCCGGCGCTGCCCGTCCCTGAAATCGGCATCGTCAGCCGGTTGTTGGTTTCAAAGGCGTAGCGCAACAATTCCTGCACTTCGTCCATCGTCTTGACGAAGATCGGATCGAGGTGGCCAATCAGCGGCGCGGCCATCGAACGCAGCACGCGGTCGTCTACAGGGCTTGGGCCGGGGCCGAGCAGGATTCGGCGCGGCGGATTGAGCTGGGCAATCGCTGGTGCATCAGCAAATGTCATTGAATGAGTTCTCCGGTATTTTTGAATTGGGAAGATCACGGCTTTTCACCGCGGGGGAAAGGTATCATCTGGCGCGAAATCGGCCAAGCGCACAAGCATCCGCTTACAAATCAAGGATGCTGATTCGGATCGTCGGTCAGCAATCCTTCCGCCTGAGCGGCCTGATTCAATTCGACATCGGCTGAAATCAGAGTAAGAGGGCCGATGCTGTCGGTTGTCATCTCTTCTTCGACATTCTAGGCAGTAGCAAGTTGGATGGCGTCATAACCACGCAAAGCGTATTTTTCAGCCAGGCTCATCGCACGTTCAACCGTCTCGAGCGTCACGATAAAAACGCGATACTTCGTCTGAAAATGGGTATTGAAAACACCGATGGCTTTGGCTCCATCAGTCACAGTAGTCAGTTTCATCCGCACGCGCCTGGAGATTGCCGCAACAATCTCCGCGCCTGTCAGGTGCGCGATGGAAATCTCGTTCGCCGACATTGAATTGAGTGGAGCATCAATGATGCCCTGCACCCATTGCGTGCCCGTTTCGCGGACGTAGTATTTAACCAGCGCACTACTGTCGAAAAAATAGTATGCCATCAACGCCGTTCCTCAATAATGACTTCAGACAGTGGCTTGCCTTGAACCGTGATTGGCTGAAACGATTCCGCATCGGCGGGCGGTGCAGGTTTCCGCTTCGCCACCATGCCTTTCGCTTCCAACCTTTCCCAGAAAGTCCGGGTGCGCGCAGCTTCCGCTTCTTCCAATGCCTGTGCGACAGTTTCAGCGACGGTCGTCCCTCGCACCTGCGCCTGTTTTTCCAACCGCCGATAAACTTCATCCGGTAAATCAATTGTAACGCTCATTGTCTTTTCTCCTTGTTTCGGTTGTTTTTGAAAGTGTAGGAGGCAGGCGGACAAAAGCCAATGCGCGCCCGCCGCAAAAAAATTCGACCGCTTCGCGGTGGAGGGAAAACCTCGCTACCCACTTCTCCCCTCTCTCACATCCCCGGCCGTTTCGTCTCCGCTTCGCCGCTCCGGGACGGCTTCGCACGCCCTACGCGCTCCGCTACGACTACACTGCCTATCCGCTGCCGAATAAGGGTAACAGGGTAACAGGGCTACAGTGTTACCTGCCGATCCTCACGAGGCGGAAACCGAGATCGTCGTCGCGATTGCCGGGCGACCAGACGCTGCGATTCGCCGACCGGCAGTAGACGGCGCCGTCGCCCCAACCGCCGCCGCGCATGACGCGGTACGAGCCTGCACTAGGCCCACGTGGATCAGTAACAGTTCCTTGCCGCTGACACACTGCATAGTAATCGCTGCCATACCAATCCGAACACCATTCCCAGACATTGCCGTGCATGTCGAAAAGACCAAAAGGATTCGATTTCTTCCCGCCGACCGGATGCGTCTTCCCGCCCGCGTTGCCGTCAAACCACGCATACTCGCCAAGCTGCGCTTCGCTGTCGCCGAAGCTGAAGGCGGTGGTTGACCCGGCGCGCGCGGCATATTCCCATTCCGCTTCGGTCGGCAAGCGAAATCTGTTGCCCACTTTTTTCAGGAAGTCCTGCACGTTTTCCCAGGAAACATTCTCCACCGGCAAATTATCGCCCTGATTGTTGCTGGGATTGCTTGCCATCACCGCTTTCCATTGCGCCTGAGTGACTTCGGTTTTGCCGATGGCGAAGGGACTGACTTTTACGCGATGCGGCGGCTTTTCATCGTCGTAGCGGTCTCCGCCCATCGTGAATTCGCCGCCCGGCAAATTCACCATCTGGATTTTGACGCCGTTGGCGAGGTTGATTGTGGACTCCTTCCCGGATGCTGCTGCCCCGGATGCTGCTGGTTGCTGGGGATCGCCAATCGGATTCCAGGAATTCGGCGAAACAGTCGAGGGCGTTTTCGTCGCCAGATAGCTCGCCAGCGCGATCACGACGGCGGCCAGGCCCGCGCCAATGATTGCCTGACGCAAGCCGCGTTGCCGAACAACACTCGGCTGCGACTTCGACTTCGGCGGCGCTTGCGGTGTCGGCGATAGGTCAACAATGACTTTGCTGCGTTCGATGGTCGGCGGTTCAACATACGGCAGCACGATGCGATCAGGCGGTTCAACAACTATCTCAGACGGCTTAGTGGTCCTTTTCATAAATACAGCGACACATTTTTCGCACGCTCTTTCTAAATTGCCTGTGACATACTTGAGTCAAGGAGGCGAGTATGCCGCAAACGAGTCCATACGAAATCGAGTTGAGCGATACCGAGCGAGAAGAGTTGGAATCCCTCGCTCGAAAGTACACGGCACCTTACCAAGAAGTCGTTCGCGCAAAGATTGTTCTTCTCGCCAACCGAGGTTATTCCAATTGCGAGATTGCGACACGGCTTGATACCTCGCGCCAAATCGTCTCGAAATGGAGACAGCGTTACTTTGAGGAGCGTGCCAACGGGTTGGCTGATCAAGAGCGAAGTGGGCGTCCGCCCACATTTTCCCCCTCAGGTAAGGGTGCAAATCAAAGCTCTGGCCTGCGAACTGCCCACCAAGCTCAATCTGCCCCTGTCGCGTTTTTCGAGCAGTGAGATTGCGCGCGCCGCTGTCAACGAAGGGCTGGTGGCACAAATCAGCGGAACGACTGTTTGGCGCTGGTTGTCGGCAGATGCGATTCGCCCGTGGCGTCATCGCTGTTGGATTTTCCCTCGTGATCCGCAGTTTGCGCAGAAAGCCGGTCCGATCCTCGACTTGTATCAGCGGTGGTGGCAAGGCAAGCATCTCAAAGACGATGAATACATTCTCTCGACCGATGAGAAAACAAGCATTCAAGCCCGGGCACGTCTGCACCCGACAACGCCGCCAGCGGCCAAGCGTTTGATGCGCTATGAACACGAGTATGAACGCAAAGGAGCTTGGGCCTACCTGGCCGCGTGGGACGTCGGACGCGCGAAACTGACCGGGCGATGCGAGGCGAGCACTGGTATTGAGCCATTTCATCGGCTCGTGGATCAGACGATGCGACGAGAACCATATCGCTCGGCGCGACGTGTCTTTTGGATCGCCGACGGCGGTTCGTCGCACCGCGGAGAAGCGGCGGCCCAGCGTTTGCGAGGCTGGCATCAAAATGCAGTTCTGGTTTCGACCCCTGTGCATGCGAGTTGGCTCAATCAGATTGAAATCTATTTTTCCATTGTGCAACGCAAAGCTCTGACGCCGAATGATCTGTCAGACTTGATTGCGGCCAAGCAGCGATTGCTCGGTTTCCAGAAGCATTTTGAAAAAATTGCTTCTCCGTTTGATTGGAAGTTCACGCGTGATGATCTCGAAAAACTACTTACTCGACTAAAGAAAGAGTCGCCAACAAGCGAGCCGTAAAATCCGCATAAACTCTAGGAAATCTGCAAAAATACGTCATCGTACTTATGAAAGTGACCACTTAGGCCGCGGAATTCGTGGGGGAATGACTGTTTCGTCAAACTTCAGGGTTTCTTGAACCGGCGGAGCGACTGGTCTCACCAACGCCGTGCGCATTGCCGCCGCTGACTGAAAACGCCGCGTGGGATTTTTAGCCAGGGCTGTCGAGACGACTTGCCGCACCCATTCGGGAACATCTCCCGGCAATGGAGCAGGCTCGGTGTCGGTGATGGCACGAATCAAAGCGCCTTCGGTTTTTTGGGGAAAAGGCCGCTCTCCCGCCAGCATCTCATACAAAATCACGCCGACTGACCAGATGTCGGTTTGCTGATTGCGGACGGCGTCGTGCGCTTCCGGAGCCATGTAAGCGCGAGTGCCGGCGATGACATTGCTGTGAATGGTATCAACTAAAACGCGCGCAATGCCGAAGTCGGCCAGCCGCGGTGTTTCGCCTTGAAGCAGGATGTTCGCCGGTTTCAAGTCGCGGTGAATTATATTGCGCTTGTGCATGTGCTCAAGACCGGCCAGGATACCGCGCGTCATTTTCACTGCCGCTTTCACCGAAGGCGCGCGCCCGCCGTAGTTTTCCAACCAGTTTTTGAGCGAGCCGCTTGGCGCGTATTCGCTGGCAATGACGACATAATCGCCATAGCGATTGGCTTCGATCAGCGGCAACACGTTGGGATGACCGCTGGCCTGCGCCCAAATGTCGGCTTCCCGGCGAATGGCATCAAGGTCAACTTCGCGCCTGAGCGGGATTTTGAGTGCGACTTCACGAGCCACCAGGGCCGTCACATTCTTGGCAAGCCAAACTTCAGCGGACTGGCCTTCGCCGAGTCTGCGAATGAGTTGATAGGGACCGATGCGGTCATTGAGTTTGGGCATCCGGGTTACCTCTGTATGATTGTTTTTGTGATTTGGCCTTGCAGCAGTGGACTCAGGGTTTATAGCACGAGCTTCGCAAAAGACAACGGTACGCGACGCCAGTGCCGTCGTGTGGCGCTCGCTGACGCTCGCGTACCGCATTTCGAGTTCTACCCACTTCTCCCCGCACTGTGCAAATTGTTTCCCATCGTCGTTCCCATTTGCGCTGGCATTCGATTCGGGAAAACCAGCCTCATCGCCGTGAAGCTCCTGAGTAGTCAGGGCTTTGCCGATGGCTCCCGGATTTTGCGATTCAGCCCTCCGAATGGAATGCATCTTGCAAATGTTGGCAATGATCTCAATCAGAATCCGAAAATTTATGACGGTTGAATCCGAAACCGTTTCCCCGAATCAAAATGCGTCCTCAGCCATTTCATTAAAGTGAAGTCAGCATCAGCCCGCAGCAGAACGGCGGCAGCGTGGGAATTATGGAGAATCGAGCGATGAACAGTTCCTTCAACTATCTGGCGTTCGTCACCGGCACGCTGACCCACTCCAGCAACCGCGCGTTTCACGACGGCCTGGAGTTGGCCGGCCAATGTTTGAAGAAGTTGGAAGCCATCGAACCGGCCACCGAGCCGGATAAACAGTTTCCGCCGAAGCTGCTGATTCTGCTGGCGTCGCTGGATTACCTGCAAAAACTGAATGCCGAGCATCTGGTGGCGGGCGTGCATCAGCGGTTTGCCGAAGCCGGACAGACTCATCTGCCATTGATCGGCGGAACCGTGTCAGCGCTGTTTTTCGACCGCCGCATTCACGAACATGGCGCCATTCTGATCTGTCTGAGTTCCCGGTTGATGGAAGCCAGTGTCGCGGTCAGCACCAAAGTCCGCACGGATCCGCGGGCGACCGTCACCGACGTGCTGGACGAATTGAAGCTGAACTTTACAAGCACTGGGGCCGATCCGAATCCGCTGGTCAACCGGTTGTTGCTGACCTTCTTTCCAGGCTTCGCCAAAACCGAAGGCGAGGGGTATTACCCAGCGCCGGAGCTGCACCGGTTGATGCGCGAAGCGGTGCGCGCGCGCGTGCCGATCGTCGGCGGAACGGTTTCTTCCGGGCCGTGCCAACCGCCGGAGGGCGCACGGCGAGCGGCGGCGCTGCAATTCGCCAATGACAGGGTTTGCACGGACGCGCTGGTCGCCGCGCGAATCATCACCGCGTTTCCCTTCACATCCAGCATCGGGCATGGCTTGCCCGCGACGGGCAGGTTTTTACGGATCAAACGGCTGGGAGACAACTGCCGGACAATCTTTGAGTTCGAGGAAGGCGTTCCCGCCGAAGTTCTGGACCTGGAAAAGGAAGGGGCGACCGCCTTGCTGGGCGAATTGTCACACGGGCGCGACCCGACGCTGGCCATTGCCCGTCTGGCCAAAGACAATCAATCGGTCAGAACCTTGCGGCCACTTGCGCCCAATATCTGCTTTGAAGACCTGACGCCCCACGCGTCAACCGCGCCCGGCAAAACCGTCGGGTTGCTTGAACAAGCCATCAAACGGCTGCGTCTGGAAAATCCGATTGCCTGTTTCGGCATCATCTGCCAATCCCGCCAGCCTCTTTATCGGGAATTCGACAAACTGGCCGCCGAAGTCGAAGCGCTGGGACGAAACGGCCTGGAGTACGTCGGCGGATTCTTCGATGGCGAAGCCGGAATGGATGAAACCGGCAGGTCCGTTTACAACAACTGGTGCGAAGCGACGCTCTGTCTGGGCGATGAAATGCGCGAACGAACGCCATTGCAAAGAGGCTTTTATGCCATCGGCCAGCTTCGCCAGATCAGCCAGCGCACCGCGCTGACAGAAGGCATCGAGCGCACCTTGCGGATGATTCGTTACGTCGGTTATCCCGGCGCAATGGTCTCGCTGGTGCTGGATGATCGGGAGGAAAAATGGATCGTCGCGCGCGAGGCGATTGGCGCGCGTTTTCGCAAAATCTCCGACCAGACGCAACGCCCGCTTTCCGGCAAGGACGTGCTGGCCATTGTCGCGCGGGAACAGCAGCCGCGTTTCATTCCTGATTCGCGCGATCCTGTCTATTGCTGCGACGAAGGCGCGGTCAAAAAATCCGGCATCGTCAGCCAGTACGTCATTCCGCTGATGCGCCTGAATCAGACGGTCATCGGTTTGCTGCAGGTGGATCTGGGCGATGTCACCTACAAGGAGCATTTGAATGAAGGCGAGGAGCAGGTGCTCAAATCACTGGGCGAGGTCGTCAGCGCCAGCATCAATCGCATTCTCAACTGGATGGAAGCCAAGATCGCGCGCGATCTGGGTGAAAAACTGAAGGACTGTCTTTCGCGCCACTCGCTGGAGGACGCGCTGCAGGTTTTCATCGAGGAAACCGCCAAAATCTTCCAGGTGGAAATGGCGCATATCCGGCTGGCCGATCCGGATCAGCCCTGCTTGCGCGCGGTGGCGGGCATTGGCGCTTATTACGAAGCGCTCCGGAAACCCACCAACACGTCTTCGCTGTCCCGTCTGGCGATTGACATCGGGGACGCTTCGCCGACCTGCAAGGCGTTCAAAACCGGCCAGACGTTCGTCGTCAATCACGCCGAAGCCAATCCGGATTTTCAGGCTTTTCGCCAGCGATTCGCCGAAGAGCCGTTTCTGCACCATGCGCTCGGCCAGTTCAATTCCTACGCCAACCTGGCGTTCAGCGACGAAGGGGGCACGCCTCTCGGCACGATCAATCTGGCCAGCCGGCGCGACTGGTTTTTCACGCGCGCACAGGTCAACGCGCTGACTTCGCTGGCGCAGCGCCTGGGCCATCTGGTCAGTCATTTCCAGCGCAAGGAAAAGGAAGAGCAGGAGCGCAAACGATTTGAATTCCTCCATCTGGTGGGATCGAACTTTTCGCGTAATGTGAATTTCAAAGATCCCATCGGCGTGCTGAAACAGGTGACTTCGCGTTTCTGCAAGGCGGCCAATGCCGATGTGGCTTCGCTCTTTTTGTGGGACGAAGAGTCCAGGAAATTCATCCTGCGCGCCGAACAAGGCTGGAGCAATCCGAACTGGGTGGACGGCGCGCGCTACGCCGAACACGAACGCTGGACGGGCAGTGTCGCGCTGGAAACCGCTCCGCGCTATATCCAGGACTTGTACCTGTTCAAGCAGGAGACGATGCACCAGGACGTGTCGCGTTTTTATGCCAGCCAGGTCTTCGGCACCAACCTTTCGGAAACCTTTACGGTCGAAGCCATCGGCATTCCGCTCCGGCTGCGGGAAAAACGGCTGGGCGTGCTGACGCTGTTTCGCCGCACGGATTCGACGCGGCCCGATCAGAGCGGGTTCAAGGTGAAAGAACCTGAATTGCTCCGCGAAGCCGGCGATGCCCTGGCCGAAATGATTGGCGCGCTGTTGACCGACCTGCGGCTGACCTGGGAACAGCGCGAACGCGAACGCCGCGAAGCCGTGCATAAGGCATTGATACAAGGCCCCCACAACAAGAGCCTGGAAAGCAAGCTGTGCGAGCAATTCTCTCTTTCATTCCGAACGCTTCAAAACTCCCTGTTTCTGTTCGAGCGCGCGGGCGACCCTGATTCTCTTTACCAGGCGGCCGTCTATCGCCGGATCGGAAAAAGACCCACTTCCCCGCTTCTCCCCGATGAACAAGTCAAACAAGCGGCCAGCACCGGCAAGCTGATCGAAGTCCGTCACAAAATCGCGCAACAGGTCTGGGTAAACCCTGAAGAAGCCAGGACCGAGGATTTGATCGAGCGTGTTTGTCTGCCCCTGTTTGACGGCGAGGAAATGCTGGGCATTCTGGATTTGCGCTGGGGGGTGAGACACCGCAAAGCTTCTTCCCTGCTCACGCCGCACAACCCTGAAGCCCTGGAAGTCGTTGGCAGATTGATCGGCTCGGCCTACCGGCAGCAAAAACTGCTGCTGAAACGGCAGGAGCATCAGGCCCTGGCTGAACGTGGCAATCTGGCCGTGCAGGCCATGGGCGCCATGGTCTTTCAATCGGCGCACCGGCTGTTGAACCTGGTTCAATCGCTGAAAACCATGCCGGATTTATTGGCCAATGCCCAAAATAACGGCGAATTCCCGGCTCGCATCGAAAGCCTGGAAAAGTTGATCAACTCAGCATCCGAAAAAATCGAGCATCCAATGGCCATCGCCCGGCGGATGCGAAACGTCACGCCGCAACCGCATCATTTGAAACAATGCCTGGAAACCGTGCTCGAGGAATTGCGAAGCTCGAACTTCAATCCCCAGATCGAAGCTTCGCTGATCGTTCCCGGCAAATTGATCGCCCAGTTCGACTTTGAGCTGGTTCGGGAAGCGTTTCATAACATCATGGATAACGCCTTCAAGGCCATGACGCCCCAGGGCGGAGTTCTGACCATCATCGCCGTTCCGCTGGAAGACCGGAAACAGGTGCAAATCACCTTCAAGGACACCGGGCCGGGAATGACCGAAGAGGAAAAGAACGCCGCCTTGCAGGGTTTCGTCGCCAATCCCAGTAACACCGGCTCGGGCGTTTTGGTGTCGCGGTTGCTGCTCATCGCCAATGACGGGGAGTTGGAGATTGAAAGCAAGAAAGGACTGGGGACGAATGTCATCGTCACCTTGCCACTCAATCCGACGGAGTAAAAAAATTATGGCCCTGAAAATATTGATTGTTGAGGATCAGATTGAGCAACTGGATTACCTGGAACTGGCCATGCGCCAGTTCTGGAGCGAACAAAATGATTCTTGGAGACTGGACAAACTACACATTGATCGCGCCGCCGCTGCCGTGGATGCCCGCCGCCTGCTGACCTGCACGGCGGAACGGTCTGAAGACTATGACCTGATGCTGCTGGACCTGGGACTGCCGGAAAATCCCGGCGAAAAGGAACAGACAGACCTGGGTCTGCAACTGATCGAGATTTCCAGAAACGCCGCCGCCGCCAATCGCATTCTGGTCATCTCCGCGTTTCAAGACTTCAGCTATGTCGTTCCGGCCTTTCAGCGCGGCGCCAATGATTTCATCAAAAAACCTTTCGACAAACGGGAATTGTTTCATCGTGTCAACCTGCTGCTGACAGGACTGTTGGACGAAGCGCGGCAAACCGCCCTGGACAGACGGCAGCGCGAACTCGCCCCCTACGTCTGGAAGTACATCGCTCATCGTTTCAGCGCCTGCTTCGGCGATTTTATTCAGGCTGTCCGAAATGAAACGGATTTGCTGAACGACGAACTTTCCGAACGCTTCGGACTGAGCCGCATCGGAACGTCACAGGACCCGATTATCAAATGCCTGCGCGCGATTTCCGAATCGTCACAAATGGCGCATGACGAATGGACCTCGCTGCAGGAAGCGTTTGACCGCACGGGCAATCAAACCGTCTCCTGGCAGAAAATCTCCCGGCAGACAGACCGTTGGGAGCCGGACGATACGCCCGCGGAATTGGCGGTGGAAAGATGGCTGGCGAAAACCGGTGGCGAATTGCGCCATTGCCTGAACGTGAATCTGAGCGGTAACCCGGATCTGGAAACCCGCGTCTTATCCATTGGCGGGAATTGGCAAACGGCCATGCGGGAGGTTCTGCTCGGCGGGTTGAGCACCCCCCAAAATCAGCATTCAGACCAGTATTCTGACCAGTGGTGGGGCAGCCAGGTCAGTGTTTCAACACGGACGCACGGCGAGTTGGCGGAAGTCCTGTTCGAGGACAATCTGCCCGCCATCCCGCCAGAGCTTGCGGACAAGATCAATCGCGGCGAGAACATTCTGCCCAACGAAGGTCCCTGGAGAGCGTGGGGACTCGGCATCGTTCAGCACATTGCCTCGCTTGGCGGCGGTAAACTTTCAGTCAGACCTTCAGCCCGGGAGAAAGGCAATACCATCTCCCTTTTCATTCCCCAGACAGCACCTTGAAGCTAAGACCTGGGCAGGTAGAACGCAGGTAGGACATGGATAAGAAGATTCTGGTGGTGGAGCAATCGGAAAAAGACTGCGAACGCTTCGGCAAATGGCTGGGCCGGGAAGACTGCGTGACGATTCCCTGCCCTTCCAGCGCGGCACTCGAAAACGCGCTGCGCAATGGAGTCAGACAATTCACGGCGGCCATCGTTTGTTGGGAATTCTTTGATGGAACAACCGGAGCGGCATTGCTCACACGGTTGAAGGGACTTCGCCCGGAACTGCCCATCATCATCAGCAGCGCCCACATCACACGAGAGCTGATCAAAAACGCCAGGGCGCGGGGAGCGGATAACTGCATTTCCAAGTCCCTCAATGAAGATGACTTTCGCGCCAGCCTGCGGCCGTTCTTTCACAGCGATCCGGATGTGGAAAAGACCGTGGAAAGGATGAAGGAAAGACTGAACCTGATCGGCAATTCGCATGCGTGGATGGGAACCCTGCGGGAAGTGGCCAGAGTCGTTCAACGACCCGATGATTGCGTGCTGATTTCAGGCGAGACGGGAACCGGCAAGGAACTGATCGCACGCGCCATTCACGATTTCACCGAAAAACGCCGGCAACATAAATGCGTTCCGGTCAACCTGACGGAAAGAGCCAAGGAAATGCTGGAAAGCGAATTGTTCGGCCACGAAAAAGGTGCGTTCACGGGCGCGGACAAACAGCACATTGGTTGGCTGGAAGAGGTGGAAACAGGGACTCTCTTTCTGGATGAAATCGGCGAACTGCCGCTTGAATTGCAGGCCAAACTGCTGCGCGTCATTCAGGAAAAAGAGTTCCGGCGATTGGGCGGGCCAGTCATTCCCTTTCGAGGCCGATTCGTTTTCGCCACCAACCGCAACCTGACCCGGGCCGCCACCGAAGGCCGCTTCCGCGAAGACCTGCTTTACCGCATCGCGCAGGTCAGGATCGTCCTGCCGCCGCTGCGCGAACGCCGGGAAGACATCGTTCTATTGCTCAATCATTTCCTGCACAAATATCAGAATTCCAGGCTCCACGACAATTCCCACCAGACGGAAAAGAGATTCGATCCCGATGTGTACCGGGAAATCGGCCAAATGCCACTGCGCGGAAATGTGCGCGACATTCAGCGGATCGTTCTGGAAGGCCTGGCCAAAAGCCGTGGTGAAATCATCAGTCTGTTTCACCTGCCGGAAGATCTGCTCACTGACGCCGCACAGCCGCCATCCGCGCTGCCGCCGCAACGAATCCTGGACGAACTGGGCCGCGAATTGCCGCAGGACTGGGGAGAATTGAAATATGAAGATGCCGAGCGAATCTTCAACCGCGTTTACCTGAAGCTGCTGCTGGATCGCCACCCAAATAAATCGGAAGCCGCGACCAGCGCAGGGTTCACTCGCAAAACGCTTTACAACCTGCTGGGAAAATATGGATTGCCGGGCGCAACGAACGGCGAGGACCAGAATGAGTAACAGCGACGTTTGAACAACAGGCCGGCATCCGTGCGCCGTAAAAAAACACGGGGCGAGACAAATCGTCCCGGCCCCGTGTTTCAAGATATTCACCGTGAATGAACTTCGCCCGATTATTTCCCTTCCGCCTTCAATGCTTTGGCAAAATCGCCCGCTTTGAAGATCGAAATCCTGGCCGGGTCAATGTGTTTGCGCATGGCGGCGGTGATTTGTTCCGGAGTCAGCGCAGCGACCTTCTTTTCAAACTCCGCGTCCCAGGCCAGCGTGCGATTGAGGAAGGTATAGCCAACCAGTTTGCCGGAAAGTTCGGCGTCCTGCGCGCGGCTCACCTCGCGCGATTGCAGCCAGCCTTTCTTGGCGCTGGCAAGTTCTTCCGCCGTGAAACCGTCCTTCAACGCGCGTTCCAGCTCTTCCTTAAATGCCTTTTCCAGCTTGTCGCGGTTTTGCGGCGCGTAGATGGCGAAGGTGAAAAAGCTACCCGTCTTGTCAATCGCGCCTGCGCCCAGTTGCGAACCGACGCCGTAGCTCAAGCCTTCTTTCTGGCGAATGCGAACGGCCAGCCGCGAATTCAAAAATCCGCCGCCGAGCATGTAATTGCCCAGCACCAACGCCGGGTAATCCGGATCGTCGTCGCGCAGATTCAGATTCGATCCCGCCAGGAAAATGGCGTTGGCCTTGTCCGGCGTTTCCAGGTTTTGATTGGCCGCCGCAACGTCCTTGAAGCTGTCGGCGATGCGCGTGTAGGGCATCTTGCTCTTCCAGCCGCCGAATAGTTCACCCGCCAGTTTGGCCACTTCCTTTTCATCGAAATCGCCAACGACGGCCAGTTCGCCGCTCTGTGCGCCGTAAAAGTCGGCGTAGAACTTCTTCACATCGGTGAGCGTCGCGGCTTTCACATCGGCGATCGCTTCATCCGGCGTCGAGACGTACTTGATGTGACCTTTCGGATACGGGCTTAAGTGGCGTTGAATCGCAATGCCCGCGACCGCTTGCGGGTCGCTGCGTTGTTCTTCCAATCCAGCCAGTTCTTCCTGTTTGAGCTGATCGAACTCCGACGCCGGAAAAGAGGGTTCGCGCAGAATTTCAGCAGCGAGCTTCAGCACGGCGGGCAGATTCTCGCGCGTGGTTTCGATGCTGACGTTGGCCGAAGTCGCTCCGCCGCCAACGCCTGCGCGGGCTTTCAGCCGGTCGAATTCGTCCTTGATCTGCTGGCGCGTATGTTTCGCCGTCCCGCGCATCAGCATCGAACCGGCCAGGTCGGCAGCCGTGCCGCGATTCATCAAACTCTTTTCGTCGCCGAAGCGCAGCACCAGATTGAGCACGACCGTATTGCCGCGCGTCTTTTTCGGCAGGAAGGTGTATTTAATGCCGCCCGCGCTGGCGCGAATGGCGCGCGATTCGATGTTCGCTGGCGAAGGGTCAAAGGCTTCACCTTCGGCCACCTTCGCATCGCCCTTGTAATCCTTGACCAGCGCCAGCACGTCCGGGTTCGCGGGAATTTCGGCGCGGTCGGCGTTCTGCGTCGGGATGAACAGGCCAAGCGTGCGATTTGATTGTTTCAGGTAGGTTGCCGCCACGCGCTGCACATCTTCCGTGGTCAGTTTGCGCAGCCGGTCGCGATTGACGAACAGCAGCCGCCAATCGCCGTAGCCAATCCATTCGCTCATTTCCAGGCCGATTTCCTCGGACGAGTTGAGCTTGAGTTCAATCTCCTTGATCAGGTTGGCGCGGGCGCGTTCAACCTCTTCCTTGGTCACGGGAGTTTTGGCCGCTTGCTCGACAACATCCAGCAGAAGCTTTTGCACTTCATCCAGGGATTGTTCCTGGCGAAGCTGCGCGCCGACCAGCAGCAGGCTCGGTTCGCCGAAAATGAACGGAAAATTGAAGACCTGCGCGGCCTTCTTTGTCTCGACCAGCGCTTTATGCAACCGGCCCGACGGCTGATCGGCCAGAATTTCCATCAACACGCTGGCCGCCGCCGCGTCCGGATGCGAACTGCCCGGAACGTGATAGGCGGCCATCACCATCTGTATATCGCCGGAGCGGCGTACGGTGACCGCCCGTTCGCCGTCCTGCGTCGGCTCCTGGGTATAGATTTTCGGCAGCACGCGCTCCGGTTTCGGAATGCCGGCGAAGTATTGATGAATCAATTCCAGCGTCTTCGCTTCATCCACTTTTCCGGCCACCAGCAACACTGCGTTGTCCGGCTGGTAATAACGCTTGTAAAACGCCTGCAAACGGTCAATCGGCACGTTTTCCAAATCCGCCCGCGCGCCGATGGTGGATTTGCCGTAGTTGTGCCACAGGTACGCCGTCGAAAAAACGCGCTCGCTAAGCACGCTGCCCGGATCGTTTTCGCCCATCTCGAATTCATTGCGGACGACGGTCATTTCGCTGTCGAGGTCTTTTTTGGCGATGAAGGAATTGATCATCCGATCCGCTTCCAGATCGAGCGCCCATTTCAGGTTTTCTTCAGTCGCGGCGAAGGTCTCGTAATAGTTCGTCCGGTCGTACCAGGTCGAACCATTCGGACGCGTGCCGTGCGCGGTCAACTCTTCGGGAATGTTCGTATGCTTCGGCGTCCCTTTGAAAACCAGATGCTCCAGCAAATGCGCCATTCCGGTTTCGCCGTAATTTTCGTGTTTGGAACCGACCAGATAGGTGATGTTGACCGTGATCGTTTGCTTGGATTGGTCTGGAAACAGCAACACCCGCAAGCCGTTTTTCAGGCGGTATTCGGTAATGCCTTCGACCGAAGTGACGCGCTCAACGCCCGCCGGCAGACTGCCTTGCGCCAGCGCGGCGGAACCCCAGCCCGCCAAAATCAAAAGCCCGAACAGCGCGCGAACTGTTCCGGCCAAAGTGTTTTTCAAAACCATTGTGTTCTCCCAAAATTTCGTTGTGGAATCGGTCATTTCGACGGAACGCGGAAGTTACCGTCCGCGGAAACAAAACGAAGGCGCGAGGCGGTCAGTTCCGCGCGTCTCGACGCTGCATTGATGTTTGATGATTGCAGGAAGATCGGGGGCATTGTACGCAACCCACGGCGGCGGGTTCAACCAATCCGCAAATGCGCATCCTCGATTACTGCTTCAATACAATGAAGAACATCAACAGGCTTTCTTGCCATTCCGTATACCCACTTTCCGTATTTGCCATCCGCGTTCACTGCGTTGACCCATCGTTCCGCCGCAGCTTTCTTCACTTCGGCCAATGGGTCATACCCTTTGGTTTCAAGAATCAGATAAGGCGATTCTGCTCCGATCAGTCGAATAATAAAATCCGGCAAGTACTCATGAACCTGACCATTGTGTAGATACGGAATGGCAAATCCCAGACCGGCATTCTTGACGAAGGCAGCGACACCAGGATGTTTATCTATGGTGTAAGCGGCGGTCTGCTCCCACCTCTCTGTGTCTGCTACTACAAAGTTCACATGGCTTTTAAGCACTTCGCGAACTTCTCGCTTCGTCCAGAAATCCACATCCGCAGTCGAACCCGGGCCCCGTGTGGCCTCGTAACGAGGAATTTCCGGAATCTCGCCTTGTGTCGCGTCTGGCCGAATTGCTTCCAACAAAATCTCCACCAGCCAGCCGTAGTAGGGCGCAAGAAACAAATCCTTGATCACGGCAGGTGGATGGACAACGACTTTCTCTTTGACATACCGTTTCACGATGCCAAGCAATTGCGGAAAGAGTACATGAATGGGAATTTCGGTTGAACGTTGCGCCACATAGCCGCGCGTAAGCGATTGAGTTAAGTCGAAGATCAATTCTTGTAATCGCCGTTCAGTTCTGTAGGACGCGAGTGAGACACTCTCAACCCTGCCGGGACCATACAACGAAAGGCGACCTTGATTCGTCAGCAACGCGGCTTTCAGCTCGACTTCCGGCGGGATACGATCCGGCTGCAGGGGAAGCGTTGGCACATGTTCCCAATCCACCGTGATGCGATTGCGAATAGCCTGGGTGTAACCTTCGACACGTGGAAAGCGAATCTCGTATTGCGCTTTCGCCGCCATTGCGCGCACGTGATGGCGCTGCACTGGTGGAGGCGGGGCGGCTTGCTGATTGGCCTTGAACGGAATGATCTCGAACGGCACGCCGAAGACCTTCGCCACTTCTTCGCCGAACCTGCCGTTCTCCTGCGGCTCATAGTTGAGGCGGCGCAAACCACGCCCGACAACCTGTTCGCAAAGCAACTGCGACATAAACGGGCGCAAGCCAATAATATGAGTGACGGTGTTGCAATCCCAGCCTTCGGTCAGCATGCCGACGCTGACGATGCAGCGTACATCGCGTCCAGGCGGCTCAAGCGGACGCTTTAACTTATGCGCCAGTTCGACAAACCCATCGGGATAAAGCGGACGTTGCTGGCTGTCCTTTGGCCAATCGAGTTTGCCGACTGTGTCGAGAGTAAACCGCATCCAGCGCACTTCATCGCTTTTGGCTTCGCCAGTGTCGGTTTCGTAAGAGACTTTGGAATCTACCCGGATAGTGTGCAGCTTGCCATTGTTTCGGAAACCATCCAGCTTTGCCGTAGGAATACCAGTTGGCGCTTTATTCTCGCCGAGCCATTCGTAAATCACTTTGGCAATTTGCGTGTTCTTGCAAACCAGAATAAAGACCGGCTGGCGTTTTTCTGTCCCTTTTGCTTGCCATTCTTTGAGTTCGTCCTGCCACAATCCACCAAGCATGGCGATTGGGTGATGCGCGTATTTCAAAATCGCTTCGGGCTTCGGGCTGGATTTCTTGCCGCCGCGCTCCGCCGGAGTCAGTTGCGGCAGAATCCAATGCCAGATGTTGAAATACCCTGGAATGGCTTTTCCCGTCGAATCCCGCACCGCCAATTGCGGGATTTTGACCAACCCGGATTCAATCGCCTCAATTAAACCAAAATCGCTGACGACCCACGGAAACGGACGATTGGTCGCCTGTCCGACGCGCCCCAAAAAGTATGGCGTTGCTGAAAGGTCGAGGCAAAAGTTGATGCCTCGCAATTTATTGATGCGATCCAGCCCTTCAATCCAAACGGTTGCTTCTTTGAAAAAGTCTTCGGCCTCTTCGTCTTCGCCAAATAGGTCGTCTTCAAATTCATCCGGTTCCTCGCGCTTAATACGATAGGCGTGATGCGCCTCGTCATTGATAACCAGGAGGTTCTGTTTACCGCCGATTTCACGGCCCAGCACGCGATTCACAAACGCCGTATCGCTCTCGACAAAGCGCACCGATTCGACTTTAACTTTTGTCAGATTGCCCGCTTTGTCGCGGTCTTCGCTGAGGACTTGCAGCAAACCCGCTGCCAATTGCTGCTCGTAAACTTCTGGCGTCAGGTAGCGTGTACCGCGCGCCGTTGTCGTTTTGGAGCTAATGGTGATTGTCTCCGTGGTTCTGACTTCCACACCCGCCCGCACTACTCGCGCGGCGGTGCCATATTGCTGCGGAGATTGCAGCGCCAATTGATGCCAGTTCAGCACAATGACTTTGCCCTGGCTGAGCGCGGTCATCAGGCGTTCGGGAATCAGATCACGTGTGCGATACAAACTGGCTTCGCCCAATTCGGGCAACAACTCGCGCAGCCGGTCACGAATCGTCACGTTCGGGCAAACGACCAACACGACATCGGAAAAACGCGCATCGCCGCGGTCATTCACTTTGTTCAGGATGCTCCACGCGGCAAGCATGCCCATCACAGTCGTCTTGCCCGTGCCGGTCGCCATCTTGGAGGCGTAGCGCAGGAAACCCAGATAGCCTTGCGTCTTTTGTGCATCGCTCGGCTCATCGCGCGGAATTTCAATTCCCTGGCGAAAATCGCTGCGTGCTTCGGTCAGGAAGATAATTGTCTCGGCGGCTTCTAGTTGGGCAAAAAACAATGGCTTTTCGCGTTCCTCGCGCCGCCAATACTGCAACAGTTCCAGTGTTGTCCGCGTCACGCCGGGATAGCCTTCAGTTCGCCAGGCCTTGACGCGCTCGCGGATGCGGTTGACCAGCTTTAGCTCAATCGTGATGCCCAAACCGTTACTATTGCCGTTATCACGCCGGGCTTTTGGGTCGTTGTAGTGGTACATCGCCAAACGCCGGCCGGCAATACGCCCTGGTTCTTCGCCTTCAACGATGTGCCAGTACTCCTTTGGCTCTTCAAAAGGAGAATTCAGAATTGGTTCGGCGACTTCAAAGTTGTTCATAGGTTGAAAGCCCTCTGAATCGCGTCAAGTTTCTCTTTCACTTCAGGATGAATCTCTTCCGGCTGCATCAAAGCGGCAATTTCGTGGTAGTCGGTGTAAGGGATGCCGTGCAATCCTGCCGCTGCCAACGCCGGAGGAATAATTTCGGCGCGCGCTTTCGTGCTGTTGAGAAAAGCGTGATTCCCAAGCGGGTCACGTACTACCGCAGGCGGGAAGTTATCGGCAAAATACTTTTCCAAGTCAGCCAGATATAAGGCGGCAGTGCCATCGCCAACTTTCTTTTCGATGTAACGCGCCAGCACGACCGGGTGAATCAAATAACTTTCGATCTCGTAACGCCGCCAACGAATTCGTTGCAAACCTCTTCCGGTCAATTCAGTGGGTTGGATGTTCGGGTTGTCATCGCCGTCCAATATAACAAGACCGGGCAAATCCTCTCGCACCAGTTTGAGCGCGTCGTAATGTTCCTTTGCCGTAATGCCTTTCGCTCCCAGTCTTGTTTCCCAAACCGTGGGACGCCAAAAAACATTTCGGGCGAGCGCGTCTTTTACAGGATGATCAAGAATGCGCGCCCATTCTCGCAGCATGTTCAGGTCAGTATGGCCTTCGACATACAAAACACCCGGCGCTCCCATTGCCAGCATAATGTCAGTGTCAGTCAAAATTCCGAGCGACCGCGCCAGCTTTGTTCGTTCACCTTCGTCCGTCACGCAACGCGGCTGATTGAACAGCACACACAATTCCCGTGGCTCGACAGAATTGATGATCACTTCTGAATGCGTAGCAACAATCAATTGCGATTGCTGCCGCGCCGCCACCGAACGCAACTCGCTATAAATCGCGTCTTGCAATAACACGTGCAAGTGGGCATCCGGCTCGTCCAGCAAAAGCACTGCGCCGGGGCGCGTATTGAGAAAGGTCAACAACATCAGCACCTGTTGAAAGCCACTGCCCGCGCTGGCGATGTCGAGCCTGGTCGCACTGCCACTCATACTGTATTCGGCGATGATGTCTGCCCCAGAGTCGTCTGGCGGCAGTACTTCACAACCAAACAGACGCTGCATTGAAGCCGTCAAGTCTCGCCAGGCGGTTTCCGACTGATGCGCTTCGACTAGCAGGTTCCGAATGATCTCGCCCGGTCGGCCTTGCCCCAGCAATTGATCAAGCTTGGGCCGTTGATAAACCGGCTCATCCGTACTCAATCCCGTCATTGGCGGCACAAACGCCGTGCGCAAGTCCGCCGTCCGCAACATAGCCGAGGAGACATCCGCTTTGGGCCGAACGTAAATCTGTTCGGTGCTATCGGCAATCAGTTCCATCGTGACTTTCCACCCGGCGGTGTGATGGATTTCGATCTCAATCGGCGCATTGCTTTGATAGCGTCGCTCATTCCACAAGAATTCAAACGCCCGCAAAGGAACAGCGGAAAATGTCTGCCGTGTAACCGGCGCTTTGGTATAACCGTGATTGCGCGGATTGAAATCATTCAACCGCTTCCAGCGATCCAGCGCCAGATTCCATGCAGCCACGGCCTGCAACATTGTCGTCTTGCCTGTGTTGTTTGGCCCGGCCAGCACGATATGTCCTGGCAAGTCGAAAACGACCTCGTCAAAGCGTTTGAAGCGGCGGATGATGACGCGGCGGATCATTTGCTTTTCTCCTGGGTGGCTTCTTTCAAATCCTTGACCACCATCAATTCATTGCCGCGATCATCTATGACTTTGACCGCAATGCGCCGTTCGTCACCCCCTTCAAACGGCGCGCTGGTCGTTCCGGCCAGATGGCTCCAGACGTCTTCTTCGTAATATCCCTTAAGCGATTTTTTCAGATTGTCCCATGCGCTGGTGCGCGGAAAAAATGCCTGGGAAACGTGGAAGCAGTTGCCGTTGTAGTTCGTATCCAGCAACCACGCGGGCACATCGTCGCCTTTGCGGTGGTCGTTTTCCATCGTAATTGGATCGAAGACATCCAGCCCCAGCAGTTCGACTTGGTACTGCGTCTTGCCGTCTTTGCGCAGCTTGCGCAAGGCGATTTCCGGCAGGCCGCAGACACTGAAAATCTGGCTTGACCGCATGTTTTTCAGCAAATCGCCCATCAACAAATCCAGCGTCGCCTGGATGTAAGTCATCGGCACGCCGCCCAGTTCCGCGCTGCTTTCGATCAAGGCGCGCGCATTGGGCTGGATGGCAAAACCGATCACGTACAAATGAGCATAGCCTTTCATATAGGCTTCGCGCGCGGCTTCTGAAACCAGTCGTTCGCTGACCGCGCCGTTTTCCGGCCCGAAAACCGTCGCGACCAACTTTTCCGTATCGCCGCCATTGCCGTTCAGCACCACCGCTTCCGCCGAAAGCCACATCGTCCGGGCGGGCTGCCGCACGTTTTTGAAAGTCACCGACCGGTTGCCGTCCAACCGAATCACCGGACTCTTCCGCAGGATCTCGATCATCCGCTCGATGAAGCTGCCCGCTTCCGACGTTTCAAGTTGATCTTTCTTTGATCCGCTTCCATCCGCCTCTACCTGCGGCGCATCGTCCAGCGGCGTCGGAATGGTCGCTTCAAAGGTAAACGGCCCGGTCACGCGCACGATGCCGGATTTGGATTCGGGCCGGTCAACCAGAATCTCTTCGGCAGGCGGTTCGTTGTTGGCGATGGATTTCAGCGTGATGTGCGGCACGATGCCGCCGACCTCTTCGCCCTTCTTGTTCTGTTTGCGTTTGTAAACGAACCCGCCCGCCGGGCCGAGCAGTTCGTCTTTCAGTTCGTAGTAGGAAAAAGTAGCAGTGAGCAAGCGCTGCCGCGCCAGCGCCAGCGGCACCCGGCTGGTGTCAATCGTGATCCAGCGGCGGCCCCATTGTTCAGCGACGTAGGCGGTCGTACCGGAGCCACACGTCGGGTCAAGGACAAGGTCGCCAGGGTCGGTGGTCATTAGCATGCAACGCTGAATCGCTTTGGGTGTTGTTTGAACCACGTATAAGAAATCGCCGAAGCTGCTACTTGTATCCGTCCAAGAGTTGGTTAGCGGGAAAACAGGGAAATCCTCAAGATAACGCTTGTAGTAAAGACCATTTCCTAAAGCAATCAATCTGTTGGACTCCGCTAGCTGTTCCATACCTTCAAACGTAGTTTTCCAGTGTTTTTGTGGTCCAGTGTCATAGCTTTTTCCTTGGTATTTGAAAACTCCGGTGCTGCCTTTCCTAGGGCCGGACGACATAAGGTTATCTGCCGCAAAAATACGCCAGCCATCAGGAAGTAGGGATGGGTCCTCACGTTCTTCTACAGTCATCCTCCGCCATTCTGAAGATGTCCGTTTTTCTATAAGACTGTACTGACTTGCCCCAATACCGCCAGCGTCTTTAGGGCGCATTGGCTGATGAAATTTACCTGCAACGAGCGATTTATCTCGCCCATACCAAAGAATGTAATCTAAAACGCTGGCAAGTAAATCATCTGCTTGCCCGCCAGTTTTCTGAAAAGCAATAACTCCACAAAAATTTTCTTTGCCAAACACCTCATCCATCACTTCCCGCACATGATGCAAATTCTCATCGCTGATCTGCACAAAGATGCTGCCCGACGGCGTGAGCAGTTCGCGCGCCAGCAGCAGCCGGTCGCGCAAGTAAGTCAGATACGAGTGCAAGCCCAGCTCCCAGGTATCGCGGTACGCCTGCACCATCTCCGGTTCACGGGTCATTTCGGCGTCGTCGTTGTGTTTGACATCGCGTTTGCGGACGAAGGGCTGGAAGTTCGACCCAAACTTCACTCCGTAAGGCGGGTCCAGGTAAATCATCTGCACCTGCCCGCCCAGCCGGTCCCAGTGCAGCAGCGAATTCATCACGGCCAGACTGTCGCCCAGAATCATGCGGTTGCGCCATTCGTCCAGGTATTCGTAGGCCTTGGTCAATTGATCGTGAATCGAATGGCGCGGGTCGCCATAAATGTCTATCAAATCCAACTGCCGATCCTGCCGATGGCTTTTGAGCGTTTCGATGATCGCCTGCGTCGAAAGGCGTTCGTGAATGAATAGCGGCAGCGTCGGCACATCGAATGACAACCGCTCCGCCTTGCCCGCCCAATCCAGAAACGGGCGCGACATTGCCTTCAGTTCCCGCACCGCCGCTTCCAACCGCGCCAGACTTTCCGCCGCCGATGAGCGCGAATCAACGCTGATCAACCCTTTTTTCAAATCCGCGTCTATCTGCGCCAATCTGCGGCTTAACTCTTCCAGCAAGGCTTCGCCCTGTTCCCGCGCCGGATTCTGACCATCCCAATTCAAAGCCGGAGCGAGCGAGGAATCGTAGCGATACTTTTGCGGCGGCTTCTTCTTTTTGAACTGCCCCTGCACGCCGACTTCCGGGCGCATCGGAGCGCGCTCGTTCGAGTGGGTGTAATTGGAAACGCCTGTGCCTTTGGTTTTCGCCATTTGTCTTACTGCCACGCCACTGCCAGCCCGATTCGTAATGAACAGGCGCGGGAAGTGCTCACCTCATTGAATTGATTGAACTTCACTGCGAAACGCAGGCCGGATCATACCTGAAACACAGCGTTCGGTCACTTTGCCTCAACCTGGGGGCGAATAGAGTTTCCGAACCAGCCAGGTCTGCAATGTCGGCGACAAAGACAATGCCCGACGAACCAAAGGCACGCCGGGCATTGCAATCTTTCCTAAAATCAAGCGCGTGGTTATTCGCCGCGCACGTCAATTTCGCCGTCTTTCAAATCCACAATGAAGCTGTTGAACGCCTTCCACAGATTGGTGATCGGCAGTTTGACAATTTCGTCAATCGTGCGTTTCAGGAAGCGTGCGCCGTAGGCCGGGCTGAAGCCTTTTTCGACCAGCTTGTCCAGCGCGGCTTCGCTCATTTTGATGATCTTGCCCTGGCGCTCCATCTGTCGGCGGATGCTGGTCAGATAGAGTGTCGCGATCTGCTTCACTTCGTCCTGCGTCAGCGGCGAAAAGACCACGATCTCGTCAATGCGGTTGCGGAACTCCGGCGAGAAGCGCGTTTCAGCAGCGCCCAGCACGGCGCGTTTGACCTCTTCCACGTCCGCATTGGTTTTGCTGCCAAAACCAAGCGGTTTCATGTACTTCCGGAAATTCTCGCTGCCGAGGTTCGAGGTCATGATGATGATGGCGTCGGACAGATAGACTTTTTTCCCACGTCCATCGGTCAGCCAGCCTTCGTCGAACGCCTGTAAAAACAGGTTCAGCAGGTAGGGAGAAGCTTTTTCGACTTCATCGAGCAGCAACACCGTGTACGGATTTTCGCGCATGCGCTCGGTCAGAATCCCGCCGCGTTCCGAACCGACGATGCCGCGCGGCATGCCGATCAGTTTTTCGATGGCGACGGTGCCGTCCTGATATTCGCTCATATCAATGCGGACCATCTTGCTTTCATCGCCAAACATGGTTTCGGCGACTGCCTTGGCAAGCTCAGTCTTTCCGACGCCGGTCGGGCCCAGAAAGAGCAGCACGCCGTCAGGTTTGTAGAAGTTTTCCTTCAGCGGGCCTTTGTTCAGCCGCAGGCGTTGGGCAACGGCCTTGACCGCTTCTTTCTGCCCGATGACGCGGCGGCCGAGCGTTTCTTCCAGCGTTCTGAAACGGTCGCTGGTGTCGCGGAAAATCAAATCTTTCGGAATGCGCGATTCCTGTGAAATCACGTCAATGATGTGTTCGGGACGGACCTGCATCCCGCTCGGTTCATTGATTTCGACTTTGACGGAAGCCGTATCAAGCCAGCCGATGACTTTATCCGGCAGATGCAGATTGCGAATGTAACGCGGCGCCATTTCGAGCGCGGTATCAATCGCGGCATCGGTAATTTGCACCGAGTAATTCTTTTCCAGACGCGGGCGAATGCCGTGCAGAATTTGCCGCGTTTCAGTCAGGGTCGGCTCGTCAACTTTCACCAGCCGGAACCGCCGGGCAAGCGCTTCGTCTTCCGCGATGTATTCCTTGTACTCGGTCAGGGTGGTCGCGCCGATGATGCGGATTTCGCCGCGGGCCAGTGCGCCTTTGAACATGTTGGCGGCATCGGAAGATGCGCCAAGCGCTGAACCTGCGCCGATGATCGTGTGCGCTTCGTCAACGAAAAGGATCAATTCCTGGCGTTCCTTGACTTCGTTGATAATGCCTTGCAGCCGCTCTTCGAACATCCCGCGCAGCATGGTGCCGGCGACAATGCCGGCCATCTGCAATTGAACGACGTGCGCATTGCGCAACCGGGCCGGAACTTTCTGCGGCTCCAATTCAATCAGCCGTGCCAGCCCCTCAACCACGGAGGTTTTACCGACGCCCGGTTCGCCCACCAGCATCGGGGAATTGGCCCGCTCCCGATGGCAGAGGATTTCAACCATCTGCTGGATTTCCTGCTCGCGGCCAATTGTCGGCGGCAATTTGTCCTGACGGGCGAGTTTGTTCAGCGAAAGCCCGAAATGTTTCAGGTACGGCGGAAGCTCGTATTTTTTGCGCAGCACTTCAGTCTGCTCTTCTCGCGTGCGGACCTTCTGAGAAATGGTGTCAGTGGCGAAGAGCGGGTCAACGCCCAGCCGGCGCAGTATCTCCGCCGGGATGCCGTTTTGATCGGTGAAAAGCGTGGCGAACAGATCGTAGGATTCGATCTGCTGGCGGCCTTGCGAACGGGCGCGCTTCAGCGCCCGGTTGAACAAATCGCGCGTTGTGTCGGCAATGTACATCTTCTTGCCGACGTATTGGCGGCTCTTGGTCAGTTCCTGCTCAAGCAGATGCGAAACCGCGCGCGGATCAATCCCCACCGACTGCATGGTTTCAGTAAACAGGCCGCCTTCAATATCGCTGAGCGCGGTGAAGACGTGCTCGACCGAAAGGAAATTGTGGTCACGGCTTTTGGAAACCTCGATTGCTCGATAAATCACCTTCTGCCCAGATTCAGAAAACTTGTCGGTCATCGGTCCTAAATCAAACACGTCTTTGTACCTCTCTTAAAATGGGCCTGACAAACAGACCGTAAATCCCAGCTTGCACCAAAGATAAGTTTAGCCCTTCAAATTGAAACTTCACAGCCTGATTAACATTCTTTTTGTCTTACATTACATTGAGTCGCAGTGAAGTTCGCTTGACCGTCAGGAAGGAGAGCACCGTAAAGCTACTGCTCGCTTCCCACACTGTCAAGCAATGCCTTTTAGCAGATGAATTTGTCAATGAGATCACAGAGATCATAAATCAGCCGGTGCCAGATGCCAGATCGCATCTGGCACCGGATTGGATTAGTGATCTTCGCCCGGCATCGAAGCCGCGGCGGGCTCCGGCAAGGAAGTAATTGCAGCGTCGGTCGTAATCAGCAACCCCGCAATTGAAGCCGCGTTTTGCAGTGCAGTGCGGACGACTTTGGCCGGATCAATGATTCCAGCTTCGAGCATATCCTGGATTTGCCGCTTGGCAGCGTTATACCCGACGTTTTTCTTTTCAGTGCGCAGCTTGCCCACGATCAGCGAGCCATCCTGCCCGGCGTTTTGAGCGATCATCCGCAACGGCTCTTCCATCGCACGGCGCAGAATTTCAACTCCGGTCTTTTCGTCGCCTGTCACTTCCAGGGATTCCAGAACCTTGGCCGCCCGCAGCAATGTCACGCCGCCGCCTGGCACGATGCCTTCCTGGGCTGCCGCCTTGGTTGCATGCAGAGCATCTTCGACGCGCATCTTCTTCTCTTTCATTTCCATTTCGGTCGCCGCGCCGATTTTAATGACGGCCACGCCGCCAGCCAGTTTGGCCAGCCGCTCCTGTAATTTCTCGCGGTCATAATCGGAGGTCGTCTCTTCCACCTGACGGCGGATGGTGGCGATGCGGCCCTGCAAATCGCCGCGCTTGCCAGCGCCTTCGACAATGGTTGTGTTGTCTTTGTCAATGATGACTTTCTTGGCCGAACCCAGGTCTTCAATCGTGATGCTTTCGAGCTTGATGCCCAAATCCTCCGTGATGACGCGGGCGCCGGTCAGAACGGCGATGTCTTCCAGCATGGCCTTGCGGCGGTCACCGAAGGCGGGCGCTTTGACGGCGGCAATCTTCAACACGCCGCGCAGTTTGTTGATGACCAGCGCCGATAAAGCTTCCGCTTCCACATCTTCGGCAATGATCAGCAAGCTGCGTCCCTGTTCAGCGACCTGCTGGAGGATGGGAAAAATCTCGCGCAACGAAGAAATCTTCTTTTCATTGAGCAGAATCAGCGGATCTTCCAGCGTCACATCCATCTTGTTCGGGTCGGTGACGAAGTAGGCCGAAATATAGCCGCGATCGAATTGCATGCCTTCGACGATGTCGAGCGATGTTTCAATGGTCTTGGCTTCTTCAACCGTGACCACGCCATCCTTGCCCACCTGCTCCATCGCCTCTGCCAGCAGCGCGCCGATTTGCTGGTCGCCGTTGGCCGCAACCATGCCGACGTTGGCGAGTTCATCTTTGCTTTTGACCTTCTTCGACATTTTGGCGATTTCGGCGACAGCAGCCTCAACACCGCGGTCAATGCCACGTTTGATAGCCATCGGGTTTGCGCCCGCCGTCACGTTTTTGAAGCCTTCGCGGAAGATGGCCTGCGCCAGCACGGTTGCCGTCGTCGTGCCGTCGCCGGCAACGTCGTTGGTCTTGGAAGCGACTTCGCGCACCATTTGCGCGCCCAGATTCTGATAGCTGTCTTTCAGCTCGATTTCCTTGGCCACGGTTACGCCGTCTTTGGTAATGAGCGGCGAGCCGAATTTTTTGTCAATGACGACATTGCGCCCGCGCGGTCCCAGCGTTACGCGCACGGCATTGGCGAGAATATTGACGCCCTCGAGCATCGCTCTTCTGGCGTCTTCTCTGAATCTCAGGTCTTTTGCCACGGTTGATTTCTCTCCTCAGTGATGTGGGACAGGGTTGCAATCTGTCCGCAGTTAGGTTGGTTGCGAAAACTCGGACAGACTCAAAGTCCGTCCCACTTTCTAGCTTGCCCGTCCTACGCGCACGCGCGCGGGACGTAACAAACGATCTCCGAATTTGTAGCCGGTTTGATACTCGGCAATCACCTTGTTGTCCTGCTCCGGATCAACAGGAACGATTTCCACTGCTTCATGCAATTCCGGGTTGAAGTCTTCGCCTTCACTGACAATCGCCGTCAACCCCAGCGCCTGCATCCTGGCTTCGAATAGATTGGCCGTGGCCCGCACGCCGTCAAGCAGCGCGTTGAAATCAGTCCCCCGTTTTTCGCTCTTTTCCGCGGCGGCGACGGCGCGCTTCAAATTGTCCAGCGTGTCCAGCAAACCCGCCACCAGATCGCCGCGCGCCGCTTCCAGCTTCTGCTCGGAAGTGCGATTGATGCGCGCGCGAATCTCATCCGTCTCGGCTTTCAACTGTTCCTGCGCCTTGCGAAACCGGTCGGCGAATTCGCTCACCTTGCGTTCGGCTTCAGCGCGCTTCTCTTCCGACTCTTTCAGCTTTGCCTGAAGGGCTTCGACTTCCGCGGACGGCGCTTCGGCTGAAGCCGGTTCTTCGATTTCGGCAATGGGTTCGCCCTCGGCGGTGAATCGCCGTTTGTCGTTGACGCGGATTTCATGCTCCTGGGCGGCTTCCGCTGCCGCCTGACTTGCTTCCTTGTTCCCCATGTTTGAACTCATGATGACTCCACAACCACCTTCTCAAGATTACATTTTGACTGCTGCTCAAAGACGGGCAATCTATCATGTGCTTTCGTGAAAGCCAAAATAGAACTCTGATACGGCGGATTCGACGGATTGAACTCAATAAAACCCGCATTGATTGGTTGAATCCGCCGCATCGGCTTCCCATCTTTAACTCGCGGCTGACGCGTGCTGCTCCGCCCCAAACACCATCTGCCCATTTTCCAAATCGCCTTTGACGACCAGTGTATCGCCCGGCTTGATTTCGCCGCCGAGCAGTTTCATCGCCAGTGGATTCTGGATCAGGCTTTGAATCGCCCGCTTCAGCGGACGCGCGCCGTAAACCGGATCGTAGCCTTCCCTGGCCAGCAGTTCTTCCGCCGAAGCGTCCAGCACCAGCGTAATCTTGCGATCCGCCAGCATTCGCCGCAGCGCTTCAAGCTGCACTTTGATGATCGAACGAATCTGCTCCAGCCCCAGCCGCTTGAAGATAATGATGTCGTCAATACGATTCAGGAATTCCGGCTTGAACTGGCCGCGCAATTGCTCAAGCACCGCCGAGCGCATCGCCTTGTCATCGCCGTGAAAATCTTGAATCTCCCGCGAACCGACATTCGAGGTCATGATGATGACGGTGTTTTTGAAATCCACCGTTCGGCCCTTGCCGTCCGTCAGCCGCCCGTCGTCCAGAATTTGCAGCAGGACGTTGAAAACATCCGGATGCCCTTTTTCGATTTCGTCAAACAGGACCACCGAATAAGGCCGGCGCCGCACCGCTTCGGTCAGATAACCGCCTTCGTCATAGCCGATATAACCTGGAGGCGCGCCGATCAACCTGGCGACGGAATGCTTTTCCATAAACTCAGACATATCCAGCCGCACCATGGCGTGCTCATCATCGAACATGAATTCGGCCAGCGCCCGCGCCGTCTCGGTTTTCCCGACGCCGGTCGGCCCCAGAAAGATGAACGAGCCAATGGGCCGTTTCGGATCTTGCAACCCGGCGCGCGCGCGGCGCACCGCGTTGGCGACCGCAACCAGAGCATCCTGCTGGCCAATGACGCGCAGACTCAGCCGGTCTTCCATCGCGACCAGTTTCTGCATTTCACCTTCCAGCATTTTCGAAACCGGAACGCCCGTCCAGCGGGCCACCACTTCGGCAATGTCTTCTTCCGTAACTTCCTCTTTCAAGGTCAAACCAGACTTTTGCAGTTCTTCGAGCTTGGCGTGGTCGGCATCGAATTGCCGTTGCAATTCGGCCATCTGGCCGTAGCGAATTTCCGCCACCTTGCCGTAATCGCCCGCGCGCTCGAACTTTTCGGCCTCGACCTTCATTTCCTCCATTTTCTCTTTGGAAGAACGAATGCGCTCGATGACCTCTTTTTCAGACTGCCACTTGGCCTTCATCGCGCCGGATTTTTCCTTCAGGTCGGCGATCTCTTTTTCGACTTTGGCCAGCCGGTCTTTCGAAATGGCGTCTTCTTCGCGCAATAGCGCCTGCCGTTCGATTTCGCGCTGAATGATTTCGCGCTCGACCTCGTCAATTTCGGTCGGCAGAGAGTCAATTTCAATCCGGAGTTTGGACGCCGCTTCATCCACCAGGTCAATCGCCTTGTCCGGCAAAAAGCGGTCAGTGATGTAACGGTTCGACAAGGTCGCCGCCGCCACAATCGCAGAGTCCTTGATGCGAACGCCGTGATGCGTTTCGTACTTGTCTTTCAATCCGCGCAAAATCGCGATCGTGTCTTCCACGGTCGGTTCGCCCGCGTAAACCTGCTGAAACCGGCGTTCGAGCGCTTTGTCCTTTTCGATATATTTCTGGTACTCATTCAGCGTCGTTGCGCCGACGCAGCGCAGTTCGCCGCGCGCCAGCGCGGGCTTCAACATATTCGAGGCGTCCACCGCGCCTTCCGAAGCGCCCGCGCCGACCAGCGTATGCAGTTCGTCAATGAAGCAGATGATCTGGCCTTCGGCTTTTTCAATTTCGCGCAGCACGGCTTTCAAACGCTCTTCAAACTCGCCGCGATATTTCGCGCCGGCCAGCATCGCGCCCAGATCCAGCGCGACCAGCTTCTTATTCTTTAATGTCTCCGGCACGTCGCCCGAAACAATGCGCTGGGCCAGACCTTCGACAATGGCGGTTTTACCCACGCCGGGTTCGCCAATAATGACCGGATTGTTTTTGGTGCGCCGCGACAGAACCTGAATCGTACGGCGAATTTCATCGTCGCGTCCGATCACAGGATCAAGCTTGCCCTGCCGCGCCAGTTCCGTCAGATCGCGCGAATATTTCGACAGCGCCTGATAGCTTTCTTCGGCATTCTGGCTGGTGACTTTCGCTCCGGCGCGCATCTGTCCGACGACTTTCAGCAAAGTCTCGCGGTTGATACCGTGCGAACGCAAAATCTTTCCCGCGTCCTGTTTGTCCTCCGCCAAAGCCATCAATAGATGCTCGGTCGAAATATATTCATCCTTGAGCTTATCCGCTTCTTTCTGCGCCTTGTTGAAAGCCTCCGTGGTGCGATTGCCGTAATATTTCTGGCCGAAACCGCTCACCCCGGGGAACTTTTTAATCGCGGATTCAACCTCCGACAACATCACCTGCACGTTCGCGCCGATCTTTCCCAGCATCGGACGCGTCACGCCTTCCGGTTGTTCGATCAGCGCGGCCAGCAAATGTTCGGGTTCAACCTGTTGATGATTTTGCGTCTCGGCCAAAGCGACGGCGGATTGAATCGCTTCGTGAGCTTTTAGAGTGAATTTGTCTGATGAATACATACTGTTTCCTCCTGTTTCCTTCTGGCCGAGAAAAACTTCAGGCTCCGGACTCTCTCAAGCCCGGAGCCTGTCTGTCAATCGTCTGCCTCCATCCCGCTCAGTTCTTTAGTCATTTGGTTATTTGACCGCCGCATTGACCTTTGCGGCATTCGCATCGGTCTTGACCGTCACATTGATTTGACGAGCCTTGACCTCTTCGCGCTTTGGCAAGGTCACACGCAACACGCCGTCAGTAAAATCGGCCTTCACATCCTCAACATTGACCGTATTGGGAAGCGAAAACGTCCGGGTAAAACTGCCGTAGCTGCGCTCAACGCGATGGTAATTGTCACGTTTCGTCTCGTTCTCGAACTTACGCTCGCCGCTCAGGGTCAACCGGTAATTCTCAATCGAAAGGCTGAAATCGCCTGGTTTCAATCCCGGCAGGTCTGCTTCGAGCACAATGGTGTTGTCGTCTTCGGAGATATCCACGCTCGGAGCCCAGTTCCCGCTCAGAACCCCCTCCTCATTACCGAACAGACGCGGCAACGCTGAGCCGAAGACCCTGCCAAATTCATTTTGAAAGCTTCTAAATTCAGAAAACGGATCACGTTTAACCATCAGTGTCATAACTTTTCCTCCTTACATAGACCTTACTCGGGGACCAGTCCCCTTTTCCCTACAAATACTTGACGTTTATTTCGTGCCCAACACTCTTTATGAGCACGAGCGAAATATAAAACCTGAGCCTCTTACTGTCAAGAACCTTTCCGGAAAATTTTCAGCCTTTGAGAATTGGATTCCTTGCTGGGAGTCTTGCAATGGTCGCCCAGTCGTGGAGAATGCCCCTACCACCAGGATTTCATGCATGCAACGTTTACGCTTCGGAGGATTTCCCAATGCCCATCAATAAGTTAGCCGCTTGTCACAAGCTCGCAGGAGCTGTTTTGACAATTCAACTTCTCTTTTCCGTCACCGTTTCACAAACCCAGCAGTTCAATTACGACGAAGCCAAAGTCGGGGCGTACACTTTGCCGGACCCACTGGTAATGATGAATGGGCGGAAAGTTGCCTCACCACGTGACTGGGCTAAACGCAGACAGGAGATCCTGCGATTGTTTGAAACCAACGTGTATGGCCGCACGCAAAAATCTACGACTCGAATCAGCTTTGCCGAGACGTCGCGCGACCCGAAAGCGCTGGGCGGACTGGCGACACGCAAAGAGGTGACGGTTTTTCTGACTGGCAAAAAAGACGGGCCAAAAATGAATGTGCTGTTTTTCCTTCCCAACAACCGCAAACAGCCTGCGCCGGTTTTCATCGGTTTGAACTTCAATGGCAATCAAGCGGTCAGCAACGATCCGGGCATTGCGCTGGCGGCAAGCTGGCTGCGCGATGCCAAAGACACCGGCGCGGTGAACAACCGGGCAACGGAAAAATCTCGTGGGACGGAAAGCTCGCGGTGGGCAATTGAAATGATCGTCAAGCGAGGCTACGCGGTGGCGACCATCTACAATGGCGACCTGTTCCCAGATCACAAAGACGGTTTGAAGGAATCGGTCATCCCCGTTTTTTACCGGAAAGGTCAGACCGCCCTGGAAGCTTACGACTGGAACGCCATTGGCGCGTGGGCCTGGGGATTGAGCCGGGCGGTGGATTACATCGAGCGGGACAAGGATTTGGACGCCAAGCGAATCGCCTTGATCGGCCATTCCCGGCTGGGCAAAGCGGCATTGTGGGCGGGAGCGCAGGACGAACGCTTCGCGCTGGTCATTTCCAACGAAAGCGGCGAAGGCGGCGCGGCGCTCGCCCGGCGCAACTTCGGCGAAACGGTTGAACGCATCAACACCTCCTTTCCGCACTGGTTCTGCGGCAACTTCAAAAAGTACAACCGCGATGTGGCGGCTCTGCCAACGGATCAACACATGCTGCTCACCCTGATCGCGCCGCGCCCGCTGTACATTGCCAGCGCCCAGGAAGATCAGTGGGCTGATCCGCACGGAGAGTTTCTATCCGCGAAAGCCGCCGATCCGGTTTATCGTCTGCTGGGAACAGACGGTTTGGGAGCGAACGAAATGCCCGGCTTGCATCAGCCGATTACGACGACCATCGGCCATCACATCCGCGCCGGAAAGCACGATGTGACCAATTATGACTGGGAGCAGTTTCTGAATTTCGCCGACAAACATCTGCGCAGGAATCACTGAAGTCATTCTTCTTCAACGCAAAGGCGCGAAGACGCAAAGGCGCGAAGACGCAAAGAAAAACTGGGAAAAAGACGACATCCAGAGCCTCCCCTTTCTTCTTTGCGTCTTCGCGCCTTTGCGTTAAATCGTCAGCTTCACCGCGGAATGATCGGCAGCACAATCGCTGAAGGATGCTCGGCATTGTGATAGATCGTCTGCTGAGCCTTCACCATCTTCGTGCCTTTCATCGTCGGCTCGCCTGTGTTCAGGTTGCGGTTGAAGCGCGGGAAGTTGCTGCTGGAAATATAAACGCGAATGCGATGTCCGGCTTTGAAAACGTTGCTGGTCGCCCACAGATCAATCGTATATTTATAAATCTTGCCTGGTTCGATCAATTCTACCTTTTCGGTCGAATTCCGATACCGCGCGCGAACAATGCCATCGGTCAGAAATCGCGCATACCCGGAAGAATCCACATCCGCGATCAGCGCCGTGAAGTCCGTATCCACCGCCGAGCTTGCCGCGAACAGCTCCACCGTGATGTAGCCCGTCACTTCCACATCGCGTTCCAGCACTGGCGATGAAAAGACCAGCACGTCAGCCCGTGATTCGTTCGGCTGCTGGCTGAAAGGCCCCGGCATCGTTCCGCCACAGCAAAGCCTGCCGCCGACGGTGGGCACAGGGTTGGCGGGATCGTATTCAAAGGTGTCCGGCTTTTCCGCGCCGGGCGCTTTTGTCGAAAGTGTGCCGTCGCCGCTGCCCGTATTCGCGCCTTTCGTCGAGTGAAAGTAATGCTTGGTGTACTGGGTGCGCGCCAACGGAAACTCTTTTTCGTCGCGCCAGACGTTTTCGCCCATAACGAAAATCCGCACAGGGGAATCGCTGGCGAATTCGTTTTTGATGTCTTTCAGCGCGTAATCCATCCACTTCACGATCGTGCCGTTCATATCCAGCACGGCCTGTTTGCCGAAGGTCACATCGCCGATCTTGCCTTCCGCAGAAGTCGCCGCGTGCGCCCAGGGGCCGACCAGCAAACGCTGATTGTTGCGGGCTTCCGACGTGGACGCGCTTTTCCGCATGCCGACGTAATTGCCGATGGAGCCTTTCAAAAAGATGTCGTGCCAGCCGCCCGAATGCAACGCCTTGATGCCGAGTTCCGGGTAATGATCCGAAATCTTCCAGCGCTTCCAGTATTCATCGCTGCGTTCGTGTTCGATCCAATCGCGAAAGTAGGGCGCGACATCGGCGACGGTTGGCTGCCCGATCAGCTTGTAATCTTCCACCGGCAATTGCTTCAGCCATTCGCCGAAGTTCGACATTCCGGCGGCTTTGCGGCGGAGCGTGTCCTGCGCCAGTCCCGTCGTCCAGGTGCTGGAAAACGCCTGCATCCACGCGCCGTTTTGATAGGTCCAGCCGTCGTAATATTCCGAAGCCGTGACATACGGAAAAATCGCTTTCAAATGCGGAGGCTTCGCAATCGCCGCCAGCATCTGCGTCGCGCCGACATACGAACCGCCGAACATCCCCACCATTCCGTTCGAGTATTCCAGGGCCGCCGCCCATTCGATGGTGTCGTACCCGTCGTTGCTCTCGTACTGGAACGGATAAAACTCGCCACCCGAATCAAAGCGTCCGCGCGTGTCCTGCAAAATGGCGACATAGCCGTGCGAAGCCAGAAATGTTCCCGTCATCGGATCACGTCGGTTATAGGGCGTGCGCGTCAGCAGGACGGGAAACTTGCCCTGCGCTTTCGGGCGGTAGATGTCCGCAATCAAAGTTACGCCGTCGCGCATTTTGACCGGCACGCCGGTTTGAATCGCCACTTCATAACGAACCGGCGAAGTCGCGGGCTGCGCGGATTGCGCCCGGGTAACCTGGTGGAAGGCCTGTGGCACAACCAGCAAGCCACAGAAGAAAAAGAAGAGAAAAGTACGGGTGCTTATGGTTTTCATCGTTTTACCTTTTGTGGTTGATCGTCAGATCGGCTTTACTTTTCAACGTCCGGCCTGGCGTAATCCCTGCGACCGTGCCAGACACGGAGAATGTGAACCTCTCCGTCTTGAATCGTGAACAGAATTCGATACTGCTGGAAGAGCAACTGGCGGACTTCATCGGGAAAGAGATCGTTTTCAGATGCGAGCGGGCAGCGGCGAGGGTTGTTTTGCAAAGTTTGGATTCGTTCAATGATGTCGAAATACCAAAGCGTTGCCTTCTCCAGAGAAATCTCCTGCGTCATCCAGGGTAGGAATCCTCGATCTCGGCATCCGCTTGTTTTTCGAGAACGATACGAAAACTCATTTTTCATTCGGCCTTTCCATTGGAAGTCCGTACTTTTCGTGCATCTTCTTCTTGAACTCCTCAAATGGGATTCCTTCCCCCCGCCGCATGGACTCCAGACTTTCCCGGATTCCTTCGATCAGTTCCTGGCGCTCGGCCAGATCGAACAAGCGTTCGTAGGCGGCCGCGTCTTGCACGATCAGCCTGGCTTCGCCGTCCACTGTCAGCACCAGCGGGCGGCCAGTCTCTTCCAATCGTTCGATCAACTCGGCGGAGTTCTGCTTGAATTCCGCCAGAGAAAGAACATCTTCGGTCGGCGTCAAAGTGGACATGATTTTTACCTCTATTTCCGGGAATTAGCTTTGCGCGAATGCTCTCACAGGCGATTGGCGGGCGGCAAGGAGTTTGCGGGCTTCGTCAGCCGCGCCCAAGGTAAAGCTGATCTATCGGCAGCACGATGGCTTCGAGCATGTTGACGTTTGGCGGCAGGGTGGCCATCGCGACGGCGGCTTGGGCGATTGTATCGGTGGTCATGACCGGTTCGCCGTTTTCGCGGCGCGCCTGGGCAAGCCTTTCGACTTCGACATTGCCGGGGTGCAGGCAGCCGCAGGTGATGCCGAATTCGCGGCCTTCCAGCGCCGTTACCTGCGTCAAGCCCCACAGCCCATGCTTGCTGGTACTGTAGGCGGCTGAGTTTGGCCGGACGCGCTGCGCGGAGATGGAACCGATGTTAATGATGCGCCCGCCGCGTTGCGCTTTCATAATCCGCATGGCTTCGCGGGTGCAAAGAAACGGCCCACGCAGGTTGGTCGCCATCACACGATCCCAGGCTTCGACCGACAGTTCATCCACCGGCCCGCCGTCGAAGACGCCCGCGTTGTTGACCAGAAGGTCCAGCCTGCCGAACCGTTCCATCGTCTGGCGAAAGATTTCCTGCACCTGCGCTTCGTCGCTGACATCGGCGGGGATTACCAGCACGGCGGTTCCGGCCTTGGATAATTCTTCTGCGTTTTGGCTGAGCTTTTCGGCGGTGCGGGCGGTGATGATCAGGGACGCGCCTTCGGCGGCCAACTCTCGGGCGATGCCATAGCCTATCCCAGAGCTGGCGCCGGTGACGAGTGCGATTTTGCCATCCAGTTTGCTCATGCCTTTATTTGGGTAACGGCATCAAGGATTGGCCGATTTGGACGAACTCCGTGCCATTGAATTGAAAATCCAGGTTGCGGCGCTGGCGACCTTTTTCCTTGTCCACGGTTTCGGCCATCAATCGCAGCAGCGGGGATTTGCCTTCTTCGTGCCGCAATCCAATCTGCAAAAACTTGTCGCCGGTATTGAAGGCGCGGCCAAGTTTGTCTTTTTTATCCAGGATCAACGGGGACTTCTGCCCTTCGCGCACGATGAAGGCGAACAAGTCTTTGCCGCTTTTCGCCGGTTTGCCGTAAATGACGATCAGGCTGTCGTAAGCGCCGCGCGTGACGGCGTCAATGCGCGCGGCGTAAATCAACTCGGCTTTTTCGCCGCCCGAAAGGAGCATTTCCGCGTTGGCGGCGTCAAAGTCCGGCTGACTGATTTTCGGATTGCTCTTGAGCAATGGGCCGGTTGGCGCAGCCGTTTGCGGTGCGGGCTGCGGCGTTTGCCCCAAAGCCGCCCCCGCCAGCATTACAACCACGATTAACGAAAGCAGGACATTGAACTTGAGAGACATATGATCTCCTCTCATTTGCCGACGACGGAGACTTGCGCACTGCCGACGTTCGAGTTCGCGTCGAAGGCGCGGAAAGCGATGACGTGCGGACGCGCATCCGGCAGCGTCACCGTCACGCGGAATTCTTCGCGTTTGGAATCGGCGATGCCGTCCGCCGGGAAGATGGATTTCCACCCGCTGCCGTCAAGCTGATATTCGGCGCGTTTGATGATCGAAGTCGTATCGCTGGCGCGGAAGACGACTTCAGCATTGTTGTTTGCAACTTTGGGCGCCTCCGCCGTGACCGATGGCGGGGTGTTGTCAATTTCGATGGATTCCGTTTCCTGGTCATCGGTCAGCGCCAGACTGGCCGGGTTTGACAATGCATCGGAAGCGACAATTTTGAAAACGTAGCGGCCATCGGGCAGCGCGTTCGCGTCCACGGTGAAGTAGTTATCACGCAAAGCAGTTTTCAGGGGGTAATAGTCGCCGGAATTGGCCGCGCGGTAGAAGACGGAATATTCAATCGCGTCTCCGTTGCGGTCTTCGGCCTGCCATTGCAGCGAAATCGCACCGCGTTGAAAAACTCTGCGTGGAGGAATGACGATCTGATTGCTTTGGGTATTTCCATCCGCCCCAGCCTGATCTCCGCCGCCTTCGATTTGCGGCTGCGGCAGAGCCTGGAGCGAAACGCCGGCAGGTAGAATCGTGATCGAAGTAATCTTCGGCGCGATGTTGCGCGGCAGATAGGAAATCGTCACTTCGCGCAAACGCGGCGGCACGGAAGTTCCGCGCTTCAATGTCGCGCGCCATTGAATGTAGCGTGAGGCGGGGCTTTTGATGGCGTCGCCTTCGGCGCTGGTGACGGCCGTTGACCAATCGCTCCAGGTCGAATCCGGCTTCAAGGTATTGCCGCTGCGCGTTTGCAACTCGATTGCGCCCTCGCCCACCCAGGAAACCCTGCCCCAGGCGGCGGTGAGGCTGGCATCGCGAACGGAGGAAGTGTAACTGCCGCTCGCTGCCGTTTCATTGCTCACCTTGAAAAGTTTGCCCAGGTTCGAGGAAGCGACGTAAAGCTGATTTCCGGCGCGAATGAAACGTGAGATTTGGCCCTCGGAAGATTGAGCCAGCAGGGTCGCCTTCTGTCCCGCCGCAACACTATAAATTCGGCCTTTCTGCCCCGTGCCGATTAGGACCTGTCCATTGGCATCCTGGGAAATGGCAAAGGCGGGGGCGTCTTTAGAATCCCACAAAGCGTCGCTCGCGCCGTTGGCGTCCAGTCTGTACAACGCGCTTTTCGTCGTTCCGCTGCTGCTGGAGGAAGAAGAACCGCTGCTCGTGCCGCCGCCATCCAGCACCTGTACGTCGCTGATCGTGATCGTCACGCCGCCTTCGTCGCTGATGGGCGTTGGAGGCGTGACGCCTCCAGAGGTGGCTGCGGCATTCGATGCGCCACTGCCCGCCGCTTCGGCCAGGGCCAGCACGTAAATTTCGCCGTTCCGCCCAATCGCCAGATCGCGAATTTCACGCTGCGATGAATCAAACAGCGTGAACGCTTTGCCTTCCGGCGAAATGCGCAGCACCAATCCGCCCGGATCGGTTCCCGCGATGATGTTCCCTGCGGGATCCACTCGCAGCGCGGTGATGTTCGTTTGCGTGGTGTTGACCAGCGGCGCACCCGTGCCGTCGGCGTTCACACGGAAGATGACGCCCTTGTCACCCGTTCCGACCAGCAACCGCCCTTGCGCGTCGAAAGCCAATGACCAGATGTATTTCGTCTTCGGTTCGAAAAAGACCTTGGCTTCGCCGTTTGGCGCAATGCGATAAACCTTGCCGTCCGGCGAAGTCCCTGCGTAAACATTTCCGGTCCGATCCACCGCCAGCGCCATCACGTCCAGTTCGGAGGTTTTATAAAGCAGCGAGCCTTTTCCGCTCGCATCCACCTTGAAGACGCGGCCTTCGTGCCCCGTGCCCAGGTAAACATTGCCGGAATTGTCCGCCACCGCCGACCAGACATACGCCTGTTTGGTGTCAAAAACTTCGGCCAGCGCTGGCGCCAGCGTAATGGTGCCGTTGTCGGCGATGGAGACGCCCTGCGCATCGCCTTTTTCGATTTCGGCGCGCGTGTTGACGCGCCAAAAGACCGGACCACTGGCAAAGACTGCAAAGGCGGAAAGGGAAATAATGGATAGGGAAAAAATGGATAGGAAAGTTTTTCGCATTCTGTTTTTGAATCCTGATCTTGAATTACAAACCGATTATGTGCGGTAATCGCCGATCCACTTCACCCAATTGAACACACGGCTGACTGCGTTAAACAGACGTTTGTCACCCGTGTAGAAATCAAGACTCAGTGCGTGCGCAAGAGCCAGGTAAGCAGCATCGTAAACCGAGCGTTGATGTTGGCAGGCTAATTGAAAAGCGGATTGCTGAAGAGCGCGAATATCGTGTCGTTCAATCTCGTAGGAGGTCAACTCGGCAATGGCAGTTAAAGCATAGGCTTCCGTGATGCGATTTCTGATAACTGCCACTTTAAGCGTGTTGACAATTTCGTAATCAAGCAGGGTGGGTGCAATGAGCTTCAAATTACCGCCGAGAAGGCCAACTTGTATTTCGTCCGCTTCGGCAGTCGCGTCTTCATCACGCAGCCACCACTTCAACGCCACTGAGGCGTCAATGACAATCGTTTTAGTGCTCGCGGCCGTCCTCAAGTTAGCGTTCACGGCTTTCCTCAAGCAATTCCGCCACTGTCATTCCGAGAGGCTCCATCGCGTCACGCTGCGCGCGCATCCGCAACGCGGTTTCAAGTTGACGCTTACGCCTTTCTTCTTGATTGACGCCATCTTCAAGAAAAACGATTGCCACGGGAACTTCTCGATTCACTTCCGGCAACCGCTCTGAAGGTAACGGTTTGATGTTTTTGCCATCGTAAGTTCCTTGAATTGCAATCATGATTTTTTTTACCTCCGAGCCTATTGATTGACCACATTGACCGTCAGCGTCCGCTGTCCCGAAATGACGAACTCCGCCGGAGGCAGTTCCTTTTCATAAATCGTCGCGGAGCGAATCAACGAGTAACCACCCACGGTGCGTTCCGATCCCAAAGTCGCCAGCACCGACGGCGGCAGGCTCGGCAACTCTTCGTTGTTGATGATCGCGCCGCTGTCGCTGCGGGCCATTTTCACGTAAAGACGGTCGGCTTTGCGGATTTTGTTCAGTTCGCGGACCAGTTGGCCCAGCGATTTGGGACTGATTCCCGTGCGCGGCTCGGTGGCCTGGATGGCGGCTCCGTCGCCGACCACGATCTGCAACGCGCCGAGCGGAGCATCCGACGGAATTTCCACCTGGATGCGTTCAACATATTCGCTGCCGCTGTCAGTGCGGGCAAATGCGTGAATTTCGATCTTCTCGCCGGGTTTGACGTCGGTGCGGTTGACCCACAGCCGGTCAAGCTGGCCCGTGCTGCGTGCGTCGCGCGAGGTGATGTCGAGCGTCATCTTTTCAAACTGCAAATCGCTGAAGCCGCTGTTGAACAGTGCGGAGACGGGTTTCGAGACGGCGAAAGCGGCGGCCAGCGGCGCATTCATCGTCACCGACAGGCGGTTTTCAAAATTCACTTCGGGTTGTCCCTTCAGCTTCAGGCTGCCGCGCAGTTGCAGGGTCGAATCGCCGATGGTGCGCTCGGTCGAAGTGAGCGTCGAAATCAGCGTCATCTGCATCAGGATCGGCGTCAGGAAGCGGTCCGCAACGACTTCAAAGTTATAGCTCTGTTCCTTGCCCAGGCTGGTTTTCATGTTGATGACGACCGGGATCATGCGCGGCGCGGCGCCCAATTCGCCGAAAATTCCCGTCGAACGGTCGCCGCGAATCGTGCCGACCATCTCGGTCGGAAAACTCAATTTGAACGAAGTCGCCTGGCTGGACATCACCGTCACCACTTCGCCCTCGTGCATTGGAAGTTCCGACACGCCGAGGCTCAGGAAGGGGTGGCCGAAGGCATAGATTTTGTTGCCATCGCGATAGGTCACCGTGCCCGCCGCCGCAACCGAAAAATCGCCGCGCACCAGCGGCACGACAATCGTCGAACCGGGCTTCAGCGTATTGGCGTCCGCTTTCTTCAAATCGGTGATTCGGGCTGCGCTCGAAACGCCGGCGACCGGCGTGAAGCCCCAGGATTGAAACAGCGGCGCAAAGCGCGCCACGACTTCCGGCGAAACGCCCGTAATCGAAAGCGGCGTGGCAATCGGCATCAGCACCTGGCCATTTGGAACAGACGACACGGCTTGCGCGCCCGTCTTCCCTGCCCCGCTCAATCCACCGACGAAATCTTTGAACTCGCTGGAATTTTCGTTGAAGGAAATTTCGGAAAATGAGACGGAACGCGGCTGACTGGCGTCTTTCTCTCCGTTTTTCCGTTGCTCGAAAACAGAGATCATATCCCCAATCGGCGTGATTCCGGCGATGGGGTCTTTGGCAAATTGGTAACCGAAGGCGACCGCACCCAGCAGTTTGCCGTCAATGTACACCGGCGAACCGCTCATCCCCTGAAAAACCCCCGTGTGGTTCAGTTCTTCCCCCAGCAACTTCGACAGCACGGCGTTCTGTCCAGGATTCGGAAACCCTGTCAAGACGCCCAGAATCTCCAGCTCGAACTTCCTCGGTTCAGCGCCGGAGAAAACTGTATAGCCAACGGCGCGCATCCCCGGTTTGACCTGTTCAACGGGAAAAAACTGATCGCGCGGCGCATTGTTGTTGTCTTGTCTGGAACTCTGAGCGGCTGCGCTGACAGTCACCAGCGCGGCCAACAGGGCTGTAATTACCAATCGCCTCATAAGCTTGTTACCTCTTTGCTTTTGTAATCATCAAATACTTTCGTTGTGGCCATTGCTGCCAATGCGGAATGCAACTGCGGTCGTTGCGATTTGCAACTGATTCGCACTATAGCACAGAGCGCCATCGTTTTTTGAACCCGCGGAGCCAGTCGGAAATTCCTCAGATTTTATTCAGACTATCCGGCCACATGCTCAGTCTAACCTCGCGTTTCCGGCGCTCCGGTTGCCGGAAATACAAGGCGGACTTGCAGAACGTAGAAAAAGGAATGGCTTGCCAGCCACGGCTGGTTAGGCAGTTTTTTGTTTTAATGACAGGAGGAATTAAGTCAATGACAGCTTCCAATAAAGATGGAAGGCCCGGCAGGCTCAAACGCCTGGTCGCTCTGGCGTTTGTCGCACTGGCGACGATGACAACCATGAACCAGTTCGGCTCCGGGTTCAGTTCGCTTGCCGCGCTGACCCAGGACCAGAACGAACCATTCAGCAAAACGACCCGCGACGATTGCGGGTACCTGCAAAACCCCGACAGTTTTCGCGGCGCAATCGCCCGTCACCGCGAAGAGGTTTCGCAAACAACCACGGCGGTCACGAACACCTTGTTTCAGGCGACGGAACTTTCGCTGGTTCCGCCGCAGGATATTCCGCGCAAAAACTTCATTGACAATATTCTCTTCGACCGGATGCAGCGCGACAGCATACAGTCCGCGCCGGTTTCGACCGATGAAGAATTCGTCCGCCGCATCTATCTGGATTTGACTGGGCGCATCCCGGCGGCGGCGGATGTGACGGCCTTTGTCGCCGACAAAGCGGCCACTAAACGCGAAGCCCTGATTGATAAATTGATCGGTTCGCCGGAATACGTGGACAAGTGGACGATGTTTTTCGGCGACCTGTTCAAAAACAACGCCCGGTCGGTCAATGTCCAGCGGTACAGCGGCGGACGCGACGCTTTCTACAATTACATCAAGGACGCCATTTCCAAGAACAAACCCTACAACCAGGTGGCCACAGAGATGATCGCTTCGAACGGCGACAACTTCGTGGACGGTCAGGTCAATCACATTGTCGGCGGCATTGTCCCGATGGGACCGGCGCAGGACACAATGGACGGCACGGCGGTCAACACGGCCAGCATGTTTCTGGGCATCAATGCCCTGGACTGCCTGCTCTGCCACGACGGCGCGGGCCACCTGGATTCAGTCAATCTGTGGGGAGCGGGAAAGACCCGGATGGACGCCTGGGGTATGTCGGCATACTTCGCCCGCGTGCGTCGTCAGCGACAGAATCTCTCGCAGCAACCCAACTACGCCAAATTCATCGTTTCGGAACTGGGCATCGGGGAATACCAGCTCAACACGGATTTCGGCAATCGTCAGACGCGCGCGCCGATTGACGGTGTCAGCAGCGTTGCGCCGAAATACATCCAGGGCGCTGGCAGTGCCAATGCGGGTGAAAACCGCCGGCAAACCATCGCCCGGCTGATCACGGCGGACAAACAATTCGCCCGCGCGGCGGTCAATTACATCTGGGAAAAGCTGATGGTCGAAGCGCTGGTTTCGCCGTCGAACGCCTTTGACCCGGCGCGGCTTGATCCGGCGGCGACCTTGCCCGCTGAATGGACGCTGCAACCGGCGAACGCCGAACTGCTGAACGCGCTGGCCGATGAATTCATCAAACAAAATTATGATCTGCGCAAACTGATCGCGCTGATCACCAAATCCAGCGCCTATCAGCTTTCGTCGCAATATCCCGGCACGTGGAGCCTGGCGCTGGTTCCGTATTACGCCCGCAAATATGTCCGCCGGATGGACGCCGAGGAAATTCACGACGCAATTCTCAAAGCCACAGGCGTCGGCGTCACCTATCAATTGCGCGACACGCTGAACCAGCCGACCTGGACGGTCAATTGGGCGATGCAACTGCCGGACACGGTTGAACCGCGCGGAAACGCGATTGGCGGCTTCCTGAATTCCTTCATTCGCGGCGACCGCGACGTCAAACCCCGTTCGCTGGAACCGTCCATCCAGCAGGCGCTCAATTTAATGAACAACACGTTCGTGATGTCGCGCATTCATCAGAACAATGCCGGTTCGACGGTCGCCAGACTGCTGGCTGACACCACGCTCAGCAATCAGCAGATCGTCACGCAGTTGTACCTGAACACGCTTTCGCGCAACCCGGCGCAGAGCGAACTGGACGCGCTGCTGCCGCTTTATTCGTCGCAAACCAAGCGGGACGCGACCGAAGGAATTCAATGGGCGCTGCTCAACAAGATGGACTTTATCTTCAATTACTGAGGCTGGATCAGTACCGCGACCTGTAGGGAGCGGGTAGGTTGGCGACTTGTGCTATTTGCAAGCACCCGGTCGCTACCGCTCCCGGTACTGACCCGATACCAATGAGGTGACAGATGGCGAACAAATATTATCGAGAACTCAATGAAGTGGATTCACCGCGCGGCATCACTTCCCCGCTGACCGGTCCGGCGCTGGGGCGGCGCGAATTTTTCAAACTGACAGGCGCTGGCGTGACGGGAATGTTTTTGTCTTCAGCGCTGAAAACCGACGCCGCAGCGAAAACGGCGGCGGCTCCGAATCTGATCAACCGGGCGCGCAACTGCATCTTCATTTTGATGACCGGCGCGCCCAGTCACGCGGACACCTTCGACCTGAAAGTCGGTTCGTGGACGCCGTCCGATTTCAATCCGACCAGTTACAACGGCACGATGTTTCCGCAGGGACTGATGCCGAATCTGGCCGAACAGCTCAACAAATTCGCCATTGTCCGCAGCATGCGCGCGCCGGCATTGGTGCATCCGCTGCAACAAACCTGGGCGCAGATTGCGCGCAGCCCGAGTTCGGCCCTGGGCAAGGTGGCGCCGAACCTGGGCAGCGTCGTGGCCTCTGAATTTGAATCCAAACGGACGGCGAACCAGAAACTTCCCGGCTTCATTTCGCTGAACACGGGCGGAAACGTGGTCGGCGCGGGATATTTCAACGGGCTGTATTCGCCATTCGATGTGACCGCCGCGCCCGCCGGATTGGGCAGCCTGGCCAATGCCGACGGGCAGGTGAAATTCGAGGCGCGCTACGAAGCGTTGAAAGCGCTTGATTCGCGGCTGCGGGTGAATTCGCCCATTGGCGATGACGCCACCACAATGGGCAGTTTTTATGACCGCGGCAAATCCATGATGTATGACCCGGCGGTGGACGCTGTGTTCAAGTTCACGACCGAAGAACAGCAGCGATACGGCAACAATGGCTTCGGCAATTCCTGTCTCGTGGCGCGCAACGCGGTGAAGTCCAATCAGGGCGCGCGCTTCATCCAGATTCAAATGGGCGGCTGGGATCATCATCAGGACATTTACGCCAAATCCGAAACCCCTAACCAGACCGTGCCCGGTTTGTACAATCAATGCACGATGCTGGACAACGGCCTCAGCAGTTTGCTGACTGACCTGGCGGCGTCCTCCGGCGTCAACGGGGGCACGCTGCTGGATGAAACCCTGGTCGTTTGGATGGGCGAATTCGGACGCACCACCGGCCCGTTGACCAATCAGGATGGCCGCGACCATTTCTTCCAGCACTTTGCCTGCTTCGCGGGCGGCGGAGTCGTGGGCGGAAAAATCATCGGCAAAACCACAGATACAGGCAGTTCCACCATCGAAGCCGGCTGGTCCGCGAATCGTCCGGCGCAGTATGAAGATGTTGCGGCGACCATCTATTCGGCGCTGGGCATTGATTACACCACCGTCCGGAACGACGATCCGTTCGGACGCGGTTTCGAATACGTGCCATTCGCCTCCCAGGGTTACTGGCAGCCAATCAATGATCTTTTTGTCAGAACCAGCACGCCCTCTCGTTCGCCGATTTCGCCGCGCGGCGGTGGCCGCCGCATCGGATAGGACAACGAAAGAACATCAAAACAAGCCGTCGAAGCTGATCCAGCGCGGAAACCGCCGGCGGCTTCGGCGGCTTTTTTTCGTAACCGCTTGCCTTGTTTGGTGATACTTGACCGTTTCGCAAACGCTGTGATATTCCGTTGCACGCCTTGAAACGATTCGCTCTCCCAAAGTTCTCCCCGGCATCAAAACTCGAAGGAGCGCGGCTTTTTCCGCATTTTCAATTCAACGCAAAGAAAATATTTATCAGGTACAGCTTCCCCGGGCTGCGCTCCTTTGACTTTGCAGGAAGCCAAAACCAAGGGAACGCAGCAACGTGACGGGAACAGGAGATTAGATGCGACGACAGGTATTTTTATTGACGGTGCTATTCACCGTGATCGTAGGCGCTTTGACGGCAACCGGTTTGTCAACCAAGGCAAGTGGCGTGGCAAGAGAGAAGGCCAACACCAGCACAAAAGCCTGGCTCAGCCCCAACAAGATTCAGGGACCGTTTACCGTTACGGTGACGCCGCTGGGACCAAGCCAGTCGCAGATTGATTCGGCGTTGCAAACGGTGAAAGCGCTGCCCTCGGTGCGAAAGTATCTGGATGGCGCCGTCGTCCGGCAACTTCAGTTTGAAGTGTTGGAAATGGCGCGCTTGTCCACGCAACAAGGCTTTCGCGTCATCTTTTACGATTACACGCGCAATCGCCCGGTCGTGGTGGAAAGCACCTTCGGAAATCCCAACAGCGCGACGGTCGTGATTGGTTCCTTTCAACCGCTGCCCAGCCCGGAAGAATTTGATGCGGCGGTCGAGATATTGAAAAAAGATTCGAGGTTCGGGCGATTGTTCAAATCCGGCAACGTCGCGCCCTATCGTCCGATGCCGCCGCTGGCTTCGGAACTGGTCGGGCCGGAACGCGCGCTGCACGTCGGCCTGCTCAACAATGCTTCCGATCCGCCAAACCAGATTGTCGCGGTAAACATGATCTCCGGCGCGGTCACGACGTATAAAAACAACGCGCCGTCAGTTTCGGCGGCGACGGCCGCCTTGTGCGGAGTGCCCGGCGCGGGACAGGGGACGACTTCGCGCGGCACGGCGGGACAATTCAATCTGACGATCAGCGCAAATGGCTCTCCCGTCTGGCAAATGCTGGTCATACGTCCCGCGGCGTCTTCCGGCACGCGCGCTTCCGGCGTCGAACTGCGCGATGTTTCCTATCTCGGCAAATCCATCCTCAAACGCGCGCACGTGCCGATCCTGAATGTGAGCTACGAAAACGGCGCCTGCGGCCCGTACCGCGACTGGCAATGGCAGGAAGGGATGTTCATCGCCAACGGCACGGACATCGCGCCGGGCATTCGTCAATGCACGAGTGAACCGCAAACGATGATGGAAGCCGGCACCGACACCGGCAATTTCCGCGGTGTGGCCATCTATCAGAACCCCGCCAACAACGAAGTCACCATCGTCAGCGAACTGGAAGCCGGTTGGTACCGCTACATCAGCCGCTGGGAGTTTTCGCCCACCGGCGTCATCCGCGCGCGATTCGGCTTTGACGGCGTGGACAATAGCTGCGTTTGCAACACACATTTCCATCACGCCTACTGGCGCCTGGATTTCGATCTGGGAACGGCGGGCCGGAACCGCTTCACCGAATACGACACGCGCTCATTCGGCACGCCGCTGCTGACCGAAGTCAAACGCTTCCGCGACTTCATCCGCGACCGTTACTGGCTGGTGGAGAATCTGGTTTCCAACGAACAGGTCATGATCGAACCCGGCCATGACGACGGCACCGCCGACACATACGCACGCGGCGACGCCTGGTTCCTGCGCTACCGCAGCACGGAACTGGATGACGGCGTGAACACCACGGGGCCGAACAACACCGAAGCCAAACTCGACAATTTCGTCAACGGCGAATCCATCAACGAACAGGATGTGGTGATGTGGTACAGCGGGCATTACTACCACGTCTTCGGCGGTTCGGGCGACGCGCACGTGGTCGGGCCGGACATCATCGTCACACGCTGGTGATCTCTAGGTGGGCATCGCTTGCAAGCGTGCGGGTTCGTGGGGCGCTCAGTGGATTCGACGGAGTTTCCTCGCCACGCCCGCACCCTCGCAAGCGATGCCCACCAAATTCGTCGTCAGACGTTTTGCGCCTGCGCGCGCTGCTCCAACGCCAATCTTCAGGTCTTTCGCAGCGCTTGGCTTTCACCGGATTGTTTTCAAGGTAAGCAAGCGCATTCTGGTAATGCCGCTCGTTGCGAATGTATCGGTCGAACGGTTCGTGCTCCCAAAACTTCCCCGTTTGCTCCAGGACCTGATTGCACCGATTCGCGCTGAAGCTTTTCCAAGAATGCGCAATTCGGCTCCTGTTGAATCCGGCCTCCGGCGTATTGAATTGTTATGGCTTTGAGGTGCCGGTGACGCTGAGCAACAGAAGCGGCGTATGGCGAACGAACGCGGGAACCGAGGAGTACCGGATTTGCGCAGCGATACGCGGTGGAAATCGAAGCCGGTACTCCTTGCAGGTTATTTTTTCTTGCCGGTGAACGTGCCTTCGCCGATGCCGGCCAGACTGACTTTGCCTTTCATCGTCTTGCCGTCGGTCGTGCCGGTATAAGTCACAGTGCCTTCCAACTGGCCGCTGACTTTCATCGAAAATTCGATCTTGTCGCCTTTGACAGTGCCGGTCAGTGGAGCTTCGCCGAGCAGCCCCTTGTAGTTTCCAGTCAGCTTTTCGCCTTCCTGTTTGAAGGTGAAAGCCGGATTGCCTGAACCTTGCTCGGTCTGCACTTCGGCATCCCAACTGCCCGTGACATCCACCTGATTCGTCGTTGAAGAGGCAACCGGGGCCGCCGCAGCCGCCGCGCCCGCGCGTTTGGCAGTCCATTCATCCTCGGCCATGCCGCCGAAGCTGACCGTGCCTTTGATATCGTTGCCGGTAATCTTGCCGGTCATGGTCAGGACCAAATCGTTGCCGTTGTAATTGACCGTGTAGGAAAACTGCACATCATTGCCTTTGGCCGTGCCGGTCAGCGGCAAAGACCCCGTGTCGCGCCCGACCGTCCCGGTCAATTTTTCGCCTTCGACCTTGAACATGAGTTTGAAATTCCGCACGCCGCCGGGCGTATTCATCGCCGCATCCCACTCACCCGCCGCCGGGGAAGTTTGCGCCAAAGCGGCAACCGCCGCCGCCACCGCAAGCGCCAAAACAGACAGAATATTTACGAGCTTTTTCATAAAGCTAATCTCCTTTCGTCCAATGCATTGAAGTTTCTTGTGGATTCGCCACCTACCCGGCGCGAAGCCTACACTGCACGTTTCAAGCCGTCAATTGAGGCTGGCAGGGCGAGTCCTGCCCGTCCTGCTAATCTTGTTCACCCGCCGATGCCATTGGTAGAATGCGCCGCGTTTCATCCCACTCAATCAACGTCAAAATAGACGACACCAAACAGGAGAGCATCCATGCCCGCAAGAGAGATCACCAGCCTTGAAGAATTGCAGTCTTTAGTCGGCCAGGAAGTCGCCACCGGCGAGTGGTTCGAAGTCACCCAGGACCGCATCAACCTGTTCGCCGAAGCGACCGGCGACCATCAGTGGATTCATCTGGACACCGAACGCGCGAAGACCGAATCGCCCTACGGCACGACCATCGCGCATGGCTTTCTGACGCTGTCGCTGCTGTCGCACCTGATCGCGCAAACCGCCCAAATCAAATTCCCGGTCAAAATGGGGATCAATTACGGATTGAACAAAGTCCGCTTTATTTCCGCCGTGCCCGCCGGAGCGAGAATCCGTCCGCGCCTGACGCTGCAAAATCTGGAAGAAGTTCCCGGCGGCCGGCAACTGACCTGGGCCGTCACCATCGAACGCGAAGGCGGCGACAAACCGGCATGCGTGGCCGAATGGCTGGTGAGGTATTACGTCTAAAATGGCAGTCCAATTTTCCATTCCGCTTTCATCCTCGAGTTACCTGCGCACTTTTGAATCCGAGATTGACATCTCGGCGGAAAACGACCTGATGGTGCGCGGCGTGATGAGCGATCATCGCTTCGCCTTCGAGCATCGCTGGAAAGTCCGCGCGCCGGAATACGAGGTCATCGAAGCTTCGGCGTGGCAGATTGCGGGGGATAAATCGGACTTTGATCCGGAGCTATGCCAGCGGTACGCCGGAATTGCGGGCGTGCGAATCGGACGCGGATTTTCCAAGCGGGTGGTTTCGGACCTGGGGGATTTGCCAGGAGCGCAGGAGCATTTGTTTCTGGCGATTGAAATGGCGCGCATCGCGCAGCAGGTGTATCAATACTCGCCGGAATTTGAAGCCCAGTTCCCTGCCCCATCGGGCAGCAGCAGCGAAATCGCGCATCTCGCCTGGCTGAAAGACCGCGCGTATATGAATCTGGCCAATTCCTGCTACGCCTACCGCGACGAAAGCGAAGCGCTGTTTGCCAGCCGCGAAGTGCGCTGCGGATTCGATCCCGGTCTGACGCGGCCACAGCCGGGCGAAAAACGCGTTTTCTGGCGCTCGAAGCGCATTTCGATTGAGCGGACGAATCAAGGCTACGCCTGCGAAAGCGCAATGGAAGACCGGATTCACGACATCAAAATCCGTTTCGATCTTTCCCGCGAAGGCGTGATCTCCAACGCGCAAAGTCGCGGATTGCGCGTGCCCTACTACGGCATTTGCGAAGACGCGCAGTTGCGGACGCCGGGCTTGAATGGCCTGAAAGTAAACGACGCGTTTGTCGCGCAGTTCGCCGAGCGCGTCGGCGGCGCTTCGGGCTGCACGCATTTATTTGATCTTTCAATGGATTGTTTGCGGCTGTTCCACTTCGTGCCACGGTAGCGCAAGCAGATCTGGTTGCGCTGTTCTTTCCATCGTCAATTGGAGGAAAACGCAACCAGCCCTGGTTGCGCCCCCGTTAACTTGACCGTAGCTGCCGGTGAAGGGGGTCCCGTTATGTCTTCCTCAACTATTGCCAACCAGAAGACGCATTTCCCATGGCGGCGAGTTTTTGCTGTGGCAATCCTGCTTCTTGGTCCCGCTTCTTATCTCCGGGCCGAACAATTACCCATCAGGGTCTGGACAACGGCTGACGGGCTTCCTCACAACCACATCAATCGCATCCGGCGCGATTCGCGCGGTTACCTCTGGGTTTGCACGGACGAGGGGTTGGCGCGCTTCGACGGTCATCGTTTCGTGAATTACGGGACGGCACAAGGCCTGCCGAACCTGACGATCAATGATTTCATCGAAAGCCGCGATGGCACATACTGGATTGCGACGGATGGCGGCATTTGCCGGTTCAATCCGTTGGGAAAAGCCCTGCCTCATCAGCCAAACGGAAATCAGCCAAACCTCATGTTCACCGTTTACCGGGTAAGCGGCACGGAAGCGTCCAATCACGTCAATGGCCTGCTGGAAGACCCCGACGGCTCGCTCTGGCTGGCGACTTCCGGCGGATTGTTTCGAATGTGCCAGGCGAACGGACAGGTTCGAATGGAAACACTTGAGATTGGTTTTCCCACGGGGATGCGCGACGAGCGGCATGTCACCAATCTCTATCTCGATTCGCACGGCGCGTTGTGGGTGATGGCTATCAGCGGATTATACCGGCACCCTCTCGGAAGCCCTTGGGAACGATACGGCGTGGAGCATGGATTCCGGAATAACTTCGTGCAATCGCTGTTTGAGGATCGGCGCGGACGGCTCTGGCTCGGCAGCAGAGGTGAAGGCCTACACCTTCTGGTTACCAATCCGCAATCTGGTCAGCGAATTGTGGAAAGAACCTATTCAATCCGTGACGGATTACCTGGAATAGATGTCCGAAGCCTCTTTGCGTTGCCTGATGGTCGCGTGTGGCTTTGCGTAGTTGGGGGCTTGGTTCTCTTCAATCCGGAAGCGAACGATGGCCAAAAGTTTCTCAACCACACGACTGCACATGGGTTGGCCAGCGACGAGGTTTATAATCTGACGCAAGACAATGAAGGGAATTTGTGGGTTGGAACTCGCAACAGTGGAGTGATGCGGATTGCAGGCTCCGGTTTCACGACCTTCGGCTTGCGGGATGGGTTTACACCCGGTCCCTTGAATACCATTCGGGAAGCCAGTACGGGCGAAATTCTGATTCACAATGGCGCACGCCATGATCAACGTTTTTTTCACTACTTTGACGGCAGGAAGTTCGTCGGAGCGGAACACAAGGTCGCCGCAGGATTCGGTTACGGACGGGAACAGGCCATCTTGCAGGATCGCTTCGGGGATTGGTGGGTGGCGACGGACGAAGGAGTGCATCGTTATCCTGGCGTGAAAACAGTAGCGGAACTGGCGCGGATGAAACCCAGAGCGGTCTACGGTCTGAAGCAAGGCCTGGCTCACCATAATGCCGAAAGGCTTTTGGAGGACCAGCATGGCGACATCTGGATTGGAGCTTCGACTTCTTCCCGGGAGATGGTCTTTCTCCATCGCTGGGAACGAGCAACGGATCAAATTCATCGCTATAAATTGCCGGATGTAATTGCCCCAACCGCCAACCTCAGCGCCATCGGCGAAGATGCCCAAGGCAATTTATGGCTGGCGAATGTCGGCATTCCCGGATTGACGCGCTACGACGGTGGGCAATTCAAAAGGTTCACGGTTGCCGATGGTGCGCCTGCCAACACCGTCAACGCCTTTTTTCTCGACGGCAAAAAACGTTTGTGGATTGCCACCAGTAGTAGCGGACTGCATCGGTTGGATGAACTCTCGGCGGATCGCATGCGCCTGACGACCTGGGATGTCGCCAAGGGACTTGCCACCAATGAAGTCTGGAGTATCACCGAAGATCAATGGGGACGCATCTATGCCGGCACGGGGCGCGGCGTTGACCGCCTTGATCCTGAAACTGGCGACATCCGGCATTTCACTCCCGGTGACGGGTTGGCGAAAGGCGAAGTGCGCGTTTCCTTGCGCACTCGCAACAACCATCTCTGGTTCGTCACCGAACAAGGCGTCTCACGACTGATTCCCACACTTGATCAAAAGCCGTCACCGCCGCCGGTATTGATCACGGCAGTGCGCATCAACGGGAACCCCGCGCCAATCTCGGAATTGGGCGAGATGAGAATTGAAAACCTGACGCTCGCCCCCAATCAAAATTCCGTGCAAATAGATTTCCTCAGCCTTGATTTCAGCGCCGGAGCAAAGCTGCTTTACCAATACCGGCTGGGCGGACAGAATTGGAGCGAGCCTTCCGATCTGCGCACGGTCAATTTCGCCAGTCTCTCGCCGGGCGTTTATCACTTTGCCGCACGCGCGCGCAACTTTTCCGGCGTGGTCAGTGATCCGCCCGCCGCCGTCACTTTCGAGATTCTGCGCCCAGTCTGGCAACGCTGGTGGTTTCTCGCAGCGCTGATTTCGGGGCTGGGCGCATTGGTCTATGGCGGTTACCGTTATCGGCTGGGACAAGCGATCAAAGTCGAGCGCGTCCGGACGCGCATCGCGCACGATCTGCACGATGACATCGGCGCGAACCTGACGCGCATTTCCATCCTCAGCGAAGTCGCCAAACAACAGCAAGGGAATGGCGCATCGCCGCCGGGCGAATTGCCCGCTGGCTTATTGGATTCGATTGCCGAAATTTCCCGCGAATCGGTCGCCGCGATGAACGACATCGTCTGGGCGATCAACCCGGAACACGATAGTTTGCTGGATCTGACCAGCCGCATGCGCCGCCACGCCGAAGAAGTTTTCACCACGCGCGACATCCGGCTGGAATTTGAAGCGCCGGGCGACGCCGGGCAGTTGAAACTGGAGATTGAAACCCGCCGCGACCTGTACCTGATTTTCAAGGAGGCCGTGAACAACGCCGCGCGCCACGCCGCCTGCTCCGCCGTCAGCATTCAGATACAAGCCAGCGCGACGCACATTCAACTGACCGTCCGCGATAACGGCAAAGGCTTCGATCCGCGAACGCCGGACAAAATTCACAGCGAAGGCAATGGATTGCTGAGCATGCACAATCGCGCCCGCGCGCTGGGCGGCAAACTGACGATTGAATCTTCGCCCGGCGCGGGCTCTGAAGTGCGGCTGACGCTGCCCTACTCACCCGCATAAATGTGCAGGTAACGGCGCGCGAGGATCGGGAGTAAGCTGAAACCTAATAAAAACCCGTAGGACGGACTTTAGTCTGTCCCGGCTATGAGAACAGACTAAAGTCCGTTCCACTCCGACGTTGGTTCGATTTGGCTGGTGAAATTCCATGAGCAATCCGATTCAGACAACTTCCGGTCAAGGTTCGAGGGACGCCGTCATCCGCATCGTCCTGATCGAAGACCAGCGCGATGTTCGCGAAGGGTTGAGGATGCTGATCAACGGTTCCCCGGGCTTTGAATGCGTGGGCGCGTATCGCAGCGTCGAAACCGCGCTCGATGGGATTCAGTCCGATGACACGCCGGATTTGATTCTGACCGACATTGGATTGCCGGGACTATCCGGCATCGAAGGCATTAAACTCTTCCGCGAACGCCTGCCGCAAACCGCCATCCTGGCGCTGACCGTTTACGAAAACAACGACAAGATCTTCAACGCGCTGTGCGCCGGAGCCACGGGCTATTTGCTGAAAAACACGCCGCCCGCGCGTTTACTGGAAGCGTTGAAAGAAGCCGTCGCGGGCGGCTCGCCGATGTCGCCGGAAGTGGCGCGCCGCGTGGTCAGCCTGTTCCGCGATTTTCAGCCGGTTTCGGCCTCCTACGACCTGACGCCGCAGGAACGCCAGTTGATGAAACTGCTGGTCGAAGGCCATCACAAAAAGACCGCCGCCGACGCGATGGGCATTTCCTTTCACACGGTCTCTTTCCACCTCCGCCACATTTACGAAAAGCTGCAAGTCCATTCCAAATCCGAAGCCGTCGCCAAAGCCCTGCGCGAACATCTGGTGTGATTCTTCACTTCGTCGTACATCCAAAGTCAGCACAATTGTGTAGTTACGCCAGAGTCTGCTGTCCGGCTATAACACCTTCGTCGCAAACTATATGCGCCTTGACTGGTTCTTCTGCCTGAAGCCGTGTCTGCTCAAATCCTGTCATCGGAAATCACGGCGATGCCCGGATGCACCGGCGAGGCCATTACACTTCGGACAAAATTCTCAGCAAACCATTGGGGGAAAATTTTCATGACCAAAACAAAGGGGAAAAAAACTTCGGTTCTCGTCATCGCCTGTTTGTGGTCGTTGACGGCTGCCCTGCCGCTGCGGGCACAGGGAACACGAACGGATTCAGCCATTTCGTACCTCGAACGCGGCAACAGCCATTACCAAAAAGGAGACATTGACCGAGCGTTGGCCGATTTCAATCTGGCGGTTGCCAGTGATCCGCGGCTGGACAGCGCCTGGTACAACCGCGCAGTCGCGCGCTATGACCTGCACGACTGGGACGGCGCACTGATGGATTTGGACAATGCCATCAAGCTGAACCCGCGTTATGTCATGGCCTGGATCAAGCGTGGCAACCTGCGGATGAATCAGGATGCCTATGACGAAGCCATCGTGGATTACAGCCAGGCGATCAAACTCGATCCGAAATCCGTCATGGCCTGGAACAATCGCGGGCTGGCCCGGCAAAACAAGCGCGATTTCGATGCGGCGCTCGGCGATTATGCCCGCGCGCTGGAACTTGATCCGCGCCTGCCCGGCGCGCTGAACAACCGGGCCGGGATCAAACACGACCGGGGCGATTTGCGCGGAGCGCTCGAAGATTACAACCGCGCCCTCACCATCGCCCCGCAACTGGCGCTGCTCTATTCCAATCGCGGCCTGACGCGCAAAGCGCTCGGCGATTTGCAGGGCGCAATCAGCGATTACACCGAAGCCATCCGGCTCCGGCCCAATTTCAGCCTCGCCTATTTCAACCGCAGCGCCGCCTGGAAAGCGATGGGCAAAGGTTTTGAAGCCGAGCAGGATTTCATTCGCAGCAGGACGCTCGGCCAGACTGCCGAAGGAGAATCGGCGCTGGTTCCAGAACCCGGCATTGAGAAGATTTCGTTTACCACTCCAGCCGCCGCGCCAGCACAATCCGGCGTGGCGGAAACGCCGGAAATGCATTTATGCAAGCTGGTTCCCCAGGCAAAGGAGTACAACGGCCAAACCGTCCGTGTCACAGGCAACGTGCAGCCGGTTTATTTCGGGGACACGCTTGCCGGCCTGATTCTCTCCAGCCAGGAATGCGAATCCATTGAAGTCTTGTTTGACAGGAGTGAAGACGAGGAAGCCGTCCTGCGGCGGTTGGGTACAGGGCGCATTGCCGAACTGCCGGTGATCGCGACTGGAATCTTCCATTCCGACCAACACGCGAATTACGGGCCGTTTGGCGTGCTCAGCCATCTGCTGCTGATCAAGTCCTACGAAATCCGGCAGCCGCCCGCGCAGGCGGGTAAGCGTTCCAAACTGTGAATCCTAACCGCAAAGAGTCATTTGTTTTGCCCCGCTTGATTCAGAGAGTTCATTCGACAACGCCGGGCAACCTCGGCAGGTTGCCCTACTTTTTCCGATGGAGTCTTTCATCTCGTGGACGACTCCCTGAAACAATCAAAACGTGGGAAAGACTAAAGTCTGTCCCAAGTTTTCCGAAGGAGAAACGATCAATGACAAAGATATTCCGACGATTTTGCCTGTCTTTGCTCTTTGCCGCGCTGCTTTGCGTGGCTGGGTTGCAAACCAATTCCGCCCAAAACAACGGAAGCCCCGCCGACAACGCGCCCAAACGATTGCTCGGCCTGGTCAACGAATTCACCATCAAGCCCGGCATGATGACGGCCTATTTGCAATGGGCCGAAAGAGAAGCCAGGCCGCTTTATGTCAAAGCCGGAATTAAGACAGGCTACTTTTTCACCAACCTTTACGACACAGCGGATCGCAATGTCGTCACACTGATCGAAATGCACGACAGCTTCGCGGCGATCAAAGCGCGCAACGAAGCATTCAATAAAAACAACAGCAAAGAAGAGCTTGATGCCTGGAACGCCAAATCGCGCGAGTTCATCGTCGGCATTCGCACGTACGTTGTCGAGACCTTGCCTGAATTGAGTTGGACAAACGCGAAAATGAAAAGCCGGCCGTTGTACTTCATGGTGACCGAACGTCACATCGCACCGTTTCGCTCGCTGGATTATGAAGCGTATCTGAAGAACGATTGGTTGCCGCTGGTCAAGAAATCTGAGAGCAATGGCTTACTTGTCAGTCGGCTCCGATTTGGCGGTGAAATGGGACATTACTTTGTCTTCGGCTCCGTGCATGACCTGACGGAACTCGACCAACCCAGCAAGATCACACAAGCTGCAGGCGGGGCCGAAGCCATTGCCAAAATGCAGCAAAAGCTCGTCGGCATTGTGCAGCGCAGCGAACAGCGAATTCTGCGTCTGCGGCCTGAAATCAGCATTCTGCCCGCGCCTGCGACAGCGGCGAAATAACTGATATGGAGTGCGCGCGACTTGTCGCCGCATTTCGTTCTTGGTCGGAACTTTGGGATGTGACCCGGCAGTGTGTTGAAAATCAGAAAAACTGAGGGCCCAGTGGCACTTAACGTCTTGCAAATACAAGACTTAGACCAGGCCCCCTTAAATGCATTGAAGGCAGCATCAATCCAAAACAGGGAGCCAGGGTTAAGCGGTTTGCCATCAGAAATTTGCAGCCTCCTAACGGGCAGCGTTCATCCCATTTCAACACCCTACCGGGTCACGACTTGATGGCCTGCTACCTGCCAGCGCGGCGAGCAACGCAGGTGGAGCCACTGGCCGCGCTGCGCAGTGAATGAAGCCGGGAATCAGCCGACCTAGGGTGGCTGTGCCTCCCCCACTTAATCATTCACCCAGAACTCGCAACACCACGCATTTCAAATAATAGGTTTCCGGCACCGTCAGCAGAATCGGATGATCGCGGCCCTGGGTTCGCTTTTCGATGACCTGGACCTGGCGTCCGGCATCCAGTGCGGATTCGGCCAGCATTTCCATAAACAACCCTTCGCCGACGTGATACGAACACGAACAGGTGATGAGCACGCCGCCTGGATTCAGAATGCGCAGCGCGCGCAGGTTGATTTCCTTGTAGCCGCGCAGAGCGGCTTCGACCGAGCCTCGATTTTTGGCAAACGCAGGCGGATCGAGCACGATGGTGTCGAAGCGTTCGCCCGCGTCGTCGTAATCGCGCAGTTTATCGAAGACGTTTCCGGCCAGGAATTCGATGTTGGTGATCCCGTTCAGTTCGGCGTTGCGGCGTGCGCGTTCGATGGCGGCTTCGGAAATATCAATCGCCGTCACCTGCTCGCAATCGCTGGCCAGATGCAGCGCGAACGAACCGTGAAAGCTGAAACAATCCAACCCGCGCCCGGTGGCATAGTTCATGGCCGCCGCGCGGTTTTCGCGCTGGTCAAGAAACGCGCCGGTCTTCTGCCCTTCCAGCAAATCCACCCAGAACCTGATGCCGTTTTCGGTAATGGCGAACTCATCGTTTGCGACGGTATCGTCCTTCGAATAGAGCACCGAATTGACCATCGGCAGCCCTTCAAGCTGGCGCACCTTGGCATCGTTGCGTTCGATGACCAGACGCGGCTGGAACTGTTCGACCAGCAATTCCACCCACATCGCTTTCAGCGCATCCATTCCCCGGGTGAGCGTTTGCAGCACCAGACAATCGCCGTAACGGTCAATGATCAGGCCCGGCAGTAAATCTCCTTCGGCGTGAATCAGCCGGTAAGCGTCCGTGTCATCCACGATTCGCCGCCGCCAATCGGCAGCCGCCAATAATCTTTGCCGCCAGAATCCGCGGTCAATGACGGCGTCCTGTTTGGAAAGCAGCCGCAAGGTGATTTCCGATTCCGCGCCGAAATGCGCCTGGGCCAGGAAGCGCCCGCGATTGTCCGTGACGCGCACAACCGAACCGCTTTCCACTTTCGGGCGGCCGGTCACATCGCTGCGGTAAATCCAGGGATGACCGTCGCGAATGCGCGCTGCGCCCTTGGCGGAAATCACGGCCTGATCCTTATGTTGTTGTTTCTCTTGACTCTGTTTCATAGGTGCTGCCATAACATTGCTAGGGTACGGTACGGGGAGCGGTAGCGACCCGGTGGACTCTAAAGTGAAGCATTGCAAGTCCACCGGGTCGCTACCGCTCCCCGTACCGTACCGAACTTCGAGGAGTTCGGTCAATGAGTCAAATTGCTTATCTTGGGTTGGGCTCGAATTTGGGCGATCGCGCCGCCAATCTGCTGCGCGCGATTTCGGCGCTGGTCAATGGCGGCTTGCAGCTTGTCGCGGCGTCTTCCATTTACGAAACCGACCCGGTGGATTACCTGGCACAGCCGAAATTTTTGAATCAGGTGATTGCCGTCACCGCGCCCGGAATTGAACCCTACTCGCTGCTCCGGTTTTGCCTGGAAACGGAAACCGGCCTGGGACGCGAGCGGACGATTCCGCGCGGGGCGCGCAACATAGACATTGATTTGCTGCTGTTCGGCGATTTCATCCTGAATGGCGAGTTCGGCGGCGTCCACCTGATCCTGCCCCACCCGCGATTGCATTTAAGAAGATTCGTGCTGGAACCGCTGGCCGAAATCGCGCCGCAACTCCCTCACCCATTGCTGGGCCAAACCGTCGAACAACTGCTGGCCGCTGCCCGCATTGCACCCCACGCAGATTCGACCGTGCGAATTTATCGTGAAAACAGTCAATAAATGTCTTGAACTTGTTTTGACGGTAACCTAGGATGCGCGGCGTGAGAGCAGACGGTGCCAGTCAGCGACGCTCCACACACAATCGTACGAATCAGCAAGAACACTTTCGCCAAACAGTCAGCAATTAGCAGTAAAACCGCAACGAGAAAGCCGTCACGGAGGCCACCGATGACTTCCCTCAACTCGGGAAAGATCACTGAACTGCTCTACCAGATCGAGCAAGGCAATCTTGCCGCGCACGATGAACTTGCCCGTCTGGTGCGCGCCAGCCTGAAGCGCATCGCCGCCAACCGCCTGCGCCGCGAACGTCCAGACCACCTTTACCAAACCTCCGATCTTGTCCAGGAAGCGTACCTGAGGCTGTTCAGGATCAAGAATATTCAATGGGAAGGCCGCGAGCATTTTTTCAAAGTCGCGGCGATGCAAATGCGCCGCATCCTGGTGGATTACGCCCGCCGCGAACGTCCCGAAGGTCAGGACAATCTGGCGCTCGAAGACGTTCCCGGCCTGACCCTGAACGCCGATCCCAGCATTCTGGAGGTCAATCGTATGCTGGATAATCTGGCCCAAATTGATCCGCGCCGCGCCCTGATTGTCGAGCTGCGCCATTTCGGAGGCTACAAGATCGAAGAGATCGCCGAAATCACGCGGATTCCGCTCGGCACTGTGAAACGACATTGGGCTTCGGCCAAAGCTTTTTTCAAACTGCAACTCGGCGCAACGGCACAGCCCCGCAATGCACGCCACGATTCGGCAACGATCCTTGATTAAACGACAATGACCAGAGAAACCACCGAGGAAAGAACCCGCAAACGCTGGAAACAGGCAATGGATTTGTTCGAAGAAGCTTTTCTGCTCGCTCCCACCGAACGCGAACGAGTGCTTGATTCCGCCTGCCGGCAAGACCCGGAATTACGCTCCTTGCTCAAGGATTTGTTTTCCGCCAGCCGCGATGCCGAATCCGGCGGCTTTCTGGAATCTCCTGCCTGGTCGTATCAACCGGTGGAAACGAATCCACGAGCGCTGGAAGGAAAACGCGTCGGCGCTTACAAGCTGAAAAAATACCTGGCGCAAGGCGGAATGGGCATCGTCTACCTGGCCGAACGCGCCGACAAAGCTTTCCGCCGCGAAGTCGCCATCAAATTCATCAACGCCAAACTGAAACATTACAGCCGCTTCCGCCGCGAAGTTCAGATTCTGGCCGATCTGAAACATCCAAACCTGGTCATGCTTTACGACGCAGGCCGCCTGGGAGACGGCCGTCCCTACATCGTGATGGAATATGTCGAAGGCGAGAGCTTGCGCGATTGGTCTCAAAGACGCGGCCCCGTCTCTGCGGCCAAGGTTGTCGAAATCATCAAACAGGCCTGCGCCGGATTGCACGCAGCACACGAAGCCGGCGTCATTCACCGCGACATCAAACCTGCCAACATCATTCTTTCGGAAAACGGCGACAAGCTGACGGTCAAAGTGTTGGATTTCGGCGTTGCGGCCCGCCGCGAAAGCGGCGACAGCGGCGTCAGCACCACCAAAGGCGCCATCGGCACGCTGTTGTACATGTCGCCGGAACAGGTGAAACCCCTTAAAGGCAAAGATCTGACGCCCGCTTCCGACATTTACGCGCTGGCCCTGACCGCCTACGAATTGCTGACCGGCAGCCCCGCCAACGACGGCCAATCGCAAGGCGAAATCATTCTCAAACACCTGGAAGAAACGCCCGAACCGCCCAGCCGTCGCCGCCCCGACTTGAACATTCCGCGCAGCTTCGACCGCGCGATTCTGAAAGCGCTGGCCAAAAATCCCGGCGACCGTTATCAAAACGCGCCGGAATTCGCCGCCGCGCTGGAAGAAACCTTCAAACAAAAAACCAAAGCCTGGGACACCACCGCCGATCAATTGCAGAGTCAACAATCCAAGCCGACAGCCCCGCCCGTTATCTCTATCGGCTCCGTCAAACTGCCCGAACCAGCAGTGTCAAAAGAAAAGTCGCAAGTTGTCGCCGCAATTCAAAAACCCGTCGGCAAAACGAAAATTGCCCCGGCAACAAAAGCCGCCATCGCCGCCGTCGTCGTCCTGACCGTGGCTTTCGGCGTATACCTTTTCCGGCCCGCGCCGTCTTCGCCGACCACAACACCTGCGCCTGTCGCCACACCAACGTCGTCGCGCAGACCGGAAAGCACGCTGGATGACCTGCCGAAGGGATTGATAGTCAAACTCGGCATCGAAAGACCCAAAGGCGCACCGTTCAACTATTGTCAATTTGCCCTGTTCAAACCCGAAGTGACCTCGCGCCCGGCTAACATCACCGCCGAAAGCGCCCTGATCATTCGCGAAGAAGTCAATTCAGAAGGCACGTCAAGACCCGTCAAAGAGCAGCGCGTCCCGCCGGGCAAATATCTGGTCAGTCTGGACTGCCTCGGATTCAAACCCTTCGTCGAACGAGTCACCATCACCGAAGACCCGCAACGCGCGGGACAGGCCATCGTGCCGCTGCGCCTGGAACCGAAATGAGATTTTTTTCGTTCGCGTGAGCCGTTTTGCCACGAACCTACGCTCTTGCCAGTGAAACTCAAAAAAACTCGCAACGCGCAAAACAGAAACAACACTTTCTTTCGAGGAGACCGGCAATGAAACATCACATCATCAAAACCCTGCTTTTGGCGCTGGCCGCAGCCTTTTCGGTCGGCCAAACCGCCTACGCGCAGGAAGAACAAGCCCGCGATTTATTCATTAGCCACGCCGCCAACCCCGGCAAGGGACAACCCGGCGCAAAAATCCGTCTGGAATTGCTGCGCGAAAGCCGACGCAGTTTCGTGCCGCTCGACACACGCTTTCATGCCGGCGACCGAGTCAAACTCCATTTCGAGGTGAACTTCACGGCCTACGTCACCATTTACAACCTGGGAACTTCCGGTCGGGTCGCCAAACTCTATCCGGCACGAAGCGGATACGCCGTGGCCGCGGCTTCGACCAATTACGTCGTGCCTGCTTCCGCCAACGAATGGTTCGAGTTCGACAATACGCCGGGAGCGGAAAAATTGAATTTCACCTTTTCCTCGGTTGCGCCGGTCAAACGTCCGGCCAAGCCGGCAGCCAAACCCTCGCCGAAATCTGCCACGCCGACGACAGGCGGCAACAATAAAAAACAGGAAACCGACGTGGTCATCGTCGAACCCGGCGGACGCACGCTCGGCGGCGAGGAGGCAGCGGAAGAAGACAGCAACGCGGAAAGCGACCAAGCCCTGACCAACGGACGCGATTTGCGCCCAGTGCAATTGAAAGACGCTTATTACGTGGTCGGCAACGCCCAACAATTGCGCCAACGCGTCGGCATCCTGATCGTTCTGGATCACCGCTAACGCAGCTCACACCCAGTCTGTCCCCAATCGCGCAAAGGAACATTGACCATGAAAACCCTTCTCCCACATAGTCTGACACTGCTGCTGCTGGCAATCTTGCTGGCCAGCCAGCCGCACGGCAGCCGCGCACAAATTCGCCAACCCAAAAGCCGCGCCTTACTGGTCGGCATTGACCATTATCAAAACGCGCCCACCGTCAGGCCCACGCGCGGCGCGGAAGCGGACGCCATCGAAACCGCTCAGTTTATCCAGACGCAATACGGCTTTCGCGCTAATGACATCCGTCTCCTCCTCGGCAAGGAGGCCACTGCCGCCAGAATCAAACAAGAATTCCAGGACTGGCTGATCCGGGAAACCCAACCCGGCGACCGAGTCTTTTTCCTCTACGCCGGTCACGGTTCGCAAACCAAAGACCTCAACGGCGACGAAGCGGACGGGCTGGACGAAGTGCTTGCGCCTTACGACGTGAATTGGGGCGGCAATAGCTTCGTCAATGTCGTGGTGGACGATGAACTGGATGAACTGACGCAGCAACTGGTGGGACGACTGGCGGTGTTCGTCTTCGATTCCTGCAATTCGGGAACGATCACGCGCGGCGTACCCGGCGCAAGCGCCAAACCAAATATCGAAGGCGATGCGCGCTATTTGCCTTCGCCCGACGAAGCCAAAAGCCTGGGGATCGGCGTCGCCACGCGCGGCGGCGGAAAACCGGCGGATTATACGGTCAGCGATGAACGCATTCTGACCACCAAAAGCGGCACGCCGGATTCGCAACCGCGCGAAGCGCAGGAGCGCGATTTAAAATTGGTGGATGTCAGAACAAAAGGCGCGGCGGCAGGCCACGTCATCATTTCCGCGGCGCAATCCAACCAGTCAGCCTATTCAATGAATGTATCCGGAAAACAACGCGGGGCCCTTTCCTACGTGTTTGCGGAAGCGCATCAAGGCCGCGTTCCGACCCTGGGCGAATTGCGTCAACAGGTCACGCAACAAATCGCGAAGTTGCAGGAAGTCGGTCGCTTGCGCGGCAAACAGCGTCCGAGCGTCGAGGCCGCCCCCGCGCTGGAAAACAAGCCGTTATTCGCGGACATAAAAACAATTATTCCCGAAGCCGCCTTCGCCAATCCACAATCCAAACTGAAAGTCACACTGCGCACGCGGGAAAACAAAACAACCTACAAACTCGGCGACGACATTTCCTACGAAGTGATGACCGACGCTCCCGGCTGGCTGTACCTGTTCGTGTTCAGCCAGGAGCAAAAAGCCTCCTTCATTTTTCCAAACCAAGCTGAACGCGACAATTACGTCAAAGCTGGGACACATCGCCTGCCGCGCGAAGACAGCTTTATTGTGACGCCGCCCTGCGGAAAGGACGTCACGATTGCCCTGCTTTCCAGCGTGGACCTCAAACTCGGCGGCAAGGAGGAAATGACCTGGCAGGACGTTTTCGACCTGCTGGGAAGCAAGAAGCTGACCGGGTACGTCAGAACACGCGGCGTCGGCGTCAAAAAGCCCCAACAACAAACGCGCCCTGCTTCCCTGGATGAAGCCGACTGGCAGGCCGCCAGCCTGACGCTCGAAACCACCGATCAAGGATCATCCACCAAGTGCAAACCATCGGATCAATAAACCCGCGACTCCAAGGAGGAGCCGTCATTTTTGAAACGGAGATCAAGCCATGACAAATATCGTTCGCAACCTGATTATTTCCGCCATTCTGCTGCTGGCACTGGCCGCGCCCGCCGCTTTCGCAGGTGTGCCAATGCCGCAAGATAAAACCGACAGCAAGTCCAAAGACAAAAAAGACAACAAGAACATTCTCGAAAAGGGCTTAGGTAAAATCACCGGCACTAAAGACGACGATGAAGAAGCCGAACTGAAATACCGCGAACTGCTGGCCAAGGCCAAAAAGAAATATGAGAACACGGCCAAACCCGGCTTCCGCCGTCGCGTGGAGCAGTCTTACAAACAAAAGCGTCGCGAGCATAACAACGAAGCGTTTCGGATGAACACGTTTAACGGCAACGATGAATTGACGACCTTCACGGGCGACAAACTCAAGCTGGAAGACACCATCTATGACAATCTGGCCGTGCAGGATTACATCAATCGCGTCGGGCATAGCCTGGTTCCCGCCGATTCCCTCCACCGCTACGCTTTCAAGGTCGTTTTGAATCCGGTTCCGGACGCCCGTGCGCTGTCCACGGGGACAATATTTTTGACCACGGGGCTGCTTTCCCTGGTGGACACCGAAGCGCAAATGGCCTACGTCCTGGCGCACGAAATCGCTCATATCGAAAAACGGCACTGGCTGGAAGACGCCATGGTGGCGGCGCAGTTGGAAGATGAAGAGAACGCCCGGAAAAGAAATTCCGCGCTGATCGGCCTTGCCGTCACAGCCGGCGTGGGAATCGGCACGAAGTCTTTCGGCAACGGCCTGCTTATGGGAATTGCCGCCGGCGCGGGCACTTATGGCCTGCTCAAATTCTTTGACAAGAATGCGGACTTCGAGTGGGAACTGACGCAGGAAAACGAAGCTGACGAGTTTGCAATGAAACGCGTTCTTGATCGCAATTACGACCCGCGCGAAGTACCCAAACTCTACGCTCGATTGCAGGAACTCACCCAGCGCGAACCGCGCCTGGGCGACGGCGTCATCGCCCGCGCCGAGCGAATGGGCGAGCGAATCGGCTACCTGGCCCCCGCGCTGAGCCTGCTCACCAGCAAGGGCAACATGCTGCGCGGTGGTTCCAATTTGCGACGGCTGCGCGCCCGGGACGCCGCCGACAGCGCCACCATCTCTCCGGTTGAAGCCGGCAAGTCCTTCCGCGACGACGCCGACATGACCAAGCGCGAGAAAGAGTCCACCCGCCAGCTCAACGCGCTGAAAGACGAGTTGCGCCTGAAATTGGAAAAAGACGAACTGGTCGGCAAAAGCGAGGAGTTCGACGGCGTGATGGCCGATCTGAAACGCGATAACGGCTTGCGCGCTTTCTACTACGACATGTTCAACGTCGCGCTCGAAAATCTGGGCGAAGCCCGTATGCTGCGCTCGGACGATCCGCAATCTCATTATTACTACGGCAAGGTCTTACAGTTGACGGCCAAGAATCGCGCCGAAAAGGCCACGGCCTTCGAAGCCTTCAAGCTGTCCATCCAGCACGACCGCCGGGGCGTGCTGGCCGACCCCTGGCTGCATAAATCGCTGATCATGATGAGTGAAGCCAATCCCAGTCAGAACCGCGAGGTTATCGAAGGACTGGAAAAATATGTTGACCTTTATCAACGCACGCACGGCGGCAGCCTGCCGCCAAATATGGACACGATCTACACTTATCTGAAAGCCCTCGGCGAACAGGACTGGGCAGCGCATCCGGTGCAAAACGTCAACAGCGCCCGGCCCACCGAAGGCACGCGGACGCAGGATGCCTCCGCGCCACCGCCGGACACGCCCCGACGCGATGAAGAGGTTCGCCCCGCGCCCTCTAAACCTGAACCGGCGAAGACAACCCCGCCACGGCCCAAAAAACCATAAAAGCCATGCTTCACCAGTTCGTTGAATTTGCCCTGAAACAATGAAAACTCGTGGGACAAGATGCCATCTTGTCCCACGTTTTCGAGGAGTTACCATGCGCCGTTCCCTTTTCCTAATTGCGTTGCTCCTGCTCCAGCCCATCGTCGCCCTGCCCCAATCCGCGCCGCAGGCGACGACCAACCGCGCTCCTTTCGGCATTGAGTTGCCGGAGATGGCAACCGGCATCCTGCCCGCCGAAGCGCATTTCGATATTTCCATTCCAGCAGGTCAATCCATCACCCGCATCAAACTCTGGGTGCTGGAACCTTACGCCGAGCGCGTCGGGTATAACATCAGCGCCTCGCTCAACGATCAGGCGCTTTCGACCATCAGCAAAACCGGCAGCGGCCTGAAAGGAAAATTTCTTGACGTGGATTTGCGCCGCAACCCAAACATCAAACTGAAACCGGGAAAAAACACGTTGGAAATCACGGCGCGGGAAGGTCTCTCCGGAATCGCCTATCGCTGCTCGTTCGTGCTGTTGACCGGTCAAGCCAGGCAGCCAGCCAACCGCCCTTCCCTGGCCGAAGGTTGCGCCACTGAAATCAGCGTTGCGACGTATCTGGCGCCCGAAGACCCGCACGTTTTGCAAAACGACCGCGTCGCCCCACAACTGACCCTGACTTCGCCCAGCGCCGCGTTGACCGCCGCCGCGACCAGCCAATCCGTGCGCGTCACCGGTTCGGCCATTGACGGCGAAGGCGTCGTGCGCACCATCACCGTCAACGGCCAGATGGTCGCCAACACGCCCCCACCCAAAGAAAAACGATTCAGTCTGCCGCCCATCAAGAAAGACTCCAAAAAGAAAGCCGCCTCGCCCCCGCCACCGACTCCACTGAGTTTTGATACAACCTTCACGATTGCGCCGGGCGTGCGCGATTTGCTGATCGAAGCCACCGACGCCGCGGGACACCGCACAACAATCCGAGTTCCGATCCTCCACCCGGACTGCGCCGATGCGATCATCGCGCAACGCCAGGAATCGCTCGCCGCTGCCAAAACGACCGGTTTCAGCGAACGCCGGTTCGCCGTCGTCGTCGGTGTCTCCGATTACCGATTCAACGAAGCTGGTTTGGGCGACCTTCAATTCGCGGATCGAGATGCCCTGTCGTTTGCGGAATGGTTGCGCAAGCCGGGCGGCGGCGGATTCAAACAGGACGACATCATCTGCTTAACGAACGCCGAAGCAACCAAACCTGCCATCAACCGCGCCATCGCGGGCTTTTTAGACAAGGCAGGCCCCAACGATCTGATCTTTCTTTTCCTGGCCGGCCACGGCGCGCCTGACCCTTTGGATAAACAACAAAAACTCTACTTCCTGCTGCACGATTCCAAAATCGGCGATTTGGAAAACACCGCTTTGGCGATGAGCGATCTGGGAAAATTCGTAAGTGGTAAAAGTGAGAAAACCCGGCTGATCGCCTTTTTCGACACCTGCCACAGCGCCGGCATCAAAGGCGCAGGCATTGCGGGCCAACCGGCCAGCGCATCGCCCGCCGGAAAAGCCACGGCTCAGGACACCCGCGGCGTCGGTACCAAAGGCGTCGGCAACAAAGGCGTCGGCAACAAAAAAACGAACACCGACGCTCCGCCGCAAACCCCGAAACCAGCTTCGGCTCCTGCTTCCGGCTTCGACTTTTACAACGCCGAGCTGTTCAAACAAAAAGGCTGGACGGTGATTACCTCCTCCGGGACAAGTGAGCTTTCCCAGGAAAGTCGCGACTGGGATGGAGGCCACGGCGTCTTCACCTGGGCATTACTGAAAGGACTGAACGGGGAAGCCGACAAGGATCAGAATTGCACCATCACCGCCGGCGAACTGGCGCAATACGTGACGGCCACCGTCAGCAAAGTCACCAGCGGAGAGCAAAATCCGCAATCGCTGCCGGGCAGCAAGGGAGATTTCACGCTGGCCTCCGTCTCAACCGCCAGTTGCCTCTCTCCCGGTCGCAAGTGAAGCGGGACGGACTCATCCATCCACAATCCTGCAAGGAGATTGGCGTATGAATCGAATCCTGAAAACCACATTGTTGGTACTGTCCGGTTTGGTAATTGCGGGCGCGGCAATCGCGACTCCCGCGCTGTATCAAGCCACCACCCTGCCGCTGCTCGAAGCGGAAAACGCACAATGCAGAGTCGCGGATCAGATTGTCGTCACGGCGCGATTCAAACGAATCGTCAATCTCGGCGCATTCGACCGCCAGCGGTTGCAAACCTACCTGTGGCGCGACGACCGCTGGCAGCCTCTGCAAATTGTCGAATCCGACTCCCGCGGGCAAGCGCGCCTGATGCTGGCCACCGGGACGTACCCTCAAGCAGGAAAACATTTGATCGGCTGGAAGCTGATTGACGACTCCGCCGAGCAAACCATCAAAGTCAGCACCGTCACCATTACGCCGTAACCGTCAAACGACTCGAAATTTCGGTGATGTTTAATAGGCAATCAAAATCGGTGATGGCATACAATTCAGGACCTGCCACGCAATTATTAGGCGGCGGCATTCCCTCAAAGTCTCGACTACAATTCATGTGGAGGTAGGTTATGGACTTTACTCACTCGTGCCGAGTGTTGCTGGTTTGTCTGTTGATGCTGGGATTAGGTTCGGCCAGTGTCTCTTCACAGAGAAAGAAGCAGATTGCCGTACTCGATTTCGACTTCGCCACGGTGGACATCGGGCTGGCCAGACGCGCTTACGGCACGCATCAGAATCTGGCGCGCCATGTTGCCGAAAGAATGATCAACAGTCTGGTGGCGCTTGGCACCGTCCAGGTTATTGAACGGAGCCAACTGGAAAAGATTCTTCGGGAGCAAAATCTGGGCGGCAGCGACCGAATTGATCCGGCCACGGCTGCTAAAGTCGGACGCATCCTCGGCGTGGATGTGGTCGTCATTGGCGACGTCTCGATTTTCGACCTGCAAGGCTTGCCCAAAGACAACCGCGACACGATGTGGGATCCCAAGGATATGCGCGCCCGCATCGCCGTCAACTTCCGCATCGTGAATACAACCACGGGAGTCGTCGAACTGAGCAACGAAATGATCGGCCTGTCCGCACAAGGGCCAAAACAATCCACTGGAGAAAGATTCGGCAAAAGCATTCTCGACGGAATAAACAAAGGAAAGTCGAGTCAGAGGCCGCCAGTCAAAGACGAACAGATCCGTGACGTGGTGGAACAGGCATTGGATGATGTAATCGGCAAAATTTCATCTGGAATTATCTCTGGGAACTTCCGCCAACCTCCCGCAGCAGTGACGGCGGAAAAGCCGGTCAACGGACGCGTGATCTCGGTCAACGACCGGTCGTTGGTTATCACGAATGTCGGCAAATCTGACGTGCGAGTGGGTGACCGCCTCTTCGTCCGACGCTTCAAGACCAGCCCCGACAAATGGCTTACCTCTTCAGTAAAGGTTGGCGAAGTGGAAGTGGTGGAGATTCAGGACGACGTGATCATCGGTTCGTTCTCTGGTTCCGGCTCGGCGCAAGTCGGAGATGTTGTCACCAACAGTCCCATAGGCGCAGCCATTACTGGTACTCCCAAAACCGGCGGCACTCTTCCCATGCCAGGTTCAAAGGCTGCTTCTTCTAATCCCAAGGGATTATCCAAAAAAGACGGGATTTTCGGTTCCAAGCTGCAGCCTACACCAACACCCGAACCCATTGAGCGCTTCCCGGTAATTGAATGCCTGGATACGGTCGCGGAGGCAAAAGAATTTGCCGTGCAGGTCTTTCTTGCCTTGGAGCGCAGGGAAACGTTGGCTGTCATCAAACAAGGCACGCCAACACCGAGCGGCAGAATTTCGATGCCGCTCCCCGCTCAAGCGGACCAGCGGCCCTGGAAGATTGAAGTTGTTCTCGCCGCGCCAGATTTCGAGTTCACGGACAAACAGAACATTGGGACGATGCTCCTGCACCCATTGAAAGATTCGACGCCGGCGCTTTTTCATTTGAAGCTCAAACCGGGTTCGCGTGCATCCGCGACGGCGGAGATCAGCGCGACGCTGTGGCACGCGGGCGATTTCCTCGGGCAGATCAGCCGCACGGTCAAAATCTCTCGCGATGAACAAAGCGGTCAAATCCAGCCCCGCCCAGATAATTCAACGCAACCTAGTGCGGCTGAGAAGGCAAAAGAGATTATCGAGGCGACTATCCCTGTTCCGGCGTTGCCACGGGCAGAGGAGGGAAGGCTATCGTTGTCCAAACAATCGGATGAGGCGTCGCAAGATGGCCGCAGCGCTTCCGGAATTGGTCCCATACCGAAGTTTGAACTGATTCTGCCAAAGTTGACGATTGGTCCGAAGTTGGCGATTGATCTAACTCGCAGATCGCCTGATCTGACCATCCGGATCAAAGAACGGTTCGGAGGACAAACCGCGAACAGAGTAGAGATTGAGATTCACTCGCCACATCTGCAAACGACGACTTCGACTTTCGAGATTGGATCGGATGTGGCGCGCTGGTTGGAATCGCAGTACGAAACATTCGCCAAATACGGCGTTCGCGATCTAAAGCAGGTCGAGGTGGGAAGCAGCTATCCGGAAAATTCCTACAGTTCGATGCTACAAGGTTTTGGGCGCAATCTATACGAAAAGCTGGCGCCTCCCATCTTCCAGGATGCCTTCTGGAAACTGGCCGATAAGTTTGGCAACAAGTTCACTTCGATCCAGATCATCTCGGACAATCCGACCATTCCGTGGGAGTTGATGCGTCCGGTGCGTAGCAACGGGAAAGGCGAGCGCGGCTTTCTCGGCGTGGAGTTCAGCGTTGGCCGCCAGCATCTGGCCGAAGGTGTGACGCTGAGGGAAAAACCTCCACAATCGCTAACGATTGACAGCCTGTCGGTCATCGCGCCGCAATACAGCGACAAAGCCAGGCTGCGGTATCAGTCGGACGAAGTGCAGGCGCTTCAACAGATGCGTGGGTATCGTTCGGTGGGCGGGCGGTTTCCTGAAGTGCAAAGGCTATTCGCCGGCACGCCGGAAGGAATCATCCATTTCGCCGGACACGCGGGCGTTCTGCCTAACCATTCAACGATCAAAGACTTTGCAATCCAGTTGGAAGACGGCCCATTGAACATTACCGTCTGGCAGGGATTGGCGTCACAAAAGCTGATGAGCGCCCACCCTTTCTTTTTCTTCAATGCCTGTCACATCGGACAAACGCAGCGGGTTGCCAATTTCGTCAACGGCTGGGCGCCGGCCGTGCTCGACGCAGGTGCCAGCGGATACGTCGGCGCACTTTGGCCAATCAACGACCGAGGGGCTTACGAATTCGCGGCGAGGTTTTATGAGATTCTGGCTGCGGAGTTGAAGCGCGGCCCGATTAGCGTCGCCGAAGTATTGCGGCAAACACGCGCGAACTTCCTGAAGAACGGAGACCCGACCTTTCTGGCTTATGTTTATTACGGCGATCCGAATTTGACGTTTTATGCCCAGCGCCGGTGAGCGGGGCGTCTCAATTGACAACGTGCCTCCCAGCTTCAAGCGAATCCTAATCAAGCAATCTGACTGATTTCGTAGCCGTGTGGCGGAGCGAGCAAGGCTACGAGCCGGTTGGGGTAATCGTAAATGACACCGAAGTTGTTGGTCACATCGCGTGCGAAGTCATGGCGGCGATTTCGGATTTCTTGCCAACGGAACGAGGCTTTTGTAAGGTAGGCTGGCAATGAACACAAACATCCAAATCTCACTCGATGAGCAGTTGTGGTCGGACATGGTTCGCCTTGGCAAACCACTTGGCCTTGAACCTGCCCAGGTAGTTCAACAGGCTTTGTTGGGCTGGCTTAGCCAACACAATGGTCAGCGGTTCGAGCAGGGATGGATTGCGACGCTCAAACAAAATCCGGATGAGGCGAGTCGGGCGGAAGACTGGCTCAAAGCGCGGGACGGTTTAGAAGGCTGAATCAAGCGATATTGGAAGCTCAGACAAGGGATTTTCTCTTGCCTGAGCCTGTCTTTACTTTCGGGCTTTACTGGCGGCCAATCGTCAATTACGGGCGAAGTTGCGCTGCAACAGTAACAACCGGCTGGTCGGCGTTGGGCTGGGATTGGGATTGTTGGGGTCGGGGCCATGTTCAACACTCCAGACATCGGCTTCGCGGAAGGCGTGGTAAGTCCAGTCCCAGCCGTTGTCTTCGAAGATGCTGATCAAGTCGCGGATGTAGTTGTAGGCGCTCTCACCCGGCGCCCAGCGCGCGGCGCTGAATTCACCGATGTAAATCGGCACACGATGCCGTCGCTGGAAGCTGACAACATCGCCCAGTTGGTTTTCCAATGCGGCTTTGTTCAATGTCGTGCCGCCGATTCTACCAGGATAAGCAATCCCTCTCGGATACGATGCCCTTGTGCCTTGATGGGTGAACTGCAATGGCCAATACATATGGACGCTGTAAACGACATTGGCGATTCCGCTCAGCGGGCGCAGTTCGTCAATCCGACCGGGGTGGCCGTAGCGTGATTCGACGATGATGCGCCGCGTGCTTTCAATGCGGCGAATGCGCGTCGCCAAATCCTGCGCCAAGCTCTGCCACTTGGCGACATCATTCACATGCGGTTCGTTGACCAGGTCGTAACCCCAGATGGTGGCGTTATTGCGGTATCGCTGGGCGATGCGCTCCCAGATGTTTTTGAGTTGCGCGCTGTATCGCGATTCGCGAAAGATTCTGTGCTCGTTGGAAGTTTGGTCATATCCGCCGGGAGGCGTATGCACGTCAATGATCACTTTCAAGCCATTCTGCCTGCAGACTGGCAGCAACGCGTCAATCTGGCCAAGCTTTGCATTAAGCCATTGATCATAATAAGCCGCGTCTCTGGCCGCTTCATTATTCAGCGTCAGTTGCCAGCGAATCAGGTTGGCTTTCCACTGGCCCAGCGTGTTCAGATCCGCGGCCTGCGGGTCAGGGCTGACCATCACGCCGCGCAACCGGGTTTGGGCGGCGGCATTGGTGGCCAGTAAACTCAAGCTCAGAGTGGCGATGGCAATGAGCAAACAAGCATTTTTCATTCGTTTTAGTTTCATTTTTCCTCCGATGAAATCGAATTGACTGAGTTTGAAGTCGCAGTTACCTGGCTTTTTTAACCTCGGTAACTGGTTTATCGAATTCGCGGTCAAGCTGTTCGAGTTGTTCCTGCCATTCGGATAATTTGGCCTTCTCAATTTGCAGGTTGATTTCCAACTGCTGCTGACGGGCTTGATTGCGTTCAGTTTCCTGGCGCGCATATTCGCGTTGCCGAAGTTGCGAGCGTTCGGTGAGTTGATACGAATGAATCAGTTGGGCGCGGGTTTGCGCATCAGGTGCGCGGTCAATGTCGGTTTTCAATTCTTTCAATTCATCCTCATCGCGGCTGGTGTCGAGCGATTGTTGAATCTGGGTTTTCAGTTGCTCGATCTCTTCGGACAGGGTATCAACGCGGGTTTGCTGGCGCGCCAACCGTTCCGTCAGCGCCCGGGCGCGGTAATTATTGACGTTCGCGCGCTGCACGACCGCGCGGAGCTGGCGGACTTCTTCCAGCAGGGCGCGCAGCAGTTGCGCTTCCGGCGTGGCGGCGGTTGGCGTTGAATTTGTGGTAGCCGTCGCCGGTGGTTGAGCCTGGACGCTGGCGCAGAGCCCGAGGCTGAACAGACAAAGTGCGAGAAAGTATTTCATCTTCGTCAGCATTAATGTCTCCTTTGAGAGGGAGCAGACTTACTGCCTGCTCCCTCTCAGGTTGTTTAGCGGTTGGTGATGGTCAGTCGCTTGCCGGCTTGAGGGACAGCGTTGGCGACCGTGCCGTTAAAGGGGCGTGGCGGCGTCGAGTCAGCGCGGTTGAACGCGCTGTGTTGATAACGCACGATGACGCGCCCTGGGCCGGTGCGCTCAAACGTAATTTCCACATCAGCGAAACCGTTGGAATAGGTTCCGTCACCCTGAAAATACTGCCGCGCGGTTGGAACGCGAGTCAGTGTAATCCTGACCCCACCGCCGCTGATTGCCACGCACCGAAATGCCGGCACGGCCGTGGACGGAGAAGCGTTGTAACCAATGCTTAACCGCCGTAACCCGTTCGGCCCGTTCACATCGGGATCGAGGTTCACGTCAAAATCGGTCAATTGCCCATTCCTGACACGGCCATAAACGTTGCCGTCCAGGGAACCTCGGAAGGCGATTGTGCCGCTGCCACCGGACACGTAGCGAGTGGAAGCCGGATCACTGAAATCCATATTGGCTGAGCACGTCTGCGCCTGCGCGCCGACGGACAGTGCAGCCAACGACAACATCATCAACAAGGCCATCCGCAAGATCCCGGAAAAACCTGTCCGCACATTTTTCTTCTTCATGGTCAAAATCTCCTTCAACACCGAATGATTGAAATTACAGAGAGTTGGGCCCATTACTGCCTTTTGCCCTGTCGGCTCTCTGGCTGAAGACGAATCGTTTCCGTCTTGTTCCCTGAAGCGAAGGCGGACGGGAAAACGGCTCACCCTGGCAAAGATTTTTTTTTGCGGAAGATTGGCCGACCATTCCATACAAACTTGTCAGGTTTAATCTCGCGTGCTAGCATCCGGCTTCGTTTTAGAAAAGACAGGCAAAGCGGTAAACATCGTGAAAATCACATCTCAAGAAGAATATGGGTTGCGCTGCATTTTGCAGCTTGCGCGCGAACAGATGGCCAACTCCGATGGCAATTTGGAGCCGGGGGCGATGTTCGTGCGCGACATTGCCGAACGCGAAGGCTTGTCAGTCGCTTATGTTGAAAAGATTCTCTGGACGCTTGGGCGCAGCGGGATCGTCGAAAGCGTGCGCGGACCCAAGGGGGGCTATCGGCTGACACGCGCCAGCAGTGACATTTCACTCGGCGAGGTGATGCGCGTGCTGGGCGGGATTCCTTCGGAACAGGAAATCTGCTCGCAATTCACCGGCAACCAGGATACCTGCGTGCATCACGACGATTGCGGGTTGCGGCCCGTCTGGGCCAGCATCACCGACTTTGTCCACAGCGTTTTTGACAAAGTTCCAATTTCGGCGCTGCTGACCGGCGCAATTGATGTGAAGTTCGTTCATATCACCAGCAAAAACGGCAGCCGACTGCCGTCTGTGGTGTAGGTTGTGTGTGACATCGCAACAAAAAAATTGCCAGAATACCTGACACTTTTGTCAACTTTGACCATCGCGGACGCAACCGTCCACGGTATATTTTGGAGAAGCAGATGAGCACAGCGGCAATTGAGACACTTGCCAATCGGGAATACAAATACGGATTCGTTACGGACATTGAATCCGAAACCATTCCGCGCGGATTGAGCGAAGACATCGTCCGCACCATTTCCGCCAAAAAGAACGAGCCGGAATGGCTGCTGGAATGGCGGCTGAAAGCGTATCGCCACTGGCTGACGATGACGGAACCCGAATGGGCGAACGTCAATTATCCGAAGATTGACTACCAGGACATCATTTACTACTCCGCCCCGAAGCCGAAGAAAAAGCTGGAAAGTCTGGACGAGGTTGATCCGGAACTGCTCGACACATTCGAGAAACTGGGCATTCCGCTTCATGAGCAGAAGATGCTGGCCAATGTCGCCGTGGACGCGATCTTCGACAGCGTCTCAGTCGCCACAACGTTTCGGGAAAAGCTGGCCAAAGAAGGCGTCATTTTCTGCTCGTTTTCGGAAGCGGTTCATAACCATCCGGAACTGATTAAACAGTATCTGGGTTCGGTGGTTCCCTACACCGACAATTACTTTGCGGCCCTCAATTCGGCGGTCTTTTCGGACGGCTCGTTCTGTTTCATCCCGAAAGGCGTTCGCTGTCCGATGGAACTTTCCTCCTATTTCCGCATCAACAATTCAGAATCCGGGCAGTTTGAACGCACACTGATCGTCGCCGAAGAACGCAGCCACGTTTCCTACCTGGAAGGCTGCACCGCGCCGAAGTTCGACAAGAACCAGTTGCACGCGGCGGTTGTTGAACTGGTGGCGCTGGACGATGCCGAAATCAAATACTCGACCGTCCAGAACTGGTATGCGGGCGATGAGCAGGGCAAAGGCGGCATTTACAACTTCGTCACCAAGCGCGGGGCGTGTCGCGGCGTCAATTCCAAGATTTCGTGGACGCAGGTCGAAACCGGCTCGGCGATTACCTGGAAATACCCAAGCTGCATTTTGCAGGGAGACAATTCCATCGGCGAGTTCTACTCGGTCGCGCTGACCAACCACATGCAGCAGGCAGACACCGGCACGAAGATGATTCACATCGGCAAAAACACGCGCAGCCGAATCGTCAGCAAAGGCATTTCCGCCGGTCGCTCGAACAACAGCTATCGCGGCCTGGTCAAGATTCTGCCGAAAGCTGAAAACGCCCGGAACTATTCGCAATGCGATAGCTTGCTGATCGGTTCCAGTTGCGGCGCGAACACTTTCCCGTACATCGAAGTCGGCAACAACACGGCGAAAATCGAGCACGAAGCTTCGACCTCGAAGATCAGCGAAGAGCAGGTTTTCTATTTCAATCAGCGCGGCATTTCGACCGAAGACGCCGTTTCGATGATCATCAACGGCTTTTGCAAAGAGGTCTTCCGCGAACTGCCGATGGAATTCGCCGTCGAAGCCACGCGCCTGTTGGGCATGAAGCTGGAAGGCAGCGTCGGCTAATTTTGGGGATAATCTTGGAGGATCACCATGTCAGACAAACTTGCGGAAATTGAAGCATCCCTGCCGCCGGTACCGACACCGGCAGGCAATTACGTTCACGCAGTGCGCACAGGCAATTTGCTGTTTCTGGCGGGCAAAGGTCCTATTTCAGATGTACAGGGCAAAGTCGGCGCAGATTTCACCAAAGAGCAGGCTTATCAGTATGCGCGCGAAACCGGATTGACGCTGCTGGCCGTGCTGAAATCCGAACTTGGCACATTGCGGCGCGTCAAGCGCGTGGTCAAAGTTCTGGGAATGGTCAACGCGACGCCGGAGTTTGGCGATCAGCCGTTCGTTATCAATGGCTGCTCCGATCTGTTTGTCGAAGTCTTCGGCGAAGCTGGACGGCACGCGCGTTCGGCAGTCGGAATGGGTTCGCTCCCACATGGCATTCCGGTGGAAATCGAAGCGATTGTCGAGGTGGCAGATTAAGAATGGACACGTCGAAATACTTTCTGGAACAGGCGCGCTGGTATTTCGCTTCGTCATACCTTCCAAAGATCGAGCATTGTCTGGCGCAATTGACGGAAGATGACATTTGGCATCGGGCCAATGATGCTTCCAACAGCGTGGGTAACCTGATCCTGCATCTTTCCGGCAACGTCCAGCAATGGATTGTTGGTGGCGTCGGCAATCTGCCTTACGAACGCGACCGGCAGCACGAATTCGGCGAACGCGGCGGCATTTCCCGCGCGGATTTGCTGGCGCGGTTGAAAGCGACGCTGGCGAAAGCGGATCAGGTGCTGGCGGAAGTTGATCCGGCCAGTTTGCTGGAACGCAAGGAAATTCAGGGCTGCGACGTGACGGTGATGGAAGCGATTTTGCGCATCGTGCAGCATTTCGCGCTGCACACCGGGCAGATCATGTTGCTGACCAAACAACGCACCGGCGAAGACTTGAAGTTGTCATAACGAGATTAAGTACAGTACCGCGACCGTCAGGGAGCGGCTTGATGGAGAAGATACAGTGCTAGAGATTCGCAATTTACACGCCACGATTGATGGCAAAGAGATTTTGAAAGGCTTGAATCTGACGGTCAACGCCGGCGAGATTCACGCGATTATGGGCCCGAACGGTTCGGGTAAAAGCACGCTGGCGAAAGTGCTGGCCGGGCATCCCAGCTACGAAGTGACCGCCGGCGAAGTGCTTTATGAAGGCCGGAACCTGCTGGAACTTGCGCCGGATGAGCGGGCGCGCGAAGGCGTCTTTCTGGCGTTTCAATACCCGATTGAAATTCCCGGCGTCAGCAATGCCAACTTCCTGCGGATGGCCTACAACGAAAAAGCCAAACACGAAGGCAAGGACGAGCTTGATCCGCTGGAATTCGACGATTTGATTCAGGAAAAGATCAAGATCGTCGAAATGGATAAGAGCTTCATCAACCGCTCGGTCAACGAAGGCTTTTCCGGCGGCGAAAAAAAGCGCAACGAGATTCTGCAAATGGCCGTGCTGGAACCGAAACTGGCCGTGCTGGACGAAACCGATTCCGGCCTGGACATTGACGCGCTGCGCATTGTCGCGGGCGGCGTCAACAAACTGGCCAACAAGGATAACGCCATCATCCTGGTCACACACTATCAACGGCTGCTCGATTACATCGAACCGGACGTGGTTCACGTGCTGTACCGAGGGCAGATCGTCAAATCCGGCGGCAAGGAACTGGCGCTGGAACTGGAAAAGAAAGGCTACGACTGGATCAAGACCGCCAGCGCGGCAGCATAAAAGCTATGGCTCAAGCAGCAAAAGAGAAAGAAAACTATTTTTCAGCGTACAAGCTCTTCGCCAAGACGCGCGAAGGCATAGACCCGGCGTGGCTGTTGAACCTGCGCGAACGGGCTGGCGAGAGTTTTGAAGCGCTGGATTTCCCGACCACGCGCGTCGAAGACTGGAAGTACACCAACGTTGCGCCCATCCTGAAAGTCCCGTTTCGTCAGGTCTTCGATCTGGGCGAACATGGTTTGACGGCGGAAAGCATCGAGTCGTTCACCTTCGCCGAATCGCGCCGCAGCCGGTTGGTTTTCGTCAACGGTCTGTTTTCGCGCGAGTTGTCGAATCTGACCGACCTGCCGGATGGAATCGCGGTCAGTAATCTGGCGGATGTCCCGGCGGAGTTTGCCAAAGTCGTCAGCGATCATCTGGGAGTGTATGCGGATTACTGCGACCACGCTTTCACGGCACTGAACACGGCGGTCATCGGCGACGGCGCGTTTGTTTACATTCCGAAGGGCAAAGCCGTCGAAACGCCGATTCATCTGTTGTTCATCTCGACGGCTTTGGAACCGACCGTGTCGCATCCGCGCGTGCTGATCGTGGCGGGTGAAAATTCGATTGCGACGGTGACCGAAAGCTATTTTTCCATCGGCGAGGATGTTTACTTCACCAACGCCGTCACGGAAGTCTTTGCCGGACAGAACGCCACGCTGACGCATTACCGTTTGCAGGAAGAGAGCGAACGCGCGTTTCACATCGCGACGACGCAGGTGCACCAGGAACGTAGCAGCAATTACACCTCCTACGCGATTTCGCTGGGCGGCGAGATTGCGCGTCACAATCTGAACGTGGCGCTGACCGACGAACACATCGAAACGACGATTGACGGTTTGTACGTCGTCACAGGCAAACAGCACGTGGACAATCACACCACGATTGATCACCAGAAGCCGCACTGCACCAGCCACCAGCTTTACAAAGGCATTCTGGATGATAAGTCGCGCGCGGTTTTCAATGGCATCGTTTTCGTCCGCGAAGGCGCTGTGCTGACCGACGCGCACCAGTTGAACAAGAACCTGTTGCTTTCGAGCGAGGCGACGGCGAACACCAAACCGCAACTGGAAATCTTCGCCGACGATGTGAAGTGCGCGCACGGCGCGACGGTCGGGCAGCTCGAAGACGAAGAACTGTTTTACCTGGCGGCGCGCGGCATCCCGACGGATCGCGCGCGCGCCTTGCTGACTTACGGTTTCGCCGAAGACGTGATCAGCAAGATCAAGTTGAAATCCGTCCGCGAACAGTTGGACCGGATGGTGCTGGACAAGCTGCACCAAAGTTTGGAGGTTAATTAACGATGCAAGCCGCGCAGGAAGCAGAGAAAACTCAAGCAGTAGGGAATAACGAAAACGCCTTTGACGTTCACCGTGTCCGGGAAGACTTTCCGATTCTGACGCGTCAGGTTCATGGCCGTCCGCTGGTTTATCTGGACAGCGCCGCCACCTCGCAAAAGCCGAAAGTCGTGATTGACGCGCTGACTCGTTATTACAACGATCAGAACTCGAACGTGCATCGCGGCGTGCATTATCTGAGCCAACTGGCGACGCGCGAATACGAAGACGCCCGCGTCAAAATCCAGCGTTTTATCAACGCCGCCGAATCACACGAAATCATCTTCACCGGTGGCACGACCGCAGGCATCAATCTGGTCGCGCTGAGTTATGGGCGCAAGCATGTTCACGCCGGAGACGAAATCATCATCTCTGCGCTGGAACATCACTCGAACATCGTCCCCTGGCAGATGCTCTGCGAACTGACCGGGGCGAAGCTGCGCATCATTCCGATCAACGACGCAGGCGAATTGCAGATGGATGAATTCGCCGAGATGCTCAATCCCAAAGTCAAGATGGTCGCCGTCACGCACGTCTCAAATGCGCTGGGCACGGTCAATCCTGTCAAACGGATCATCGAATTGGCGCACAGCCACGACATCCCCGTGCTGCTGGATGGCGCGCAGGCCGCGCCGCATTTGAAAGTGGACGTGCGCGAATTGGATTGCGACTTTTACGCTTTTTCCAGCCACAAAATGTGCGGGCCAACTGGAATTGGCGTACTTTACGGCAAGAGCCACTGGCTGGAATCTCTGCCCCCGGTGATGGGCGGCGGCGACATGATCGCGTCAGTGACGTTTGAAAAGACGACCTACAATTCCCTGCCCTACAAGTTTGAAGCCGGCACGCCGAACATCGCCGACGCCATCGGACTGGGCGTGGCGATTGATTATCTGAACGAGATTGGGTTGGACAAGATCGCCACCTACGAACACGAACTGCTGGAATACGCGACCGAAACCATCGGCGCGATTGCCGGCGTAACGATCCTGGGCACGGCGCGCGAAAAAGCGAGCGTTCTGTCGTTCACGATTGACGGCATTCATCCGCACGACATCGGCACGATTCTGGATCAGGAAGGCATCGCCGTCCGCGCCGGTCATCATTGCGCGCAACCGGTGATGAAGCGATTGGGCGTCCCGGCAACGGCAAGAGCGTCGCTCGCGTTTTACAACACCAAAGAAGAAATTGACGCGCTGGCCGACGGGATTCAGAAGACGATTGAAGTGTTCAGCTAGGAACAAGTGTGATCCGATGAATGCGGGAGAGGCCAAATATACGCGAGTCGAGTACGAAAGAAGGTTTCTTGTCTCCCCGCAAGCAGACTGGCGAAGCATCATTGAATCGTACTCGAAAATCCTCGAAGACAAGTATCTTCGAGACACAAGGCTCCGGCTTCGGGTTCTGACCGAAACCGACACCGGGCGGCGCGTCGTTAAACTGAACAAGAAGTCGGAATCGTCTTCGCCGTACTTCCAGACGATCAGCCGGATTCTTCTCTCCCCGGCCGAGCACGAACTTTTCGACGGTCTTGAGGGAGATCGGCTCAAGAAGGAGCGGCATTATCACCACCATCTGGGCCGCGTGTTTTCAATTGATGTTTTTGAAGGCGAGCTTGCAGGTTTGATCTTATGCGAAACCGAAGCCGAAGGAATGGAAGACTTGATGTCGGCGCAATTTCCCGCCTTCGCAACGCATGAGGTCACCGAAGACCCTTTTTTCACCGGCGGGAATCTTTGCCGCACGACGCGCGCGGACTTGCTGCGCAAGCTTGCAACGTTTACCTGAACCGCCGAAGAGATTGATAACGATTTATGGCTGATTTAAGCGAACTCTACCAACAGGTCATCCTCGACCACAATAAAAAGCCCCGCAACTTCCGCGTGCTGGAAACGGCCAACCGCCATCAGGAAGGCTACAACCCGCTGTGCGGCGACCAACTGACACTTTATCTGGAAATGGACGGAGAGACGATCAAAGACGTCGGCTTCCAGGGACAGGGCTGCGCCATTTCAAAAGCTTCGGCCTCGATGATGACCGCCGCCGTCAAAGGCAAATCGAAAGAAGAAGCCGAAACGATGTTCGACGAATTTCACCGGATGGTGAAAGGCGAACTTGACCCCGAAACCACCGAACATCACCTGGGCCGGTTGACGATCCTGTCCGGCGTCCGCGAATTCCCTGCCCGCGTCAAATGCGCCAGCCTGTCGTGGCATACGCTGCACGCCGCGCTCGAAGGCAAAGACGAATCCGTTTCCACCGAACAGCCGGACGACGGAACCTGATCTGTAAATTTCTACAACCCCTTCCCGAACAGCAGTCAGCCTGAAACTTCCGCTCCCAACAAAAAACTTTCCCGGCGGTGAGCCAATCCCCGGCACTTTTCCGCATGCCTGGATGTGAGCATGGATGGCTCACGTAACAGGAGAAAACAGTTATTGTTCGAGGGAGGAAAAATGATCCATCACATTTCGCTGTCGGCAAAGAATCCGCAACACGTGGCCAACGTTCTGGCCGAAATCGCTGGCGGGCAGGTCGTTCCCGCGCCCCCCAACTTTCCGGAAGGCTCCCGGTTTGTGTTCACCGGCGACGAACACGGAACCTTGTTTGAGACCCTGCCTTATGAAACAGAGATGCATCCCGACGAAGGCGAAGCCGGATTCCACACAGACCAAGCGCCAGGTTCACAATATGTCGCCATGCACGCGTACATTTCTGTCCCGGCCAGCCGCGAACAAATTCTGAACATCGGGAACCGCGAAGGCTGGCTGACGCGAGTGTGCGACCGTGGGCCGTTCGAGTTGATTGAATTCTGGATTGAAAATCGGCAGTTGATTGAGTTCGCAACGCCGGAGATGAAGCAGCAATACGTCAGTCTGCTAACCAATCCGAATGCATTAAAAGCGGCGATGGCGGATTTGAGCGAGGTGAAGAGAGGGTGAAACCGGTGCCATCGCCATTGCCAGCCGGTTGAGCGAGTCCGGCTGGCGATGCCTGCGAAAAGTTCGTTACTGCCGCCAGACGTAAATGTCGCGGGCAATCTCTTCTTCCAGGGCAATCTGCGTCTCTTCGCACTGAATGACGAAAGAAGGAAACCGCTGGTGCAGTTTGATCGGGATGCCCGGCGTGATGCCAAGCGAGGAAAGTTTTTGAATCCGGCTGAAGTTTCGCGCGCTGACATAGGCCACGCGCGCCTGTTCGCCAATGTTCAGACGATCCACCGAAGTCACGACGGAGTTGACGTGATCTTCCACCTGGCGGCAGCAATCACCTTCGGGAATTGGATGCTGGTGCGGGCAGAACCGTGGATGACCCAGCAAAGTGCAGATCGCATCCGTCACTCCGCGTGCCAGCAGATGCTCGAATTCGCAGGCATCGGCCTCGCTTTCTTCAATCGTCATCCCCAGCACGTCCACAACCAGACGTTCAGCCAGACGGTGACGGCGAATCACGTCTTCCGCGGTTTTGCGCCCCTGCTCGGTTAATTTCAACTGCCCTTTGCCAAAGCGCGTGATGTACCCGGCGCGCTCACATTCCGCCAGCAACTCTTCACTCACTTCGGTATTGGCTTTGGCTGCGACTTCGGCTTCGGAAGACGAACCGCGCTCTTCACTGGTCCAGGCGGCTTCCAGGACTTCGACAATCTCTTCGGAAATTCGTTGGTGCATAGGTGGTAGGTGGTAGGTGGTAGGTGGTAGGTGGTAGGTGGTGAGTTTCTTCTCCCTGCCACCTGCCACCTGCCACCTACCACCTTTTAAAAGTGAATATTCAGGCTCCGCAAAATCCAGGCGACGATGCCGCCAACGGCAATGGCGAAAGGCGTGATGAAAGCCAGCATAATCATGGCTTTCTTCGTGCCGATTTCGCGGATCATCATAAAGAAATTGGCCACGCAGGGAATGAACAGCGTCAGCACGATCAGCGAAGTGACAATCTGCACCGGATTCATTTTTCCGGTGCGCACCAGATCAAATAATCCGGCAGCGCCGTAATCGCGCCGCAGGAAGCCCAGAATCAGCACCTGCGCCGTTTCGCGCGGCAAATCCAGAATGCCCGTGACAACCGGCGAAAGCGCGCCTTCCACCATTGCCAACCCGCTCATCGTTCCCCACGGCGTCGGCAATCGCAGCCGGTCCAGAATGAACAGAATCAAGGTGCCGATCAGAAACAGCGGCAGCGCCTCTTTCAAATACCATTTGATACGGATGCGCGTCTTGGTCCAGACATTTTTCAGAATCGGCACGCGGATGGGCGGAATCTCGAAGATGAAATCGCCGCGCTGCCCCTTGATGATCTTCGAGGACAGGTAGCCGACCAGGAACATCTGCGAAACCACCACGCCGAAAACCGTCAGCACCGCTCCACCGCTGATCGAAGAAGTGATGCCGAGAATCACGCCCAACTGCGCCGAACACGGCACGCCCAGCGCCAGCAGCAGCGTGGCGATGATTCGTTCTTTTTTGGTGGACAGAATGCGCGTCGTCATCGTCGCCATCGTGTCGCAGCCCAGGCCCAGGACCATCGGCAGCACGGCCTTGCCGTTCAATCCCATGACGCGAAAGATGCGGTCGGACAGAATCGCCAGGCGTGGCAAGTAGCCGCTGTCTTCCAGCAGGCCGAAGGCGATAAAAAACGTCACCACAATCGGCAGCACGATGGCCAGCGCGTAAGTCAGCCCGACGGAAACCAGGCCATACTGGCCCAGGAAAAAGTCGTAGACCATTCCCGCCGGAACCAGCGATTGCAGAAACGGCGTCAGATATTTGTTGAAGACCGTGGTTTCAAACGCATCCACCAGCGTGCCCGCGCCAATCACGCCGACGAACTCGTACATCAGCAGCAGCGTGATGATCAGCAGCGGAATGCCTGTTCGCCATTCGCGCGTCAGGTAGCCGAGCTTTTCCGCAAAGCGTCGCGAACGCGAAAGCACGAAGGCCAGCGGCGCGATAATCGGCGCCACCAACAACAATAACTGCGTGATCGTGGGATAAAGGAATCCGCTTTCGTATGAGCCGCTTTCCGCGTTCAACTCGCCGAACAGCAGCGTCCCCAGCGTGCCCAGATGCAAACTGTTCAACACTGACAGCATCGCCGGAATCGCGCTGGCATCCATCCAGGCATTGACCGCGTTGTAGGGCGTCGGCAGCGACAAGCCAAAGGACTGATTGATCAGCCGCGCCGCTTCCGTCCACAGAAACACGCCCAGGCCAACGAAGAGCAGGACATAAGCGACTTTCAGCGCTTTGCTCTCGCGCGCTTCGTCGCTGATACTGGGCAGGACTTTTTTGTACTTTGCCGCGGCTTCGTCCAGAAAGGCATTGCGCGTCGCTTCCAATTTTCCGGCCAGTGTGCGCATCCGCAGCCGCATATTGGTATCAAGCGCCGTCCGCAGTGCGTCAGTCAGACCAAGCGAGGCTTCGACGGCGTGGCGCAGATTCGTATCGCGCGTTTGCAGCCATTCGACGGTCAATTGCGCGGGAAGCTTTTTGGTTTCGGCGGAAAATAACTCCGGAATGAACGCTTCGCCATCCATCAACCGGCGGCGGCTGTCGGTCAGCGGATCTTTCGGCACCTTGGCGCGCGCCATCATCTTATGCAGGGTTTCCAGCCCTTCGCCGTCCGTCGCCACCGTCTGCACAACCGGAATGCCGAACAGCTCGCTTAAGCCGGCAGCGTCAATTTCGATGTTGCGGCTGCGGGCTTCGTCCATCAGATTCAGCACCAGCACCATCGGCAGGCCGAACTCGACCAGTTGCGAAGTGATCAGCAGCGTCCGCCGCAGGTTTTTGGCGTCGGCCACCTGAATGATCAAATCCGGCTGCGAATTGATCAGCATATCGCGCGTCACGCGTTCGTCGTCCGATTGCGGCGACAGCGAATTGACGCCCGGCGTGTCTATCACGTCGAAGTTGCGTCCGCCGTAGCGCATTGTCCCGCGCGAGATTTCGACAGTGGTGCCGGGATAATTCGAAACCGTGACGTATTTGCCCGTCAGATAGCCGAAGATGACTGATTTACCGACGTTTGGATTACCGACCAGAAGAATCTTTGGATTTTCCGTGGTGGTTTCTTGTTCGATAGGTTTGGAGCTTTGTTTCGTGCTGATTTGAGTAAATGTTGTTGCCATAGATGGACCTTATTGCAGTAAGGTGACCCGGTTGATGCGCCCTTTGAATGGATGCGGCATTGTAGAGGCCACGACGCCTTTCCACAACCAGCCTGGGCAGTATGGCAGGAAATCAGAACTCGCCTTCACTCTGGAACTTCGCCCGGATGTTGTCCCGGAATTGCCGGCTGGCCTGGTTCAGCGCTTCGACGATCTGTTCCAAAGGCATTCCGGCGGATTCCCGTGCGGCGGCAATCACCGTCTGGCATTCGTTGGAGTCCATAAACCGCGCCGCATCCAGCAACCGTGCTTCGTCTTCCTCCGGCACGACCAGAAAGCCATGCTTGTCGGCGTGAACCAACTGCCCCGGCTTCACGGTTCGCCCGAAAACTTCGACTTCACAGTTCCATTCCACCGGCCAGTTCCAGGCGTGGCCGACACACAGGCGTTTTGCCAGGGCCTTGAAGCCCGCGTAATTCATTTCGTCCTGATCGCGAATGCAGCCATCCACAATCGTCCCGACGCAACCCAGCGCGCGGTGAACGTTGGCGTTGACTTCGCCCCAGAACGAACCGACGAAGTTCGGTTTGTCCAAATCCTGCACGACGACGATCTTCGGTCCCGGAATGCTGGCCACGTAATGGCGATATTCACTCCAGCCGTTCGGGTTATTCAGGCGATGCTGCCGATTGCTCGGCTGGCAGCGGACGGTCACGGCATGCCCGACCATCGCGCCCATCTGCGGCATGAAATCAATGGTCTCTTCCGGGTTGAAGCCTTCGCGCGAAGCATCGCGTTTCGTGATCTGTTCCCAGCCGTTGTAAATCGTCGGCGTATTCCATCGCCGCAGTTCCAGCATTTCACTGTGCGTCATTCGTCGCATTGTTTCAGTGGGTGTCGTAGCCATTCAAACTCCTTTTACTTTAGCCGCAGTTGCAGTTCTTCTTGATCAACCAGATTTCCGCCACCTGTGTGCCTCGTCCCGCGCCGCGACTGCCGGGAGCCTGCGTCCAGGTCAGATTCAGTTCGCCGTCGGCGGTCGCTTGCAGCGGGATGTCGAATTCCAAAGGCCGCGACTCTTTTTTGATCAGCGGATGAATCTCGAATTTGTCGTCGGCGACCAGCTTCATATCCCGGCTCTTGTCGCCGACGTAAACCACTCGCACGCTGTACTGGGCCGCGCGATCCAATCCGGTGTAGCGCAGCTTGAGTGGTGTGTCATAAAAGCTTTCGGCCAAATCCCACCACGAACGCGGCTCTTCCGGCAGCAGCCCCATCCCCGTTGGGGTGAAATCGCCGAAGACCGTTCTTGCGCCAGAACTATCGGTCGGATTGACGACGGTCAGGATGCTCGACTCCAAAAATGCCGGGTCTTTTGCAAAGCCAGGTTCCCTGACCAGATGCGGTTGCCGCGTCAGATTGCCCAGGTCGTCGTAAAAACCGCCCGGCCCCGGATTCGTCCAATTGACGATGGCGTCAAGCTGTTTCAAGCGTTCGGATTCCGGAGCGGCTTCGCCGGCGGTGTCTTTGAAAGGCTGGCGAATTTCGCTGAATCGTTTTTTCAGCCAGAGCCGGTTGTTGAGCGGGAAATCAATCGTGTTCAGGTTCGCGCCGCGCCCGACGGCAATCGCCTTGTAGCGTTCGACGTGCAATTGCATGCGAATGCTTTGATACAGCGCTTCGGCCAGTTCAAACACGCGAGCGCGCAAATCCGTTGCGGTTCGTTCCGTGACGGCGCGGTCCAGAATCGCTTCGGCTTGTGCCATCGCCGTCAGCGCGCCCATCGAACGCGCTTCGCGCAATTTGCTTAAAGCGTGTTCTTCCAGCGAGGTTTCGTAAATTACGCGGCTGCGAATGTAGGCGTCGTAATAAGCGCGGTAAAGCGCCTGCTGAAATCGCCAGTTCAGCAAATCCTGAGGGCTGGCCGATTGTTCCATCGCCTGAAATTGTTGCAGCGTGGTGTTGATTCCGCCATTGCTGATAACCGCGCCTTGCCAGTTCCGTTCAAGCGCGAGCAGCCCTTGCGCGAAGCTGTCTGCCAGCGCCGGGCTGATAAAATAGCGGCCATAATCGCGCAGTACCTCCATCACATCGGCGTCCGGATTCCAGCCCAGGCCATTCCAGACAATCTTGTTGACATCGTCGTTGCAGCCTTCGGAATAGGTGATAAAGCCGATGGTGTCGGGCTGTGTGACGCGGAAAATGTGCGCCATCTGCGCCGGGCGCGGATTGATCACTTCGCGGGCTTCGGTCAGGGCGAATGCCGAATCCCAATCCGCCACGGGATACTGGCTGTGACGGCTGTGCGTGATGTCCGGATATTGGCGAATCGGATATTTTGCCGGAACGGCGGCGCGCAATTTCGGCAGCGTCCAGCGCATCTGCGGGCCGTACACGATTCCTGTCAGCCAGTTCGGCTCCGTTTTGACGATGCCCAGAAATTCATCCAGCCATTCCGATGTGAAGCCCTGCGGCGCAACCCACATCTGCCCTTTCGGATGATACCGGCGCAGATTGGCCGTCTGCTTTTCCAGCAGCGGCATCAGATATTTCGGCTGCGTGTGGCCGGGGTCTCCGCCGGGAACCAGCAGGGCGTCAATGCGCGGCAGTTTCCTGAAGACTTCGCCCCATTCATTCAGCGCAAATTCCACCTGTTTCGGGTCAGCGTAGTTTTGATCCAACGCCGGATACCAGATCCAAACATCAATTCCGTATTCGTCGCAGATGCGCGACATCCCGATCATGGTTTCGATTTGCGAGCGCGGAAAATGGGGACTGTCGGCGGCATCATCCGAACGCGGCGGAATCAGTTCAATCGCATTCGTGCCGAAAACCGCCAGGTCGCGAATGTATTGTTCCCACATTGGCAGCGTCCAGGCGTCGTAGGAATTCGTCTTCGGGCGAAAGCCGAGTTGATGGCCGCGCATCGTGTATTTCGGCGCGGTGGCCAGGTTCAGCGTTTCGTTCAGCAATACCTGCCCCCGCGTCATCTGCAATTTGCGCAGCAGATGGCCAACGCCGAACAGCACGCCCCGCGCATCATTGCCGATGAGACTGATTGAGCCGCCGGCGGTTTGAAGTTGGTAGCCTTCACGCGGCAATGGATTGGAGGATGTGGCGCGGCTGATGTTAATGACGAAAGCGCCATTGTTTGACGCTCGCTCGGCGCGTTGCCAGCGGATATTGGATCGCTTCTCGACTTCTCCGATCAACATCTGCACGGCTTTGTTTTCCGGCCCGGAAAGCGTTGATGGCGCGACGATCACGGTCTGCGTCAAATCAATTTGAGTTTGCGCCGCTCGCGCTTTTGACCAGATGAATCCGCTGAAAAGCAAAACCAGGAGGAAAGCCAGGCCTGCGGCCAATGCGTTGAAACGGGGTCGCGTCATTAGTGTTGTCTCCGGTTCAGATCACTCGGTTAAGCAGCGATTCGCCCGACGTAAAGCGGCGCAGATTTTCCAGAAAGTGTTCGACCAGCGTTTCAAATTCCAGATCAAAACCGCCCGCAGTGTGCGGGGTGATAAAGCAGTTCGGCGCGGTCCACAGCGGATGCTCCGGCGGCAGCGGTTCCGGATCGGTGACGTCCAGATAGGCAGCAGAGAGCTTTCCGGCCTGCAGCGTATCGAGCAAGGCCAATTGGTCCACGGTCGTGCCCCGTCCGATGTTGTAAAAGATCGCGCCCGGCTTCATCAGATTGAACTTGGCCGCGTCGAAATACTTCGCCGTCGAAGCGTTGGCGGGCAGGATGTTCACGATGTGATCGGCTTCGGGCAGGTATTCATCCAGCCACTCTTCGCTGATTATCCTGATCGGTTCATTGCCAGTGGCGTTGCGGCGCACGCCGATCAGATTCATGCGGAACGGGGCGAGCAATTCGCACAGCCGCTGGGCAATCGCGCCGAAGCCGAAAATCACCGCTGTTTGCCCCACCAGCAACCGGGATTCGATTCGCCGCTGCGCAATCGGCCAGCCGTGATCCGTCAATTGCGTCTGCAATGCCTGTGGCAGTTGCCGCGCCAGCGCCATCATCATGGCCAGCGCATGCTGCGCGCATGGTTCGTCATACACGCCCGAACTGTTGGTCAGCGAAGCGCTGCGCGCTCGCAATGCCTCTCGCAGGTCTTCGCGGTCATAAGCGGTATAGCCTGCGCTGGTCAGATGCACCCAGCGCAGCTTCGCCGATGTCATCACCTGCGCAACGTCCGGCTGGCCAAAAGCGACATCCGCTTCCGTCAGAGCGGAGTCTCCCGCGCTGGTTGCCAGATTTGACGCGCTCATTTCGGCGGCGTGCACCAGTCGGTGCGGCGCGACCCGGTCAGCCAGCAACCGCGCGGCGTTTTCCGGAAGTTGTGCATTCGTCCAAATCGTCAAAAGGTCTTGTGACATAAAATTCGTGTTCGCAATGAAGCGTTTGTCGGTTTACCGATAAGCAACGGACTTCATTTACCATTTTTGATCTGTATAGACTTCAAGAAAAAGATGTACCGTGGACTGTTAGTCCGCGGCAGCGTTCTGGGAAGTAATCTTTCTGACTCCAGGGAGTTTGCCAGCGACGACCTCAGCCGACTAACAGTCGGCTGTACATTTCTTTTTCTCGAAAGTCATAGTTTGCCATTTGCCATTTTGCTGGGAGCTTCTTTCGCCAATGACAAATAAAAAATGACAACTGGTAAATGGTAAATAAATCAGCCGCCTTGGTTGTCTTTCATTCAAGCCGCCTGACAACCTCTTCGCTGTCCAGATACCCCAGCCGGCAGGCTTTGACGCGGATCACGCCCGCGCGTTTCAGCGTCACGTCGCCGGTGTAAAGCAGCCATCGCGCGTTTTTGCCTTCTTCCGTTGTGTAGGCCATCGAAGCGCCTTCGGTCGGGCTGGAAAATTTCAGTATGACGGAATCGGCGGTGCTTGCCGATTCGCGGATGACGGGCTTTTCCACTTTCGCCCAGATGCCGCCCGGACGCATGCGCTCCCGCAACTGGTCTTCCGGCACCAGGCCTAAATCTTTTGTCTCTTTCTGCCACTGCGCCAACGCGGCGCGCATCTTTTTCAAGACTGCCTGATGCTGCGGCGAAGCCGCCAGATTGTTGATTTCATGCGGATCGGCCTTGGTGTCGTACAACTCTTCGGGCGGTTTTTCCGGGCGGAAAAAAAGTAGCTGCGCCGAAGTCATGGCTTTGCCGTAGTTCGGATCAAGCGCGTTCATGTGATCCTTGTACAGCCGTCGCATCTCCTTCATCGTGGGCATTTCTTCCATGTACGCGATGTGCTGCGCGTAGGGGCGACCGGGAAAGAAGTTCCTGATGTATTTGAATCGTTGGTCGCGCACGGCGCGCATCATATCGTAGGCTTCATCCATCCGGTCGCGATGGGCGAAGATGTATTCGCGCGGAGTTTTTTGCCGGTCGCCCAGAAACGCCTGGCCCTGCATGTGCGGCGGCACGTTCACGCCCGCCAGCGACAACACGGTCGGTCCCAGATCCAGCAGGCTGACCATTCGATCCTCCGTCGTGCCGGGGTTGAGCTTGCCCGGCCAGCGAACGATCAACGGCACCTTGAGACCGGAATCGTAGACCCAGCGTTTGCCGCGCGGCAGACCGCGCCCGTGGTCGCCCCAGAAAAAGACAATCGTGTTGTCGGCCAGGCCGTCCTCGTCGAGCTGTTTCAGGATTGCCGCCACCTGATAATCCATTGCCGTCACGATGTCCGCGTAATTCGCCCAGTCGCGGCGAACCAGCGGCGTGTCGGGATAATACGGCGGCAGTTTGGCTTTTGCCGGATCGTGGCGCTGTTCGGTGGTCAGTTGCGCGGTGTTTTTCGCCATCTGATCCGGCGTCGCGCGAATCTGGCTTTCGTGTGAAACCGTGAAATTGAAGACGGCGAAAAACGGCTGGCTCTTGTCGGTGCGGTTACGCCAGTGCGCCTTGTTGCCGGTTTCGTCCCAGACGGTGTCCGGCGGGCGATTCGATGGCGGCGCTTCGAAGTTGTAATCGGTCTTGGAATTGTTCGAGCAGTAGTAACCGTCAGCGCGCAGATATTCGGGGAAGGCTTTGACTCCGGCGGGCGGCACTGCTTTCGACCGCATGTGCATCGAGCCAATGGTCGTCGGATACATTCCGGTGATAATCGCCGACCGGCTGGGCGCGCAAACCGGCGCGGACGAAAAAGCGTTGGTGTAACGCACACCCTGACCGGCCAGTTTGTCCAGGGCCGGCGTCCGCGCGTAATCGTCACCGTAACAGCCCAAATCCGGGCTGATGTCTTCCGCCGAAATCCAAAGAATGTTCGGGCGCGCAAAGGCGGCGGGTTTGCTGCCCGGAACACTGACCAGGAAGGGTGTCAGCAAGACCACGAACAAAAATCGAATGCGGGCGATTTGTGAGAGATTGAAATTCATCGAGTTTTCCTCCTCGGCGAATGTTGGACGTTTATGGAGTGCGGGGACTTGTCACCGCTTTCCGTTCTCAACTACTGGCTTGGTCGTACGAAAAGATTCGGTAGCGCACGAAAAGCCGCGCCGAGTCGCGGCACTCCAAAGCCGCAGCGTTCAGGTGTACCTCAGCCATTTGATCAACTCCGGAATCGTCGGACGTTTGCCGTACATCAGCACGCCGACGCGGTAGATCTTGGCCGCCAGCCAGACCGATCCCAGAATCGTTCCCACCATCAGCACAATCGAAAGTGCAATCTGCCACCAGGGCGGCATCTGCAATCCGATGCGCAAAAACATCAGCACGGGTGTGAAGAAAGGAACGAGGGAAAGAATGGTGGAAGCCATGCCGTCCGGATTGCGCATCACCAATGTCGAAATCATGACCGGCACGATGATCGTCATCGTCACGGGCATCTGCATTTGCTGGCCGTCTTCCTCGCTGGAAACGATGGCGCCGACCATTGCGTAAAACGTCGCGTACAGGAAATAACCGAGCACGAAGTAAACGACAAAAAAGACAATCTGCGCCGTCGAAACCTGCGGAATTTTCACCGCGCCGGTCGCCAGTGCGGGCAGCGCGGCAACCAGGCTGATGGCGGCCCCGCAAATCGCCCAGATTAAATATTGCGTCAACCCGACCGCGCCGATGCCGATAATCTTGCCCAGCATCAAGTCAAACGGCCGGACCGAAGAAAGCAGGACTTCGATGATGCGCGATTGCTTTTCCTCGATCACGCCGCGCATGACCATCACGCCATAGACCAGAATCGTGATGTAAATAATCATCAGCAAACCGAAGGAGAGAATAAAGGTTTGCCCGCGTTCACGTTCGCCTTTGGCATTGACCACTTCCAGGCGGACGGTCTTGTTCAGTTCCCGTATGCGTTCGGCATCCAGCCCGGCTTGTTTCACGCGGCTTTCAAAAATGGCTTTGTTGATGGCATCGCGCACCTGTCCGGAACCGCCTCCGACATTTTTAACGTGGTAGCGAACCTGCTCCTGATTGATCAAATCCGGCGGCAGAACCAGATAGCCATCGAGTTTTCCCGATGAAATGCGCTGATTCAGTTCAGCCTGCCTGGTTTCGGCGCTTTCTCCCGGCGCAATCGTTTCCCATTGCAATTCGTAACGGTCATCGCGCGGCCCTGCCGGTTCCAGCAGTTTTTCAAGTCTGCCGCGCAGCCCCGGGTCGCCATTTTGATCGAGCACGGCAATGCTGATTTTGCCCGGCCCGCCGGCGCGGCCAATCAGGAACGGCACGAACGCGAAGGACATCATCAGCAGCGGGCTGATGATGGTGCCGATGATGAAGCCTTTGCCGCGCACGCGCGTCCAATACTCGCGTTTGATAATGCTGAATAATTTGCTCATTGGGGACTGTCTCCTGTTTCCTTTGCCCGCTTTGCCAACTCTTTCAATACCCGCCGGGTGAATCGGGCGGTTCCCTTGCTCTGGCCAAGCTCCTCTTTCAGCCGTTCCAGTTCTTCCGGCGTATCCACGTCGTACCAGACCGGTCCGACGATTAAACTCACCCCCGCGTCCTTCGCCCTCGCTTCGGTTGCGGCCATTACCCCCCCGGTGCTCCACGGAATATCTTCAAAAATTCGCGGCTGCAATTTGCGCATGCCGATCAGGCAGTAACCGTTGTCTTCCGCCGGAACGATCACAACATCGTTTTCGGATTCCAGACTGTCGAAGGCTTCCTCGATCATTTCTTCCGGCAGGGTCGGGCTGTCGCCGCCAATCGTGATGACGGAATCAAAACCGAGCGCGAAGACATCGCCAAAACAGTTGGCCAGACGCTCGCCTAAATTGCCGCCGCGTTGCGCGATCATCAAGCAGCCCTCGCGTTCGACCTCTTCAAAAGCCTCGTCTTCGCCTTCCGGCGTGTAGCAAAGCACCAGCGACAACTCCTCGCGCTCCTCCATCACCGCTTCCATCAGCGCGAACGTGTCGCTCAAAAACGCGACGTAAAGCTGTTTGGCGTCTGCCGCCGTCAGCGCGCCGATCAACCGGGTTTTGACCTGTCCTTCAATCGGCGCTTTCGCCATCAGAACCAATGCTTCTTTCAAAATTCACCCCTCAGGCAAAATTCACTCCTCAGTTAATGGTGATCCGGCATTCTGCATTTTCCACTGTTCCTTTTGCCTTGTTGGACAGAAAGAAAAACTGTTCTTCTGCCCGGCCATGAAAAAGGGAAATGTTAAATTGAGAATTTGCCTGACCATTCGTTGGCGCTGAAAAGGAAATCGAAAACAAGCGCTCAGCGTGGAAAAATCATCAGCGCATCGCTCACCGGACGTTCGCCAGTTGCATCCGACGGGCGATTGACAACTTTGTTTTTGATCACCATCGCAGTGGAACCGCCGCCGTCCAGATTCATCGCTTCGACACAGCCGAGTTCCCGCATCAGGGCCGCCAATTCGTCCATGGTCATTCCCACACTCTGCGTTTGGCGGCCATCCACCACGGCCAGCACCAGTTTGCCATCCGCCCGCCAGCCGATGGCTGTTCGCGGATGCCGCAGCCGGTAAAGCGATTCGCTGTAACGGCCAGCTTCGGCTTCAAAGACAGGTTTGCCGGAAGAAATCAATTGCGGCCCGCCGCCGAGAACGAAGTCCGGCGTAAAGGAAATCGGCGGTTCTGATTTGCTTTGGGCGTTAATTTCCACACGCACGCCGCGCTGAAGAAACGTCCGCACCCAGTTGCGTGACGTGCCGGAAGCGGAAATCACCCAGCCGCCCGGCGGGATCAACTGGCTGCCCGCGCCATCGAATAATGCGATCACCCGATTCCGTTGGACGATGACTTCAATTCCGTCCGGTTCGGTCAACGTCGTGCGATGGAATTCCGGCGTGAAAACGATCAATTCATCCCTTTCGCGAGGCCGGTTGAAACCGTTAATCGTCCGCGCCGTTTTTCCGGCCACCCGCAATTCCGCCGTTTGTGTGAGATGCGAGATGGCCGCGCGAATCCGGCTCCCTTCGTCCCGCAGGGCGAGCGCCGCACGATTTCTGACCGGCTCGCTCAGGATTTTGCCGTTGATCGTCAATGCGCCGACCGGTTCGCCGCGCGCGACGCCCGTGGTACGAAAGTAGCCGCCGTTGATGGCAGCAAGGGCGCCGTGACGCACAGCCATTGAACTCGTCGTTTCCGCGCCGGCTACTTCATCCATCGCCTGCGCCAGCTTTAATCGTGCAAGCCCGGTGTCCACAATCAGAGCGTGAATCATCCAGCGGTCGCCGCTGGCCTGGCCGAAATCGCCGCGCTTGATCAAAATGCGCTCAACGCCGGGGACCAGCGTCTCAACAGTTCTTTCGTCCGCACCACGATTCGCCGGCTGACCTGCCTGAACAAAGCAGATGAAACCGAGCAACAGGATTGTCAAAACGCGATTTGGCATCGGCAGTTATTTTTCCCGTTCGATTTTCTTCGCTTCGTCCCAGTGAACATCCATTTCAACCAGCGTTACGTCGCTCCATTGCTTGCCTTGCTCTTCCAGACGGCGTTCGATATGCGCGAAGCGGCGGCGGAATTTGCGATTCGTGGCTTTCAGCGCACTTTCCGGCTCAATGTTGTGCCAGCGCGCCAGGTTGGTAATCACAAACAGCACATCACCGATTTCTCCGGCAATCGCTTCCGGATCGCGCTCCGGACGAATGAACTCCGCCCGCAATTCGGCAATTTCTTCTTCCAGCTTGTTGAAAATGTCATCTGCCTGCTGCCAGTCAAATCCGACGCGCGCCGCCTTGGTGGTGAGTTGGTAGGCTTCCAGCAATCCGGGAAGTTTCGACGACGTGCCATCCAGCATGGATTGCTTCTTTTCTTCTTTCCCTGCCTCTTGACGCTCAACAGCCTTGATTGCCTCCCAGTTGGCCAGCACGTCCGCCGTGGATGCAACTGTTTCTTCCCCAAACACATGTGGATGGCGGCGAGTCATTTTTTCATGAACGCGGGTGATGGATTCCTGAATCTGGAAATGACCCGCCTCAGCGGCAATTTGTCCATAAAAGATGATTTGGAACAGCAGATCACCCAATTCATCGCGTAATTCGGCCCAATCGCCAGCCTCAGCCGCTTCAAGGACTTCATACGCCTCTTCAATCAGCATTGGCCCAAGGGTTGCGTAAGTTTGCTCTTGATCCCAAGGGCAACCATTCGGCGCGCGCAGCCGCGCCATCATTTCGACCAGATCCTGGAAAGTTCTTTTTGTACTCATGTGCCAATTTTGCAGAGTGTTAGCGCTTCTTCGTGATGGCGCGGACTATAGCAAACGGGTATATCAGCAACAAGCGCTGGGTATGTAAGTTTTTCAGGCTGGTTTGGGAATATTACCCAATGCGGTCGTGATTATCAGGGCGTAAGCCTAACTATTCGATTAAGAAAGAGAACCGATTTGGTTTTTACTCGCGTAGATGGAAAAGCAAGCCTACAATTTTGTATCCGGACAGGCCCCATCGCCTCGGTCTTTGTCCGAAATTGATTCGGAAAAGCAAAGGAGTTTATTCATGCTAGCACCTACCGTCAGCTACAACTCGCCGTTCCGTTCCGTTCCCGCCCCCAAAACCCGATTACTGCTCATTGCCGATTCGGCAGAACGCCTGAAAGAATTAAAGTCCGAGATCAGTTCCGCTGATTTTGAAATTACCCCTGTTTCGACGCTGGACGACTTGCGTCCGGCCTGCCGGAATCATCACGATTTGGCGGTGGTGGATGTCGGGTCAGCACAAATCAGGCCGGTGCTTTCGACCCTGCGCACCAGCCTTTGGCATTCTACTGTTCCACTGTTGGTTGATTCGACCAGACTCCACGAAAATCTGGGCCTGGCGGGGGTGCTGCCATCGTTCCGGGCCATGGCCTGCAATCGCGTCGAAATGCGTATGCTGTTACAGGTCTATTCTCACGGCAGCCAGCCGCCGGAGGCCAATCGTTTGGCCTTGTTGTAATTTTCAACTTCCCAATCTTGCATAGGCGTGTAACGCCGCTGCCTGAACTTCCCGGATCGCTGCCTGATGGAGCGTTGCCGCGTCCTGGCAATCGTCAAATTCCGGCGCGTAATTCAGGACATTGCCGTGTTCATCGCGGGCTACTTTTACCCGGATCGCGCCGAACACTGTTTCGACGGCGATGTGTGTGCGCTGCAAGACTTCGCGTTGTTCGTCGCGATAGCGCACGCCCAGCGTTGTCGTTTCGCGGAAGATTAATTCAGACATCCGAGCGCGGTCTTCCGGCCTGCACAACAATGTCACCAGGACACCGGGACGATTCTTTTTCATCTGCACCGGCGTGAAAAACACGTCCAGCGCCCCCGCCGCCAGCGCCTTTTCCATGAAATGGCCGAACACCTGCCCGTTCAAATCGTCAATATTGGCTTCGATGACCGTGACGGTCGTCGGCGTTTCGTCGGGGGAAATGGCTTCCACCTCGCCCCCAATTCCTTCGCCGATGATGGCGCGCAGCACGTTCGGAAACTTCGGATAGCTGCGTGTGCCCGCGCCGTAACCGACCCGCTCAACCTTCATCGCCGGCAAATTGCCGTAGCTGCTGGCCAGCGTGGCGATAATCGCTGCGCCGGTCGGCGTCACCAACTCGCCTTCGATCTCTTTGGAATACACCGGCACGCCTTTCAGAATTTCCGCTGTCGCCGGTCCCGGCACTGGATACGTTCCGTGGGCGCAATTGAACGTGCCCGACCCGACGTGCAGCGGCGAGGAAATGATTTGCTCAATCCGCAACGCTTCCAAGCCAATGCAAGCGCCAACGATGTCCACAATCGAATCCACCGCGCCGACTTCGTGAAAGTGAACCGTCTCTAGCGGAATGCCGTGAATCTTCGATTCGGCTTCGCCGATTCGCTGGAAGATTGCCAGCGCCCGATCCTTTACGGACGCCGACAACCCGGAGGCCGAAATCAGATGTTTAATCTGCGACAACGCACGATGATCGTGATGATGGGATTGCGGATTGCGGATTGCGGATTGCGGATTATGTGAATGTTCGTGTTCGTGGGAATGATCAGGCTGATGCGGGTGCTCGTGATGATGGTGGCTGTGGCCATGTGAATGCTCGTGATGATGATGCGTGTGCGAATGCCCTTCGCCTTTCAAATGCACATCGAATTTCGCCGAAGAAATCCCGCTCCGGTCAACGCGCGCCAGACTCAGTTCGTAACCTTCCACGCCGAGCTTCGCTAGTTCGACCTTCAGAAATTCAAAATCCAATCCGCAATCCAGCAGCGCGCCGATGAACATATCGCCGCTCGCGCCCGCAAAGCAGTCTAAATAAAGTGTTCGCATAATTCCTTTCAAGGGAGGATTTTTACCGGCGTTTTGACCGGCAACAGATCGAACAGTTCCCTGATGTCTTCGTTTTCCAGCGCGACGCAACCCAGCGTCCAATCGCGTACCAGTCCGAGCAACTTCGCCGCGCCACCGCCATGAATGAAGATGTCGCCGCCCAGTTTGGTGTTTTGCGGCGGTTTCGCTTTTGAGTTGATCGCGCTGGTAATGGCTTTGTGCTGCGCCTGGTTGATCAAACCGCTCTTCAAGCCTGCATCCGCATCTTTGATGTTCGGGTAGCTGACGCCGAGCGAAAGATAGAAATTGCTCTTCGGGTTCTTGTGCGTGATGTAGTAATCGCCTTCCGGCGTTGCGCCGTCGCCCTGGCGTTTTTTGTGCCCGACCGGACTGTTGCCAAGTGCGATTTGGTAAGTCTTCGCCAGCGTCTCTTGACCATTTTCAATCCGATACAGGTAAAACTTGCGCTCGGATTTTTTGACCAGAACCCGGTACTGGATCGCGGACGTTCCGTCCGCGTCCCCTTCCGAGACTGACGCGCGGACGGAACGTCCGCGATCCGGCCAAACCGCCAGGACCAGCAAAATCAACATCACGTTTGAGCCAACCGCGCTCATTTTGAATGCTCTTCCTTGGTCGAACTGACAATTTCACGGGCCAGCTCTTCGGCTTGCCGGATGCAATCGCCAATGGCTACGCCGTGCAGGTAATTTCCCGCCAGATGCAAGCCGGGAAAAGTTTCCAGCGTTGCTTCCAGTTTGGCGATGCGCGCCGCGTGACCGATCACATACTGAGGAATCGCCCATTCGTAGCGTTTGATCGGCAGCCGTCGCGGCTCGCCGGTGATGCGCAGCGCTTTGCTCAAATCGCTGTGGACGATGCGAACCAGTTCATCGTCACGCAGGCCGGCGGCTTCGGGATCGGTCGCACCGCCAATGAAGTTGGTCGTTAAAAAATGGCCTTCCGGCGCGCGTCCCGTGAACAGCGACGAATTCCAGATGGAACCGAGTGTTCGCAGTCCCTCGCCGCGTGGCGTCAGAAAACCGAATCCGCTGAGCGGCTCAGAAAATTGTTCTGCCCGATAGGCCAGCGGAACCGAAGCGATCGAAGCGTAAGGAATGTCAGTCAGCAGGCCTGCCGCGTCCGGCGCAACCGTTTCCAGCAGCTTCGCCGCCGCATAGGCGGGCGCGGCAACAATCAGCTTGCGGCAAGTGAACTGCCTGCTGTCGCCCGCAGCGTCAACCGAAAGTTCAAACCCAGGGGAAGACGGGTGAATGGCTGCAACCCGCGCCTCGGTCAGCAAGCCCTCGCCCAATTCCTTTGCCAGCCGTTGCGGCAAAGTGTTCAGCCCGCCGCGAAACGAACACAGCCGGTAAGGCCGCAGCGAACGCTTCGGCGGTTCCTGCGTTTGTCCGGCACGCCCGGCACGCATTGCCTTGAATCCACCGCGCAAGATGCTTCCGGCGCTGGCTTCAAATTCCGCGAGTTTTGGGAAACAGGCTTGCACGGAAAGCTGTTTCGGATCGCCCGCATAAACGCCGGAGAGAAACGGGGCCACCAATTTTTCCATCACTTCATCGCCCAGCCGCCGCCGGATGAAGGAATCAATGCTTTCTTCGCCATTTGCATTGCGCCCTTTGATGAAAGGTTCCGCCAGCAACCGCAGCTTGGCCGAATTGGAAATCAGCCTGGATTGAATGAGCGCGCCCGGTCCCATCGGCACGGCGTGAAGCTGCCCGCCGGAATAAACGAATGCCGGCGCCTTCGGGTCAGCCGTCACAAGTTCACCCATCAAATCCAGTTCTTCCGCCAAATCCAGCAGTTCATGCGCGCCGCGCAGACTGTTTGGCCCGGCTTCGATCAAAAAGCCATCGGCGTCGTGACTTTGAATCACGCCGCCGATTTTGTCGCTGCTTTCAATCAGCAGCACGTTTTGGCCCAACTTCTTCAGCCGGTGCGCCACGACAAGCCCGGAAATCCCCGCGCCGATAATGATTGCGTCAACCTTCATGGTTCAACTTGCCAGGTTCAGTTTCGCTGTCACCAAGTCCCCCAACGCCTTGATAAAGCGCGGGTCGGTATTGAAGGCGGGAACGCGGCGATACGCCTTGAAGCCGAGTTCTTCAGCCAGGTCCTTGTAAAGCAAATCGAGTTCGTAAAGTGTCTCGATATGTTCTGAAACAAAGCTGATCGGGATGGCCAGCACTTGCTCAGCCCCGGCGGCTTTCAGTTCCCGCAGCTTCGTGTCCGTGGAAGGTCCCAGCCATTTGACCGGGCCGACCTTGCTTTGAAAACTCAGGTGCGTGGGGTTCAAACCGCCGAGCTTTTCCGAAACCAGCCGAACGGTTTCTTCCGTGTGGCTCAGGTACGGATCGCCATTTTGGATGTAGCTTTCCGGGACGCTGTGCGCGCTGAACAGCAGATGGACGCTGCGCGGATCAGGATCGGGAAACTCGTTGAACTTTTCCTGAATCTGTTCGGCGAGCGCCGCGATATAAGCTTCGTGCGTATGCCAGCGCGTAATGTAGCGGCGGCGGATGTGGCGCAGCCCGCCACGCCGGTCCAGCAATTCGACAAACTCTTTCGTGCTTGATCCGGTCGTCGAAACAGAAAACTGCGGATACAGCGGCAGCACAATCAATTCGGTAATGCCGTCGCGTTCGATTTCGTCCAGCACGACTTTTGTAAACGGATGCCAATACCGCATCCCTACATAAACCTTCGCCTCGATTCCCCGCCCGGCGAGGTCATCACCAAGCGCCGCGGCCTGCTCATCCGTGATCCGGCGCAACGGCGACCCGCCGCCGATCAGCAGATAATTGGCGGAGGACTTTTTGTGCCGCGCCGTCGAAATGATCCAGGCCAGTGGTTTCTGAAACGCGCGGATCGGAATCCGCACGATCTCCGGGTCGGAAAACAGGTTAAAGAGAAACGGACGGACATCGGCCTGCGTTTCCGGCCCGCCCAGGTTGAAGAGTAGTATGCCGAGTTTCATAAAACAGACCGTCCGATGGGGCGACGGGGCGACGGGGCGAAAAATTTTCCTTTCTCCCAGTCCCCGTGTCTCCCAGTCTCCCCGTCTATGTTCTCAAAGGGTTCCCGCAATCACCGTCGTCGCCACTTCGGGATGAATGTATTTGCGAATGGCTTCGTCAATCTCCGGTTTGGTCAGCGCGTTGATCAGGCCGGGGAATTCATCCAGATAGTTTTCGCCCAATCCGAACAGTTCGCTGTTGGCGATTTGACCGGCCATCCCGGCGTTGGTGGCCAGCCCGACTTTGTAAGACCCGGTGACGGAGGCCTTTTCGTCCTGCAATTCATCTTCGCGAATGCCGCCGGAGATGTAGTCGTTGACGATTTCCAGCGTCGTATCAATCGCCAGGTCAATGTTTTCCGGCGCGACGGTCACGCCGATGGTGAATGGGCCGTCGCCGATCCCCGAACGGAAGCCGGAACTGATACCGTAGGTCAATCCCATCTCGTCGCGAACTTTCAAACCCAGCCGTGAAGACAGCGTGGACTGCCCCAGCGCGTTGTTGGCGATGACCGCCGCCAGGTAATCCGGGTTCGACCTGCGCAGCCGCGACGCGTGGCCGATCAAAACGTCGCAGTTCGGCTTGTCTTTCAACGCCACGATCTCGCGTTTCACTTCGGTCTGAAGCTCGGTGACGGGCAGATTGATCTCAGCCGCGGGCGCGCCCTGCCAATCGCCCAGATGCTGCTCGGCCAATGCCTGAATGGCGGCGGGTTCGACATCGCCGACAATCGTCAGAATCATCCCTCCCGCGCCGTAATACTTGCCGTAAAACCCGCGCGCGTCTTCAGCGGTGATGGTTTCAATCTGGCTGATGATTGTTTCCGACGGGTACTGGTAAAACGGATGGCCCACGGGAAAGATCGCCTGGGTCAGCCGTTCGTAAGCCCGCGAACGCGTATCGTCCAGATCTTCCTTGATGCTGGCGATGTAGCGCAGTTTCAGTTTTTCCATTTCCGCTTCGGGGAAAACCGGCTCGCGCAGTTCTTCGGCCAGCGTCGAAATAATCATCGGCAAGTCGCGGCTCAGGCTTTGCCCGCTGATGGAAGTCGTGAAGTTGTTTGATGAAAACGTGAGCCGTGCGCCGTTCGATTCCAGCGATTCGGCGATCTCCAGCTTGGTGCGCCGCGCGGTGCCTTTGTTGAGCATGCTGGCCGTGATGCTGGCCAGACTGTCTTTTCCCTGCGGATTGAAATATTCCCCAGCCGCAATAAATCCCGACAGCGAAACCGTCGGGTTGGCGTGGTTTTCCAGCACCAGGAGCCTAAGCCCGTTTGAGAGTTGATAACGATGAATGCGTGAAGCAAAGGAATTGTTTGGCATGATTATTCAGCGTCTTCTTTCGGGATGAACCAACCGACCGTGCGATTGTCTTCGGTGAAATAGGTGTTGGCGACGCGCCGGATGTCTGCGGCGGTGACGGCTTCGACCATCTTCGGCAGATTGGCGTACAGCTTCCAATCGGCGACGGCTTCCGATTCGCCCAGCGCGCTGACCACGCCGAACGGGCTGTCGCGCAAAAAGATCATCTGCGTCAGGATGATGTTTTTGGCCTTTTGCATCTCACTTTCGGTCACGTCTTCGACTTTCAGTTTTTCGAGTTCGGCCAGCACCACCTCTTCAACAGCCTCGTGCGAAGATTCCGGGCGAATGGTCACGTCAATCGTGAACAGCCCCGGATCAACGAACTGAAACGCCTGCGCGCTTTCGTCCACCGCCAGTTGCGTTTCGACCAGCGCCTGATACAGCCGCGAAGTCACGCCCGCGGACAAAACATGATCCAGCACGCTCAGGGTCGCCGTGTCGGCATGCGTCGCTTCGGGAATGTGCCAGGCCATTTCGATCAAACCCAGTTGCCCGGCCCGGCGCAGTTTGAAGCGAATCTCGCCTTCCTGTTTCGGCTCGGTCGTGTACATCGGCGGAATCGGCTGCGGCGAAGCGGGAACCGCGCCGAAATGTTTGGCGATCAAATCCAGCGCCGTTTGTTCGTCGAAATCGCCGACGACAATCGCCGTCGCGTTGTTCGGGTGGTAATACACGTCGTAGAACTCTTTCAACTGCGAAGTCGGCATGCCTTCGACATCCGAACGCCAGCCGATGGTCGGGTGATGATACGGATGTTCGCGAAACGCCATCGCCCAGACGCGCTCGTCCAGAATCCGCGAAGGTTCGTTTTCGCCGCGCTCCATTTCGTTGCGGACGACGGTCATTTCGGATTGCCGGTCGCTGTCGGCGATGAATGAATTGCGCATCCGGTCGGCTTCCAGATGGACAGCCAATTCCAGTTGATCACTGGGCAGCATTTCGTAATAGCGCGTCCGGTCGAACCAGGTGTCTGCGTTGTAGACCGCGCCCTGTTTCTGCAAGACCGCCGCAATCTGCGTCCCGTTCTTTTTGTTGTAGGTCGGCGTGCCCTTGAACAGCATGTGCTCCAGCAAATGCGTCGCGCCGGTATGCCCGACGGCTTCGTTGCGCGAGCCGACCCGGTAGACGACCATCAACGCCACAACGGGCGCGGCGCGGCGCGGCGCCAGCAGCACTTTCAAGCCGTTCGCTTCGAGTTTGTATTCGGTGATGCCTTCGTATTCCGTGATTTTGGTGAATGTCATAGAGTCAAATTTCTTCTTCGTTGTAATCGCTCAAATAAAGTTCCTGATCGTAATCAATGATCGCCAGGCGGATGCGTCGAAGCCAGCCAATACGACCCAGTAAATTTCGTGGCAGGCCATGGTCTTTTGCAAAATAGACGATTGAATCCGAAATTACGCCCAAAGTTATCAGCCTGACGTCGTGACCATAAGCGACCAAACTTCCAGCCAGTGTTCTAAAACTGCTTTTGACGCCATTTTCGACATCCAGGCCGAGCCGTTCGGCAACCTCTCGGCTGAACAGACAGTATTGAGCGCCAGGATCAACCTTGGCGTCACACTCTGTTTCAACTCCGCCGAACTGGAGAATGACGAGAAGCGGGATTCCTTCATCAGAGTCCTCGTACTGATTGCGGCGGCTGAAATTAAGCTGAAAAGACATGTTCATGTTCCTGCCCACGGAAGTTCATCAGGTGATTCAACGCGGACGAAGTAAGGACTATTGAACCCTTGCCGTTTGGCTTCGGCGGCAACCTCTTTCATATTCAGGCCATGACTGATCAATCTGCCATCGTCCAGAGCAAGCCATTCGCCGGGATATTCGCGGCGATGTTGGCGTAACCAGGAATGCTCGAGCGAGCGATCTTTCATGGGCCAGTTAATCGCGACAGTTCGATCCCCTTTCCCGGTCTGGTGATAATACGGACCTTCAGTCGTTTCGATCAGAACCATCAGCGCATCCCTGAAGTCTCGCCGGTTGGCTTCCGCGAACATTTCTTTCAGGCTTGGAGTGTGGTGGAGCAGTTGATCTCCTTCGAGCGCCACCCAGGAGCCGATGTATTCGGCGCGATGTTTTTCGAGCCAGGCGAATTCGCGCGACCGGTCGCGGTGCAGCGGATTGCCACGCGCCGCGCTGCCCGTCGGCGAAGTTTCAGGCGTCAAAGAAGAAGCAGGCGAAACGCCATTGACGCCGTTCAGTCGCTTTTCGAGTTGCTGGAAAAGCTCCTGCTGTTGTTCGGGATTGAGTTGTTCAATTTCCGCAATGACTTGTTCCACTGCCGCTCCCGCCATAACTGCCTCCCAAAAGAAATGAAGAAATTTCGTGGCGGCGATTATACCCGCGCCGCCGCAAATTCACGCCACTTCCCTGATTCCTGCTTTCGCGGCTTCGATGAACGCCCGTGCATTTTCAACCGGCACCATCGGCATGATGCCGTGCCCCAGATTCATAATGTGGCCGACCGGCCCGGCCTTGCGCAAAATCTCCTGCACGCTTTCCGTGATGGTTTCCGGCGTGCCGAGCAGCGCGCACGGATCAAGGTTGCCTTGCAGCGCAATTTCATTGAACCCGGCGGCTTCCAGACGGCGGCGGGCTTCGGCGATGTCAATGCGCCAGTCAATGCTCAGGACGTTGGCGCCGGATTCGGCCATCTTTTCCAGAATGGCGCTGCACCCGTTGACGTAGAGCGACGCGGGAACGCTCAATCCGCCGGGACCGCGATGCAACCGCGAAAAGATGCGTTGATGGTATTCCAGCGCGAACTCTTCGTAATCCGCAGAGGTCAGTTCGCCCGCCCAGGTGTCGAACAGTTGCACGACCTGCGCGCCGGCTTCGATTTGCGCGTTCAGGTACTCGGTGACGGTGTCTGCGATTTTTTCCAGCAGGCTGTGCAGCAGCGCCGGATTCGAGAACATCATCCGTTTAATTTCAGCGAAGTTGCGCGTTGTGCCGCCTTCGATCATGTAAGACGCCAGCGTGAACGGCGCGCCGGCAAAGCCGATCAGCGGCGCTTCGTTACTGAGCCGCTGGCGCAGCAATCGGATCACATCCATCACGAAACCTGTCTTTTCCACGGGATCGGGGATGATCAGTTTTTCAACTTGTTCAGCGGAACGAATCGGCGTTTCGATCACCGGCCCACGGCTTTCAATGACATCCAGTTTAACGCCCATGGCTTCGACCGGGATCAGTATGTCGGAGAACATAATCACCGCATCCACGCCCAGAATATCGTAGGGCTGCATCGAAACTTCCGCCGCCAGTTCCGGCGTTTTGCACAAGGTCAGAAAGTCTGTTTTGCCACGCACGGCGCGGTATTCGGGCAAATAGCGCCCGGCCTGACGCATCATCCAGACCGGCGCGCGGTCCACTTCCTGCCGGCGGCAGGCGCGAATCAATCTATCGTTATTGATCATAAATGCTCACTGTTTAGGAAAATTCCAGCTTGTCGCGTTTAATTTTAAGTGCGACAAAGCCGCTGGGATTTATTGCACAACCTGCCGGATATTGAAAGTCAGGTAATGCAGTCCGCGAGCGTATGCGAGCGCCATCGCAGTTGAGAACTGGCGCTCGCTTACGCTCGCGTACTGCATCAATCCGATTTAGAAGCGCCATCGCAGTTGAGAACTGGCGCTCGCTTACGCTCGCGTACTGCATCAATCCGATTTAGAATCCCGCAGCGAATCCACCATCAAAGTTGAACAAATGTCTTTTCCGGAAATATCACGGCTGGAATTGCCGATCTTGCAGGAACTGAAAGCGACCGGCGGCAGCGATCAGTTGCGGTATTTGTACGACCGCGTGGCGCGCTGCTTTCCGCAACTTACCGCGTTGGATTTGAACGAGCGCGCTGAAAATGGCCGTCTGCGGTGGCACAGGCTGGTGCAGCGCGCCGGGCGGGAGCTCGAAATCCGTGGGGAATTGCGACGCGAAAAGTCTTGCTGGACACTGACGCCCAGGGCCTTGCGCCGCATCGAAGCCGAAGCGATGCAGGTAGAGTTCGGCCAATCGCCGGTTGAACGGACGACAAAAACGCTTTCCCACAAGGAAGCGCAAGGCATGTTGGTCGAAATCGGTCTGATGCTGGGCAAACACGCCGAAGCTGAATTTGAACGCTACGATGTGGTCTGGCGCGACAGCGTGACCGCGCCGCGTTTGAGCCATGTCTTTGAAGTGCAGATTTCCGGCAGTGTGGACAGCGCCCTGACCCGGCTGAAGCATGCTTACGACGCGCAACGCTCGCGGCCTTTTCTGGTCATCGCCGACGAACGCGACAAACGCTTTGCCAAAAAACGGCTGACCGGATCGTTCCACGAAATCTGGGAAGTCATCACCGTCATCGGCGCGGGCGAATTGCAGCGGCTGTACGAATCCCTGAAAACACAAGAAACCCTGCTGGCCAAAATTGCCGCGCGGAATTGAATCGCCGCAACTCAGCCCGCTTCGTCCCGGCCAGCGTTCCGGTAATCCTCCACTGTGTTGATGTTGAGGAAGAATTTTCGCGCGCGGGGCAAGTGCGCGAATTCCTGAAAGGCAATCCGCTCCGTCCGGACAACTCCAAAAAGCCGCTCCACTTTCAATTCTTGTAAAGCCAGCCGTTCTTCAACGGCAGCCAGACAGGATTGATCGTAAACCGCCGCAAGCGGCTGCAAGCGGCCATCACACCCAAGCGGCACGGTCGCCTGAGCCGCCCGGGCGTCATGTTCCCGGCAAAGAAATTCGAGAAATTCCGCCGTCAGAAATGGCAGATCGCAGGCGAGGACAAGGGCGGATTCGCCTTCGCCGCAGGCTTTGAGCGACGTGTGAATCCCGCCGAGCGGCCCCTGATGATCGTGCAAATCATCCAGCAACCGCGCATCCCACTGTCCGGCCAGCCTTCGATAACGCGCAGTGTTTGGATTGGCGGGATGGATAATGATCGAAAGACTTGCGGCGACAGGTTTTGTCGCCGCCACCAGCACGTGCTCGATCATTGTTCGATCATTGATTTCCACCCAGGCTTTGTCCGTGCCCATTCGTGAACTGCGGCCTCCGGCCTGGATGAAAATCCGTAGGGCGGATTTCGGACGGTCCATTATCGGGAACTTCCCGGCGCGGGCGAATCACCGATGGTGGGGACGCAATTCCCGTCAATGCACTGCGTCCCGGTCGGACAGCGGTAATCAAACTGTTCGGGCGCATTCACGGCGCTGGCCGCTTTGCCCTTGACTGGCGCGGGTTTGATCTTGACCTGCTTGGCGGCGATGGTGAATTCGCGCTTGCCGTCCTTGAGTTTAATGTCCCGGAACACGGCGCTGATTTCGGCGACGCGCTGTAAACGGGCTTCGGCGGAAGCTCCCGCCCGGTAATAGTTCAACAACTTGGCGCGAAAGGAATCGCACAGCGCATTGATAAAGGCGATGTTGCGCGCTTCATCGGCGCTGCCAAATTTATCCAACTCAGCTTTCAACAGGTCAATTGCGGTAGCACTCATAATGGGGGATTCTCCTTTGTGATGTAGAGGCAAAGACCAAAGCGTCCATTGCCGTTTTTTTGTCAACAATCAGGCGAACAGTCAGAATGATGTTTTCGCCCTTTCATACAGAAAGGCGCAATCGGCGGCTGAAACCCGCCACGCCTCGGATTTTTTCTATTTTTCGTTAAAGCCCTCAACCATCGTCAGCAAACTCCAGCGAGTCTGCCGGTCGTAGTAAATCGTTTTTCCATCCGGCGACCAGGCCAGACTGGAAAAGTAGAAGGACGGGTCGCTATTGCCGGTGAGCTTTTTTTCCTGCGCCAGGCGGCTGTGATTGAGCGCCGCCAGCCAAAGATCATTTCGCCCGTTCAGCATCTTCACAAAAGCGACGGCGCGCCCATTCGGCGACAACCGCAGGCTGGAAAGATAAGTGTCTGACAGGGAGCCAATCTGAATCGGAGCGGCAGGCGGGTTCGATGCGCTGATCCAAATGCTGAACAGTTTGACGGCCGTGGGCTGCGACATGCTTCCGTCCCCCCTGTCCGCCAGCGCCACCAGCAATTGTTCATTCGACAACCAGCCAAGCAGCCGTAAAACAGATTCGGTTTGATAGATCATCGCGGGCTGCTGCTGGCCGCTGACCCACAAGCTGGCGAGTTGTTTCCCGGAAGCGGGTTTTCTGGAAGGCTCGGATAAATAAGCGAATTGCTGACCGTCGGGAGACCAGGTGGGACAGTCGAACCGGAGGGCGCTGTCCGTACTGGAAGACACCTGCCTCTTTTTCGCCCCATCCGCGCTCACCGTCCAAACATTTGCGACGCCATCCTGCCGGGCGGCATAGGCGATTTGGCGGCTGTCCGGCGACCAGTTCCAGGCTCTGGCATGAACGCGGTTGTAGGGCGGGCCGTTTCGCTGTCCGCCGAAAATGACGTTGTCCGTGACCAACGCTTTTTCCTCGCCCCCGGCGGATTTGATCATCCAGAGTTGTGACACGGCTCCGACTAAACGCAGAAATCCCACTTGTTCACCATTGGGCGACCATTGCGCCTCATAGGCATTGGCGGCCAGCCGGACTGATTGCCCTTTGGCGCGCGCGGGTTTGGTGAAAAGCAAACTCCGTCTGGGGTCCCAGACCAGCCGGTCCCCCTGAATCACCTGATAAAGCAACGTCTGGCCATCGGGCGAAACCGTTGACCAAAACTCAGGGCCCAGATCGTCCGTCATCTGCCGCTCTTCGCCGGATTCAATCTGCGCGGCAAAGATGTTCGATTCGTCTCGTTGCTCGTAACACAGCAGGCGGTTGCTTCTGGCGGAGTAATCCGTCAGACGGCATTGATGATCGCTGGTGGAAATCAGCGCCGGTTCGCCCCCCGCCAAATCCGCCAGATAAATTTGCAGCCGGTCATTGCGGGAAGAGTTGTAGAGCAGTTTGTCATCGCTGATCCAAAGCGGAGTTTGATCGAGATAGGCGTCGTTCGTCACGCGATGCGGTGTCCCGCTGCCCAGTTCCACCCGCCAGACGTCATATTGCCTGTTTTCCTGCCCGCTGTTCTGCGCGATAAATGCGACCTGCTGTTCATTGGGAGAGAGGGAGAAATCTTCCGGCAATTGAAACGGCTGTTTTGCGGCAAGCACCGGAACGCTTTCTTTCGAGTTCAGGTCCAGGCGAAAAAGTACCCGATCCCATCCGTAGTAAATTGCCGATTCGTCTTTCGTCCAGGTGAGCAGCTTGAGCGTGCCACGAGTGGAAATGGTTTCAGGCCCGCCCAGAGTTTTGACCAGCACAGGTGTGCTGCCCAGCGAAAGCGTCGTCCAGATTCCCAGTTCGTGATTGCGGTTCGAAACGAAGGCGATCTTTTTGCCGCTCGGCGACCAGAGCGGAACGCCGTCATCCCACTTGCCAAAAGTAATCTGGCTGTCCCGGTCACCGCCGATTTGCCTGACCCAGAGATTGTTCCCGTCTCCGCTGGCGGCAAAAGCGATCGTTTCTCCGTCCGGCGAAAAGTGGCTGTCCGGCAACAAGACGTTGTCCTGTCCGGCCTTGCTGTAAATCATTTCGAACTTCAACTCGCGCGATGGCAGAGTGGACTTCCCGCCGGGACGCAGAAACAACCAGACCCCCAAACCGGCAACGGCCAGCACCACCGTCGCCAAAAGGATTCTGGCCACCGAAACCGCCCGTCCCGGAACCGACAACGTCAGGATGCTGGCCAGCGAATCCGTCCAACTGGAGAACTTGCCGGTCACCACTTTGCCAGGCTGGCTGGTTGTTATCGCTTTCTCAGGTTGACCGTTCCGCGCTTCATTGGGCCTTGGCTGCCGCGCCAGCGCGTCCGCGCTTAATTGCTGGCTGAGTGCCTGCAAATCAAACTGCAATTCGCGAGCGGACTGGTAACGATCCGCGCACTCCTTGGCAATGGCCCGGCTGACAATGCGCTGCATTCCGGCAGGGATTTGTCCGGCAGGGATTTGGGCTACGAATTGCGCCAACGGCGGCGGTTCCTTCTGCAAAATCTCCGCGAACAGGTCGGCGAGCGATTCTCCCTGGAATGGCGGTCGCCCGGTCAGCATTTCGTACAGCACGCTGCCCAGGCTGAAAATGTCGCTGCGCGCATCCACCTTCCTGCCGCGCGCCTGTTCCGGCGACATGTAACGCGGCGTTCCCAACAGCATGCCCTGCGCCGTGCTGGTCGAATTTGCGTGAAGTTCGACAATGGGTTGCGCCACGGTCAATTTGGCCAGGCCGAAGTCCAGCACCTTGACCAACCCGTCCGGACGCAGCATCAGGTTTTCGGGTTTGATGTCGCGGTGAATGATGCCGGCACGATGCGCGGCGTCCAGCGCCGCGGCAATCTGTATGGCGGCGTCCAGCGCTTCGCGCAATGTCATCGGCGATTCGGCCAGCCGCGCACGCAGTGTGGCGCCTTCGACGTATTCGGTGGCGATAAAATGAACGAGGCCGGATTCTGTCCGCACCTGGCCAATTTCATAAATGGTGAGGATGCTCGGATGGTTGAGCACCGAGGCGGCTTTGGCTTCGCGCGCAAAGCGCTGCAATCGGCTGGGGTCGGCGGTAAAGTGCGGCGGCAACACCTTGATTGCGACCCGGCGGTCCAGCCGTGCGTCGCGCGCCAGATAGACTTCGCCCATCCCCCCAGCGCCAATTTTGGAAAGAATCTGGTAATGGCTGAAGTGTTGAATTGCAGGGATTTGAATGAGCGTCGAGATTTGTTCGGCGGCCATTTCCTTGGCTTCGACCGACAACGCGTGTTTGTCCAGAAATCCGCCGGTTTGATCGTTGGCGGCAAGCAGGGCTTCGACTTCACTTCGCAGCCCGTCGTCGCCCGCACAGGCTTTGTCCAGCATCGCCGCGCGCTGATTCGGTTCGCAATCCAGCGCGTCGTGATAAAGCTGTTCAATCTGTTGCCAGCGTTCAGGAGTCATCGTTTCCCTGGAGTTTCGAAGCCTCAACGGAAATTTTCCATCAGCATGATGTCATTGACGGTTTGATCGCGTTGCGCATAAAGCAGCCAGCGGCCATCCGGCGACATGGCCAGCCCGGGTTGCACGTCAAGCGGCGCTTTCTCCACCGTCGCGAGCGGCGTGATGCGCTGTGTGGCAAAGCTGTAAAAGCGAATCGTCTGCGGTGGCGCATCTTCTTTGGTGATGAAATAGATGCCTTGCGGCAGCACGCCCCAGGAACGCCAGTAACCGATGCGGTTGAATTCTGGCACCGGCTTCTCTTCGCCCCCTTCCACGGGAACGGACCAGAGGCCATACACCCAGCCCTTTTTCGAGAAGTAAAAAAGCCTGCCATCCGGCGATTCGCAACCTTCGTGCGCACCGCTGAAAGTTAATTGCGTCGCCGGTCCGCCTGCCGACGGCATCTTCCACATGTTGTCCAAGTTCTTGCCGCCGCGATTGGAGGAGAAGTAAATCCAGCGGCCGTCGCGCGACCAGGTTGGCGTATTGTCGGAACTGGCTTCAGTGGTCAGGCGGTGGACAGGGCCGCCTTCGATGCTGATGACATAAATATCCGGGCTGCCTTCCACCCGCGAATCGAAAACGATTGAGCGGCCGTCCGGCGACCAGCGTGGCGTGCCGGTCGGCGGGCCATCAAAAAAGGTCAGTTGGCGCAGGTTCCCCCCATCGCGGTCACAAACCCAAATTTCATCGCTCCCTGTGCGGCTGGAGACAAACACGATCTTTTCGCCATCGGGAGAAAATTGCTGGCTGTGGTCTTCGCGCGTGGAAAAGATCAAACGTTCCGGCGAACTGAATTTGCCCGGCGCATCGCTGCCCGCAAACCCCAGGCTTTCGTACCGGTAGATGTTGGTGTCGGCGTAGTTTTCGGTCCAGGCCAGTTTATTGCCCTGGCGTGACACCGCCGGACTGGCGGGATTCACACCGAGGCTCATGCGTTCCGGCGCGCCGCCACTGGCATTGATTCGCCACAAGCTCGGTCCGCCACCGAGATTGGCGCAGAAAACTATTTCGCGGCTGTCGCCCGTCCAGGTCAGACCGAAGAGCGGGCGTTTGTCGAAGGTCAGTTGCTGTGGCGCGCCGCCACTGGCGGGAATCGTAAACACTTCACGCGCCGATAGGCTGAAGCTGCGCAAAAATGCGATCTGCTTTCCGTCGGGCGAAAAGGCCGCCAATCCATCGGAAATCGGCATCGCCGTCTGTGTCAGCACGCGCTGCTCGCCGGTTTCAACCGACAGCAGAATCAAATTGCTGTTGGGCTGTTCGGGCGTGGGACGGCTGCAAGTGACCAGCGTCCTGCCATCCGCCGACCACGACAAGGTATATACGCCGTCACCAATGCGGCGCTCCTGCCCGCCTAATGCAGGGATCAGATAAACGCCTTTTGCCGGGCCGCCCTGGCGTAAAAAGGCGATGTGACGGCCATCTGGCGACCAGACCGGATTCCGCTCATCTTCAGGCGTAGCGGTCAGCCGCAGCGGTTCCCCTGCGCCGATCACTTTGATGTAAATGTCGCGACTGACATGAACGTCGTCCCGTCTGCCCGTCCAGGCAAACGCAATCTGGCTGCCGTCGGGCGAAAAGCAGGCGTGATCCTTGCTCCCGGGAAAACTCGCAAACGGCACAATGCGCGGCGGCAGCCCGGCGGTTTTGTCCGAGCGCATCATCCAGTAAACCGCGCTGCCCAAAATCCCCAGCAGCAGCACGGCTGAAAAAGCATACAAGCCGAGGCGGCGCGGCCCGGTCGCCGCTTTGGATTTCGCGGCAATCAATTTGCCGGATGCCGCCGGACGATTGACGGCTCGCGCCGTTTCGAGTGACGGCCCAGCCTGATCAAGGTCAGCCAGCAGTTCCGCGATGGTCTGATGGCGTTCTTCAACCTCTTTCCGCAACGCCTTGCCGACGATGCGTTCCAATTCGTCGGGAGTTTCCGGGGCGAATGCGGTAAGCGGGGCCGGCTCTTTATCGAGCAGGGCGGCAAAGACCTCCGCCGAGGTTGCGCCGGGAAAGGGCAACGCGCCGGAGACCATTTCGTAAAGCACCACGCCCAGACTGAACACATCGCTGCGCGCATCCACCTTCAGCCCGCGGGCCTGTTCCGGGGACATATAACGCGGCGTGCCCATCACGACGCCGGTTCCGGTGTGCATGCTTTTGCGGGTTGCGGCGGGGTCACTGTCGTCCAGACGCCGCTCGACCACGCGCGCCAATCCGAAATCCAGGACCTTGACCAACCCGTCGGGCCGGACCATGACGTTTTCCGGTTTAATGTCTCGATGCACGATTCCCGCCTCGTGCGCGGCGGCGAGCGCAGCGCCGATCTGCCGCGTAATCGCCAGAGCTTCGCGCAAAGCCGGTTTGCCGTGACGCAGCCGCTCGCGCAACGTGACTCCCGCGATGAATTCGGTGACGATGAAATGCGTGCGTCCCAGCGGGGTTTCGGCTTCGCCAACTTCGTGAATCGTAATGATGTTCGGATGATTGAGCGCCGACGCGGCCTTGGCTTCGCGGATAAATCGTTGCAGCCGGCTGGTGTCTTGTGTGAATTGGGGAGGCAACAATTTGAGCGCGACACGACGTTCAAGTTGCGTGTCGCGCGCCAGATAGACCTCGCCCATTCCTCCCGCGCCGATCGGCGCCAGCACCTCGTAGCGGCTGATGAATTGGCCGACCAATGAAAGGTGCTGCGACACTGCGAAGTCCCGCGCTTCATGTTCAAAAGCGTGTCCGCCCAGAAAGCTCCCGGCCTGCTCATTCGCGGCCAGCAACACCTCGACTTCGCGGCGAAGCGTCGCATCCTTCCCACAGACTTCTTCAAGAAACGCCAGGCGGTTGCTGCCGTCGTATTCCAATGCTCTGTAATAAAGCTGTTCAATCTGCTGCCAGCGCTCAGCCGTCATTCTTGCCGTCCTTGCTTAATTCCTTGTAGAGCCAGGCGCGCGCCAAACTCCAATCCCGCTGCACCGTCCGCAAAGAAAGCGTCATCACCTCGGCGATTTCTTCTTCGCTGAGGCCTCCGAAAAACTTCAATTCGACAATCTGGCTCTTGCGGGGATCGAAAGCCGCCAGCATTTTCAGCGCGTCGTCCAGTTCGATGACGCCCGTGTCGCGCTCCGCGGCCACGTTCCCCGCTTCCACCAGGGAAACGCGCAGCAGATCGCCGCCGCGTTTCTGATTTCGCCGCCGCGCGTGATCCACCAGAATGCGCCGCATGACCTGCGCCGTGATCCCGAAAAAATGCGCACGGTTCTGCCAATGGACTGATTTCGTGTCCACCAAACGCATGAAGGCTTCATTGACCAGTGCCGTGGCTTGCAGGGTGTGGCCGGGACGTTCGCGGCTCAGGTAAAGCCGCGCCAGGGCGTGCAGCTCTGCTTCAACGTGCGGAACCAACCGGGCCAGCGCGGTTTCGTCGCCCTCGTTCCAGGCCAGCAGCATCTGCGTGACTTCATGTTGGAGAGAAGAAGCCATCGTTTTCAATCCGCCTCAAGGAGATAATTTGTGTTCGGTGGGCGGAATCTATCATAGCTGCCTCTGCTCTAGCCATTTGCCGAATCAACCACCCAAAAATTTATCTTCCAAGTTGTGAGTTTTTGCCATTTGCCCCGGCGGGATTCGGCGGCGGACTGGCAACGGCGGAGACTGGGCGGACAATGTGCATTTCGACGAAACCGAAGTCTGAACGGTCAATTTGCCGCCAACCGGATTTGATTTGATGGATGTACAGCCGACTGACAATCGGCTGCCCCTTCCTGGCTGTGGATGTGGGCTAGCAATGCTGAGTATGGTTGCGCCGAAAGTTCCAATTCCATTGCGGCCAATCCTTCACCAGTCCGGCTTTAACTGGGTTGTTCAAAATATAATTCACGACGCGTTCGAATTCGGCTTCGTCGCGCACAACGTGATCATAGCTTTCCGGCTCCCAGAACGTGCCACCGCGACCGAGCGCGCGGTTGGCTTCGTGCGACGTGCGGCCTTTCAGCGACTTCATGATTGCGTCCAGTGGTGGATGGCGGCTGAAAAACTGCAATCTGCCGGTCGCCGATTTCGCCGCCGGCATTTCGATCAAATCCTGCTCGGAGAGAAATGGCGCGAAGACCGCATGCACGTGATTCGACATAATGCAGTAGGCGTCCAGCCGGTAAACCCGCCCGTCACGGTAATTCATCGCCTCGGCGACAATCTCCGCCACGCAATCCTCTTTCAGCCACGTTGGCCCGCACGCCGCTTGATGCAGCACGTCTTTAAACCTGGCGAACCATTCCCGGTGAAATTCGTGAACTCGTTGTTCAAGCGCCTCCACTTCCAACGAATCGTCCGTCAGCGCCAGCTTCTCCACGCGGTCAATTTCGTTTTTCAGCCAATCCTTTTTGGCCTTGTATTGCCGCACCACAGCCTTGGGAATCGAGCCAGCCAGCCGAAACGTCACAAACAGCGTCGCTCCGGGCGGATGAAGATGCGGCAGGTTCCGGCGCGTATATTCGTTGTATCCATACAGTTCCATTGCTCCTCCCGTACCGCGGACTGTCAGTCCGCGGGAGTCTCGGCAAAAGACGATTTCAAAGCCCGGCAAACGACTCCGAACGTTCTCCTTACCCTGAAGGCAAGCCCACCCGCGACAAACAACCCCAGCCAAGTGCCCTGAGACTCCAAACCTTATCCTGACACGTCTTCCGCGGACTAACAGTCCGCGGTACGGAGAGGCCGCCATGATTCAGTGTTCCGCCCTGGGATAAACATTCTCCCGGAGCTTAATTGCGTGCTGCTGACTGCCGCCCGCGAGCTGCCACTTCCTGCGGCGTCGCCGCGCGCCAGAACCGGACCGTGCCATCCTGACTCGCGCTAGTAAGGATTTGCCCATCGGGAGAGAAGGCAATAGAGACAATGGAATCTGTGTGACCTTTGAGCGCAATAACCTCTTGTCCATTCGCTACATCCCACAATCGCACCAGCCCCTCACTGCCGCCTGTTGCCAGCCTTTTTCCGTTAGGTGCAAATGCCAAACAGTTGATGCTTCCCGCGTGCCCTCTGAAAGTGCTAAGTTCTCGGGCTGTCAGTACTTCCCACAACCTCACAGTCTTGTCGGCACTGCCAGTTGCCAGGATTTTTCCATCCGGCGAAAAAGCAAGTGCCATCAATGGTGCGGTGTGGTTATTGAGTACCGCAAGTTCCAGACCGGTGGTAGTGTCCCAGACACGGGCGGTATTGTCAGAACCACCTGAAACTAGAATTTTACCGTCCGGAGAAAAAATGATGGAGCGAACCCTTGCATCATGCCTGTTGAGAGTAAGAAGTTCCTGGCCGGTCGCGGCTCGCCATATCTTCACCGTTTTGTCGTCACTTGCCGTTGCCACACTTTGTCCGTCGTGGGAAAACGCCACGGTGTTGACGAGCAATATATGACCGTGAAAAGTTATCAGTTCACGACCAGTATCTATATCCCACACCTTAGCAACGCTGCCGTAATTAGTGATCAACCTTTTCCCATCAGGCGAAAAGGCCAATGACCTTACGGGACTGTAGAACTTGGAAAAGGTCATGAATTCCTGCCCAGTAGTGGCATCTAATACTCTAACATCGCCACTGGGGCTTATTACCGCCAACTTTTTGCCATCTGGTGAAAACGCCACAAACCGACCCATCAAATTGAAATGCTTAGACGCTGTGAATTCCAATACAGTAGCAATGTCCCACAATCTAGCAGTGCCATCCGCACCGCAGGTCACCAAATTCTTTCCATCCGCAGAGAAGTCTAGTGACATCACTGAACCCAAATGACCCTTGAGCGCCACCAATTCCTCACCTGTAAAAACATCCCATAATCTAACTGTGCGATCAGCGCTTCCAGTAGCCAACATCTTCCCATCTGGGGAAAATGCAACGGCCGTAATAACTCCGTCGTGTCCCAAAAGTGTCGTATGCAACTTGCCATTGCTAACCTCCCATAATCTCGCGACACGGCTTCTGCCACCTGCAACTAGACTTTTCCCATCCGGTGAAAACGCGATTGAGGATGCGCCTCCAACAAGGTCTAAAGCGCGCAACTTCTGGCCAGTACTGGCATCCCATAACTCGATTGCTGGCTCATAACTATGTCCCGTAGCGAGCAATTGGCCATCAGAGGAAAACTTCACGGCATTGATTCCTCCATGGCCTTGGATATTCAATAGCTCTCGGCCGCTTTGCACATTCCACACCTTCACTTTGTAGTCAAAACTACTGGTTGCCAGCCTTTTTCCATCAGGTGAAAATGCTACAGATCTTACCTCGTTAGCATGACCGATGAATGTAGTGAGTTCACGCTCATGCCTGGGCGTCACATCCCACAATTTCGCCGTTCGGTAGCCGCCCCCAGTAACAAGGCGTTGACCGTGGGGTGAAAAGGCAATGGCCCACGTATTTTCCTCATGTCCACTTAGTACAACTAACTCTCGCCCGGTATCAGCATCCCACATTCTCAATTTGCCATCAGCAGTTCCAGTAGCTATCCGCCTGCCATCAGGCGCGAAAGCCGCAGACCAAACTCCTACCGGATGGGGCAAACTCAATCGTTCTCCAGTGTAATTATAAAGCCGCCAAAGGTAATACCACTCGAAATCGCGCAGATCCTCTTCAACCGCTTGTAGACTGTTCTTCTCCACCAATTCTCTCAGTTGCAAGATGTCAGCAAACTCCCAGGCTTGCATGGCTTGGTGCATCTGTGCGGCATAGGTCAATCTGCCATTAACGCTTGCCTGCATCTGAGCGACATTCGCTTGTCTCATCGTTACCAAGATGCCGCCAACTAATGCTACTGAAGTTATCAAGGCCACAGTGACGCCTAACTGGTTGCGGCGTACAAATTTGATAGCGTGATAACGAAACGTTGGTTTATGAGCAATAACAGGCAGACCTTCCAGATGGCGGCGCAGGTCTTCGCTCAACTGTTCGACGCTGCGGTAGCGGACGTTTGCGTCTTTTTGAATGGCGGTTTGGGTGATCTGATCCAGGTCGCCGCGCAGTTGGGCGCGCAACCGTTCCGGCTTCGTATCGCCCAGGCCGTGGGGCAATTTGGCAAATTGCCCCACACGCTGGCTTGGCGCTTCCGGTTCCTGTTCGCAAACCACGCGCACCAGTTCGGGCAGCGAACGGTCTTTGATCTGGTACGGATGCCCGCCCGTCAGCAGTTCATACAGCAGAATGCCGAGGCTGTAGACGTCGCTGGCCGTAGTGATTGCTTCGCCGCGCATTTGTTCGGGGCTGGCGTAATCGGGCGTCATCATCAGCGCGTTGGTCGTCGGCTGCGCGGTGACGGCGTGGCGCGCGGGATCGAGCAGTTTGGCGATGCCGAAATCCAATAATTTCGCCGTGCCGTCTTCAGTGACCAAGATATTTCCGGGTTTCAGATCGCGGTGGATGATCAGCGTTTGATGCGCGTATTGCACCGCCGCGCAGACCTGCTGAAACAGCCGCAAGCGTTCCGCCACAGACAACCGGCGCGCATTGCAGTATTCCGTAATCGGCTGACCGGCAACGTATTCCATCACGAAATACGGCCAGCCTTCTTCGGTCGTGCCGCCGTCGAAGAGTTTGGCCACGTTGGGATGATCCAGATTGGCCAGAATCTGCCGCTCGCGGCGGAAGCGCCGGACGATTTCCGTGTTGAGCAACCCCGGCCACAGCAGTTTGACCGCGACCTGGCGGCGGTATTGATCGTCGGTGCGTTCGGCCAGATAGACCACGCCCATACCGCCGCGCCCGATTTCGCGCACGATGCGGTAGGGGCCGATGGCGTGGCCGACCAGCGCTTCGGCTTGACGGTCGCGGATCAGGTCGTCGGCCAGCGCCGCCGGTTGGGAATCAAAAAAGCCGCTCGCCTTGTCGTGCGCCGCCAGCAGCGATTCCACTTCGCGGCGCAGGGCGTTGTCGCCGTCGCACTCGCGGTCGAGAAACGCTGCGCGCTCCGCTGTCGGCAATTCCATTGCCTGGTCGAGCAATTCATCAACTCTCCGCCATTGAGGGGAAGTCATCGGGGGATCCTCCGCCCATCGCGCGATACAGCCACGCGCGGGCTTTTAACCAGTCGCGTTTGATCGTGATTTCGGAAACGCCCAGCACCACCGCCGTTTCCTCGTAACTCAGGCCGCCGAAATAGCGAAGCTCGACAATCCGGCTTTTGCGTTCGTCGAATTCCGCCAGCCGGTCGAGCGCCTGATCCAGCGCCAGCAGGTCAATGGTGTTCTCCGGGTTCACTGTGGGTTTGGCTGTAATTTCATCGTTGAAGGCGATCAGGATCGTCTGGCCGCCGCGTTTGGCGCGCTGGCGAGTGCGGGCGTGGTCCACCAGCAGGTGGCGCATGATGTTGGCCGACACCGCATAAAAGTGCGCGCGGTTTTGCCAGTCCACGTCCTGCTGATTGATCAGTTTCAGGTAGGCTTCGTTGACCAAGTCCGCCGTTTGCAGCGAATGTCCACTGCCTTCGTGACGGAGGTAGCGATGGGCAATCCGCCGCAGTTCGTCATACACGATGGGCATCAATTGATTGAACGCGGCCTCGTTGCCATTGCGCCAATCCACCAGAAGTTGAGTGACTACCTGCACCGACATAGATTTTTTCTCTGAAAGTTCGCTGACTGACCGAAGAACGCGCGAATTATAGCTGCGGGCAAAAATTTCTCCTACCTGCCAGGAAAAAACTTCATTCCGGCTGATACGGATTTTCGCGAAATGGCGCTTAGAGGGTGAAGGAATTGCGGGCGAAGCCAGGCGCCACGGATTCAACAGGTCAGATTCTGTGACGGGTCGGTAATATCGCCTGGTCGTCCGCCTCTGTCCTTTATGCAAGCCAACACAATCCGGTTCGGCGGTTATCCGGATTGCCTCTATTTCAAGCTGGAACCCATTGGCTGCGGAATGCTCGGGCATGCGCGAAGTGTGTCCTGAAGATCAACTACTGCAAATACCCCGCACGGGAGGAGAGCTATGTTACGACGAATTTCAGAAATCACGTTACGGCGGAAAGTGTTTATGCTGGGCCTTGTTTTCGCGTTTTGCCTGGTTGCAGTGTTCACCGCGAATAATGCGCTGTTTGGCAAAGTGACGGCGTTTAACGGAGCGGAGACCGATGCCAATCCCCCTGCTTCCGGAAGCTTTGATCCAGGAGACTGGGTCAATGACTCGTCCATGCCTACCGCGCGGAGTAATCCCGCCGCCAGTTTGTTGCCTTCGGGAAAATTGCTGGTCGTGGGCGGCAGCAAAGTCGGACAAGCTTTCGTGACGGATGCCGCCATTTACGATCCCGTGTTCAGCACATGGCAGGCGATTACGCCAATTCCCATCGCGCACAGGGTATCGGCGCAATTGCTCAACACCGGCGAAGTGCTGGTGGTCGGCGACGACGATAACACGGTGCCCAATCCCAGCAGTTTTCTTTACAACGAAGGCTCTTCGAGTTGGAGCGCGACAACCGGCCCGCCTTCCATCAAAAGGTATCAACCGGCGCTGGCCTTGTTGACGACCGGTTCCCTGGCCGGACAGGTGTTGATGGCGGGCGGCTATGACAACAATTGTTGTACAGGCCCAAGCGGCACCTACAACACAACGGAGCTTTATAACCCGGGTCCAAAAACCTGGACGGCTGGTCCGGCAATGAATGTCGCACGGTTTCTTCATACGGCGACGGTGCTCACCAATGGACAAGTACTGGTAGTTGGTGGCGCGCAGCGCGATCCGCTGCTTGCTTACAGTTCCGCCGAACTTTACACCTCCGGCGGAAGCAGTTGGATTTTGGCCGCTCCGATGACGGCGACGCGTTACGCGCACACGGCGACGCGATTGCCTTCCGGCGAAGTGCTGGTGGTTGGCGGTGCAAACGGAACAACGGCGCTCAATTCCGTTGAGCTTTACAATCCGACGAGCGACACCTGGTCAACCAAAACGCCGATGACAGTGGCGCGCCAGCTTCACACGGCGACGCTGTTGCCTTCGGGCAAGGTGCTGATTGCCGGGGGCCAGAATATCAGCGGCGTTTCAACCGATTCCGCCGAACTTTACGACCCTGCGACCGATACCTGGTCGGATGCCGGGCCGTTGAATGACGCGCGCGGACGCCACATTGCCGCGCTGCTGAGTTGCGGTCGCGTGCTGGTCGCGGGAGGCACAGGCGCGGGAGTGGCCGATCTGGCATCCGCCGAAATTTATACTCAAAAAGACCCCTTCATCACCGTTACGCCGGCAACGCTCAGCAACGGAACTGTTGGGCAGACGTTCATGCAGAACTTTTCGCCTGTCGGCGGAATGGGGCCATTCACCTACAGCCAACCCAGCGGCGACTTGCCGAAAGGCATGACGCTGCAACCGGATGGAAAGCTGACAGGGATTCCGGAAGAAAAAGGCAGCTTTACGTTCACCGTCAAAGCGACCGACAAGAACGGTTGTATGGGCACGGTGACGATCACCTGGCAGGTGGATTGTCCAACCATCGTCATTTCGCCAGCCACGGTTCACAGCGGAATTGCCGGGCAAAGCTATTCGCCGATTGAACAATTGACGGCCACAGGCGGCACTGCGCCTTACAGTTATGCCGTTACGTCAGGAATGTTGCCGAACGGAATGACGCTGACCACTGACGGCAAGCTGCAAGGCACGCCGATGGAATCAGGAAACTTTTCCTTCGGCGTGACAGTGACGGACAAGTTCGGCTGCACGGGCATTCGCGTTTACCCTCTGACGATTGGTTGCGGAACGATCACCATCGGGCCTGCGAACATGCAATTGTTCGATGCGATGCAGGGGATGGAATACAACCCAACGCAGCCGCAAGGGCAAACCTTTAGCGCGACGGGAGGCTGCGGGGATTACACTTTTGCAATCAGCAGTGGCCAGTTGCCCGCCGGAATGTCGCTGAGTTCAACCGGCGTGCTGAGCGGCGTGCCGACGCAAAGCGGCGATTACGAATTCACGGTCAAGGTGACGGACAAATGCGGTTGCATGGCAACCAAGGTTTACAAGCTGAAAGTCAGTTGCCCTTTCCGCAGTTTGTTGAATCAGGAACTGTTCAACACCGGCGTCAATAATTCGGGCGCATTATTGCCCGATCAGGCGAAAGACCCGCATTACAACGTCACGCCGCCGAACGACAGCGCCTTTGTCGTGTCAAATTTTCCCGGCTGGATACCCGATTCCGATTCCATTGCGTCAAAGTGGATTTCGGCCACCAGCAATAGAAGCGGCGTCACGGGCGTTTACACCTACAAGGTCGTTTTCTCGCTGGCTAATTGCGATCCGAACACCGCCATCATTGCCGGGCGTTGGGCTGCAGATAACAAAGGCGAAATCTTCTTCAACGGCGCGAAAGTCACCGGCGGCGACATCATCGTTGACACAGGATTTGTCCAATGGAAGTCGTTCACCATCAATTCCGGTTTCAGCAGTTCATCACCCAACACGATTGAATTCCGAGTGACGAATAACGAATCGGTGACCGGATTGCGCGTGGAGTTTCAACGCGCCGTGGCCAAATGCTGCGGCTGCGTTCCTCCGCCACGCAACGCCGAGATGATTTCGTGGTGGCCGTTTGACGGCAACAACAACGACATCCGAGGCGGGTATCACGGCACGATCAAAGACGATGGCGGCACTTACCCGCCAGGCATGGTCAAGCAGGGCTGGCGGGGAAATCCTGACTCCCAAATTCCAACCAACGGAGGGTATGTCGAAGTTCCTGACCATCCGGGACTGAGTGTTTCCGCGACCAACAGTTTTTCGTTGGACGCCTGGATCTATATTGACCAGTTTACTGACTGCAACACGCCGATTGTCTGGAAAGGCAATCAACAAGGCCAGACCGTGACCACTTCAGTCAGCCTGCTGGTGACAGGAAACAAGGCGTCCCAGTGTTCCGACAGCATCATGCCGCATCGGCTGCTGGTGCTGTTTTCAGACGGAACGATACGAGAAGAGCTTGAATCCACCGTGCCTCTGGTCACGCAACGATGGACACACGTCGCCACCACAGTCAGCCCCACAGAAGTGAAGCTGTACATAGACGGCGTGCTGAGAGGGATGGCTGCCCGAAAGGGCACTGCGATTCGAGACACAGACTTCCCGTTGCAAATTGGCGCGTTTGCCGGAGATACCCAGATGGGCGAGCATTACTTCAACGGCATCATTGATGAAGTGGAGTTCTGGCGCACGGCGCTGACCGAAGACGAGATTCGCAACATCTATCTGGCATTTTCGGACGGCAAGTGCAAATGCGTGGAGCCGCCGCGTTACGACAAGATGATTAGCTGGCATCCGCTGGACGAGGTTGCGGGCGCAACGACCATCAAAGACATTCGCGGGACGCACAACGGCCAATCCAAAGCGGGCGCGGTGGATTCCGCCAACAGTCCGATGGCCATGTCCGGCAAAGTCAACGGCTCGCTTTATTTCGACGGCAACGGCAGTTTTCCGCACGTCGAGGTTCCGCCCGATCCCGCGTTAAATCTCGCCTCAAACGAAGGTTTCACGATTGACGCCTGGATCAACACTGACACATTGCAAACCGGACAGTTCGCTCCAATTGTGGACAAAATCGGGTTCACGGGAAATTTCCAGGCTCCGATCTCCGGCTATGCTTTTTATGTACAGCAAGATGTCGGTGGCAGTCAGCTTAAGTTCGATATCGCTGCTGGTAACGGTACAGCATTTTCAACTTCAGCAACGGCGGTCAATGTACTGACGCCGGGATGGCGTCACGTGGCAATCAGCTATGACCGTAATGGTGGGGGCCTCTCCGTTGCCACGGCCAAGTTTTACGTTGATGGTCTGCCTGTGATCTCAAGCGGCCCTCCTTCCAACGACAGAGTCGTCAACACGCTGCCGCTGCTGATCGGAAAAACCCGGTACACAAACGACCCGGACAAAGTGGGCGGCATCAAGATTGACGAACTGGAAATCTTCGATGTGCCGCTGACGCAAGCCGAGATTGATTCCATTTTCAAGGCGGACAAGGCGGGCAAATGCAAACCGAACGCGCCTTCGCCCTGCGTCAACGTGAACCTCTCGCTGACCAATCAGCCCAATCCGCTGCCGATGGGCACGGCGGGAACGGCGTTCCCCGACACACAATTCACGGCGGCGGGCGGCGCTGCGCCGTATATGTACACCGCGACGGGATTGCCGCCGGGGTTGTCGCTTTCGATGGACGGTAAGCTGACCGGCACGCCAACGCAGCAAGGCACGTTCACCGTTACCATCACGGTCAAAGACGCCAATGGCTGCACGGCGGAATTCCGGCGTGAAATCGTCATCAAATGCCAGCCGTTTATGATTACGCCCGCGACGTTGCCGGCAGGTCTGGTCGGCACGGATTATAAACAAACCTTCAGCACCAACAGCCTGTGCCAGCCGGTGACGTACGCCGTCAGCGGAACGTTGCCGCCGGGACTGAGCTTTGCGAACGGGATGCTGCAAGGCAAACCGACGCAGGCCGGCGTATATGACTTCACCATCAACGCCACCGACGCTTGCGGCTGCCAGAGCCGCCAGGTCTACAAACTGGAAATCACGGATTGTCCGCGCGTGCCGATCAACGGCTTGTTCAATACCGGCGTGGACAACAGTCGAAATCCGCTGACCATTGGCGTGCCCGACGGGCATTATTCGCTGACCCTGCAAAACGGAACGACCGCCGTTCCGATGGTGCTGACTCCGTTCAACACCTGGGTGACCAGTGCGAACGCTCGCTGGATTGGCAGAACCACCGGCACGCCCGGCCTGAACAGGTTCACCATTCAGTTCACTTTATCCGGTTGTGACCCGGGCAGCGTTTCCATCTCCGGCAGGTATGCCGCCAGTCAAAGCGGCTACATCCTGCTCAACAACGGCACAACCCAAATTGCGCCCACTCCGGCAAACGGCGCATCCAGCTTCACCAATTTCACAATTACCAGCGGCTTCCAGGCCGGGCTGAACACGCTGACGTTTGTTTCCCAGGTGGGAGAACGCGGCACAGGCTTGCTGGTGGAATTCACCGAAGCGACGGCAAAGTGCTGCACTTGCACATTGCCAAACATTGGGCCAGGCGATTTGCCGGCGGGGCGTCAGGGATTGCGCTATTCGCAGGTCAATCTGACCGTAGCAGGCGGCGTTGCGCCGTATCAGTTCAGTCTGGTCAGCGGCAATTTGCCCGCGGGAATGACCTTGTCGGCGGCAGGGCTATTGTCCGGATTGCCGACGACGGCGGGAACGTTCCCAATTCGCGTGCAGGCGGTGGACAGCAAGAACTGCGCGGCCACGCGGGCTTATTCGCTGGTGGTGCGCAGACGGGAGGTTTCCTTCACAACCAACGTTGTGCAAAACGCGAGCCTGGTCGGCGAACAGCCGCGTCCGACGCTGGTCGTGAACGTGATGCTGAATGCGACGATCATTGAAAATCGTTGGACGTTCGGCATCCGGCCTGTTGGCGGCGCTGGCTTGCAGCCAACAGCGCTCAGCAATCCACGGGCGATGGCCGGGCCAAACGCAGCCAATGGCCGGTTGACCGTCAACACCAGCCAAATCGCGCAAAACACGCTGGGTCTTGAAATCGCATTGCCCAGCGGACAAACGCTCGGCGATGGGCAGCAGCATATCTTTACCTTGCTGTACGACATCGCACCGGACGCCATCGGTTCGCGCATCAATTTCGAGTTCATTGATTCGCCCGTGCCGCGCGCGATTTACGATGTCAACGGCAATGTTCTGCCAGTCGAATTCATCACTCCGCCCACGGTTCTGGCGCAGGCGGCGACCAGCGTTTCCGCCGCCAGTTATCGCGGCGAACGAATTGCGCCGGAAGAAATCGTCGCCGTTTTCGGCGTCGGGCTGGCCACCGCCACACAGATTGCCACGACCTTGCCGCTGCCGACGACGCTGGCCGGAACCACGATCAAGGTTCGCGACAGCGCGAATGTCGAACGCCATGCGCCGCTGTTTTTCGTCGCGCCGACGCAGATCAATTATCTGATTCCGGCGGGCACGGCGGCGGGCGCGGCGACCGTGCTGATCACCAGTGGAGACGGAACCGTATCCGGCAGCGTGGTGGAAGTGGCCAATGTGGCTCCGGGCATTTTCACCGCCGACGCCAGCGGACGCGGTTTGCCAGCGGCCAGCGCGTTGATATTCAAGGCGGACGGCGCGCAAAGCTCGCAGCCGGTCGCGCGATTCGACACGATCGCCAGCCGCTTTGTCGCCGTGCCGATTGATGTGGGGGCGGCGGGCGACCGCGTCTTCCTGTCGCTGTTCGGCACGGGCGTCCGCCAGCGCAGTTCGCTGGAAAACGTCCGGGCCATCATCGGCGGCGTCGAAGCGCCCGTGCTGTACGCGGGCGAGCAAGGCGGATTCGCGGGACTCGATCAAATCAACCTGGAAATCCCGCGCTCCCTGGCTGGGAGCGGCGTGGTGGATGTCGTGCTGATTGTGGACGGCGCAATCGCCAACGTCGTTCAGATCAGCATTCTGTAACTGCCCAAAAAACGGCAGTAAAACTCGCAACATCACAGTACCCAGTCAAGACGGCAGGCCTCGGGCCTGCCGTCTGATGGGGTTCGTCTGTCTACCGCTTGGTATCTAGCCAAGACCCCAGCGGACTAACAGTCCGCTGTACACCTTCGGAGGAACACATGAAAAGCCAAATTATGCCCACACTCGTTGTCCGCTTGCGCAGCCATTGGGCGCGGCGGCGTTCGTTGATTTTAGGAAGCGGCCTGCTGGTGTTGGCTGCCTTGTTGTCGTTACAACTGTTCGGGCGCTACGGAGCGGGAGCGCGGGCCGCTTTCGCTCTCATTATGGTCACCACAACGGCGGACAACACAACGGCAGACGGATTCTGTTCGTTGCGCGAAGCCATCTTGTCGGCCAACGGCGCGCCTGCCAACGGCGATTGCACGGCAGGAATTACAGGCCCGGATGTCATTAACTTCGCGCTGGGCGCGGGCACACCGACCATCAATGTGAGCGGCTCGCCGCTGCCGACGATCACGGAAACGGTGACGATTGACGGCGCGACGGGCGGAGCGACGCGGGTGGAGTTGAATGGCGCGGGCGCAGGGGCGAGCGCGAATGGGTTGTTCATTAACAATACCGACAATTGCATGATCAAAAGTCTGGTCATCAACCGGTTCAATGGGACTCCCGGTGTGAATCCTGCCAGCGGTAACGGCATTCGGATTGTGGACAGTGACAACACGGTTGTAGAGAACTGTTACATTGGGACAAATCCCGCGGGCAATGCTGCGCTTGCCAACAGCAGCAATGGCGTTTACGGCTATGCGACAAATGACTCAGACATCAAAAATAACCTGCTTTCAGGCAATGGGCAGAGCGGCGTTTATTTCCATCAGGATGGTGCTGGCTGCCAGCGCAACAACATCCGGGGGAATATAATTGGTACAAACCTAGCTGGCACAGCCGCCATTCCGAATGCCGAAAACGGGATTCATCAGCAAAGTTGTACCCACAGCATAATTGGCGGCACAACTGCGGCAGACCGTAATCTGGTATCTGGCAATATCGGCAATGGCATGGCCATTTCTTCCTTTCACCAGGTGCTTGGCAACTATGTCGGCGTTGATGTCACCGGCACAGTGGCGCTGGGCAATGGCAATGGAATAGGTGCCGGGCACAACAACATCATCGGCGGAACCACACCCGGAGCGCGTAACATCATTTCAGCAAGCATCTCCGATGGTATTTCGTTTCTCAGCCAGGGTAATGGCGCTAATTCGCAAGTGATCGGCAATTACATTGGCACGGATGTGACGGGGACGGTGAATTTGGGCAATAACCGCTACGGCGTTTACATCCGCGAGTCCGGGGACATCATCGTCGGTGGTACGACGTCCGCCGAGCGCAACATTATTTCCGGCAACACCACGGTGGGAGTTTTCCTGCACGCCGCGAACGATTGCCAAGTGCTGGGCAATTACATTGGCCCGAACGTCAATGGCACAGTGGCGTTCAGCAGCGAATATGGCGTTCAAGTTGATGCCGGCACAGGCGGCGGGATGAACCATTTGATCAGCGGGAATGTGATTGGCGGGCATTCGATCTTTGGGGTGTTGCTCTCGAATCCAATCAATAATCGCCTATTTGGGAACATCATTGGCGCAAGTCCGACTCTAGCTCCGATGCCAAATCACATTGGTGTTGCAACGGGCGGCAACAGCCCACTCACCAATCAGATTGGCGGCACAGGGCCAGGCGAAGGCAACATCATCGCGTTCAACACATACGGTGTTTCAGTTGGGTCCGGTGTCAGCCACAAAATCTCCGGCAATTCAATCTATTCGAACAGTACTTTGGGAATTGATTTGAGTCCCGATGGCGTCACCCCAAACGATCTCGGTGACGGCGACACGGGAGCGAATAACCTGCAAAACTTCCCCATCATCACCCAAGCCAACGCCACCGGCATTCAAGGCACGCTCAACAGTACGGCCAATGCCGCGTTCACCCTCCAGTTTTTCTACAACTTAACCTGCGACACGCTCGGCAATGGCGAGGGCAAGAACTACGTCGGCCAAACGACCGTGAATACGAATGGCAGCGGCAATGCCACGTTCAATTATCCGTCCACGTTGCCTTTGGGCGTCGTGGCGACGGCAACGGCGACCGATGCGGCGGGGAATACGTCGGAGTTTTCGTCGTGCCGCACAGTGTCGGGAGCGGCGGTTCCGCCGGTTTGCTGCGGCGATTGGACACAAGTCTCAAGCACAGGGCCGGCGCCGCGCGACATCAGCGCCGCCGTGTATGCCAGCGCCTGCAACCGCGTCGTGCTTTTCGGCGGACGCAAAACGGGCGGCATCCCGCCAGCCAACGTCACCGATGAAACATGGGAATGGGACGGCAACACCAAGACCTGGACGCAATTCACCCCTGCCGTCAAACCACCCGCGCGCGGCGAACACAAAATGGCGTATGACAGCGTGCGTAACAAAGTCGTGCTGTTCAGCGGCTTCAATAACAATTTCGGCTCACTGAATGACACTTGGGAGTACGATTGCGGGACGCACACCTGGACGGAACTCAACCCGGCCAACACACCGCCGGGCCGCAGTGGTTTTGCAATGGCTTACGATCCGCTCAACAACGTCACCGTAGTACACGGCGGTTCCGGCGGCAGGCAAGACACCTGGACGTGGAACGGCACGAACTGGATGCAACTCGCCAGCGCGACGCAACCGGGCGCGCGGGCCGATCACGCGCTGGCCTTTGATGGCAAGCGGCTGATGTTGCACGGCGGCATCACCACCAGCGCGACCGTGCTTAATGACACGTGGGGATTCACTGGCACGGGCTGGACGCTGTTGTCAGTGCTCGGCCCGACGCGTTACCGTCACGGAATGGCTTACAACCCAGCTTGCGGAAGTGTCACCCTGTTTAGCGGCAACGCGACGAATAACACTTACGAATGGGATGGCCAGGAATGGTGTCTGGTCACGGCCACGACCTCCCCATCAACGCGCGAATATCCGGCGACGGCCTATGACGGTCAGGGCGTGCTGGTTTTCGGCGGGCAGGCGACGAACTTGTCACAACTAGGTGACACGTGGCGCTACTTCTGCAACCAACCTTCTACTTGGCGCCTTGGCTACGCGGATAACTTCAGTTTTCCCACACCCGCTGAGCCACCGACCGCGCCAAGTGCCGCGTTCCTGGCAAATATCAACGGGGTTTATAGCACGCCGCCGAAAAAGGGCTTTGACGACCCGGCGACGGATAAGTTCTTTTTACACTCCTTTACCAGCCTGCCCGCCAACATCGTCCGGGCGGAGTTAGAAGTGAGGATGCGGCCCGAAGCAGGCGGCACTTCCAACGATTCGATCCATTTCGATTTTCCGCCTTTCAATGCCCCCAGCTTCACTTGGGGCCAGAACATATTCGCGCTGCATCCCGGCGGGACGTGGAATCCTGGGCAAGGCGCATACACATTCGTGCTCGACCTGGGCAATTTGCCTGCGGGCGGTTCTGGACAACCGACCGACCTGCTCAGCCGCCTGAACACGCATCGCTCGCTGCACCTGATGATTCAGGACGACACGACGGTGGATTATTTGCAGTTGCGACTGTGGACGTGCCCAGCGCCGACGTATTTCGCCGGGTTGCGGGTGGCAGCGGAGGGACAAGCGCAACTCGGCATGGGTGTCAGCGGAAATCTGGCGGTTTCGAACATTGGCGCGAGCGGCAATGACGGCGTGAACTTCAATCTGGGCGAAGCCGCAGGAGCGGGTTTCACCGTGGCGACGCCGGTCTCGTCCTTCCCAAACAACAGCCAGATAGAAATACAAAGCATTGGGACACTGGGCGGCGTGCCTGACAATGTGGTGAGTACCCTGCGTGCCATTATGGGCAACGTAACGGTTGTCACCCCATCGTTCAATGCGCTTGGGGCCACGACTTATCACGCGGCGTTCTACAACACTTACACCAGCGGCGCGACCAGCATCGCCAGTGTCGGCGGTCTGAGCGAAGGCGCGGTCAGCTTTCCCAAAGGCAATTTCACCATGAGCTTCCGGCAAAACAGGAAAAACCAAATGGAGTTTATCCTTTCCGCCCCGGTCGCCTTCAGTGTTGGGGGGCAAGTCGTCGGGACGGCTGACGGGGTCGTCTTCACAGCCGAAAATCCCACGGAGCAGGTTGATTTCTTCACGCAAATGCGCGCCATTATGGGCAATGTGACGGTGGTGGATTTTAGTCCGCTGACGATTACCGCTTTGCCATTTTTCCCGCCCACGTCAAACGTCTTCCCACCCAGTTGCCTGGTCCAAGGCAATGCGCATCTGGAACCGTTCAGCGGCGGCCTCGCCGTAACGAACCTTGGGGCGAGCGGGCAGGATGGCGTTTCCTTCAGTAATCAACGTGCGGTTTTGGGGAATGTCACAGTAGCCTTTGATGGCATAGACCCAATGAGCATCGCGCCAGTCGGTGCGAAACTACAGGTCAGTTCCTCGCATATTCTGAGTGTTCTGCCCCCGCCACCGCCACGCAAGGATTTTGTAACGTTAAGCCGGGCAGGTGCGGTTCTAAACAGCCCTATCAGCATCGCGGCGAATTTTTCTGAGTTGGGCGCGACCGCGTCGCGCGTAGTAGCCTTCAGCGGTAACACGCAGGTCGCAGATGTGAACAACTTCGGCGGGATGGTCACAAGTTCTGCCTGGCCGACCGGTTTCCGCCACAACGGGCCAACCATGTTGGGTTACGAATTCACGTTCCCCGCAGGCACAAGCATTAGCTTCAATCCTTGTCCGCCCGCTCCGTGCGACCCGCTGGGAAACATCACGAGCTTGCGCATCTTGCCGCAGAATCCGAACGTGACGGTCTCGTATCTGACTGCCACGAACGTGTTCGGAGCCAATCTGCCCGAATTCACAGTGGCGAATGTAACGGGGACGCCGTTCTGCCAAGGCACGCTCAGTTTTACGCCCGCTACCTTGCAGCCGGGTTTGGTGAGTCAGCCTTACGCCGAGCAGTTGAGGGTTTCGGGTGGCTTACCGCCGCACTCTTTCACCGCTACTGGCATCCCCGCCGGGTTGACGCTCACGTCATTTGGCAGGGTGTCAGGTACGCCAACTCAGGGCGGCAGCTTCAACGTGGAGGTTACCGCGACCGATGCTAATGGCTGCACGGGCACAAAAAGCTACACACTGATCGTGGATGTCTGTTCGCCCATCACAGTCAATCCGGCGACGCTGCCCAACCCCACGGTCGGCCAGGCTTACAACCAGATGCTCACGGCCACAGGCGGCACCGGGCCTTCCACCTTCAGAGTTGTCCTTGGGAATATCAAGCTAGGGTTGACGCTTTCCCTAAACGGCCTGATATCCGGTACACCTACGCAAGCGGGTACATCCAGCTTCACCATCGAAGCTACCGATGCCAATGGCTGTATTGGCACGCGCGTTTACACCGTTACAGTGAATTGCCCGACAGTCACCGTCAATCCGCTCACCTTGCCCAACGGCATAGTAGGGGCGGCTTATAACCAGACTTTCACGCAAACCGGCGGATCAGGTACGCCGACATGGAGCCTTAGCGCAGGTTCCGCCCCCCCAGGACTGACACTCAGTCCAACAACCGGGCTTCTATCCGGCACACCGACAGGATTCGGCTCATTCAACTTCACGGTTCAGGTGACGGATGGCAATGGCTGCACGGGCACACGCAATTACACGCTGACGATCACGTGTCCGAGCGGACTCATCACAGTCAATCCGGCAAGTATTCCCAATGGCTTTGTCGGAACGGCGTATAACCAGACGTTCACGGCGACCGGCGGAACCGGGCCGTATTCGTTCACCCGCGTAAATGGCACGCTGCCGCCGGGATTGGCGCTGGCAACTTCAGGCGCGATTACCGGGACACCAACCACGGCGGGAACTTTCAACTTCACGGTGCAGGCGACGGATGCCAACGGCTGCCAGGGCGAACGCGGCTACACGGTTGTCATCGGCGGCAGCGGCTTGCAGTTTTATCCGCTGCCCACAACGGTGCGGGCGCTGGAAACCCGGCCCGGCTTTAACGGTTGCACCGCGCCGGGGGCGCCCATTCTGGCCAATACGTCCCTCACCCTGGCAATGCGGACGGGTTGCACGGGGATCCCAGCCGATGCCACGGCGGTGACGGGAAACATCACGGTTGTGCCGCAATATTCAGCGGGGGGCTATTTAACGCTTTTCCCCAGCAATGCTGCGCAACCGGTCGTTGCCAACTCCAACTTCAAACCGAACGAGGTCACGAACAACGTCTTCACGGTGGGTCTTGGGCCCGCCGATGGCGCGTTCAAGATCTTCGCCAGTGCGACGACGGATGTGATCGTGGACGTGACCGGGTATTTCGCGCCGCCCAGTCCAACGGGCTTGTATTTCCATCCGCTGAACGAGCCCGTGCGGCTGGTTGAAACGCGGACGCTACCCGGTTTGACCGGTTGCATCAAACCCGGCGCTCCGTTCCCTGCCGGCGCGACTCTGGTGCAGGGCCGATCGCCCGTCGCAGCGCCTTGCAATGTGATTCCGGACACGGCCCAGGTGCTGGTGGGCAATGCAACGACGATCTTCCCGTCCGCCGGAGGCTTTTTGACGATCTATTCCAGCGATGCCATTCGGCCACTGGCTGCCAACTCGAATTTCGCGGGTGGGGATGTGATCAACGGGCCTTTCGCCGTCAAGCTGGGAGCGGACGGGAAATTCAATGTCTTCACGCCCGCGGCAACGGAACTGGTGATAGACATCCTCGGCTATTACAGCGCGGATGCTGTGGATGCGAACGGCGCGGGATTGCTCTTCACCATCCTGCCAAAACCGATCCGGGAACTGGAAACCCGACCTGATTTCCCGGGCTTCGCGCTGACGGGCTGTTTCCGCCCGAATGCGCCGATTCAGGGCGGGGCGGGCGGCATTCGCACACAGCAAATTTGGGGAACTTGCGACGGCATCAACATCCCCAATGTGGCGCGGGCGATCCTGGGCAACGTGACGGTGGTCAATCCAGCGCCGAACCCGATTGCGTCGGGCTTCCTGACGCATTATCCGGGCAATGTGGTGACTCCGCCGACGGTGGCGACCTCGAATTATCCGATTCCGGTGATTTTCGGCTACAACCGATTTTTCGTGGTGGGGCTGAGTCCGGCGGATGGCACGTTCAAGATGTTCACTTCGACGACAACGGATGTGATCCTGGATGTGTCGGGTTATTTCGCGCCGTGATGAGTGATTGCCCCGCGGCTTTCAATGGGGACAGCGAACACCGAATGGGTTCGCTGTCCCCATTTTTTTGCCTCCGTACCGCGGACTGTTGGAACGCTCCCGCTGGAAACATTCGCCCCTGCTACGAATGGCTCCAGCCAGCAATCTCAGCAAATCCAAAACTCATCCCGCCAGGCCCTTCGCGGGGCTAACAGTTCGCGGTACAGGGAGCGTCCTAGTGGAAGTTTTCCACCTGGTTAGCCGGAGCTAAAGCAGGACAATTTGGCAAATTGTCCTACGACGTTGGAGCAAACATTCTCCCGGGGTTCAATTGCCTGCTGCCGACTGCCGCCCGCGCGCCGTCGCTTCCTGCGCGGTTGCCGTCACCCAGCGCCGCACGTTTGTGTCATTGCTGCCGCTGATCAAGGTTCGGCCATCGGGTGTGAATGCCAGCATCGAAACCAGGTCCATATGGCCCCGCAGCATAATCAATTGCTGGCCGAGAAAGGGATTCCATAACCGAATGACGCCGTCTCCGCTGCCCGTCGCCAGACGCTGGCCATCAGGCGAAAAGGCCAGCCCTTGAACGTGGCCGGCCAGCCCCGTCAGTGTGCGCAATTCGCGACCCGTGGCCAAATCCAACAATTTCACCGTGCTGTCGGCGCTGCCCACGGCCAGCATCTCGCCATCCGGCGAAAAGGCCAGAGACAGAATCGGCTTTTGCTGTCCTTTGACCGACGCCAGTTCGCGGCCCATTTCGACCTCCCATAAGCGCGCCGTGTTGTCGTAACTGCCGGTCACGGCTTTCTGCCCATCCGGAGAAAAGGCCACTGTCCAAACGACATGTTCGTGATTTGTGAACGCGCGAATCTCCTGGCGGCTGGCCAAATCCCACAGCCGCGCGGCGTGATCGCCGCCGCCAGTCAGCAGCTTTTTTCCGTCCGGCGAGAAAGCAAGGCTTCTGACGCTATGACTGGTGGCAAAAGGCGGCAGTTCACGCCCCGTGGCGCAATCCCACAGCCAGACCTTTTTGTCACGACGGTTGCAGGCGGCCAGCAATTTGCTATCCGGCGAAAAGACCACAGTCCTGGTTTGGCCTCCCCCCTTGCCCTCTGAATTGGGCAAAACCGCTTGTTCACGTCCTGTCACCGCATCTAACAAGCGCAACCTGCCCGCCGGGCCGCGAACCGCAATTCGGTTGCCATCCGGCGAAAGCGCCTCAGCAATTGTTCCAGTTGCCAGCACGGAGCGATCGGAGACCGATTCCAGTTCCCAGATTTTGGCGGTGAAATCGGTGCTGGCCGTGACGAGGGTTTTGCCGTCGGGCGCAAACGCGACGCCGTACAGTTCGGCCAGATGCCCTTTCAGCGCGGCAAGTTCTCTTCCGGTGTCTACTTCCCAGACTTTTGCCGTCCGGTCTTCGCTGGCCGTGGCCAGCAGTTTGCCGTCGCCAGAAATCGCCATTCCCCGGATGCCCCCGTTGTGGCTGGCGAAGGTTCTGACTTCCTGCCCGGTCATCACATCCAGCAACCTGGCTTCCCCAAACTTGCCGCCAATGATCAGGGTCCGGCCATCGGTCAAAAACAGAATTGACCATAAACCTGCATCCATGGGATTTTTCAGCGACCGCAACCGGCTCCCGGTTCTGGCATCCCACAGCACCAATTCCGAGCTGCATTGGGTCGCCAGCAGTCGCCCATCCGGCGACACCGCCAGTCCCCGCACCTCCGCACAGTTTTCAATGGTCAGCAATTCTTTTCCCGTCCCGGTATCCCAAACTTTAACTGTCTTGTCATCGCTGCCGGTGAAGAGTTTCTGGCCGTCGGACGAAAAGGCGAGTACGCGCGTTGGCCTGGTGTGACCGGGCAGAATCCGTGGCGTTCCGCCAGCCGCGAGATCGAAGAGCGACACAGTGTCTTTGTCATCGTGATGCACGGTTGCCAGCCTCCGTCCATCCGGCGAAAAGGCCACCATCCAGGGTTGCGTGCCGCTTCCCTTGAGAACGGAAAGTGGGTTGCCGGTGGCGGCGTCCCACAATCTCACGGTGCTGCCATCTTCGCTGTGCGCGGTGGCAATCTGCTTGCCGTCCGGCGAAACTGCGACCGACCATACTTCCGTCGTATGCGGCAACGTCAACCGCTCGCCGTTTTGATAAGTCAACCGCCACAGGTGATACCACTCAAAGCCGCGCAAATCCGCTTCACCCGCCTTCGGCAATTGATTGTCGAGCAATTCGCGCAATTGGCGGATGTTGGCCATCTCCCAGGCTTGCGCCGCCAGGTGCATCTGCCCGGCGTAGGCCAGCCGCCGGTTCGTTTCCGCGTATTGACCGGCGACGCGGGCCTGCCAGGCCGTGCCGACGATGCCGCCCAACAGCGTCAGCAACAGCAGCGCGCTCAGCGCAACGCCGGCCTTGTAGCGCCGGACGAACTTTCCCATGCGATACCGCCACGAAGCCTGCCGCGCCAGAATGGGTTTGCCTTCCAGATGCCGGCGGAGGTCTTCGCCGAGTTGTTCGACGCTGCGGTAACGCAGTTGCACGTCTTTCTGCAACGCCGTCATCACGATTTGGTCCGGATCGCCGCGCAGTTGCGCGCGCAGCTTCAACCGGGCTTCGCTGAACTGTTGCGGCAATTGGGCGTTTTGCATGATGGCCGCGCTTGGCGGCTCTGGTTCCTCTTCACAGATCACGCGCACCATCTCCGGCAAGGAACGATCTTTGAAAACATACGGCTGCCCACCTGCCAGCAATTCATAAAGCACCACGCCCAGGCTGTACACATCGCTGGCCGTGGTGACAAGCGCGCCGCGCACCTGTTCGGGGCTGGCGTATTCGGGCGTCATCATCAGCGCGCCGGTGGCCAGTTGCGTCGTGAAAGTTTGTGTGATCGCCCCCGACTCGGTATGAAGCAGTTTGGCAATGCCGAAATCCAGCAGCTTCACCGCGCCGTCTTCCGTCACCAGAATGTTCGAGGGTTTCAGGTCGCGGTGAATCACCAGGTTTTGATGCGCGTATTGCACCGCCTGGCAAACGTCGCGGAACAGTTTCAAACGGGCAGTGATCGAAAGGCGATGCCCGTGGCAGTAGGCGTTGATCGGCGTGCCTTCGACATATTCCATCACCAGATACGGCCAGCCCTGCTCGGTGCGGCCGCCATCCAGCAGGCGCGCAATGTTGGGATGATCCAGACTGGCCAGAATCTGCCGTTCGCGGCGGAAGCGCCGCATCACTGGCGCGTTTTGTGGGCCGTAACCGACCAGCTTGATGGCGACCTGTTTGCGGAATTCGTCGTCGGCGCGAGCGGCCAGATAAACCACGCCCATCCCGCCGCGTCCTAGTTCGCTAATCAATTGATACGGGCCGATTCGCTGCCCGGACAGATCTTCGCGCCCTCCCATATCGAAGACTTCGGCCATTTCCGTCGCGGGCGGCCTTTCGATGAAGCCCGTGGCCTGATCGTGCGCGCGCAGCAAGGTCTCAATTTCCGCCCGCAACCCGGCGTCGCCGGCACAGGCTTGTTCCAGGAAGATCGCGCGCTCGCCGGCGGGAAGATCAAGCGTCATTTCCAGCAAATGATCTATCTTTTGCCATTGCTCAGGAGTCATTCCGCCGCCTCCGCCGCGCCGCCGCCCAGTTCGCGGTAGAGCCAGGCCTTGGCTCGCGCCCATTCTCGTTTGACGGTGATGGCGGCAATGCCCAACGCTTCGGCGACTTCCTCCACGCTCATTCCGGCGAAATAGCGCATCTCGACAATCCGGCTCTTCTGTTCGTCAAAGGCGGCCAGACGTTCCAGCGCATCGTTGAGCGCCAGCAAATCATCAGGCTGCCCCGGCGCTATGGCAATCGCTTCGTCCAGCGTGACTTTTTCGCCGCCTCCGCCGCGCTTGGCCACCTGGCGCGCCCGCGCGTGGTCCACCAGCACGAACCGCATGACCCGCGCGGCCACGGCGAAAAAGTGCGCGCGATCCTGCCAGGCCACATCGGTCTGGCCAAGCAGCCGCAGATAGGCTTCGTTGACCAGATCGGCGGTTTGCAGCGTCCGGCCTTGCGGCTGTCGCCGCAAGGCGCGCTGCGCAATCTGCCGCAGTTCGGCCTGCACCGCCCGCGTCAGCAAGTCCAGCGCGGCTTTGTCGCCGTTGCGCCACTCGCCAAGCAGCAGCGTGATTCGTTGTGTGGAAGATGACATACAGGTCTTCTCCGCGTTTGCTGAATGTTTTTCTTGTCTGAATGGGTACCGCTGAGACGCCGGCATCATACTATGAGGTAAGTAAACTATCTAACCTCTCGGCAAAACAAGCTCGGATTTGTTGCTCGGCTCTTTGGATCGAATGCCAAAAATAAAAATGACCGGGGCGGCTGGCTGAAATGCCGCTCCGGTCGTGAAGGCTGACGACGTTGATTGGGGCCGCCGTCAGAACTATTGTTTCCCTGCGCGCCCCGCCAGAAAGATCGCCCGTACTTCCGGCCAATTCAGCGAGCGGTTGTAGAAGGCCAGGTCGTCGAGCGCGCCGAAAAAAGTGCCGGAGTTAAAGTTGTGCCGCCCAATATTCAAGGCGACACCCGGACTGTTGATATCCCCCACCAGCGCCGGGAATTCACCGGCCAGCACTCCGTTGATATAGAAACTCACCTTGTTGACACCGCTGGCACGTTCGACGCTGACGGCGATGTGTGTCCAACCACCCAGCACCTGCGTTTGTGACGCGAGCGGGACGGCTTGCGTGGCAACGTAATTGACATAATTGCTGCCGTTGGCCAATTGCAATCCCAGCTTGCCTTTCGGGTTGAAGAACAGGTGGTAACCGATATATTTGCCGCCGCCCAAGGCCTTTCGTTTGTCGAGCAGCGTGTAAAGGCCGGTATTTCGATTGATTTGAATCCAGCCTTCGATGGTAAAGCTGCCTGTGCCGAAATTGAGCGCCGAATGATCGTCAACGCGCATGAAATCGCCTCGGTTGACTGGGGTTCCGTCGTGTTCCGAGTTGAGGCGGAGACTGGAGTACTCCAGATTTGATGTTGCCGAATTAACGCGTCCGGCAGAGGCGGCATAACCCTTCACCTCGTTTGTGAGCAGATTAGGGGAGTCATCCTTGGTGTTGCTACCGCCACTGAAAAGTGTTCCATTGTCATCCGGAATACCCACGCCTTGAAAGTCTTCAAAGCGGAAAAAAGCCACACGATTGCTTTGCCCATTGCTACGAAATTCCGGCGCGGCCAACGGGCCGTAAGCGAAGACGTAATTGCTGTTGGCATAATGCTGGGAGGCAAATCGTATCCCGCCCATCGCCAGCAAGTCCCCTTCGGCGGCAGCGGCTGCCAAAAGATAGGTCGGAGCCGGCAAGGGAGCCATCGGATCCCAGTCATCCTTATCCAGCACCGTGCTCAGCGCGGAAGTGGATGGATGTGACTTCAGCCCGCCCAGCAGGTAGAACCGGCCATTCGGTCCGGTCAGCCCAGCAAAGTGAGACAGATCGGGGAATGGGCCAGGAGAAACAAAATCCCAGGTGCTGCCATCGAATTTGACAGTGGAATAAGCGTTGTCGAATTGATATGCATTTCCGTCCAGCCCCGTCACTAGCGCTGCATATTGGGGGGACGAGTAATTGCCTATTGTGACGTCATGCCACGTGGCAGGATTCGGATCATAGACAGCCACTTTATTGAACAAACCATCCAGGATATTGAAGCCAACTTTGTTGGGGTCATACTCTTCGTAGCCCGCAACACAAATTCTTCCGTCCGCCAAAACCGTGGCCGTCACCAAGCCTGCAGCGAATGGCATAAACGGCAGCCCGTCATCCTTTGTCTCCCACTCATTCTCCCCTGGGTTGTAGCGCTCGAAGAAGTTGGTGGGATTTCCATCTTTATCCACGCCGCCAAATGTATAGATTCGCCCGTCGCGTCCAGTCACTGCCGCCAAGAAAGCACGGGGAGTCGGGTTATTTTTGGCTTGCAAGTCGGTCCACGTCTCGGTCAGCGGATCATAGATCTCGACTGTCTGGTGTAGGCCGAGTTCGCCGTAACCGCCGATCAGGTACACCCTGCCGTCCGGGCCAGTAGCCGCCGCCGCGCCATGGCGATATTTTTTCAGTGAAGGCTTCTGACTCCAGGTTTGTGCTTGAGCGGTTAGCGACAGCGCAAGCAGGCCAAATAGCAAGCCTGTCAGCATATAGTTGAAGCCACGCCGTTCGTGGCTGAGGTAGAAAAATTGATTGAAAGTCATTTGGTGTTTCATTGTTTCCTTCTCCTTTTATAGGTTCAAACAAGCCTGGCATCGCCGCGCGGCGTTGCCAAAACGGCTCAAGATATTTGCCAGGGTCGGCAATGCCTCACCACATCGGCGGCATTGACGAATACCGTCTCTACACCTACCTAATCGGGATTTGCTGGTTGACGGTATCAGGCGGGCTGAAAATATTTCTAGCTGTAACTGTTGGTGCAAACAAAACGGCAGGATGCGTTGAAAGAGGACGATGCCTAATGGACTACTGATCCATTAGGCATCGTGGATGGTTAGCATTTAACTGCAGGACTATTTGATGACCGACACACTGCCAAGTCCAACCTGTACCCAACTGGTCTTGTAACTACAGTTCTTAATCTCAAGCTTCCAGACGTAAGCGTCTATTTGCACGATGGTGTTACTGCCACTAGGCCTGCCGTCCCAACTGATCTCCCCATTTTTGAATCCGCTGGAATTGGTCGCTTTGGCCTCCTTCTGGTAGATCAGCCCGCCCCAGCGATTGAAGATGCTCAAGCGCCATTCCAATGCGTTGTAGGCAGGTCCTTGATTGGCACCCAAGCCATACTCATAAATGGTGAAGACATCGTTGAGGCCATCTCCGTTCGGAGTAAAGGCATTTGGGTAGATCAGTTGCGCCCCCGCGCCGTTGAAACCCCAAATTTTAGGCACAGTAATCTGTGCCGTCTTGGTGTAACAAGCGTTCGAGACCGTGACGGAGTAGCTTTGCGTGTCATAGGCTTTGACCGTAATTTCCGGGGTGGTCTCGCCAGTGCTCCACTGAATTTTCGTATAGGCAGCATAGTCTCTCCCGGTAGTGGCACAATTCCCGCCACTGCAACTCTCTTTCTTAACGATGGCTGTTAAGGTGACGGATTGATCGCAAACATCCGCACCTTCTTTTGGGGAAATGCTTACTTTGAATGTGCCGCTAACCAGCACATTTACCGTATCCGTGGCGGGACAGCCGTTCGGCCCGGTGACAGTCAGCGTGTAAGTCGTATCGCAAGTCGGTTTCACGGACGGCTGGGCCTGATTGCTGGTGAAACCTGCCGGGCTGGAAGTCCAGCTATATGTGTAACCAGCAATTGCCGGCGTCCCGATTTGCACCGGCTGGGAAGTGGCACAGCAGATGGAACGGTCAGGACCGGCATCCACGGCCGGAGTGGGTTTGATGTAGAGCAATTTGACGGTTTCTTTCCAAGCAATGCAGTTCGTTCTGACCGCCAGTTTGATGCGGTAATAGGTGCCGTCCTTGAACTGCTTGCCCTTGCTTTGATAGAACGCGCGTAAATCTTTCGGTCCCGCTTCCTGGCCAATGAACCATTCGGAGACTTCAGTTGTTGGATTGCGTCCCCACCATTGATCGGACTCTTCGATGCTCCAGAAATGGCTGGTTTCGTTGACGCTGGCCGTGCCGTCGGCCAAAATCGGGGCATTAGCACAAGCCGTCTCAGAAAGCGTGAAAGCCGCCGTTAAAAATTCCTCGCAGAAAGCGTCCAGATAAGCGTACCCAAAATGGCCTCCTAGTGAGCAATCGGCGGTGGTAAACAGAATGGTGGCTTGCTGCCCAACAAAAGCGCTAAGATCTATCGTATCGCAATCCCAAGGCCTATAAACAATATTGCTATTGCCAGCGACGCGAAAGAAAGGATTGGTCAGGTCTGCCACTCTGGTTACTTGAGTAATCTGCGTGCTGCCGACATAAACCGTGTAGCGGAAAAAAGGTTGCTCCGCCGGATTGTGATTGGGGTCTTCCAAAACCAGCGCATAACTGAAAGTGAACGTCGGTTTTGCGCTGCTGACGACGAAGGAGTAACGCAATTCTTCGGCTTCCGCATTGGTGTTGTTATTGCCAAGCCGAACCGAATAACCGCCTTCTCGCGTGGTCGGTAGATTGATCCCTCGACCGGACAGGACCGGATCAACGCCGGGACAAGTCATGATCGTGTGCCGCCCAGGGACAAATCCACTGGCTGTCATCGTCAAGCCTGTGTTAGCGCTGTTGCTCCCGGTAAATCCTGTCCAGCCAGGTTCGGTATTCAGGTTGCCGGATTCAAACATTCCATTTGCACAGCCGTTGCACTGTACGGTCGGCGGTGGAAAGCCAATTCGGGCGATGTTATTCGCTGGTTGCTGCTGTTGCCTGAAAATAAACGAGCGCACTTCACTCTGTTTCCACAATGTCTGGTCAACGAATACCGTGACCTGCCAGGCATATTTTTTCCCCTCGATAAAAGGCGCATCCGAAGCGGAAACTTCATAAGTGGTTCGCTCAAGGTCTTCCTTAAGTAAATGCGGCATATTCAATTGCGCGGCGGCTTCCGCGCTTTGCTGTCCCCAAACCTCGGCCACCTTCAATTGGTAAGTGATTTTGCCGCGCCGTGCGGGCGTCTGGGCTTGCCAGGCAAAAAGCTGATGCGGATCGTCCGTGGTCTTTCCGTTTTTCGGCGAGATCAGCATTGCCGCGACAGCCGAATCCTGTGCTGAAATCCGCGCGGCCTTGGCCGATGCGGGAGTGGCGTTGGCGCTGACCTTCGCGCGCGAAGGAAGCAGGAGCGCCGCGGCGGCAATAACGAAAAGAACAATCAATGAATTGCTTAGACGTTTCATATTCCCTACCTCTCAAAAGTGGCAGCCGCTTCGACCGGGCCAGCATGCTGCGTCTTTTTCTTTTTATCTTATTGGGTCAGCCGTCCCGCATCGTCTTTCGCCAGACGCCGGAAGAGCTTCACACAAGTAATCGGGAAAAATGCGAACGCCGTATCACCGCAACGAAAAATATTTATCCGGTCATCGCCGATCGGGTTTTCCCGCTGCTTTCGATTCCGCGATTGCAAGAAGAAAGAAAAACTCTCCCTGAGATGATACCGATGTCCGTCATTTCTCGATTTTGTAGATGACGGTCAACGCGGCATTTGCCGCACCGGCCAAAAGAAACTCTCGATCAACCGAAGGAGGATTTCATGCTCAGCAATCACGAAATCAGACCAAACATCATGCGCACGCTCAGAATGACGCTGCCGGCAATCACGCTGCTGGCCATCGCCGTCTGGGCGCTCGCCGCAAGCGGCGGGGCAAGCTGTGGAGGTTTCCTCGCCAGCGTCGCACAAGCTTTTGGCGCAGCGCAGACCCCTTGCAATGCGACGACCTTGCCCATTAACACGGGCTACAACCACACCACGGGCACAACGCACGCCATCGGCCAGGCCGATTCGAACTGGCAGATCGTGGCGCCGGATCCGGGTGGAGGCGTAACACCGCGTCCGGCCGGAGTCATCACCAAACATCCCGCCTGGAAAGATGCGCTGCCCAACAGCCAATGGATCACGTCTTATCCGACGGCGACCAGCAATCTGAACGCGGATTACTGGCTGGAATTCACCTTCTGTTTGCAGCCGGGTTTCACGAACGCCAAGCTTGATCTGATGCTGCGCGCGGATGACGAAGCGCACCTGTACCTGAACGGCACTGGCACCAATAACTTCATCGGCAGTTCACTGGGTTCGTTTGGGCTGGCGACTCCAACCCAAATTACCTGGAACACACAGCCGTCGTTCGTAGTGGGCAAAAACACCTTGTACGTTAAGCTGCGTAACACGGGGGCAGTCGCGATGGGGCTGAATCTGGCCGGGACGATTACAGCCAACGGACTGGGCGGCGCGGGCTTGCTGACGGCCGAATGCTGCAACCGCACGGGCCGGATTCTCGGCGCGAAATGGAACGACCTGGATGGAGACGGGATTTGGGACTCAAACGAGACGGGAATTCCTGGCTGGCAGATCAATCTTTCCAACGGCCAGACGGCCTTCACCGATAACGCAGGTTATTACGCTTTCACCAATCTGGCGCCTGGCACTTACACCGTCAGCGAAACGCAAAAGACCTGCTGGCAACAGACTTTCCCGGCGGGCAATGGGACACACACGATCAATATCCTGCCCAATCAAGCCTACATCGCCAACTTCGGCAACCGGAATACGCAAAAGGCCGATTTCACTGCAACCACCGTTTGCCTGGGCAGTCCGACGCAGTTCACGGATTTGTCCGGCTGCGCCAGTTCGTGGAATTGGAGCTTCGGCTCTTCGGTTAAAAATCCGGTTTACACCTTCACCAGCGCAGGAACGCACGCGGTGACGCTGTGCACCAACAATAACGCAAGCTGCGTAACCAGGAATGTGACCGTGCTGGCGCTGCCGCCGCCGCCCGTGATTACGGGTCCCAATACGGCTTGCGATAAAACCGCGACCTACACCGTGGCGAACGCCGTCAGCGGCGTTGTCTACCAATGGACAATTACCGGCGGTACGCCCGCCACGGCAACCGGCAACAGTGTGACCATTACCTGGAACAGCGCGGGGCCGTACATCATCGAAGTCGCGATTCCGGTGACGCCGGCGAATCCCTGCCCCACGCGGGCCAGAATCGTCATTCAACCCTGCGGCGAACCGGATCGGTGCTGCAATTTCCGCGTGGCCACGGAACTGAAAAGAGAAGACTTCGTGGAAAAGAGCAACGGCATGTACACGGTTTCGCCGAAGCTGACCGCCAGTGCGTCAATCACCGAAGTGACGGCGACGCTCATCAGCGCCTGGCGGACCACCAGCGCCAGCGTCAATCCGTCGAGTTGTGGAACCGGCGGGCCGCTCGACAGCTACATCATTGGTGTCGGCCCAGCACCATCAACATCGTTTAACACGGGCACGTTGCCGGTCAATTACAGTCGCGAGGTCGAATGGAAATCCACCACCTCGTTGGGTGCGCCGGTCAGCGGATTGAAGTTCCCCTTCGATATTCAATTTCCCCAAGCGCCAAGTTACCCCTGCAACGATGTGCTGCGCTTCTGCGTGAAATACACGTTCAAGTCCATCATCAACGGCGTGTGCTACACCTGCGAGCGCATCGAGTGCTATTCATTCGAGCGCAGAGGAAGCTTCCCCACCATTCAACAGCCACCCGGAAATGTTGCGTCGCTCAATGCGGAAGCTCAGTCCGCCGCGGAAACCACGGTGGGAGAGGCCGGCGAACAAACGATCTCGCGACCTGGCCGTTCCACGCTGGCCGGACGCGAAAGACAGGCCGAGCCGGAGCGCGCACTGCGCGGCCCGATCTGGACGAAATGGCGCAGCCTGGGTGGCGCGCAAAGCTTCCTCGGCCTGCCGGTGACAGGCGAACTGCCGATTCCCAATTTCAGCGGCGAAGGCAGCCTGGCACGCTTCCAGGGCGGTTCGATTTACTTCACGCCGGAAACGGGCGCGGTGGCGATTCCCGACCTGGCGGGCAGCGTTTTTTCGACCCGCGATTACGCCGAACTCAAGGGTGCGGCGGAAGGAGGGCTTGACGATCCGTTCGTGCGGTTGAAGGCCGGGCGGCTGTCTTATGTCGTGGCGGTCGGCGACGGTGAGTATGTCCTGGGCGACAGTGCAACGCAGCGCGTAGTCCTGATTCTGTTCGATCCACGGCGAGGCCCGGGCGAATACTTCATTGTCGAAAATCGCTTCCGCCCCGATGAACCCGACAACCTGGCGAGCGGCGTGGCGGTGTGGCACGTCGTGGAAGATCTGGGACTGTTCAAGCGGGTCGAACTGCAGGCGGAGGCGCTCGGCGAATTTGGAGAGCACGGGTTGCGCCTGCTGCGTCACGTCAGCGGACGGCAAACCGCGCTCCTCCAAGCCGGCGAAGTGCTGACATCGGAAAGCCTGCCGCCGCTGCGGTGGCTCGACGGTTCGCCCGCGAACTTTGAAATCCGGCTGCTCTCCGCGCCCGGCGCCAACGTGCGGCTGGCCGTTACCATCCGCCGTTGAGTGCGACCCACAGGCTCGCTGTTCATTCACGCAAACGAACGGGGCGGCTGCCATGGCCGCCCCGCTTTTTTTCCGGGCATCAGGTTGTACAGGCGCGCTGTTATTTTTTGCGGGCTGTGGCTTTTTTGGCCTTTTTCTCGGCAAGTGCAATTTGTGTTTTGCGTTTGCCGTTCGTTGCGGAGGCTGCCTGGCCGTTCTCGCCGGTCTTCGCTGCCGCGGGCAGCAAGGCTTCATTGAGAACCTGCTGGACGTTTTCAACGAAGACGAATTCCATGTCGCGCTGAGGTTCGGGCGGCACGTCTTCCATGTCTTTTTTATTCAGCGCGGGCAGCAGGATTTTGGTGATGTGCGCGCGGTGCGCGGCCAGCACTTTTTCTTTCACGCCGCCAATGGGCAACACGTTGCCGCGCAGGGTGATTTCGCCGGTCATGGCGACGTGTTTGTGAATCGGGCGTTTGGACAACGCCGACACCAGCGCCGTCGCCATGGTGATTCCCGCCGAAGGGCCGTCTTTGGGAATTGCGCCTTCGGGGATGTGCAAATGGATGTCGGTCTTGGTGAAGATGTCTTCGTCAATGCCCAGTTCCTTGGCGCGCGACTTGGCGAAGGAGTAGGCCGCCTGGGCCGATTCGCGCATCACGTCGCCGAGCTGCCCGGTCAGTTGCAGCATGCCTTTGCCCTTCATCGTCAGGGCCTCGATGAACAGGATGTCGCCGCCGGTCGCCGTCACGGCCAGGCCGGTCGCCACGCCGATCTGATCGTGTTTGAGCATCTCCTCGATTTCAACTTTGGCCACGCCCAGAAAATCATGCAGGTTTTTGATGGTGACTTTGACCTGCTCGGTGTTGCCGTCGGCCACGCGGCGGGCGATTTTGCGGCAGATTTTGCCGATTTCGCGTTCAAGCTGGCGCAGGCCGGATTCGCGCGTGTATTTGGCAATGGCATCACGCAGGGCTTGTTCGCTGATGTGCAGGTGCTCCGGCTTGATGCCGTTTTCTTCCATCTGTTTCGGCAGCAGGTGGCGCAGGATGATTTGCAGCTTTTCTTCTTCGGTATAGCCCGACAGGCGAATCACTTCCATGCGGTCGCGCAACGCGGGCTGGATGGTTTCCAGCACGTTGGCGGTCGTCATAAACATGGTGTTCGACAGGTCGTAGGGCACGTTCAGGTAGTTGTCGCGGAAGCTGTTGTTCTGTTCCGGGTCCAGCACTTCCAGCAACGCCGATGACGGGTCGCCGCGAAAATCCGAACTGACCTTGTCAATTTCGTCCAGCATGATCAGCGGATTGTTCGTTCCGGCTTGCTGGATGGATTGAATGATGCGGCCCGGCATCGCGCCGACGTAGGTGCGGCGATGGCCGCGAATTTCGGCTTCGTCGTGAACGCCGCCCAGCGATAAGCGGACGAATTTGCGGTTGATCGCGCGGGCAATCGAACGGCCAAGCGAGGTTTTACCGACGCCGGGCGGGCCGACCAGACAAAGGATCGAGCCTTTCGGTTTGTCTTTGATCTTGCGGACGGCGAGGGCTTCGATGATGCGTTCTTTGACTTTTTCCAGGCCGTAATGATCCTCGTCCAGAATCTCCTGGGCTTTCTTCAAATCCAGATTCTCCTTGGACGATTTCGCCCACGGCAGCGCCACCATAATGTCCAGCCAGTTGCGCAGCGTTCCGGTTTCCGCCGCGTCCGGATGCATCCGTTCCAGCTTCTTCAATTGGCGATCCACTTCTTCTTCGACGGCTTTGGGCATTTTGGCCTTGCCCATCTTCTCGCGGTATTGGGCGATGTCTTCGGCCAGTTCGTTGCCTTCGCCGAGTTCGCTCTGAATCGCCTTCAATTGCTGGCGCAGATAAAACTCGCGCTGCGAGCGGTCAATTTCGGTCTTGGCCTGGGAGTTGATCTCCTGCTGGACGGTCAACACCTCGATTTCCTTGGCCAGCAGTTCGTTAACGCGGTGCAGGCGCGGAATGACATCGAGCAGTTCCAGAACGGTCTGCGCATCTTCGACCTTCAGTTCCAGGTTGGAAGCCGCCAAATCCGCAAGGCGTGCAGGTTCTTCGACCGTGGTCACGATGGCCATCACTTCGGGCGAGACGTTTTTGCCGAGCGCAACCGATTTATCCAGCGCCGAGCGGACATTGCGCGTCAAGGCTTCCAATTCCAACCCTTGGGGCGGCGGCGTTTCTTTTAACTCTTCGACGCGCGCCTGCAAAAACCCGGAGGGCTCTTCCAGGTAATTGATCTTTGCGCGGGCGATGCCCTGCACCAGAATGCGTATGCGGCCATCGGGCAGTTTCAGCATTCGCATGATGATCGCCACCGTGCCCACGTCATACAGATCGCCTGTCTGCGGCTCCTCATTATCTGGATTTTTCTGCGCGGCCAGCAGAATCATTCGATTTTCCGCCAGGGCCTGATCCACCGCTTTGATCGAACGTTCGCGGCTGACAAACAGCGGCACGATCATAAAGGGAAAGATGACGATGTCGCGCAGCGGCAAAACCGGCAGGGTTTCAGGGATTTTTACTTGCTCGTCCTGTGTCTCAGGCGCTTTCAGTTCTTTTTCTTCTTGTTCAGCAGTTGTAGCCATAATTTGGTGATTGATGATCAGCGGTCAGTGGCCATTTGCAAAGAACATCGAACAACTGACCACGAACAAACCTTTATTCAGTAATTGGAATCGTGATTTCTCTGCCACAAGTCCTGGTTTTGGGCAGCCGAATCTCCAGCACGCCGTTGGCAAGTTGCGCCGTCACGTTTTCGGCGTCAACCGGCCACTTGATCGCGACGTTTAAGGCAAAGTTACCGTATCCGCGTTCAAGACAAAGAAAGCGAATCGGACGTTCTTCTTCCGGCAACAATTTGCCGGTTGGCGTCGCGCGATCCTTTCGCCCTTCGATTTTCAACACGTTGTCCAGCAACTTGACGCGCATGTGATCGAATGTGACGCCAGGGACCTCCAGCCGAACCAGCACGGAGTCCTCTTCTTCATACACATCCACCGGCGGCGTCCATACATTGGGCGCATTCGGGCTGGCGGCCAGGGAACGGAGTTCGTCCACACGCACCAGCATTCTGCGCAACCGGTCGCGCAGTTGTTCGGGGAGTTCATCTGGGAATGGGTGTATTAAACGACTCGTCATAGCTGACAAAGTAATGCCTGATGCAAGAGTAATCAACCCCGCATCAGGCATCGCTTCGTGGTCCCGGCTTCAGCCGGAATCGGTCATGACAGAAGTCTTCCGCTTGAAGGCGGGACGACTAACGGATTTATTGAATGGCGCAAAGCGTGCCATTCAGCCGGAAATTCGTGGGCCTGGCATTCGCGCCGCTGTACCCGGCCTGGAATCCGTATGAGGCGGACCCGCCGTTCGGAACATTGTTATTCCACGCCGCGTGTCCAACCGTCACCGACTGGCCGCTCTGCGACAGCGCACCATTCCACAAATTGGTGATCTGCTGATTGCCGGCGAACGACCAGGTCATTTGCCAGCCGCTCAGCGCCGCACCGGTATTGTTCGTGAACGTAATATTCGCGACAAAGCCGCTGCCCCAGTCATTATCAACCACATACCGAACCACGCATTGCCCGCTCGGCGTCGGCGTCGGCGTTGGCGTTGGCGTTGGCGTCGGCGTTGGCGTCGGCGTCGGCATTGGCGTCGGCGTCGGCGTCGGCGTTGGCGTTGGCGTTGGCGTTGGCGTTGGCGTTGGCGTTGGCGTTGGCGTCGGTCCGCCACCGTTGACGCTGCACACGATTCCGTTCAACCGGAAGTTGATCGGCGTGGCATTCGCTCCGCTGTAGTTTGCCTGGAAGCCGAAAACCGCCGTTCCGCCATTTGCGACATTGGCATTCCATCCGGCATCGCGAACGGTGACGTTCTGTCCGCTTTGCGCGGGCGTACCGTTCCACATATTCGTGATCTGCTGATTGCCGGTGAACATCCAAGCCAGTGTCCAGGCGCTCAAGGATACGCCGGTGTTGTTCGTGAACGTCACATCCGCGACGAAACCCGATCCCCAGTTATCGCGCACGACATAAGTCACCGAACATTGCCCATTGGGCGCAGGCGTGGGTGTGGGAGTCGCGGTTGGCGTGGGGGTCGGAGTCACCGTTGGAGTTGGCGTCGGTGTTGGCGTCGGTGTTGGCGTCGGTGTCGCGGTTGGCGTCGGTGTTGGCCCGGGTTGGCCGAACGCAAATTGAATTGGGACGAGCCGGTTGTGCTTCGGCAAATGCACGGAGTTCCAATCGTCCTGCAAAATCCCTCCCGTGTCGCCGGAGTTTGGATTCCACGACCAGAAAGTCCAGTTGAAACCGTTCACGCCAGCGCCCAGATAACTGATCATCGTGTCGAACCATTGTGTGTCGGAAGTAGTCAGCAGTTTCGTGCCGAATTCGCCGACCAGCACCGGCGCGACATTGTTGTGATGCAGATAACCCCAGTGTGATTCCCAGATCCCGGGCAGATTGTTCGGATAGTTCGGCGCGTTGAACCAGTTCTGCGGATACACCGACGCCGGATAATCGTGCGCCGAATAGACCAGCCGGTTCGGGACGTTCAGCCGGATGGGATGCGCCGCCGCGCCCATCAGGTTTCCGCCCCACCAGTAAAAGTCGCCGTTATATTGTTCGACGCCTTCGACAAAAATCAGCCAGTTCGGATTGACCGCCAGAATCGCATTGCCGGCGCGCTCCGCCGCCAGCCGCCAATCCAGATTCAGATTGCCGCACCCCCAGCAGGCAGGACCATGAGGTTCGTTGTGCAAATCCGCGCCAACCACCGTCGTGTTGCCGTTGTAGCGTGTTGCCAACATCTGCCAGTCGCTGATCCAGCGCGATTCGGGATAATTGCCGTTGTACCAAAGCTCCGATAACTGCCCGGCGTTGATGGCATGGCGGTCCAGAATGATGCGCAACCCGATTTGGCCGCAGTACTCCACGACCTTGTCCATAATCTGCAAGCCGGTCAGGCCAACCAAGTCAGGGTTCCTGCTGAAATCTATGCTGTTTGGCATACTGCCCGCATCGAAAAGTTGGTTGCTGTAGGGCAGCCGAATGGTGTTGTACCCCAGGCTTTTGATCTGGTCGAGCATGCTTTTGTAACCGCGAGTCCACAGGCCGTGAACTACGTAATTACCCGTTTCAAATCCGAACCAGTTGACCCCTGCAATTCGTACCGGCTGGTTGTTGGCGTCCAGAATTTGATTTCCGTTCGTATGCCAGTACCCATCGCCCGCCGCCTTCGACGACGACGGTTTGACCAGCGCCGCGATCAGCACGCAAACAAAAACAGTGATTAATATTGTGTAGCCGAAGCGCCCGGCGACTTGCCTTATTTTCGAAAACATTTCCGGCATGAAAAGCCCTCCCATTGTCTAAACAGGTGTTAATTGATTCAGCAGCATTTATCTGAACTGGCAGGGGATGAAAGAATGAAATGGGGAAAATGCCGCTGTTGTTATTGGAGTTGGGTTAACGCGAGGAAATTCGCTTTGCCTGATCTTTGGACACGCCCTTTGTGTGGATAATTAGGGCAAATCAGAACTCTGCCTGACTTTTATGGGCGATCAAGCGCATCAGACTTTCATAAAGCGGGAACAACGATTCAGTAATCTTTTCAACTTTCGAGCCGGATATTAACGTGCGCTTTGCCCGCTTGTACAGTACCCAAAATCGGAAAAATTGCGGCATTGGGTTCGCCATTTTCGTGAGCGACCGGGCCTGGCGCGGGTGCGCGAAATCGCCGAATGTATTGGTGGGTTGCCGCTGCGTTGATTCATCAAACACAAGGCTGGCGATGCACGGGGCACCACCAGCCTTGTGTTTCGCCTGCTGCAATTTTTTCTTTATTGAAGTGTAAAGTTGAATGTCAGCACCCCCTGCACCTTGACAGGAACATTGCTGAGCAGCGTCGGTTTGAACATCCACCGGCGGGCGGCTTCGACAGAGGTGGTTCTGAGCAGTGGATGACCGCTTGCGGCATAGGCTTCGATCACACGGCCTTCTTCGGAAATCGTCACCACAACCTGAACCGGTCCGGCGGCGCGTGCCGCTTTGGCGATTGGCGGATAAACCGGCGGCACTTTGTTGATTGCTCTGCCCTGCAAAACGCCTTCGGAAACTTTGCTGGGCCCCGTTTTGATTTGCGGCGTTGGCGTCGGTTCCGGCTTGGGCGTTGGTTTCGGTTCGGGCGGCGCGGGCGGCGGATCGCCTTCTCCCGCCAGTCCCTTAGGCAGCCCAACCCCGCCAGAGCAACCATGGCAAGGCGGCAATCCACTGTTTGTGGCGGCGAGGTGAGAAACACGAACCGGAATTCTGCCGGCTTCATCAGGCAGCAGGATGTCTTTCGCAGGTTCGGTCGGAGGCGCGAAAACATCCGGGCGCGCATCCGCTTGGGAAACATTTGGTGTGAGCATGGGCGGCGGAGTCGCTTCGAATGGCACTGGCGGCGTGAGCATCGCCCGCAATGAATATTCTTCGGCCAGCGCCGGGCTGAAGCCGATGATCGTTCCCACGCCTAATGCGATCAGGGCCACCGCATAAATCATGGTCGTCAAGACGAAATACCGTCGGGCGCGTTTGTCCCGTTTGCCTCTGGTTGATTCAACTAATACGTCGAACATCTTTGTTTCTCCTTGTTGGGCCGCGTTTTGGGCGCGGCAAGTTATGACGATCCACCGATGGATTGCGAGTTTGAAGATGAAGTTTGAGAGTTGAAATCCGGGCGCGGCTCAGTCCAGGTTTTCGATTTGCATGCCGATGGGAGCGCTGCCGGCGGCTTTCATCACATCAATCACTTTGATGATCTCGCCGTAGTGCGACACGCGCGGCGCCTTGATGAAAACGGCCTTGAGACTTTCCGGGCGGCCATCCAGCGCACGGTGCAATAATGCATCCAGTTCGGTCAGTGTGGCGGCAGGCTGAGAATTCAGTTGATAGCCGCCGTCTCGATTCAGCGAGACAACCAGACTCAATTCGCTCTCCATCTCCGCATTGGGCGGAGCTTTTTCAGGTATCTTCGTTTCAAATCGGCCGGGCCGGGCTGGACTGATGACCATAAAGATGATCAGCAGCACCAACAGCACGTCAATCAATGGCGTGACGTTGATCAAAGGCGTGGCGGTACTTTTCCTCTCACTCATAGTTATTCTCCCTGCCGCTCCGGCTGGTTATAATTCAGGCACACTTCGGCATTCCAGCAAAGCCGCCATTGGCTTGCTGCCCGTTTTGAGGACAGAGATTTCCCTGGCGATTGTTCGCGTAAACAATCCGCGTCCAGAAAACCTCAGACGATCATTGATGAATAAGCCAATTTAGCCGGAAATGTTGGCTTTGATGTCAACCTTGCTGAGAATGACAACGGCTTCGGCGCTGGTGGCCTGTGCGCGACGAGTCGGCTGGAAGCTTGCCTGCTGGGTCATCGCGCTTGAAAACCGGGTGACTAACGCCGGGTCGTGGGGAGCACCGTGAATTTCGTTAATGGACGCCCGGCCATCCTTGCTGACTTTAACCGTGGCGATAATTTCGTCGCCTTCGGCCAGACCGGCTCCCAGATTCAGCAATTCCCCGCTCGGCGTAAAAATCGGCGGCGGCGGCGGCTGCAGCAGCAAAACCTTCAGCCGGATATCGGGGTCAATTTCTTCTTCTTCCAGAATCACTTCCGTGGCGGCTCTGGCCAGAGCCAGAGTGCGATATGCAGGCTGCATCACGCCAGCCAGTGTCAGAACAAACATTCCCATTGAAACCAGCGCGCCAACGCCTTGTGAAAACAGCCGCGTCCGCCAGGCATCCATCAGATCGGCGCGACTGCGTTTGACACGCTCGTGGACGCGCGCTTCAACACGCAGAGCAGCTTGAAGCTGCGCGGTCAAATTCCCTTTCGGTTGTGGCGTTTCCAATGCTTGCAGCTCGGACCTCAAGCTGCGGAGTTCGGCGGCTCGGCGGCGGCAACTGGCACACTCGCGCAGGTGGCGCTGCAACGCCAGTTGCTCGCGTTCGTCCGCGTGTCCGTCAACCTGTGCCGAATAGAGCAATGAAAATTCTCGACAAATCATGGCTTCTCGAATTTCAGATCCCTCGATCTGTTGTTATGTTCTGGCGGCGCTGCTCATCGTGAGCGCGTGGTCAAAGAACCAAAAATCGGTTGTTGCTGACCCATCTTTGGTTCACTTCTACTTCGCCGACCCATCGGCTATGAGCGTCGAAAATTGCGCTCACGATGAACAGCGCCGCCAGAAACCTCATCGGTTCCAAACTGGAACCGATCGTATCTCCCGTATCTTCTCGTTTTTTTGTATGGCCTCCCGCAACATCTCTCGTCCGCGAGCGATGCGGGATTTGACCGTGCCGACTGAAACTTCCGTGACGTAGGCAATCTCTTCGTAACTCAATCCTTCAATATCTCTCAAAATCACTGCGATGCGAAAATCCTTCTTCAGTCCAACCAGACCGGCTTCAATGTGCTTGCCCCGCTCCTTTGACAGCGCCTCGGCTTCCGGAGATACAGTCTCACTTTCCAACACATCGCCGATGGAGCGATCATCTTCATCATTACAGCCAAGTGGCGCATCCAGCGAAGCGGTACTGCCACGATGCCGGCGGCGCCACCACCGTTCCGTGCTCCGCGCCTGATTGATGGCGATGCGGCAAATCCAGGTTTTCAAACTCGCCTCCCCGCGAAATCGGGCGAAGTGGCGATAGATTTTCAAAAATGTCTCCTGCGTCGCGTCCCGCGCATCTTCAGCGTCGCCCAGGATCCGAAACGACAATGCGTAAACCAGCGACTGATACTCCGCCACCAACTCGTCGAAAGCTCCCATCTCGCCATCTTTTAACCGGGCGACCAGCTTCACTTCGTAAGGACAGGTCTGAACGGCGCGCGGAACATCCTGTTCCGCCGTCAATTCGGCAGACCCGAACTCGTCCAGTCCGGCAACCAGCAATGCTTCTTTCTCGGCAAGCATGCGCGCCCACGCTCCTTTGTGACCGTCTTCCTTGCTCAGCGATTTCATTGATTCGGAATTATGCTCGCTGGCAATGTGTACTGGCAACTGGCCACTTCTTCAAAATGGGTCGGTCAATTTCGCTTCAGCTTCACGCCTTGCGCTTGTATTTGGTGACAGCGGGTTAGACTTCAGCCCGCCAACAAAGTTCCCACCAAGTCTGAAATTTCCATTTTCGACAGCGCCCACAATCATGTACATCTTTCCCAGGCCTCCCTTTTTTACGACATCAGAATTACCCATACCCTGGATACGAAAAAATGGACATTAATCCAATCTTTCGCAAAAACGTCTCAGTTTGAGTTTATGGGATAAGTGCTAACTTACTGAGACTTAATGATTAAACTGGTAGTTAAGACATCCAATATTCCCGGCACCGAAGTTGCTAGTTTCTTTGCGATTTCGCAGCATCCATATTGTTAATCAAATTTGATTTTAGTTTTAGAGTTCTCCTTGGTCTTTTAGAGTTTTCATCCCAGCAAAGCCCTCGGTGCGGTGGGATTCGCAAGAATCCCGCCGCCATTTTTTTGCCAAAGAGCGAACAATCAATAATCGGATGTGTTCGCCGATTATTACGCCATCACTCGCGCAGAATTTATCGCCACGGATTCAGGCCAGCGGCATCTCGCACCGGAATCGAATTGATAATAAAAGATTTGCCAATCTTAGCCAAAATTCATTTCGCGGCTTGACAGTAAAAAAGGTGTTAAGTAGTATGCGCGCCGTGTTTGTCACCGCGCCAATTTCCGGCGCAGCCCAATGCACAATTAGTAGCAGGTACGAATAACAGTAGTTTTGTTGTGTTAACCCCAATCCATCTCAGAGTGAAGGCCGCCATCGGAACCGAAGTCAGTTTTTTGGTTTCAATTGCGGCTTTTTGCTTTGAGTCTGTATGCCCCGCAAGATCCAGGCATCAGTTTCACCCCTGAAGTTTGGAAGAAAGCTTAGGAAGCGAGCGTTGAGCGCCAAAGCAAGCGGGCTTTAGTAATCAAACGAGCGGACCGTCGTCACGGAAAACTCGTTAACCCGGTAAACCCCAGGAGGTACTTTCACCATGGCAGAAAAGAAACAAGGCAAGGTTAAGTGGTTCAATAATGCAAAAGGTTATGGCTTCATTGAACAACCCGATGGCAGTGGCGATGTTTTCGTCCACTTTTCGGCAATTGACATGGATGGCTTTAAGACGCTCGACGAAGGACAGTGGGTCGAGTACGAGCTGGTGCAGGGGCCGAAAGGCAAGCAAGCCGAGAAGGTCAGCCGAGTGCAATAAGAACTCGTTTCTCAAAATTTTCCCAAACGATGCCTTGCCCGCCACTTCCACCGGGCGAGGCATTTTTATTACTTTCAGCCTGAATTGACAATTTCGCAGCCGCTTCAATACACTGCCTTTTCGGCTCAAGACGTCAACCTTTCTCGAATAAAACTTATCATCCAATGTTGAAGCTCTATAACACCCTGACCAATCAAGTCGAGGAATTCAAACCGCTCGAAGAGAATAAAGTCCGCCTGTATGTTTGCGGACCGACGGTTCATGATTTCGCGCACATCGGCAATTTCCGCACCTTTCTGTTTTCCGATCTGTTGCGGCGCTATCTAAAGTTCAAAGGCTTTCAGGTTCATCACGTCATGAACATCACCGACGTGGATGACAAAATCATCAAAAAATCGGTCGAAAATGGACAGAGCCTGCACGATTACACGGAAATCTACACGCAATATTTTCTGGAAGATTTCGATGCCCTTGGCGCTGAACGACCGGAACAGATCCTGCGCGCGACGGATCACATCCCGGAAATGGTTGAGATCATCAAACGGCTGGACGCCAATGGTCATACATACAGTTCAGATGGATCAACCTACTTTCGCATCAATTCCTTCAACGGCTATGGCAAATTGTCGAAGATGAATTTCGAGGGCAATGTCACCGGGGCCAGTGAGCGAGTGGATTCAGACGAATACGAAGCCAAGGAAAACGCTCGTGACTTCGTCTTATGGAAAGCCGTCAAACCCGGTGAGCCGTTCTGGGAAACCGAACTGGGACAGGGACGGCCTGGCTGGCACATCGAATGCTCCGCCATGTCCATGAAAGCGCTTGGCGAAACCTTCGACATACACGCGGGCGGCGTTGATCTGGTCTTCCCGCACCACGAAAACGAGATTGCCCAATCCGAGGGGGCCACGGGCAAACCATTCGTTCGATACTGGGTGCATGCCGAATTCCTGATGGTCGAGGGAAAGAAAATGTCCAAGAGCCTGGGCAATTACTTTACTTTTCGCGATCTGGTGAAGGAAGGATACACGCCGCGCGCAATTCGTTATCTGCTGTTGTCGGCTCCGCATCACAAACAACTCAACTTCACGCTCGACGGGTTGCGCGGCGCCGAAGGCACCGTCGCCCGGCTAAACGATTTCAAAAAACGCCTGACCGAAGTTCAGGCCGAAGAAGGCTCGACGCCAGCCATCGCCAGAATGACTGAATTGTCATTGAAGCTGTTTGAAGACGCGATGGATGATGATCTGAACACAGCCGAAGCACTGGCCGCCATTCACGACTTCGTTCGCGAAACCAACTCTTCCATCGCCACAGGCGCAATTAAAGCAGACGACAAAGTGACCTTGCTCAATGCCGTTAATCGCTTTGATTCGGTCTTCGGCATTTTTGGCGAAGTCAAAAAAGAAATTCTTGATTCCGAAATTCAAGCGCTGATTGACGAACGCCAGGCCGCGCGCAAAGCCAAAAATTTCGTCCGCTCAGACGAAATTCGCAATCAACTGACCGACATGGGCATTCTTCTCGAAGACACAAAAGACGGCATGCGCTGGCGCAGAAAGTAATTTCCGCGCCAGCCGTTTCCTCAAATCATGAAACAAGGCTCTATCTTCATCATTCACCAAGTCCCGCTCCTATCCCGAAAAAACCTTTTCGCGGACTAGCCCCCTTTTCGCCCAGCCAACCCGGTAACAACCTGGTCACGGATCCTGCAGGTTTGAATCTGCTTCGCGCCGAAGCAGATTCGCCGACCTGTGATCAGCGTCAATTCCCAACCCAGATGCGAACACTTTGGAGGTAGAAAACATGCAAGCTACAGCAGAACTGAAAACCGCGAAGCTCCCCGTCATTAAAACCGCATTGCCCGGCCCTGTCGCCGAACAGGTTGTCGCGCACGATGCCAAATACATTTCGCCGTCTTACACGCGCCCCTATCCGCTGGTCATCAAGCAGGGTAAAGGCGCGATGATCGAAGACGTGGACGGCAATCTCTTTCTGGATTTCAATGCCGGCATCGCCGTCTGTTCGACAGGCCACTCGCATCCGCACGTCGTCGAAGCCATCAAAAAACAGGTGGACGAATTTCTGCACATCTGTTCGGCGGATTATTACTTTCCCGCCATGCCCAAGCTGGCGGAAAAGCTCAGCAAACTTGCGCCCGGCGACGCCGAAAAGCGCGTGCATTTCGGCAACTCCGGCGCGGAAGCCGTCGAAGGCGCAGTCAAGCTGGCGATGTATTCGACGCGGCGCCAGAAGTTGATCGCCTTTTTCGGAGCGTTTCACGGACGCACAATGGGCGCGTTGTCGTTGACGGCGAGCAAATTCAAGCAACGCGCAGGCTTCGGCCCGCAGGCGCTGGATGTCACGCACATCCCCTACGCCAACTGCTACCGCTGCCCCTACAACCTGACGCAGGAAACCTGCGGCGCGAAGGAAGCGAAAGGCCCCCACTGCGCCCGCATCATCGAAGACCTGCTTTTCAAAACCACCATCCCGGCGGAAGAGTGCGCCGCCATCGTCATTGAACCGATTCAGGGCGAAGGCGGCTATGTTGTCCCGCCCGCGTCCTTCCTGCGAACCATCCGTGAAATCGCCGACCGCCACGGCATTCTGGTCATCGCAGACGAAGTCCAATCCGGCTTCGGCCGCACAGGGAAAATGTACGCGTCGGAGCATTTCGATTTTGTCCCCGACATTCTGACTTCGGCCAAAGGCATCGCTTCCGGCCTGCCGTTAAGCGCGGTCATTGCCCGCGCAGATCTGATGAACTGGTCGCCGGGCGCGCACGCTTCAACCTTTGGCGGCAATCCAGTGGCGATTGCGGCTTCGCTGGCGACGCTGGAATTGCTGGAAGACGGATTGATCGAAAACGCCGCCAGGATGGGCGCGTACTTGCTGGAAGGGCTGACAGCCTTGATGGACAAACACTCCATCATCGGCGATGTGCGCGGCAAAGGCTTGATGATCGGCATCGAACTGGTCAAAGACCGCGCGACCAAAGAGCCGCACATCGAAGCCCAGCATCAGGTCGAACTGGAATGCTTCCATCGCGGCCTGATCACGCTCGGCTGCGGCCAAAGCACGATCCGATTGTCGCCGCCACTGGTGATTGACAAAGATCAGTGCGATTTCGCCATCAAGACGATTGACGACGCACTGGCTACGGTGAGGAAGTAAATACCACTTGCAGTACGTGAGCGTAGGCGAGCGGCCTTGGGCGCTCGCTTACGCTCACGTACTGCAAGGTTTCTTGACTCATGAATCGGCTGATCCTCTTTAACAAACCCTTTCAGGTGATGTGCCAGTTCACAGATGAATCCGGCCGCGCGACGCTCTCCGACTTCATCAGAATCCCTGATGTTTATGCCGCCGGGAGATTGGATTACGACAGCGAAGGCTTGCTGCTGCTGACCAATGCCGGCTGGCTTCAACATCAAATTGCTGATCCAAAACACAAATTACCGAAAACCTACCTGGTTCAAGTCGAACGAATTCCCGACAAAGAAACCATCAAACAACTAGCCAAAGGCGTTCCGCTCAACGACGGAGTTACGCGACCGGCAAAAGTGGAGTTGATTGAAGAACCAAACCTTTGGCCGCGCGTGCCGCCGATTCGCGAGCGCAAAAGCATTCCCACGGCCTGGTTGCGAATGACGATCACCGAAGGCCGCAACCGGCAGGTCCGGCGGATGACGGCGGCGGTTGGCCATCCCACGTTACGGTTGATTCGCGAAAAAATCGGTCAATGGGAACTTGGCGAACTTCAGCCCGGCGAGTGGAAAGAAGTAGAATGCCCGCGACAGAGACGATAAAGCGTTCAAACAAACCGGCAACACAAACCAACATAACCCGGCACAAACCATGATTTCCGCTAATGACATTCTGGAAGCTGAGGTCCGAATCCGCCAGTTGGTTCGGCAAACGCCGCTTGACCGCTCGCTTCAACTGAGCGAAATCACCGGCTGCGATGTCTGGCTGAAGCTGGAACACTTGCAGCACACGGGCTCATTCAAACTACGTGGCGCGACCAACCGGATTCTTTCACTGTTTTATGAGGAACTGGAACGCGGCATCGTCACGGCTTCCAACGGCAATCACGGCATTGCCGTTTGCCACGCGGCGCAGCGCGTCGGCGTTACGCCGCAGGTGTTCATGCGGCACGGCGTTTCCGAAGCCAAGCTGAGTTTGATCAAACTGCTCGGCGGCGAGCCCATCTTTTACAGCGACGACCCGCTGGAAGCGGAATTGAAAGCCCGCGAAACGGCCAAACAGAACGGGCAGGTTTTCATCTCGCCCTACAACGATGCCAAAGTCATTGCCGGACAGGGAAGCATCGGCGTTGAACTTCATCGGCAGCTTGCCGACATTGACGCGGTGTTCGTCACCGTCGGCGGCGGCGGACTGATTTCCGGCATCGCGACTTATCTGAAGGCGATCAGCCCGCGAACGCGCATCGTCGGATGCTGGCCGGAGAATTCGCCGGTCATGCACGAATGCCTGAAAGCCGGAAGCATTTTCGATTGCCCGGAACAGCCAACCATTTCAGACAGCACTGCGGGAGGACTTGAACCGGATTCGATTACGTTCGCGATGTGCCGCGACCTGATTGACGATCACGTGCTGGTTTCCGAACAGGAAATCAAACAAGCGATGCGCCTGCTGATCGAAAAAGAGCGCTGGATTGTCGAAGGCGCGGCCGGTGTCGCGCTGGCGGCTTTATTGAAAAAACAAGCGGCTTTCGCAGGCAAACGTGTCGTGGTTCTGCTCTGCGGCAGAAACATTTCCGCCGAAAAGCTGCACGAAATCTGGTAATCATTCCAGTTGAATTCATTAGTTTTTCAAATCTCTCACTTGACAACATTTTTGTCTCGACACCCTGTTTCGCCGACATTTCCGAAGCCTGAGAGAACCGCTGGCAGATTCTTCCTAACCCTTTTGGTCCTTCCTGGTTTGGCTGAAACTATTGTGAAATAAACCTTTCGACACTCCTCGCCGCGCCAGATCCGCCTCCGGCATCGAAGTTGCGGACTTCATCAACCGGTTGGCAAATTCTTGATCGAATTAGCGCCAATTAAAGGCCGATTTAAGTTCGCGAACGTACTATGTGGTTTGCCTTCGCTATACTGAACCGGCTTTTATCCGCAGCGCTTTTGCTGCCATCAAAGAGGTACAAAACAAAAAATGAAGAACTATCTATTTGCTAGCGATTTCGATCAGACCTTGAGTTTCAATGATTCGGGGTTTGTGTTGAGTGAACTGCTGGGAATTTCTGATTTTGAAGAACGCGTCGCCGGAATGGCGCGGATCAATCTGGTGCAACAGGGCGGCGAACTTGCCTATCTGCTGCTGCACGATCCCGAATTCCGCCGTGTCCGCAAAGAGCATTTGACCGAGGTTGGAAAGCGAATCCGGCTGAAACAAAACATCCACCTGCTGCCGCAAATCTTAAGCGGCGGAATCGAAGGACACCACTTTTCCTTTTACGTAATTTCGGCGGCGCCTGAAGAAGTCGTTCAGTCCGCGCTGGAAGGCATCGTGCCGGCGGATCATATCTTCGGCACGCGCTTTCGCTATCATCCGCAAACCGGCGAAATCGAATCCATCGTTCGCGTCCCCGCGGGCTACGGCAAAGTCGCAGTGCTCGATGAATTGCAAACGCAACTTCAACTGAGTCCTGATCACGTCGTTTATGTCGGCGACGGCAGTTCCGACGTTCACGTCATGCTGCACGTCAATCGCTGCGACGGATTCACCGTCGCGGTTTCCGAAAACAAGTACATCGCGCCCATCGCCAAACGCTCGATCCTCAGCGAAGACGCGCTAAGCCCGCTGATTCCCGTGCTGGAAGAAATTGTCGGCGTAACCGATCCGCTGAGCATCCGCCTGCTGTTTGAATCCTACGGCTTGCAGATTCAGGAATGGGACAAGGTCAAAACCGACTGGCTGACCATCCGCCCAATTGCGCCCAAAGCATTTGCGCAGACCGCAGGCCAATTGGAGGTGAGCCTTGTTTGAGTGGATTGGATGGGTCGCAACCGCCGTGTTTGCCGCTTCGTATTTTTTCCGCCGTCCCGCCTCCTTGCGTCGCATTCAGGCGCTGGCGGCGGTGCTCTGGATCGGCTACGGCATCATCATCAAAGCCCCTCCCGTCATTGTCGCCAATCTGGTCGTCGCGGGAGTCGCCATGCTCTCTTCATTTCAACGCGGCGAGCAAGGCGGTTCTCAGGAAGCGGAAGCCAAGTAGGATCATCACGAAAAGCTTTCCCTCTCCGACAGGGGAAAATGATTTGGGTGATGGCTGTGTCTGGGCAGGTTGCCAGATTGGATCGTGGACGGAACGTCCGCGATCCAATGCGGACTAGCGCGGACGGAACGTCCGCGATCCAATCAACTGCCTCACTGCTCTGAACCACTGCCCTGATTTGAAAAAAGATTGACCATTGTCCGGCAACAGGAAATACGGGGCCAGATGCCGGACAATGGTCAATTGCCAACCCCTTCAGCCAGGCGTATCGCCCTTCCCTTCGAAGTCATACCAGGCAGCGACCGCATCCCGGACGCGTACCAATTTCCCAGAATTTACAGACTTACCGGGCTGATTTATAGTTCGCCGAATTCCGGTGGACGGATCATTCCCTTGTTGAAAACATCCAGGTTTAAGCTCTGAGCGTGACCGTTCACGCTGCGATAAAGGAAGTTCGAAACCTTACTGAACCGGTGTAAATCGAGTCTATGCGTTTTCCCCGCGCCGTAAACCGGATTTTCCAGTCTCTCCTTCTGTTTGCGAGCTGCCACGGCCTGGCGCACGCGCAATACCGCTTTGACGTTTGGAGCACGGACAACGGCCTGCCAAACAACACATTGTTTTCAATCATTCAAACACGGGATGGTTATTTGTGGATGGCGACGCTGGATGGCCTGGTGCGCTATGACGGCGTGCGTTTTACGGTTTTCAATACGGCCAATACCAGGGAATTATCCAGCAATCGCTTTGTCGCACTGTACGAAGACACTCAGGGAGCGCTTTGGCTGGGAACCGAAGGCGGCGGATTGATCAAGTTCAAGCCGGGCAACTGCACCGTCTACAGAGTGAAGGACGGCTTGCCGGATGACATCGTGACCGGCATTGAACAGGATGAAACAGGCAATTTGCTGGTCACCACCTTTCACGGATTTGTCCGCCGCGAAGGGGAACGATTTGTTCCGTACCTGCCGCCGCTGCCCAGCCCGCACAAAGTTTTCGGCTACGGCGAGCGAAAAGGCGGTGCCTGGGATTTCGGGCAAACAGGGCCGCACAAGCTGGGTGACGCGATTGCGCTCAGCTACCGCATGCTGAAGATCCCCGCGACCACGATTGTTCACTGCGCTTACGAAGACCGCCTGGGCGTTTTATGGATCGGCACGGAAGCCGGCCTGATTCGACTGCAAAATGGTTCGCCCAGGCTGTATACCGAAAAAGACGGCCTGCCGAAAGCGGTCGTCAAAGTTTTCAAGGAAGACCGCGCGGGCAATTTCTGGCTCGGCACAAACGACGGGTTCTATCAGTTCAAAGGGGGCCGGTTTCATCCGCTGGGACTGGCTGGCAATCGGATCACGGATATTCTGGAAGACCGGGAAGGCATTCTCTGGATTACGACCGGAGCCGGGTTATGGCGGATGAGCAGGCAGGTCGTTACGGTTTATTCGGACAAACAGGGACTGGCTGACAACAACGTTTATCCAATCTATGAAGACCGCGCCGGGCGCGTCTGGCTGGGCACCTGGGTGCGCGGGGTGACGGTATATCAGGACGGACGTTTCACGCGGTTCCCGCTCTACCCGGAACTGGCGCAATTGCTGATGACCGCCTTTGCCGAAGACGCCGCCGGACGTTTATGGGCCGGCGCGCACGGCAGAGTCGGCAGAATCGAGAACGGCAAGCTTGAGGATTTTACGTATCTGCTCTCCCGCGAAGGCCAGCCGGTGACGGCAATTTTGGAGGACCGGAGCGGAAATCTGTGGCTGGGAACTGATAATGGCCTGCTCAATCTCCGCGACAACAAACTGAAGGTTTACACGGTCAAAGACGGGCTGGCTGGCAATAACGTGCGAAAGTTGCTCGAAGACCGGAAAGGCAACCTGTGGATTGCGACCTACAGCGGGCTGACCTGTCTTGCCGATGGAAAGATGACTTCGTGGAAAAAAGAGAATGGGCTGGCCAACGAAGCCATCCGCGCCTTGTACGAAGATGAAGCGGGCACAATCTGGATCGGCACTTATGACGGAGGACTGAGCCGGTTGAAAGACGGGCGGCTGGTCAGCATCACGATGAACGACGGATTATTTAATAACGGCGTTTTCCAGATTCTGCCGGACGGGCGCGGCAATTTCTGGATGAGTTGCAACCTGGGTATTTACCGCGTCAGCAAACAGCAGCTTGATGATTTTGCCGACGGCAAAATCCGCTCGGTGAATTCGATTTCCTACGGCAAAAGCGACGGAATGCTGAATCCCGAATGCAACGGCGGCGCGTCTCCGGCGGGCTTTCGCACGCGGGACGGCAAACTCTGGTTTCCGACGCAAATGGGCGTAGCGGTGATTGATCCGGCCAACATTGAATCAAACCCGCATCCTCCGCCAGTGGTTATCGAAGACTGTCTGCTGGATCGCGCGGCGGTGGATTTCAGCCAGCCGGTTCGGATTGCGCCCGGACAACAGGGGCTGGAAATCCGCTATACCGCGCTTAGCTTCATCAAACCGGCGTCCATCCAATTCAAATACAAACTGGAAGGGTTGGACACTGACTGGGTGGATGCGGGGACCCGGCGTTCTGTGTATTACTCCAGCCTGCCGCCCGGCCAATACAATTTTCGCGTCATTGCGGCCAATAGCGACGGCGTCTGGAACGCCGCCGGACAAAGCCTGCGCGTCGTTGTGCTGCCGCCGTTTTACCGCACCTGGTGGTTTCTGACTCTGGCGGGGCTCGGCGTGGCCGGGCTGGCAGGAATGTTTTATCAGCGGCGCATCGCGCAGTTGCAGAAAGCGAGTGCCGCGCGGGAACAGTTCGCGCGCCAGTTGCTGGCTTCGCAGGAAGGCGAGCGCAAACGCATCGCCGCCGAATTGCACGACAGCCTGGGGCAGAATCTGCTGATCATCAAAAACCGCGCAATTCTGGGCGATCAGGTAGCCAGCAACGCGGCAATGGCAAAAGAGCAATTCGGCGAAATCACGGAGGCCGTCACACACGCGCTGGGCGAAGTCCGGGAAATCGCCTACAACCTGCGCCCGTATCACCTGGATCGCGTTGGACTGACCAGCGCGCTGGAAGCAATGGTCGAAAAAGTTGCGGAAGCTTCCGGGATCGCGTTCACCATTGAAGTCGCGCCGGTGGATAATCTGTTTTCGAACGAAATCGAATTGAGCCTCTACCGCATCGCGCAGGAATGCCTGAACAACATCGTCAAACATTCCCGGGCGACAGCGGCTTCGTTCAGGCTCGAACGGGACACGCGCAGCCTGAGGCTGACGGTTGACGACAACGGGCAAGGCTTTTCGCCCGAAGCAATGGCCGCCGATTCGTCCCGGCGGGGCTTCGGGCTGCTGGGCATGGCAGAGCGCGTCCGGCTGCTGGGCGGCGTCTATTCGCTGCGTTCCGCGCCGGGACAAGGCACGACGACAACGATCAAATTGAATTTGCCGGATCAAAGGAGTGTCTCCCCATGAAATCAGAGATTACAGTCGTCATCGCCGACGATCATCCGATTTTCCGGCGCGGATTGCGCCAAATCATCGAAACCGATCCCGGCATCAACATCCTGGCGGAAGCCGATGACGGCGAGGCGGCGCTCGCCGCTTTGCAACAGCACTCGCCGCAGGTGGCCGTTCTGGATGTGGACATGCCGAACGGCGACGGTTTTGACGTAATGCAGACCATCCGCGCCAAACGGCTGCCCGTGGCGGTCATCTTTCTGACCATGCACAAGGACGAACGCATCTTCAATAAAGCCCTGGACATTGGCGTCACCGGCTATGTCTTGAAAGACAGCGCCATCACCGAAATCGTCGCCGGCATCAAAGCCGTCGCCGCCGGACAGAACTACGTCAGCCCAGCGCTTTCGACCAGCCTGCTTAAACGCGCCGCCCGCGCCTCCACTCCCCTGCCCCCGGGCGTGGACGATCTGACGCCGACCGAACGCCGCGTGCTGAAACTGATCGGCGAATACAAAACCAGCAAAGACATCGCCGCCGAATTGTTCATCAGCATCCGCACCGTCGAACATCACCGCGCCAACATCAGCATCAAACTGGAACTCAAGGGCAGCCATGCCCTGCTGAAATTCGCGCTCGATCATCACGACAAACTCTAATGCCAATCCGCCGAATCGGTAGAACTACCCAGAAAAATAGGTAGTTCTACCGACCCCAAAATGGGTAGAAGCCTTCATTCCGCCGCCTGGCGCACCTCGCCATAATCCCGCCCGTGGTTCAAACACAATCGAGAACCGAATCGCTCTTGAGAGGAAGAAACAATGACTACCAAACATTCCCTGTTGGAAAACCTGTTGTTGAGGCGCAGCCGGGTCCTGATTGGCCTGAGTTTGATTGGCCTGAGCTTGATTGATGTAACGCTGGCGAGTGGGCGCGTTGCGGCCAGTTCCCGCAGCGGGCAATCGGCAGACTATGGCCGGCCAACGTTGGGCAGTTACCCGCACCTGACCGTCAATGTGGGCGGCAACGCGACGATCACGCCCAATGCAGCGCCCGGCAATGTCGTCAGCATCAATGTCTCGGCTTCGACGGGCTTCAAAGGCGTGCTTTCAACCCATCCGCAGAACGGCATCGTGCGGGTGACCAATGCGCATCCGGCGGGGGTGTACAGCGTCACGGTGACGGCGTTTGACAGCAGCGGAGCAATGACCGCCGTCAGCTTTCCGCTGATTGTGCAGACGGCGGCTCCTTGCGCCTGGTTCAGTTTCAGCAACGGCAGCGGAATTCCCGTCGGCGGGTTTTCGCTGGGAAGCGCGGTCGGAGATTTTAACGGCGATGGAAAACAGGATTTGGCGATCAGCGGTGCCGGCGGGGTCGCGGTCAGGCTGGGCGACGGAGCCGGAAATTTCAGCGGCGCGACCTGGATCAATTCTTCAATGCCTTCCGCGCCGGCCGTGGGGGACTTTAACGGAGACGGCAAACATGACCTGGCCTTTGCCGATTTGAGCCAGCACGCGGTGGGCGTCAGATACGGAGACGGCGCAGGTAACGTCAGCGCGCCCGGCGGTGTCAGCGCCAACACGTACCCGGTTGGCAATTCCCCCTTTTCCCTGGCGCTGGGAGATTTCAACGGTGACAGTCATTTGGATTTTGTGACGGCCAATCGCGATTCCGGCAATCTGACGATACGGTTCGGAGATGGCAGCGGCTTTGGCGCATTCGCCTCGCGGACGATCCCTGTAGGAGCCGATCCAACCTCGGTTCTGGTGGGCGATTTCAACGGCGATGGCAAGCCGGACATCGCCGCAGCCAATTCCGGTGCGAGTTCGATTTCGATCCGGCTCGGAGATGGCGCGGGCAATTTCCCGGCAGCGACCGAAGTGCTGCTGCCTGTGAACCCCTATTCCCTCGCGCTGGGCGATTTCAATGGCGACGGCAAGCAGGACCTGGCCGCCAGCAGCATCGCCGGCGCACTGTTTGTCTTTCCTGGAAATGGGAGCGGTCAATTCGGCGCTCCCTGGATTGGCGTCGGCGCATCCGCGTTGAATTTGGCCGTGGGCGATTTTGACGGTGACGGAAAACTGGACCTGGCCACCAGCAATTTCTTCGATAACTTTTTCGCCATCAGAAATGGAGACGGGCTGGGCCATTTCGGCGTCGGAGTTCAGGTCGGGGTGGGCAGCGCCCCAAGTTTCACGGCGGTTGGAGACTTCAATGGCGACGGTAAACAGGACCTGGCCGTTTCCAACTACGACGAAAGTTTTGTCTCGGTCCTGCTGAACACCTGCACACCGCCGCCGCCCGCCAGCCTGGGGAATTATCCGGATGCGGCGGTTGAGCTGGGCGGTAACGCGAGTTTTGCGCCCGGCAGCGCGCCTGCCGATGCAACCAGCCTCAGCGCCAGCGCCTCCGCCGGATTCAAAGGCACGTTCATTGCCGACGCGAACAGCGGCGTCATTCACGTCATCAATGCGCATCCGGCGGGCGAACACATCGTGACGGTGCGCGCCTTCAATGCGCTGGGCGCTTCGCCGCCGAAAACCTTCAAGCTGACGGTGTCGCCGGCAGCGGCTTGCGGCGTGGCATTCGGTTTCAGCAACAGCTCCCAGGTGAACGTCGGCGCACAGCCCGGCGCGATCACGGTCGGAGATTTCGATAACGACGGTGTGCAGGACCTGGCAACGGCAAATCAGGGCGGGGGAACCGTCTCCGTCCGGCTGGGCAACGGCGCGGGAGGCTTCGGCGGAACGACCGAAATCAACACCGGTTTTTTGCCCAGTTCGCTGGTGGCGGGCAATTTCAACGGCGATGCCTGGCAGGATATTGCGGTCGCCAATTTGGGCGCGGGCACTGTTTCGCTCCTGCTGGGGGGCGGAGCGGGAATTTTCAGCGATGTCGTCGAAACGGAGATGGGTTCTTCGCCCGTGGCCCTGGCGCTCGCCGATTTTAACCGCGATGGCAAACTCGACCTGGCGGCGGCCAACCTGAACGGCGGAACCGTCTCCATCAGACTGGGGAACGGTGACGGCGGCTTTGGCGCGTTGACGCAGGTCGGCGTGGGCAGCGAACCCAGCGCGCTTGTGGCGGATGATTTTAACGGCGACGGCCAGCCGGATTTGGCCGTCGCCAACAAAGGCTCCAACACCGTGACCATCCGGTGGGGCAACGGCGCGGGCGGTTTCGGGGCGGCCACGACCGTCGCCGTTGGCCAGCAACCCCGCGCGCTGGCGGCGGGTGATCTTAACGGCGACGGCCAGCCGGATCTGGCGGTCGCCAATTCCGGTTCGGCCAGCGTTTCGATCCGGTTCGGAAATGGCGCGGGCAATTTCAGCGGAATAACGGAAATCGGCGTCGGCGCGCAACCGCGTTCAGTGGCGGTGAACGATTTCAACGGCGACAACAAACCGGATTTGGCCGTCGCCAATTTCGGCGCGGGCACGATTTCGATTTTGCCCGGAAATGGCGCGGGCGGCTTTGGCGGCGCGCTCAATTACAGCGCGGGCGCGGGCGCGCTGGCGTTGGTGACAGGCGATTTCAATGGCGACCGCAAACAGGATGTGGCCGTCGCCAATAACGGCATCGGCGTCAACACGGTCTCCATCCGGCTCAATTCCTGCGCCGCGACAACCTGCCCGCTGATTTCGCTCTCGCCCGCCGCGCTGCCGCCGGGAACAGCCGGAAATTTCTATTCGCAGACGCTGACTGCCGCGCCGTCCGGAACCTACCGATTTTCATTGGCGGCGGGCAGCTTGCCGAGCGGCTTCACGCTGGACGCGGCAACGGGCGCAATCCAGGGGGTTTCGCGAACGACGGGGTCATACCACTTTTCGGTCAAAACGCTGGGAACAAACGGTTGTTCCGGCACGCAGGCATTTGTCCTCATCCTCGGTTGTCCGGCGATCACGCTTTCGCCGCTGCCCGCGCCGGAACTGAATCAAACTTACAACCAGACGATTACGGCTTTGCCCGCGGGCGGCGGCTACACCTTCGCCGTCACCAGCGGCAGCCTGCCGCCGAACCTGACCTTAAACGCGGCAACCGGCACGGTCAGCGGACGAGCCATGCAACCCGGCGCTTATGAATTCACGATCACGGCCAGCAGCAACGGCGGATGCGCAGGCAGCCGCGTCTACAGCTTTTCCATCAGCAATGCCTGTCCAACGATTACCTTGCCCGATTTACCAGGCGGAACTGTTGGACAGCTTTACAGCCAATCCCTCGCCGCTTTGCCGGGCGGCAGTTACAGCTATACGGTCAGCGGCAATCCGCCGCCGGGCGTGCAGTTTTACAACGGGGTCGGGCTGCTGTTTGGCTATCCGACAACGCCAGGGGTGTATGGCTTCAGCATCAACGCCAAAGACGAAAACAATTGCACAGGCGGGCGTAAATACTTGCTGACGATCACCAAAGCAAACTATAGCTTTTAAGAAAAAGAAAGGTACAGCCGACTGTTAGTCGGCTGAGGTAGTGGCGGGCAAACCCTTTGGATTCAGAAAAAGAACTTCTCAGAATGCTTCCGCGGACTAACAGTCCGCGGTACGTCTTTTTCTTGAAGTCTATAGATCAGCCCCATCGGGCCGGTAGAACTACCCATCAAAATAGGTAGTTCTACCGACCCGAAAATGGGTAGAAACCTTCATTCTCGCGGCCGTGGACTCTCGCCATAATCCTCCCGTCCTTGAACAACACGGAAAGTGGAGCCAGGCGCTTATGAACCTTCTGATCATTGATGACAACGCCGGAATGCGCCGCCTGATTCGTGTAATTGTCGGTGATTTGGCGGACACGGTTTATGAGTGCGAGGACGGCGCACAGGCGCTCGGCACCTACCTGCAACATCGTCCCGACTGGGTGTTGATGGACATCAAGATGGCGGGCCTGGACGGCATCGCCGCAAGCCACCAGATCACGCTGGCGGACCCGGCGGCGAAGATTGTTGTCGTTACTGATTACGACGATGAACGATTGCGCGCGGCGGCTCGCAAGGCAGGTGCGTGCGCATACGTGATCAAGGACCGGCTGCTGGATTTGCGCCCGATTCTTTCCGGTCAGGCGCGGTAATCCAAGTAATCCCCAGGCAAACAAGGAGTCAAGATGAAGCATTCTCTCAAAGTCAAAACTGCGCAATTCGTCATCGGCGGCTTGCTGTTCAGTCTGATGGCGCTGAGTTTGATCGGCTGGAAGGTTCGCGCCGGTTCATCGGCCCCGTCCGCCATCATCACGGTCAACAGCACGGCGGATGGCCCACCCGCCAACAATGGCCAATGCACGCTGCGCGAGGCGATCATCAACGCCAATTTCAATACCCAGAGCGGCTCCACGGATTGCGCCGCGGGGAATGGCGCCGACACGATCAGTTTCAGCCTCCCCGCGGGGCCGCAAACGATCAACCTGACCAGCGAACTGCCTGACATTACGGCAAGCCTGACGATCACCGGGCCGGGAGCGAACAACCTGACGGTGCAGCGCGGCACGGGGGGCGAATACGGTATTTTCTCGTTTCCCGGCACGAACCACGCCAATACGGTTTCCGGTTTGACCATTCGCAATGGGCTGACGCCAGGCAGCGGCGGCGGCATCTACAGCGCCGGCGCATTGACGCTGATTGATTGCGTCATTACTGACAACCATGCGCAGGTTGGCGGCGGCGTCCAATTGGTCTTCGGGAGCGGAACATTTACGAACTGCGCCATCAGCAACAATACGGCGGATTTGCAGGGCGGAGGAATCAATTATCAGGGCAGCACCGGCCACGCGCTGACGCTGACCAATTGCACGATCAGCGGCAATACGGCAAATGGGTTTGGTTCCGGCGGAGGAATTTTGAATCTCAGCGGCCTGAACACGACCAGCACGATGGAGGTCGTCAACTGCACGATTGCCAACAACATTTCGTCCACCAGCAATGGCGGGGGAATCAGGACATCCGGCGGCCCCGGCAGCCCGACAACGACCGTACTGCGCAATACGATCATCGCCAACAATACATTGCCGAATCTGACAATCGCTTCGACGGCGACGGTTGATTCGCAGGGGTACAATCTGGCGAGCGATGGCGGCGGTGGCTTTTTGACGCAGCCGACCGATCAGGTAAACCAGGACCCGCTGCTTGCGCCGCTCGGCAATTACGGCGGCTCGTCGCCCACGCAGGCCCTGCTGCCAGGCAGTCCGGCCATCAACTCGGGGACGAACACCGGCGCGCCTGCGACTGATCAGCGCGGCATCGCGCGCGTTGGTGTAACCGACATCGGTGCGTTTGAATCGCGCGGCTTCAACCTGACGGCCAGCAGCGGCAATAATCAAACCGCACTGCCTGGCGCTGCCTTCGCCAATCCGCTGACCGTCACGGTAAGCAGCAGTTTCAGCGAACCCGTGGTTGGTGGACAGGTGGCCTTTCTGACACCTGTGGGCGGCGCCAGCGCCTTGCTCGCGCCCAATCCGGCGGCCATCGGGGCCAACAATCGCGCCACCGCTACTGCCACCGCCAACAATCAGGCGGGCAGTTATCAGGTGACCGCGACCACTGGCAGCAACAGTGTCGCATTCGCCCTGACCAATTTTTCCTGCCCATCCATCGCCATCTCTCCGGCAACTTCAACGCTGTCTGCGGGCGCTGCGGGACAGTTTTATAGTCAAATCTTTACGCAGACCGGCGGCACGGGAGCAATCACCTGGACAGTGACGGCGGGAACATTGCCGGGCAATTTGTCGCTCAATCCGGCTTCCGGCCTGCTTGCGGGGACGCCGACCACGTTTGGCGCTTTCAATTTCACGGTCACGGCCACGGACGCAAACGGCTGCACAGGCGCGCGCGCTTATACGCTCACCATCAGTCCGCCTTGTACAACTCTGACGGTTAATCCGGCGACGCTGGAGAATGGAACCTTCGGCCAGACTTACAGCGCAATGATCAGCGGTGCGAGCGGCGTAGCACCTTACACATTCACCGTTAGCGGAGGCGCTTTGCCGGACGGACTTTCGCTCAATGCCAGCACGGGCGCGATCAGCGGCACGCCGACGCAGGCTGCTATCTTTAATTTCACCATTCGGACGACTGACGCCAACAACTGCACCGGGGCGCGCGCTTACACCATTACCATCAACGCTGGTGCGGCGAACAACGGATTGCAGTTTTATCCGTTGGCCGCGCCGGTTCGCCTGCTGGACACGCGCGCCGGACAAACCGGCTGCTCCGCGCCCGGCGCGCCCATTCCCGGCGGAACTTCGCGCACGCAAGCCGCCAGTGGTTTCTGTTCCATCCCGGCCAATGCCCGCGCCCTGACCGGCAACATCACCACGGTCCAATCCGGCGGCGGCTACCTGACGCTTTATCCCAGCGATGCAGCCCAGCCCCTGGTCGCCAATTCCAATTACAACGCGAATGAAATTGTGAATAACGTCTTCACCGTCGGATTGGGCGCCGGGAGCGGGACCTTCAAGATTTTCGTCACCAGCGACACCCACGTCGTGGTGGATGTCACCGGTTATTACGCGCCACCCGCAGCGAGCGGGCTTTATTTCCATCCGCTGCCAAAGCCGATCCGGCTGCTGGAAACCCGCATGGGCTTTTCAGGCTGCGCCGTCCCCGGAGCGCCATTGGAGGGCGGCGAAAACACAACCCAATCCGCGCATCTGACCTGCGACGGCGTGACGATTCCCGCGACCGCTCAAGCCATCACTGGCAATGCCACAACCGTCAATCCCAGCGGGCCAGGCTTTCCTTACCTGACCTTGTTCCCGGCGGACGCAGCGCGACCGCTGGTGGCCAGTTCCAACTACCTGCCCGGACAAATCATGAATGCGCCGTTCACAGTCGGGCTTTCAGGAACGGGAGAATTCAAAATCTATCCGACCACGCGAACCGACCTGGTGATTGACGTGCTGGGGTATTACAGCGAGGACGCGGTGGACGCGAACGGCGCGGGGTTATTATTCAATCCGTTGCCGAAGCCGGTGCGCCTGCTGGAAACCCGCGCGGGATTCCCGGCATGTTTTGTGACAGGCGCGCCGCTGCTGGCTGGGAGCACGCGGACACAAGCTGCCCGCGGAACCTGTGATGGCGCTGAAATTGCCGCCAACGCGCTGGGCATCGTCGGCAACGCAACCGTCGTCAACAGCGGCGGCGGGTATCTGACCTTCTGGCCAGGCACTGCCGCACAGCCAACGGTGGCAACATCGAATTTCAATTCGGGGCAGATCTTCAACCGGCATTTCACGGTCGGCCTTGGCACAGGCGATGGGGCCTTCAACATCTTCACGCAATTCCAAACCGATCTGGTAATTGACGTGTCCGGCTATTTCGCGCCGTAACCTCAACGCGATTTTTCTTTCCAACCGGCGGGGAAGTGGGCCGGTTTCGCCATCTCCCCGAAGGTTTCCATCTGAAAACGGAAAAGTCCCTTCAATTGATACCGATCCATCGCTTTTAAGAAAAGAAACCTTACGCAAAGCCGCAAAGATTCCAAGCGGAACGCAAAGGAAAGCTGGAAAGCCTTTTCTTTCCATGAGTTTTTTCTTTAGCCGACCTTGGTCCTTTGCCCCTTGGCGGCTTTACGTGAAACTCGATTTTCTTGATGTCCCCAGACCTTCCTGGCAGGTAAAATATTGCGCCACAAGCCACAAGCAGCTACTCTCGCCACTCGACTGTTCCGATTGTCTTCGCTCTACATTCCACTCCCAGTCCCGCGGTCGGTGTGTCGCTTGTCGGAGCCTCCCTGCGGCATGGGCGTTGCAAGCCAGGAGATTGGCTGGAAGATGTTGCAGGCGGCGAATGAGGGCCTACGCGGAAGGGTGATCGAAAACGCGGAAATCCGGGAGAGAGCAAGTCTTTATGGTAAATAAAATGACACGCACAAAATTCAAACTGACACTCATCTTTCTCTTGTTGCTTGTCCTTGCGACTTTTGCCTCGGGACCAATGAGCGCTCAATCGGCGCAATCCACTGGCGACGATTTCTTCGAGAAGAAGATTCGCCCTGTTCTGGCAACCAATTGCTACGGCTGTCATTCGTCCAAGCTGAAATCGCCGATGGGCGGGCTGGTGTTGGACACCAAGTCAGGCTTGCTCAGAGGCGGGGATTCCGGCCCGGCAATCGTCCCCGGCAAACCAGCCGAGAGTTTGTTGCTGCGCGCGATGCGATTTAACGATCCGATGTTGAAAATGCCGCCGACCAGCAAACTGCCTGATACCGTGATTGCTGATTTTGAACAGTGGATTTCGGCAGGCGCGCCTGATCCGCGAATGGAAGCGCCGTCGGAAGCGGCAGTTGCCAAACGACGCGGGATAGATTTTGACAAAGGGCGGCAGTGGTGGTCGTTTCAGCCGGTTCGCGAACAGGCCGCTCCAACCGTTCAACAAACGTCCTGGCCGCGCACCAAAATTGACCGATTCATTCTGGCCAAGCTCGAAGAGAACAAACTGAAGCCTTCCGCCGAAGCCGATCCGCGCACATTGATTCTACGTGCGTATCTTGATCTGACCGGATTGAAACCCAGCCACGAAGAAGTCGAAAATTTCGCCAACGACAAAGACTCGAAGCGATATGAAAAGTTGATAGATCGTTTGCTCGCGGGTGAGCGTTACGGCGAACGCTGGGGACGTTACTGGCTGGACGTGGCGCGGTACGCCGAAAACGGCGACACGGGCGGCAATCGGCAAGCCTATCCGTATGCCTGGCGTTATCGCGACTGGGTGATCGAATCCTTCAACAACGACCTGCCTTATGACCGCTTCATCAAACAGCAGCTTGCGGCGGATTTGATGCCCGGCACTTCGCGCAATGACCTGCGGGCGCTCGGTTATTTGGGAATGGCTCCGTCGGAGTGGAAAGAAAAGAAGCTGTCAAAAGAGTTGATAGACAACCTGCTGCTGGAAGAATGGGACGAACGCGTGGATGCCGTGGGACGAGGAATGCTCGGCTTGTCCGTCGCCTGCGCACGCTGCCACGATCACAAATTCGATCCGATTTCGCAGAAAGATTATTACGCGCTGGCCGGCGTGTTTGCTTCGACTTCGCCCGCGATTCGCCCGTTGCGTGAAATTGATCCCGCAACGGAAACGAAATACCTGGCTGCTCGTCATCGCGTTACCGAATTGAACGGCCTGCTGGGCTTTTTGACGGAAGAAAAAACGCTCGACCAATCCATCGCCAAACCCAAAGCCGAAGCCTGCCGCGCCGAAATGAATGCACTGAAGGAAGAGATGAAGGCGCTGCAAGAGCAGTACCCGGAACTTGCCGAATCCGTCATCCGCATCGGCGCGCCCAGAAACCAGGCCAACGCGGGCAAACCAAAACCAGACCCGAAAGCCCAAGCTGCCGCTGCCGCCAAACGCGCCGAAGAGGAAGCCAAAGCGCCGTTCATCAATGCAGTGCATGACGCCGCGATGGATTCGGATGGTTCATATGCCGATTACACTCCCCTGACGATCAAACCCGGTGCAGCGCGTGACCTGCCCGTCTTTGGGCGAGGGAATTCGGCCGCACCCGGCGAAATCGTGCCGCGCCATTTTCTGACGGTGCTCTCAAAAAACCCGAAAGACACTTTCAAGCGCGGTTCCGGCCGGTTGGAACTGGCCGAAAAAATCCTGACCGATGCCGCCCCGCTTTCCGCCCGCGTGATTGTCAATCGCGTCTGGGGTTGGCATTTCGGCAAGCATCTGGTCGCGACGCCCAGCGATTTTGGAGATCGCGGCGACAAGCCTACGCACCCCGAATTGCTGGACGATCTGGCCGCACGCTTTGTCGCGGGCGGCTGGTCGCTGAAATGGCTGCACCGCGAAATCATGCTGTCGGCCACGTATCGCCAATCCAGCAAACCACGCCCGGATGCCGCCGCGATGGACGAAGAGAACAAATGGCTCTGGCGCATGCAGCCTCGCCGGATGGATGCCGAAGCGCTTCGCGATTCGCTGCTGCAAGCCGCAGGCCTGTTGAAGCTGGAAATGTACGGCCCATCACAGAATCTGGATAGTCTGGAAAACATGCGGCGCACAGTTTATGGCCGCATCAATCGCGGCAGTTCCAGCGACATTCTGCGCCTCTACGATTTTCCAAACCCATTTCAGCACAGCCCGACGCGAGGACTGACCATTACGCCTTTGCAGGAATTGTTTGTGCTGAACAGCCCCTTCATCAAACAACTCAGCGGCGCGCTGGCGAAAGCGGTCGAAGCAGACGCTGACGATACAACCCGCATCCGCAATTTGTATCGCAAAATTCTATTGCGCGATCCAAGTCAGACAGAAATCAAAGTGTCGTTGAGCTATCTGAACAGCGCGACTACGGAACAATTTGCCCAAGTTTTACTTGCCACCAACGAGGAGGTTTTCTGGCCATGACCGACAACTTTTCCAGACGCTCATTTCTTTCAACACTCGGCGGCGGACTTGGCTCCATCGCGCTGGCTGATTTAATCGCCCAGGCCGACACGCCCAAACACACCGGTCCGCACTTTGCTCCCAAAGCCAAGCGCGTCATCCTGCTGTTTATGACCGGCGGGCCGTCGCAGATGGACACCTTCGATCCGAAACCGGCGCTCCTGAAATACGCCGGACAACGTCCCGCCGCCGTGGACCTGCGCACCGAACGCAAAACCGGCGGCTTGATGCCTTCGCCGTTCAAGTTTCAGAAATATGGCCGCAACGGAATTGACGTCAGCGAACTGCTGCCCAACCTCGCCGCGCAAATTGATGACATCTGCGTGATCAAGTCGGTCTACACCTTCATCCCGAATCACGAACCGGGCCGCAATCTGTTTTTCAGCGGCGCGATGGCTTCGATGCGTCCAACAATGGGCGCGTGGATTTCTTACGGCCTCGGCACAGAGAATCAAAACCTGCCCGCGTTTGTCACGCTCACGCCCGCTGAAAGCACCCTGTGGACGAGTTCGGGCTTTCTGCCCGCGCAGCACCAAGGCACGCTGTTCAATAACAAGGAAACCGATCCCGAAAAGATGATCAAGTTTTTGCGCAACAAAGACCTCGACACCGACGCCCAGCGCAAACAGCTCGACGCCATTCAGGCGCTGAACAAATCGCACGCCGAATCCTTCGGCGCGGACACCTTCCTGGAAGGCCGCATCAAGACGATGGAGCAAGCCTACCGCATGCAGTTCACCGCGTCTGATGTTTTCGACATTCGCAAAGAACCCGAATCCATCCGTGAAGAATACGGCACAACGCCTTACGCCAATGGCTGCCTGATGGCGCGCCGTTTGGTCGAAAGCGGCGTCCGCTTCGTCCAGGTCCTGCACGGTCCGGGGCAGCAATGGGACGATCACGAGAATTTAGAGAAAGGTTTGCGCGAACGCTGCCCTGATATGGATCGCGCTTCGGCGGCGCTGATCCGCGATCTGAAACGGCGCGGCTTGTTGGATGACACCCTGATTATTTGGGGCGGAGAATTCGGGCGCACGCCGGTTTCCGAAAAAGGCAATGGCCGCGACCACAATCCCTACGGCTTCACGATGTGGATGGCTGGCGGCGGCGTGAAAGGCGGAATGGCTTACGGCGCAACCGATGAATTCGGCTTCAAGGCGGTCGAGAATCAAGTCTCCATCCACGACCTGCACGCGACGGTGCTGCATCTGCTCGGACTCGATCATGAGAAGTTGACTTACCGGTATGCAGGGCGGGATTTTCGGTTGACCGACGTGTATGGCAACGTCGTGCAGGGTCTCAGGGCCTAACACTAGACTGTAACTTGTTTGAACGTCATGCTGTTACGGATCATTTCGACTCAGGAGGCGTACTACACAATTCGAGAAAACGGGAATACGATCCTTCTGCAGATGAAACTGCTGTATTTAACCGTTGCATAGGGATTCCCAGCTTGAATCGGCGTTGAACGCCGCCTCCACGATTCTCAATTTCTAAGAATACCTTGCGAGCAAGTAGATCCGGCACAATATAGTCAATAAAATTTTGACCGCCATTTCCAAGCTTAATCAATATAACGTTCTCGCCCAAGTGAGTGCTGCGCATAAAATACCGAATCAATTTTTCCAAGTCATGTAATTGAGGATCAACTTGCTGAGCAGCTAGTGCAGATAGGTTGTCCAAAATTTTCTGTTCCCCAAAACTGATATTTAGCCTTTCAAGGTGCATACGGATCATAATTGGATCCCAAATGTCTATATCCCTATCTTTATTTCCTAGCTGAATTGACTCGACTGCGCAATCTATGAAAGTTGTCTGATTAAAGACCGTTGAGCTATATACACGTAGTTGCCCAAATTTACACTCCATAAATGCGCAATTGGAGAAGTTGGAGGTTTCTAGACTAGTCGCAGAGAAATAGCAGTTTCTGAACCTCAGATTGGACAACTTTCGATCACGAAGTGCGTTCGCACCAAATGCCATATTTACGATCTCTAGCCCCTGGGCGTTTACCTCGGTTAACAGCCGGATAATAAGCGCACTGCAGTTCTCTTGAGTATAAGATGCTTGCCCATCCAATGAGCTAATGCTTAAGAGGAACTTGGCAATCTGTAGGCGTTCCAGCTTGGGATCACGTTTGATCACTTGGATAAATGCCTGCTGAGCAAGTTTTGGTAACACTCCTTTACGTAACGAGGCGAGAGTCTCACCCTTTGCTCGATCATTTACTGGTCTGAGTTGTTCAGCAATGCCTTCGCCCAAGAAGAACAGGCGAAATTCTTCATGATCAAATTCTACCGCCTGTGAGGCGTTCAGCGATGAAATTAACAACGCATGTCCTCGTATTCGTTCTCGTATTTGTTGTGCTTGGAAAGGCGTCTTCCGCCTATTCTCGCAGAATAAATCTGCCACAAATTCCAAGTAATCTCGCTTAAGGTAATCGACGTGGGCGTCCCACATTCCTAAGGCGATGAGCGACAATAAGTCGCAATGTTCGTCCACGCTGAGGAGCGGCGAACCAATTTTTTCTTTTGTATCAATCCACTTCTCGTTAGCTTCCCTTTCAATGATGCTGCGTATAAAAACAGAAAAAAAATCAGTACCTGACGCTTGAATTTGCCCTAGAAAATCTTCCAGGGCGGGGCAGTTAATCGCTATATCTACAAGACGACGTACCAGTACCGGTCGGGTCAATAAAGGATGCTGTGCCCCTAATCGCTCACTCACGCTTTCATAGGTCGTAACAGCATTAAGCATCTCCCGTTTTTCACAATAGGCTAGAAACTGCTCTTTTCTCCAACGCTGAAGTTCTAACTTGCCAAAACCGACTTCATAACTGCTGATGGCGTCATAAAGTTTCTCCTGTATTTTGAGATTCTCGAATTCAAAATACGCTTTACGAGCTGCAACCACCATTGCTCCCTTGGAATCAAGGGCGTTGACAAGAAGTCCCATCGCTGAAAGAGCTTCGCCAGAGCTATTCTCTACAAACATTTCCTCAAATCCATCGAAAGCAGGAACAATTACCCCCATCTTCACTAACGCGAGGAAGGAGTTGTAATAGAGATATGGGAAACGATACCGATTTTGGAGCGCGCCAGCCGTGATATCATCAAACCGAAGGAAATGACTTCCACCGAGCGGAATTGGAACCAATAACCAATCGGAATTGTTCTGGTTGAAACGCGCTGCTTGCTCGCTCGCTAGTTGATTGATAAGCGAGGTCTTTCCTTCACCCGCGTCACTCGTAATGTAGAGTACAGTCGTTTCGAGCGGGCTTCTTTTTTCAAGAGCGTCTAGCAGCGTCGCAAGCGCATCTTTAGTCTGGATCACATTCTCATTAGGCCGAGTTTCAAGTGATGGAAGTAGTGTGGCTTCTGGTGTTACAAAGAAATCAGTCTTGCCGACGCTTACTTGTAGCCTGTTGGCAAGTAGAGTAAGTTTAGCCAGCCGCATAAGTATCCACTTTGTAGCAGGTTGCGGGCCGTCACCTTCATCGACGAACACATCGCCAAACCTGACCAAGATACTTGCCTCAATGAGTTCACTATTTACCGAGAAAACAATCTTCGAGTTGTCGAAGAGCATTTCAGTACCTGGATCAGCAAAAGTTTTGATAATTGATTTGAAGTCATCGATTTGCATATTTAGATCTCCATTTCGAAAAACTGTACATCAGGCATCAAGAAAGGGGCACGCCAACTGCTGGATTGTGGATGAACTCTAACTACGACGGCTTTATGCAAAAGAGCGATGCGTATTGGTGGAAGAAAATCATCATCGTCGCTAATCAGAACGACATAGTCATAACCTAAGTGCGTTGCATAAATCAGATCGCAAGTGAGCATAGTGTCGACAATTTTCTGCTCATGTCTGTACACAAGATCATCTGTTTCACATGTATGAGTCGGGCACTTTCCGGTTTTAAGAAGCTTTCGCATAAAGGGAAGCGGACAGGCAATGTCCGGGCAACCCACTATAGCGGGCGTTTTAACTCGAATATTACCTGGTTTCCCCTTTTTTCTATAAGTGTTGAAGAGGTGATGCGATGGTTCCTCTAGCAACGCGAATGCGAGTTCGGCAGTTGCCGTCAGCACCTCGTCCCCAGGCAATCGGATTATCGCGGGAAATTCATCCTTGATGGCATTCGAGACATCCTGCGCAAGGTGGCTCATCACAGGCCCCTCATACCATCCACCATAGATACGAACGTCGCAACTGCCTCGCGCAGCAGGCAACTCGAATGGCAATTGAATCAACGCGTTTGTGACAAGGCTAAGTATCCCTGATACTTTGCGAGTCTGTGGAAGATTGTCATAGTCAATGAAAAATGCGAATTTCATGTCCGTCATTACAGAAAAGTCGATTGATCGGGGTGGTAAATATACCAAGCAGATTTTACGGCCTCATATCCAAAGTTGGAGCATGCGATTGGCTTGTTCCGCAGGTCGGCGTGTGCCGGAGTCAGTACGAACGGCAACTCCGCCGCAAATGGCTCCCTGGGGTCATGACTCGAATCTGTTTTCCGATCTGTCTTCGATTCCTGATCAATGCACATCTCTGAGAAGATCAGTTTCTTAAAGTGAGGGGCTTCGGAGGGATCGTAACATACTTTTCTCATGATAAACTCCAATTTTCTTATTGCTTCCTCATTCCTAAAATACCCAAGTTCAAACCAACGCCAACCAAAGGACACTCCGCACCATGCAAAGAATCAATTTTTTCGTCATCGCTCTGCTACTTTTCTGTCTTCATTCCGTCGGCGACGCGCGACCCGCCAACAATCAGCACACCAAAATCGCGATTGTTGGCCTTGTCCACTCGCATTGCTGGGGCTTTGTGACGAAGCTGAATCAGATGCATCAGAGTGGGGACTTGATCGAAATTGTGGGCATCTCCGACGACAATCAGGAATTGCGCGATTACATCTAAGCAGGCATTCACAGGTGATCAAATGAATCCGCGATTCACCATCACGCACAAAATAACGGCAGGCTTAACGCGTATCGAACGGGCTCGCGGCTTTCTTGAGGCGGCGCAGTTGTCGGAAGAATGGCTGGCGACGATGCGTTCGCGGGCATTATTACTGGAAGCGCATCACACCACCCACATCGAAGGCACGCACCTCACTTTGGAGCAGGCAGAACGACTTTTGGCAGGCAAGTCTGTAGCTGAAGCCGACCCGGAGGACACGCGCGAGTTGCTGAATTACCGTGACGCATTCGAGTTCGTGAGCGGTTATCTGCACGACGGCGGGCCGGTGACCGAAGGCCTGATCCGCGAAATTCATCGGAGGCTGGTCGAAGGAGTTCGCGGCGGGTCAGCAATGCCTGGAAAATACCGACAGGTGCAAAATTACGTCGCGAATTCGCTGACTGGCGAGATCATCTATACACCGCCTGGGCCGATTGATGTACCGCCGATGATGGCGGAATTAACGTTGTGGTTGAACGCCGAACACGAAATACACCCGGTGCTAGTGGCGGGCGTCGCACAATTTCAACTTGTCCATATCCATCCGTTTGTGGATGGCAACGGGCGTGCCTCGCGGCTGCTTTCGACGCTTTGCCTGTATCGCGCAGGCTATGATTTCAAACGGCTGTTTTCGATCAGCGAGTATTACGACCGAGACCGCGCGGCTTTTTACACAGCGCTTCAAGGCGTGCGTCAGCAGGGGATGGATTTGACCGGCTGGCTGGACTTTTTCGTCGAGGGCTTGGCAACGCAAATGGATGAGGTGAGCGAGCGCGGTAAGCGGGCGATCAGGTCGGATATCCTGGCAAAACAGTATGGATTGAATGAGCGGCAGACGGCGGCGCTACGGTATCTGCTTGAACACGGCAAAATCACGATTCAGGATTACGAGGCGCTTTACCCGCAAGTGAATCGGCGCAGTCTCCAACGCGACCTGAGGCAGATGTTACAGAAACAACTTGTGCAAGAGGTGGGCACGTTCCGCACTGATCCAAATCGAGCTTATCTACCCGGTGCATTGTTGAAACCGCGGGAGCTGTGACAAGCTGTGACACCAAGCTATGACATGCCTGCGACAGAGGCTGTGACAGCCAGGAAATCCAAATCAACATCAAACCAAAGGACGCTCCGCACCATGCAACGAATCAATTTCATCGTCATCGCTCTGCTGCTTTTCTGTGTTCACTCCATCGGCAGCGCGCAAACTGCCAACAATCAGCGCACCAAAATCGCGATTGTCGGGCTGGTCCATTCGCACTGCTGGGGCTTTGTGACGAAGCTGAATCAGATGCATCAGCAGCAGGACTTGATCGAAATCGTGGGCATCTCCGACGACAATCAGGAGTTGCGCGAGTACATCAAAACGCTGGTACCGGGCGTTCCGGTGTATGACAGCTACGCCAGGATGCTGGACGAAAAGAAGCCGGAAGTCGTCTGGTCGTTCGTCGAAAATGATCGGCATCTGGAAGTCACGAAAGCCTGCGCCGCGCGCAAGATTCACGTCATGTTTGAAAAGCCGATGTCGGCGACTTACGACGAAGCCAGACAGATGATGGCGGTGGCCAAACAGGCGGGCATTCAATTGATGGTCAACTATCAGATGGCCTGGTGGCCGGAAAATTACACGGCGCACGATGTGGCGATGCGCGGAGACATTGGCAAGGTCTGGCGCGTGCGTTCCGTGATTGGGCACGGCGGGCCGGGAAATTTTGAACCCGGCAGCATCAAGCAGAAGTATTTCCTGAAATGGCTCAGTGATGAATCACGCGGCGGCGGCGCGCTGATTGATTTCACATGTTACGGCGCAAAATGGGCGCTGTGGTATCTGGGGTTGCCGAAAACGGTCTACGCCATCAAGACGCATACGCGGCCTGACGTTTATCCGTCGAACACGAACGCGACCGTGCTGATGTCGTACGGAGACAACAAAGTCGCGATCACCGAAGGCTCCTGGGATTTGCCGCGCTCGTTTTATGACGTGGAAGTGTTCGGGAACCTTGGCAGCGTGGCGATGAAGTATCCGAAGACGTTGGAATTGATTATTGGCACAGAGAAAAAGCCGTTGGAATTGGGAACGCTGGAAGGGGCGCGGGCGGAACCGATTCGCTATTTCGTGGATTGCATTCGCAACAACAAGCCGGTCGAAGGCGTTGTTGCTGGCGATTTCAACGTCAACGTCATGCAAATAGTCGAAGCCGCCAGGCGCTCGGCGGCCAGCGGTAAACCGGTAACTCTTCCTTTGAAATAACAGCCTGACGGGAGTTTTTATTCAAACGGATACTTGACGCCCAGCAAACCGGCCAGGCGCGGCGCGATGGTCAGCATGGAAGCGCGCGGTTTGCGGGCGGGCTTGATTCCCTTCCCCCAGAGCAGGAACGAAGCGCTGTAATCTCGTCGGCCCGGCCACAAACCGTGAACGCCTCGTTCGGCGGGCTTGGATTCAATTGCGCCTTCCGCCGCAGCGCCGAACAGATGATGTTCTGCCGGTTCAAAGGCCGCGAGAACTTGCCCCAGTTCCGGCGTGAAACGCTGAAATTCTTCGCGCGGGATTTCGCGGCCAATGCCGAACTTGTTCTCCCGCGCGGCAGCGCGCAGCCAGCCAGCCACTTCCTCGTCGTTTGTCGTCAGCAAACCGGGTTTCATCTCCACCGTTCCCTTGACGCCTTCGCGAGCAAGCAGGCGATTCACATCCATCACCCGGTCTATGCGCTCGAAGCCGTGGTCGGAAACGATGGCGACAACCATCTCCGGCGGGACGGCTTGCAGCATTTGCCCGATCAATTCGTCCGAGTATTCCAGCTTGGCGTTGGCCTGGCGCGAAAACGGACCGGTTTCGTGGGCTTCGGAATCCAGGTCAACCAAATGAAGCAGGATCAAATCCGGCTTTTCGTACTTCAGCAAATACACCGTCGCCTGCGTGCGCGTGCGATCGTCCATCCATTCCTGCGTGAAGGAAGGAAACACGCGCGCGATTTTTTCGACCAGTCCGGGCGTGGCTTTCGCTTCGATGGAGTGCAAATCCATCGCGCCGCCATTTCGTTTGACGAAGTTTTCGGGCAGATTGAAATCAATCTGCGCTCCGACAGTCACCGGCCAGGTGATGGCTGCCGTTTTCAAACCGGCTTTTTGCGCAGCCTGCCAAAGCGTCGGGACTTTCAGCAGAGAAACGTCCCAATAGTAATCGCCGCCTTCGGATTTCGGACGCCGGTTGCCCAGAATGCCATGCTGGCGAGGCGGGGCGCCGGAAATCATGGTTGTGTGCGAAGGCCAGGTGACGGTCGGGTAAACGCCTTCGACGCCTTCTGTCAGTTCCCCTTCGCGCATCAGACGGCGCAGGTTCGGAATCTTCAAGCCCAGCTTGTCGCAATCGCGGAGGTAGCGGTAATCCATACCGTCCACCGAAATCACCAGCAAGGGTCTGCCCGCGCGCGCCCTTGACTGTGCAAATGATGCGAACTCCAGGCACAAGACAGACAAGCCTATTAGCACAAAACACAACCGCGCTCTTTTCAGCAACATGTCAGCCTCCGAGTTTTTCCATCTCTTTTTGCTCAAGGATGGGCCGGCTTTGCCATTGACGGACAATCTGACTGGCCTGCTCAATGACGTGATCTTCAAAACCAAATCCGTTCAGCCAAAACGTGTTTTTTTGCGCGCGCCACCAGGTCCATTGGCGTTTGGCATAATGGCGCGTGTCCAGTTTCATCTGCTCCACGGCGCTTTCCAGTGTTCGTTGTCCCAGCAAATATTCGACGAATCGTTTGTAGCCGTGCGCGTTGAAGGCTTTTGCATTTGGCGGAATTCCCGAAGCAATCAGGTTTTTGATTTCGTCCAGCAGGCCGCGTTCGACCATCAAATCCGTCCGCTGATTGATGCGGTCGTAGAGCGCTTCGCGCGGAGGTTGCAGCACGAAGTAATGTAGCCGCGCGGCTTCTGCCGTTGGCTCTTCCGGCGAATGCGCCTGCCATTCGGAAAGCGGCTTGGCGGAGGAAAAGTAAACTTCCAACGCGCGAATCACCCGCGACCAATCCTTCGGCGCGTATTTTGCGGCCAGCGGCGGATCAACCTTCGCCAGCATCCGGTGCAGATGTTCGGCTCCGCGCCGTTCCAGGATCTTCTGAAATCTGGGGCGCAGGCTTTCGTCAATTTCCGGCGAATCGAAAAACTTCGTCGCCAGCGCGCGCAGGTAAAACCCCGTCCCTCCCACCAGCAGCGCCAGTTTGCCGCGCGATTCAATATCGGCGATCACTTCCCTGGCCCGCTCCGCCCATTCGACGGCGGTGAAGTTTTCGGTGGGGTCAACGATGTCAATCAGATGATGCGGAATGGATTGCTGCTCTTCCGGCGGGACTTTGGCGGTGGCGACATAAATGCCGCGATACACCTGCACCGAATCGCAGTTGATCACTTCGCCATTAAAGCGCTGGGCAAGAGCGATTCCCAAATCGCTCTTGCCCGAAGCTGTCGGGCCGACCACGGCAATTAAAGGCCTCTCGGGTAAAAATTGCATGGATGGGGAGGTCATTGCGGCAAGGTCAGCCAGCGGTAAACAGCTACGATGAGCAGCGCAGTCAGTAACAACCAGGCGCCGATTTGCTGTTTTCTGCTCATAACTGCGGGTTTATCCAAGAAGCCTGCGAATTCTCGGTTCGAGCGCAGCGCGTATTTCCGCGTCTTCCAAGGCATATTCGATCAGGGTTTGCAGGTAATTGACCGGATCGCCGATGGTCAGCCATTCACCATCGGTCACGGGCTGGGCAACAACGCGGCCTCCACGGCGTACGTATTCGCGGACTGAATCCGTCAGCCACAACTCGTTCGACTTGCCCAGAGGAATTTCGCTCAGAATCTCAATAATGTCCGTTGAAAGCAGGAAGCGGCCAAACATGGCCAGGTTCGATTTCGCTTCTTCACGCGCGGGTTTTTCGATGACATCCTGCATTTCCCGGTCGGAGCCTTCCTTGAATTCGACAATGCCGTACCGAACCACATCCTCCCAGGCAACGGCTTGCGTGCCTACCACAAGTGCGCCGGTTTGGTTGTGCAAATCAACCAGTTGTTTGGCAAAAGGGGTTTTGGTTTTTAAGATGTCGTCGCCGTAGGCATAAATAAATCCTTCGCCTTCGGGAATGTGCGAGCGCGCCACCAGCAGCGGCGTCCCATTACCATAAGGGCCGGCTTGAGGTTCAAAAACAATCTCGATGCCAGACAATTGATTCACAAATTCATCGAGCGGTTTGTATTTGCCCTGCGGCGGCAAATTTTCCAACTTGTATTGCCGATGCAATGGCGCAGGGTTTTCCCCCGTGACGATAACGATCTTTTTCAGGCCCGCTTCGATGAACTCTTCGATGATCAATTGAATGGCGGGTTTGTTGATAACCGGCATCAACTCTTTCGGATATCCAAGCGTTACGGGCAGCATACGCGTGCCAGAGCCAGCAGCGGCAATCACACCTGTTTCAACTTTCATTTGCGATTCTCCATTCTTTGGATTCAGCCTGGGAACGAGTGAGAATCAGCACGATAGCATTCTGATCATTGTCAGGAAAAGTATGTCTTTCACAAAAACTCAATTGAAGGGCCTCCTCTCCGAATTGTTCCGGAGAGGAGGTTGGTGTTTTGGTGGGTGTTCGGGTGGTTGTCAATTAATCAGTGGAACTGCCGAAGCAGTTTTCATCGTGGGTGTAGGTCATTGTAGGAGGGCGCATAAAATCTTGCCGAATCCTGATCTTCAGACCCAAAACAGACCAGTTACGATTTAATTATGAATAAATAGAGTAGATTTGTGCGCTGAACGCACTCCCACGAAGGAAATTAAGGAATTTGAGTTACCGATAGGGCTTGTCTGTTGGTTTGGCTGGAATGTCGCTCAGTCCGATGCACCTAAGAGCGAAATGTCCAAGATCGAAGTTCACTGCTTCGTTTATTAAAGTGGCGGAAATTTAATCTTCGGGCTTTTGAGAGTCAAGTTTTTTAATCTTCTTCGCAGACTATTTCAGAAGTTTCCTCACAAAAGCGTTTCCTAGCAGCCAATCCAATAGAATTTTGGCATTCCCAATTGACAGAAAAAATGACGATCAATATACTTCGCACTCCCTGACAGAGAGTGCCAATGCTTTTAAGCGTACCGACCACATAAAACCTGAGCCAAGAACGCTCAAGTTTTATCTCTGAGATCAGGGAAGGCCTGAACTAAAGAATCAAGCAATTCCGATATAACGAACTAACTGAAAGGAGTTTTTCCAATGGCAACAACGATTCGTCCGCTCAACGACCGCATCATCGTGCGTCGCACGGAAGATCAAGAACAGATGCGCGGTGGTCTTTACATTCCAGATACCGCGAAAGAGAAACCACAAGAAGGCGAAGTGATCGCGGTGGGCAACGGCAAGTTGCTCGATAACGGCACCCGCATCGCGATTGATATCAAGGCTGGCGACAAGGTCCTGTTTGGCAAATACGCTGGCACCGAAATCAAGCTTGATGGTGAAGAGTACCTGATTCTGCGCGAGGATGATGTCCTCGGCGTGATTGAAGGCGCCGCCAAAGGCAAAGGCGCGAAGTAGTCGTCACAACTACTAAGACATTTATCCAGGAGGAATAAGAAGTATGGCAAAGCAAGTTGTTCATGGAGAAGATTCGCGTCAGGCGATCTTGCGCGGCGTCAATCAGCTCGCCGACGCGGTGGCGATCACCCTCGGCCCCAAAGGCCGCAACGTGGTCATTGACAAGAAGTTTGGTTCGCCCACGATCACCAAGGACGGCGTGACCGTGGCGAAAGAGATTGAACTGAAAGACTCGCTCGAAAACATGGGCGCGCAGATGGTGCGCGAAGTCGCGTCGAAGACGTCGGACGTTGCCGGTGACGGCACGACGACTGCCACGGTGTTGGCGCGCGCGATTTTCAAGGAAGGCGTCAAGACGGTTGCGGCTGGCGCAAATCCGATGGCGCTCAAACGCGGCATTGATAAAGCGGTTGAAGCCGCCGTTGCCGCCATCAAGAGCCTGGCCAAAAAGGTCAATGAAGATTCCATCGCCCAGGTCGGCACCATTTCGGCCAACGGCGACGAAACCATTGGCGGCATCATTGCCGAAGCAATGAAGAAGGTTGGTAAAGACGGGGTTATCACCGTTGAAGAGTCGAAGTCGCTGGAAACGCTGCTCGAAGTGGTCGAAGGCATGCAGTTCGATCGCGGTTATTTGTCGCCTTACTTCGTGACTGATTCCGAGCGCATGGAAGCCTCGCTCGACAACGCGATGATTCTGCTCAACGAAAAGAAGATCAGTTCGATGAAGGACCTGCTTCCGCTGCTTGAGCAAGTGGCCAAACTCGGCAAACCGCTCGTCATCATTTCCGAGGATGTTGAAGGCGAAGCGCTGGCGACTCTGGTCGTCAACAAGCTGCGCGGCACATTGCAGGTGGCTGCCGTCAAGGCTCCGGGCTTCGGTGATCGCCGCAAAGCGATGCTGGAAGACATTGCCATCCTGACCGGTGGCAAAGTCATCAGCGAAGATTTGGGCATCAAGCTCGAAAGCGTCAAGCTGGAAGATCTGGGACGCGCCAAGAAAGTCACGATTGACAAGGACAATACGACCATTGTCGAAGGCGCTGGCAAAGCGGCTGATATTCAGGGCCGTGTCGCCACCATCCGCCGTCAAATCGAAGAGACGACCAGCGATTACGACCGCGAGAAACTGCAAGAGCGTCTGGCCAAACTGGTCGGCGGCGTTGCCGTGATCAAAGTCGGCGCGGCGACCGAAACCGAGTTGAAAGAAAAGAAAGCTCGTGTTGAGGACGCCATGCACGCGACCCGTGCGGCGGTCGAAGAAGGCATTGTTCCAGGCGGCGGCGTGACGTTGGTTCGCGCGGCAAAAGCGCTGGACAGCCTGAAGCTGGAAGATGAGGACGAGCAGATCGGCGTTAACATCGTGCGTCGCGCGCTTGAAGAGCCGCTTCGCAAAATCGCTGAAAACGCAGGCAAGGAAGGCGCTGTCATCGTCGAGCGCGTCAAGAATGAAAAGGGCGCGAATTTCGGCTTCAATGCCGCGACCGAAGTCTTCGAAGATCTGGTCAAAGCAGGCGTCATTGATCCCGCGAAAGTTGCGCGTACTGCACTGCAGAACGCTTCTTCCATCGCGGGCCTGATGCTGACCACGGAAGCGTTGATCTCGGAAATTCCTGAAGAGAAGAAAGCTCCGGCAATGCCGGGCGGCGGCGGCATGGACGGCGGGTTCTAACAACCTGACGACTTACTGAAGCCTGACTGAAAACAATGGCGGCAGCAATCGAGATTGCTGCCGCCATTGTTTTTGCATATGTATTCTCTCTCCCGACTTCAACTATCTTTTGACCGCAAGCTGAGCCAGTCCGTAATTGTCATAATCCACGGTCAAGACATTCGTTCCGGCAAATCTGACCTGCGTCACGGATTCGTCTTTGACCGGCATCCAGAATTCCCCGAACTTCTGATAGCGCCGTACGAAATCTACTCGCTTGATCATAAATGAGGGGCTTTTTGCGGGTTGTCCTGCGATTTTAACCACGGCAAACTCATTGGCGTGAATCCAGATTTTCCCTCTGAACAAATATTTATCCGCACGTTTCGGGGTGGCCTGCAACAGAAAGCAGCGTTGCCCATCCACTGCTTCCTCGCCAATCAAATTGAAGTTGTAATTGTCCGGGCTAATGGCGCTGTTATGGCGGTTGCGTCCAGTAGCGGCTTCGACTTCGCCTTCCATCAATGGTTTGAGTACCTTTCCATAAACAAAGTCCGATCCTTTTTTTGAGACAACCTTGAACTCTTTGGTTCCCGGCGCTCGGTACTCCATCAATACCTGAGCCTCCACGCGGACATTCCCTTTCTCATCCTTGATCCGATAGATGCGTGGCGCTGAATAGGAAGCCTGACGCAGCCGCTCTTCCCTGCGGCGGTTATTTTCAAGCAACCTGGCCACGACATTCTCGACAGTCACAGGCTCAACAATCGCTGGCTCAATAGTCACAAGGGAGTCATGCGGCAGATTTCCGGCAGCAGCATCAGATATTGTATTGAGACATAGGCTGATCATTGAAAAGACGCTGACGAACAGCATCACGATCAATCTACGTTGAATCCACAGAGTCATCTTTCTTGTCCTTTCTTCTGGTTTCCACCGGTTATCAGAAAGTGCCGCTATCTGAATCAACCGATATGCACACCGCCATAAGCCCTTTAATCAGGGTCAACGACGAAGAGTAAAAGCTAATGCTTCCCCATACCTGACAGAGCAAGCTGCATGCCAGCCGAATAGCGGCAGTTTTGCCGATAAGTACCGAATTCGCGATCTCCAGCAATACACAAGGCGAATGGCGAGGACGAATAAAAGTGAAAGTGTACGGTGTCAGTTGAATGATGACAGGTCAACAGAAAGCAGCAATGGCTACTGGCTGCGCGGATGAGGCCAGCCAGTGCCTGTTCGATTGCAAATTCTGAATGTCAGAAATCATTTCCCCCCCGTCACGTCAATAAACGTGCCGGTCGAATACGAAGCTTCTTCTGACAACAACCACAGAATCGCGTTCGCAACTTCCGCGGCCTGACCACCGCGTTTCATGGGAACAAACTCTTTGACACGATCCACGCGGCCCGGTTCGCCGCCACTGGCGTGAATCTCCGTATAAATAAAACCGGGGCGAACCGCATTCACGCGAATGCCTTCGGTGGCGACTTCTTTCGACAACCCGATCGTCAGCGTGTCCACTGCGCCTTTGGAGGCCGCGTAGTCAACGTATTCCCCGGGGGAGCCGAGGCGGGATGCGCCTGAAGACACATTGACGATTGCCCCGCCCTTGCCGCCATGTCGGGTGGACATACGGCGCACAGCTTCACGCGCGCACAGGAAACACCCCGTAATATTCGTCGCGAAAATGCGATTGAGACGAGCGGCGTCCATGTCTTCCAGCCGTGCCTGGGATTCCAAAATTCCGGCATTATTGACCAATGCGGTCACCGTTCCGAGAGTCTGATCCACGGTTTGAAACAAACGGCGGACCTCGGCTTCGATGGCGATATCAGCGGCTACGGCGATGGCTTTTCCACCTCCACGTTCAATGGCTTCGACTACTGAATCGGCAGCGGCGCGATTGTGAAGATAATTTACGCATACTGCATAGTCCTGTTTTCCAGCGAGAAGAGCAGTCGCGGCACCAATGCCGCGACCGCCGCCAGTAATGACAATCACTTTATTCATAATCAGATTCATCAGCAGCAGGAATTGAAAGATGCTGGGCCTTCCCGAAATCTCAAAAAAGGGGCGAATGATTATCGCTCATATCGCCGAAAAGGTCAGGCGCGGACGCAAAGGCCCTCTCATGCATCGCTGTTGACATATTGTCAAGCCGTGCTAGGCTGCAAACCGTGGGAACCACGGAAACCTGAGGCGCTAAGGCAGTCCAGACAAACAGGCACAAACCAATGAGCAAGCCGAATTCATTCTCCGCTGATGAAGCCAAGGACAAGATTCTGGTCATTCTCAACGATGGCACGGTGGAGCTTCGGTTCATTGCCGCCGCGAATCCTTGCCGAAGCGTGGCGTGACAATGCTCGATGTGGTCAATGCGCTGAGGCTTGGCGAAATTCGCCGAGTGCCGGAATGGGATGATGTTCACGGCAATTGGAAATATCGCGTTGAAGGCGAGGACATTGACGGCGATGAATTGGTCGCCATTAGATTAATCATCGAATCCGATTTGACGCTCTACATCCTGACTGTTTTTTGAAGGGGCAACAAACTATGAAATGTGAATTGTGCAAAGGCGAAACGGTTATCAAACGCGGCCAGCGTTATCATTACACCGAATCCGGGCTGGATAACGTTTACCTGGAAAATGTTGACGTGCGCGTTTGCGAAGCTTGCGGCGAAATCTCTCCACGTATTCCGCGCATCAACGATCTGCACGCCACCATCGGCCAGGCCATTGCGTTGCGGAATGTGCCGTTGTCCGGCAAGGAAGTCAGATTCCTACGCCAGCATTTGGGGCTGAAGGCGAAGGAATGGGCAGCCTTCCTGCGCATAGATACGACCACGCTTTCGCGCTGGGAAAATGGCGGGCAGGTCATCGGCCCGCAAGCCGATTCGTTGATGCGGCTGATGTATTTTCACCTGCTGGCGGAAAAACAGGGACGAGCCATCCCCGAACACATTGCTGACTTGGTCGCCGCTGTCGTCACACAAAGATCGGACACGATGGCTTTAGTGGTCAATCTACACAAACCAGCAGGCTATTCTTACCGTCTTGAATCCGAACTGGCCTACGCTTGAATCCACTGATAAGCGAGCCGTTATCGTTGACGGACAATTGGTGTTTGCGGAGAATGCGTACTGCCCCTACCAGAAAGAATCATCAGATGCGCTTCCTATTCATCCTCGCCTTGTTGTGCATTACAGCCTGCAAAGGTCAACAACCTTGCCAGATTACAGTTGAACAAGCCCCCTCGTTACGTGGTTTAAGGTTAGGCATGACTACTGAAGACTTGGTCAGACAGTTTGCGACGCTTCAGCCTATTAAACGTTCAAGTATCGGCATATCCACAGTTCGCTTGGTATTTGTCCCAAGGGAAAAATACGTGGAACTCGACCTCAGGCCTGACTACCTAATAAATAATGTAAACTATCCAGATTTTCGCGACGTGAACACCGCTGAAATACTCTTTCTTGAGGATCGCGCCTATTCAATCACCGTCTTTTATCAGAACCCTGACCTCTGGCGGACATCTGATCAGTTTGTTTCTCACATCAGCCCGGTGCTAGGCTTCACTGGCCCGTGGGATAGCACCCTCCTTGATTTCAAAACTAAAGAGTGTGGAATGATCTCAGCGAAAGCTGGGTTTAAGTCTGTCGATACTATCTCCAGGGCTTTATCGACAGCTCGTCCATTACCCTTTATGCAAGTTATTGACTCCGCTTCCCAAGAGAAAGCCAGACTCCGAGAGCGCGATCAAGACACAAAGGAGAGACAGAAGCTAGAGGGTGAGCGAAAAGCATTTCGGCCTTAGAGTCAGCGCGCTACAGGAATCACCATGTCATCACCGGAAAATCTCACCGACCTGAAACGCCGTGTCCGCCGCCGCCGCTGGCGTATTGCCGTGCTGGCGGTGCTGACGACACTGCTGTTCGGCATGCTTTTCGTGCAGGCTGCGTTCGACACGCTGAAATGGCTGAAGCCGACTTCCGCCAGCGAAACGCTGATTCTTTACTCGCTTTCGACGGTCAATCTGATCGCGTTCATCGTGTTGTTGATGGTGCTGGTGCGCAACGTCATCAAGCTCAACCGCGAACGCGCGGAATCCAGGCTCGGCGCGAAGTTCAAGACCCGCCTGGTCAAATATTCCATTGCGCTGTCGCTGCTGCCGGTGATTTTTCTTTTCTTTGCCACCAGCGGTTTGATCAATCGCAGCGTGGACAAATGGTTCAGCGAACCGGCGCGCGAAATGGTCATCAACGCGCGGCAGATTCAGCGCGTTTATCTGGAAGGTGAATTGGCGGACTTGAAGCAACTGGCTTCGACAATGGCGCGGCTGATTGCGCGAACGGAAGACGAACAAATTGCCGACGCGCTCGCCCCCGAGTTGAAAACGCAGGAACTGGTCTGGGCGCAGGTATTTGATCAGAACGGTGTGTTGATCGCCGAACAATCAAAACCCAGACTCAGCCTGTCGGCGGAAGAATTCCATGCGTTGGGAAAAAGCGCGCGTGCCAAAGGCATCGAGGGAAAATCGTTTTCCGAGATGATTCAGGATGCGGAAAAGCGAAGCTATCTCATCGCTTCCGCCCCCATTCCCAGCATCAGTGGGCGGTCGCTGGTCATCGCCCAGCAGGTTCCGCAGGAAATCACTGACCGGATCAACCGGATTGACGAACTCGAAGCCGCCTACGATTCGCTGAAACGCGACCAGAACAAGGTCAAAAATACAGCGCTGCTGACCCTGGCATTGATCACCTTGTTGACCTTGTTCATCGCTTTCTGGCTGGCGCTTTATCTGGCGCGCACGGTCTCTGATCCCGTGCGGCAGTTGGCGGAGGCGACCGAACACATCAAGCGCGGCGACCTGAGTTATCGCGCCGGAGTCGTCGGCGATGATGAACTGGCCGCGCTGGCCGCTTCATTCAATGAAATGACAGCGGAACTGGGCGAAAAACGGCAGCGCCTGGAACTTTCAACCGAGGAGCTTCAGCAAAGCAACGCCGCGCTGGACGAACGCCGCAATTACATCGAAGCAATCCTGCAAAGCCTGTCGGCGGGCGTCATCTCACTGAATGAAAACGGAAACGTCACAACGATCAATGACGCAGCAAAAGAGTTGTTGCGAATCGAACAAACGCCGACCGCAGGCGTGGCGCTCGAAGCCCTGCTGCCGGAAGAGCAGCGCGAAGAATTCCGCCGAATGGTTCGCCGCGCGGCGCGGCTGCGTTCGGTGACGCGCGAAGTCCATTTTACGCTGGCCAACCAGGCGCAACTCGACGCGGCGGTAACCGTCACGGCGTTGCAGGACCCGCGCGGCCAGTCGCGCGGCGCGGTCATCGTCATCGAAGACTTGACCGAACTGATCGAAGCTCAACGCCGCGCCGCCTGGAGCGAAGTCGCGCGCCGCATGGCGCACGAAATCAAAAACCCGCTGACGCCGATTCGCCTGTCCGCCGAACGCCTGGCCAAGAACCTGATCGGCGACACAAATGGGACTGCCGGCATCGCCGGCGGCAGCCATCATGGCTTGAGCGAACGCCAGACGAAACTGGTGCGCGAATGCACTTCGATGATCGGCGCGGAGGTGTCCACGCTGCAACGAATGGTGGATGAGTTTTCTGACTTCGCACGATTGCCGAACGCCAAACTCGAACCCGTCTCGCTGAACGAAGTCATTGCCAAGGCGCTGAAGCTTTACGATGAACGGTTGGATGGAATTCGCCTGGAAAAAAGCCTGGCAGCGGAATTGCCTCCGGTGCTGCTGGATTCGGAGCAGGTCAAACGCGTGCTGGTCAATCTGATTGATAACGCGGCGGAAGCCCTGACAACGCCCTCCAGTCTGGCCGGAACTCAAAGTGATGACGACCGGCGCATCATTGTCAGCAGCCGCGAAATCGCCGACCGCGACACGGTTGAAGTCACCGTCGCCGACACCGGCCCGGGCATTCCTCCGGCAGACCGCGAACGAATCTTCGCCCCCTACTTTTCCACGCGCAAACGCGGCACGGGTCTGGGGCTGGCCATCGTCAGCCGCATTGTCGCCGAACATCAGGGCCGCATCCGCGTTCAGGAAAATAAACCGCGCGGCACCAAATTCATCATAGAATTTCCGAACGCCAAAGTGACTGAATAGACCTGATTCCTATGTCCATCAACCATTCGCTTCAATTGACTGCGGACGAAATGCGCCAGATCGGTTACTGCGTCGTGGATCAGCTTGTCGAACATTTCGAGACGCTGGCGAACAAACCGGTGATGCTGGTTACGCCGCGCAAAGAACTTGAACCGCGATTACGCGAGCCATTGCCTGAGCAACCGGCAGAGATCAATACACTGCTGGAACAATTGCAACGCGATGTCTGGTCGAATATCGGCAATGTGCAGCATCCGCGCTTTTTCGCCTTCATTCCCAGCCCCAGCAATTTCGTCAGCGTCATGGCGGATGCGCTCGCCAGCGGCTTCAATCCCTTTGCCGGAAACTGGCTGGAAGGCGCGGGCACAACGCAACTGGAACTGGTCACGGTGGACTGGCTGCGGCAGATGTGCGGCCTGCCCGAAACGGCAGGCGGGCTGTTTGTTTCCGGCGGTTCGATGGCCAATTTGACGGCGCTGGCAGCAGCGCGGGAGGCGAAGTTGGGGAATCAGCGGGAAAACGCGGCCGTTTACTTTTCCGACCAAACGCACTCGTCGCTGGAAAAAGCGCTGCGGATTCTGGGCTTCGCACACCAGCAAATTCGCAAACTGCCATCTGACGATAAGTTTCGATTGCGAATGCCGGAACTTCACCGCGCTGTCGCCGAAGATCGCGCCGCCGGCAAACAGCCCTTCTGCGTCATTGCAAATGCCGGGACAACAAACACCGGAGCCATTGATCCGCTCAATGAAATCGCTGACGTTTGCGGCGATGAAAACATGTGGCTGCACGTGGACGGCGCTTATGGCGCGGCGGCGGCGTTGTGCGAACGCGGCAAAATTCTCCTGGCTGGAATCGAACGCGCCGATTCCGTGACGCTCGATCCGCACAAATGGCTGTTTCAGCCGTTTGAAATCGGCTGCATTCTCCTGCGGGATGCGCGGCTGCTGAAAAAGACTTTTCACACAATGGCCGAGTATCTGGAAGACACCCGCCGCGCCGAAGAACAGGAAATCAATTATTACGATTACGGCCCGCAATTGACGCGCGGCTTTCGCGCCCTGAAACTCTGGCTATCGCTGAAAACCTTCGGCGCGGCGGCGTTTCGCCGGGCAATTGAACATGGCTTCGAACTGGCCGAATTCGCCGAAGGCATTTTGCGGCAATCCAATCGGTCTGGCTGCTGGCAAATCGTCAGCCCGGCGACCATGGGCATCATCACGTTCCGCTTCGTTCCGCCGAATGCCACGGAAAGCGAAATCAACGAAATCCATCGCCGGATGGTCGAAGCAATGGTCGAGGACGGATTCGTTTTCGCCAATTCAACCGCGCTCCGTGGCCAAACCGTGATGCGGCTGTGTACGATCAACCCGCGCACCACCCAGGCAGACATTCAGGCCACAATACAAAAACTCGAACAACTCGCTGACAAAGCGACCAACCAACTGAAAAAACTATGAATGAAGTTCGCGCCAAATTGAATTTAGCAGAAGGTTTTCGCACGCAGATCACCGCCGGCAAACACACGCTCATCGCCGGCGAACCCGAATCCGCCGGCGGCCGGGACGAAGGCATGTCGCCATATGATTTGCTGTTGTCCGCGCTCGGCGCCTGCACCGCGATGACCTTGAAGCTTTATATCGAACGCAAAAAACTGCCGATCACGGAGGTTGAGGTGCTGCTGACCTTCGACCGCATACACATTGACGATTGCGAATCGTGCGACAAGGAAGGCCGGGAGAACCAGAAAGAGATTCAACACATCAGCCGGTTGATTTACGTGACAGGCGAGGTGACCGAGGAACAGAAAACGCGCTTGATGTACATTGCCGGACGCTGCCCCGTTCACGTCACCCTGCACAGCAATCCTCACGTTGAAGATGCCTTGATTGTCAGAACGGCGGAAAACTGACGGGCTGCCGAATTGCCCACGTTTCGGCATTTCGCCGAAAAACAATCTTTACTCGCCATATTTGAGGCTTGTCCGTCTTTCCTTTCATCCGCTCTGCGAAGACGTGGCTTGCGCTTACCCGTGGACGAAAGCTAAAGTTGCCGCGAACCATTCATCGTCCCCAAACCCAACAGCAACTTTGTCAAACGGCAACTTCGATCAACACCTAGCGAGGTCTTCATTCATATGCTCAAACCGCAAACGCTCGGCGAATTGAAAGCTTCCGGCTATCGCAGCCGCTCCGTCAAAACCGAAATCCGTCAAAACCTGATCAAGCGACTGAGATTGAACGAACCGCTCTTTTCCGGAATCATCGGTTACGAAGACACCGTCATTCCACAGATCGTCAATGCGTTGCTGGCGCAGCAGAACATTATCCTGCTGGGTTTGCGCGGACAGGCCAAAAGTCGAATCCTGCGCGAGTTGACCAGTTTGCTCGATCCGGAACTTCCCGTGCTGGCAGGTTCGGAAATCAATGACGATCCGCTTGCGCCCTTGAGCGCCTACGGCAGACAACTGATCGCCGAAAAAGGCGACCACGCGCCAATTGCCTGGGTTGAGCGCGATGCGCGCTATGTGGAAAAACTGGCGACGCCGGATGTTTCCATCGCCGACATCATCGGCGACGTTGACCCGATCAAAGCCGCGCGCGGCGGCCATCTGCTTTCCGACGAATTGACCATTCATTACGGACTGCTGCCGAGAGCCAATCGCGGCATTTTCGCCATCAACGAACTGCCCGACCTGGCCGGAAAGATTCAGGTCGGATTGTTCAACATCCTTCAGGAAGGCGACGTGCAAATCAAAGGCTATCCGGTGCGTTTGCCGCTGGACGTGGTGCTGGTCTTTTCCGCCAATCCGGAAGATTACACGGCGCGCGGCAAAATCATCACGCCGCTGAAAGACCGTATCGGCGCGGAAATTCAAACGCATTACCCGGCGTCGCTCGACCTGGGAATTTCAATCACCAAACAGGAAGCCTGGACGGAACGTTACGAAAACGAATTCGCCGACGACGCGCTGACGGTGCGCATTCCGGAAGTGATTTACGAAGTCGTCGAACAAATCGCCTTCCTCGCCCGCAACGACAAACGCATTGACGGCCGCTCCGGCGTCAGCCAGCGATTGCCGATTTCGGTGTTGGAAAGCGTTGTGTCCAACGCCGAGCGCCGCGCATTGCAAAACGGCGAAACGGCGGCTTCGCCCCGCATCAGCGATGTTTACTCCGCGCTGCCCGCCATCACAGGCAAGCTGGAACTGGAATACGAAGGCGAGCAGGTCGGCGCCGAACGCATTGCCAAAGACCTGATCCGAAAAGCCTGCGGCGAGGTCTTCACCGAACGCTACAGCGGCATTGATTTCCGCCAGGTGATGGATCATTTCAACCACGGCAAGACGCTGGCTCTGAGCGATGTGATGACCAGTGAAGAAGCGCTCAGCCAGCTTCGCAAAGTCAAAGGGCTGCTCGACGCCGCGCACAGCGGCAAGATCGAAAACGACAAATCCGGCAGCCTGATCGCCGCCTGCGAACTGATTCTGGAAGGCCTGTATTCGCAAAAGAAGCTGGCGCGCAATGAAGAGAAAGGCAAAGCCAGCTACAGTCAAGGCACCCCGGAAAAGCCGAATCGGCGGCAGACGTTTGACGATTGGAGCGGTGGGAGGGTGAATTAAATTATGCGTTTCACCAAATATTCCAAATGGACGGGCCAAAGCTGGGACGACATCAGCCTTGAAGAGTTGATGGAAGCCCTTTCCGATCACCTGCTGAAAAGCGGATTTGAAGACCAGTTCCGCAACCAATACCGCCGCCGGTCGCGCGGCTGGCCGAATGATCTGAATGATGACGAGTTTGAAGACGTTGACCCTGAAGATGCGCTGGAACAGCTTCGGCAGGCCATTAAACGGGCACTGCGCGATTCCGGGTTGCTCGATCAGGAGCAGTACAACCAGCTTTTCGACGAAGACGGCAACGCGCGCGATCAACGGCTGGATGAACTGATTGACAAGCTGATTCAGCGGCTGCTTCAGGAAGGCTATTTGAGCGTGCAGGGCGATCAGGAAGCGATTGACGGCCTCTTTGGAAATGCCGGTGAAGACGGCGAAGCGCAGCAAGCGCGCCAGCAACAGCAAGGCCAGGGCAAGACGGACGAGTTCAAAAAGCCGAACATCAAGTTTGAAGTCACCGACAAAGGCATTGATTTTCTCGGCTTCAAAACGCTCAAAAACCTGATGTCGAGCGTCGGCAAATCCGCGCTGGGCCGCCACGACACGAAATACCTTTCGACCGGCGTCGAAGCCTATGAATCCTCGAAGCAATACGAATTCGGCGACGCAATGAATCTGGATGTGACGGCAACATTGCTGAACGCCGTCGGGCGAGAAGGCTTGGGCGTGCCGCTCAATCTGGAATACAGGGATTTGATGGTGCGGCAATCGGAATATCAATCTTCCTGCGCAACGGTGCTGATGCTGGATTGTTCGCATTCGATGATTCTGTACGGGGAAGACCGTTTCACGCCGGCCAAGCGCGTGACGCTGGCGCTTTCACATCTGATCCGCACGCAGTATCCGGGCGATTCGCTGAAGCTGGTGCTCTTCCACGATTCCGCTGAAGAGGTTCCCTTAAGCAGGCTGGCCAGCGTGCAGGTCGGACCGTATCACACCAACACCTGCGAAGGACTGAAGCTGGCGCGTCGCCTGCTGATGGCGCAACGCAAAGACATGTGGCAGATCATCATGATCACCGACGGCAAACCTTCGGCGCTGTTTGTGGACGGCGATTTTGGCCGTCACCCGCATACTCCCAAAAAGAAAGGCGATGGCGAGCGGCGGCTGTATAAAAACTCGATGGGGCTGGATCCGATGATCACCGAAGCGACGCTGGCCGAAGTCGCCGCCTGCCGCAAATCCGGCATCATCGTCAATACGTTTATGCTTACGGATGATTATTACCTGGTCGAGTTCGTCAAACAGATGACCGAAATCGCGCACGGCAAAGCGTATTTCACGACCAGCCTGCGTTTGGGCGAATACGTGATGATGGATTTCATCAAACGCAAAACCAGCCGCGTAAAATGAGCAAGGAAGAAACTGCCGAACAAGACGGGATGTTGCCTGAGTATGACTTTGATCAACTGCCGGTCATCAAACGCGGACCAGGCCATCAAAAGAGCGAAAATCCTGTGCGAGAACCTGACGCCGAATATGCGGAAGATTTACCTGACAATCACTTTCCTCCTGCTGCTCTTCGCTAACCTGCAGCCGCAAACCAGAATTCCACAACACCAGCAGCTTCGTGCCGCGCTGGACCGTGATGACGTGCGGACGGCGGAAAACCTTCTGCGCGAGACGATGAAGGCTTCGCCGGATGCTTTTGCGCGGAACAATTACGATTATCTGCTGGCAAAACTGCTGATGCGGCGCGAAGCCAACATTGAAGCCAACCAGCTTTTGCAATTCGTCGTTGCGCGCAATTCGTCGCTCACCGGATACGCGCTGTGGCATCAGGCGGAAATTATGCGCGGATCGGGCAATGCGAAAGAAGAGCAACGGCTGCTGCAAAAACTGCTCGCGCAGCATACGGACTTTTTGCAGCGCGACCGCGCCGTGCAACGTTTGAGCGAAAGTTATTTCCGAGGCGGGCAGTATCAAAGCGTCATCAGTTTGCTGCGGGGTTCTGTCGTTACCCGCCGCGATCACCTGGCAATAATTGGCGAAGCACAGCTCGCTGCGCGGCAGACGGAAGCGGCGCGGGCTTCGTTTGAATCCGCGCTGGCTGGAACTTCGATGGATGATACGGCGCTCCGTGCGGCGCGCGGCCTGGATCGAATTGACGCGGCTGCCAATGCAATGCTGACCGAAGCCGAGCATCTGCGCCGCGCACGGATTTATCAGTTCAACCGCGCGTTCCCCGAAGCCCGCAAACACTGGCTGGCCGTCGTCACGAACTTTTCGCAAAGCCCGAAACGCGCCGAAGCGCTGTTTCAACTTGGCCGCGGATATTTCCTGGAAGAAAACTTCGCCGAATCCGCCAAATGGTACGAACGCACCTACAAGGATTTTCCCAACACGCCGGAAGGCGAGCAGGGGTTTTATTACGTCGGCCATTGCTATCAATACCTGGACGACGCCGACCGCGCCATCGCCCGCTATGAAGAATTTCTGCGCCTGTATCCGCGCAGCGAATATGTCGGTTACGCGCACCTGAACGCGATTGACACCTTGCGTTCAGCGGGACGCGATGGCGAAGCGTTGAAATGGACGGCGCGCGGAATGGCGGCCGGCGATGCATTCACCGTCGTCACCTCACATTTCAAACAAGCTGTCATCCGCCTGTCGCAGGAAAACTACCAGGCCGCGCTCGCCGATTTCACCACGCTTAAATCCCGCAATCTGAACGTGCGCGGGTTAATCGCAACGACCAATTCGCCGGAAGTTGCGTTCATGCGCGCGTACTGTTTGGAAAAGCTGGGGCGGTTTGACGAAGCGATTAACGAGTACCTGCTGATGCCGGAACTTCGCACTGGCGCGACAGGTTATTACGGCTGGCGCGCCAGCGAACGGCTGCGCATGCTCGGCTCCAACCTGCGGGCAAAAAGTTTGATCGCGACACGGCGGGAAAAGTTTCTGGCTGACGCCCGCGCGGCCGATTCGCAAGGCAACGCAGCGGCGGCAAAAGCAGCAGCCAATCAAGCCCTGCGCCTTGTGACTGACGATGCGGCCCGGAACGAACTGTTTCAAATTCTGAAATCGAGCTACGCGAAGTTGCGCGGATATCAAGCTCCGCTGCTTTCCGTGGCTGCCGCTGGCCGAACGGCTCCGCTCGGCAGCAGCGAACCTGCGGCAACTGGCACAAGCCATCAGACCATTGCCAGCGAGTTGCTCTTCCTGGGACTTTTTGAAGAAGCCGGGCCGGAATTGGCCGAAACTCCAGCGGGGAGAAATACGATTGCGATTTATTGCGCGCGCGGCGATTGCGCCAAACGCGCGTTTGAGTTGGGCGAGCCGTTGCTGAAAACCTTGCCGGAAGATTACCGGCTGGAACTGCTGCCGCGCGAAACGGCGGAAATCTTTTACCCGATGCCGTTTCGCGATTCGCTGGCCCGCCACGCCAAATCACGCGGCGTTGATCCGCGCTTCGTGCTTTCCATCGCACGGCAGGAAAGCAGCTACAATCCGCGCGTTAAAAGCAACGCGGCGGCGCGCGGCCTGATGCAGTTTATTTCGGACACCTCCGGCCAGATTGCCGCACAACTACGCTTACGCGATTTCGAGCAAAGCGACCTCTACAACGCTGACACCGCAATTCAGTTCGGCTCGCAATACATGAAAAATCTGTTTGAGGAATTCGGCTCGCCGCAGGCGGTCGCCGCCAGCTACAACGGCAGTGAAGTTTCCGTGCGCCGCTGGATAGCGCGCGCGAAAAGCCAGGATGTGGATCGGTTCGTGGTGGAAGTGCTGAAGCGAGAAACGAAAGATTACGTCTTCAAAGTAACGAGCCACTATCTGGCATACCGGAAGATTTATCCTGATCGCCCATGAAGCCTTACGGCTTCCCCACCCACGTCAAATGCGCCTGCCTTTCGTTCCTCGAAAATACGCCGATGCCTGTGGACGAAAACAAAATAGAGAACGCCAGCGAAAAGCATGCTGTGTACGACCAACCAAATGAATGCCGACTTGTAGAGTTCCACCACCAGTTGATCTATCTTGGCCGTTCAACTTGAAGAGTCATATAATCACGTCGTCCGAAGCTTTCATTGAAGTAGGAGGTAAAAACGATGGCAAACTTAACAATTGAAATAGACCAGACGACAGCGGCGATTCTTCAAGCCAAAGCAGCAACACAAGGAGTGTCGCTAGACACTCTCTTGCGGAACCTGGCAGCTAACGGAACGGCAACAACGGAAGGGGCTTCGTCGTCAACAAGCCTTGAGCAGTTTATGGCCGATATGGAATCTCTTTCGGAAGGCACGGAACACGTTCCCGCAATGCCGATCAGCTATAACCGCGAAGACATCTACTTTGACCACGATTAAACCTGCTTGCCAAGATGCCTTACCTCATGGACACAAACATCCTGCTTCGCTTGGCAAAGCGCAACGCCCCGGATCGGCCAATTGCACTGAAGGCATTGCAGGAACTCAAAAGCCAGAACGAAGACCTGTGCTACACGACGCAAGTGATCGTTGAGTTTTGGAGTGTCTGCACGCGACCGCTGACGGCGCGCGGCGGGCTTGGGCTGACAATCGAAGCAACGGAAAGAAAGGCGAAGCTGATCGAGAAACAGTTTCGGTTATTGCCGGAGAGCTTGGCAACGCATCAGGAATGGCGGCGACTGGTCAAGCTTCACAACGTCAAAGGCGTGCAGGTTCACGATACGATGCTCGCCGCCGTGATGAATGTTTACGGAATCACGCATCTGCTCACCTTCAACAAACCCGACTTCAAACGCTTCGGGAGTTTTGATGTCGTCAGCCCTGCCGACATGATTTGAGGTGACCTGCCAAAGCTACGACGCCAGCGGATGGCCGATCTCCCAGCGATGGCCTAATCAACCACGCGGCCCAAGCGCCGGCCATACTCTTCCACCACTGCGTAAACCTCGCGCGCCTGATGCAACTGCCCGCGCGAACATCGCGTCCGGGTCCGGCAAGGTCAAGATCATCCGCACCGTACCATGCGTGAGCGACTCCGGGCTGAAATTCTCCCTGCTCCAGCGATTCGTCCGCCAGCCAAAACTGCGTCACCCTCAATCGGTGAGCCGAGCCACCACCGCGCCATCGGGGGTTTCTATCCGAAAGACCTTAATCGCCCCGAATGCCGACTTGTAAAACTCCACCGCTCGCGCGCCACTGCGAACCGACAGCATCGGCGCGAGCGAATATGCGATGGAAGTTGGCGAGCCTGCGTCTGTGCTCATTTATTCTTCTCCGACGAAGAACTCCTTATTAATTCACATATCTTCGGGGTTTGCTCTTTTGATTGTATTAGCCAAAGGAAACGAATCCGCTCCCTGAACAGCTATATCTTCAATTATTCGGTATGACAGCATCGCTTGATTCACAACATCTTTGTCTCCTATGGATTTTAGGAATGCTCCATATTTTAAGCGATGGTCCGCATAGACTTTTGGGTGAAACAAAAGAAATTGAGTATATTCGTTCAGGATATTGAGCTTTTTGGCCAACCTTCTAGTGGCCATCGTCTGCCAGATAAGAAGGACTAGAAGGATTATCGCAATAGTCCAAGCCATTTGTTTTAGTTCCTTTCTGAAACCTCTTCATCTCGTCCAGAAAATTTTCATTCAATTTCTGGCGACCTGATTTTGAAAGAGAGCCAACGAGAATATAGATGACCCCAAACCATTGCCCATAGAAAAATGCGGCACTGTTATATAAATATGGCTCTTTAGGAATTGCCGGAAACTCCACCACATCTTGTGATCTCAAATCCCGAAGAGCTTGAAGCCTTCGAGATCAAGCCAGACTCGTTGAAACAGATGCGCAATGTTCGTGATTCCATAACAGCGCCGTTTGAGGA
>JAJNQA010000041.1 GCA_021155085.1 Heliomicrobium sp. | reverse complement strand
GCTCGCTCACGCTCGCGTACTGCACAAATGTTTAGAACAAGAGTTTCAGCGCAAACCGGAACTGCCGCTCCGTGCCCTGGGCCGAAGTGATTTCGCTAAACCCATTGAGGTTGATGATCGAACCATCCGCATTCCGCGTTGGCGAAGATGCGTTTGCGCCCGGGTTATTGAACGCGGGCGTATTGGTCAGATTGAAGACTTCGCTGCGGAATTGCAGCGAAAACCTCTCGGTCAGTTTGAAGTTGCGGAACAGGCTCGCGTCCAGGTTGAAAACGCCGGGACCGCGCAGCGTGTTACGTCCCACGGTGCCGTAACGCACAGCCGTGACGGGCGCAAACGCCGTCGGATCGAAATAACTTTCGCCGCGACCAATCTTGCCGATGATCTGCACGTCGGCTTTCACCTGATCGGCGGTTTGCGTGTTGCCCGGCGCGTTCAGCGATGTGCCCGCGGAAGTCACGGTAAATGGAGTCCCGCTGATCTTGCTCATGATGCCGTTGAACTGCCAGCCACCGGCCACCCAGGACGCCGGCCCGCTGGTCGCCCAGCGTTTGCCCGCGCCAAACGGCAGTTCGTACACGCCAAAAATTTGCAGATTGTGGGTGCGGTCAAATCCCGCGAGCGCGCGATTGCGTGCCCATTGTGAAACGGAATGGAACGTCAATCCCGAATCGCTTTGGTCAGCATATCCAATCGCTTTGGAAAACGTGTAGGTCACGCCAATCTGCGCGCTGGGATTCAACCGGCGATTCAACTGAGTTTGCAGTGAATCGTAGGTGGCGGTATTGAATGGGACCAGCATGTTGATGTTGGCGATGCGGCCGAACCTGGCCAGCGCGCGGCCGGCATTGCCCAGGCCGACTTCGCCCGCGTTGATGTTGACGTTGGCGGTTTGCCGGATGGCGCGCGAACCGACGTAGGCGGCCTGTGCCGTGAAGCCCCAGCCGATGTCGCGCTGAACGGTCAGGTTGAAGGATTGAATGTATCCACGATTGAACACCTCCGGGAAGGTCTGCGTGCCGATGTTGGCCGGCAGGGCAATTGAGCCAGAGGAAATGTCCGGCGACACAATCGCTGGCAGTCCGGTTTTCAGCGTTCCCGCGGCTTGCAGCGAAGTCGCGCCGGAAATTTGCAGCGAGATGGTCGCCGGATAAGCGTCGCGCATGTTGCGGAACGAGTTCGGGTCAATACTGATGCCGTACCCGGCGCGCACGACAGTCTTTTCCGTCACGCGGTAGGCGATGCCGAGCCGCGGCGCGAATTGGCCGAAGCCGACATCCACGCCGGTGTCGTTGGGTGTGCTGCCCAATCCGCCGATCAGCACGCGATCCAGAACGGGGTCATAACGTTCCGCGCCGCGATGGTCGCGCGTCGCGAACGGATACCGCTCGAAGCGTGTGCCGAAATTGACGGTCAGGTCGCGCGTCACCTGCCACTGGTCGCGCGCATAAACCCCCCAGCCCGGCATGCGCACCGCCGCCGGATTGATGTTCTGCAAATCCTTGCCCATGCTTTGCGGCAAACCGAGCAGGAAATCCGCCCAACCGTTGTACAGGGTCGGCGCGGCTCCGCCCTGCAATGCCGTCAACCCCCCGCTGAAATTGAATCCGCCGCGCGGGCCAAAGGCCGCCTGCGGTTGGAAGTGGTTGATCGTGTAGTAGGTGTATTCGCCGCCGAAGCGCAAACTGTGCGCCCCGCGCAACCAGCTCAGGTTGCCCGCCGCGACGTACTGGTTGTCGCGGAAAAGAAACGGATTGGAAACGTTCGGATTGCCAATGGAAGAAAATCCGCTGATCGTGAAGCGCGGATACCCGCCCTGCAATCTGTCCGGCCCGTTCGTCCCCGGAATGCCCAGTTCGTCCAAACCGAAGTTTTTATCAATGTCTATATTTTCCGCGCCCAGCCGCTGGCGCGTGTATCCGACGTTGCCATCGAGCAGCAGGCGCGGTGAGATGGTGTAGGTTCCGCCGATGGCTGTGCTCTGAATCCGTCCCGGCGCATTGCCCGGTTGGCCGCCGGCCAGCGCGTCGCCGCCCGCCGCTCCCAGCGACGGCGGATCGAAAATGTCGCTGGGCGAAATCGAATAGCGCACGAACATCGTGGATTTTTCGTTGGGGCTGTAATTGACCTTGAAATCGTAATTGTCGCGGTTGAATTCATACGTCCCGCTGGCGAAATAATTATTGGCAGGCGTCGCCGTTACCAGGTTCGGCGCGGGGATCAGCGCAATCAGTTTCAGCGCAATCGGGTCAATCCGGTTGGTGGGAATGCGACCATTGGGGAATTCCGTCCGTCCGGAACCATTGGCATTGCCGGTCGCGGGATCAAAAATCCGCGCGCCCGTGCCGCTGAAATCGCCCTGCCGCAAGGCCGCTGTCGGCAAGGTGCGAAACGCCGAAGCATTTTGCCGCCGCACCGTGCGTTCCCACGAACCGAAGAAGAAGAGTTTGTTTTTGATCACCGGCCCGCCGATGGTGCCGCCGAACTGGTTGAAAATGTTTTTCGGCAACGTGCCGGGCTGGTAGTAAAAATAGTTGCGCGCTTTCAACCGGCTGTTGGTGTGGAATTCGTGCGCGCTGCCGTGAAACTGGTTGGTGCCGGCTTTGATTTGCACGTTGACCGCCGCGCCGCCCGCCATGCCTTGTTCGGCGTCGAAGCTGTTGGTCACGATGTTGACCGTTTCGACGGCGTCCTGCGGCGGCACATAAGCCACGATGTGCGGCAACCAGGGATAGCTGACCGTCGCGCCGTCCAGCCGGGTGTTGTTGTTGGAAAAGGACGCGCCGTTGAAATTCGTCACCAGCGCGCGCTGCGGATTGCCCGCGTCGGAGTGCGCATCGGCAGGCGCGGAAGCGCCCGGAATCAATTTGTAAAGCTGCTGAAAGTTGCGTCCCGCGCCAAGGGGCAGATTGGTGATCTGCGCCTTGTCAATCTGGTTGCTGACATCCGCGCGATCGGTTTGCAGCGCGGGCGCGGCGGCGGTGATGGTGACGGTTTCGGTCGTGCCGCCGATGGTCATCTGCACATCTTCGCGGACGACGGTATTGAGCGAGACGATCACGCCGGATTTTGTATAGGACTTGAATCCATTTTGCGTGATGTGGAGATCGTAAGTCCCGACCTGCAGGTCGCGAAATGCGAAAGCGCCGCTTTCATCGGCGACGGCTTCGCGCTGCTGCCCGGTGGCCTTGTTTGTCACGGCCACTCTGGCGCCGGGCAAGACCGCGCCGGACGGATCTTCGATGCGCCCGACCAGCGAACCGTACAGCACCTGAGCTTGCGCGATTTGCTGGGCGGCGCTGACAAACAACAGGGCGATGAAACTCAAGACTACCAGCTTTGCCAATGCGCTCGGCATCGGCACGGTTGTTCTTTTCATTGATTGTCTCCTGAAAAATCCACCAGGGTGGACGAGGGTTAATGCGACTGCCTGTTTGCGCTGTAACGTCATCCCAGCAAAGCTTAATTGTGTATCCGTAGCGTGCTTTTGTTGTCGTAAAACTGAAGGAGGGCCGTTTTTCAGGCCAGTAACTTTTTCTGCACCACGCCATGCACATCGGTCAGCCGGAAATCGCGGCCTTGAAACCGGTAGGTCAACCGTTCGTGATCGAAGCCGAGTTGACTGAGCAGCGTTGCGTGCAGGTCGTGGACGTGCATGCCGCCTTCCGTCACGCCGAAACCGAGTTCGTCCGTTTCGCCGTGCAGGTAGCCGGGTTTGAAACCGCCGCCAGCCACCCACATTGTGAAACCCTCAATGTGATGATCGCGTCCGGTGGTTTCGCGGACTTCGCCCATCGGCGTGCGCCCGAATTCGCCGCCCCAGACGACGATGGTGTCTTCCAGCAAGCCGCGCTGTTTCAGGTCAAGCACGAGCGCGGCGCTCGCCTGGTCAACTTCGCGGCAGCGGGCTTCGATGTCGCCGTCGAGGTTGTTGCCGCGTTCGCCGTGATGATCCCAGTCGGTGTGGTAAAGCTGGACGAAGCGCACGCCGCGTTCGATCATCCGGCGCGCCAGCAGCGCATTGGCCGCAAAGCCCGATTCGCCCGGTTTCACGCCGTAAGCGCTGAGCGTGGCCGCTGACTCTTTACTTAAATCCATCAGATCGGGCGCGCTGGTTTGCATGCGAAACGCCATTTCGTAGGCGTTCAGCCGCGTCAGAATTTCCGGGTCGCCGGTCCTGGCATGCCGCGCTTTATTCAATGCGCCAACCGTGTCGTAAAAATCGCGTTCCTGTTCGCGCGCAAGCCCCGCGGGGCTTTGCAGGTTGAGAATCGGATCGCCCTGTCCGCGAAAGGGAACGCCCTGAAACGAAGTTGGCAAAAAGCCGCTGCTCCACAACGTCGCGCCGCCACGCGGCCCGCGTCGTCCGCTTTGCAGCACGACGAAGCCGGGCAAGTCCGTGGATTCGCTGCCCAGCCCATACGTCACCCACGCGCCGAAGCTGGGACGGCCCGGGATTTGAAAGCCCGTGTTCATAAACAGTTTCGCCGGGCCGTGATTGAACACGTCGGTGGACATCCCGCGCAGCCAGCACACCTCGTCCACAATCTTGCGATGGTGCGGCAGCAATTCGCTGAGCGTCATGCCCGACTGCCCGTATGGCGCGAATTTGCGCTTCGTGCCCAGCAGCGTTTCATTGCCTTTCAGAAAGGCGAAGCGCTTGCCTTTCATCAGGCTTGGCGGCGGCGGTTGTCCCGTCAGTTCCCGCAGCTTCGGTTTGTCGGAAAACAATTCCAGTTGCGAAGGCGCGCCCGCCATAAACAGATAAATCACCCGTTTGGCCCTGGCCGGCAGCGGCGCTTTGCGCGGCGCCATCGGATTCATCGGGTCAATTGAGGGCCGTTGCGGCGCGGCGCTCAAACCATCACGCGCAAGCAAACAGTTCAGCGCGATGGAACCCAATCCAACCGCGCATTGCCCGAAGAAATGTCGGCGGGTCTTGTCCTGCAATTCATTTGATTGTGGAGTGTTCATCGTTTCCATCTTTCATTTTGCCGGCAGGTCCACGATCTGCACCCAGTTGGGAATCTTGCCCATCGCGTATTCCTTGAGCTTGGTCAGCTTTCCGGTGCCTGACTCAATCCGGTACCCGGACATCCGGTGAGAGCGCATCCCGACCACAAACAGGTAGCGCCCCGAAGAATCAATACTGAAGCTGCGCGGCATCGCCTCTGTCGGAATGCTTTCGATCAGCGTCAGCGTGCCGCCTGAATTCCCGCCTGGCGCACTGACCTTGAACCCCGTCAGCGTGTTCGTCGTGCGGTCTGAAGCGTACAGGAACCTGCCATCGGGCGTGATCTGCAAATCGGCGGCGGCAATTCTGCCCGTCACGCCCGGCGGCAAGGTGCCGACCGATTGCTTCTCCTTAAGTTGCCCCTTGCCGGGATCGTAATCAAACACGTGAACCGCCGCATCGAGTTCGCCGAGCACATAAACGAGTTTTCCTTTGGGGTGAAAGACGAAATGCCGGGGGCCCGTCTTGGCTTTTACCGAAACCGACGGCGGCATGTTCGGCGCAAGCTTTCCGGTCTTCGCGTCGAACTTGAGCACGTTGACCAGATCGTTGCCCAGCGTCGCCGCCAGAACGAACCGGTTTTTCGCATCAGGCAGAATGGAATGCGCGTTCGTCTGGTTCTCCAACACCTGCTGTGTCGGCCCGATCACGCCGTTTGCGCCAATCGGGCTGACGGTGAACTTATGACCGGGATAGGAAGCCGCGAACAGAAAGCGGCCTGTGTGGTCGGTCGAAATATAGGGCATGCTGTCCGTCAGCGGCCCGCTGCCGATCAATTTGAGCTTGCCGCTTGCCGGGTCAATTGCGAAGGTGAAAACGCTCTGCGGTTCTCCGCGCGTTGCGACAAACAGAAAACGGCGATCCGGGCTGACTGTCATCGGCGTCGAACCGCCTGCTTTGATAATGCCGGGGAGCGGAACTTTCTCGATCAGCGTCAACTCGCCCGTCTGCCGGTCGAGCTGCATCACGTAAATATCGTTGCTTTCGCAATTCCCGACATAAACGATGGCCGCCGTCTGCGCTGGCATTGCCATCGCAGCGCCTGCCAGGGTCGCCGTCGCGGACAGCGCAATCCAGAACGCCTGATGAAATAATCCCCGCATCAACTCACGTCTCCTTTGACCTTTTTCAACGCGACAGCATTCATGCAGTACCGCAACCCGCTGGGCGGAGGCCCGTCCGGGAAAACGTGTCCCAGATGCGCGTCGCAGGTATTGCAGAGAGTTTCGACCCGGGACATTCCGTAGCTGGTGTCTTCGTGATAGGCAATGGCGTTTTCCCTGACCGGTTGCGTAAACGAAGGCCAGCCCGTGCCGCTTTCAAACTTTTCGTTGGCGTCGAACAACAACGTGTCGCAGCAAACGCAAGCGTACAAACCCGGCTCGAACAAACTGCACATTTCCGAACTGAACGGTCTTTCCGTTCCATGCTGGCGCGTCACGTGGTATTGCTCCGGCGTTAATTGCGCCCGCCATCCCGCATCGGTTTTGGTCACTTTCCGGTCTGGAGCCAGATTTGAAATTCTGGCCAATCGCAGCACATCCAACCATTTCAGCAACATTTGGTGTTTCCTTTTGTCATCGCTCTGTGTCTTCTTCACGTCGCGACGGTTGATTTTAGGCCGTTCGTTTACGGCCTGCCTGGCGGCGCTTATTACTCTACTCGCGCGTAATGAAATTGTCTGTGTTGAACAGCACCCGCGCCGCAGCCGTCAGCGCGGCGGATTGCGCTTCGGTCAATCCGGCCTTCGTCAACTCCTGGTTGACCAGCGCCGCCGCCGAAGCGGGCTGGCTGGCAAAGCCTTGCGTCTGCCGCAGAACGTAACCGCGCAAGGCGGCAAGCTCCGTCGCATTGGGCGGGCGGCTGAAACACAACGCGAACGCATGCTGCAAACGCGCATCCAGCGTAGCGGCAAATTCGCCCGGCACATCGCGCACCAGGCGCGCCGCCAGGCCCTGCGCGATTTCCAGGAACGCCGGATCGTTCGCCAGCGTCAGCGATTGCAGCGGCGTATTCGAACGCTGGCGCCGCGTGCAGACGGTCTGAAAATCGGGAGAGTCAAACGTCGTGAACAGCGGATACGGCGCGCTGCGATAAAACTGCGTGTACAGCGCGCGGCGAAAGCGTTCCGTCCCGGCGGCTGTCACCCAGTTCTTTTTGCTCTGCGTGAAGGCATAGACGCCGTCGGGTTGCGGCGGACGCACGCTGGGCCCGCCGATGCGCGCATTCAACAAGCCGCTGGCGCTCAAGGCGGCGTCGCGCACGATTTCGGCTTCGACGCGGAAACGTTCCTGCCGCGCCAGCAGCAGATTGCGCGGATCTTCGGATTGCGGATTGCGGCCAGGGCCGGATGCGGATTGCGGATTGAATTCTGACGACTGGCGATAAGTGGCGGAAGTGACAATCGCGCGATGCATCGCTTTCAGGCTCCACCCCTGCCGGATGAATTCGCCGGACAGCCAGTCCAGCAATTCGGGATGGGTCGGCAGCGAACCCTGTGTGCCGAAATCTTCTTCGGTTTCGACGATGCCGCGCCCGAAATAACGCATCCAGACGCGATTCATGGTGACGCGCGGGGTGAGCGGATTCGCCGGATCAACCAGCCATTGGGCGAGATCGAGGCGCGTGCGTGTTTTGCTGGTTTCGGGCAGGGCGGGGGCAATCGCACTGAAAACGCCCGGTTGCAGCACGCCCACGGCTTTGTCAGGACGGGTGAAATCGCCGCGCGTGAAAATGTACGATTCGCGCGGCACATTGGTGTCCCGCATCACCATTGCCATGACGGCACTGCCGGATTGCTTTTCCCGAACTGCGCGGGCTGACGCGAGTGCCGCGTTGATGCTTGCGCGCTGTTCGGGGGTTCGAGCGTTCGCCGGAGTTTTCAGCGCGGCCAGCAAAGCCGCTCCCTGGGCGTCGTGCGGCGTTTCGGTCGCAACTTCAATTTTGAACCGGCCGACGCCGCGCCCGGTTTCGGCATCGTGTCTCAACACAAACAGCACCTGCCGGCTGGCAAATGCCTTGTTGGGCCCAAACAAAAACGTGGCTGCGCGCGATTGCGGGTTGGCCGCGCGTGTACTGGCCGGGGTCGCAACGGACCAGCCTGTCCGGCGGTCTCCATCGCTGGCGGCGCGTGCTGGAAAGGCGCTTTGCTCATCATTTGCAAAGACATCAATGAAACGATGGTTGCCGCCTTCCGATTCGATATAAAACTCGCTCAGGGCGAATGATCCATCCGCTCCCAGTCCGGGGCCATTTTTCGGCAGGGCTTCGTGCGGCAGCACGCTCAGACGCACGGCGGCCACGCGTGGCGAAGCAATTCTGCCCAAAATCCTGTACGCATCATTTTGCGAAGCGTTGGCTGTCATCAGAAACGAGCCGTCTTCCAAACGCTGCAACTTGCCATGGGCTTCAGTGTCGAGTCTGACGATTTCAAACGGAGACCATTCGACAGGCTGATTCGGCGCCGTCACTGCCGGGTTGCGTTCGAGCCGGGCGATTTCCGCGCGCTCCCATTCGTCCTGTTTCAACTCGCCGCGCACGGGCGCGCGCCTTGCCAGCGCGGCTTCGGCCGGTTCCGGGTTCGTTTCCGGCTTGCCAAACATTTCCCCGCGCTGGACGGGCACAACCGGCCCCTGATTGTTGTAATCCAGCGTCGAATTAAAGAACGCGAGCATCTGGTAATACTCTTTGTGCGTGATGGGATCGAATTTGTGCGTATGGCATTGCGCGCAGCCAACGGTCAATCCCAGCCAGACCGCGCCCGTTGTGCTGACGCGATCCATCACCTGTTCGACGCGCGCCTGTTCGGGGTCCACGCCGCCTTCTTCATTGATCACTGTGTTGCGGTGAAAGCCGGTCGCCACGAGCTGTGATTTCGTTGGACTGGGCAACAGGTCGCCGGCGAGTTGTTCGATGGTGAACCGGTCAAACGGCTTGTCTTCATTGAGCGCCTGAATTACCCAATCGCGGTACGGCCACATCTGACGCTCGCCATCAATCGTGTAGCCGTTGGAATCGGCATAGCGCGCCTGATCCAGCCAATGCCGTCCCCAGCGCTCGCCGTAATGCGCATCGGCGAGCAACCGTTCGACCAAGGTGCCGTAGGCGGCGTCCTGTTTGCGCGTGTCTTGCGGATCAAATGCTTTGACGAAGGCTTCGACTTCCTGGGGAGATGGCAGCAACCCTGTCAGATCCAGCGACAGCCGCCGGATCAATGTGCGGGCATCGGCCTGCGGCGAAGGCGCGATTCCGTCGCGTTCGAGCCGCGCCAGGATGAAACGGTCAATTTCATTGCGCACCCATTTGGTATTTTTCACGGCGGGTGGCTGAAGCCTGGCCAGCGGTTGAAACGCCCAATGTCCCTGATATTTCGCGCCCTGTTCGATCCAGCGCCGCAGCAAAGCCGCTTCTTCGGGCGTGACCGGGGCTTTTTTGGCCGACGGCGGGGGCATCATTTCGCCCCGCTCATGCGAGGTAACGCGCCGCAACAATTCGCTTTCGTCCGGTTTACCCGGCGTAATCGCCCGGTAGCCGCCGCGATCTTTGGTTGCGTCTTCAAAAGTGTCCAGGCGCAAACCCGCCTTGCGGTTTTTTTCATCCGGCCCGTGGCAATAGAAACAGCGATCTGACAACAACGTGCGAATGTCCCGGTTGAATTGCACATCCTGCGCCGCCGCCGCCGTCAAACGCGGCGCGCTCCAGAACGCGGTCATCGCGACAACACCAATCAGCAAACTTACGCAAAGTTTCAGTCTTCTCATGACAAGCTCACATCCGGGCAAGATTATTGGGCCACGCGGTGAACATCGCGGAGCCGTTTTATTTCGAGAGTTGCCGCCGTTTTCCTGCGCCCTGGCGCAAGGTGATTTGCTGGCCGGATTTCATTCCTGTCCAACTTTCCATCGTCCCGCCCGGCCAGCGAACGGTCAGGCGTTCGATTTCCGTTGCCGCGCCCAAACCGAACAGGACGCGGCTGTCACTGGCGCTTAAATAACTGCCATCGCTGCGCACCTGGCGGAAGAGCGGTTTTTGACCCCGCAACTGCAATGTGATGAGCGCGCCGATGCCGTACCGGTTGTCTTGCACGCCTTCCAGCCGCACGGTCAGCCAATGGCGGCGGTTGCCGGTTTGATTCAACAACAGCCGCGCGGAGCCGTTGTTGTTCGCCACCAGTAAATCCGTATCGCCGTCATTGTCCAGGTCGCCGAACGCCAACCCGCGACCGACCTCTGACGGCTGTAGCGAGGTTTCTTCGCGCGGAGTGATTTCGCGGAAGCTGGCAGCCTTGCCTTCATTATGAAAAAGCTGATTGGGTTGATGAAACGGATAGGGCGCTCCCTTGAGCCTGGGAATGATCGTGACCGCGCCATTTGCCGTGAACAGATCCAGCCAGCCGTCATTGTCATAATCGAACCAGCCCACACCGAAGCCGGTCGAAAGAAAACTCGGTTGCGAAAGGTTGAATTCCTGGGTCGCGTCTTGAAAACTGCCGCTGTTTCCTTGTTGTGAGAGGTTGCGGTACAGCGTGCTCCCTTCGCGCGTCAGGTTGGTGACGAGCACGTCTTCGTCACCGTCGTTGTCGAAATCGCCCGCCGCCGCCCCCATCCCCGCGCGCGCCACGCCGTCCATTCCATACGCCGCTCCGGCGAGCAGGCCCGACTCTTCAAACGTCCCGTTCTTTTTGTTCAGCCACAGGAAATTGGCCGCGCCGTCATTGGCCACGTAAATATCCTGCCAGCCGTCGCCATTGAAATCAGCGCAGGTTATACCCAGTCCCGGCCCCAGCACGCTGCCGATGCCCGACGGCTGTGTGACATCGGTAAAGCGGCCCTTGCCTTCGTTGCGAAACAGCCGGTCCGGCAAAGGGCGATAAGCCGCCGGGGTGCAATAATCCTGCTCGCCCGTGGGGGAGGAACAGCGCTTGTGGCTTTTGACTGTGAAATCAACGTAGTTGCAGACGTACAGGTCCAGGTCGCCGTCGCGGTCATAATCCAGGAAGGCCGCGCTGGTGCTCCAGCGCGGATCGTCCACGCCCGCTTCGCGCGTCACCGCGGTGAAACTGCCATTTCCATTGTTTCGGTAAAGCACGTTCGGGCCGGCGTTGGTCACGTAAAGGTCCACATCGCCGTCGTTATCAATATCGCCAACAGCCGCGCCCATTCCAAAACCAATATGGCCGACGCCCGCTGCTTCCGTGACATCGCTGAAGCGCAGTTTGCCGGAGGGAATCAGTTCGTTGCGGAACAGACGGTTGCCGGGTTTCCACCCCGTGGGCGGCGGAAAGCTGGCGTCACTCAGTTTCTTTTTTTCATCGAGCAAAGTGCCTTGCATCAGATACACGTCCAGATCGCCGTCGTTGTCGTAATCCAGCAGCGCGCAACCCGAGCCCATGATTTCCGGCATGAAGTATTCGCCCGTCGCGCCGGTGAAGTGGTGAAACTTCAAGCCGGTTTCCGCCGAAACTTCACGGAAAAGAGAGGGCTGCGCGCCGCTGCTGAGCACGGAAGAAAAAAAGAGCGCCGCCGCAATTGCCGCCGTTCGGATCATGAGTTCTTTTCCGTTCTTTCCAGTGCGCGCAGGTCGCGTTCGATGCTGTTGATAAGTTGCGTTTGCCCCAGCGCCGTGGCGCGTTTAAGCGCCTGTCGCAGATGTTGGATGCCTTTCTGCCTTTCTCCGGCCCGAATGTAGGTTGCGCCCAGCGCGTAAGTGAACAGTGGCGTCTGGTCGTCTTCCGGCGCCAGCGTCCGCTCGAACTGTTCGATGGCCTCGGGCAGTTTGTTTTGATTGACCAGAATTCTGCCCAGGTGGAAATGCGCCAGCCGGTAACCGGGTTTGTTTTCGATGGCTTTGCGGTAATGCGCGGCGGCTTCGTCCAGTTTGCCTTCGCGCTCGATCAATGTGGCGTAATTGTGATGCGCCTCCGCGTAATAGGGATTGAGTTGCAGACATTGCCGGAAGGCTTGCGCGGCTTCCTGGATGCGTTCCTGACTGACCAGCAGCACGCCATGGTTGTAATGGATTTCGGGCAGGTCGGGGTTGATGCCGATGGCGGCGCGAAAATGCTTTTCCGCTTTTTCGTTTTGACGGGTGCGGCCATACAGCGAGATCAGATTGATATGCGCCTGCACCAGCCAGGGATTGATTTCCAGCGCCTGCTCGTGTTCGGCGATGGATTCCGTAATCTTTCCGCTGCTTTCCAGCAGCGCGCCACGTTTCAGATGCGCGGAGGCGCCGGCGTTCATCTCGGCAATGGAAATGATCAACGGGTCTTCCAGCGTGGGCTGGGCAAGTTTCAGTTGTTGCGAACGCGCCAGATGTTCCTGCGCCTGCGCCATCTGGCCTTGATCGCGCAGCGCCAAACCCAGCGCGTAATGCGCCGCGCCGTATTCCGGGAATAATTCGATTGCCTTGCGGTAACGTCCGGCGGCTTCTGCCGCATTGCCGCTGGCGGAAGCGATTCGCCCAAGACCGTAATACGCCTGGGCAATGATGGCGTTGCGCTTCGCAACAAGTTCGTAAAAATGCCGGCTTTCGCCGAATTGACCTGCCGCCAGCAGCGCATCCGCCAGGCGCAATTGGGTGGGCAAATGATCCGGATCAAGTTTGAGCGCAGCTTTGAATGTTTCCGCCGCTTCGCGCTGCTTGCCGAGCGCGGCTTGCGTGATGCCCAGGTAATAGGCCCAGCGGAATTCCCCTGGCGCCAGCAGGTGCGCCCGTTCATAACAGCTTGCTGCGAAATCGTATTGCTCGTAGGTGTGCAGGGTCATGCCCAGCCAGCCGCTCGCTTGCGCGTCGCGCGGTTTGGCTTTGGCGTCGGTGTAGGCCTTGCTCACCTGTTCACGGATTTCCGGCGCGAAGTCCTCGGCAACAATGGTCGGAAGCTCCGGCGGAGTTTGCGCGCGCAAAAGCAGGGGAAAAAGAAGAAGGCAGGAAAACAGCGCGGCCTGCGCCGCCCATTTTCCTGCCTTTTGCAATGAATGGTGGAAGCTTCGTTTCATAACCGTTGCCTGAACACGTCAAAAATCAGGTTCAGGCTATCACCTCCACCGCGTCGTGAAAATGTCCGGCAGGATGTTTACCTGCCGGATCTGGTGCTTAGTTGCAACTTAGAAGCCCAACCGGAGGCCAAATCGGAAGACGCGTTCGTCAATGCCTTCCCGTCCGAAGGAACGCGTGTTTGTGACTTCCATAAAGCCGTTCAGCCGGGGCAAGCCGGTGACCGGATCGGTCAGGATATTGCCTGCCGCATCGCGCGAAGGCGACGAAACGTTGCCGCCCGGAGCGGCGAAATGCGGCGTATTCGTCGCATTGAACGCCTCGACGCGGAACTGCAGGCTGATCCCTTCCGTGATGCGGAATTGGCGGAAGAGGCCCAGGTCCAGATTCGATGTGCCGGGGCTGGTCAGGGTGTTGAAGCCGACCGTGCCAAACCGAGCCGTGGTCACGGGCGCGAAGGCAGTTGGGTCGTAGTAGGGAGTGCCGGCGCCAATGCCGCCCAGCTTTTGAACATCGGATTTGACCTGATCGGCGCGCTGCGAACTGCCCGGCGCATTCAGGGAAGTACCACTAGATGACACACTGAACGGATAGCCCGTGAATGCCCCATAGAGCCAGTTCAATTGCCAGCCGCCGGTTAATGCGGACGCAATCGCATTGTCGGTCAGCCAGCGTTTGCCTTTGCCGAAGGGCAATTCCCAGACGCCGGAAAACTGGAAGTTGTGCGGAATGTTGATGCCCAGAACGCCACGGTTCAGGTGACGGAAATTCGGCTCGTGAATCGCGAGCGCGCCGTCATTATCTCCGCCCAGGCCGGCCAGACCGATGGCCTTCGACCAGGTGTAAGTCGCCTGCAACTGCAGCCCCTTGGAGAAATTCCGCTTCAACCCGGTTTGCAGAGAATCGTAATGCGAATTGGCAATGCCGTCCTGCAGGTTGGTCGAAGCAACGCGCCCGAATTTTTGATTGAGCGGCTGGCTTGCGGTGCCGCCGCCAACCAGACCCGCGTTCAGGTTAATTTGGCCGGATTGACCAACAGTGCGCGTGGCGATGTAACCGGCGTTGGCGACAAAGCCCCAGCCGATGTTTTTCTCCAGCACCAGATTCCAGGATTGAATGTATGGACGTTTGAAGCTGTCGCCCAGGGTCAACACATTGACATTGTTCGGGACAGCCACTCTGCCGTCATTGACCGGAACCAGTGGCGTGGGCGGAATGCCGTTTTTCAACAACCCCGCCGGTGCCGCGGAATTGGGCGCCACGATATTGAAGGCCAGCAACATCGGATAATTGGTGCGGAAGGTCCGCGCCAAACTGATCGGATCGTAGGTCAGGCCGTAGCCGGTGCGCAGCACGAACGAATCGCTGATGCGCCAGGCAATGCCCAAACGCGGCGAAAACAGTTTCTTGCTCAGTTTCACGCCGCAATCTTTCGGCACGCTGCCGACGCCGCAGACCAGCATTGTGTTGGTCGCGAAATCGTACCGCTCAATGCCGCGATCTTCGCGCTGCGGCATCGGGTAATACTCGTAACGCGTTCCCAGGCTGACGGTCAGATTCGGCCTGACCTGCCAGCCGTCGCGCACGTAAAAGCTGTACGCTCTGGATTTGAAGATGATGGGCGGTTCCACCAGGAAAGTGCGCCCCGCACCGGTGTGGTACCCCAGCAGGAACGTCGCAAAGGAGTTGAATAGATTTCCCTGTTGAAAGCTTGAGCAGGCTGTGCCAGCAGAGTTGGCCGTGTTACACAATTGGGTCGGGCCCTGACCGAACAGGAAACCGCCCTGGCCCGGTTCGGCAGTGCCGCCGCCATTCCATTCGGCCTGTACGTGGTTGAGCGTTTGCCGCGCAACGTCCATCCCGAAGCGAATGTTGTGATTGCGCTTGGTCCAGTTGAAGTTGGTGACGTATACCCATTGCGGGTCGTTGCGGGTGTAAGGCATGAACGCATCCTGCACGCCCAGGTTGGCGAAACCTGAAATCGCAAAACGCGGCCAGCCGTTTTCAAAATCACGCGTGCCGTTCGTGCCGGGAATTCCCAGCACGTCCAGGCCGATCTTTTTATCCAAAAAGCCCTGTTCGGAACTTGTCCCCTGTTTGGTGTAACCGACGTTGGCGTCAATGATGAAGTTCGTGTTGACGGTGTAAACGCCCGCGACCGTCATGCCGTACGTTTCGCCGGACCCGACGCCTGTGTTGCCTCCCTGCGGCGCGGTGCCCACGCCATCAACCGGGCCGAGCGCGCCGGGATTCAGTTGCTTGTAGGTCAGGAAACTGAACCGGCCATACGTCGTGAATTTTTCGTTGACGTTGTAATTCACTTTGGCGTCAACCGTTTTTCGGTCGAAGGCATACGGCGCCGTCGCGTAAAAATTGTTCGTAAAGCCGGGCCGGTTTGGCAGCGGCAAATCTTTCAGAATCAGCTTGGCAATCGGGTCAATGCGATTGTTGGGAATGATTCCGCCCGTGAAGGCCGTCCGATTCTGGCCGATCACGTTTCCGGTTGCCGGATCGTAGATCCCCAATCCGCCGCCCGAAAGATCGCCATTCCGCATTTCCGCCGTTGGCAGGGTTAGGAACCGCGCACCGAGTTGACGGTCGTTGGTGCCTTCAAAACTGCCGAAATAAAACAGTTTGTCTTTGATAATCGGGCCGCCCAGGGTGCCGCCAAACTGGTTGTAAACGCGTTTGGGCTTGTCCTGCGGGACACCATTGATCGGCGTCAGATTCCAGGGTCTGGCCTTGGTCAGGCTGTTATCGTGAAATTCAAATGCCGAACCATGAATGTTGTTGGTTCCGCTTTTGATCTGCACGTTGATCGCCGCGCCGCCCGCGAGTCCCTGTTCGGCGTCGAAGTTATTCGTCACCACGTTGACGGTTTCAATGGCTTCCAGCGAAGGCACATAAGCCGTGACGTGCGGCAGAAACAGGTTGTACTGGCTGGCCCCGTCAATGCGCACGTTGTTGGAACTGGAATTCGTGCCGTTGACGTTGTATTGCAGCGCGCGCGAAGGATTGGTCGGGATCGAGTGCGCGTTGTTGGGCGGGGTGATGCCCGGCAGGGCGCGCAACAACTGTTGATAATTGCGTCCCGGAGGGATGGGCAAATTTTGCAGCGTCTGACTGGTTAATTCTGCCCGAACTTCCGCGCGGTCGGTCTGCAGCACCGAAGCTTCGGCGGTGACCGAGACGGTTTCCGACACCTGCCCGAGTTCCAGCGAAACGTCGGAGCGGGTGATGCTGTTCAATGTCACTTCGAGGTTGGTGCGGGTAAAGGTCTTGAAGCCCTGCCGGCTGACTGTCAGGTCATAGGTTCCCGTCTGCACAGTAGAGAAGTTGAAACTGCCTTCCGCGTTGGTCAGGGTTTCACGGGTTTGATTGGTTTGTTTGTTGGTGATCTTGACCGTCGCGCTGCCAACAACGGCGTCTTGATTGTCCTTGACGTTGCCGACAATTGAGCCGTAAAGCACCTGGGCTTGTCCCAGTTGCGGAAGCATCAGCGCGATCAGCAGGACTGATAGCGGCGTTCCAATGCGCGCCATCCGGCGCATTATTCGTTTGAGCCAAAGTCGAGAATTCATTACAAGTCTCCTGTGTTGCTTGTGTTGTTGATAGAGGAACCAGATGTTGCCGTTGGAGCAGCCGTGAGCCGCCACAAACCGCGGGAAGATAGCTTAAGAATCAATCTCAATCAGCAAGTCAGCCGAAGACAAGCAAGTTTGAGCGAACAACTCTGAACGGATGATCCCGAACAACGAGACCCCATCGCTTCAGTCAAGACATCGCCCGAGTATTTAGTTTTTGATTACGTTAAAAATTATGTCGGGAACACTTTCAGGTAAGAAACAAACTCCCAGCAATCTCCGAATCACACCGACTTATTTGTAAGTGAAGTTCCCGGATTGGTCATTTGTCTTGTCGGTTGCGCGGATTATCCGAATGGTTTGACCAAGTGTCAACCAGAATTGGGCATTGACAGCGTGGGACGGACTTCAGTCCGTCCCACGCTGTTCCGGTTAGAAAGTGACGCGTGCGCCGAAACGCACCAGCCGTTCGCCGCCCACCGTACTGGTGACCTGACCAAAAGCCGGGTTGCCGAACGCGCCGTTCGGGTTGTTAAAGTTTGGACTGTTGGTGACGTTCAGCGCGTCGGCGCGCAGTTCGCCGCCAATCCGTTCGGTGAAACGGAAGCGTTTGATCAGCGTGCCATCCAGGTTGGTGTAACCCGGCCCGCGGATCGAATCATTGCGCCGCATGTTGCCGAAGGTGCCCGCCGCCGGCGCGGAGAAAACTGATGTGTTGAAATACAACTCGCCGGGGCCGATCTCGCCCAGGACCTCTGGTTTACCATTCAAATTGGGCCGCTGGGTATTGCCCGGTGCGCGCAAGTTCGCGGCGTCAGCCGTAAATCCAATCGGGGTGCCCGACTGCAAGGAGAAAATGCCTGACACCTGCCAGCCGCCAAAAACGGCTTTGACGAAGCCATTGCTCTTGTTGGCAAACGGAATGTCCCAGACAAAAGTGGCGTTGTAGATGTGTTTGCGGTCAAAGCCCCCCGGGCCCTTGCTTAATTCGGGGTCCGCCGGCGTGGCGACTCCGCCATTGTCGTCCGAGAAGGTGATGGCGCGCCCGCGCGTGTAGCTGTTGGTCACCAGCCAGCCCCCGCGGAAGCGGCGGTCCACCTTGATTTGCAGCGAGTTGTAATTGGTGTCGGTCGGGAACCAGGTTTGGACCGAGGCCGTCTTGCCGAATTTCTGGAAAAAAGGCCGTCCGGCATTGTCCTGGCCCGGAACCATGCCGGCATTCAGGTTGAAGTCGGCGATCACGCCGTGCGCGACGTTGCCCACGTAGGCGGCTTCCGCCGTCAGCCCCCAGAAAATTTCGCGTTGGAAGGCGACGTTGTACGAATGCAGCCGGGCCTCACGCAGATTGGACGGGACGTGGAAGAAGCCCTGATTGAGCAAGATCGGCGTGTTAGCCTGAATGATGCCGTTGTCCGGCACGCTGAAGGCCTGCGGCGCGGGCAGTCCGGCGGCCATCGAACCGGCAGGCGCGAAATTGTTGGGCGGGTTGAACTGGTTGTTCTGTTTGACAGGGAAGTTGAAGGCGTAGCGGTTATCCGGGAACGGAATGATGCTGGTGCCAAAGCCCGCACGAATGACCGACTTGTCGTTGATGCGGAAGGCCGCGCCAACGCGCGGCGCGAAGTTCTTGAAGTATTTCTGCACGCCAACCGTCGGTGACACGCCGCCGAAGCCTGTGACTTCCAGCGTGTTGTTGTTGATGTTGTAATTCGACAGCCCGCCCCTTTCGACAATGCCCGTGTGCGGATGATAGAACTCGTGGCGCAGACCCAGATCCAGCGTCAGCCGTTTGGAAACCTGCCATTTGTCATTGATGAAGGTGAACACCGACCAGTGCCGCGTGCCCGGTTCATCAATCACGGTCAAGTCCCGGCCGACGCTGTTCGGCACATCCAGCAGGAACGAGGCGAAGGCGTTTCCCAGCCCGTTGAGCGCGGCGGCGTTGCCGGGAATGGCCGTTTGCGCGCCGCCGAAAATATAGCGTCCGCGCGTGCCGCCGTTGTCCTGCACTTGCAGCAGGAAGTCGCGATTGCGGCGATATTCGCCGCCGAACTTCACGTTGTGGTTGCCGACCAGTTTGGTCAGGGTCGCCAGCGTGTTGGAAGTCGTTTCGCCGCGATCCCAGGGCAGGCTCGGCGAAAAGCCCAACACCGGCGCGGTGAAGCCATTGATCTGAATGCGCGTCAACCCGTCCGCCGAATCATTGACGTTGACGCCCCGGATGCCGACCTCTTCCGACGTCTTCAAACCGGCCGCCTGCGTCAGCGCGACGTTTTGATACCAACTGACGCCGAAGCGCGCTTCCAAAATCAGGTTCGGACTGAAGGTATGCGTGTAGTTAATGGCCGAACTGATCACATCCTGCGTGCCCGTGCCCGCGAAACCGTCCCCCGCCGGCCCGCCATAAATGCCGTAAGCGCCCGGATCGAAAAGTTTCGGCTGCTGATAGCTGAACCGAACCGTAAAGGCGTTTTTGTCATTCAGGTTGTAATTGACCTTCGTGTCGAACTGATGCGTGGTGCGTTCCCGCACTGTATTGACCACGAAGTTCTGCGTGCCGAGCGCCGCGCCCGCGATGTTCGGCGCGGGAATGAACGTCAGCAGTTTTTGGGTGATGGGACTGATGCGGTTGGTAGGAATGATATTGCCCGCAAATGGCGTTCGCCCGGTGCCGTCGGCGTTTCCGGTGGCCGGATCGTAGATCGGAATCAAATCGCCCGCCGCATTCCGGAAGTTGCTGAAATTGCCGGTGCGCCATTCCGTAACCGGGATCGTCGCGCGATTGACCTTGCCCAGCTTGTCGTTGGTGTACTGATAATCGCCGAAGTAGAAAAGTTTGTTTTTGATGATCGGCCCGCCGACGGCGAAGCCCAATTGGCGATAGCGAGTCTGGGCGCGATTGCCGGTGAAGTATTCACGGGCGCGTGTATTTTCGTTGTTGCCGAAGAACCAGACGCTGCCGTGCAAATCGTTCGTGCCTGATTTGAGCGTCACGGAACTGACCGCGCCGCCCGCGCGACCCAGTTCGGCGTCGAAATTGGACGTTGTCACGCTGACGGCTTCGATGGCGTCCGCCGCCGGAATCAGCACCGTCAGCAATCCGGTCTTATGGTTGTTGTCCACGCCTTCGATCGTGAAGTTGTTCGACATGCGCGCCTGGCCGTTGACGTTTGAAAACAGACTGTCCTGCGGATTGAAAAACTCCGAGTGCGGACGCGACGGCCGCGTGGCTCCCGGCACCGTCACCAGCAAGCCCTGGAAGTTGCGGTTGAAACCCAGCGGCAATTCCGCCACCTGCTTGGTTTCGATCAACCGGCCGGTGTCGGCGCGGTCGGTTTGCAGCAGCGGCGCACTGCTGGCTTCGATGGTCACGGTTTCGGTGACCTGACCGACCGGCATCACCAAATCCACGCGGACCGTGGTGTTGACATCCACCTGGACGTTTTCGCGCGCGACTTTCTTGAAGCCGGTCAAACTGGATTCGACACGGTAGATGCCGTCCTTGATGTTGGCAAAAACATAGTTGCCATCGGAATTGGTTGTGGTGGTGGCGGAAATCCCCGTGCGCGTTTCGGTCAGCGTGACCGTCGCGCCGGACGCCGCCGCGCCGTTCGAGTCGGTGATCGTCCCGACCAGACTGCCTTTGACGGCTTGAGCATTCCCGACAATGGTGAGTGCGAGCACGAACATCATCAGCAGTAAATTCGCGCCGAGCCGGCGGTAGAGCCGGCCATGGTGTTTCGTCATAAATGGCCTCCTGGGTACCGGAAAAGTGAATGCAACTGGAGTTAAATCCAGTACGGCATATCCCGTAGTTTCAAGGTTATGGATAGTTTTTCGTGAGATGGAGATACTTCCTGGTAAGGAACCGTTTTCAGCAAAGCTAACCGAGTCAGAGCCGACTGTATTCGGTCGCGGAAGTCTCCATTGATGATTAGTGTGTCGGCTCGGGCGGATTATCCAAATGGTTTGACCAGGTGTCAACGCTCATCTATGCTACGCGCGTTTTTGTCGCGGACAGGTTCATTTCCTACATTCTTGCTTCAACAATCTGGAGGGCTTCGTGAAACATCAAGCCGCAACTGTACGGACTGCTTCGGCAGGCTCGCCCATCAAAAATCTGCGCTGGTACATCTGCGCATTGCTCTTTTTTGCGACGGTCGTCAATTACATTGACCGGCAGGTATTGGGCACGCTGGCGCCGGAGTTGCAGCAGAAGATCGGCTGGACGGAGTCGGAGTATAGTCAGATCGTGATTGCGTTCCAGGTTGCCTACGCCTTGATGTTTCTGGTGTGGGGCGGGGTGCTCGACCGAATTGGCGTCAAGCTGGGCTTTACGATTGCGCTCATTGTCTGGTCAATCGCCGGGATTGGGCATGCACTGGCGGCCAGCGCCTTCGGTTTCATGGTCGCGCGCTTTTTGTTGGGCATTGGCGAAGCGGCCAACTTTCCGGCTTCGATCAAGACCGTCGCCGAGTGGTTTCCAAAGAATGAACGAGCGCTGGCCACGGGCATCTTCAATGCCGGCACCAACGTTGGCGCGATCATCGCGCCGATCACGGCGCTCACCCTCTCGGCCGCGTTCGGCTGGCAGAGCGCCTTTATCTTCACGGGCGCGGTCGGCTTTCTCTGGCTGATCTTCTGGTGGTGGCTTTACAAAAGCCCCGAAGTCCATCCGCGTTTGTCTGCGGAAGAATTCAAGCATATTCGTGAAGGCGAGGCCGAAGAAGACACCCAGAAAGTGCGTTGGTTGCCGCTGCTCGGTCATCGCCAGTTGTGGGCGTTTGCGTTTGGCAAGATGCTGACGGATCCGGTCTGGTGGTTTTATCTGTTCTGGATGGCGAAATTCCTTGACAAGAATTATGGCGTCAAAGGCACGGCCCTGATCCCCTACTTAACCACTGTTTACCTGATCGCCGATGTCGGTTCGGTCGGTGGCGGCTGGCTTTCCTCCTGGTTGATCAAACGTGGCTGGACGGTCAACTGGGCGCGTAAGACGGCGCTGCTGCTCTTTGCCGCGATCATGCCGATGGTCATTGTGGCCTATTATGCTAAAAGCCCGTGGACGGCGGCGATTCTGGTCGGTATTGCGGCCGGCGCGCATCAAGGGTGGTCAGCCAATCTGTTTACGCTCACCGCCGATATGTTCCCGCGCAAAGCCGTCGGCTCGGTCGTCGGCATCGGCAGTTGCGTGGGCGCATTTGGCGGCATCCTGCTGCCTTTTTACGCAGGCAAGGTGTTGGATAAGAATCCCAGCTATTACCTGCCGATGTTCGTCATCGCGGGAGTGACTTATCTGGTCGCCTGGGGCGTCATTCACCTGCTGGTGCCCAAACTTGAACCGGCCAAAATTGATTAAGGTGCGGTTCAACCGGACCAGGAAAACGAGGGGAGCTGGCTCAAGGCCGCTCCCCTTTTTTGTCATCGTGTTTCCGGGCAAACTCCGTGGCCGCGTCGTTATAACTTTGGGCGGCTTCGTAGTTGCCTTCGCCCTGAAGTTCATCCCCGTTGGTTCCAAGGTCAGATTCCGCCTTCTTCGCGTAATGGTCCACTTCGCGCTTCGGCATCACCTTTCCGTCTTCGGTTTCCGGTCGTAAATCCTTATCCCGCACAAAACCCTGATCCACTGTTTGTTTGCTTTTCGTCATGATTGCATTCCTCCGTTTCAAAAATTTTTGGATTCACTCAAGTTGGCCGTTCACGCCCCTGGCGGAAAACAGCCCTCGACGGACGCTTTGCAAGTCAGACACCAAAACGATTTTTACCTGAAAAACCGGGTAGTTGTATGAAAACGCTGGCAAATCCGGTCGGGAAGCAAACGCTGATGAAAAAACGCTCGTTGCTGGTTGTAGCCTCTCAATGCGCTTTTCCGCGAAGGAGTGTATTTTCGGCGACGGAGTTATCATTCGTCCAAATCAAAGAACTGGCGAGGACATATGAGAGCTGACCGGTTAATTTCGATTCTGCTGCTATTGCAGGTTTACCGCTGTATGACGGCGCGCGAACTGGCGGTGCGGCTGGAAGTTTCCGAACGCACCATTCACCGCGACATGGAAGCGCTGAGCGGCATTGGCGTGCCCGTCACGGCGGATCGGGGCGTGGGCGGCGGCTGGCGTTTGCTGGGCGAATACCGCACGAAGCTGACCGGACTGAACGACGCGGAAGTGCAATCGCTCTTTCTCAATGTCCCGCCGCAACTGCTCTCCGATCTGGGATTGGAGAAAGTTTCGGACGCCGCACGGATGAAATTGCTGGCCGAAGTGCCCGCTCCGGTGCGCCGAGATGCCGAATACGCCCGCCAGCGCATTCACGTGGATGTGAGCGGCTGGCATCGCCCCGAAGAAGCCGTGCCGCTGCTCCCCGTGTTGCAGCAAGCCGTCTGGCAGGACCGCAAGCTGCAAATGTCGTATCGGCGCGATCCAGATTGCGAACCCGTCGAGCGGCTGGTGGATCCGCTGGGCCTGGTCGCCAAGGGCAGCGTCTGGTATCTGATTGCAGCGGTGGATGGCGAAGCGCGCACCTACCGCGTTTCGCGTGTGCAAGCGGCGGAATTGACGGGGGAATCCTGCGCGCGTCCCCCCGCGTTCGATCTGGCCGCTCACTGGCAACAGTCTGCCAGCGATTTCAAAACCAGGTTGCCCCGTTATGACGCGGTGTTGCGCGTCCGGCGCGAAACGATTCCGCGGCTGTATTACGCCGTCCGCTTTTCGCGAATTGAAACCGTCAGCGAACCAGATGCCGAAGGCTGGGTGGACGTCGCGATTCGATTCCAGGTGGAAGACGAAGCCGCCGAATTCGCGCTGAGCTTCGGGCCGTCGGTGGAAGTATTGTCACCGCTTGAATTGCGGGAAAAAGTGATTGGTTTGGCTGAAAGCGTGATTGCGTTTTACGCGAGCCGGTGAGGGTCAGTCAGTCAACTTTTCCCGCCATTGCGTCATTGAGAAAAGAAACAATCTGGTCAAGATACACCGCGCCGCCTTCACCCGCCAGATTGTGACTGCCGCCTTCGATGATCTTTAATCGCTTCGGCTCATTCGCGGCGGCAAAGAGTTTGCGGCCTTGCGCAACGGGAATGGTCGCATCGTTCGTGCCATGCGTGATCAGCACCGGGCAACGGACGCCGGCGATTTTGCGCGCCGATTCAAACCGGTTTTTCGCCAGCCAGTGCAGCCAGCGCGGCAACATCGGCAGGGAGTGTTCGCCCATTTCACTGGCCGAACTCAGGCCGGATTCGACCACCAGTGCGCCGCAGGGTTTGCGCGACGCCACATCAATCGCCACCGTCGAACCAAGCGACAAACCGTACAAAATCAGTTTTTCCGGCTTCACGCCACGCTGAGTCAGCAAATAATTGTAGGACGCCTCGCCATCCGTATTCAGCGCCCATTCGTCGGTTGTGTTGCCTTCGCTGCGTCCGTAACCGCGATAGTCAATCAGCAATACGTCAAAGCCGCTCCTGGTCAACGCTTCGCCGATCCAACCGACATTGGTCAGATTGCCGCCATTGCCGTGACAGTAAAGCAGGGTCGCGGTCGCGGGTTGGCTGAATGAATTCAGAAACCAGCCGTGAATGCGTTGCTCATTTGTCACGTTGATCCAGACATCCTCGCCGTTCGGCGGCACCGTCCATTGGCCGCCGGCGTCGTAACGTACCGGATGATGCGTCAGAAAATGCTCGACCCGGCGCAGCCCGAAGACGAAGACCAGCGCCACGAAGGGCATGTAAAGCGCAACGCGCGCCGCGCGCGGCAATCGAAAAACTGAAACGCTTTTGGGACCGTCTTCGGTCGTTTGAAAATTATTCAGCATGCATCCTCCGATGTACCGGCCTGTACGAAAGAATAGAGCGCAGAGTTTGCACCAAACCCTGCGCTCTTTCGATGCCTGACCCCGTTCATTTCTTCATCGGGCCTTCAGCGGGCCTTCAGCGGGCCTTCAGCGCGAAGCCTTTGCGCCGTTGGGTTTCAGCCACTGATCGAACCAGTCGAGCACGGTCTTGAACCACAATTCGCTGTTCTGCGGCTTCAGTATCCAGTGGCCTTCGTCCGGAAAGTACAGCAATTTCGACGGCACGCCTTTGCGTTGCAGGGTGGAAAACAACTGAATGCCTTCGCCGACCGGCACGCGGTAATCCAGTTCGCCGTGAACGACCAGCGTCGGCGTCTTGAAATTTTTGGCGTGCAGGTGCGGCGACCATTTCGTGTAAAGCTCAGGCTTTTCCCACGGCGTGCCTTTGAATTCCCACTCCTGGAACCAAAGCTCTTCGGTGGCATACATGCTGACGGAGTTGAAAATGCCTGCATGCGAAACGAAGGCTTTGAAACGGTCGGTATGCCCCAGCATCCAATTCACCATGTATCCGCCATAAGAACCGCCCGCCGCTCCGATGCGCGCCGGATCAACGTAACCTTGCTTGACGACGTAATCCACGCCTTTCATCAGATCTTCGTATACTGCGCCGCCCCATTCGCCGCTGATTTGTTCGGTGAAACCCTGCCCGTAACCGGTTGAACCATGCGGATTGATCAACACCGTAACGTAACCCCGCGCCGCCCACATTTGCGCGTTCCAGCGGTAGCCCCAATTGTCCAGCCAGGCGCCTTGCGGGCCGCCGTGAATCAGCAGCACCATTGGATACTTTTTCGCTTTGTCGAACTGCGGCGGTTTGACGATGAAGCCGTGAATTTTGGCAACCTGATTTTTGCCGAAATCTACAGTGACTTTAGCTTTGCCCAGTTTGTGCGTTTTCGGATTTGGCAAGGAAGCCTTCGCGCCTTCGTACCAAAAATCTTCCGCCGCGTTCAGATCGAGCTGCGCCAGCAACACGGCGTTGGTTTGGGTCAATTGGCGGCTATTGCTGCCATCGGCGTTTGCCGCGAAAACTTCGGCAGGCATCGTCAAACTCGACCGAGTGAACGCCAGCGTTTTGCCGTCGGCGGAAAGCGAAATGCCATTGCTGGCGGTCTTGGCGATCAGCGATTCAACGCCGCTTTCATTGATTGAAACCGAGCCAATCAATTCGCGGCCTTCGTCTTCAGCCACAAGAAACAATCCCTGGCTGTCTGGCGACCAAAGCATCTCGCCAACGTTGCGGTCAAAGCCCGCGGTCAATTCTTTCAATGCGCCGGATTGACGATTGTAAAGCATCAGCTTGAAGCGGTCGGCTTCGTACCCATACCGGTCCTGCGAACGGTAGGCGATCCATTTGCCGTCCGGCGAATATCGCGGCGTGCTGTCGTAACCCAGGTTGCTGCCGGTGATGCGCCTGGCTTCGCCGCCTGAGAGCGAAACGATGAACAGATCGTTGTTCGTGCTCAGAGCTTCCTGCTTGTCCGTGTTGCGCGCAAAGCAAAGCTCCTTGCCGTCCGGCGAAAAGTCATAGGCCACTGGATCGCCCAGCGAGAACGGCGGCGAATCAAAATCTCCCGGCGTCATATCTTTCGGCGCGCCGCCGCCGCTGGAAACGACAAACACGTGCGAACGTTTGCCAAGTTTGAAATCAGACCAATGGCGATAGAGCAGCCGGTCGGCGATGACGGCTTTGACCTTGCTGGCGTCGGCGGCCGCGGCTTTGTCGGCGGTGCATTTCAGATCGGCGCATTCGGGATAGACTTCGGTCGAAAAGGCGAAGAGCTTGCCATTCGGCGACCACGTGAAATCAGCAACTCCAAGTGGCACATCAGTCACTTTGCGCGGACTTGATCCATCTGCCGCCGCGACGAAAATCTGTGGCGCGCCATCCCGGCTGGAAAGAAACGCGATCCATTTGCCGTCCGCGGACCAGCGCGGCGTATCGTCGTTGCGGCTGGAAGTGATCAATTGCTTCGCTTCACCGCCGGAAGTCGGCACAACCCAGATGCTGCGTTTGCCGCGATTGGCCTGTTTGTCAACGACGTTGACGACGTAGGCCGCCCATTTGCCGTCGGGCGAAATCTGCGCGTCGCCCACGCGCTTCATCGAGATCAGATCATCGAAGCTCATTGGGCGCTTTGATTGTCCCAAGACAACCAGACTGAGAGTCGCTGCTACAATCAGCAACCAGATCGGTTTACCAAACTGTTTCATATAATCCTCCAAGAAAAACTCACTTTAGCGGCAAATACTCAACTCGATTGATCCCTTCTGCCGGTTCAGAAGCGCCCGCAACAATTTCCAAGTCCTCAATACACTCTCCAACAGTGACATTGAGTTGATGCGCATAAATGACGCCTGCAAACCTAATTCCCGATTGTTGCCGAAACCTGGCTTCCCGCAACAGATCATCGTCTTGCGTGAAAAGCACTCTGCCCAATTCCGTGGCACGATCAAGCAGCAGCGGATCCGCAACAGTACTCATTATTTCTCCCGCTTGGTAATCAACAGCAGGACAATCTACTGTCCGCTGCCTGCTGCTTTCGCCGCTGCTTTCGGCTGCCGCTTGTGGGCGTCGAACCAGTCGAAGATTTCCTTGAACGCCGGAACGACGATGTTGCTGTGGTCGCCGCCGGGGACTTCGATGTATTTGATTTCGATACCCAGGTCTTTTCCGGCTTTAACCATCTTGCGCGATTCTTCGACGGAAACGGTTGGGTCTTTGTCGCCGTGGACGACGATCCAGGGAACGTGGGCAATTTTCTTCAGCCCCATCATAACGAAGGGCTGGCCGCCGCCGGCAATCGGGCCAAGGGCGGCAAATAAGTCAGGATTATTGACGGCCACCGACCAGGAACCATACCCGCCCATCGAATGGCCCATCAGGTAAACGCGGTCGTCATCAATGGAAAATTCGCGTTTGACCTCTTTCAACACGTCCAGCACGTCCTTTTCCGCCGTTCCAAAATACATCGAAGCTGGCGCGCGGCCTTTCGGACAGGCGATCAAGTAACCGCGCGCTTCGGCGATGCGTTTGATTTCGCCGTTGTTGTACGCCGTGAAGAAGCTGTTTTCGTCGCCGCCCATGCCATGCAACGCAACGATGAGCGGCCATTTTTTCGATTTATCGTAATTGGCTGGGACGAAGATGCGATAAGGTTGCAGGCTTTCGTCCACCGCCGAACGGTAGGCCCAGTGAATGTCGCCGCGGTTTGATTTCAGCGGATTTTCACCCTTGGCGATTTTGTCGAGCAGGGAATTGGCTTCGGTGATAGCGGCCTTCAGATCGGTGCGCGCGACCGGAAGTTCTCCGGCGTTGACCAGATCAATCATCGAAGCTCCGTATTCCACCGCAGGCAGCACGACCAACAACTCTATTTGCAGCTTTTTCTCAAGGTCTTCCCGGAACATTTTCGCACGGGTTTTAAGCAAACCAGCCTGCACGTTGACATCGCGCGCAATGCGGATCGAGGTTGATTTGTAGATCAACTCCCCGGTCTTCGGAAACAACTTGATAACGATTTCATAGCTGCCGTCGGGCAGGTCGGGAATGGCGGCTTCGACTGAAAATGGTTTGGTGAAATCGGCTTCGACATTCGAGAGTTGTTTCAGCTCGTTCAGGGTTTCCTGCTTCCCGTCTTTGGTGACGGCGATGGAAAGCGCGCCTTTCAGTTTTCCTTCGATTGGTTCATCCAGCGTGTACATCTGCGTCAGCGTCATTTTGACCGGATCGCCCGGATCGAAAATGACAGTGTCGAGTTTGGCCTGGGTGCCGGCAATCAGCGCGGCAGTGGGCGTCCACGGCTGATTGCGCATCAATGCAAAGCCGTGCGCCAGATGTTTGAGCGCTTCGCCGTATTTTTTGTCGTTGTTGGCGGTGCGCGCCTTGGCTTCGAGGGCTTCGACCTCCTTGCGCTTTTCGTCGCTCATTGGCAGCCGGTTTTTCAACGTGCGGAAGCCCACCGACAGTTGCAGGACTTGTCCGGCATCCTGAGCAAATGCGGGGAATGCGGCAAGCATCAACAGCGCCAGCACTACGGCGGAAAGACGGATCGAGATACGTTTCATCAATGGATTCTCCTGATCGAAGGAATTTGGGTGAGAACTATCCTACTCTTGATGATTGTTGGCGAGCAAATAATGGGCGCTTTTGGTGATGCCGTTCTCGTTCTCCGGAGCAGAACGGGTTGCCGTCAGGCGATGGCCCGGCTGGCTGAAATTGTGAGGCCGGGGGCGCGGACAACAGTCTCCGCGCCCCGGCGCATCTCCTAAAGACGTGGCGGCATCTCCGGGAAGGAAACCCTGACATCCCATAACTTCACGGTCTTGTCCAGGCTGGCAGACGCAATGAGCTTGCCGTCAGGCGAGAAGGCAATGGATGTAATTGCCGCCGAATGCCGTCTGGCCGGATCGAGGTTTTCGCCCGTTTTCACATCCCAGAGCCTGATTGTTCCTTCCAATCGGCCCGCTGCGAGTAGTCTGCCATTTGGCGAAAAAGCCAGACATGAAATTTCGTCAGGATGAAATAGGGGATTTCCCCGCACAGGCCAAACTGATGACGTTGTTTCCCAGAGCCTCACCACCCCATCCAGGTCTGCCGCTGCAAACAGTTTGCCATCTGGTGAAAATGCCATTGCAGTGACTCGCGTCGGGGGATCGGCAAGTGCGACAGGAGAGGACGAAGATGAGTCCCGAACCTCGAACCTGAGAACTCTATCCCAGCCGACTGATGCAAGCAGGTATCGGCTTCGATCCGGCAGGAAAGCCACCTGGGCGACTGCATCTGGATGCGAAGATGGAGTTCCGAACGGCTGCCACGGAGTGATGGAGACGTTCCAAAGCCTTACTGTTTCATCCCAACTGGCAGAGGCCAGCAATTTACCGTCGGACGAGAAGGCTAAGGATTCCACAACTTCTGAATGGCCCTTGATAAGAGGTTCTTGTGGGTTCAAATCGCGGTCCCACAGCCGGATGGTTCCATTTTCAGTGCCCGCGGCAAGCAACCAGCCGTGGGTAACGGGAGAGAACGCAACAGAATATACATTTGAGTTGACAGGCAATGGGCGAAGAAAGGTTTCCGTAGCTAGCTTCCAAATCCATACCTGTTGGTCCCAACCGCCTGATGCCAAATACCTCCCATCCGGCGAGAAGCTGATGGACGCCACCCCTTGTGAATGGCTTTTCAGAGAGTCATGTAACGTACATCGGATGTGTGGAGCGTGCCTCCGATATAGGTAATTCAAGCTTTGGCGCTCTGGGCCAGGCTTGATTTCGCCCGAAAGATTTTCGCGATCATTGGTGGATTGCTCCAGCAGTGCCCGCCGAAATCGGCTTTCCAGTTCGATTTCCCGGCGTCTGCAAAGCAGTTCCAAGCGCTGGTTTTCCAGGTGAAGCTGATTATTGATTGCCTCTTGTTCGTAGTATTTATGATCCACCGCCATTTCTCTCAGTTTGATTCTTGCCTGGACTTCATTGGCCAAGATTTCCAGGAGATACCTTCGTTGGATCGAAAGATTTCCCCCAGTATCGCGAATGCCCAGGTGAAACAAGATATTTTGGATGGCTCCCCGGGGGGAACTCCGAGGGGCGAGAATCTCCTCTACATTTGTGTCGTCCCAGACTCTTACTTCCGGCGGCAAATCCGGGATGCGCAAATAGTCTTCTGCTTCGCTGGGGACCCGGATGTATTTTCTGGCCAAATAAAAAGCTACCAGAAGTATGACAAAGATGGCGAGCAGATAGATCAGTCCCAGGTACCAGGAATCTTCGACGCCGGACACCTGGGCAAGTATCAAGGGATGTCCCAGGGCGGGGACAAACAAAGTGGTGACGCATAGTGAAAGGCATACGCCTCGCGTGGCAAACCGTGCTAACGCGGGATTTACCTGTGGAGATTGCGTGGGCTGACGCAACGGCTGTCTGCTGAGCTTGAAAGAACAAGTGAGCATCGCGTTTTTCCTTATCTAACTGGACTGAAGAACCGGGGAATTTCAGGAAACGGCACTTGGTGGCACTTAGAAACCGGCGCGGATTATAAGTAACTCGGCTCCTGACAGAAAGGGGAAATGGCACAAATTTGAGGTATTCCTCGCCAGAAGGAAGAACGTATTTAACTGAGCAGGCTTAATGAAACGCCGGTTGATCATTTGGCCGCGGGGTCAAACGAATGGTGCCGGGGTTTTTAGGGCAAGGGCGTTAAGTGAAGCGGTGCAGTCGCTGGCAGCTTAACTTACTGGCATTGGGTTTTTTAGGGAGGGCTTGGTTGATTTTATTTGCCGGTGGAGCCGAAGCCGCCTTCGCCGCGTTCGGTATCGCTCAAGTCTTCCGTCCAAATGTAATCACACATCGCGGCCTGTTCGATGATCAATTGGGCGACGCGGTCTCCGGCGTTGAAACGGACCGCTTTCTGGCCGAAGTTGATCAGCGGCACTTTCACTTCCGCGCGATAATCCGCGTCAATTACGCCGGCCAGCACATCAATGCCGTGCTTGACCGCCAGGCCGGAGCGGGGCGCGACGCGGCCATAAAAGCCGGGGGGAATCTCAACCGCCAGGCCGGTTGGCACCAGTTTGCGCTCGCCCGGTTCGAGCGTGAAGGCTTCAATACAATACAAGTCCGCGCCAGCGGAAATTGCCGTTCCGCGTTGCGGCAGTTGCGCGGCGGTATGGAGTTTTTTGATTTTGATGGCGGGGAACTGATTGGTGTCGAATGGCATGGTTGTTCGGTGATTTAAATTTGGATGGTGAACGCTTGAGCTGTGTTTGGCGAGCAGGACGTTTCGTCTTCCGTCACATGGACGCGGGGCAGTTTAATGGAAAACTCGCTGCCCTGTCCGGTTTCACTGGTGACGTAGGCTTCGCCGCCGTGCGCGCGCGCAAGATGTTTGACGATGGCCAGACCGAGGCCGGTTCCGCCGACTTCGCGCGATCTGGCCCGATCCACGCGGTAAAAGCGCTCGAAGACGCGCGGCAGATGCTCCGCGCCGATTCCGGCTCCGGTGTCGCGGACGCGAATGATCTGAGCGCCGTCTGCTTCAGCGTCTTCGGCTTTGATCGTCACGCTGCCGCCGGAAAAGTTGAACTTGATGGCGTTGTCCACCAGATTGACCAGAATTTGTTCCAGCCGCCGCCGGTCCGCGGTGACGTAAAAATCTTCGAGAATCTGATTGTCCAGCCAGACGCCTTGTTGCGCGGCGCGCGGCGCCAGGCCCACGAAAATATCACTGACCAGTTGCCGCAACGGCAAACGCTCCGGCGTCAATGTCACCGAGCCGGATTCGATGGCGGAAAGCTCCGAGATGTCGTTGACCAGCGCGCGCATGCGCTCCGTGTTGCGATGAATCGTATTCAGGAATCGCAGACTGTTTTCCGCATCGTCCAATCCGCCGTCAATCAGCGTTTCGGTATAAGCCGTGATCGCGGCCAGGGGCGTGCGGAGTTCATGCGAAACGTTCGAGAGAAACTCCTGCCGCACACGTTCCAGGCGTTCCAGCTTGGTCATGTCAATGAAAGCGCAAACCACGCCGTCAATCTGATCCTCATTCAATCGCAGCGGCGCGGCGTGTAGCTTCAAAATGCGTTTGTCCTGCGCATTGGTTCGGCTGGCGCGTACTTCGATTCGCGCTTCGACGCGCTCGCCATCGGCCAGAACTTTTGAAAAGGTGCGATGCACCTGCGGCTCGCGGCTGACGTCGGTCAGGCGAATGATGGGGCGGGTCTCCAGACTGAACAGGCTGCGCGCCGCGTCGTTGATGAGCAGCACTTCCGAATTGCGTCCGGTAATGACCAGGCCTTCCGCCACGGAAGTCAGAATCGAACGCAGGAGGTTTTCATCGCGTTCCGATTTGACCAACGCCTCACGCAGCCGCTGGCTGCCCTGTTCGCGTTCGTTGAGCAGATGGCTTTGCTGCCGAAAAACGTAATAGGCGATGACGCTGCTGATGACGCCGACGATGATGGTGGACACGACGTGCGAGGTGACGGCGTTCATGCGCGGGAAGAGCAGCGTTTTCACGGTCTCGTAAAGCGCAAAGAAGGCCACCATGACAATGGTGGCGAAGACGATCTTTTTTTGCCGGATGGTCATTATCGTGTCAGGCGCTGGCCGCTTCGCTTATTTCATTGCAGCCGCGAAAGCGGTAGCCGATGCCGATGACGGTTTCGATGCAGTTGCCGCAGGCGCCCAGCTTTTTGCGCAGGCCGCTGATATGAACGTCAAGCGTGCGCGCTTCGCCGTAATATTCCAACCCCCACACTTGATCCAGCAATTGTTCGCGCGGCACCACGCGGCCCTTGTTGCGCGACAGGATTGAAAGCAGCGCGAATTCCTTGCGCGTCAGCCTGACGTTTTGTCCCTGCGAGAAGACGGCAAAATCGGCGTAATCAATTTTCAGCAGGCCGTCGTCGTAAAGTTTTGGCGCCTGCGCTTCATAACCCGACCGGCGCAGCGCGGCACGAACGCGGGCGATCAATTCCCGCACACTGAACGGTTTGGTCATGTAATCGTCCGCGCCCAGCTCCAGGCCGCGCACTTTGTCGGTCTCCTCCGTGCGGGCCGTCAACACGATGATTGGCATGCGCCGTGTCAGTTCTTCAGTGCGAAATCGGCGGCACAACTCAAAACCGTTCATTCCCGGCAGGTTCAAATCCAGAATCAGCAGGTCAGGCGCCGGGTTGGTTCCTTCAGTGATGCGCCGGATCTGCCCGATGCCGAGCGCGACGTTCAATCCGTCCTCACCAGTCAGGGCCACCTGGGCGAGAAATGCGCCTTCGCGTTCCAGGTTGTAGCGAATGCTTTCGGCGATGTCCGGGTCGTCTTCGATAATCAGAATAAAAGGCTTCATAAATTCAACGGGCGATCTGGCTATGTTTGATAACGAGCGCTTCCTTCATGTACACGATCAGTTCGCAGATGTCTGTGACGTAATCACCGATGCGTTCCAGGTGTTTGGCCACCAGCAGCAAGCGCGCGGCGCGGCCCGCCGCGGTGGTGTCCTTCGACATGCGGTCGAGCAGTTCGTGAAAGATACGGTCGTAAAGTCTGTCAATTTCATCGTCGCGGGCAATCACCGCGCGGGCGGCGTTGGCGTCGGCGGCCGCAAACGCATCCAGTGACAGCCGCAACATGTCGCAGGCCAGCCAACTCATCTTGGGCAGATCGAAGTACGGTTTCAGTTGCGGCTCGTCGTTCAGATAAATCGCCGCGCGGGCGATGTTGCAGGCGTGATCGGCGATGCGTTCCAGAATCGGCGTGATTTTGATGGCGGTGACGACCAGGCGCAGGTCGTGTTCTTCGGACGATTGCAGCGCCAGTAAACGGACACAGCGCTGATCCGCTTCCAATTCCAGCGCGTCCACGCGGTCGTCGTCGCGCAGCACCTGTTCGGCCAACTCCGAGTCGCGTTCGATCAGCGCACGTGTCGCTTCGTCAATGGCGCGCTCAACTTCACCGCCCATCAGCAGCACGTGGTCGCGGAGTTCGTTGAGCGCCGTTTCCGGCAAGTTCTTCATAACCCTCTCTGGCAAGGCATTGAATTTCGTGCTGGGCAGCGCCAGCGTTTCAATTGTGGTGTTGGTCATCTGGAAATCTGCCATCCGCGTTCCTGAAAGACAAGCTTGAGACTGCGTGTCCTGCCTGCGCCGGCCAGTCTATGTTGATTTGAGATGGAATTGATTTTAGGAATCGGAGTTTATCGGTCAGCCGTTAAGTCTGATTTAAGAGCGTGTTAAGTTCACCTTAGTTCTTCCATCAAGCGAGCAGGGGCAGGCCGAAAACTTTCCAGACTTTGCGCTTTGCGATTGTCAGGCATACCATCCGCGCGGATTTGTGAGTACAGAGATCCTTTGAGCGAGCCAATTCCAAACAGGAATCAATCTTTATTCATTATGAACGGACAGAACAGAAAAGACATAAAACCGGGAATCGAAGTTTACATCGTCCAGAAGCAGGACCAGCGGTCTGGAAAACGTACGCGTGGCATTGTGAAAGATATACTGACCAATTCGGCCCAGCATCCGCACGGAATAAAAGTTCGGCTTCAAACAGGCGAGGTCGGCAGAGTTCAGGAGATTGTCGAATGAAGGAACGGCTGTCAGTCTTTCAACTCCATGACCGTCGTTTTCAGTCATCAGGCGGTTGGGCGGTTGGGCGGTTGGACAAGATCGTCAAAGGATTGGGAGGAGAGTTCCGGATCACGGACGGAATGTTCGCGATCCGGCCTGCGGTCTCTCTCCCTTGTACCACTAATTTCGACTAATTTCGTTTGATGGTGTGTGAATCAATCACTCTGCCATCGGCGGCAATTGCCTCCACTTTCATTTCGTCTTCATTAACCTGAACAATCAAGAAGGAATTGACTGAATCTTCTCCGGCGGCGAAGTACGGGCCTTTGCGGTCGAGCGTCCGTTTCTTGATTTCGCCGCTGGCGCCTTCGGTAAAGTACTGCACGCCTTTCTGCGGTTTGGTGCGTTCGTAACAATGCGAATGACCGGCGAAGACGGCATTGACGCCATATTTCGTGTAAAGCGGTTCAAGTTGCGCCCGCAGCTTGACGTAAGCGCTATGCATCCGCGCCGAAGAATAGATCGAATGGTGGCAAAAGGCGATTTTCCATTTGGCCTGCGAAACTTTCAGATTTTCTTCCAGCCAGGAGGTCTGTTTCTCGTCCATCAAGTTTGAATCGAGCGCGAAGAACTCAATCAGGCTCTCTTTCATGTCCTTGGCGTATTTCGCGAAGTGGTAATACCGCTTTCCGCCCATGTTGAAATTCTTGTAATTGGTCTGGAATTCCGTGCCTTTGATGATGTCGTGATTGCCCAGAACGGCGTAAAACTGCACTTTGGCGGCAAGCAGTTCTTTGTACGGTTCTTCAAAATGGGAGCGGATCTTTTCGGCTTCGCCTTTTTCGTAAATATTATCGCCCAGCATGAGGACGAACTCGAAAGGTGTTTTGGCGCGTTGTTTGACCATCTGCTCGGCGACGGCTTTTTGCGCTTCATCGCCGGAGCCGGTATCGCCCATTACGGCAAAGATGAGCGTCGGTTTGCCGGTTGTGGAGTTTTGCGAAAAGGCATCGTTCAGGAAGGCAGTAGTTGTGAGAACAAGAGCCAAAAACACTCGGCCCAGTCCGGGGAAAATGTACTTCATGCGTGGTGTCTCCTAAATACTTAAGGAACGATCCGTCAGATCAGTTACCAGATCGCCCCAGTCCATGACAAAAATAAGGAAGAAGCTTTTGACGGCCTCCGCGTCGTTCGTGATCAAGCCGACTTCGCGGCGATGGTCCAGTTCGACTTTGCGCAAACTCTGGCTGCCAAAGAAGACTTCCTGGCCGTCGCGAATGATGGCTTGCGCATGTAAACGAATCAGCGGCATTGAACGGATTTCGCTTCCGTTCACTTTTTTGCTCGCGTGGCCGATGATTTTGATCTCGACGCCGCGGCGGGCGCAGCTTTCCAGATGTTTGATCATTTCCGCATCGCTCAACTTGCCATCGTAAATCAGCAACTGTTTTTTCGCGCCGAGAATGAATTCGGAAAGTTTTCGCCGGGCGTTATTCGGGCTGATGACAAAGTGATCCGCGCCGGCTTTGCGAGATTGTCCGGCCACGTCCGCGGAGAACAGGTGAACGGCTTCGGCAATCAGAACAGGGTCTTGAGTGATCACTCCGAAGCTGCGGCTGTGGTGAATGTCCAAAAAGGAAAAATTGAACGTCAGCAGGTAAAGCGCCCGCCGGTCAATGATCATCACCTTGCTGTGGTAGCGGATTAAATCCTCCGCCGTGCGAGTGACCGTGACCTGACGCTCGACCAATCGCTTTTCGAGTTTTTTGATTTCCTTGAGGTCTTCTTTGTTGGTGTAGGTGATCAGCGCATGGACGCGAACGCCCCGCGCGGCGGCTTCGACGAGCGCCTGCTCGATCTCCAGCCGGTCGAGGCGATAGATGACGATCTCTATGCTTTGCTTGGCCTGGTTCAGTCCTTCAAGCAACGGTTCAATGCCGTCGCGCGGTTGAATGATGACGCGCACCTTTTGTGATGAAGAGCAAGAGCGGAAAGACGGGGCGACGAGACGACGGGGCGGCGGGACGATTTATAAACTCGTCTTCCAGTCTCCCCGTCTCCCAGTTCCCCCGTCTCCCCGTCTCCCAGTCTCCCAGTCTCCTTGTCTCGACTTATCTTCCTACTGCTGATTTCAGTTCGTTGATTTTCTGGCGCAGGCGGCGCGAAAAACCTTCGACCTCGTTCGGCGCGGCGCCGGCGGCACGGAAGGCGTCGCGAAGCTGCTCGTCACTTAACTGGCCAATGATTCCAGCGAACCAGCGGGCGTGCTCCATCGGAATGGATTTCAGCGAACTGCTCATCTTGCCGCTGTAATGCAATTTCAACTGGCCTCCCGACGTGCCGTCCAGGAAAGCCTGTTTGTCGTAATCCGCCAAATCCCATTTGGTGTGCGACGTGAATCCGCCCATTTTGCCAAACGCGCCGCCCCAATCCGCCACCAGATACCAGTCAATTATCTTGCCGTCATCCTCAAACATTCCCAGGACATTGTTGTTGGTCGTTTTGGCGTCCCAGTTGTTGAGCATTGTGTTGAGAATGGCCAGGCCGGAAAGCTCCTTGCTTCCGCGAAACGGATTGCTGTCCCAATCCCAATTGATGGCCCGCCGGGCGATGTCATCGGGACGCTTTTCAAACAATCCATTGGTGAACGAGCCATTGGCGCCAATGAATTTTTTCGCGCGGCCCAGCCCCGATACGCCATTGACCGTGCCGGAAGGAATGAAATAGCTTTCTTCGACCATATAACCGCAGGCCCAGACGATGCGGCTGGCGGCGACTTCGGCATGGACTTCCTCATCGAATTTGATGTTCCATTTAATGCCGTTGGCGTCAATTACCTTGATTTTCGGATTGGTTCCCGTGACATCTTCCTTGTCGAACTGGAGCGGCGGTTTCGGCATTTCTTCCTGGCTGCCGATGCCGTAAATCAGATTCAGTTTCGAAATGTCTTCGTGACCTTCCCACAGCATCGGCGTGCCGGGCTGGGTGGGCGCGTTGGATTGTTTTTTCGATTTCTTGTCTTTTTTCTTGTCCTTTTTTTGCGGTTCGGGCCAGTTGCCGTTGGCGCTGACAAAAGACGGAATGACGGCGCTGGCAGCCGCCAGGCAGATGGTCAGCGCGATTGCGAACAGGGTCATTGAACGATTGTGCCGGTAACTCATTGAAACAACCTCCTGGGTATAGCTTGAATTTGGGGCTCAATTTGTCGGGGGCACGCTCCAGTTTGCCGGGCCAGGCGAATCCTGGATCAGATCCCATCAAACTGTATGCGGGGTTCGCGGGGTAAAAAGTCAAAAATAGTTTGAACTGCGGCTTGACGACGGCTGGATTGTTGATCACGGCAAACCATCTGGCAAACCATCTAAAAGCCAGAGCTTTCTATTTCATGTCCGAATAATCGAGTTTGAGATAGCTGCTGGCGTCGCCGACCAGAAAGAGAAACGGACGGCCACTGATTGTTGTGTATGTCAAACCTTCAGGTTTGAATTTGGGTTCGAGCGTCATCTCTTCGCGGACTTTGGCCGGCGTGATGGTGTCATCCCATTCCCAGAGCTTGAAGTCGGCCTTTTCCACACCCTCTGGCGCACCAGAGATAATCAGGAAAGACTTCAAATGCGTGTCGTAAGTGATGTCTCGCACGCCCTGGCCTCCGAGCGATAACAAAATAACACGCGGGTTTTCGGGGACCAGATTCTCGGCGGTGAAAGGCGCACGGGGATCATTTAACCGAAGCGGGACGAGCACTGCCTTGTCGGCCAACAGCGAGCGTAACCCGACCAGCAGGCGAGCGTTTACCCTGTCCCAGGCCAACCCCTCGATGTTCAAACCGCCTTGAGTGCTGGGGATTTCGCCCAGGCCTTTCAATTCGGGAATCTTGTTCAGCAGAAAGCCGCGGAAGTCGCTGATCACCTCGGCCTGACCGCGCAGTGTTTGTGTCTGGGCGTCGAAAGAAAATCGCGCAATGGCGTTTTCTCCGCCCCAGGCCGCATCGGATTGCGAGCCAATGACGTAAAAAGACGATCCGTCATTGGTGATTGCTTCCGGATTTTTAATTGTGACACCGAGCGGGATTACTTTGGGAGCGCCGACCGGCTCACCTGCTGAATCCAATTGCATGGCCAGTACTGCGCTCGGTTGACCGTCATCCACCATTAAGACCCAATCGCTGCCGGGAACATGCGCAACGCCCGACGCTTCGAATTTCCCCCCCGGCAAGGCCGCCCATGAATTGGCGCGGGCGATTTTGGAGGATGGCGAAACTACCGCGCCGCCTCCACCGCCGGGCTGTGACGGTTGCAGGACGTACTTCGCCACCACAATGGTGCCGACAATCGTCACCACCGCGCCCATGACCTGCGCGATAATGCGGCTCAAGGCATTGGCGCTGAAAAAACCGCCTTTATCTTTTTCTTTTTTCTTTCTCTTCTTTTCCGCTTTTTCCGCCTCGTCGTCTTCAGCGGCGGTGACAACTCTGGAAGGCGGCATGGCGACCGGCGGAGCCGACCAGGAACTGGGATCCGTGCGGGGAATGGCCATGGCCGGGTCGCTTCGCAGCGCGGCGCGGCGGCGGACTTCCTCCAACGCTTCCAGCGACAGCCGGGCGGTTTTGTTTTCCGTCGTTTCCGCCGGGTTGCGGAAGGTCAACAGCACATTGCCGAGCTGAATTTTGTCACCGTGCTGCAACGTGCAGGCTTCAGTCGTCAGCCGGTTGCTGTTGACGAACGTGCCATTGCTGCTGCCCAGGTCAACGACGCTATAACCGCCGTCCCGCACAAGCACAACGGCATGCGTGCTGCTGACGGTGGGATCCGAGATGGCCAGTTTGTTATGCGCGGCTTTGCCGATTTCGGTTTCGGATTGATTGAGCAGCGCCTCGATCTTTTCCCCGGTCGGCAAAACGCCGATCAGGCGAGGCGTAAAGTAATTATCAATTTGCGCCATGATTTCGCCGGGTTTGGCCAGCCGCAGCGAGGCTTTTTTGCCGGTTATGCGCTCCGCCTGCTCAATCGTGGTCTTGTCCGTTGGGTCGGCAACCGCCAGCATCAGCCGTTCCGGTTGTTGACTGATGACGGGGCAGACAATGTTATTTCGCAGGAATTCAACGCGCAGCTTGGTTGCTGATGGAGCATCAACTTCCATCACCTTCATTTCCACCAGCGGGATGTTAAAGGTGCGGCTCATCAAGTCGCGAAGCCCGATTTCGGTGACCAGATTTTCTTCGATCAGCGCGCGGCAGAGCCTGCGCCCCTTTGCACCGGCACCGCGCAAACGGTCAATTTCCGACTGTGCGACCAGACCGGACGAAACCAGCGCCAGGGCCAATGATTCTTCGGTGGTGGCTGCCGGTTTCGGCGTGGGCGGCGGCGTGGGCGGCGGCGGCGCTTGATCCAGCAGCAAGGTTCGTGGAATCGAAAGCGTGCTTTCCGCTTCCTTCAGCCGGAAGGTCAGCGTGCAGTGCCCCATTTTGATCAGGTCGCCGTGTTCGAGCGTGCGCGATTCCGCGACTCTCGCGTCATTGACGAAAGTGCCGTTGCGGCTGCCCAGATCGTTCAGGGTGAAGACGCCTTCGGCAAAGCTGATCATCACATGCGTGGCGGAAACGGAAGCGTCGGGGAGGATAATATCGTTTTGCGGCCCCTTGCCGATTTTGGTTTCCACTCCTGTCAGATCGCGTTCAATCACATTGCCGTCGCGCAGCAGGATGTGCAGTGTTGCCTCCGGCTGGGACGGCGTTGGGGGCATGGTGTCCTGAGAACCTGTCATAAGCGTCTTAACCGAAACATTCGGAGAGGTTTGGGGCGATAAGTGTTCCGAAGCTTTCCGTGCCGGCGAACTGACCGGAGGAATTGTGTCGTCCATCGTCTCCGCCAGTTCGATCGCCGTCGGATCTGATGAACCAATTGCGCGCAGATCGGCTCCGCATTGATTGCAAAACCGGCTGCCTTCGCGCGGAACAGGGAATTTACATTGAGGGCATTCGTTCGTCATCCCAACTGAGGTGATCTCGATAATCTATAAATGGAAGCCGATCAACGGCATTGAAAAAACAGTCTTTCGTGAACCGGGGGGATGCTAAATCAGTTCCCTCGCTAAATCAACGAGATTGCCGTGAGCGCTGTCTACGGGCAAGCAGGAACCAGGAGGCGAGTGGGCCAGGCAATGGCTTTCGAGCGGCATTTGCCCGGCGCTGACTGTGACGATCTCTGGTGTTCAACTCTTCAATCCCAAATTGCGCGTCTAGTGGAGACGTTCGCAAGTTCTTCCCCCAAATATTGAGCATTGGAACTTGAGCCTTGGCTTTCCGGAGAAAATCTCTCCGATTATCCAATTTCCAATCTCCAATTCCCCCATGGCCAATTTTTGATGTCTGGGTGGAACACTTATGGCTGATTCCACCAGGGGGCTCTGCTGGGGTTTTAACTGCCCGCGTGCCGTTCCTCGCGCGCTGAAATGTCCAGGAAAAATACATCGTGCATCAGGCGGGTTTTTCCGTCGGCCAGTTCCGCTTTGCGAACGATTTCCAGCCGCGCTTCAAACAGATTGTCTGGCGTAAAGGCTTTGCCTGGGGCGACTTCGATCTGTACCAGATCCTGGCCGCGATGTTCCGCCGGAGCGAATTCGCGCAACCCCCGGCATTGATGACAAATGCCTGTCTTGTTGATCAACTGACACAAGCCTTCGTAGCTTTCAACCATCGTCGAACGTGCGGCGGACAGACGATGCCGCAGCACAGGCTCGGAGATTTCCAGCATCTTCGCCGCCTCCTGTGCGGTGAAACCCAGCACTTCACGCAGCATCAGCGCGGCCTGCTCTTCGGGCGGAAGCGTTCGGCTGATGCACGAAAAGCAAAAAGCGATATGTTCGCGAATCTCGTAGACGAAATCAGGACTCGACATCAGGGCCGTCAGTTGCTCCAGCGCTTCGGGGTCCGAATCGGTTTCCCCTTCGCCGATCAACTGCGCCTCGACGCGCCAGCGATGGCGTTGCCGCAGATGATCCAGGCAGACATGCGTGGCAATGCCGAAAAGCCAGGTCTTGAACTTCGCTTCGCCGCGAAACTTCGGCAGGCTGTTCAAAACGCGCACCAGGACTTCCTGCAATAAATCCTCCGCGTCTTCGCGGTGTGTCACCATCCGGTAGATGTATGAAAACAGCGGCTGGCGCATCGGCTGAAGCAATTTGTCAAAGGCGGTCTGGTCGCCGGTTTGCGCGCGATTGATGAGTTGGGTTTCGTCCATAGCTGATATATTCCTGGGAGCGTAGCGCAGCATAGTCACAACCAAAAACGGAAGAGGAAAATACGGAACAAACGGAAATAAGGGAATAAACGGAAGCCTTTTTTCCGTCTGTTCAGTTATTTCCGTTTGTTCTGTATTTTCTGCTGCCTGATCCCGCAAAAAACTTGCCAAGATGACAAGAAATTTCAGCTTTGCTTCGCAGGGGTGATTACTGCTGCATCAGTTCCTGCGCCAGTTGCAGCCGGTTGCCGAAGGGATCGCGGAAGATCGCCAGACGAACAACGCCGGGATACTCTTCGATCTCGCCTTCGAATTCAACGCCTTGACCAGTCAGCTCGGCCCTGGCCTCGTGAATGTCCGCGACTTTCAGCACGACGGTTGCCCCGCCGGAACTGGAAAGAGGAGCATCTTTCAGCGCCAGGCCAATGTTTGGACCGCCTTTGACCGGGCTCAATTCCACCCAGCCGGGCATTTCGAACACCATCTCCATTCCGAGCACGCCGCCGTAAAAGGCTTTTGCCTTGTCCAGGTCGGGCACCTCGTACCACGCCAGCAGAAATTGTGTCTTCATAACTAACCTCCTAAATGATGTGAGTTTTGCTTTCCGTAGTCTTAGTCGAAGCGGCGGATAACTTCCGCCAAACTATTGCTTTGGCTTGAGTTTGGTTCAGCACAGGGAGCGGCAGCGACCTAGTGCTCCTATTTGCGCCGCAGACCGGGCTACCAGGTCGCTGCCGCTGCCTGTGCTGAACCGCGTTTTCCCGAAACATTGGTTATTCGGCATCGTAATGTAGAATCGCTTCGCGCCAATTGGCGGCGAAGTCTCCCAAACGAACATCAATGATTCAAGAGCAAGGAAGAACCAAGATGAGAAGCCAGGCGAGATTGTGCTTGTTCGCGGCGCTCTTCGCGCTGATTTTTACAGTGGGTGTTTCGGCGCAGAATCCCGCTCCCACTCAGACAGTGGTGGCCTCGGCTTCGGCCAGCGAAAAGACGGATGATGTCCGTCAGCAAGCCTTCGACATTGTCTGGCGCACGGTCAAGGACAAGCATTTCGATCCGAACTTCGGCGGGGTGAACTGGGACAACGTCCGCGAGCAATATGCGCCGCGCGTCGCCGAAGTCAAAAGCGACGGTGAACTGTATCGTTTGCTGCAGCAGATGCTCGGCGAACTTCACCAATCGCATTTCAACATCGTTCCACCTGAAGCCATCATTTCCGACGAAACGAAGGAGCCGCCCACCGGCGGCATTGGCGTTGGGGTACGAATGATTGCCGGCGCGGCGGTGATTACCAACGTCGAACCGGAATCCGCCGCCGCGCAAGCTGGCTTACGCTCCGGTTTCGTCATCAAGCAGATCGGTGAAAAGACCGTGGCTGAATTCGTTGCGCTTTATGCCAAAAGCGAGTTGACGGAAGCCATGCAACGGCTTCGCGTCACGCGGCGGGTGACGAATGAAATCGGCGGTGAGCCGGGCAGCATGGTCAAAATTGTTTATCTCGATGACAAGGATCAGCCGCGCACCGCAACATTGACGCGCAACCGGCTGAAAGGCGAATTGTCGCCACGGCTCGGCAACTTCCCGCCGCAATACACTGAATTCGAGTCGAAGCGGTTGCCGGGCGTACGGAATTATTGGGGATACATCCGATTCAATATTTTCACCACGCCGGTGACCGAAAAGATTCGCGCGGCGATCCGCGAGTTTCACGATGCCGATGGACTGATCTTCGACTTGAGGGGAAATCCCGGCGGAGTTGCCGGCATCGCGCTGAGCATTGCCAATCAGCTTTCGGACAAGGGCGGAATGCTGGGCACGATGAAAATGCGCACCAGCGAAGTGAAATTCACGATCTTCCCGCAGACTAATTCCTACGCCGGCCCGGTCGCGATTTTGATTGACGGTTTGAGCGCTTCGACCAGCGAAGTCTTTTCCAGCGGTATGCAGGAACTGGGCCGGGCGGTCGTCGTCGGCGAACGCAGCGCCGGGGCCTGCCTGCCGTCTTATTTTCAAAAGTTACCCACCGGCGCGCTTTTTCAATTCGCGATTGCCGACTTCAAGACTCCGAAAGGCGTCTTGATCGAAGGCCGCGGAGTGATTCCGGATATTGAATCCAAGTGGGACCGCGCTTCGTTGCTCGCCGGGCGCGATGCGCAGCTTGAAACCGCAATTGGGCACATGACTCAATTACGGCAGCGCGAGCGTGCGGTAAAATAGCGCTCGCAATCAACAATCCATCGGCAAATTGAAATTTGCCGGACCCTCAGACGCAGCTTGAGAAAGGATGAACGAGATGAAACGAATTGCATTGATGCTCGCATTCGCACTGATGGCGACAATGTCCATCGCCGCGCAAGAGAAGAAAAACGATGCTCCCAAAGCAGACGCCAAACCGGCAGCGCCAGCCGCAGGGCTTCCTTCTGTGGACGAGATTCTGGATAAGTACGTCAAAAACACAGGTGGCAAAGAGGCCATTCAGAAGCAGACGACGCGCACCGTTAAAGCAACGTTCGAGATCGAAGCGATGGGGTTGACTGGCCCGGTCCAGATGTACTCCAAAGCGCCGAACAAGAGCGCCATGGTGATTGAAATACCGAATGTCGGAACCTTCAATGAAGTTTTTGATGGCGCGAAAGCCTGGTCGGCCAACCCCATGTCAGGTTTGCGCGAAAAAAGCGGCGCGGAACTGGCGGCCCAGAAACGCGACTCGGATTTCTATCAGTCACTCAATCTGAAAAGCCAGTATTCCAAAATGACCGTGAAGGGCAAAGAAAAAGTCGGTGCGGGCGAAGCTTATGTCATTGAAGCAACACCCGCCGAGGGCGGGCCTGAAAAGCTCTATTTCGATGTCACTTCCGGATTGCTGGTCCGTCAGGATGCCGAGCGCGAATCCGAGCAAGGGAAAATCGCGGTTGAGATTTACTTTGAGGATTACAAGGAGGTGGACGGCGTCAAAATCGCACACACCCTTAAGCAAGTAACCCCGATGTTCTCCATGACAATCAAAACGACCGAGGTTAAGCACAACGCACCTATTGACGATGCCAAATTCAACAAGCCATCGAACTAATCTGTGCGACAACATTGGCTGATACGGAAAGGGGCGAGTTGAACTCGCCCCTTTCGTTTTTATGGCTTGTCGAATTGCGGTCAATCAGCTTGCCCGTTTGACTTCGTGCGGCAGTAAATCGGTGGTGGCCTCGACGACAGAATTCGAAATCGAGGCCGGCGGCAGTTCGTTGGTATCCGGCGCGTTGATGCCTTCCAGTTGAGTTCGTCGAGGCGGTTGCGGCAGGGAGTCCTGTTCGATTGGCTTTCTCAAAGTGCCGCGCAGCCGCGCCAATCCAGCCACGGCCATGAATAACCCAACCGCTCCCAGTGAACCGGAAAGGACCGTCAGGATTTTCAGCAGTTTGGCGAATTTGACCGGATCACTGCCGCCAAAAAGCAACGGAATCAGGCACGCGAGCGCAATGACGATGAAAAAGAGTCCCCCGGCGAGATTGTTATAGCTGGCGTTCGCGTTCGAGGTCAGCCGCAGCACTTCCATTTCCGGCGGAGTTGCAACACCGAGCGGCGCTCCGCATCGGCGGCAGAACCGCGAACTGCCCGCCGTATCGGCTCCGCAGGCTGGACAATACACCGCGCTTGCGCGCGCCAATGCCTGCGCCAGCAACGCCTCGGCCTCCCGCGTCAGGGTGTTGCGGTCGCCTTTCGAAAGATAACCGCTGTAGACGCCTTTGATCGTGTAATCAAACGTTACCCGCGTCGAATTCGGCCCGGCGGATTTCAAGCCAATGTTCAGCACGGTTTGGTAATCGAGAATGTCCTGAGAGCAACCGGAATTGGCGCAGCTTTTTGCGCTCCGGCGGGCTTGCAGCGGGTTTTCGTTAAGCACGCGATAGCCCATCTGCTCCAGCGCATCGGCCAGTTTGGCGCGGATGCCTTCGACATCTCCGGCAGCGTATCGCGTCACGTCGTGCTCAAAGGTGTAATACGATTCGCCGCCGTCCCCCATGGTCGCGATGAATTCTGCTGACATCGGTTTTCCTCCTGTTTTCGACCTGTGCCGTTCGGGTTTGATCAGAGTTGAAAGCTTGTGCGTTGACTTACGCCACAATCCAAAACCGGGTTCCAGTCTGCTGAAGTTGTCTGAAATGAGTCAAGCCGGCCAATGGAAGAAGAAAAAAGGCTTCCGAAACCTGGGAGGTTTGGGAAGCCCCTAGAGACACAGGACTAGGCACCTAATTGAGTCGGAGGGTACACGCGTCATCTCAAGTTCGTATTAGTCGGAAGTAAACTCTTTATCAAATCTCCGTCGCTCAAAAATCTAACGAACTGCTAACACCTGCCTAACTCTGGTTAAACATCCTGCTTGTATCTTTTGGCTTGGGCCGCCCAGCCGGTTTCGTTTCTGATCTTCAGTGGGGATTTGACGAGGAGCAACGGATTAGTCTCCGAAACCGGCTGGACTGCTCAGGCAATATTCAGGAGACGAAAAAAACTGTCGCGGCAAAACCTGCTTAAACGCTTATGCTGGCAACCATTCAAACCCAACAACTTCAACCGATCCGTGCTGGCAAACTGGAAGTTCGGCTGGCGACGACTCTGGCCGAACTCGATGCCGCGATGCGATTGCGGTTCGAAGTTTTCAACCTGGAATTGCAGGAGGGGCTGCAATCGTCTTATGCGCGCGGCTACGACACGGATGCGTACGATGCCTACTGCGATCACCTGATTGTCAAAGACCTGGAGCTTGATGAAGTCGTCGGCACTTACCGGCTCTTGCGGCAGGCGCAAGCGGAGCGAAACATCGGTTTCTATTCGGAAAACGAATTCGACCTGAGCAATTTGAAGCGGGCCGCGAAGATTAACGGTGGCGAGCTGCTTGAACTGGGCCGCTCGTGCATCGCCGGTTCGCACCGTTCATTTGCGACGATCAATCTGTTGTGGGGCGCAATTGCCAGCCATGCCGTCGAACGCGGCATCCGTTATTTGTTTGGCTGCGGAAGCCTGCACGTTTCAAACATCGAAGAAGTCCGACAGATTTACTCTTATCTGCGCGCCCATCATTTTGCGCCGGAAACCTATCGTGTGTATCCGCTGGAACATTGCCGGATGGAAGTTGAGCAGGAGATTTCTGAGCCGTTTGAACCGCGAACCTTGCAGCGCAAGCTTTCGCCCATTCTGAAAGGGTATTTGCGCACGGGAGCGCTGATTTGCGGCGCTCCGGCATACGATGCTGAATTCGGCACTGCCGATGTGCTGGTGCTGGTGGAGATGGAAAAGCTCTCCCAACGTTACAAACAGCATTACGTTGCTGAAACCAAACCTGCGGGAGGTTTACGATGAAATCCGGCACTGCAACCAAGCAAACCCAGATCAGCGCCAGCGCGACAAGAAGCGGGATGCCAACCCGCGAGTCCCAAAGAACAAAAGCCGAGCCGCAGGAGAATGAAATTGCTCCAGCCAGCGACTTCCTTGTCGGAGCCTTGCTTTACTCGCTGTTTGTCAGCGGGAATGTCAGTGAATTGTTGCCAGACGGCGATGCAGATTGATGACGCAGGAGGAAATCATGCCAAGACGAATCGAGAACGAATGCGCCTTCTGCGCCGAGGAATTTGACCTGGATCATGGCATCGTCGGCAGTGACTGGAAAGTTTATTGCTCGACCACTTGCGCCGAAAGTGGAGTCGCTCTTTCCAGCCGCGAATGGCTGCAATTGATGAGTGTCGCGCTTCCTTCCCGCGATTCCTGGGCGGCGCCGCAGCCAGATAAATAACCGGTTCCCCGGATTTTCCCGCCAACCCTTATCATGTTTTTCCCTCCTGCCCCTCGCTCTTGCGGAGAGTAAGTGTATTCTGTACACTTCGCGCCATCGTGTACCAGGTACACTAAGTAAAATGGCAATGAAGGAGGAGCGAATGAACCAAACGGTGGAGACCATCGCAGGCACTGTACAGGATGGTTTGAAGGCCGGGCACTGGACGGCGATTACCGCATTGAACAACGGCGGCATCAAGCCGATGGAAAATTACCTGAATCTGGCTGAAGCAGAGCTTGCCACGCGGATTCAGGCGGCCAAGATGACTTTGGGCGACCGGGTAGTGGTTCTCGGACACCATTACCAACGCGATGATGTCATCTGCCATGCGGATTTTACTGGTGATTCGTTCAAGCTGGCGCAGCAGGCGAAGACCCGGCCCAATGCCGATTACATTGTCTTTTGCGGTGTCCATTTCATGGCCGAATCCGCCGACATCCTGAGCGGCAATCACCAACGAGTGGTTTTGCCCGACTTGGCCGCAGGTTGTTCGATGGCCGATATGGCGAAGCTGGAGCAGGTGGAAATGGCCTGGGAGCAATTGCAGGAGCTTGGCATTCGCGACGTGATGCCGATCACCTACATGAACTCGGCGGCGAATATCAAAGCCTTTTGTGGCCGGCGCGACGGCGTGGTTTGCACTTCCTCGAACGCCTTGCCGTTATACAAATGGGCCTTTGCACAGCGCGAGAAAATGTTCTTTTTTCCCGATGAGCATCTGGGGCGCAACACTGGCATCAAGTTCGGTATTCCGCTAGACGAAATGGTTGTATGGGACCCTCGACTGGAACTCGGTGGCAACACGCCGCAGCAGTTGAAGAACGCGAAGATCATTTTGTGGAAAGGCTTCTGTTCAGTGCATGGCCGTTTTCAGGCTCGCCATGTGGATGACCGCCGCGCGGAGCATCCTGGAATCAAGGTCCTGGTTCATCCCGAATGCCGCTACGAGGTGGTTTCCAAATCGGACTTGAACGGTTCGACCGAGTTCATCATCAAAACGATTGCTGACGCTCCGGCGGGAAGTAAGTGGGCGGTGGGAACCGAACTGAACCTGGTCAATCGTCTGGCGAATCGGCATCCAGACAAGTTTGTGACGCTGCTCGCGCCTGACCTGTGCATGTGTGCGACGATGTTCCGCATCGCTCCAGAGAATTTATGTTGGACACTGGAAAATTTGGTGGACGGCCACGTTGTCAATCATATCCAGGTTGATGCGGAGACTGCCAAATGGGCGAAAGTGGCGCTGGATCGCATGCTGGAAATTCAGTAAACCGTCTTTGATTGGAAATTTTCAGACGCGACCGCAAGCAAGTTCAGGCTTGCGGTCGCGTTTTATTTTTTCTGTTTTGCGCGAAGCAGAAATTCCAGGAAGAGCAATGCGAAGAAAATATCCGCCAGGGCCGGAACAAAGGCAGTTGCAGACAGCCGCCCATTGAGCAGGGCAACCAGGTAAATCAAAAAGAAAAGCGTCTTTGAAATTACTCCCAGCCAGGCAAAGTCGCGGAAGCGCTGTTGATCATAAGCGATAAGCGCGTAACCGATCCCCCAGGTGGCAACACTGGATGTAAAGGACTGTGCCAGCAGGCGCGCCGCTGTGTCCTTGATTTCCAATCGCGACAATAAAAAATCCGGATTGAAAAGCAGCATTGCCGCGCCCCCCAGGTTCCAGGCGGAGGCAATCGCAAATAACGCGCGGCCATAAAGATTCCGTGTCCAATTCATATTTTTCAGTAACCTGAATGCTTCAATACAATATAAAAATGCTGCCGTCTTCGACTTTTACCTGGTAAGTCTCAACTCGCAGGTGAGAGACGATTTCGCTTTCGCCAGTTATCAAATTGAAATCGAAACAGTGTAGTGGGCAAAAAACTTTGTCCTGCTCCAGAAAGCCTTCACTAAGCGAAGCCCCGCGATGAGGACAGAAATCGTTGATGGCATAAAACTCGCCATTTAGATTGAAAAGAGCAAACTCCTCTTCATCAATCGTGACTTTCACGCCGGAATTGCGTGGTATGTCGGTGGCCTCCGCAACTTTTCGATAGGATTTTTCTTGTTCTTCAATCTCCATCTGAATCATTGGCCTCGTATGTGGAACGTTCAGTCTGACCGGCGAGGGATTATGAAAGATCGTTTTAAGCAATTCAATCAGGTGGAATGCGATAAATTTTTCACTGCCTATTGCGTCCGGAAACAATCTGGCCAAGAATATCCCGCCACCCCAACGCTACTCAGTCATCCAATGTGACTGAAATGTCAACTCAGCTCAATGCCTTAGGAGGAAAAAGCCATGAAGCGAATGATCGCTGTTCTCTGTTTTGTCTTTGCGTTGTCAGCCTTTGCTTATGCGGATGGCATAGTGCCCGTGCAAGGTGGTGAAACAATGAAAGCCGGTGAAAAGAAACCGGCCAAGAAATCTGCATCTGCCGCACCCAAGACAGACGCGGACATTCAGAAATGCATTTCGGATAAATTCGCCAACTCCGAGAAGCTCAAATCACAGGGGTTCAGCACCACTGTCAGCAACGGCGAAGCGACACTGACCGGCACAGCCCAAAATGCTGGCAGCAAAGGCGCCGCAACCAGAATTGCCAAAAGCTGTGGCGCCAGCAAAGTAACCAATAACATCACCGCGCCCGCCATCCCCAAAGCATCAAAACCGGCGGAGAAGAAAATGTAATCGCTACAACCTTGGGCCAGCCAGGTTTTGTCCGGCTGCGCTCCCATTTCCAGGCGCTGTCGTTTATGCAAACGGCGGCGCCTGCCGTTTTTTAAGCTATGCGCGTATGACTCTTCGTCGTAAAGTCCGCAACTTGACACCCATACAAGGCATTTCTATAATGCGCCTGTTTTTACGAATCAATAATCAACTTTTTGCCAATTAGCGAAACGATTTCAAAAGCCCAAAGCATCGAAGGAGAGTTCCTGTGATCAAGCTGGATATCATCAACAATGTCGCCGAAAAAACTGGCGTGTCGAAGATGAAGGCGGAAATTGCGGTAGAAGCTCTTTTTGAAGCGATGAAAGACGCAATGCGGCGGGGCGAGCGCATTGAGTTGCGAGGTTTTGGCGTATTTGTCGTTAAACCACGGAAACGCGGAATTGGCCGGAATCCCCGGACAGGGACTCAGGTCGCAATCCCGGAAGGGAAGACAATCCGCTTCAAACCGGGCAAGGAATTGCAATCATAAGTTTGCGCCTCCATCTCACTTTCACTCCTTGACTGAATTGGCGGCTTCGGAATCCGAAGCCGCTATTTTTGTCTCTGCTCAACACCAAAATAACCCTCAAGCTTTTGCCGCCATTGCCAGGATGCCGGCATCCGTCAACACTTCTTCCAGTTTCGCGCGATTGGCTTTGCTCATCGGCGCCATGGGCAGCCGGTAAACTTCTTCGATCAGGCCAATCAGTGCCAGCGCGGTCTTGACCGGAACCGGATTGCTTTCGATGAACATCGCCTTGAAGATCGGCGTCAGTTGCCGATTGAGTTTGCGCGCTTCCGCCAGTCTGCCTTCAGTGCTGGCGTGACAAAGGTCGGTGACCAGACGGGGCAGCAAATTTGACGCAACTGAAATCACACCCACCCCACCCAGCGCCGCCACTGGCAGCACAACGCTATCGTCACCGGCAAAAATCTTGAATGACTCATCCACCAGCGAGGCAATTTCGGCAATCTGCGAAATGTTGCCGGAGGCTTCCTTGGTTCCAACGATGTTTTCAAGTTCAGCCAATCGCGCCACAGTCGCCGGTTCCATGTTGCAGCCCGTGCGACCGGGCACGTTGTACAGGAGGATTGGAAGCTTCGTTGCGCCGGCAATCGCGCGGTAGTGCTGATACAGGCCTTCCTGCGTAGGTTTATTGTAGTAAGGCGTGACCGACAGAATGGCATCCGCGCCAAGCTGTTCGTAGCGGTGAATCTTTTCGATCACCTCGCGCGTGTTATATCCGCCTGCTCCGGCGACGACCGGGACGCGGCCGTCAGCGCTTTCCAGCGTAAGTTCGACGACGCGAGACTGTTCGGCTTCGCTCATCGTCACACTTTCGCCAGTCGTCCCGCAGGCGACCAGAAAATCCACGCCGCCCGAGATTTGAAATTCAACGAAGCGCCGCAGCGCGGCTTCGTCAACGGATTCGTCATGTTTGAATGGGGTGATGATTGCCGTCCCGCAACCTCTTAATCTGCTCAAGTCCATCGTCGCTCCTCCTTAGGCTGCAAAAAGCAGCTCTGAAAATTCATAAATGCCTTGTTTGTTCATAATCAATTCCGCTGCCAACACCGCCCCGGCGGCAAATCCTTCGCGGCTGCGCGCTGTATGAGTCAATGTAATTGAATCGGCTTCAGAATCGAATCCGACTTCGTGCGTGCCGGGAATGTGTCCGGCCCGAAGACTGACCGCTTCGGGCGCCCGTTCTCCGTAGCTTTCCTGCATCAGACGTGCCAGTACCAGTGCGGTTCCCGAAGGCGCATCTTTTTTGAATTTGTGGTGCTGTTCGATCAGAAAAGGATCGTACTCGCGATAACGCGCAAATAATGCCGAAGCCTCGCGAACGATCTTGAAGAAAAGATTGACGCCAATCGAAAAGTTCGCGCCCCATACCAGCGCCGCATTATTCGCTTGAACAAGCTGTTTTACTTGCTCAAGCTGTCCGTACCAGCCGGTAGTTCCAACTACGGTCGGAACGCCTAATTCAACCAGCCGCCGAATATTCTGAAGCGCGGTTTCGGGCGTGGAAAATTCAATCGCCGCGTCAACTCCGGCCAGGCTTTCCGCCGTCAGCCCCTCGCCGCGCTGGTTATTGTCAATGTCGAAGCAGGCGACGACCGAATGCCCGCGTTCGACAGCAATGTGCTCGATCATCCGTCCCATTTTGCCGTAACCGACAATTGCGAGTTTCATCACTTCCTTTCATGCGCTGGTCACGCGCTGGCCTGCGCCACCGCCGGAGCCTCAAAGGTCGCCATATCCAGTTGGCTGAAAAATTCGCGATGCAGTGATTTGACGGCCTGTTCGACATCACGGTCGGCGACAATGAAGCTGACATTGATGGCCGAAGCGCCGTGCGAAATCATCGAGACATTGACCTGCTCGATGCTGGAAAAGATTCGCGAGGCCACACCCGGCGTGAATTTCAGCTTTTCACCAACCAGACAGATCAACGCCTGATCCCGTTCGACGGAGACCTCGCCGAACGCCTGCAAATCAGCGAGGACCGGATCCAGATTTCGCGTGTCGTCCAGTGTCACCGAGACGCTGACTTCCGAAGTCGCAACCATGTCCACCGGGGTTTCGTGTCTGGCGAAAACGTCAAACAGCCGCGCCAGAAAGCCGTATGCCATCAGCATTCTGTCCGATGCGATGTTGATGACAGAGATACCGCGTTTGAAGGCAATCGCCTTGACCAGTGCGCTGGATGGTGGCGCTGTCCGCACAATCGCCGTGCCTTCATTTTGCGGCCTGCGTGAATTGCGCACGCACACCGGAATTTCTTTGGCCATTGCCGGCAGCAGCGTGCTCGGATGCAATACCTTCGCGCCGAAATAGGCCAGTTCCGAAGCCTCGGCAAAGGAGATGGTTTTGACTTTGGCGGCTTCCGAAACAATGCGCGGATCGGTGGTCAGAATGCCGTCCACATCCGTCCAGATTTGAATCTCGTCCGCGTCGAGCGCCGCGCCAATGATTGAGGCCGAATAGTCAGAGCCGCCGCGCCCGATGGTCGTGGTCACTCCTTCCGCCGTCGAGCCGATGAAGCCTTGCGTTACCGGTACGCCGCCATCGGTCAACGCCGCTGTGAATCCTTCTTTCAATTTCGGATTCGCAAGCTCGAACTGAACAACGGCACGGGTGAAATCGTCGTTGGTGCGCATCAGTGGGCGAACGTCCACCCAGACGCCTTTCATTCCATCAGCGCGAAGGGCCGCCGCCACAACCGGCGAGGAGAGCAGTTCGCCGTTGGCGGACATCGCATCTGACAATCGCGGCGTGACTTCTCCGGCTTGTTTGATTTGTTCGAGCGTGGCGCGGATTTCATCGAAGCGGTTGCCGAGCGCTTGCCGCAGCGAATCTTTATCTTCAGCCAGCGCCAGTTGATCGGCCGTTTTGAAATGGTGCGCGGCAATGGTTTCCAGCTTCTCCCGCGCGGCGGTCAGGTCGCCTGAAGCCGCCAGGCGCGCGCATTCCAGCAAGCCATTCGTTGTTTTGCCCATCGCGGAAACAGCGACAACGGGTTGACGATGATGCTGGCTGCGAACAATTGAGGTGAGGCGGCGAATGGCGGTCGCGTCTTCCACCGAGGTGCCGCCGAATTTCATGACGATCATAAACTTGAATCTGCTTCTCCTTCCGGCAAAATAAAAAAGGGTTAGCAGAGAAGTGTCTGCTAACCCTTGTCCTGATCACACACGGGCAAATCAGCCTGGGCGCGAAAAATGATGACGTGGTTACCGAGAGCACTTCACCGCCGTAACAGCGATGACAGCCTCAGGGATTTAGCCCTGACGACCAACCCGCGCGACTTCGAAGCGTCGCACCGGTTTCGGCGGCTTACCCCTTTCGCCCATCTTCTGTGGAGCCTTCGCGCTCTCGGATGAGTTACTGATGAAAACCGCGCCTCTACTCGTTTGCTTATGTTGAAGAACGTATCGTAAAAACGAGGGCGGATTTTGCCGGACGATTCCCAAGCTGTCAAGACAACCAACGCGGGAGAACCATGGATAACCACTTTGAATGGCTGGAAACCAACACCGAATACCGCGAAGTCCGCGCGTCAAAGCACGGCGAGGAGCTTCGCTGGCTGGTCAATCGGGAAATCATCAAGAACAACGCAACCGGGCAAACCGTGACGCGCGCTGCCCTGCGCCATCCCGGAATCTGTGTGATCGTGCCGTTCTTGGAAGAAGATCGAATCGTGCTGATGCGGCAATATCGTTATGCCGCCAACGAAGTCTTGTGGGAATTGCCCGCCGGAACGCTGGAAGGCCGCGAAGAGAATGCGCGAATGATTGCGCTCGAAACTCCGGAAGAATGCGCCGCGCGCGAGTTGCTGGAAGAAACCGGCTACAAAGCCGGATGGCTGGAAAAAGTCTGCGAATGTTATGCGATGCCCGGCAGCAGCGATGAACTCATGCATGTTTATTTCGCCGGAGAATTACAGCAGCGCGAACAGGCGTTGGATGTGGGCGAAGTGATTTATGAGATTCGCGGTTTTAGCGGGGAAGAATTGAAAGAGATGATTGCCAACAACGAGATTCGCGATGCAAAGACGATGGTCGGATTGTTCCAGGCGCTCAGCCGGCGCACTGGTGGTGTGCAAATCGCTCCACGCCGAAGGCTGAAAGGTTGACGCTGCTTTCGCCTTTCAGAACAAGTTCGCTGATGGCTTTCGCCGTGACCGGCGTCAGCAAGATGCCATTGCGATAATGGCCGGTGGCATAAATCAATCCGGAGGTGTGAGGATCAGCTCCCAGAATCGGCAGATCATCCGGCGAACCGGGACGCAAGCCGGCCCAGGTTTCCTGGATCGCCGCTTCCCGGAAGCAAGGCAGGACTTCAGATGCGCGTTCAATGATCGAAGCCACGCCGCCAGCCGTCACTCGTTTGTCATCACCGACGCGTTCGCTGGTCGAACCGGCAATCAGGAAGCCGCCGAGTCTGGGGATGAGGTAGCTTCGCCGCGAATAGATGACATGACTGATTGGCGGCTGCGGCATTTCAACTGAAAGCATCTGACCGCGCACCGGCTCGGTTTGAAAGGCCGGTCGCGAGTTTTCGCCGTCTTCTTTCAACCAACTGGACCAGCTTCCGGCGGCAATAATCACGATCTTGCTGCGGATTTCGCCGCGAACTGTGCGAACGCCCATCGCGCGCCGGTTTTCCGTTATTATCCGGTCGGCGGCAAGTTGCGTCCGGAATTTGACGCCCGCTTTTTGCGCGGCGGAATGAAGCGCAACGGTGAGTTGGCGATTATTGACCTGATGATCGTCCGGAAATTTCAGCGCCCAGCGGAGCCGTTCATTGAGCAGCGGTTCCAGCTTTCGCACGCCGCCGGCATTCAGCCGCTTGACGTTCAACCCGGCGGCATGTTGCCACTGCCAGCGGTGATCCAATTCTTCGTCGTCTTCTTCAGTGAGGGACAGGTAAAGCGTGCCTTCGGTGCGGTATTCGATGTCAATGCCGCTCGCCTCTTTCAGTTCGCGGGCGAAATCTGCGTACATTGCGCGACTGGCAACGGCCAGGTGAAAGAAATCATTGGCGGCGTCCGCTTCGGCCAGCGGCGCCAGCATTCCACCGGCGGCGTGCGAAGCTTCGCGGCCAATGTCTCCGCGTTCGATTACGGCCACGCGCATTCCGGCTTGCGCCAATCGCCAGGCGATTGAACAGCCAATCACGCCGCCCCCAATGATGGCGGCGTCAAATTGTTCCGCGGATTTCAGCATCAAGCGAACCGACTTCAGGCGGGATTGGGTGGCGCGTCGGTGGAATCTGCCGCATCGCCGGCGGCGTCTTCTTCATCCCATTCTTTGCGCATCCGGCGGGCGTTTTCCACGTGGCGGTCGGTATTGGCGATTGCCGTGTCAACCACCGAATCCACCATGCTGCGAAAGCCCTTCAGCACGTCTTTCTTGAATGTCGCCAGGTCATCGGCAGTCTTTTCAGGCAAGATTGCCCAGAAGGATTCAATCACATAATCAACCGGGTCACAGGTAGTTTGATTCTCCGTCATTGCTCCGCTCCTTTAATAGAAATCATTCAGTCAATCGAATAGGTTGCCGCGCAGGTATCGGTTTCCCAGACACGAACTTTGTGGACATGCACGCGGTCATTGTTGATCTGGCTTCCGACTTCGTGAAAGAAGTAGCCGGCCATCTCTTCCGCTGAGGGGTTGAGTTCCTTGTCAAACGGCGGCAGTTCGTTGATGTTCTTGTGATCCAGGTAGTCCACGACCTTCCGGGTCGCGGCTTTCAGATCTTTGAAATCAATCAGCAGTCCAATGTCATTCAATTTTTCGCCGCGCACATACACTTCAACTTTGTAATTATGACCGTGAGTGTTTTCGCACTTGCCCTGATATCCCCGCAACGCGTGTGCGGACGAAAACCCCATCTCGATCATGACTTCGCGTGTTGGCATTGTTTACTCCTTGTGCTTTGAAGAAGGGCGATTATAGCACCGCCGGGTGTCTTGACAATCCGGCCCTCCATCGTCAAGAATGCCCGCCGGTTTGATAAGCAATCAAATGATTTTTGGATAGTCCGGGCCGTTAGCTCAGTTGGTAGAGCAGCAGACTCTTAATCTGCGGGTCGATGGTTCGAGCCCATCACGGCTCATCTTTATAGATAGAAGCACTTACAGGCAATCTTCGGGTTGCCTGTTTTGTTTTTAGGAAGTCAATTCTCAGGCCGCAATCCTGCCAATAACGAAGCCAACAAGTCCACTGTGGCCGGTAAGAATTTAGCTTGATGGCCGCATCCTCAAGCTCCTGTCTTGAGGATGCGGCTCTATTGCTTACGGGTAGCAATGAACTTTTCATGAGACGGACAACCGTTGCCTGATCTAACGGGCTGGCGTTCTTTTGCCGCGAAGTGCCCGTCTTGTATTTACCTGCCTTTTACACTGCGGCTGGTTCTTTACCAGAAGTTTACCTGGCGGTGCAGACTTTCCGTTTGTCGGCTGCGTCACAAGGTAAGAACGTCTGGAGTCTGAACTTCAGGCCAAACCTGAATGGAGAAAAATAAATGAGAAAATCGTCGCTGTTCCTGCTTTTGGGCTGTATCGCGTTTGGGCTAGGCATTGGAAACCGGGACTCGCGGGCCACGTCTGCGGTTTCGGCGCAAGTCACCCTGGTCAATGCCGCCAGCTATGAAACGGTTGTCGCGCCGGGGTCAATCGGGGCGCTCTTTGGCGCGAACTTTACGGCGCAAACACAGATCGCCGTGGACTTGCCATTGCCAACGACGCTGGGCGGGGTGTCGGTGAAGATCGCGGGCAAGGCTGCGCCACTGTTTTTCGTCTCGCCGTCGCAGATCAACCTGCAAGTGCCGGGCGGTGTCGGCGCTGGCACGGCGACGGTCGAAGTTTTCAGTATTGCCGGTACGTTGCCGATTTCCACCGGCACCGTGACGGTTGCTGATGCGGCGCCGGGCGTTTTCACGATTGGCGCAACGGGGCGCGGGCAGGCGATTGCGCTCAACTCCGATTTTTCCATCAACGCAAGCTTCGATTCACTGCCGGGCGCGCGGCCCGAAGTTGCCGGCAGTTACATTTCCATCATTGCAACGGGAATTGGGAATACCAGCCCGCTGGTTGCGGATGGACAGGTCGCGCCGGATTCCCCATTGGCGGTGGGAATCGGCGAAACGATGGTGACGATTGGCGGCGTGCAGGCGCAGGTGTTGTTCAGCGGGCTTGCGCCGGGTTTTGTCGGTTTGTGGCAAATTAATGTGCTGCTGCCGGACAATCTGCCGACGAATCCGGCAACTGGTTTGCGCGTCACCAAATCCAGAACGGGCGGCGAAACGACGCTGGCGATTGCCAGCCGCAGCGAATACGCCGCTGTCAGCGGCAAAGTCGCGGACGGGTTAAGCGGAGCGGCGTTGCGCAATGCAACCGTGACATTGTCGCAATCCGGGCAGGCACCACGCACCACGGCGACAGACGCTCAGGGCACATTCAGCTTTGCGGTTGTGCGGGCGGGCAGTTACAACCTGGCGGCTTCCGCCGCCGGTTTTCTCGCCGAAACGCAATCCGTCACCGCCACCAATGGACAAACGACAACCGCGACGCTGACGCTGGCCAAACAAAAACCGAACATTATCGTGATCGTGGCCGATGATCTGGGGTACGCCGATCTGGGCGTCCAAGGCAGCGCGGACATTGTCACGCCCAACATTGATTCGATTGCGCGCAACGGCATCCGCTTCACCAGCGGCTATGTCACCGCGCCGGTGTGCGCGCCGTCGCGCGCGGGGTTTCTGACCGGGCGCTATCAGCAACGTTTTGGCCTTGAACTGCTGCCCGAGGCCGGCGACACCTCCTTCGGTCTGCCTTTGACCGAAATGACGCTGGCCAACCGGTTGAAAGCGTTGGGTTATGCAACAGGCGCAGTCGGCAAATGGCATCTGGGCACGCAATCGCAGTTTGCGCCGCAACAGCGCGGCTTCGACGAATTTTTTGGCTTTCTGATCGGCATGCATTCCTACACAAACTGGAATCAGCCGAACAATCCGATTCTGCGCGGCACGCAATCGGTCACTGAAACCACTTATCTGACCGATGCCTTTTCGCGCGAAGCGGTTGATTTCATTCAACGCAATCAGAGTCAGCCTTTTTACCTGCATCTGGCCTACAACGCACCCCACGATCCGATGCAGGCGACCAGCGATTATCTGGCGCGTTTTCCGAATATCACCGATACCAACCGGCGCACCTTCGCCGCGATGATGGCCGCAATGGATGACGGCGTCGGCAATGTGCTGGCGAAGTTGCGCGAACTGAAGCTGGAAGAAAACACGTTGGTCATTTTCTTCAGCGACAACGGCGGCATCCCGCGCGTCAACACGTCGAAGAACGATCCGTTCAGCGGCCAGAAAGACCAGCTTCTGGAAGGCGGCATACGCGTTCCATTCATGATGCAGTGGAAGGGCTATTTGCCGGCGGGGGTGACCAATGGCGCGCCAGTCACTTCGCTGGATGTTTTGCCGACAGCCGTGTCGGCAGCGATGGGCAGAAAGTTTTCAGACGCAACGCTGGACGGGGTCAATCTGATTCCATTCCTTTCGGGCGCGGAAACAGACTTGCCGCACGACAAACTTTTCTGGCGTTCCGGCGCGGCGCAATATGCCGTTCGCGCGGGCGATTGGAAGCTCCTCTTTTTTCAAAACTCTTCGCGACTGTACAACCTGGCGATGGATCAAACGGAAAGCGCCAACCTCGCCGATTCCAATCCAACGAAGTTCAACGAACTGAAAGCCATCTATGATCAATGGAACGCGCAATTGCCGCCCGCGCCGCAATAGCTGTCGTCCACGCCAGGCTTTACGCGCAATTTACAGAGCGCCTTTCTCTTTACAGAGGTTTTACCGCGGACAGGCCGGATTTGTGTTTTTATGGAAAGCAGAGAGGAAAGCGTGACAGCAGTAGAAAAGTCACTTTGCTGAAATCAGAGAAAACCAAAAGGAAACGGAATCATGACAGGAATTTCGATCAGAACAGCATCCGCAATCATCGTTCTGCTGGTTTGTTGCTCCGCCGCCTGGGCGCAGGGGCTGCAAGGCGATGGCATCTGGATTCGCAACGCCTATTACGGCGAGGCGCAAACCTTCGACAAATGTCTGGGTCATCAACCGGGGCAGGGGCAATATCATCATCACGCGCACCCAGTCTGTTTGCGGGCGCAATTGGATGACAACCTGGTGGCCGTCAACACTGGTCGCACCGGAACTGTTTACCGCGAGAAAGCCGCTCCCTGGAATCATTCGCCGATTCTCGGTTGGGCGCTGGATGGTCATCCGATTTACGGGCCGTACGGTTATTCCGACCGGGCGAACGCCAGCAGCGCGATCAAACGCATGAAGCCGGGCTTCCGGTTGCGGAACATCACTCAACGCACGTCGCTGCCCGACTGGGCGCTGGCGCATCATCCGAACGTGCCGCAAATGCTCTCCGCCAATCAATATGGGCCGGATGTTTCGGAGACTTTTCCGCTGGGCCGTTATGTCGAAGATTACGAGTTCGCCTCGAGCTTCGGCGATTTGGATCAATACAACGGGCGATTCACCGTCACACCAGAGTTTCCCAACGGAACCTACGCATACTTCGTGACGCTGGATGACAGCGGATTGCCCGCGTTTCCGTACATCATCGGCATGCAATATTACGGCGCGGCCACGGTCGCGATGGGACCGCCGCAACCTGTGCCCGCCAACGCGCAGCCCTATTTTGCCAACGGCGCTTACACGCAGACGATCAACAATGCGCCGCAGCTTAATGCCTGGTTTACCAAAAATTCGCAGCAGGACGCGCGCGTGGTCAGCGGTTTTGATCCTTCCGCCGGCCCGAAAACCATCTGGCCGGTGGATGTTCCTGCCGGGGCGCGCACCAGCGGCGGGGTGAACGCGCTGGCCAAAGCCGACACGCAGACGATCAGCTATACCGATGCGACCGTCTATGTTTCATCGAACAATCTTGGCAGCTACACCATGGGGCCGTGGTTCATTGATGGCGGCAATGGCGGCGTCTTTCAAAACTTTCCTTCGGTGCAAAACTTCCGCGCGCAGATTCCGCGCACCCCAACAATTGCCGCCACCAAGCAAAATACAGGTTTGGGCGCGGTCGGCATGTGGGTGAATGGCGTGGCGGTTTTCAACGTGCTGGACGGCGCGACTTACAGCAACGCCACGCGCAACGATGTCGGCGGCGGGCCGGTGCGGCCGAGCTCGCTGCATGTTTCCTCCGCGTCGTTTGAAGGCGGGCCGTCCGCGCCTGGATCGCTGGTTACTGCGTTTCCGCTGTTCGGAGCGAAGTTGGCGACCGGAACGGCTTCGGCGGATTCGCCCAACTGGCCGACGACGCTGGCTGGCGCAAGCGTGGCAATTCGTGATGCCGCGGGCGCAACGCATGCAGCGGCGATTTCTTATGCCTCGCCCGGACAACTCAATTACCGCGTGCCGGAATCGGTGGCGACCGGACTGGCTTCCGTCACGATCACGGCGGACGGGGTGGCGATTCCCGGCGCGATTAACATCCTGCCGGCTTACCCGCATCTTTTTCAGTTTACCGGCGACGGCTTGTCGGCGGCGTATGTTCTTCGTGTTCGCAATGGACAGCAGACGACGGAACCCGTTTTTCAAATCACGGCAGGCCAGGTGACACCGGCACGGATTGATTTGGGACCGGCCACGGATGAAGTTTATCTGATCGCCTTCGGCACAGGGTTGGGCAAGTCCGCGCCGCAAGTCGCCGTCAGCATTGGCGGTGTGAACGTGATGCCGCTCTATGCCGGAGCGCAAGGGACGTTTGGCGGGCTGGATCAATACAACCTGCTTCTTCCACGCTCACTGGAGGGCAAGGGCAAAGTAGACATCGTGATCACCGTCAACGGCAAAGTCGCCAACACCGTGAATGTGACAATCAAATAATTCAGGTAGCAGGTGACAGGTGATCGCTGGCAGAGAAAGGTTTTCACTGAACTGGCAACGGACAAGAGAGATTTAAAGATGATTTGGCCAAGACTGATTTTAGTTCTTGTTCTGCTGTGCTGGTTGGTTCCGTTCGCGTTCGCGGCGGAGCCGGTCGGCGCGGTCTGGCTGACGAATCAGTCGGTCAGTCAATACTCCGGTCTGGCGCGCGTGCAACCCGAGGTTTATTCGGTTGCCGTGACCGATCGTTATGTGGAGGTGCGTTCGGCGGGAATCTCGCTTTACGACCTCGGCCCGTTTCAAACATCAGCGAACCCGGTCGAAAGATTGCGCCGGTTTATCTTTCGCATTCCTCGTCTTCCCGATCCGGCGACAAACGCATTCACCAGCGTGCGCCCGGACGTGCTCGGTGTTTTCGTCAACGGCATGCCGATTTACAACCAGTTTGAAGCCGCCTCGTATCAGGGACAGAACCTCTGGCATTTCGATTCCATCGCCAACGGCGACGACGGGACCTGGACGGCAGGCGGTTACGCGCGCGCCGGGCTTCAGCATGGTTTCGCGCCGGGGTTGCTGGAAAAGTTGATTGCGGATGCCAGCGGGCATTCGCCGATCATCGGCTATGCCTTCGACGGTTTTCCGATTTATGGCCCCTGGAGTTTTGCCAACGCGGATGGCACAGGAGGCTTGCGTCGCATGCGGTCAAGTTACAGGCTGCGCCAGATCAAACGCCGCATCACCTGGCCGGATGGGACGCCACTGACGCCGGGACAGTTCGGCCCGGAAGTAAATGCCGGCAACACCGGCTTCCCGCTCGGTTCGTTCGCTGAAGATTACGAATTTGCGGGGGGCGCGGGCGATTTGGATGAATTCAATGGCCGCTTTACAAAAACGCCCGAATATCCGGACGGCATTTATGCTTACTTTCTTTCGACGGACGCAGAAGGGCGGCTGGCGTTTCCGTACCTGCTGGCGCGGCAATATCGCGGCAAAATTTCCGCTGGGGATTTGAAAAATGCCTTCATGGATTTGGCCGGTGAGCCGTCTGCATCCGTCGCCGGCAAAGAACTTCTTTGGCTGACGCGGACAGGGGCAACCACGCTGGAATTAAAAGTCGAAGGCAGGGAATTGATGGCGGGCGAAGCGGTTCGATTAAGTTTTCAGGCGCGCAACGCAAACAACCTGGCGATCCGTTTTCTGGAGTATGTTCATGAACGCCCGCTGCATCTGATTATCGCTTCCGATGATCTGTCCGAGTTCGATCATATTCATCCGGAACTGGCGGCGGGTGATCGCTACGAAGTTGTACATACTTTCAAACACGGCGGGCGTTACCGCGTATATGCGGACTTCACACCACCGGGCGCGGCGCAGCGCATCGAAACCTTTGAGTTGACCATTGGCGGAAAGCCGCGCGCGCAGGTCCCGCTTGTTGTTGATGCCGCGTGGACGAAGATGGATGATGGCCTGCGTTTCAGCCTGGTCAGCAAACAGCCGCTGCACGCAGGCGAAGACATTGAATTCACGATTGCCGTCAGCGACGCGGCGACAGGCAAGACGGTCAATGATCTGGAACCTTACCTGGGCGCCTGGGGGCATTTCGTCATCATTGACGAACGGAAACAGCACTTCATCCACGCGCATCCGCTCGAAGCCGGGTCGGCAACCGGCACACAGGCAATGGCGCACACACACACGGCCCAGCCGCCTGGCCCCTCCCCATCCGAGATTCGGTTTCTGGCCGGCTTTCCGCAGCTGGGGAGATACAAGCTTTGGGCGCAGTTCCAGCGCGGCGGGCAGGTGTTGATCCAGCCCTTTACATTGCAAGTCGAGGCGGCTCAGACGGCCCGGAAATTGGCCGTTGCAATCTCGCCAGATGCTGCCAGGGTCAAGATCGGTTCCGGCGGTTTCCAGCCTGCGCTGTTAAAGGTGAATGCCGGCAAGCCGGTCAAATTGGCCATCACGCGCGACCGCCAGCCGAACTGCGGCAACCGGATCGTTTTCCCTTCGCTGGGCATTTCGCGCGATTTGCCGCCCGGCGAAACAGTCATCGTCGAATTGCCCGCACAGTCTGCGGGCGAACTGCGGTTTACTTGTGGGATGGGAATGTACAAGGGGGCCATCCTGATCAATTGAAGCCGCCCCCAGCCCTGGAAAGCTCAAAATCTTGCGCTCGCCTGACGTTCTCATTCAGCCAACCACTTACAAATTCATCGGACTTGGATAAAATCGGTTCAGGGAGAATGTTAATCATCGAGTTGAAGGTTCAAGCCCTGCTCCTCTCTTTTTGAAACAATCACTGACAAGCGGCAATCCGGCGATTTTGGCTTGATGGCATCATCACACCGCATTGCCCTTTCTCTTTTCTTTCATCTGCCCACGTTATGAACCAAAGCGCGAAAATGAGGAAAAACAAGAATCCTTTTGTAAAAGTAAGCCGCACTTCCACCGGCCTTGGCCTGATTGCCATCTGTGTGATCCCGTCAGGTACGAAAATCATCCAGTACGTTGGCCGGATCATGGACGATGAAGAGGCTGACGAAAAAGGCGGGATGTACCAATTCGCGATCAATGAGCACAAGACCATTGATGGAAGCGATCGCAGCAACATCGCCCGATACGCCAATCACGCCTGTCGCCCGAACGCCCAGGCGTTTGTGGACGATGATGATGAAATCTGGATTCACGCGATCAAGAAAATTCAGCCGGGCGAACAGATTACGATTCATTACGGCAAGCATTACTTTGACACCTTTATCAAGCAAAAGGGCTGCCGGTGCGCAACCTGCCAGAAGAAATCCCTGAAGAAAAAGTAATCCGGCCAGGCAGGGCGTTCTCTCCTGTCAGAAACGCGTTTAGGCGAATGCGGCGAAACTGTCCCTCAACCTTGTTGGCACAGTGTGTGCAAACATCAGAATGGGAATCAAGATGACCCAATTTATCAACTATGGAGGGACAGATGAAAAGAGTAGCTTTAAGCCTGATGGCTGTTTGTGCGTTATGTTTGCTGAGCCTGGGCGTGCGCGCCGATGATCATGACAAGATGCTCAAGGAAAAATTCGAGTTCAAGAGCGAAGTCTGGATCGGCGACACCAAGGTTGAAAAGGGAATGTATCTCGTTAAATACAATACGGAAACGGGAACGATGAAAGTCATGCAGGGGGACAAGGTTATTGCCAAGGCAAAAGCCACGGTGATGATGAACGAAAAAGACTTTGATTCGGACGCCTTGCTGACGAAAACGACTTCAAAAGGGGAGCAACTGATTGGGCTGCGGCTCGGTGGACAAAAAGAGGAGCTTACCATCACCGAAAATGTAGCCAGTTCAAACTAGGACCGCTACACCACTGCATTGCAAACTGTACGATTCAATATACAAACCAGAGAAAGCCTTCGGCGAAAGTCGGAGGCCTTTTCCTTGTGAGCGTAAATCAATTGGCGAAAGGCCGGTGACTTGTTAAGCTGCAATTGAATGAATCGCATTGTCGTGATTGGTGTTACTGGATCGGGTAAAACGACTTTTGCCGGTCACTTGGCGCGGCTGCTGGATACACCGCACATTGAAATGGACGCTCTGCATTGGAATCCTGACTGGCAGGAATCATCGCGCGAAGACTTCGTCAAAAAAGTAGAGGCCGCGACCGGCGGGCAGGCGTGGGTTATGGACGGCAACTACACGTCGAAGGTCGCGCATATTGTCTGGGCACGCGCGGACACAATCATTTGGCTGGATTATTCGTTTCGCGTGACGCTCTCCAGACTTGTTGTTCGCACAATCCGGCGAGTGCTATTGGGCGAAGAATGCTGCAATGGCAACCGTGAAACATTGAAAAAGGCATTGTCGAAAGATTCAATCATCCTGTGGGCATTTAAGTCCTATTGGCGTCGTCAACAGGACTTTCCCAAAAAATTGAGCGATCCGGCGTACGGACATTTGCTCAGCGTTCGGCTTCGCTCACCGAAAGAAACCGCAGCGTGGCTGGAGCAAGTCAAACACAACCGGACGGCGAAGCTGTCCGTCCTGAAACTGGAAGCGTAAACAGGAGATGGAAATTCAAACTTCTTTTGATGTCATTGTCATCGGCGGCGGGCCAACCGGTTTGGCCTGCGCCATCGAAGTGCAGCGCGCGGGCTTCAGCCATCTGGTGATTGAGAAAGGCTGCGTGGTCAATTCGCTGTTTCATTACCCTACGCAATTGGTTTTCTTCACCACGCCGGAATTGCTGGAAATCGGCGACCTGCCATTCGTTTGTGAGCGCGAAAAACCGAATCGTATCGAAGCGCTGAAGTATTACCGCCGCGTCACGGATACGTACAAATTGCGCGTCAATCAATACGAACGGGCGCTCCGCGTCTCTGGAACGGACGGTGGGTTTTCGGTGGAGACGGAATTGACCACGACCGGTGAACAGCGCCGCTACCGGGCGAAAAAGATCATCGTCGCCATCGGCTATTTCGATCAGGCAAACTTCATCGGCATTCCCGGAGAGGAGTTGCCGAAGGTTTCGCACTATTACAAAGATGCTCATCCGTTTTATGACCGCGACGTGGCGATCATCGGCGCGGCCAATTCCGCAGCGATTGCCGCGCTTGATCTGTACCGTCACGGCGCGCGCGTGACGATGATTCACCGCCAGGCCGTGTTGCGCCCGACAATCAAGTATTGGATTCTGCCGGACATTGAAAATCGCATCGCCAATGGCGAAGTCAACGCGCTTTTCAATACTGTCGTGACGGAAATCAAACCCGCCTCCATTCGCACTCGGAATCTGCTGACCGATGAAGAAGCGGAGCTGCCGAACGATTTCGTTTTTGCCCTGACCGGCTATCACACCGACAACGACTTTCTACGTTCGATGGGAATTGAAATTGATCCCGAAACAATGAAGCCGGTGCATGATCCAGCGACCATGGAATCAAATGTGCGCGGTGTTTATCTGGCGGGCGTGGTCATTGCTGGAAAAGAAACGGGCAAGATTTTTATTGAAAACGGCCGGTTCCACGGCGGGCAGATCGCGGCGGCGTTGCGCCATTTGGCGGAGCAAGGCGGAGGCAGCCAACCCGGCAATTGATCGCCGTTCAGCACCGCGATGGAAAGACCGGCACGTTGAATGTCACGTTTCCGGTGAAGGTCAACTTGTGCAGGTTGTAACCGCCGTTGAAAGCGTTCGTGAGGGAAAAATTTTCGGTGTTCCTGACGATCATCGCGCCGAGAATGCCGACGTTTTCCCCCGCAATGATCTTCATCCAGCCGGTATGACCGCTGGAGATGAATTGCGGAAAGCGTGGCGAGGTGCGCGGGAAGGTATTCGAGATCACCTGCCGGAACTGACAACCTCCGCTGGTCACAAAACTCAAGCCATTTTCCAGGTCATCGAACAGCAGGCCGCTGAATTCACCGATCACTTCTGGCCTCAATCCGAGATTGCCGCCGATGCGGTTGAGAACCAGCAGCGTCGAATTGTTATCGGACAAGCTCGGAATGCCATTGGCAATCAGAGCGCGCGGCGCCTGGTTGTAATGGATTCCATCCAGCGACAAGACCGCCACCACGGTCGTTTCGTCGCACGCGCATGGCGGATCGGCGATGGCGGTGAAGGCTTCCGCTCCCAGATTCGCCGCGTGGCCGCTGCCCATCCGAACGTATTCGTCGCCGATCAAGACATTGCGGTTGATGGGACAGCTCGTAATTGGGTCCACAACCACTGCAATCAAAAAGCCCGTGATGTCGGGATCAAGGTCTGACATCAGAAAGCTGGTTGTCTGGCTGGCCGTCAGGCAAAGGAAGCCGTCGGAGATCTCACACGTGTCGCCGGTGATGAAGAAGAAATGTATGGTGACCGAACCGGCGTTGGAGGTGCCCGTGTTGAGAGCGGTGTTGGTGATGTTGATTCGCGTGTTTTCGCCTGTGGGGTCAATCGAAGATGAAGTATAGAGATTGAAGATCAAAATCGAGCCGGCCTTCTGATCTGAAACCGCCGAAGCCGGCGGGATTGCCGGTTCAGTGGGCGCTTCATCTCCACAACCGGGCGTATAAGCGGCGCATTTGCTGACAGTCGTTGTTGATTCGTTCTGGCCGTCGTTATTCGAATCGAAGTTCACCTTCTCTTCGACGCAAAACGAGATGCTCGATTTGGGGCTGCCGACGACCTGCACGACGTAAGTGATCGTGACGGTTTCGCCCACGTTAACGTCCCCATCCCACTGCACCGAACTCTCTCCTACCAGGCTGCTAAACCGGCAACTGCCCTTGGTTGCAGAGCATGAAGAAACGGTGATTTCCGGAGAGAGCGTGGCGGAGAACTCTCCGCCGGTATTGTTCTGCTGCGCCGTAACTCCTGTGTTTGTGATCCTGGTTTCAACGGTGAAACTGGTGCTGCATAACCCGTTGTCAGTGATTGTGACTTGCACGTCCGGCAGGTCAAATTTCGCTCCGGCCAGCACCGCGATTTCGGTCAGCGACGTGTTGTTGCCGGTTGCCGGGTCGAAGGTGTCGGAATTGGCGACAGCGCGATTGACGTACCTTCCGCTCACGCCTGGCGCACGAGCCGTGACCGTGAATGTTCTCATCTGACCCGGCGCGAGCGATGCGATCGGTGGAAATGCCACGCTGTTGCCGGTCACTGTTCCGCCGGTGATTTCGGTAAATCCATCAGGTATGAGATTCGTCACCAGAATGTTGGTTGCCGTCGCCGGACCGTTGTTGAGAACCTTGAGAATGAAGGCGACGATGCCGCGCGGCGGCACGGCGGCGCTGCTGGTTTGCGTGGTGATGATCAGATCGGCGCGGTTTGCGCCAACACCGTGGCAGGGATTGAGCGGCGATGCGCTGTTGCGCGGGTTGGGCGCGGCAGCGTTGAAATCGGCGTTATTCCGATTCGTATCGGTGCAGCCTTCGCCGCGCCGAGTGGTGGCCGAAGCGTTCCCCACGGCGGGCGCGGGCGCGGTTCCCCAAAAACAAAGGGACGTGCCGCCGTAACCGACAAAATCAACAATGACGGTGAGTGACTCACTTGATGGGCACCTGCCATTGGGCGCATTGGTGATGAACTGATTATTTTTGACCAGCGCGACTTTTCCCGCCGACGCATCAATCCCAATCGAGCCAACCGCGTCAGGCGCGGGCAGATCTTTTGCGCCGGTGTTGCCTGCCGCGAGTTGAATCAGATAATACTGCCCCGGCGCAATCGAACCTGATAACTCGACTTTTTGCCAGGCATTGCTGAACGCCGTGGAGTATTGCAACGACCAGCCCACCAGGCTGACTGCCACTGTGCCGCGATTGAACAGTTCGACAAAATCATTGCGGAAGCCATTGCCCGCGCTGCCGCCGCCGCCAAAAATCTGATTGATGACGATTGCGGGATTGGTCGCGGCGAGTGGTGGAACCGGGGTTGCGCGTGATTTCGCGTTAAAGAAAATAGTCAGCCAGAATGCCAACACGACAGCCAGAATCGCCGCGCCCGCACGGAAACAGGCTGCGCGGTCAATTCGGGCGTGAAACGTGAGGAGTGACGTCTTCATCGGAAGCTTGAGAAACAACTCGTGAGGGAGTTTGTTCGGGGCCGGTAAGAGAGCGCCGCGCATCATAGCCAATCGCCCGACAAAAGCGCAACGCACGGCTGTGGCGGTTTCAAGCCAGGGCAGAGGTAAATAAAACTTCCACCTCACGATCAATCAGACTTGGTACGATCCAATCCGCCTGTGCCAGTTTTTCCGCTGGGTAGCTGTTGGTCACTGCCAGACAGCGCATCCCGGCGCTTTTGGCGGCCTGCACGCCAGCCCGGGAATCTTCGATCACCAGACATTCTTCGGAAAGAATCGGCGGATCAAAATTGCCCAGCGAATTCAGCGTTGCAAGCGCCTTGAGAAAACCTTCGGGATCGGGTTTGCCGGAGTTCAGGTCGGCGGAAGTGATGATGATTTGGAAACAGTCGCGAATCCCTGCGCGCTCCAGCACGTGTTCAATTTCTTCACGCTGCGCGCCGGAAACAATTCCCATCGGATAAGAAACCGCCAGCGTTTGCACCAGTTCAACCACGCCGGGAAACAGCAGAAACCGTTCGTTGATCGCTTCCAGGTAGTAATCGGTTTTGCGGGCGATCAATGCCACAACGTAGGCCAAATCAGCCGCGTGTTGTTCGCGCCCGGCATCGGTCAGCGCCGCGCGGAAGCATTTGAAATTGTCGTAGCCCAGATAACGGGCCATGTATTCTTCTTCGGTGATGGAAATGCCTTCTTCGCCCAGCACGCGGCGGAACAGTTCCAGGTGAAGCGGTTCGTCATTAACGATGACGCCGTTGAAGTCGAAAATAACAGCTTTCAGCATAATTGAGTTTTGGTGATGGATCGTTGAGAATGCCCCGGCGTTCACAACGAACGCCGACAAACACGCATTCTGCAATTCACAACGGAAACCATGCAACTGGCTCGCGTCATCGGAAACGTCGTTTCCACCGTCAAAAACGCTACGCTCACCGGGCGGAAGCTGATGGTCATTCAACCGCTGGATGCCCGGCTGAAAGCGTCCGGCAAGTCGCTGGTGGCGATTGATTCGGTCGGTTCAGGGCCTGGGGAACTGGTCTTCTGGTGCCGGGGCAAGGAAGCGAGTTTCCCGTTTGAAGGCAGCGAAGTGCCCACGGATTGCACCATTATCGGCATCATTGATTCCGAAGCGCATATAAAAAACCTGGGCGTGAAAGCGATGGGAGAAAAGCCGTGATTCTGGGGCGAGTGTTGGGCAATGTGGTGGCCACGCAGAAAAACGCGCGTTACAGCGGCGCGCGGATTATGCTCGTTCAGCCCGTGAATCCGAACGGAACGCCGCGCGGAGCCGCCGTCCTGGCGCTGGATTCGGTGGATTCAGGTGAAGGCGATCTGGTCATCGTCGTGCAGGAAGGCTGGGGCGCTTCCACCGCCTCGACCGGGGAAGCCGGAGCCGCGATTGACAGCGCCATTGTCGGCATTGTGGATTACGTCGAAGATTACAGCGAAGAGGCGTAGGACAGGCTTCAGCCTGTCTTCTTGTATGGATATTGCACGGACAGACTGAAGTCTGTCCCACGTTGGTTGGGAGAAAACAGCCGTGAACCCAGATTCATTGCGGGAAATGATTCGTGAAACCGTCCGGCGGGCGCTGCTGGAATCCGCCGCCCTTCCGGCGACCAGCGAATCCGCCAAACCTGCGCCTGCGGAATATTTCGCGCCGTGGACGGGCATCGCCTATGACGCCCATCCCAGCCAGCAGAAATTCGATGTGGCCGAGGCCTCCGTCACGCTCGGCGAACTGCTGGAATTCGTCGAAGCCAAAGCCTGCACCATCGAAAAGAACAAACCCTGCGATCAATGCGGAATGTGCCGCAGCCTGGGGTTTTAAGCGAGTTACTTACCCGGTACTTTTTTGCCGTTCCTGCCGCCAGAAGACAGTGGACACCCCTGCCATCCAGAACACTACAATCAGCAGCCCAACCATCCTGCGTCCCGCATAAATCGAATCATCTTCAATTACTGTTGCGCACGATGAAACTGTAAAAATCTCTCTGAGGCTCACGTTGCCAAGAACTTGCGGCGCAAGTGTTAGCGCCCAGGCCAGGGCAATCGAGCCAATCATTGGGGGCAGCGACTCCAGGTTTGTATCCCGAATTGCCAGAACGCAAGCCAGACCCGCCGCCCCATAAATCGCCATTCCTGGGATAGAGATGGGATTGCCATACTGTATTGCTACTCCTGCGGCAAAAAATATAGCCATCAAAAAGTTCAGTGTTTTCCAGAAGGCAATCACAAGTTTTATTTTTTAGAATTTGAGTTCGGACATCTTCACCGTCCGCCCTTCCGCCGCCGACAAATCCGCCGCAAAGACAACCCGATGCGATTCAAACGCGGTGTCGAAATCCGTCAGTGGCATCGCCTTGCCGGTCTCGAAACTTTCCACGAAGGCTTTGAACTGCGGCTCGTACGGGTGATCGGCGACATCGCCGGAATCCACCAGCGCGGTCGAAAGCTGGCTCCAGCGGGTTTTGTTCAGATTCAGCTTTGTGCTGTGGAATTTGTTATCCAGAATCGAGCCTTCGCTGCCGACCAGATGGATGTGGAAGTAATAGGGCTGCAAGCAGTCCACCACCGAAGCGACCTTGCCGATTTTGCCGTTCTTGAATTTCAGCAGCGTGACCAGCGTCGTATCGTATTCGTAAGGCTCGAAGATGGGCGAGCTGCTGCGGTTGCTGTAACTGGTCACTTCTTTAACTTCGGAATCCATAAACATCAGCAGCGCATCCAGCGCGTGGCAACCGGCGGTGAGCAAGCTGCTGCCACCAAAATCCTTTTTGACGTTCCACGGAAACTGGCCATACCAGGGGCCGATGCCGTGGTAGTAATCGGCTTCGCCGTAATGCAGGTCGCCCAGCAGGCCTTCCTGAATGATGGATTGAATTACGGTCGCCTGCTGGCTGAAACGGACTTCAAAGCAGACGCAGGTTTTGACGTTCGCTTCGTGGATTGCCTTGCGCACGGCGACGGCGTCTTCGTAGCTGATCGAAATCGGTTTTTCGATGATCAGATGCTTTCCGGCTTTCGCGGCGGCGATGGCCTGTTCGGCGTGCAGCGGATGCGGCGTGCAGATGTCAATGATGTGAATGTCGGGATCGGCGAGCATCGCTTCGTAATCGCGGTAGGCTTTGAGCGGCGTGCCGTACTGCGCCGAAATCGCCGCTTCGTCCAGTTCGCGGCGGGAACAGACCGCCGTGACTTTCGCACCCGGAATTTTATTGAAGGTCGCGATATGCGCCCCGGCCACCCAGCCCAACCCAACAATGCCTACGTTCAACTGACTCATTCTTTAACTCTCCTTTTGCGAGAAATCTTTTGATATAGCTTTTAAGAAAAAGAATTTCTCCACGAAGCCACACGAAGAAGCACGAAGAAAGAGAAGAGACAATCAGGATCAGGTCATTCGATTCCCTTCGTGAACCTTCGTGTGACTTCGTGGAAGAATCTTTTTCTTGAGGTC
>JAJNQA010000037.1 GCA_021155085.1 Heliomicrobium sp. | reverse complement strand
GCCTCATTCAGAACATCCGGCAGCGCACCCGGTCGCTACCGCTCCCGGTACTGTACCGTTCTCAATCAAGGGAGAAGGTTCATCGTGAAATTCAGATTCGGACTGGGAATCATTTTAAGTTTGTTCTGCCTGTCGCCGCTCGCACTGGCGCAGAACTATCGCGGCACCATTCGCGGGCGGGTGGCTGATCCGCAGGGAGCCATCATTGCCGGTGCGAAACTGAGCCTGGTTTCTCAGGAAACAAATGAAACCAGAAATTCAGTCAGCAATGGACGCGGAGATTACGTGTTTTCGCTGATCCGTCCGGGCGTTTATCGCCTGGAAGTCGAGCAGTCGGGCTTCGCGAAATACGCCAAGACCTTTGATCTTTCGATCAATCAGGAACTGCGGCTGGATATCGCGTTGACAGTCGGGACGGTCAGTGTTGACGACACGACGATTGTTTCAGGCGTCGCGCCGTTGAAATACGAAAGCGCCTCGCTGGGCGCAACGATTGATAATCGTCAGGTGACGGGCTTGCCGCTGGACGGACGCAACTTTCTGGAACTGAGCCTGCTGGTACCCGGCGCGGCTCCTGCGCCGCCCGGTTCCGCCAGTTCGGTGCGCGGAGATTTCGCTTTCACCATCAACGGTTCACGCGAAGACGCCAATAACTTCCTGCTCGACGGCGTTTACAACGTGGACCCGAAGCTCAACACTTTCGGCGTCAAACCGCCGGTGGATGCCATTCGCGAATTTGAAGTCTTGAGCAGCGCCTACGACGCTTCGCTCGGACGCAGCGCGGGCGCGCAGGTCAACGTGGTTTTGAAATCCGGCACGAACGGCTTTCACGGCACGGCCTATGAATTCTTCCGCAATCAAGTCTTGGATGCGCGCAACTACTTCGCGCCCGCCGATCAGGGCGATCCGCAATATCAGCGCAATCAATTCGGTTTCAGCTTCGGCGGGCCAATTGTCAAAGACCGCACGTTCTTTTTCAGCGATTACGAAGGCCTGCGCGGACGCGAAGGCATCATCCGGCTGGCCAACGTGCCAACGGCGCGGGAACGTGTCGGCGACTTTTCGCAGCTTCCGGTCTCGCAGCAGCCGCTGATTCCCGGCGTCGGAGCGCCTTTCCCCGGCGGCGTGATTCCGACACAAGCGCTGAATCCCATCGGGTTGAAAATCGCCGCGCTCTACCCGCTGCCGAATCGCAATGTGCCGGGACAGAACTACGCGGCTTCGGCCGTGCAGCGCGACCGCAACGATCTGTTCGATGTGCGCATTGACCACAAGATCAGCGAGGATTCGCAATTCGCCGCGCGCTACAGCTTCAACGACCGCAACCTCTTCGAGCCGTATTCGGGCGTCACGCAGGTTTTCGTTCCCGGCTACGGCAACAGCGTGCTGCGGCGCGGACAGAACCTGATGTTCAACGAAAACCATACCTTTTCGCCGCGCTTCATCAACGACGCGCGCGTGGCGTTCAGCCGCGTGGGCAACCAGGTGCTGACTGAAAATCCCGGCGTCAGCATCAACCAGCAAGTCGGCCTGCCGGAGCTTTCGACCAACCCGCGCGATTTCGGCTTGAGCTTCATCCGCGTCACGGGCTTTACGCCGTTGGGACAGGAATACAACAACCCGCAGGACAGCGCGACCAATGTTTTTCAATTCCTGGATACGGCGACTTACGCGCGCGGCTCGCACTTGCTGAAGTTCGGCTTCGATTTCCGCTACACGCAACAGAACGCTTTCCGCGACGTGCAATCGCGCGGCTTGCTGATCTTCCCCGGTCAGGTTTCTTTCGTCCTGCCGAACGGCCAGCCAACCGTGTTTCCGTTTATCACCGGCAATTCGCTGGCCAATTTGCTGCTCGGTTTGCCGCTGGTAACGGGCGGCGCGCGGTTGGACAACGCCCAGCACTTGCGGACAAAAAGCTACAACCTGTTCGCCAATGACAGCTTCCGCCTGACGCCGAAACTTACCCTTTCGCTGGGCCTGCGTTACGAATACAACTCGCCGCCGGTGGACACCCAGGACCGCGCCAACATTTACGATTCGGCAACCGGCAAACTGGTGCAGGTCGGCACCGCAGGCATACCCCGCGGCGGCTACGAACCGGATAAAAACAACTTCGCCCCGCGCGTCAGCGTAGCCTGGGCATTGGGACAGGAAAGCAAAACGGTGGTCCGCGCCGGGTACGGCGTTTATTACGACCAGTCGCCGCTGGCTCCCGGCGAAGGGCTGTATTTCAATTCGCCGTATTACGACTTCCGGTTTTACTACCAATCCGAACAAGCGCCGCTGACGGTTTATAATCCGTTCCCATTCAACACGCCGAGCCAGTCCGCGCCGTCGGCTTTCGCCTACGACCGCAACCTGCGCACATCGTACACGCAGCATTGGAACCTAAGCGTCCAACAGCAACTTGGCGCGAGCACCGTGGCCGAAGTCGCCTACGTTGGATCAAAAGGCACGAAGCTGCTGGCTTCGCGCGACATCAATCAACCGGCAGCGAGTTCGCGCCAACCGAACCTGCCGCGCAATCCGCTCTTCGGCGAAATCACGCAGCAGGAAAGCAGCGCCGCGTCGAACTACCACAGTTTGCAAGCGCGTCTGCAACAGCGCCTGAGCTTCGGCTTGTCCCTGCTGGGCGCGTACACCTTCGGCAAATCCATTGACAACGCCTCCGGCGTGTTTTCCAGCACGGGCGATCCGAACTATCCGCAGAACAGCTTCAACCTGGCCGCCGAACGCGGACGTTCGGGCTTCGACGTGCGGCATCGTTTTTCGCTGAGTTATTCCTACGATCTGCCATTTGGCAAAGGCCACAACCTGCACGCTGAAAACGCAGTGTTAAACCAGGTTCTTTCCGGCTGGCAAACTTTCGGCGTGATCACGCTGCAAACCGGCCGGCCGTTCACCGTCGCATTGCTGCCGGAGTTCGACAACAGCAATACAGGCATCTCGAACCTGGGCTTTCTGGGCAATGACCGCCCGAATCTGGTTGGTCAGGCAAGATTGGACAATCCGACGGCGGAACGCTGGTTCAACACAGCGGCGTTCGCTTTCCCGCCTTTCGGCAACTTCGGCAATTCCGGACGCAACATTCTGGATGGGCCGAGTTTCAAAAACATCAACTTCTCGCTGGTCAAAAACACCGCGATCAAGGAAAGCTTGACGGTGCAATTTCGCACGGAGTTCTTCAATCTGTTCAACCATCCGAACTTCGGTTTGCCGGATAACTTCGCCGGCTCGCCTTCGTTCGGCCGAATCCTGTCGGCGGAAAGCCCGCGCCGGATTCAATTCGGATTGAAGCTGCTTTTCTAAACAAAGCGAAAGTGGGCTATATTGAGCGCGACCGGCAGCCTGACGATTTGCCGGTCGCGCTTTTTCTGTTTGATCAACCGAAAGTAGAAAGGAACAGAACGATGAGCACGATGATTTCAATAGTGACCAGGCCTGTGCCATTGCGAACTGATGATGCTGGCGTATTGCGCGTCGGGAAAACGCGTGTCTCGCTCGATTCAGTCATTGCATCCTTCAATGAAGGCTCCACGGCTGAAGAAATTGTCCAACAATATGATGTGCTCGCCCTGGCCGATGTCTATGCGGTGATCGGTTACTACCTGGAAAACCAAAACGAAATTGACTCTTACCTAGCCGCGCGCCGCACACAGCGCGAACAACTTCGTCAGGAACTGGAAACCCGCTATCAGCCTCAGGGCATTCGGCAGCGCCTTCTCGCGCGGCGCCAGCACGTAGTCAGCTAGCCAACCTGTCAGCTCACAATCACAAGATCGCTGTCCGCACTGATCAAAACCTGTTCTCGAATATCTTCAGGCTGTAGTATTTGTACGAAAGACAAAATCTCTTTTCTAATCACAAGCAAAATCAGGAGAGCAAAATGTGCAGCCCACGTTCACGCGTGTTCAAGATTGTCTGTCTGGTCGCGTTTGTAGTGAATGGTCTCTTGTTGCATTCACTGTTCGATGAAGTCGCCGCACGTCAAACAGGTTCGGCCAGTTCGGTGAATTTCGAGCGCGACATTCGCCCCTTGCTCCACGCCCGCTGCATCGAATGCCACGGGCCGGAAAAACAAAAAGCCGGATTGCGGCTGGATAATAAAACCGCCGCGATGAAAGGCGGCGCAAGCGGGCCAGCCATCGTTCCCGGCAAAAGCGCCGAAAGCGAATTGATTCGCCGCGTCAGCAGCGCGGATGCCACCGAGCGCATGCCTTCAAAAGGCGACCCGCTGACCGCGCGCGAAATCGCATTGTTACGCGCGTGGATTGATGTGGGCGCCGAGTGGCCGGAAACGGAAAAGCTGACCAGTGGCGAAGCCAAACGCGCAGAGAAAGCGACCTGGTGGTCGCTGCAACCGGTTGCGCGCGTTGAACCGCCTGCGCTGAAAGGCATTCCCGCCGATTGGGCCTCTTCGCCGATTGACCGATTTATCTTCGCCAAACTGACTGAGCGCGGTTTGAAACCCAATCCACCCGCGGACCGCCGCTCGCTGATTCGCCGCCTGACATACGACCTGACCGGGTTGCCGCCTTCGCCCGAAGAGGTCGAAACGTTCATCAAAGACGCCGATCCGAAAGCGTATGAAAAGCTGGTTGACCGTTTGCTGGCCAGTCCGCGTTACGGCGAACAGTGGGGACGGCACTGGCTGGATGTGGTTCGATTCGGTGAAAGCAAAGGCTACGAACAGAATCACATCATCAATAATTTGTGGCCTTACCGCGATTACGTGATTCGCGCGTTCAACGAAGACAAGCCGTTCAACCGTTTCATTGTCGAACAACTGGCGGGCGACGTGATTGGGCGCGGCGATCCGTCGGTGGAAGTCGGCACGGCGTTTCTGGTTTGCGGGCCGTATGACAGCGTCGGCAATCAGGATGTGGTGCAGCAGCAAATCATTCGCGCCAATACACTGGACGATCTTGTCGCCGCCACCAGCAATACCTTTCTTGGCCTGACGGTGAATTGCGCGCGCTGCCATAATCACAAATTCGATCCGATTCCGACCGAAGACTATTACCGGCTGCGCGCCGCCTTTGAAGGCGTCACGCATGGCGAGCGCGTGCTGGCGACGGACGAACAGCGAAAAGCTTTCTCCGAAAAAGCCGGGCCGCTGGAAAAGCGGCGCGCCGAATTGACGCGAGAAAAAGAAACGCTTGAAAAATCCATCGCCGCGCGAGCCTTGCAGCGCGCAGCCGAACACGGAAACTATTCGCTGCCCGCGGTGACTCGCCATTTCAACGAACATCGTTTTGCGCCGGTCAAGGCGCAGTATCTGAAATTCAAAGTTCTGGGAACTTCCGACCGCCCGCAATCCGGTAGAAACGCGCGCATTGATGAATTTGAAGTGTGGACGGCAAATCGCCCCTCTTACAATGCGGCGCTGGCCAGTTACGGAACCAAAGCCGAAGGCGCAACCGCAGCACGCGCTGAAGATGTGGCCGGAGCCGACACCTATGGCGTGGACCTGGTCAACGACGGCAAGTTCGGCGAACGCTGGTTTGTCGGCAATCCGCCGGAACTGACGCTGACCTTCCCGCAAACCGAAACCATCGAGCGCATAGTGTTTTCGCAGGACCGCACGGCTTCGCCGGATAATCCGGGCACAGGGTTGGGGCCGTTTGTCGGTGAGTATCAGGCATTGGTTTCGACCGACGGCAAACAATGGACCGTCGTCGCCGATTCGCGCGACCGCAAACCGTTCAACGACGCGCACGCCATCGCGCGTTTTTCGCCTGAGGTGACAAGCGAAGCCGAACAAGGCACGCTGCAAGAACTCAACAACGAACTGGCGCAAATCAATCTACAACTCAGCGCGATTCCGCCGCTGCCACTGGTTTGGGCAGGCAAGTTCGATCAGCCGAAAGAAAAAACGTATGTGCATAAAGGTGGTGATCCGCTGCGGCGCGGAGCCGATGTCGTTCCCGCCAGTCTGGCTGTGCTGGATCAAACGCAGAAACCATACACGCTCGTCGCCGACGCGCCGGAGGCCGAACGCCGCCTGTCGCTGGCCAACTGGATCGCCAGCGATGAAAACCCGCTGACGGCGCGCGTGCTGGCCAATCGCGTCTGGCATTACCATTTCGGCACGGGCTTGGTGGATACGCCCAGCGATTTCGGTTACCTGGGCGGCAAGCCATCGCATCCCGAATTGCTGGACTGGCTTGCGCGGCGATTGCAGCAGCACGGCTGGCGGTTGAAACCGCTGCACCGCGAAATCTTGCTGTCGCAAACCTACCGGCAGAGCAGCGATTTCCGCGAAGACGCCGCTCGGCTGGATGCCAGCGCGCGGCTGTTGTGGCGATTCCCTGCGCGCCGTTTGAGCGCCGAGGAAATTCGCGATTCGGTGCTGACCCTTACGGGCAAGCTGGATTTGAAAATGGGCGGGCCGGGCTTTCGCCTGTACAGGTATTTGCAGGACAACGTTTCCACGTATTGGCCGCTGGATCAGCACTCACCCGAAACCTATCGCCGCGGGGTGTATCACCAGAACGCGCGCGCTTCGCTGATTGACGGACTGACGGATTTTGATTTGCCTGACAGCGCCTACTCCACGCCCAGCCGTACCAGCACGACTTCGCCGTTGCAGGCGCTGACGCTGCTCAATCACCGCTTCACCTTGGAGATGAGCGATGCGCTGGCCGAGCGCGCCAAACGCGAAGCGCCCAATGACGAAGCATCGCAAGTCCGCCGCGTCTTTGCGCTGGCGTTCCAACGGCAACCCACGCCGGAAGAACAACAGGCTGCGGTGAAGCTGATTGCATCGCACGGCTGGCGCGCCTTCTGCCGCGCGCTGTTGAATGCCAACGAATTGATTTACCTGAATTGAACGTGGGACAGACTTCAGTCTGTCCACTGTGCCGACAGGCTAAAGCCTGTCCCACACTTGCCAAGAAACGCTATGAAGAAAACCCATGCCCTTAATCTGACTCGCCGATTGTTTCTGGAACATGCCGCCACGGGAATCGCGGGCGTGGCGCTGACCGATTTGCTCAGCCGCGACGCATTTGCGCAACAAATCCAGCATCACGCGCCCAAAGCCAAACAGGTGCTGCATATTTTCTGTCCGGGTGCGGCTTCGCACATTGATTTGTGGGATTACAAACCCGCGCTGGAAAAGTTTCACGGAACGCCGTTGCCCGGCGCCGAAAAGGAAGTCACCTTTCAGGGCAAAAACGGCAACCTGATGAAATCGCCCTGGCCATTTGCGCCCTCCGGCCAGAGCGGCAAGATGCTGACAACCTTGCTGCCCAATCTGGCCAAACACGTGGACGACATGGCGTTCATTCATTCGATGACTTCGCGCAGCAACACGCATGGCCCGGCGACGGTGTTTATGAACACGGGCTTTGTTCGCGAAGGTTTTCCGTCCGCCGGAGCCTGGGCCAGTTACGCGCTGGGCAGTTTGAACGACAACCTGCCGACGTTCGTGGCGATGACGGACGTCCGCGGCGAACCGCCCAACGGCAAAGCCAATTGGTCAAATGGATTTTTGCCCGCGCAGCATCAGGCAGTGATGCTGGCCGCGCATCAACCCTTGAGAAACCTCAACCGCCCCGCCGGCATTTCCGCTGATGAAGAAACTGCAACGCGCGATTTTTTGAATACGCTCAACAACGCGCACGCCGCACAGCATCCCGGCGAAGGCGAATTGCGGGCAAGAATGTCCGCATATGAACTCGCGGCCCGCATGCAACTGGCTGCGCCGGAAGTCGCCGACTTGTCGAAAGAACCTCAGCACGTCCATAAGCTGTACGCCACGGATGATGCCAACCCGCTGAAAGCCGCGTACGCCAGAAACTGTTTGCTGTCGCGCCGGTTGCTGGAACGCGGCGTGCGATACGTCAGCCTGTACTGCGCTTCGCGCGCCAGCGCCATTGACGGCTTGCTAAACTGGGACGCGCACCGAACATTGAAAACCGATTACGAACGTCATTGCCCGATTTTTGATCAGCCGACCGCGGCGTTGCTGACCGATTTGAAACAGCGCGGGATGTTGAAAGACGTGCTGGTGCTGTGGACAACCGAATTCGGACGCATGCCAACGCATCAGGAAGGTTCCGCCGGGCGCGACCATAACCCTGATGGGTTCACTTTGTGGATGATGGGAGCCGGCGTGAAAGGCGGCGTCAGTTACGGCGCAACCGACGAATTCGGACGGCGCGCCGTGGAAAACGTGGCGACGGTGTATGACTTTTACGCCACCGTGCTGCACCTGCTGGGCCTGGATCACGAACGCCTGACGTATTACCACAACGGCACAAACCGCCGTTTAACGGATGTTCATGGTCACACGCTGGAAGTGTTGCTAAGCAGCAAATAGCCACGTCACCGAGATCGTGCCCTCTTCTTTCGAGATGACTGTTTCCGAGTTGAACGAAATTCAAGTGCCTCACTTTCCACGGTGTTTTTCCAGCGGGATATCCCTGAAAACTCCAAAATCAGGTGATAACAGCGAAAATGCGATGGATATGGTTTTCCAACTTCAACTTGGCGTATGTGATCAGACATTTTGCAAGGGCGATCTTGGAAGTCAGGGTGAGCAGCTAGCGAGCAAGGAATCTTATCTTCAAGATTACGAAAAACGTTTTCGACGCTGCCTTTCAGCAAGTAGCCCACCATCGCTCCTTCGCTTGAGAAGGGCGCATAGCGGCAAGAAAGGAACTGCTCGTTCACATCGTTTTTGTAATTGTTTACTGCGCCGTCTGTTTCAAGCACCTTTGCCTCAATCGGCCACATTATTCCTTCTCGGTCATCCCGCAACTTGAATGCAAGATCATACTGCGGTGGCTGAGCGCCAAGTTGTTTCATTGTTTCTCGCTCGTATGGGCCATGTTCGATGTAAAAGGGTTCACTACCTGACATCTCTCTGCGGATTCGCTCTACCAGTGATTCAGTAATGCTCCGTTCCAAATCCTTATCGTTGATGCCTGCCGGAAGTTCTCTCAATAGCAAATCGTAGCCTTGCCAAATAAAGCGGAGCAGGTTGGTGGAGTAATCCGCAGACCAACGGTTAGCTAAGACAACAAAATCTTTTGGAATGGGGCTGCCAGGCTGAGTCAGCAAAACCCTATCATCCATGCGTCCCTCCACGTGCGGCCATACTTTGCGAGCTTATCAAATCCGCTGCTACTTCATCCGCGTCATTTAGTCCCATACTACGAGTCCAGTAACGGCAGGCATCAGGCTTGATCATAAAGATAGTAGGTATTTTGTTACGAACGTCATAAATGCGAGCAACACGTTGGTGATAAATATTGCCGCTCTTCGCTTTTGTACCTTTCAGCCAAGTCTTGTTCAACGTTTCCAACTCAGCCAGCAAATCGGGAGATTCTATAGGTTCCACTCGGATAGCTGGAGTTGAAGCATGATCAAGTTGGAACGCAACCAGTCGGAACGGAAGTTGCATCCCTGTTTCTTGAAAAATCGTCGCGGAAATTCGTTTATCCTGCCCAAATCCTGCTTTGAGGACACGTATGAAGTATTCACAGTATTCCTGAAGTTGAGGCTCTGAGGATGCGCCCGATTGTCTTTCTGTGCGTGCTCGTCCAGGAGAAGTTTTGTCTCCTTTAAAGTCAGGGAGAGTTACATTGAACAAGTCTTCAATGAGAACCCATTCTGCGTCTTTGAAGTTGAATGCACGGCGAATCTGCTCGTCGAAATCGCTTGGTGTCTTGATGGAATTCAACCGACCAGGGCGTGGTTCTGGAACAGGCACACGGAGAAGTTCTTCAACCAAAGGTGATGGGCGATAGGATGCAAATCGCCCACTGGTCAACAGAAGAAAATAAACAGTGAGAATGCTGTTGTAGCTTAAGCACGCAGCCTCAAGAAAGTGCGCGTGCTTTCCTGGAAGGTGGACGGTTATGAAATTTTGATTGCATAAAACCCCTTTATGATCTTTGGATTGAACTAGACGGGCCTGAAACCGATTTTTATTTTTTCGCCAACTCATTTTTACTATCAACTGTGGAAGAGCGAACGCGCTGAAATCGGTTGAGTCCTTAGAGTGTATGGAAGGATCATCAAAAACTGGGAAACTATCCGCTTGTAGACACAGCAAGTCATGATCAGGAAAGTCCTTGGCATTTAGAATGTGGCGTCCTTTAAGATCGCGCATGAGTTTTTTACGGTCGCCTGGAATAATGCCTAGCCTAAAACTTTCAGGTGGGCAGCTCTTTTCAATACTACTGACTTGTCGAAGATGTTTAATCAATGTCCAGTCACGCCTGTTACCCCACAGGAAGGATGTCCAGATTTCCGGAATAGTGGCAGCCTCATCGTGATAAATCTCTTTTACGTCCGCAGGCTCGACAATTATATCGAATTCATCTTTACCGTCTTCTACAAGTTTAGGACTTGCATAAAGAAGGCGGCTGCCATTAGGCGGTTGAGGGCTGAAAACGACTACACATGATGGAGAAACTGTTTTTTGCGCCGCTCCTTTTTTCTTTCCCTTTTTCTTTTCGAAAACCTTAAACCGAAGGGCGGATAAATTAATCACTTGTTCGACACAGAAAGTGTGGAAGAATTTTTCGCGGAATTTGCTCGCCGTGCCAGATCGGTTGAACAGTAGCGAACTAGCTGGCTGAATCATTGCCACTTTCCCATCAGTCTTTACAAGTGTCCCTGCCTTAGGCAAGAAAAGAGTGCCAATTGTCTTATCTGCAATTGGCCACTTACGCTCATCATCATTTGCCCACTTTTTAGCCACTTCCGTCAATGTGTTTTCGCCCCAAGGAGCGTTGCCGGTCACCAGATCATAGCTAGCGGCTTCCTCAAGTGTGCGGAATCCAGGGCGGTCTTCCTCAAAGAAATCTGCATTGACGAGGCGGCGTTCACGCATCAAGGGAAAGCGAACCTGTGTCCAGTAGTGCTTGGGGTCTATCTCATCACACATAGCAAGATATAGGCTGAATGACGCGACTCGGACTGCGTGCCGATCCAGGTCTACACCGAACAAGTTATTTTCCAGTAAGCTGCGCAAGGTTTCGGCCCGAATAGTTTGGCCGGGGTGAGCGTTTTTCCAGCGATGAACTAAACGTTGAAATGCCTTTACTAGAAAAACTCCTGAACCACAGGCCGGGTCAAGGACCTTGATATCCCACTGATCGCCTTCCCAAGGCAGTACACGGTCGAGTGTGAAATCAACAAGATGAGGTGGCGTGTAGTAAATGCCAGATTGGCGAGCGCGTTCATTGACGAAAGCCTCGTATATGCTACTGATGAATTCTAAAGGAATGGCGTCAAAAGCATATTTACGCCAAAGATTCATTTGTCCAGTTGGCATGTGCAAGTCACCGCTGACTAACTCACTCAACACATCCAGGTGCGATTGCCCGACCTCTCGCTTTTCTGCCTGCCAGGCAAGCTCACGCTCTACTTCAGTATTGCCCTTACTTGGAAACAGATCCCCGTTGAACTTGTCATTTAGCCAGTTGAACAGCCGATAGCAATCGTCATAGTCGGACAAAATGTTTGCCAAGGTGGAATATTTGGCTTTAAGCACACCTTTTTGGAATAAGCGCTCCAACCTGCTTTCATTTAGTGCTGAGTTCCCAGAAGAATCTTTTCGGTCGAATAGAAATTGAATGAAGATTACACGTGCCAGCAAATCATGACAGATATCATCGTTGGTCAACCCTTTGTCGTGAAGCTTCTGCCTAACAAAAGACAGATTTTCGAGCAACATTTGGTCGGCGCGTTGATCACGACGAAACTTTGCAGAATTGTCCTTGAAGAATTGGCCAGAAACTAAGTTAATCCAGTGCAGAACGTGCGTCGCCTGTTGCGAGAGACCGCTAGAGAGATCAGAGGCTTGAACCTTATGTACAAGATAGTTTGAAAGTAATTGATCACTTGGCGGCTCACAAGAAGTCCACGCCCGCAGTTGGTGAGGCTCAATAGTTACAAGCATTGGGCTTCTTGAAAAATTCCAGGTTAGCGCTTGCAACTGACGTAAGGTCTGTTCACTGACGGAATTCTGAAACTCACAAACCACAGCTAACGGCGAGGCCGTGGCCGATGAGTTTGGATTAGCTGTAAGAATTCCAACACGAGCATCCGCACCTCCTGGCTGATGCTTTAGCGTCTCACCAATCTTAGCTTTAGCCAGATCAGCAAAAACTCTCGCTCCTTCACCTGGGGGGGACAGAATTTCCTCAGAGGACGGCCAGCCAAGCTTTTTGTGTGCAAGGTCGAGCGACATTTTTAGATTCCTTTGCCCGGTTGTTGAAACAAGAGATCGTTTCGCCTGCGTGACAGTCTTATACCACTTGTTTCATAAATGAGCCAGACCGCCTTACTTGCCGATGCAGTAAAGATTCTTTTCGGGTTCTCTGGGAACTGCCGGATAAACCCCAATATCTTGTGATCTTGGAGCGTGGTTGAAGTTGTGGCAGGCTGAGGTCGAATCAATCCTCTTTTGAAAGGTACCAATCGATGCCGCCGATGATCGAGTTTCCGTTGAATT
>JAJNQA010000035.1 GCA_021155085.1 Heliomicrobium sp. | reverse complement strand
AAGCGGCGGCGCGAAGGCTTTTTGTCGAATTCGCGGCTACATTTCGACTATCAAAAAACAAGGCCGCAATGTGTTGGCGGCGTTAAGCAGCATTTTTGCTGGTCAGCCCATATCCCCGCTACCGGAGGGCTGAGCAGTTACTAATTTTCACTGAATTGCGCGAGCGGCCCGCATTCCGCAGTTCCTGAGAATAAACGCAAGAAAGACGAGGTTATCCCTGCCAGATAATGGACAATGGACAATGGATATTGGACAAGGCCGGTAGAGTGGCTTTTGAGTTGTCGGGTTACAACTCGATGGTTTGGCGTTCGCGCCGAAGCGCGGATTTGCCGTTTTTGGGTTCAAAAACGTCTTCGCGAAGTTGGCGCATTTCGGCTTCGGTTTCGCTGAGTTTATCCAGCACTTCGCCGACGGCCACGCGCAGGTCCACGGTGGCGCCGACCAGGCGGTACAGGGCAAAGGCGATGACGCCGAATTCAATGACCAGGGCTGCGATGAAAAATTGCAGGATCACGGAAAACTCCTTTTGGCAGTCTCTTCAGGAGGAATTTCGCTGATCCGCGCCCGTGCCGGTTCCGGCTTCGGGTCAGGCACGATTGGGGGAGCAGACCAGTTGTTGATGAGATTGCGGTTGCTTTGCTGCCAAAGGGGGCGGAACGGTTGCCTTGCGCCGTTTATCTTTTGGTCATCTTTTGCCGCCGAAGACGTCTTTCAGAATGCTGCTGACGCGGGCGAGCGGGTCTTTGCGAATCTTCTTCTCTTCTTCGCCGACCATATAAAACAGGCCGTCCAGCGATTTGTTGACGACATAGGCATCAATGTCCAGGGATTGCGATTTGGCAAAGGGAATGTTCTGGAACCGGCCCATCAGGTCTTTGTACTGGCGGGTGGCGCCGACTTCGTTCATGGACTTTTCGATGATGGGGCGGAAGGCGGTGGCGACTCTGGCCGAGGTTTTGGTTTTGAAGTAATCGGTTGCCGCCGTTTCGTTGCCGAAGAGAATCTTGCGGGCATCGTCGAAGCTCATTTGTTTGACGGCATCCACGAAGATTTTGCGGGCTTCGGGCGCGGCTTTTTCGGCGGCGCGGTTCATGCTCAGAACGAACTCGTCCACCATCCGGCCCTGCCCGGCCAGCCGCAAGCCTTTGCCGACCGTGTCGAGCTGTTTCGGCAGCAGAATCTTGATTGCGGCGTTTTTGAAAAAGCCGTCCACGCGCCCGGTCAGATTGGTCGCGTTGCCGGTGCCAATCTGCAAGGCTTCTTTCAAACCGGCGACGATTTTGGAATCGCTCAGGCGGCCGAGTTGAGCCAAGACCTGGGCCTGCTGAAAGAATATGACTGCCGCCAGCGTGAACAAAACAAGACCGGCATTGCTTCTGCGCATAAATTCTCCTTGTTGAAGATCCGACCATCGGGAAAGGGATGCCTGCAAGCTAACAATTCGTGAGCGCGGAAGCAAGGTTTTGCCGGGTCAGTCCTTGACAGCCTTTTGCTTAGGTCTGAGAATCCGCGCGTTCTTTCTTCAAATTCAAAAACAATTGGCATTCAAATCAAGAGGTCGCTACAAAATGCCCGAAATTGACCACGACTTGGCGCGTTTCTTCGCTTGGGCGCGGGCGAAAGCTTACGCCGAATTTGACCAGCGCATGCAGGCCGATCCTTCGCTCGATCCAAACTGGCTCTTTTCCGACATTATGCAGGGGCTTTTGGAAGAGTATCGCCGGACGGAGCGGCCGGAAGCGGCCAAATACGGCGAACCGCAATCAACGCAGAGCAACTGAAAGAGGGAAATTCATGACTTCTGATCGTTTCAGCCATTCGACCTATCTGATTCGCAAACGGGTTCTTTCCATGCTTGGCGGCAAGTTTGAAATCTTCGATCCGGCGGGCAACATCGTCCTCTTTTCCAAAATGAAGGCTTTCAAGCTGAAGGAAGACATCCGGCTGTACACGGACGAGACGATGGCGACGGAATTGATTTCGATCCAGGCCCGGGCGATTCTGGATTTTTCCGCCGCTTATGACGTGGTGGACACCACGACGGGACAAAAGATTGGCGCGATGCGCCGTAAGGGATTGAAATCCATGTTTCGCGATGAATGGGTCATCCTGGATGCTTACGACCGGGAAGCGGGACTGATTCAGGAAGAGAACGCTTTTGTCGCGCTGGTTCGACGTTTTGTAACCAATCTGATTCCGCAGACGTTTAACGTTCAGTTGGGCGGCGTTCCGACCGCCGAATTCAAACAAAATTTCAATCCGTTCGTGACCAAACTGACGCTCGATTTTTCACTCGATTCGCAGCGCAGGCTGGATCGCCGCCTGGGAATTGCCGCCGGCGTGCTGCTCTGCGCGATTGAAGGGAAACAGCAAGGCTGAAACAAACTTTATGGCAAACGACTCCTCCAACGAAAACGCCCCTCGCCTGACCTCCGTGCAATGGTTGATCTGCATCATCGCGGTCATCGGATTCGCGTTCGACACCTACGAATTACTGATGCTGCCGCTGATCATCCGGTCGGCCCTGGAAACCCTGGGGCCTTTCAAATTCGGCACGCCTGATTACAACTACTGGCGCGATCTGTTCTTTTACGTGCCGGCGGTCGCTGGCGGAATCTTCGGCTTGCTGGGCGGGTATTTGACCGACCGTCTGGGGCGGCGGCGTGTGCTGACCTGGAGCATTCTGGTTTATGCCTTTTCCGCTTTTGCGGCGGGCTTTGCGACTTCGCTGCCGATGCTGCTGTTTTTCCGCTGCACGACGTTTATCGGCGTGTGCGTGGAATTCGTCGCGGCGGTGGCGTGGCTGGCGGAACTGTTCTCTCACCCGAAACAGCGCGAATCCGTGCTGGGGTACACGCAAGCCTTTTCCAGCCTGGGCGGGGTGCTGGTCAGCGCCATGGCCGCGCTGATTGCCAAGGTGTCCGCGTCGCTGCCGGCCATTCACGGCGGGCACGAAAACTGGCGCTATCTGCTGATTTCGGGATTGATCCCCGCCATCCCCTTGATCATCATCCGGCCGTTCCTGCCCGAATCTCCCGTCTGGCAGCAAAAGAAAACGGCGGGAACCCTGAAGCGGCCAAGTCTGGCGGAACTGTTCGTCCCGAAGTATCGCAAAACCACACTGATCACAGCGGCGATGTTCGCGTGCAGTCTGGGCGCGGCCTTCGGGGCGATTCAGCAGATTCCGCAGATCGTGCCTTCGTTGTTGCAGGTGGACGCCGCGCTGCCGCCACTGGAAAGGCAAAAGCTGATTTCGGGCGCGGTCGCCAACACACAGTTGTATCAGGAAATCGGCGGTCTGGTGGGACGATTCCTGCTGGCGTTTCTGGCGATTCGCATTTTGTCGCGGCGCAATCTGCTGCGGGTGTTCCTGATTCCGGGGCTGATTCTGGTTCCGCTGGTTTTCATCTTTCCGGCAACCAGCAACCTGGGATTATTGAAATGGGGAATGTTCCTGGCCGGGTTATTCACCGTCGCGCAATTGAGTTTCTGGGGCAATTACCTGCCGCGCGTTTATCCGACACACTTGCGCGGAACGGGCGAAAGTTTCGCGGCGAATATCGGCGGGCGAATGATCGGCGCCTCGGCTCCGCTGCTGACCACGCAATTGCTGGCGACCATGCCGGGCAGCGCGGCTTCGATCAAACTGGCGTACGCGGCGGCGGCGGTGGCCTTTCTGGTCTATGCGATCAACCTGATCTTGAGCTTCTTCCTGCCGGAACCGCAGAAGGAAGAGTTGCCGGAATGATGCCGGCTTGCTTTCGCCGCCATCGGGTTTTAGGATTTGCGCGGTTTGGCTCCCCTGTCAAACCAGAATCAATGTAGCTACTTTCTGCAAGGAGTTCAGAAAAAGACCGATGAAAAGAACACTCTCTTTAGTCATTGTTTTGGTGGCGGTCGTGGGATTGATTGCCATTGGGATGAACGGCCCGGCTTCCGCCCAAACCAAAGGCAAAGCGCCTGCCAAAGGGAAAGCAGGCGCGGGCAAGGGCGTGGACGCCGCCGCCCTTTACAAACAGCAGTGCGCCAAATGCCACGCGGCGGACGGCAAAGGCATTGAAAGCCTGGAACCGCCCGATATGACCGCCGCCGAATGGCATGCCAAGAACACCGATCAACAGATCGAAACGGCCATCAAGGAAGGCAAAGGCATCATGCCGGGCTTCAGCGATTCGCTTTCCGCCGCGCAAATCACCGCGCTGGTCAAGTTCGTTCGGACGTTGAAGAAAGCTGAGTGATGGGAGCCTGATGGGAGCCTGATGGGAGCGCCGACATCTTGTCGGCATGGGGTCGCCAGCATCCTGCTGGCGACCTTGCTTTTTCTCAGTTCAGCAACGAAACATATCCGGTCCGCGATTTTTCTTCCCTTTCCTGTGCGGCCTGCACCGCGCGCTCTTCGCCGGCTTTTACGGCAGCATATTCCTCTTCGGTCAGAATCACTTTCAACCACAATTGCAAATCGCGGCTGCCCAGGGCCAGCCATTGCCCGCGCGGGCTGAAAGCGGCGGAGTTGTAGCTGATATTGTCGTATTCAAGCTGCCGCACGACTTCCGCCGTGGCTGTTTTCCAAACCATAATGCGCACGCCCAGACTGCCGGCGGCCAGCAACAGTCCATCGGGACTGAAAGCCACGGAAGTCACGCTGTTGCGCAGGCCGGTGAAGTTGCGCACTTCGCGGCCTTCCGGCAAATCCCACAATTTCACCTCGCCGCTTTCGCCGCCCGAAGCCAGATAGCGTCCGTCGGGGCTGATGGTCAGCGAAGCGATGCCCTTGTTATGCCCGGTGAGCATGCTTTTCGCGCGGCCCGAATCCAGATCCCAGAGCATGATCGTGCGATCCCAACTGCCCGAAGCCAGCAGTTGTCCGTCTGGACTGAAAACCACTGAAGTCACAGGGCGCGTGTGGCCGCGCAGGGTTTCGGCTTCGTGGCCGGTGGCGGCGCGCCAGATGCGAATCGTCTTGTCGTGGCTGCCAGACACCAGCCATTGCCCGTCCGGGCTGAAGGTCACTGCGCTGACATCTTCCGTGTGGCCGCGCAAAACCTGCATTTCCCTGCCAGTGTCCGCTTCCCAAAGTTTGACGGTATTATCCCGGCTGCCCGTCACCAGCAGCATATCGTTCGGGCTGAAGGCCACGGAGTTGACGCTGGCCTGATGGCCGACAAACACCTGAAGCTGCTGCATCGAATCCACTTCCCAAAGCTGCACGCCGCCATTCAGAAAACCCGCCGCCAGCCATTGTCCGCCGTGGCTAAAAGCGATTGAGCGCACGTAATCGCGCGGATCAATCGCGTAGTGTTTGTCGAAGCGTTCGTGAATATGTTCCAGTTCCTGTTGAAACTGTGTCAGCCTTTCCATCATCTGCAACCGGTCGCGGTAGGTCACATCTGCCGACTGCTGCTGTTCCAACTGCCGGAAAACGGAGTTGAATTTCTCTCGTTCCGATTCGGCAATCACAAATCCCTGCAAACGGGCCGCGTTGTGTTTGACCTGCTCGACACGTTCCTGCATCGGTTGCACCAGACGTTCGAGCAGGGCTTCAACCCGCGGCCTGAGCGCATCGAACATCGGATCGGATTTGACGCGTTCGTAATATCGCGCATCGCCCTTGATTGCCGCTTCCAGACTGACAACGGCTTCCTCCATTTCGCCAAGCATCGCGGCCACGCCAGCGCATTGGTAATGCGCCTCGGAAAAATCCGGTTGGAGCTGAAGGGCTTCCCGCAACTGCGCTCGCGCCTCTGCCGGTTGCTGCTCGATCAGACAGACAAGACTGGCGAAGTAATGCGCCTCCGCCGCCTGTTGGGTGTCCGACGGGCGCGCGTATTTGGCGGCTTTGCCAAAATACTCGAATGCCTTCGGCAGGTTGATGGAATGGTACAGATAGAGATTGGCGATGGAACGCAGCACCACATAATCTGGATAATTGCGCTTTTCGGCTTTCAGAAAATCGCGCAGGGCTTCTTCATACCAGCCGTTCAAATACGCGCGCTCGGCGCGCGTGCGATACGCTCTGGCTTCGCGCTCGAATTCGGCCAGCCGGATTTCCTGCAAGACATCGAGCAATCCTGAATGCTGCATTTCCAGCTTCCAGACAATGTCGCCCAGCAGCGGCGTGAAATCCGCCTTGAGCTGCGCCACGCCTCCGGCCAGCGTCGCCAGATTCAGTTCCAGCGTGTGCAGCGCGTCCCGCACTTCGTTGCGCGCCAGATTGCGCAGCGCCCCCAGCCCGCCCGTCATTGCCGCCCGATGTTCCTGTCTGCTCAACGAAAACTTCAGCGAAGTTTCAGTGCGTTCCGGTTCAGATAACAGGCCGCTCTGATCCGCCAGCCCTTTTTGCTGGCGCAGGTAATCCGCCCAGGCGACCCGCCCCTGATAAACATCCAGCAAACTCATACATTCTCCGGTTCAATTGTCTTTGCATTGAAAGAAGCCGACACCAGCGCTTGAAAGAACGCTGAACAATCGTCGTGCCGAATGCGTAGCCGCACTTTAATCATTGCATCCGCAAAGCTTGCAGAGAATCATGCACTGAGCCTGCAAACGGCTCAATGTCCATCTTCGGGACTCAGGCTTCCCAAAACTGAACGTCGAAAACCATGAACAAAACACTTTTGAGCGCCACGGAAACGAACCTGTCCGACTTGTTGAAAATGACCGCCGAGAGGGCCATCCGTTATCGCGAAGGGTTGATCGAACATCGCGTTGCTCCAACTCCGGAAGCAATCGCTAGCCTTTCAGAACTCGGCGACTCTCTTCCCGAACGACCCATGGACGCCCAAACCATCCTCAGGCTGCTGGATGAAGTTGGGTCTCCGGCAACGGTGACGATGGCGGGCGGACGTTATTTCGGATTCGTCAACGGCAGTTCCCTTCCCGCCACGCTGGCGGCCAACTGGATGGCCGGAGCCTGGGATCAGAACGCAGCTTTATCAGTGATGTCGCCGGTCGCCGCCAGACTGGAAGAGATCGCGCTTGGCTGGCTGCTGGAGCTTCTGCATTTGCCATCTACCTGCGGCGGAGCATTCGTGACCGGCGCGACAATGGCCAATCTGACCGGACTGGCTGCTGCGCGGCATTTTGTCTTGGAAAAAGCAGGCTGGGACGTGGAAGCGAAAGGACTGTTCGGCGCGCCGCCCGTTACGGTGGTCGTCGGCGCGGAAGTTCATCCGACGTTGCTGAAAGCGTTGGGGCTGCTGGGACTGGGACGCGAACGTGTGTTGACGGTTCCGGTGGATGAACAGGGGCGAATGCGCGCGGACGCGTTTCCCAAACTTGCCGGTCCCGCCATCGTCTGCCTTCAAGCGGGCAACGTGAATACTGGCGCCTTCGATCCCGCGACGGAAATCTGCGCGCTCGCCGCCGAAGCCGGCGCCTGGGTTCACGTGGATGGCGCGTTCGGATTGTGGGCGGCTGTCAGCGGCCAATACGGGCATCTGGCCGAGGGTTTTGCCGATGCCGATTCGTGGGCAACCGATGCGCACAAATGGCTGAACGTGCCGTATGACTGCGGGCTGGCGTTCGTCCGTCATCCGGAAGCCCTGCGCGCAGCAATGTCTGTCAGCGCGGCGTATCTGCCGACAGGCGACATGCGCGAACCGATGCATCACACGCCGGAATCTTCGCGCCGCGCGCGCGGCATCGAAGTCTGGGCGGCGATTCGCTCCCTTGGACGCAGCGGACTGGCCGAAATGATCGAAACCGCCTGCCGCCACGCCGCGCGCTTCGCCGCAGGCTTGCAGCAGGCCGGATATGAAGTGCTGAATGACGTGGTTCTCAACCAGGTGCTGGTCTCGTTTGGGGATGCGGAAACCACGCGGCGGGTGATTGCTGGAGTTCAAATGGACGGAACCTGCTGGTGCGGCGGCACCGTCTGGCAAGAGAAAACCGCCATGCGGATCAGCGTGTCTTCCTGGGCGACGACTGAGAACGACGTTGAACGCAGTCTGGAAGCGATGCTGCGGGTGGCAGCGCGGGAAAACTGCCGGGTCGCGGACGTTCCGTCCGCGCTCCAATAGCCCGCCGATCTTAAATCACCCCCATCGCTTTCAACTCCGCAATCTTTTCCTCCGAATAACCCAGCATCTGGCGGTAAACCAGTTCGTTATGCTGACCAATTTCTGGAGCCTGTTGGTCAAAACCAGCGGTTGCGGCGGAAAACTGAATCGGGATTCCCGTGCCGTAAACTTCTTCGACCGCGCCGTATTTGGGATGTTCCAGAAGCACTGTTTCCCGGCGGGTGACCACGCGCGGATCAGAAACGGCGGCTTGCGGTTCGCGGACTTCGGCGGCGGGAACTTCCCCTGCTTCCAGACGGCGCAGCAGCTCGGCCACGGTTTGCTGACTCGTCCAGGCTTCGACCAGCGCGTCTACTTCCTGGACATTTTGGACGCGCTGATCGCGCGTTTTGAACCGCTCGTCGTTTGCCAAATCGGGCCGGTCCATCACCCGGAAAAGCTTGTGCGCGAAACCGTCCATCGGCGCGCAAATGGCGACGTAGCCGTCGTTGGCTTTGTACACGCCGAAGGGCGCCAGCCGGGATGCCGTTTGTCCTGTCCGCAGCGGAACGCCCAGTTTGGCCAGCAAATCAAAGTGCTCCGCCGCCACCAGCGAAGTCACTGCGCCCAGCATCGAAACATCCACATGCTGCCCTTCGCCCGTGCGCTGCACCTGATGCAGCGCGGCCAGCACGCCAATCACGCCAAACAGCGGCGTGATCAAATCGGCAAACGGAACGCCGACACGCACCGGCGGATCATCCTGATTTCCCAAAGTCTGCATCACGCCGCTCAGGGCTTGAATAATGACATCCATCGCCTTGACCGTTCCCTCGTCCTGGCTGCCGAAACCTGTGATGGAGCAATACACGATGCGCGGGTTGATTTCGCGCGCGACGCTGTAGCCTGCGCCCAGCCGCTCCAGCACGCCCCGGCTGAAGTTTTCGACCAGCACATCCGACTGTTTGACCAGGTCGGCAAAGACTTCTCGAGCGCGCGGATGCTTCAGATTCAGCGTCACGCCCAGTTTGTTGCGCAGCCGGTTCAGCGCCGAAATCGAAATGTCGTCTTCGGATTCGCGCACCAGCTTTCCGCCGTCTTTGCCGAGGTAGGGTGCATTGTTTCGGCAGGTATCGCCTACCAATGGATTTTCAACCTTGATGACGCGCGCGCCCAACCCGGCGAGCATCAGCGTGGCAAATGGCCCGGCCAGCGCCGTGGTCAGATCAAGAATCGTGATGTTTTCGAGAGGACGTGGAAGAGATGATGATTCAGACATAACTCAGTTTAAGGATTTGTGATCGCTCGGAGAAAGTATGGGCGAGTTCGGCATCAGCCATTCGCCATTGAGCATTTCCCATTAGCCGACAGGGTAGAGGATTTTCTTCTCCTGTCAAATAACGGGTGATGCGAAACGGGTAATGGAGAATTTGACCGTGCCGACATTCGCCAGCAGCATCCAGGACAGATTTCAGCCAGAAGAGATTTTCAGCCATTTCCATTTTTGGGATAAGTAAGTCCCGCAAGTGAACATCGCGATGCTCCAAGGATGCTCCGTCCATAAATTAAGTCTCTTCATTTCAGCAATTAGAGACAACTTCGGGCTGGCACGGGATTTGGATAAAATCAGTGAACCAAAAACCCTATATTTCGCGCACTGCCCGACACCTTCGGAGAAAATAACGAATGGGAAACCTGTTTTTCGATCTGCGCCATAGTGTGCGCCTGTTGCTGAAAAAGCCCGGCTTCACCTTGATTGCCGTGCTGACGCTGGCACTTGGGATAGGCGCAAACACCGCGATTTTCAGCGTCATCAACGCCGTGCTGCTTCGGCCTTTGCCTTATCCGAATGAATCGCGGTTGGTAGTCCTGCAGCAAACTCGCGCCGATAAACCGTATGACGACCGAGGCGTGTCATATCTGAACTTCAACGACTGGCAGGCGCAGAGCCAGTCGTTTGACAGTCTGGCCATCGTCGCCACCGACGAAGCGACGCTGACTGGCGAAGGCGAGCCGGTGCGCGTGCGCGGCGCGGTGGTTTCCAGCGGCTTTTTCAAAACGCTGGGCGTTGCGCCCCGATTGGGCAGAGCATTCACTGCGGCGGATGATTTGCCGGGCGCGGATGGCGGATTCAACAGCGTGATTTTGAGCGATAGCGGCTGGCGAAACCGGTTTGGCGCGGATCCCAAAATCATTGGAAGAAAAATTACGGTCAGCGAACAGGCCTTCACCGTTGTCGGCGTGACGCCGCCGGGAATCATTCCTCTGGAAAAAGAGCCGATTGATTACTGGGCGACGGTTGCCGTCAACGGCGATGCGGCCAAATCGGGAACCGCCAATGCCAGCCGGGGTTATCGTGCGTACATTGGTGTCCTTGCACGCTTGAAGCCGGGCGTGACCATTGCGCAGGCACGCGCCGAAATGGAAACCATCAATCGCGGTTTGCAGGAAAAGTACCAGGCAAGCAATGGCAAGGCGGGTGTCGCCATCACGCCGCTGCGCGATCTGGTCGTTGGCGATGTCCGGTCTTCGTTGTGGCTGCTGTTTGGAATCGTCGGTGCGGTGCTGCTGATTGCCTGCGTCAATGTGGCCAACTTGCTGCTGGCCAGGGCGACGACGCGGCAACGTGAAATCGCCATCCGCTCGGCGCTGGGCGCGGGAACGCGGCACATTGTCCAACAGTTGCTCGGCGAAAGCCTGTTGCTGTCGCTCGCCGGAGGTTTGATCGGCCTGCTGCTTTCGATGTGGCTGATTGACGTGCTGATGGCGATGCTGCCCGCCGAAATCCCGCAAATTACCGGCCTGGCTCCGGATTGGCGCGTGCTGCTGTTTACCTTTGGCGCGGCCCTTCTGACGGGCATGCTCTGCGGGTTGGCTCCGGCACTTACGGCGCTTAGAACCAATCTGACGGATGCAATCAAAGAAGGGGGGCGCAGCGCGTCGGCCTCCTCCTTCACCACCTTGCTGAGAAACAGTCTGGTGGTCGGGCAGATTGCGATTGCGCTGGTGTTGCTGGTCGGCGCGGGATTGCTGGTCAAAAGCCTGATTCGCCTGCATCAGGTCAAACCCGGTTTTGAAACCGGCAGCATCCTGACGATGCAGATGGTGCTGTCTGGCGACCGCTACCTGGACAGACAAATGAAGCCGGAGCGGATCAACGCTTTCCTCGGCGAACTGACAGGCCGTGTCAGCCGAATGCCCGGCGTCCGGGATGTGAGTTTTGCGCAATGCGTGCCACTGACTTCGGTGGACAATAACACCAACTTTGACATCGTCGAGCGGCCCGCGCCGAAAGGCGATCAATCCAGCGCGCAACTGCGGTTCATCGGCCTCAATTATTTTCAGACGCTCAGCATTCCCACACTGAACGGGCGCGATTTCAGCGAACGCGACCATCCGCAGGCTCCGCCGGTGGTGATCGTCAATGAAGCGTTCGCCCGCGAGCATTTCAAAGGCGGGGATCCCATCGGCCAACGGCTGAAACTGGGCTGGGGCGGTGATGAACCGAAAGAAATTGTCGGCGTCGTCGGCAATGTGCGGCATCGCGCGCTGAGCGACGCGGCGCGGCCAGAGATGTATGTTCCGCAGGCGCAATTCGCCAACGCCGGAATCACGCTGCTGGTGCGGTCAAGCTTGAAACTGGAAAGCCTGATTGCGCCGATCAAAAAAGAAATTCACGCGCTCGACCCGCAACTGCCGATTACGGACATCAAGACGCTGGATGAATTCCGCGCGGATTCACTGGCGGTGCCACGCTTCAACACTCTGCTGCTGGGACTGTTCGCCGGGCTGGCGCTGTTGCTGACCGCGGTCGGTTTGTATGGCGTGATGTCGTATTCGGTCACGCAGCGGACGAATGAAATCGGCATCCGCCTGGCGCTTGGCGCACAGATTGGCGATGTCTTGCGTCTGATTATCGGCCAGGGAATGCGGCTGGTCGTCACTGGCGTGCTGATCGGACTGGCCGCATCCATCGCGTTGACGCGGCTGATGGCGAGTTTGCTGTTTGAAGTCAGCGCCACGGACCCGCTGACGTTTGCGGGAGTGGCATCGTTGCTGATCGGCATCGTGTTGCTGGCCTGTTACCTGCCGGCTCGGCGGGCGACCAAAGTAGACCCGATGATCGCGCTTCGGCGCGAATAGCGAGGAAGATCAATGAACACTCTGTTTCAAGACTTGCGCTACGGCGTGCGAATGCTGCTAAAAAAACCGGGCTTTACGTTCATCGCCATCATCACGCTGGCGCTGGGCATCGGCGCGAACACGGCGATTTTCAGTGTCGTCAACGCCGTGCTGCTGCGGCCGCTGCCGTATGCCGAACCGGAGCGCCTGGTGGCCGTCTGGGAAACCAACAAAAAGAACCCGGCGGGCAGAAGCTCTGTTTCCTATCCGAACTTTTACGACTGGCGCGCGCAAAGCCAATCCTTCGAGCGAATGGCGACTTATTACACGAACAGCATGACGCTGACAGGCGTGGCGACACCGGTCAATATACGCAGCGCAGTGGTTTCGGCGGAGTTGTTTGCGCTGCTGGGCGCCAGGCCACAGCAGGGCCGTTTGTTTCTGGCCGAAGAAGACAAACCGGGAAACAGCACGGGACGGGCCGCGATCATCAGCCAGAGTTTATGGCAACGTCAGTTCAGCGCCGATCCCAACATCCTCGGCCGTTCGATGACGCTCAGCGGCAAACCGTTCAATGTCGTCGGCGTGATGCCCGCCGGATTTCAATATCCGATTGAAGCCGAGCCGGTGGAATTGTGGATCACTTCCGCGATTGATGGAGAAAAGAACGACCCGAAGGACAAAGCCAATGACGAACAGCGCGGCGCGCATTTTCTGCAAGTCGTCGGGCGGTTGAAGCCGAACGTCAAAATTGAACAGGCGCAAGCCGAATTGGAAGTCATCGCCGCCAATCTGGAAAAACAATACCCGGATACAAATACCCGCGCCGGCGTTCGTGTGATTTCCTATCACAGCGATCTGGTTTCGGATTACCGCAGCGCACTATGGATTATTCTGGGCGCAGTCGGCTGTGTGCTGCTGATTGCCTGCGCCAATGTCGCCAACCTGCTGCTGGCGCGCGCCACGGCCCGGTACAAGGAAATTGCAGTGCGTTCGGCGCTCGGCGCAAGTCGGTGGCGCGTCATCCGCCAACTGCTGACGGAAAGCCTGGCGCTCAGTCTGGCGGGCGGCATTTTGGGCTTGCTGCTGGCATGGTGGGGAACGGAAGCCCTGGTCAGATTGATTCCCGAAGACGTGCCGCGTCTGACGGAAATCAGCATTGACCGCTGGGTCTTCGGCTTTACGCTGCTGATGTCGGCGGTGACGGGCATCATTTTCGGTCTGGCTCCGGCCTTGCAGGCGTCGAAGGTGGAATTGACCGAAGCCATGAAAGAAGGCGGGCGCGCATCCGGTTCGGGCGGTGGACGTTCGCGATTGCGCAACGCGCTGGTGGTGACTGAAATCGCTGTCGCCATCGTGGTGCTGGTCAGCGCCGGATTGCTGCTGAAAAGTTTTCGCAAATTGAAGCAGGTGGATTTGGGCTTCGACACGCGCAATGTGCTGACTGCTTCGGTTGAAATTCCGGACACGCAGTATCCGAAACAGGAAAACTCGGCGGTGTTTTTCAAAGCCCTGATGGAAAAAGTCAAAGCCCTTCCGGGCGTGGAATCGGCGAGCGCCATCATGCCGCTGCCGCTAAGCGGCGACAACTTCTCGATTTCTTTCGAGGTGGAAGGCCGAAACATTCCCAAAAGCGAGCAACCGAGCGCGCAGTTTCGCGTCATCAGCGATGACTACTTTTCGACCATGAAAATCCCGCTGCTGACCGGACGCGATTTTGCCGCAAGCGATGACGCCAATTCGCTGCCGGTCATCATTGTCAACGAGGCTTTCGCGCAAAAACATTTCCCAGGTGAAAACCCGCTGGGCAAACACCTCAAACCCGGCATTTCGCTGGGCGGAGAAAAGAAGTGGCGCGAAATTGTCGGCATTGTCAAAAGCGTTAAACACCGCCAATCGCTCAGCCGTGACTACGAGCCGGAATATTATTTGCCGCACGCACAGATGTCCTTCTGGAATATGAATCTGGTTGTCCGCACGAAAAACGATCCGCGCGGATTGGTCGGCGCGCTTCAGCGGGAAGTCAGCTCGCTGGACAAAGACGTTCCGCTTTTTCGGCCCAAAACGCTGGAACAGTACCTGGGCGTCGCCGTCTCGCAGCCGAAATTCAACGCATTGCTGCTGACGCTGTTTGCCGGGCTGGCGCTGTTGCTGACGGCCATTGGTTTGTATGGCGTGATGGCTTATTCGGTCGTTCAGCGAACGCAGGAAATCGGCGTCCGCATCGCGCTGGGCGCGCAAACCGGCGATGTGATGAAAATGGTTTTGCGGCAGGGCCTGACGCTGACGGCGATTGGTCTGGCCGTCGGGCTGGCGGCGGCGTTCGCGCTGACGCGGCTGATGTCCGCACTGCTGTTTGGCGTCCAGGCAACTGACCCAATGACTTATGCCGTGATTACGTTGTTGCTGACGGGCGTCGCCTCGCTGGCCTGTTATTTCCCTGCTCGCCGGGCGACCAGGGTGGATCCGATGATTGCACTCAGATATGAATAGGAGGCCCCACAATGCTCAGCAACCTGATTCAGAACCTGCGGTATGGATTGCGGGGACTTTGGAAAAATCCTGGCTTCACCGCCGTTGCAGTGCTTTCGCTGGCCCTGGGGATTGGCGCAAACACGGCGATTTTCAGCCTGGTCAATGAAGTGCTGCTGAAACCGCTGCCGTTTCGCGACCCGGACCGGCTGGCGATGATTTGGGAAGATTCCACCGCCATTGGCTTTCCGCGCGACACACCGGCGCCGGCAAATTACGTGGACTGGAAAACGCAGAATCGCGTTTTTGACGACGTGGCGGCCTTGAACTGGCGCAATTACAACCTCACCGGCGATGGCGAACCGGAAAAGATCATGGCCTTTGGCGTGACGGCCAACCTCTTTCCGCTGCTGGGTGTTCAACCCGCGCTTGGCAGGGACTTTTCAGCGGATGAAGACAAGCCGGACGGGGGCAAAGTTGTCATTCTCAGCCACGGGTTATGGCAGCGGCGGTATGGCGGCGAAGCGGGCATTCTCGGTAAGGAGATTTTGCTGAATTATGAAAAGCACACGGTCATCGGCGTGATGCCCGCCGGATTTCAGTTTCTGCAAAGCTACATCGGCCTGTGGGTTCCGGCCGCATTCAGTCAGCAGGAATTGGCCAGCCGCGGAAACCACTATTTGAATGTCGTGGCGCGCCTGAAACCCGGCGTAACCGCCGAACAGGCGCAAGCCGACATCGCCGGCATCACGGCACGCATCGCGAAAACTTATCCGACCGAGGCTGAGAACTTGAAAGCCGCCGTCGTGCCGATGCGCGAAGAACTGGCTGGAGAATCTCGCCGCCCATTGATGATTCTGCTGGCCGCGGTCGGCTTCGTCCTGCTGATTGCCTGCGCCAACATCGCCAATCTGTTGCTGGCGCGCGCGGCCAATCGCCGCAGGGAAATCGCCATACGCACCGCGCTCGGAGCCAGCCGCTCCCGCATCGTCGGCCAGTTGCTGACCGAAAGCGTGCTGCTGGCAGGCATCGGCGGCAGCATCGGATTGCTGTTCGCTTCCTGGAGCTTCAGGTTTCTTCAGAAGCTGATTCCGCCCGGAATGGCGCAGACCACCGAGTTGAAAATTGATTCCCCGGTGCTTGTTTTTGCGCTGGCGGTTTCGCTGGTGACAGGAATCATCTTCGGCCTGCTGCCCGCGTTGCAGGCATCGAAGGTGGATTTCAACGAAACGTTGAAACAAGGCGGGCGCGGCGGATTGAGCGCGGGCGGCAATCGTTTGCGCGGCGCATTGGTCATTGCCGAAGTTGCGCTGGCGCTGGTGTTGCTGATTGGTGCGGGGCTGCTGATTCAAACGCTCTACAATCTGCAAAATCAGTATTCGCTTTTCCAGCCGGAAAAAATTCTGACGATGCGCACCGTGCTGCCGGACGGCAAATACGACGAGCATCCGAAGCGCGTGGCGTTTTACGATCAGGTGCTGGAACGGCTGAAAGGGCTGCCCAGCGTGGTGTCCGCCGGTTACACCACCAGCATGCCGCTGCAATGGAAAGGCGGCGCGAACGGTTTCACCATTGAAGGCCGCCCGGAGCGGAACAACCTGGGAACCAACGCCAATCACCGTCAGGTCAGCGCCGAATACCTGCAAACAATGGGAATTTCGCTCCGCGAGGGACGTTATTTCGGCAATCAAGACGACGAGCAAGCCATTCCGGTCGTCCTCGTCAACGAAACACTGGCGCGCCAGCATTGGCCGAACGAAAGCGCCGTTGGCAAACGCATCAAAAACGGCCGGGCGGATTCCACTCAGCCGTGGCGAACCATTGTCGGTGTCGTCGCCGATGTTCGGCAGATGGGGCTGGATGCGCCCGTGAAAGCGGAAATGTATTTTCCCTACCGGCAGATCACCAGCCACGGCTTTTTCAGACCACGCGATTTGGCCATTCGGACAAACGGAAATCCGATGGATTTGGTCGCCGCCGCGCGCCGTGAAATCCGCGCGGTCGAACCGGATCAGCCGATTGCCAACATCGCCACGATGGCGGAACAACTGGGCGAGGAAATGCAGCAGCGGCGCGTCGGAATGATTTTGCTGGCGAGTTTCGCCGCGCTGGCCTTGCTGCTGGCCAGCTTGGGAATTTACGGCGTGCTGGCGTACTTCGTCGCGCAGCACACGCCGGAAATCGGCGTCCGGCTGGCGCTGGGCGCGCAGCGGTGGGATGTTTTGGCTCTGGTGTTAAAGAAAGGAATGACGCTGGCGGGTGCAGGCGTCGGCATCGGGTTAATCGCCGGCCTGGCCCTGACCCGGCTGATGCAAAGTCTGCTTTACGGCGTCAACGCCAGCGATCCGCTGACTTTCTTTTCAATCGCGGCCCTGCTGGGCGGCGTGGCCTTTCTGGCCTGTTACCTGCCCGCGCGAAGAGCGACCAAAGTGGACCCGATGACTGCCTTGAGATATGAGTGAAAGGTTCGATTTGTGACGACGCCCAATCGGGTAGGAGGGAGCCTCACGGCTCCCGTCCTCCCACACCCCCGGACGTGCGGTTCCGCATCCGGCGGTTCGTGAAGCTACTACCTCACAAAGCTCGAAACAGTCGTTCCATCCTTTCTGACGTGTGATCACAACTGCCGCTAACTCTGCGATGCTCGATTGAGAGGCCTCTCCTTGCCGTGACGTTTGACGCACCCTTCTCTTACCCTTGCCACATCCGGCGGCTACTCTCAGAGTGGGATTCGGGCATCTCAGCCATACTGTCTGCGTCTGCTTCGTCATCGAAATTCAAGTTCTCTTTCTGAACTTCACGTTCGGGCCTTCAGTCCGATCACCAGACCTACTATGCCCTCGGCTGACTTCTCTCAGCTCATCGCCTCGCCTCTCGACGACGCTAGCCCGATGGCAAGCTGACAGATCTCCCCGGGTATTGCGCATCCACCTTCCCGCTTATGCCCGTCGCATCTACGACAAAACTTTCCGTGCAGGTATTGGGCTTTGAAGATATTGGCATCCTCACCCAGTCTTGCCGCCTCGTATGCGATTTCTGTTCGTCGGGCCAGCGTTTTGCCTGCGGCTTCCTCCGGATTCCACCTCACGATGGACACCCTTGCCGTCCGGCGAACGATTCCCCCTGCCGGGGTCGTAGAGGACTTTCACCTCCAAGTGAATGCGCCCTGCCGGGCGCACCAAACATTGAAAAAGCCGCCAACTGCGCAGTTGGCGGCTTTTTCATTTGGGGCACAAGATACAAACCCGGCTTACCGGAATTACCATCTACGGTCATTGTATTGGCGATATCCCTGGACATAACCGCGGCGGAATCCTTCGCGATACGACGAGTTCCCTTTCCGGTAATGACTCGAATTATTAGGATCGAATCTTCTGCGGTCCCGCAAATCTTCCTGGCCACGTCTCAAACCATCACGAAACCCTTTCTGCTCTTCCTGGTTGTAGCCATTCCGGTCATCCCAGCGGTCGTCCCAGCGATCATTCCGGCGATTATCCCAGCGATCATCGCGGCGAATCCGGCGATCATCGCGTTGGGGCCGACGGTTATCGCGACGATCTCGATAATACCGCCAATCCTGCGCCTGCACCGTTGACAGACTTGATAGACCAGGCGCAACGACAAAGCCCAAGGCCAGCGCCAAAGCGAACGCGTATTTCTTAACTTGTTGAATGTTCATTTCCCTGTATTCACCTGTGTCTATCAGATTGCGAAAGTGCATCTGATTCCAGGTCTCCTTTCGCCGCACCAGTTTGCACTTCACGGGCCAAACTTCCGTCCCTCTTCTAAACAATTGATTGCACAGGTGATCCGGTCCTTTCATAGACTGTTTTTTTTCTTTGCCAAAAGATTGACACACGAAATCGTAGCCCCTGAAACCCCAAAAGGTTACAGGCAACCCACCGAACGGTTTTTCAAGCCTGAAGCTCTGTGGTAAAGTCTGCCAAATTTTTCAACCAATGATCTGTACGTCAGCTTGATCCCTTACCACGTTGTATTCTGGTAAAGCCTGACGCTCAAAATATCTTCCGGCCCCTTAGCTCAATGGTTAGAGCAGCGGACTCATAATCCGTTGGTTGTAGGTTCGAATCCTACAGGGGCCATTCTTCAAAATCAGTGAAAAACGGGCAATCCAGCGATTGCCCGTTTTTTGGCTTGTGTGCCTACAGCGTGCCAATTCTGGCAAAGATCAATTTTTCAAGCTTTTCTGCTACACGCTCCATCAACTGCGGTGCGGAATCGTGTCGAAATAGCTTTTGAGGTCGGCTATCTTCTCAAACGTTCCGAAATAGAAAACGATGTGGCGGGTAAAGGCGGCAGGCCGACTACGAAAGCCGCGAAGAAACGTGCCGTCAGGCCTGCAACCAATAGGCGAACCAGAAAGGCCGCGAAAAAGAAAGCGAAAGTGTGAAGGTCATGACTGAAACAAGTTCTCCGTCTTCCGGATGGGAACGCAATTCACAGACAGGCGGTTGGCAACATCCCACGCACGGCTCGATTGAGCGCGTCGGTAATCGCTGGCGCGTGCCCGGTAAGGCAAGGCTGTTCTACCTCATCCGTGAGGCGCAGGCCCACGCGGAAGAGATGACGAAGAATCGAAAACCGGAGCAGTTTGAGCTTTTTGAAGAGCCGGGAGCCTGATGTCTTTTCCGCCAGCGGGCTGCGACCTGAGATGAACAAATACACGCGAAAACGACTCGTCATTTTGATGGTCGGCGACGCTGAAATAGATCGGATTGCGGCGGAGGCGGGTGGAGTCGAATTCATCCAGGCCAGTGAATTCTGGGGATGGCCACCCAGCTAAACCTCAATCGCGCACACAAATTTGCTATTTAGTAACGGCAGGCATTTCCCTCAGAGTCAGGCTTCATGAGCACGAATCGGCGCATAACCACGGCGGGTTGGATCAGCCCGCAAGAACTCCCAACGGGACCGGCTGGCCGCGCACTGTGTCGTTGGTGCAGCAATAGGCGTGCTGACTGCTTATCTGACCCGGAGGGTTACAGCCAGGGCGCAAACAGCCCAAGCCCTTCACGCGCTGCGCACCGAAGCCGGCCACATGAGCGATTGGGCCGAGCCTGAAAAAAACGACTTCGTCATCGCCAAAGAAGTCACCCTGTGCGGCAATCTGGAGTGGATTCTGCCTGCCGGTTCTATTTCTCTCCCAGCACCAGCATCGGTTTGGGCACGCGCTTGAGTTTGAACTTTTCGACGGCGTGTTGTTCGATGTGGGCCATGGCTTCTTCCACCGAATCGGTCAGCATCACCAGTTTCAGATCGGCTTCGCTGATCGTTCGCTCGCGGACCATCATTTCCAGATAATCCAGCATGGGCTGGTAATAGGCGCGGCCCATCAGCACCACGGGGAAATCCAGAATCTTGCGCGTTTGAATCAGGGTCAGGGCCTCGAACAATTCGTCCATCGTGCCGACGCCGCCCGGCATGACAATGAAGGCATACGAATATTTGATCAGCATCACCTTGCGGATGAAGAAGTAGCGAAACTCGACCATTTTATCCAGGTATGGATTCGGTTTCTGCTCGAAAGGCAGAACGATATTGCAACCAATGGAAGCGCCGCCGGCGTCTTTCGCGCCGCGATTGGCGGCTTCCATAATGCCTGGGCCGCCGCCGGTCATCACCGTGAAGCCGAGATTGGACAGGGCCGCGCCGACTTCGCGGGCCAGGTGGTAGTACGGATGATCCTCCTTGAATCGCGCCGAGCCGAAGACCGTCACGCAGGGGCCGACGAAATGAAGATGACGAAATCCGCGAATGAATTCACTGAAGATGCGAAATACCGTCATCGCATCGGCGCTTCGCGATTTCGGCCCTTCCAGGAAGTAGCGTTCCGCCCGGTGAGTCTTCCTGGCTTCCGCTTCCGGCAAGGTGTCTTGGGTTGGTTCAGCGGCCATTGGTGATTGGTTCCTTTCGGATTTTGATCGGATAGTGGGAGTAACGCCGCAGTTGATTTTAGCGTGACATTTTGGGACGCGTCATTTGCCAAATCACAATGGAGCGCGCCTCGGAATCCGCCGCGGCGGCGGCAATCGGCGTCTCAGCGAAACTTGCAGCCAGCGGCAATTGCCGCATTCGGCTTCGCGGCTCGAAGCGCAGAATCACGGTTTCGCATTCGCCTGCTCTGAGGGTCTTTCCGCCTGGCAATGCCAGCAAAATGCCAATCCGGCCCGCCGCGATTTCGGTCATATTGACGACGACAGCGGCGGGCTGCGCATCACGGCCCGCCTGGGCGGCAACAAACCTCCATTGTTCCGGATCGAAGCTGACACTGAACCCAAGCGCGTTTTCAGCGCCCGATGCCCGCAGCGTGATATTCAGCAGATTGCCCGCTGCCGTTGCGCGCAAATCCGGCCAAACAGGCAGGTTTCTGACATTCATTGCATTCTCTTTCCGCCGGGTGTTTAGCCTCTCGCGTCCTGCTTTCGCGCCGCTTTCCGCTTTCGTGCCGCTTTCCGCTTTCGCAATGACGGGTGTGGTCGGCCCTCCGGCAATTGCGGGCGGATCCAGCCCGGCGACATACCGCCCGGCCTGGACCCAGTCAATCAAACTGATACTGCCATCCCCCAGCGTTTCGCGGGGCGCGACGTCGGCGCGCTGGAATTCGCCGCCATTCGCAGGGGCTTCCAATCCGGCCAAAAAACGCCCGATCTGCACCCAATCCGTGACCGTGAAACTTCCTGTATTGTTTCCTGTGGGGCGCGGCGTGACATCGGCTTCGTATCCCAGGCCGGAACGCACACTGGCGGTAACGCCTGTCGAGCCGCCGCCCAGATTTGCCGGCAGCGTCGCCGTGATCGTCACCGGGCCGCCCGGGGCAAGACCAGTGACTTGAAAATCCGCCGCAACCGCGCCCGCCGGAATAATCACGCTGGCAGGAACAGTTGCCAATGAAGTGTTCATTGAGGCCAGCGTGACAGGCGTGCCGTTCGATCGTGGATAACTCAGACTGACAGTCATGATGGCAGGCCCCCCGGTGGTCGCCGATAAACTTGCCGGCGTCAGCGCAATTGCCGGAAAGGCCGTAAAAGTCTGTGTCTGCGCATCCACGCAACCCGGCCGGCTCAAAACGATTGGCGCCGTGCGCGCCTCGGCGGGAACGGTTGCGATCAGGCTGGTGTTGCTTCCGATGGTAAAACTGGCTGGCACATCGCCGAATTTGACTGAAGTCACGCCATTGAATCCCGCCCCGTTGATCGTGACCTGGCTGCCCGCGGCTCCGCCGGTCGCGCTCAATCCGGCGACATCCAGACAGCCCGTTGAACAACAGGCGAAGCCCGTCAGGGAAAGCGAGAAGGCGCGCACATTGCCATTGTCGCCGCTGAAACTGTCAATCACCGTCAGCGTCCAGATGCCATTCGGATTTTCGCCATCGAACGCCGAAAGCGGATTGGATGGTTTGAACGTTCCGGTGAAGGGCGCCCCGGAAGCCGCGACGCTGTTGATTGAAAGGGCATTGGCGGCGTCGTCGTCAAGAACCGTCCGGCAAAAATTCCTGCCGCTGTTTCCGCTTCCGCCGGCACGATTGATGATGGTGACGGTGGTTCCTGCCGGCGATGTCAGCCTGAACACCAGATCGCCAACCCACGAGTGATCCACACCAACCGCTGTCGCGCCCCTGTCCGCGATGCATTCCGTGCCGTCAATGCGGAAATTCAGGTCGGCGAGATTGCCGTGAAAACCGCTGACCGTCAGCGGAATACTGACTCCGCGCGCGTCGCCGTCCGGAATTTTCACCGCTCCGCCGTTGTAACTGAAAGTCTGACCCGCTGTTCCCAGCGTGCCCAGCGTGAAGTTGAAATTCACCGTCCCGAAGTCCTCATCGCCATCCTTCAAATTCAATTTGACCGGAAATGTGCCGCCGCAGGCCCCACTTGCGGTAAACGTAAACTGGCGCGTCACAAATGCCCCTCCGGGCGAGATGGCGCCATAACTTTTGACGGATTCCGGCGCGCCTGTCAGCCCTGCCTGCCTGGCAAGGACGACATTTCCGCTGGCAACAATTGTGGCGGTCAAATTTCGCGTGGCAACCGCGCCATTGTTGCCGAGCGAAAGACTGACTGTCACCGTTTCGCCCGGATCAATTGTGCGGTTCGCCGGTTGGCAGCTTTCGGCTTCCAGCGTGGCGCCCGCGGCGACAATCAGCTTTGCCGGACGCGCCAGCCGCGCACGAATGCCGTAGTTGCCGTTGACGCCCTCGCTGTCAATCAATGTAAAGGTTTGGCCGTCCAGCGAACGATAGGAACGGGCTTTCGATTTCGTCGTATCGAGCGCGAAGGGAAAAACGTTGGCAGCCTGATTCAGCCGGACGCCGATCAGGAAATCTCCTTCTGAAATCGTCACGGGCGGCACTGTGATGACATTGAAATCACCGAGCGCCTGCACCTGTGCCTGAATGGTTTGAAAAATCGTCCCATCAATGTTTCCGTCGCCATCCGGATTCGCGCCGACCAGGACAGTGAACGAATCTCCAATTTTGACGCTGGCATTGTCCGGGAAATAAATCGTCACGGCATCCAGAGTCGCGGGATAAAAACCCGGCGTCAGACGATTGATCCGATACGAAATTCCCCCCGCGGAATTCCCGGCGAAGGTTTCAAACGTCCCATCATCCACCGATAGTTCAAACGGCGGAGAGTCCTGAGCGATGGTAAAAACTTGCCCGCCGGCAGTAATCGTTGCACTTCGCGCGACCAGCCGGTCATTCGCGGCGACCGCGAAACTCACCGTGCCCGTTCCCTGCCCTGTGCTGGTAAACAGAATACTGACGAACGCATCACTGGCAGCGGCCGTCCAAAGACAATCCGGCGAAGTGACGACATTGAAACTTCCCGTGCCGCCGCTGGCTGGAAAACTCTTGCCGCTGGAAGACAACGCGTAATTGCAGCCGCTGCCCGCGCTTTGTGAAATGGCCACGCTCTGCCCGGCGACGGTGATGATCCCGGTGCGCCCCAAACCGATGGTCGGCGCCACACTGAAGCTGACCGTGCCGTTTCCCGCGCCCGCAGCGCCGGACTGAATCGAAATGAAGCCGGAATTGCCGGCAGCGGTCCATCCGCATGCCGGCGCGGTTTCAACACGAATCGTGCCCGTTCCGCCTGATGCTGAAAAGCTGAGTTGAGTGGGACTGACCGCGTAAGAACAGGCGCCGACGGTCAAAATGTGATTGCCGGTCGCCACCTGCCCATCGGGATTGGTAATGGTGATGGATTTTGTTCCGGCGCCGGCGCTGACGGTTGAAAGATTCAGGACGAGGGTTGTCGGGTTGATATAACTGATCCAATTGACCGTGACGCCTCCGCTGACTGCCGCGCGCAATCTGCAATTGAAGCCATCCCCCGGATCATAAAATCCGGCGCCATTCAACGGTAATCCAGTGACGGTCACATTGACCGATGCCTGTCCGGCGGCAATGGCGGGCGGATCGGCAATGGCGGGCGTGGCCGGAGGCGGCGCGGGAATCCTGGCCACGCGAAGCCCGTACGAATCCAGCGCGTCGCCAAACTGCTGAATCGTCCACATCGTCATATCGTCGCAAGGGTCCAGACTGGTGAACGAATAATCGCCCCACCGCCGGCGGCCTTGAAGATTGCCGCTGTTGCTGGACGGATTGTAGGGAGCCGGACTGGCGGTGATGAGTTGCGGCGCTTGCAATGTGCCGAGCGGATCGGTCGCCCAGCGGCCCGCAATCGCGGCATTGATGTATTCATTGGTGCCCGCCGTGCTGAATCCCAGCAACAAATGCCGCTGGCCGGAAACCATCAGCGAAGGCATGAAGTAATTGCGCTCGTCTTCCGTGTTGGTGTCGGTTGGCGCAAAGAGCGTCCCGGCTTGCGCCAATTGCGGCAATTGCGAATTGACTGCGCTGATCTCGTACCAGCGCACGCCGTTGCGAGTGCGAGGAGCATCGGTCGTTCCCAGATTGTTGACGGCAATGTTATGGGCCGCCCAGATGCTTCCGTCACGCAGACAGGCAGACAGCAGCCGGTCGTCCACCGCATCCAGCCTGCCGTTCACCCCGTTAAAATTTCCCTTGTGCCGCACGGTGATTGGCGCGGAAGTCGTCAGCACGTTGAGATACAGATTGGGCGACATCACAGGCACGCCGCCCGGATTCGTCACCCGCCGCAGCACCAATCGCCCAAAGCTTTTCGCGTCGGTGCCGATAAAGAAACCGTCGCCGGTATTCAGGCCGGACGAACCGGGCGGGTCGGCATTGCTGACACCGACCGGCGAGAAGATGCCGCCTGTCAGCGCGCCGCCTGCCGTATCTATCAGGTTGCGAAACGCCGTAACAACGATCTGACCATTGTTCAGCACGGACGATTTGCGTATGACGAAGGCCGTCGTGTTGGTAAATGCGCGGCCGCAAAACTGATTCACTCCGACGTAAATCGCGTTCGCATCAATGCCCAGGCTCGGATAATCGGCAAAGCAGCCATTGTCGCCGGATGACGTGGCCAGGTTTTGTTGGAATTGGTAGAACGTCCAAACCGTCGCCGAACTGATCGTCGCGCCATCACTGACCGCCAGCAGCACGCGATTGTTGGCGGCGGCGACGTTGATGATCAACACAAACCAGCGGCCAGTCAGCCGGTCGTACTGCACACGCGGATCGGTGGTGGCGTCGCTGCCGCGCACCGAGTTAAAGAAGGAATCCATATCAGCATCGAGTTCGCCCACCGCTCCCGTGCTCTTGCTGAAAACGCGAATACGGCCATTGACCGCCATCAGAAATTGCGTTGGCCCCACGGCTCCCATCGTATCCGGCGGAAACGAGCCAACGCTGGCCAGCGTCCCGGCGTTAAAGGCAAGCGTGGGAGAAAAAGAGTGAGGAAGAAGCGGGGACAATGGGACAGCGGCAGGTGACGGAGGGAAAACATCTTTCTCCGTTTCTCCCCCTCCCCTTGTCTTTCCATCTTCAACCGGCGGCCATTGCCCGCCTGGCAACGCGCCTGGGTGTTGGGGCAGGTTTTCGCGTTGAGGCGGGTTGTTGCGGCGTGGCCGTTCGACATAATTCTCCAGCCGGATTTCCGCGTAACGGGAATCCGTGCGGGCCATGATGTCCGCCGTCGTTTCCGTGAGTCCCGCCTCACCAACCCACAACGCGCCACTAATTGAACCGTCCGCATTGATTTTTTGCTGAACGTTCTGAGTTCGCGCTGGAACGGCGGTTTTGGCCTTCGGCTTCGATTTGGCGGGAGCCGTTCGATTTTCCGCACGGTGTTGCGCCAGGCTTCGGTCAAGGACGTTGTCCATCACAAGCAAAGCCAGAAGCAGGGCGGCGGCGTATGGAATTACGGATGCGTAGCGAAAGTATTTTTTGATCACGATTGCGAGTCAAAGGGGTCGAGTCAAAAAAACGGGTTTCGGGTGAAGAGCGGATTTTCTGAGGCCGACTCGCTGCCGAAGGTTGGGGCTGAAACTGCCTTGGGAGAGAGAGCGCCCAACGAAAAGACAATCGCACTGCTCTTGGGTGTAAAGCACCGAGTTGCGCACTGACCTCGCGCGCGGGACCGAGTCGTTCAAAGCGCCTCGTTCGCGCATGGCCAAAATTTATTCCCGGCCATGCAGCGCCGATCAACTTAATCATCGAGGCATTGGCTGTCAATAGAGTTTTTTCACAGAGTAGTCCGACTTGCTTAAGAACGCCCGCAAGCCTGACACTGATGCCTCACAAACACAGCGAATCCTCCACGAAAGAGCATTTGAACGATGTACAGCGCAAAAGTTCTGAATCATCTGGAAAACCCGCGCAACGTTGGTCAACTGGCGGACGCCACCGTTGTCGGAACGGCAACCAATCCCGTTTGCGGCGATTCGTTGCACCTGTACCTCAAACTGGCTGACGGCAGGATCGCAGCGGCCAGTTTCACCGTGCAAGGTTGTCCGCCGAGCATTGCCGCCGGTTCTGCGCTGACGGAGATGATTACCGGGTTGACCATGGAAGCGGCGCGAAAACTGACGCCGGAGGACGTGACACACGCACTGGCAGGTTTACCACGCAACAAGGAGCATTGTTCGCTGCTGGCGATTGATGCCCTGCGTTCGGCGCTCGCCCAATTGCCGAAAGACATGTTATAAGCTTCGCTCCGCTGCAATCTGCAATTACAACTACAAACAGATATGGAAAATAGAACGACCGGGTTGACAGGAAATCTGGAGGCCGAGCCGCTTCGCAAGGTTTCGACTGAACACATTCTCCACCGGCTGCGCGAAATGTTCGGCGAAGATCGGGCACGCGTGTTCGTCGCGGATAGTTTTCGCGTCGCGGATGAACCGCAGCGCGTTGTCGCCTTTCCGCACAGCATCGAAGAGTTGAGCGAAATGCTCAAACTGGCTGCGGATGAACACTGGCGCGTCATTCCGGCGGGCGCGGGCACCTGGCTGACAATGGGCAACGTGCCGGTCAGCTTTCATCTGGCAATTTCGACGGCGCGCCTGAACCGCGTCATCGAATACGAACCGGCGGATTTGACCGCCACTGTCGAAGCCGGATGCACGCTCGCGGGTTTCAATCAGCTTGCCGCCGAGCATCGCCAGTGGATTCCGCTCGATCCGTTTGGCGATCCTGGCGCAACGCTCGGCGGAATTGTCGCCACGGCCAGCAGCGGCCCTCTGCGCTGCGCTTACGGCACGCCGCGCGATTGGTTGATCGGCATTCGCGTCGTTCACGCCAATGGCGGCGTCACCCGGGCGGGCGGCAAAGTCGTCAAGAATGTCGCCGGCTACGATCTGTGCAAACTGTACACGGGCAGCTTCGGCTCGCTGGCTGTGATCGCCGAAATGAGCTTCAAGATGCGCGCAACGCCGACCAGCGATAAGACGATGGTCTTTTACGCCGGCGCCGCCGCCGGAGCCGCCGAAGCAGAAAGATTGTGCGCGCTGACGCTGCGCATCACCGATTCCGACGTGCAGCCGAGCGCGATGGAACTGATCGCGCCCACGAACAATCACGCCCTGCCGATTGATCCCAAACGCTTCGCACTGGTCCTGCGCTTCCTGAACGAAGCCGAAACCATCGAATCGCAAATCGCTGACGCGGCGCGCATCGGCTGCGATTTCGAGCATGCCTTGCTGTCCGAGAGCGATGCGAAAACCTTCTGGCGCGTCTATCACGACAGCGAAACCGATGAGCAGTGGGATTTCAGTTTGCGGCTGAACGCGCTGCCGGCGGATTTGGACGCAGTCATCAAGGACGTCAATCAACTGCTGCCGCAGGCCACGCTGCGCGCCCATGCCGCAAGCGGCGTCGTCCGGGTGCTGGCGGGCGAAGACCTCTTTGAAGGCCTGCAAATCAAGCGCCGCCCGAAGTTCATCGCCGAGCTTCGCAAAATGATGCAGGTGCGCGGCGGCCAACTGCTGGTGCTGCGCGCGCCGGAAAAGATCAAGGATCAACTGGACACCTGGGGCGACGTGGGCGCGACCGCGCATTTGATGCGCGACTTGAAACAACGTTTCGACCCGCAATCGCTGTTCAGTCCGGGAAGATTTGTCGCGGGAATCTGATTCAACCTTATGCTCCAACACACCTCACTTCACACCACGCTCGACGCCGAAATGGACAAGATTCTAGGCTGCATTCACTGCGGCCTGTGCCTGCCCGCCTGTCCGACCTATCAGCAGGTCGGCAATGAAAACGACAGCCCGCGCGGACGCATTTACCTGATGCGCGCCGTCGCCGAAGGCAAACTCGACGTGGCCAACCCGGCCTTTGCCCGCCACATTGACCTTTGCCTGGGCTGCCGCGCCTGCGAAACGGCCTGTCCGGCGGGCGTCAATTACGGCCACCTGCTGGAATCGGCGCGCGAAACCATCAATGAACACGGCGCGAAAAAGGGCGCCAAGTCTGGAAGCTTTCAGAAACTGATGCTCCGGCTGGCGTTGCGTCATGTCTTCCCGTACCCGAAACGGCTGGAAAAAGTCTTTGCGCTGTCGCGAGTCATGCGCGGCAATGCGCTGATCAAGTTTGCCTACAACCGGGGAATTGTCCGTAAGATTTCCAGGAAAGCCGACTTTGCGCTGTCGCTGTTGATGACGACCGCCCCCACAGCCGGCAGTCAGAATGTCAAAATCAAAGCTGCCGAACAGGCGCAACCAGCGGCGGCGGAGCCGGGTCAATCGCTGCTTCCAGTCGCGGTTTTCACCGGCTGCGTGATGGAAGGCTTGTTCAAACACGCCAACGACGCCACCAAGCGCGTATTGTCAGCCAACAACTGCCAGAATATCGAAGTTCCCAAACAGCTTTGCTGCGGCGCGCTGCATGCGCATTCGGGCGATCTGGAAACCGCGCGAAAACTGGCCCGGCAGAACATTGACGCCTTCGAGCGTTTCCTGGGTTCCGACCACAACCCGGAGAATCCGGCCACAATCATCATCAACGCCGCCGGCTGCGGCGCGCTGCTGAAAGAATACGGCCCATTGCTCAAAGACGATCCGGCATATGCCGCGCGCGCTGAAGCCTTCAGCCGCCGCGTCAAAGACGTCACGGAGTTTCTGGTTGCAAACGGAATTCGTCCGGGCGCGGAAATCAAACAGCAGGTTACGCTCGATGCGCCCTGTCACCTTTATCACGCCCAGCGCGTGATGACCGCGCCGCAACAGGTGCTGGCCGCGATTCCCGGCGTCGAATACCGCCAGCTCGAAGGCATGCAGGATTGCTGCGGCGGCGCGGGGATTTACAACCTCAGCGAACCCGAAATGTCCGAAGGCATCCTTTCCGACAAAATCGGCAAGGTGAAAGCCACCGGCGCCAGGCTGCTGGCCACGGCCAATCCCGGCTGCCATATGCAATTGGGCGCGGGCGTTCGCCTGTTCCAGGCCGATTGCCAGGTCGTCCACGTCGTTGAATTACTGGATGAATCCTATCGGCAGGCAGGATTTTACCAACCCGAAGCCTGACCCATTCTGAGCGATGTGCTTGAGCCGCCACTCCGCGTGTGGCATCTTGACCGCTCAACTGAAGCAATCATCACCGTTAGGAGATCAATTCATGCAAGTTGGTTTAATTGGCCTGGGAATTATGGGCGCGCCGCAGGCACGCAATCTGTTGCGCGCCGGATTTGAAGTGACGGTCGCCACACGCACGCCGGGCAAAGCCGAAAAATTCGCGGCGGAAAACGCTTCGCTCGGCAAGGTTCGCGCTGTGAACACCGCCGCCGAAGTCGCCGCCGCGAGTGAAATCATCATCACGATGGTGACGGATTCGCCGGATGTCGTCGCCGTCGCCCAAGGGGAGCAAGGCATTTTCGCCGCCGCCAGGCCCGGCTCCGTCATCATTGATATGAGCACCATCTCGCCCCAGGTCACGCGCGAACTGGCCGAGGAAGCAAAGGCGAACGGGCTGGTCTGGCTGGACGCCCCGGTTTCCGGCGGCGAGAAAGGCGCGATTGAAGGCACACTGACAATTATGGTCGGCGGTGAGGCAGAGGCGCTGGAACGCTCCCGGCCCGTGCTGGAAGCCATGGGCAAACGCATCACCCATTTCGGCCCGGCGGGCAACGGCCAATCCGCCAAGCTCTGCAACCAGATTATGACGGCGGTGAACATGCTTTCCGTCTGCGAAGCGCTGACCTTCGGCGCGAAAGCCGGGCTTGATCTGGCAACGTTGCATCAGGCGTTGACCGGCGGCGCGGCCAATTCGTGGTCGCTGGAAGTGCTCGGCAAAAAAATGATCGAGCGCGATTTCAAACCGGCGTTTATGGTCAAGCTGCAACAGAAGGATTTGCGGCTGGTGCTGGGCGCGGCCAACGCCAATCACACGCCGCTGCCTGCGGCATCACTTGCCTACCAAATGTTTGCCGCCGTCGAAGCCGAAGGCCGCGGCGATGACGGCACCCAAAGCCTGCTCAGGATTTTTGAGCGGCTGGCCGGACTCTAATTCCGTACGCGAGAGTGAGCGAGCGCCAATCGGCAGGGCGCTCGCTCACTCTCGCGTACTTCAATAAACATCCAGATCACTGCCAAAAACGACTTTCCCGGAATACCCTTTTCCGATCTCTTCCAGCAATTGTTCCTTCGTCGCGCCCCACAGCAGTTGATGATACAGAACCAGCAGCTTCGGTTTTGCTTTGGTTGCAATCTCCGCCAGTTCTTTTGACGACGTGTGAAAACTGGAATGATACCGCTGCCATTCCGGCGGTCGCCGGGCGAACCCCGCTGTTGAATAAACCTCATGAACCAGCACATCGCAGCCGTTGCAGGCCGCGATGACGCTCTCGCTGGGAGCGCAATCGCCGGAGATGACGACCACGCGATCCGCCGTTTCAAACCGGTAGCCGAAGGCGTGTTTCCACGAACCGTGTTTCACGGCGAAAGCCTTGACCGCAACATTCGCGTCTTTGTAAACCAAGCCGGATTTGATGTCCTGCACGCGCATGTCATACCCGCGCGGTTTCGACGGTTCCAATCCGCGCAGGCGAATTTCGATGTCTTCAGCGTAGGCGTTCAGAATATGACCGGTCATCTTCTTCGTTCCCGGCGGGCCGTAAATTTCCAGCGGCGCATCCCGATCCAGCACGGCTGGGGTGAACATAAAATCCGGCAAGCCCGTCGTATGGTCTGAATGCAAATGCGTTAGAAACAGCCGGCGAAGCTTTTCGACCGAAAGACCTTTCACGCCATTGCGTGCGGCGGCGGCGGCGCGACGAACAACGCCCGGCCCGCTGTCAATTACGTAGGGAACGTCATTAACGACGACAGCGACGGCGGGTCCGAAGCTGTCCGGGTCGGCGTTCGGCGTTCCGGTGCCCAGCAGGACAACCAGTGTTTTGCCTGCCTGCGCGGCGTTGACCGTCACCAGCAGCAATGCCAGCACAGCGCCAAGAATCACTTTTCGCATTGAGAAGTCTCCGTGTTTTTGAATTTAGCGGCGCGAATGTAGCACCAAACTTTTGGCGAAGCACGAAACCGAAGTTCAAACGCTTTACGAGTTGGCGGCTTTGCGGCATGCTTTCCGCCCATTCGATTCATTTCTTCAAACTTACAAACTCGAAAGGAAAAGCCCCCGTTTGGCGGGGTTCGTCACTATGAAAAAACTGGGCATTGGCTTCATCGGCAGCGGTTTTATCACCCGTTTTCACATCAAGTCATTCATCGCCGTACGCGATGCGGACGTGCTGGGCGTGTGGAGTCCGAATCAGGCAAACGCGGAATCAGCCGCGGCGCTGGCGCGCGAAACGCGCGTCGGCAATTGTCAGGCGTTCAATTCCATCGAAGAGATGGTCGCCTCACCGGACATTGACGCGCTATGGCTGTGCGGCCCCAATCACAAACGCATCGAAAACCTGGAAGCAATCGTCAACACCATCAAATCCGGCAAAGGCTCGCTGCGCGGCATCGCGATTGAAAAACCGCTCGCCCGCAATGCCGCCGAAGCCAGACGCGTGATTGAACTGATCGAAGAATCCGGCCTGCTGCATGGCTATCTGGAAGATCAACTGTTCGAGCCGGGCATCACGCGCGGGCGGGAAATCCTGTGGCGGCGCGCGGCGGCGTTGACCGGCCGCCCGTACATCGCCCGCTGCGCCGAAGAACACAGCGGCCCGCATAATTCCTGGTTTTGGCAGGGGGATCTGCAGGGCGGCGGCGTGCTGAACGATATGATGTGCCACTCGGTCGAAGTCGCCCGCTACCTGCTGACCGATCCCGACAAGCCGCGCAACAGCATCAAACCCGTCAAAGTTTCCGCCACGATTGCCTGCCTGAAATGGTCGCGGCCTGAATACGCAGACCTTCTGCAACAGACGATGGGCAAGGAAGTGGATTACCGAAACCGCCCTGCGGAAGATTTCGCGCGCGCGACGATCCATTATGTGGACGACGCCGGCAATCCGCTGATTGTCGAAGTGACCACTTCGTGGAGTTTCGTCGGCGCCGGCTTGCGGCTGTCGTCGGAGTTGCTCGGCCCGGAATATTCGCTGTTCGTCAATTCGCTGAACACCAGCCTGAATCTGTTTTTCAGCCGCCGCGTCACTGGCAACGCGGGCGAAGATCTGGTTGAAAAGCAAAACGCCGAGCAGGGCTTGATGCCCGTGGTGGCGAATGAAACGGCGGCATACGGCTACGAAGCCGAGAACCGGTATTTCGTCAATTGCTTCCTGGACGGCAAACAGCCGGAAGTAAACTGCTACGACGGGTTGGAAGTCACGCAACTGCTGATGACGGCGTACAAGAGCGCTGAAGAAGAGCGAACCATCGCCTTCGATCCGGACGCAATTGAAGACTTTGTTCCGGCGGTCGCGCGCGGCACGTGGAATCCGCGCCAGTAAGGTAGGACAGGCTTCAGCCTGTCCACACTGACGACAGGCTGAAGCCTGTCCCACATTTTGAGGGCACCATGGCAACCAAAGATTTGGGCTTCACTCACGTTGCGCTGACCGTCAGCGACCTGGATAAAAGCATCGAGTTCTACTCAAAGTATGCTTCGATGCAGGCGATTCATCGCCGCACGGACGCCAAAACCAATGCTGGCGTCGCCTGGCTAAGCGACCTGACGCGCCCGTTTGTCATTGTTCTGATTAAGGCCGAAGCCGTGAACTCACCGCTTCGGCCAATCTCCCATCTGGGCGTTGCATGTGCAACGCGCGAAGACGTTGACCGCCTTTGTGAACAAGCCCGGCAGGAAGGAATTGAAGTGGAAGGGCCGCGGGATTGGCCGCCGCCCGTCGGTTATTGGGCGTTTCTGCGTGATCCGGACGGACACACGCTGGAACTTTCCTACGGACAGGAAATCGGCTTCACCGTTGAAGAAGCCGGGCAATAGCAATTTCTGGCAGGTTTTCCAGCCTGCTCGGATTCATTTGTTCGCCGTCTGTTGAACCCACGAGCAGGTTGGAAAACCTGCCACACATTCTCTGAGGATCATCCGATGAAGCTCTCCCGCTGGCTGGGAATCATTTTTTCGGTCTGGCTGATTTGGCCTTCCACGCTCCTGGCGCAACAGGATCTGCTTCCGGTCAGCCCGCTCACTGCCATCCGCATTGGTCAGGATCAAAAGAAAGCGTTAAAAGTGAACGAGGCGATCTTTCAGGCCATTGGTTTCAGCAATACCTTTCTGGTCGCAACTCCTGAAGGCAACGTCATTATTGACACTTCGATGCCTTTCAACGCCGCGCTCCACAAACGGCTGCTGACGGCGGAAAATGCCGGACCGATCAAATACATCATCCTGACCCACGCGCACGGCGATCACACCGGAGGCGTTCCCGCCTGGAAACAAGCCGGAACGCAGATCATCGCCCAGAAAAATCACACGGAGTTTCAGCATTACCAGACGCGATTGAACGGCTTTTACGCCGCGCGCAACGCCGCGCAATTTTCCCTGCCGATTCCCAAACCCACAGAATGGCCCGGCAATTATGGCGCGAAGATCGAAGCGACGATTCAGTTCGACGACAAATACGAATTTGAACTGGGTGGTGTGAAGTTCGTGGTGATGAGCACGCCCGGCGAAACCTACGACCACGCGACCGTCTGGGTTCCGAAGTACAAGGCGGCGTTCGTCGGCGACAACTATTACGATTCCTTCCCGAACATTTACACGCTGCGCGGAACCCAGCCGCGCTGGGCGCTGGATTACATCCATTCGCTCAACAAAGTTTTGGAATTGAAGCCGGAATTCCTCTTGCCCAGTCATGGAATGCCCGTTGTCGGAAACGCCGAAATCGTCAAGCGGCTGACGCGCTACCGCGACGCCATTCAGTATGTCCACGATGAAACCGTCAAAGGCATGAATGCAGGCAAGGATGTCTGGGCATTGATGAACGAAATCAAACTGCCTGCGGCGCTGGATATCGGCGAAAGCTACGGCAAACTGTCGTGGTCAATACGCGGCATTTACGAAGGCTACGTCGGCTGGTTCGATCTGAACCCGGCGACAATGTACGAGAAGCCTGTCTCGTCAGTTTATGCGGATGTTGTGAAGCTGGTGGGCGGCGCTGAAAGCGTGGCGAAGCTGGCTTCCGAACGTGCGCAAGCTGGGCAAGCTGTCGAAGCGTTGCACCTCAGCGACATTGCGCTGACTGCCGAAGCAACCAACAAGACCGCGCTCGAAGCCAAACTTAAGGCGCTGGAAACCTTGCGCGAACGTTGCCGCAACAGCAACGAACGCGGCTGGCTGGATTTCAGCATCAGCCAAGTCAAACTCTGGCAGGTCAAACTCAATCCCGGCGAAAAGAAATGAAGACATTGTTAGATTGGATTGCAGACGTTCCGTCCGCGCTATTCCGCCTGAAATCGCGGACGTTCCGTCCGCGATCCGGCATTTCGCTGCTGATTGCAGCGCTGATTGTGTTCTCGCCATTTGCTTCGATTGGCGATCCAATTCAAGCGCAAAACTCCCCGTCCAAATCCTGGCTGATCACGCTGGAAGAACCCACGGGAATTTACCGCCGCGACAATGAAGTTGTGAGGGTCAAACTGAGTTTCATGGCGGGCGAAGCGCGCGGGAAACAACTTCGCGTTTTCTCGCCGGATGGGAAAGAAGCCGTTTCACAAGTCGTCGTTGGTGAAACGCACGGTGACGGTTCGATCAAATCAGCGGAATTGTTTTTTCCGGCGACGCTGGTTCCGGGAGAACGCCCCGAATATCGGCTGATTGCAGCAAGCGCCGAGCCCAGAAAGCAGCCGCCTGAAGGCGGAACTACAAACACGATTACCGCGCGGCGAGTCGGCGTGGGGCGAGTTGAACTGGCCAATGACCGGTTTGGCGTGTTGATCAATCTGGGACTGGAAAAAACCGAACCGGCGTTGGTTGCCGCATTCAACAAATCAGCGGGCGAACAACGGATGCTGAATCTGATTGATACTTCGCCGCCGAATCTGGATGCCGCCGAAACGTTGGCTTTCGGTCAGCAAAGCGCCGGCTTCGGAACCTTTCTGGCGGCGGCGCAGCGCAACGGCGCATTCGATCAAGTTGAAATTCTTGAAGCCGGGCCGTTGCGCGCACGCGTTCGGCTGTCGGGCGCGAAATTCGGTAATTCCAAAGAAACCTGGGAATTTGTTTTCTACGCCGGAAGCCCTGTCTTGCATTGGCGAACTTCACTGGACAGCGCGGAAGCGAACTCAAGTTGCGGCTTTTTCTTTTCTTCCGTCTCGGCGACCCCCTACGAGCCATTCACCCGTTGGATGGAAGGCTCCGAACAAACCAAATTTCCCGATGGATGGGAAGTAGATAACCCGCCCGATCACAAAATCGCGGCAAAGGATTTTGCGGACCTGCCCGGCAAGCATGTGGTCTATTACCGGCGCGAAGAAAATTACGGTGCAATCGGATTTTACGAACTCGATCCACAGCTTGAATGGCGCGGCATTGGCGGACGGCAGTTTTATGCAACAACGAAGCTTTCCGGTGGCAAGCGATCTTCCGAAATCGCTCTGGCTTTTCCAGACTGGAAAGGCACCGTAACCGTCACGGAAGCGCGCAAGGAATATCGAAAGTTCCTGCAACCGATTTTGTCTGTCGTCACCGCCGGGCAGCCCGTTCAATCTCCAATCTCAAATCTGAAATCTGAAACGCAGCAGGTTCGCCCAGCCAGTGAAATCAAGCGAGAAATGAGCACACGTGTGCCGGAAGTCAGTCTGGACGGTTCGTGGAAATTGAACTGGGCGGAAAAATCCGAAGGCGAAAAGCAGGGATTTTATCGAGAGGGTTTCAACGATGCTGAGTGGCGTTCAGTGCAGGTTCCCGGCACCGTTCACACGCAACTGCTGGAAGCGCCCAAATACTATCTGCCTGAAGCCGAATGGATCAGCCAGAAAGAATGGTGGTATCGCCGCAGTTTCACGGCCCCGCCAAATGCAGACGACAAAAGGCTCTGGCTGCGGTTTGAGGCGACCGATTATCACGCTGACATTTATTTGAATGGTGAATTGCTGGGACGGCATGAAGGTTACATTGATCCTTACGAATTCGATGTGACCGACAAGCTGAAACGCGATGGCGGCAACCTGCTGGCCGTGCGCGTCTGGACGCCAGTCAGCTATTACTGGCGGCATCGGCCCTACACCATCAAGGGTTCCTACGGCGCGGTGGACCAGAAACCGGACAACATCACGCCACTCGGCATTGTTCGCCCGGTGAAATTGATTGCGCGCGGCAAAGTCAAAATTGACGACATTGCCGTTGACACCCGGTTAAACAAGGACGGCAGCGCCGATGTCGTCCTTGACTTGAAACTGCAATCACACGAAGTTCGTGAAGCCGAACTTTCCTTCTCCCTAACCCCTCGCAACTTTATTTCTCCGAACGGCATTTCGCTCAGCACAACGCTTTCGTTATCAGACGCTAGTTCATCCCGTCAATTTATCTTACATATTGAAAAGCCGGAGCTGTGGTGGACCTGGGATCATGGCAAACCGAATTTGTACACGCTGGATGTGCGGGTAAAGGCGGGCGAGGCGCTTTCGGACCACACTTCCCTGGCCGTCGGCATTCGCGAAATCGAGCATGTGGACTGGAAGTTCTATTTGAATGGCAGGCGGATGTTCATTCGCGGGACGAACTTTTATTACAACCTGTTTCAATCCGAAGTGCGCCGCGCGGATTATGAGCGGGATTTCAAGCTGATGCTGGGAATGAACATCAACATGATCCGGCTGCATTGCAATTTCAGCAATCCTGAGTTTTACGATCTGGCCGATGAATCCGGCGTGCTGGTCTTTCAGGATTTTCTGGAAGCATGGTATCCGGAAGACCGCGCCTTCAGTTTGAAAGCCGCGCGGCTGTACGATCCGCTGATCAAATATGTCCGCAATCACCCGGCGGTGGCGCTGTGGGCAACCAGCGATGAAGAGTCGCTGGAAAATTACCGGGACCTGACCAAACACCTGGAACCGCGCCTGTACGCGCTCGATCCGCAACGGCGGCCTGTTCAACGCTCGACGGGAAGGTATGGGGACGCGCACGTTTATGAAGGCTGGTATGGCGGAACAATCTGGGCATATGCGCAGACCAACGAAAAGTTCATTTCGGAACTGGGCGCAACGGCGCTGCCGAATTACGACAGCCTGATCAAGTTTCTGCCCAATCACTGGCCGATCAAGGACCACGAAGAAGACTGGATTTTCCGCAAGCTGCAAATTCCCGAAGCCATGCGCGCCTGGGGTTCGCCCGACGGAATGACTTTGCAGCAGTACATTCCGCAAACACAGGAATATGTTGCGCGGCTGTTTCAACTGGCGATTGAGCGGATGCGGCGAATCAAATATCAGCCGTCGGGCGGCATCTTGCACTTTCACGCGGTGGACTTGTGGCCTTCGGTGACGATGGCAGCCCTGGATTTTTACCGGCAACCGACCAAGGCGTATTTCACCGTGCAGCGTTCGTTTCAGATGGTGCTGCCTTCGTTTGCTTATGATCGCGACACCTGGCAGACCGGCGAAACAGTGAAAACCGAATTGTGGCTGGTCAACGATCACTGGTTCGCCGTGCCGAACGCGAGCGTCACTTGGCGAGTGGAAAATCCGGCGAAACAAGTTGTTATTTCCGGCAATGCCCCTGGCAAGGTCACACTGGCGGCGGATTCTTCGGTGAAGCTGCTGGACGTCAGCTTCAAAGCCGGAGCGCCCGGCAAGTATGCCTTGTGGGCGAAAGTCGCTGACGAAGGCGGAAAAACGATTTCCGAAAACAGCTACGAATTCACTGTGAAATGAGCAATTTCAGGCGGTGGCGCAAATGGATCGCGGACATTCTGTCCGCGTTATTCAGTGCCGAGACGCGGACGGGACGTCCGCGATCCGGCGCGCTGGTGGTTATTGCCGTTGTCTTCCTGCTGTTTTTCTGGCCGGCGACACTGACCGGACAGCTTCTGATCTTCAGCGATTCCCTGATTTATTCCTATCCGCTGCGCGTCGTCGCCTTCGACGCGATTCGGCATGGCTCGCTGCCCTTGTGGACGCCTGCAATCCTCTCCGGCTACCCGCTGCTTTCGATGGCGCAGCTCGGCGTTGGTTATCCATTGACGTGGTTTTATCTGGTGTTTCCAGGCTATTGGGCCGAGCAAATTTACGTCCTTGTGCCGTATTTGCTGGCTCCGGCGTTTACCTACGCCTATCTGCGGCAAATCGGTGGCAGCCGCCCGGCAAGCCTGCTGGCTGGTTTGAGTTTCACGTATGGCGGGATGATGGCGGGCGGACTGGCGCATAACGGAATGTTCACCAACGCGGTGATGTGGCTGCCGCTGATGCTGATTGCGGTTGAGCGCGCGCGAACCGGACGATTCACACTTTGTTTGCTGGGCGTTGCCGGAGCGTATTCGATGTCGGTACTGACCGGCATCGGACAGGCGTTTTTATACACGGGATTGGTCGCCCTGGCGTACGCGGCGTTTATTTCGCTTGTGGTTCCGCCTGACGATTCGGTCAGCCCCCCTCACGGTTCTGTACCAAAGCTGCGAACGTGGCGGCCATTGATGGTCTGCGCTGGCGGAATGGCGCTGGCGGCGGGGGGCGCAGCGTTTCAGATTCTGGAAACCCTGCGCGCGCAGCGGCGCAGCATCCGCAGCGAACTGACGTATGAAGTTTTCAGCGGCGGCGGATTCGCGCCCTGGCAAACGGTGAAGGCTTTTTTCGCGCCCTATCACCATCTGAACTGGGAAGCGACGCCGACCATTAATCTGCTGGCGGGGTTACTGGCAGTCGTTGCCATTGTTGCTGCGTTGCGCGCTCCGGCCCGGCATCGGCGGACGTTTTTCTGGATCGGGCTGGCGCTGCTGGGCTGGCTGTTGATGCTGGGCGATCACACGCCGCTCTATCGGCTGGCGTATCACGTCCCGGTGTTTAACCGTTTCCGGCTGCCCTGGCGGCATGCGTTTGAATGGTCGTTCGCCGTCAGCGTGCTGGCGGCCTTTGGGCTGGATGCGCTGCGAAAGTGGGACAGGCTTCAGCCTGTCTACAGACAAGGACAGACTAAAGTCCGTCCCATGTTTTCAGTGGCGCTATTCGTCAGTTTAATGGTCGTTGGCGTTGGCTGGTGGATCGCTTCGGATTTGCGGATGGCCGCTGGCGAAGCGTTGTTGAAAAACGGCGATTCCACACAGTACGTCACACTGACGCAACCTGCCTGGCTGGCGTGGAAAATTGGATTTGCGTTGCTGGCGCTGCTGACAATTGGCTGGTGCTGGCGATTGCGCGCGTCAAGGTTTCGTGGCGCGTTGCTGGCGTTGGCTGTGATCTCTGCCTGCTGCCTGGAAGCGTTTATGCTGGTTTCTGTCTGGTGGTTTCCCTATGCGCGACCGTCCGCTTACTTTCAAACCGTCCCCGCAGCCACACAGTTTTTGAAGGAACGTTCTCTGGAACATTCCCGCATTTACACCTCGGCGGTGGATTACTCTCAGCTAAATCGTGAAATGACAGGGATGTTCAATCTGTCCGCGCTGTACGGGTTTCAGAATGCCGCCGGATACGAGCCATTGATGCTGGAAAAATACAACCGTGCGTTTGAGGGGCGCTGGTCGTTTCATACGCCGTGGTTCGGCGCGCCCACCGATCCACAAATTCTGTCGCCACGGTGGCAGGTGCTGAATTTACTCAATACACGATTTCTGGTCGAGTTCTCCACAGCCAAAACCCGAAGCATTGAAAAGGACGGCGTGCCATTTCCGGCAATTGACATCGCCATTCCGCTGACTTCGGGTGCGTCGGCAACCCTGACCGGTTCGGCCACGGCAGTGGATTCGCTTTCGATCGTCAGCGCGCTGGCGAATTCAAACCACCTGGCGCAGGACGAAACCGTGGCCCAAATCGCGATTCACACTGCGGACGGCCGCCGGATCCAGCGCGAACTGAAAGCCGGGCGCGATACCGCCGAATGGGCGCACGAACGGCCGGACGTGAAGTCAAACATCAAACATAAGCTTGCGCCCGTTTTCGACAGCCTGCCGGGCGATGCGGAGAATAGCATTCAGGCCAACTGGGCCTCCAATCGCTACTGGTCGCGGATCGAACTTGGCGACAAGGTTTCGGTGGATCGCGTCGAGATCACCAACGTCGCCCCAATCGCTTCGCTTGCCATCAGCAAAGCCGCTCTTTACGAGTCGTCCACTCGCAAAGCGGTTTTGCTGACGCGGCGATTACCCGACCATTGGCAAAAGGTCCACGATCACAACGACGTGCGGATTTACGAAAATCCGCACGTCATGCCGCGCGCCTGGCTCACCGCGCAAGCCGAAGCGGTCAGCAGCGATGAAGCGCTCCGGCGAATTCGCGGGCACACGGAGCCCGGGATGGGCGAGAAAACATTCGATCCGAAAGTCACCACGCTGCTGGAAGCGCCGCCCGAAAAATTGGCGGGCTTGAACGCCATGGGTTTCGGCGCGGCAGCGGAAGCCGAAGTGAAGATTATCAGTTACACGCCAAATCATCTGAGTTTTCAGACAAAAGCCGGAAAACCATCCGTGCTGGTGGCCAGTGAAATCAACTATCCAGGTTGGGAGGCGACTGTTGACGGGCGGCGGACGGACATTTATGCCGCGAATTACCTGCTGCGCGGGATCATCCTGCCTGCTGGCGAGCACCGTGTGGAGATGCGCTATTTGGCGCCGGCGGCACGGAATGGCGCGGTAATCTCCGGATTGAGCTTGCTGGTCATGATTGGTCTGCTGTTCACCGCGCGGCGGAAATGAACAACAGACGGGCGGGATTTCCGCCTGCCCGTCACTTCACCGAGTTGTCAGATGAAACTTCCATCTCAGTTTTCAAAAGTCCTAAGTAAGGTGCGGAAAATTCGCGCCGCGAATGTGGGACAAGATGGCATCTTGTCCCACAAAAAGTGCCCCGAACTTCCCACCAGTTACTTAGCCGCGATTGCGGCCAATCGCGGCCTGGCAATCGTTGCCGCCTTGATGCTGACTACTGGAATCGGCGCGGCGTTGGCGCTGTCCCGCCTGACCAATTCTCCTGATCAATTGGCGGCAATCGAAATGCCGGAAGCAGCCCGCGCCAAAATCTCCACGCGTTCCCAATCGCCGGCAGCGGTCACGGAAAAACGCCGCCAACCCAAAATGCCTGTGCCATCCGCTCGACGTGTAAATCTAACGAGGGGAGAGGAACTGCGAACCATAGCGCCCGGCGGAATGGCTGAAAACGAAGAACAGGAAGCGGGAGAGCGCCGCCAGGATTGGTTCTATTTTCAGCGCGCTTATCCGGCCAGGACGATTCCGGTCGAAGCGCCGCTGCGAATGCGTGAACAGCTTGAACGGGAAGAAGTGCGGCTGCGGCAGTCGCGCGCCTCTTTCGGCGCAGCGGCGGAACCTGAACAGCAACTGGTCTGGGCGGCGCTGGGGCCTGCGCCGATTGCCCAGGGGCAGACCTTCAGCAATCCGGGTTCGCCCGTCTCAGGGCGCGTGCCAGCGCTTGCGCTCGATCCGCGATACAACGGGACGACCAATCAAACGGTTTATATCGGGGCGGCTCAGGGAGGCGTGTGGCGTTCAATGGACAATGGCGCGAACTGGACGCCGCTGACCGACGGCCAACCGTCGCTTGCCGTCGGCTCGCTGGCCATTGATCCGGCCAATCCCAACGTCATCTATGTTGGCACGGGGGAAGCCAATCGCTCCGCGGACACGTATTACGGCATGGGCGTGTTGAAATCCACGGATGGCGGCGTGACGTGGACGCAGTTGACCGGTCCCACTTCAACCATACAGCCATTCCAGCCCGCCTTCGTCAACGCTTCGATCGGGCAACTTGCCATTGATCCGGTTTCGACCAACACGATCTTTGCCTGCACAACCTTTGGTTCGACCAGCGGGGCGTCGGGGGGAAGCGGGCAGGCGCCACTGGGTCAGGTTGGATTATGGAAATCAACCGACGGCGGCGCGAACTGGCGCAACGTGAATCCAGACGGAACCGGCGGCGAATTCAGCGCGCACGACGTATTGATTGACCCGGGAAATCGTCAGCGCGTTTTTGCGGCCATGCGCAGTCTAGGGCTTTATCGTTCCGGCGCCGGCGGCGAACCCGGAACCTGGGAAAAGCTGGCGGGCGGCTTGCCGGAAGGCAATGCAACGACTTCCACGTTTCGCAGGATCAAGCTGGCCGCCGGGCCGCCCATCGCGCCTTCGGCGAACGCGACGATCTACGCGGCGTATGCAGGATCGGATGACAATCTGCTGGGCATCTTTCGCTCGACGGATGGCGGGACGAATTGGACACGGCTGACTTCGCCGCAAACCGCCGGACAGGCCAACTACAATCTGGCACTGGCGGTTGATCCGGTGGACGCAAACATCGTCTATTACGGGACGCAGGCCAACAACGCGAACAATGGCGGAACGGTCTTTCGCAGTCTGAACGGCGGGCAGAACTGGACCGATTTAAGCCGGGGCGACGGCAGCGATGGATTGCACGCCGATACGCACGTCATCGCCGTCAGCCCGGCCAACCGCAACATCCTGTTCACCGGCAACGACGGAGGCGTCTGGCGAACCGGCAACGCCACTGGCGGCACAGTCATTTGGACGAGCCTGAATCCGAATCTGAATATCACGCAGTTCCAATCCATTGCGCTGCATCCGACCAATCCGAACTTCGTCATCGGCGGCACACAGGATAACGGAACCAATCGTTTCACCGGCCAGTTGAGCTGGGATTTGATTCGAGGCGGCGATGGCGGCTTCACGCTGATTGATCAGTCAAACCCGCAGGTGCTTTACCACACGTTTTTCAATCAGAATAACGCCGGCGGGGAGCGCGCGCAGATCGGCCCTGAAATTTCGCTGAACGCTGGAAACTCCTGGGTGCGGCGCGGCTGCTTCGGCTGTTCCACTCAACAGGGAAATTTCAATCCGGCGGACCGCGTCGGATTTTACGCGCCGATGGCATTGCACACGGGATTTTCCGGCCAGAACGGCAACATCATCTATTTTGGAACACACAGACTTTACCGTTCCGCCGATCAAGGCGTGACCTGGACGGGACTGGGCGCCAGCGGCGACGGGTTCGGGGCGGATTTGACCAGAGGCAATGGCCGATTGTCAGCGATTGCCGCCCATCCCAGCCGCGCGAACAACGAAGAACTCGTCTGGATTGGCGCCAGCGACGGCACGGTGCAGTTCACAATCAATGCCGGCGCGAATTCGGGCGCGACATTCACGAATGTCACCAAAGCGCCGCTGCCGAATCGCTTTCTCACCGACATCGCGCTGGATCCTGGAAATTCGCAGCGGGCAGTCGTCACGTTTTCAGGCTTCAACTCGGTCACGCCCGGCACGCCCGGCCACGTCTTTTTAACAACCAATCGCGGCCAGACCTGGACGGACATCAGCGGAAATCTGCCTGATGTGCCGGTGACTTCGGCGGCGATCAATCCCAATACGGGAAACACAATCTACATCGGGACAGACCTCGGCGTGTTTCAGACGACCAATGGCGGCGGCAGTTGGGAAAGGCTGGGCAATGGGATGCCGCGTGTGGCTGCATTCATGGTTCGGTATCAGGCCGCGACCAATACCCTGTTTGCGGCAACACACGGGCGGGGCGTTTACCGGCTGACGACTTCGCGTTCACTGGCGACGGTTTCCGCCGCCAGTTTCAGCGCGTCGGCCATCGCCGGCGAAACGATTGCCGCGGCCTTCGGGTCGGGTCTTGCCGTCAGAACCGAATCGGCCAATTCCCTGCCGCTGCCGGCGGTGCTGGCCGGAACACGCGTCGTCGTGCGAGACGCGGCAGGTGTCGAACGGCTCGCCTCCCTTTTCTTCGTCGCGCCAACGCAAGTCAACTTCCTGATTCCGGCGGGCACGGCGGCGGGCACGGCGACCATCACCATCACCAGCGATGACGGGACGGTTTCCGCCGGAACGGTTCAGGTCGCCACCGTCGCGCCCAGCCTGTTTACCGCGAACGCTTCCGGCCGGGATGCAGCCGCCGGATTCGCGCTGCGCGTGACCGCAAGCGGCGCGCAAATCAACGAACCGATCCAGCGATTCGATCCCGCGCAAAGCAAATTCGTCCCCGTGCCGATTGATGTCGGCGTTCCTGGCAATCAGGTCTTCCTGGTTCTGTTCGGCACGGGGATTCGTTTTCGTAGTGCGCTCTCCAGCGTCACGGCCACCATCGGCGGCATGCCTGTTTCCGTGCAATATGCCGGACCACAGGGCAATTTCGTCGGGCTGGATCAGATCAACATTTTATTGCCGGGCAGTTTGGCCGCCCGGGGCGAAGCTGATCTGGTGCTGACCGTGGATGGCAAGGCGTCGAACACAGTGCGAATCAATATCAAGTAAACATCAAAAAACGATCCAAAAGGAAATTGAAATCCGAATGAAAAAAATCTGGTTTGCCTTCCTCTCCTTAACGCTGGCGGCTGCCGTCGCGCTGCCTTCCGCCTGCAAACGCGCGAATAACAACGCACCCAAAACACGCACCATTGCCGTCATTCCCAAAGGCGTCACCAACTTTTTCTGGCAGGCGGTCAAGTCCGGCGCGGAATCGGCTGGCCAGGAAACCGGCACACGAATTTACTGGAAAGGCCCGGCGGTGGAAAACGACGTCAGCGGCCAAATCAATGTCGTCGAAGACGCCATCACCAGCCGTGTGGACGGCATCGCCATCGCTCCGGCGCATCGGGATTCGCTGATTGCCGTGATTGAACGCGCCCAGCGCGAAGGCATTCCAGTGACAATCTTTGATTCGGGCATTGGAACGGAAAACTACGTTTCCTATGTTGCCACAGACAATTTGCAGGGCGGCGTGATGGCGGCGGAGCGGATGGGCGAAAAGCTCGGCGGTAAAGGCAAAGTCGCGGTGCTGGGATTGAAAGCCGGATCGGTTTCGACAGACGAGCGTGAACGCGGATTCCAGGACACCATCAAGCGGAAATTTCCCGGCATCCAAATCGTCGCGTTCCAATATGGCGAAGGCAATCGTTCCGTCTCCATTGACCGCGCAACGGATATTCTGACTGTGCAGACGGAGTTGAATGGATTTTTCGCCTCCAACGAACCTTCAACAGTCGGCGCGGCGCAGGCCATCAAACAAAAAGGTCTGGCGGGGAAAGTCGTATTGGTCGGTTTCGATTCCAGCCCGAATTTGATCGAAGATTTGAAGGCGGGCGCGATTGATTCGCTGATTATTCAAAACCCGTACCGGATGGGTTACGACGGCGTGAAAACGCTGGTGGACAAGCTCAACGGCAAAACACCGGAGCGCCGCATTGACACCGGCGTCCGTTCCGTGACCAAAGAAAATCTGTCTTCACCGGAAATCCAGCAACTGCTCGGTACGAAGTAAACGGTAGGCGAGCGTGAGCGAGCGCCTTGAATTGCCTCTGGCGCTCGCTCACGCTCACCTGCCGCATCAGGCTGAAGCGAGCAGTTCTGGCAACTCCGCCACCGAGCCAATCAGGTGGTCATACGGGAACGGCTCCAACTGCTCCCGCGTGCTGGAACCCTGCGTCACGCCGATATTCAGGCCGCAGCCGGCATTTTTCCCTTCCAGTAAATCCGCCGGGGTGTCGCCGACTTTCGCCACGCGCTGCGAATCGGCAATCCCCAACTGCTTCATCAAATGGCGAATCATCTCCGGATGCGGGCGGCCACGTTCGACTTCATCGCTGGTGACGGAAGCGTCAATCAAGCCCTCGCGCTGCCAGCCCAGACGGTCAATCAAGGTTTGCGCGATGTCACGGCTGAAGCCGGTATTGAGCGCGGTTTTGATGCCGCGCTGTTGCAGCCAGCGGAAGGTTTCGGCTGCGCCGGGCATTTCGCCGACCGAAGGATCTTCGCGATAAAACCCGATCATCCGTTCGACGAAGTCTTCATGAATCGCATCCAGTCCCGGCAGCAGTTCTTCGCGCAGGTTTGATCTTTCGATCAAAATCCGCAGCGCCTCGCGTTTGTCGTGCCCTTTGACTTCATGCAGCGCATCCATTGGCAATCCGAGTCCGTATCCGGACAGTGTCGCGCGCAGGCACTTGTAAACCGCGCCGCCTTCCGAAACAGTCGTGCCAGCCATATCAAACACAATCAGCTCAATATTCATCCTGGGTCTCCAAAGCTTTTTGAATTTGGCGTCAGCCGCTGTCCGACTGTACCAGCCGATGCGAAATCCGCCTAGCGCGCGAAGATCAATTTCTTTTCCGCACATCTGGATCAGATGGACGGCATCAAGGGCGATGACCTCGCCCTGCTTGAAGAGGAGTTGAAACTGAGTGATCCGGTGGATTCGCGCCTGGATCAGGGAGCGCACGAAGCCTACGTCGTGCCGGATGGTTCTCGCGGCATTCAGGAAGCCGTCGTCGGCCCCGGACGGTATTACGTCAACACGCTGGCCGTCACGCCCGTCGTCATTCCGACCACCAACCAGACGTCGAATGGACGGCGGAACAAATCAAAGGATCATTATGCAACTGGAGGTTCGCGTGGTCTTCCGCGTCAAGCCCGAAAATGCACCGTTTATGGTTACCAAGATTGGTTCGATTGACCGGCTGATCCAGAACGTGATGCATCCGCTGATTGATTCGATCTTCCGCAATCAGGCCAGCGACCGTCGGCGTCGAAATTTCCCGCCGCCGTTCCGAACAGCGCCGCGCCGAAGGCGAAGGCGAAGCCCACCACATCCAGCAAACCGGCAAGGCCGAAGCCGAGAAGGTTCGCTTGATGGGCGAAGCGCAAGGCGTGGCTTACCGCGAGCAGGTCAACGCGCTCGGCCCGCAAGGCGTTACCCTGGTCGAAACGCTGAAAGTGATTGGCGAAAAAGGCGTGCGGATTACACCGGACGTGATGGCGACCGGCGGAAATGGCGATGGCGCGGGTGGCGGATTGGGCACGCTGCTGTTGTTGAATCTGTTTCGTGATCAGATGAAGCCGGTTACCTCGAAATCCGAGTCAGTAAATGGTTCGGTGAAACAACGGTAATTACCGCGATCCTTGTCTAAGCCGCTGCTGTTAGAAAATGAAGCGGCTCAGACAAATTTACTGTAGTTGAATGCTTGCAGTTCACGCCCGTACAAAATCCATACACCTCAACCTCTCCCAAGTCATTAATTCGCCGTTCCGCAAGTGGCAGGAAATTTGTTTGTATTGCTTTCTGTGCGGCGAAGTGCATGCTGACCATACAGAAACAATTATGGAGAAAAATTTTATAGCCCGCCCGATTCATACCCCGGATGCGACTTATCGCTGGCAATTCAACCAGCAGTTCACCTTGCGGAAGGCGGCGGAACTGGTCGCCTATCTGCACGAGTTGGGCATCAGCGATTGTTACACCTCGCCCTTGCTGACGGCGCGTCCCGGCAGTTTGCATGGCTACGATGTGATTGATCATACGAAACTCAACCCGGAGCTTGGTGGCAAAGAGGATTTCGTCGCGTTTGCCAGCGAACTCAAAAAACGCGGGATGGGATTGATTCTGGACGTTGTGCCCAATCATATGTGCATCGCGGGCGCGGGAAATCGCTGGTGGGAAGACATACTGGAAAACGGACCGGCTTCGCCTTTCGCTCAGTTTCTGGATATTGACTGGCATCCGCCGAAAACCAATCTTCACAACAAAGTATTGCTGCCGACATTGGGCGACCAATATGGGCGCGTGCTGGAAAATCAGGATATTCAACTGGAATACCGGCGCGGAAATTTTCTGGTTCGCTGTTACGACATGCGCCTGCCGCTGGCGCCGAAAACCGCCGTTCCGCTGCTGCGGATGGTGAGGCAAAAAGCGGGCGAGAAGCTGGACGAATCCCATCATCATTTGCTGGAACTCGAAAGCATCATCACGGCGCTCGAGCATTTGCCATCTCGAACGGTGTCCGACCAGGCCAGACTTAAAGTGCGCTGGCGCGAAAAGGAGGTCATCAAACGGCGGCTGGCCGCGCTGACCAGACAAAGCCGCGAAATCCGCCTGACAATTAACGATGCCCTGCAGATTTACAACGGCGACAAAAACGATCCGCAAAGTTTTGATTTGCTCGAAGACTTGCTGGCGAAACAGGCATACCGGCTCTGTTACTGGCGCGTGGCGGCGGATGAGATCAATTACCGGCGCTTTTTCGATGTGAACGAGCTGGCCGCCATTCGGGTCGAAGAACCCGCCGTCTTCGTCGAAGTCCACCAACTCGTTTTCGAGTTGATGCAGGAAGGCTGGGTGACCGGAGTGCGAATTGATCATATTGATGGATTGTTTGATCCCGCCGGGTACCTGAATGATTTACGGCGTGGTGCGGCAAAGGCTTTGCGGCAGGCGCAGGGCGCACCCAAGCTGCCTCGGAAACGGGCGGACAAGGAAATTGAGCGCTCCTGTTATGTTGTCGCCGAGAAGATTCTTGAACATCACGAGAAGTTGCGCGGCGGATGGCAAGCAGATGGAACAACCGGCTATGACTTTCTCAATCTGCTGAACGGGGTCTTCGTTGAATCGCAAAGCGGAAAACTCTTTCACCGCCTGTACGAACGATTCACCGGACTCGCGGTCAGCTTTAACGAGGTGGCTTACGAGTGCAAAAAGCTGATTCTGCGCGTGGCGATGTCCAGCGAATTGCACGTGCTGGCGCGCCGGCTGGACCGGATTTCCGAGCAGCATCGGTACTCCCGCGATTTCACATTGAACAGTTTGCAATATGTGCTGGGCGAAGTAGTCGCCTGCTTCCCTGTCTACCGGACTTATGTCCGGCCTGGTGATGCGGAAGTCAGCGCGGACGACCGGCGCGCAATTCAGACGGCGATTCGCGATGCCAAGCGTCGCAACCCGGCGCTCAGCCCGTCACTCTTCGATTTCGTCGGCAGCCTGTTGTTTCTCGAAGACCCCGCCGGGCTAAATGAAAACCAGATCGCCGACCGGCGCGAATTCGTCATGCGGTTCCAGCAATTGACCGGCCCTGTCATGGCGAAAGGCATGGAAGACACGGCCTTTTACCGCTGGTTCCCGCTCGCCTCGCTCAATGAGGTCGGCGGTGATCCGGCACGCTTTGGCCTGCCGCTGGCTGAATTTCACAGCCGCAATGCCGAACGCGCCCGCGATTGGCCTTACACGATGCTGGCGACAGCAACCCACGACACCAAACGTGGTGAAGACATGCGCGCGCGGCTGAACGTCCTGTCAGAAATTCCGGGCCGCTGGTACCGCGCCATCCGCCGCTGGCAAAATCTGAATCAAGCCAGCCGCGAACGGCTTTCCGAAACCGCTCCGCTGCCGATCTTCCCAAACGAGGAATATTTGATTTACCAGACGCTTGTTGGCACCTGGCCCTTCGCGGCGAGCGCCGAAAATGTTGACGACAGTTACGTGCAACGCCTGGAAGAGTACCTGATCAAATCTGTCCGCGAAGCGAAGATTCATTCAAGCTGGCTCAGCCCAAATGAAGAATACGAGTCCGCGCTGAAAAGTTACCTGCGGGCATTGTTCACCCCTGGCGGCAGCTTTCTGAGCGATTTTGTTGAATTCCATCGGCCTATCGCGCGCGCCGGCGTGTTCAATTCGCTGTCGCAGACCTTGCTCAAAATCACTTCCCCGGGCGTGCCCGATTTTTATCAGGGCAGCGAATTGTGGGACTTCAGTCTGGTTGATCCCGACAATCGCCGTCCGGTGGATTATGAGCTACGCCGGAAACTTCTGGCGGAATTGAACGCACCCACCGGCGAAGAAGTGGTCGAAGAATTGCTGCGCCATCCCGAAGACGGGCGCATCAAACTCTTTCTGATTTCCCGCGCCCTGCAATTCCGGCGCGCACAGCGCGATTTGTTTCTGAATGGCGGGTACGAGCCGCTCGACGTTCATGGCAACTTGAACGAGCACGTCATCAGCTTTGCGCGCAGCCAGGCGGGAAAAACGGTCATCGTCGCCGCTGGACGCTTTTTCACGCGACTATTGAATGAAGGGGAATTACCCACAAGCAATTTATGGGAAGGAACGTCGCTGGCAATGAGTGGCGAGTTTGCGGGAACGTATCGCGATGTGCTGACCGGACGGGAATACCGCGCCACCAGCCGGGAAGTCAGCCGGGAATGTGGTTGCGGATTGGCATTGGCGGAGGTGTTTTCGCTGATGCCGATTGCGTTGTTGGAACGGATTGACTGAAATGCCGGGCACGCATCGCTTCCAGCGTGCGGACGTCGCGGGAAAATCTGTTGGCTGCCACCACACGTTTTGAGAAATCCCGCACGCTGGAAGCGATGCGCACCGGACGATGAACAAAGATAAACAAATATGACAACTCAAGAATTTCACCACGAAGCGCTCTGGTACAAGGACGCGGTTTTTTACGAAATCAACGTTCGCGGCTTTTACGATTCAAACGCCGACGGCATTGGCGACCTGCCGGGGCTGACGGACAAACTGGATTACCTGCGCTGGCTGGGCGTGAACTGCCTCTGGCTGCTGCCGATTTATCCCTCCCCACTACAAGATGGCGGTTACGATATTTCAAATTACTGCGACATTCTGCCCGCGTACGGCACGCTGGCGGATTTCAAATATTTCCTCTCGGAAGCGCACATGCGCGGCATTCGCGTCATCACCGACCTGGTGCTGAACCACACCTCCGATCAACATCCGTGGTTTCAATCGGCGCGAAGCTCAACGGATTCGCCTTACCGCGATTGGTACGTTTGGAGCGACACGGATCACCGTTACGCTGGAACGCGTATCATTTTCACCGATACCGAACGCTCGAACTGGACCTGGGACGAACAAGCCGGGGCGTTTTACTGGCATCGTTTTTTCAGCCATCAGCCGGATTTGAATTACGACAATCCGGAGGTGCGGCAGGCGATGCTGGACGTGGTCAAGTTCTGGCTGGATTTGGGCGTGGATGGCTTCCGGCTGGATGCCGTGCCCTACCTGTACGAACGCGAGGGAACGAACTGCGAAAATCTGCCGGAAACACACGCGTTTTTGAAGGAATTGCGGGCGTTCGTGGAGGCGAATTATTCCGAAAGGCTGTTGCTGGCCGAGGCAAACCAGTGGCCGGCAGATGTCATTGACTATTTCGGCGGCGGTCACGAGTGCCAGATGTGTTATCACTTTCCGGTCATGCCTCGCTTGTATATCGCAATGCATCTGGAGGACCGTTCCCCCGTTGTCGAAATCCTGCATTCAACGCCGCCCATCCCGCCTTCGGCCCAGTGGGGTTTGTTCCTTCGCAATCACGACGAACTCACGTTGGAAATGGTGACGGAAGAGGAACGGGAATATCTGTATCACGAATACGCGCCGAACCCGCGGATGAAATTGAACGTGGGCATCCGCCGCCGTCTCGCGCCATTGATGGACAATGGACGCAGACGAATCGAGTTGATGCACGCGCTGCTGTTCAGCTTGCCCGGCAGTCCCTTTCTCTATTACGGCGACGAAATCGGCATGGGCGATAATATCTATCTTAATGACCGTGATGGCGTCCGCACACCAATGCAATGGTCAGCGGATCGCAATGGCGGCTTTTCGCGCGCCGAATTCGCGCAGCTTTATTTCCCCGCGATTATGGATCCGGTGTACGGCTTCCAATCCGTCAACGTCGAAGCCCAACAGCGCACGACGACTTCGCTGCTCCAATGGATGCGCGGAATGATCGCCTTGCGGCAGCGGCACACGGTCTTCGGACGGGGCGAGATTGAATTCGTTGAACCGGAGAACAAGAAAATTCTGGCCTTTATTCGGTACAGCGATTCAGAAACGGTGTTGTGTGCGTACAATCTGTCGCGCTCTTCGCAGGCGGTCGCACTGGATCTGTCCGCATACGAAGGATTGACACCTGTGGATATGCAGTACCGCGTTCCCTTTCCGCAAATTACGGATCAGCCCTATCAACTGACCTTCAATGAATACGGGTTTTATTGGTTGCTATTGGCGAAGTGAGAAGCAAGGGGAATCTAGTGGAGCGCGCTGGGAGGGTATGTAAATACACCACAGTTCGTTCTGCTGGAACGAGAAGTGCGCCGATTATGGGCGCGTAAACGCCGGGAACCTACGCAAATTCGGCTAGACGCGCAAAGGCCGTCAGCGATGGCAATGCACGACCTGCAAAAAGGTCGTTGCTGAAACCAAGGGCACGGTCTTCCACGGCAAGCAGTACGACGAGCAAACGATCATTGAATGCTTGGGGATGTTGGCCGAACGAAATTCTCTTGCGGCAATCCATCGCATCAAAGGGATCAAAGGGTAGACCACCTGATTAGAAGCCGACTACAGATCAAATTTGATTAAAATTTGACTCAATAGATCTACTCACAGTCGCGCGAATTAAAAGAAATTTCCATGCTTGTAATTTTTTGTTTCGGGTTAGACATTAGCCTGTCTTGATCCAGCAACGTAAAACTTCAGCCACACTCCAGGCCTGTGCCGCGCACCCGCGCGGCGTATACGGCGCTTCCGCATCGAAAATCTCGCTGATAGAACCAATGCAGGCTTCGTCCAGATGCGGCGCAAAACCTTCCAGCAGTTTTCGCCTCCCTTGCGCATCTTCGGGATGGACGCGCAGCCAGGCGTCAATGAATGGGCCGATCAGCCAGCCCCAGACCGTCCCCTGATGATAGGCGGCATCCCGCGAACGCAGATCGCCGTCATAGCGCGCTTTGTAATCCCCATGCCCCGGCGCCAGCGAACGGAGGCCAACCGGCGTCAGCAGGTTTTCGCGCACGACCTCCAGCACAGATTGCCAGCGCTCGTGATTGAGAATCGGATGCGCAAGCGAGAAGGACAAAATCTGATTCGGACGGCAGGCCGCGTCGTCTCCGTTTTCACCGTCAATCACGTCGTAGAGGTAATTGCCTTCGGCATACCAGAAGCGTTCGTTGAATGAGCGGCGTGTCTGCTCGGCCAGGCCGGAAATCTGCTGCGACGCCTGCGTTTCGCCTTCTTCCTCCAACCAGCCTTCCAGCAGCCGCAGCGCGTTGTACCAGAGCGCGTTGATTTCAACCGCTTTTCCGCGTCGCGGCGTGACCACCCAGTTGTCCACCTTCGCGTCCATCCAGGTCAGTTGGTAACCTTCCGCGCCCTGTTTCAACAATCCGTCGCGATGATCCACGCCGATGCCGAAGCGCGTGCCCTTCAGGTGGAAATTGACGATGCTCTGCAGAATCGGCAGCACGATGCGCAGAGTCATGCGGTCGTTCGTGGCTTGCAGATAGCGATTTAGCGCGTGGAAAAACCAGAGCGTCGCATCCGCCGTGTGGTAAAGCCCTTCGCGCTCGCCTTCGGGAAACATGTTCGGGATCAATCCTTCCCGAACGTAATGCGCGAAGGTGCGCAAAATCCAGCCGGCCTCGGCGTACCGGCCCGTTGAAAGCGTCAGCCCTTCCAGCGAAATCATGGTGTCGCGGCCCCAGTCGGTAAACCAGTGGTAGCCGGCAATGACCGTGCGGACTTCGTCGCCGGCGGCGCGGGCGCGGGCGGTCTCTTCGATCCGTCCGGCCGGGGTGATCACGAACTGGTCTGCCGCCAGCACCAGTTCGGCGCCCAGCCCCTCGCGCGCCTGCGGAGCAGCGGCGGACAGCAGGCGCACCCGGCGGACACGCTCGGCCTTTAAGGCTTCCGCCGGTTTGAGCGCTTGTACGGTCGCCCATTCTTCGGTCGAGGCAATCAACGTCGTGTCGCGGTCGGCGGAAAGGTCCGCGTTGAAATAGCCGGGACTCCACAAAAGCCCATTGGAATCGTAGCCACGCTCTGCCTCAACGCGGTAGAAGATGTCCTTCATCAGCCCGCGGTCCAGTGTCAACGCAGCCTGCTCGCCATCGAGCTTCAACTTGAGCGCAGGCAGGTTCATTTTCAGTCCGCCGGTTTGCCCGCCGAACTGTCCGCCCGCCTGCGCGGAGATTTCATACCGGTCGCCAACGATGGTCAGCACGTAAGGTTCCTCCGGCAAAGCCTCGCTCACCGCTCCTTCGTGCGGACGAAGATAGAGATACGGGCGCAGCCGCAACCGCGCCGGATGGCCAGACAGGAGGCGATAACTGACATAAGTGGTATTTTGGAAATGCGGCATGAAGACGCGCTTTTCCAGTTCGACCTCGCCAAGTTCATACCGCCAGACAGGCAACCCGGCTTCCAGCCTGAATTCAGCCAGACAAGGCGAACAAGGCAGTTTGATCCCGTCGGTCTGCTCTTCACCACCCAGTTGAAAGGTCGTGCCATCGGCCAGTTTCACCTCTTCGGTCAAATGGTTCAGCATCATCGTCCGCCCGAACGGCGCAGGCAGTGAGGCGATAAGCAGTCCGTGAAACCGGCGGGTCAGCGCTCCGGCGAGCGTTCCCGAAGCGTACCCGCCAAGACCGTTCGTAACCAGCCATTCCTGCGTCAGAAACTCGCCCATTTCCTTCCTGCCTGGCCACGCCACGCTGCGCACGATCTTACTTGTCGTCATTCTTTTTCTCCTCTGAGGGTTGACCGGCGTTTGGATGCGCCAGCGATTCTTCCACCATTTCCGCGCGGCGAATCGGATACAGCACAATGGCCGCATGCCCCGGAATCAGCCAGTTCTCAGTCGTTTCCAGCGGAGGAGTTCCCAGCCCCCCGTAGCGCGGGTCTTCGCTCGACCAAAGAACTGCCCACTCCTTGCCATCCGGCGGCGCCAGCAGGGGTTCGGGCGCGGGATTCAGCACCACATCCATTCCCAGATTGACAATCATCACACGGTCATCCAGCGGATTCGGATCGTCCACACCGCCGCCGCCGAAAAAGCGCAAGACGAAAGCTTCGTCGCGCAATACCGCCCCCTCCACGCCGCCGCGCCGCTGCGCGTTAAACGCCACCACTTCGCGCCGCAGCTTCAGCAGGTCGCGATGCATTTGATAAATCCTCTTATTCCGAACGCGTTCGCTGAAATCCAGCTTGCACTGCTCGAAGGTTTCCGGCGCCGCCGGGTCGCGCAAGTAAGCCTGCGCTTCGGGCGTGGCCAGGCTGCGAAATTGGGAGAGTTCCTGATTACGTCCGGCGAAGACCAGTTTCGCCAGTTCCGGCTGATGATCGGCAAAGTAACAGAACGGCTGCGAAGCGGCATATTCCTGCCCTTGAAACAGCATCGGCGTGCCCGGCGCAAGCAGCATCAACGCCGTCATTGCACGATAGCGTCCCGGGCTGGTCAGTGAATGGCACCGCTCGCCTTTGCCTGAATTTGCAATCTGATCGTGGTTTTGGATAAAGGTGACATACGCCGTCGGCGGCAGGCTGAAATCCGATGTGCCCCGCCGCTGCCGCTGCCACCGATACCATTGGCCTTGATACAAGTATCCGAATTTGATGGCGGAGATGAACTCCTGCGGCTTGCCCAGGTAATCCATGTAGTAGGCTTCGTTGCGCCCGGTCATTGCCACCATCGCGCTATGATGAAAGTCGTCGTTCCACAGCGCGTCGAAACCATATCCGCCGCGTTCCGGCGGCTGCACCAGTTTGACGTGCTGGGGTTCATTTTCGGCAACCAGAATCGTTTTACGATCCTTCGCTACATCGCGCACTTTGCGGGCAATCGCGGCCAGAATGTGATCCGCCGAGCTGTCGTAAATGTTTTGGGTCGCATCGAACCGGAAGCCGTCAAGGTGAAATTCTTCGATCCAATAGGCAGCGTTGGCAATAAAATAATCACGGACCGGCGCGCTGTCTTTACCGTCGAAATTGATCGCCGCTCCCCAGTCGGTTTTATGTTTGGCGGTGAAGTAATCCGGCGAGAACTGCGACAAATAATTCCCCTCCGGCCCGAAATGGTTATAAACAACATCCAGAATTACGCCCAAACCGGCAGCGTGCGCCTGGTCCACGAAACTGCGTAAATTGTCAGGTGTGCCGTAAATGTGCGCTGGCGCGAACAGATTCACTCCGTCATAGCCCCACCCGAAGTTGCCCGGAAATTCCGAAACCGGCATCAACTCAATGACCGTCACGCCCAACTCGGCAAGCTCCTGAAGTTCGCGTGCGGCGGCGGCAAACGTGCCTTCCGGCGTGAATGTGCCAAGGTGCAATTCGTAAACGACCTGACCGCGAATCCCCACGCCCGGCCAATCCTCATCCGACCACTGGAATGTGTTCGGATCAATCACCTGCGAAGGTCCGTGCGGCCCATCAGGTTGAAACCGCGAGGCAGGATCGGGAAACAGCCTGTCCCCGCCATCCAGCCGGAAGCGATAGCGCGTTCCGGCCTTCGCTGTTGATGCCAGCCCTGAAAAATAACCGTCCGGTTCCGGTTGCAGTTCGACGGACTCAGGCTGCGCGTTGTCTTCGATCACGACCGCCACGTTCCGCCGGTGTGGCGCCCAGACACGAAAATGAACCCCACCATTGGAAGCGATTTCCGCCCCAACCTGCATCCGTCTACTTACATTTGTATTTTTCATGAAAAGTTTTTCGTCAATGGAAGCTCAAACAGCAATCCCAGAAAGTAACGGCGCTTGCCGCCACTCTCTGGGATCAGGTGCCGATGCCAAACGACCGAATTACAGGCCACCCGCCGAAGCGCCATAGCTTTCCGGCGATTCACCGTCCACCGCATTCACCCCCTCGGTTTCATCGAGCCCCTGGCTGCTGCCGCGAATTTCGGCTTCTGCCTGAAGCCAGTCGCTGGTGGGATCGCCGCCTTCGCCTCCACGCTCCAGGTATATCTGATACGCCCGCTCGCTGATGCGCTGCTCAAGCTCGGCATTCCAGTCCGTTGCATTCCCGCCCACGGTCTCAGGCTGTGGATCGTCAGGCGGCATCGCTTCCAAAATTGCCTGTGACAGGATGCCTTCGCCAGTGTAGTTTTCCATATGAACTCCTTTAACGTTCGTAACAGTTGCTATTTCGTTCGCTGCGCCAGCAGCGCCAGCGAACGGGATTCCATCGGATAAGCGTCTCCGCCGTTGAACCGTGCGGGACCATCAGGCCGGCCCAGGGCGTTGCGGGTATCGAGCAGCAACTCCCATTCGACGTCCTCACGATGCGCGGGCAGGGTGAAATCATGCGGCTCGTGATGTGCATTCAGCAATAGCAACAGCGTGTCGCCCTTAATTGGATTGCCGCGCCGGTCCACTTCATCAATGGCATCTCCATCCAGACGAACCCCCAGACAGGCGCGCAGGGGATCGTTCCAGTCTTCGTCAGTCATCTCGCCTTCCGGACGGAACCACGCCAGATCTGGCGCTTCCGAACCACGAATCTTGCGTCCCTGGAAAAACTTCCGGCGGCGCAGCACGGTTTGCTGGTGAAACAGGCGGATGACGAAGCGAGTGAATTCGAGCAACTGTTTTTTCGATTCGTCCAGATTCCAATCCAGCCAGGACAATTCGTTGTCCTGGCAGTAGGTATTGTTATTTCCCTGTTGCGTGCGGCTGATTTCATCTCCGGCCTGAAGCATAGGCACGCCCTGCGAAAGCAGAAGCGTCGCCAGAAAATTGCGCTGCTGACGGGCACGCAGGGCCAAAACCCCTGGATCATCCGTCGCCCCTTCCTTGCCGCAGTTCCAGCTTAAATTATCGTCATGGCCGTCGCGGTTTTCATCGCCATTGGCTTCGTTGTGCTTTTCGTTGTAACTGACCAGATCGGCCAGCGTGAAGCCATCGTGCGCCGTGATGAAGTTGATGCTGGCGTGCGGCCTGCGTCCGCCTTCTTCGTACAAATCGCTGCTGCCCGTCAGCCGGTACGCCAGGTTCGAAGCAAGCCCGCCATCATCCTTCCAGAAGCCTCGAACCGTGTCGCGGTAAATGCCGTTCCATTCCGCCCATTGAACCGGGAAGTTGCCGACCTGATACCCGCCCGGTCCCACATCCCAGGGTTCGGCGATCAGCTTGACCTGAGACAGAACCGGATCCTGGTGCAAGATGCCAAAGAACGCACCGAGTTTATCCACTTCGTGCAGCTTGCGCGCCAAGGTGGAAGCCAGATCAAAGCGAAATCCATCCACATGCATTTGCTGAACCCAGTAACGCAGACTGTCCATAATCAATTGCAACACGTTGGGATGCGTCAGGTTCAGCGTGTTGCCGCAGCCGGTGAAGTCCATGTAATAGCGCGGGTCTTCCGGGGAGAGCCGGTAATACGATTGATTGTCCAGGCCGCGAAAGCTGAGCGTCGGCCCCATTTCACTGCCTTCCCCCGTATGGTTGTAAACTACATCCAAAATGACTTCGATGCCTGCCGCGTGCATCGCCTTGACCATTTGTTTGAACTCGGTCACCTGCTGCCCGGCACAACCGCTGCTTGAATATTCACTCTGCGGCGCGAAATAACCGATGGAGTTATACCCCCAGTAATTCCGCAACCCTCTTTCCAGCAAATGCCGGTCATGAATGAATTGATGCACCGGCAGTAATTCAACGGCGGTGACGCCGAGCATTTGCAGATATTCGATTACTGCCGGATGCGCCAGCCCGGCGTAAGTTCCGCGCAGATTTTCCGGCACCTGTGGATGACGCTGAGTAAAGCCTTTGACGTGCAATTCGTAGATCAGTGTCCGATCCCATGGCGTCCGAAGCAATCGGTCATTGCCCCACTGAAAGCTGTCGTCCACCACGGCGCACTTGGGCAGAAACGGCGCGCTGTCACGCTCATCGCGTGACAAATCTCCAGCCTCGTTGCCGATGCCATAACCGAACAATGCATCATCCCATTTCAAATCTCCGTTGATCGCCTTGGCATATGGATCCAGCAGAAGTTTTGCCGGGTTAAACCGGGAGCCGCTTTGTGGCTCATACGGGCCATGTACTCGGTAGCCATAAAGTTGCCCAGGCAATAATTCAGGCAGATAACAATGCCAGACATGGTTGGTCTTTTCTTTCAGTTGAATAATCGTTGTTTGCTGACCATCGGTATCAAACAGGCAAAGTTCGATCGCCGAGGCATTCTCGGAAAACAGCGCAAAGTTGACGCCCACGCCATCCCAAGTCGCCCCCAACGGGTAAGGTTTTCCTGGCCAAATCTTCATAAGTTGCATTGAAAAGTAATTTACTGATTGGTCAACCACACGTCCCTGGCAACCATTCCTGATAATAAGGAGCTACAGCCTCCAGGTATTGATGCTACTGAAGCAGCACATGAGATGAAGCAAACAGTATTCCATCTCTAACCTCGGATAAGCTCCGTAGCCAGAACGATAACGCTCGTTATCAAGTCGTTTGCTTGAACCATTCTGTATACCCTGGCAACACCTGCTCCGAATAAATACACCTGGATACGGGTAAACGCATTTCGGTCACGTTTTTACTGTCACTGAAGTGACCCCTGGGAATGCGGCGTACCTAAAGAAGGCTTATTCGCTGATGCGAACGTTCATTGCTATAGAAATTCCACAAACGATCAAATCGGCATTGGCTGCGATGCAACAAGAACTACGCCACGCTTCCGCCTTACTCTGAAGAGCTGCGAGTTCCGCGTTGCAATCGGCAGTGAGTTGCCCATACTTTATGCGCGCAAGTATTCAACTTCCCCCGGATCCAACATCCGAGTCGGCCCACTTGCCGCCACTCGTAACTCTTTAGGAGACACATGAAAAAATCCATCGTTTCACTCGTCATCGCATTTAGCCTGCTCATCGGTTGCGCGGCAGCCGCAACGGCTCCGGTCTTTTCATTCAGACTCAGGGCGGAAATCCCCTTCGAGTTCATGGTTGGGAAAAAGAAGTTTCCCAAGGGCGAATACATCATCGAATCCGTCGGAGATACCGGCAATATGCTTTTGCGCAGGGATAAAGGCGGCAAAGCCATCAACTTCGTCACCATCAAGGACAAGCAAACCGATAAACATAAATCCAAACTTCTCTTCCGCCGCTACGGCGACCAATACTTCCTGGCGCGCATTTCGGATGGAACCAGCCAGACCGTTTTCAAAATTGAGAAATCAGGGGCTGAAAAGAAAATCGCCAAACTCTACAAGGACAAATCCGGCAAGGACGAGGACGAGGTTCCAGTGAGTGACAAGTAAAATGAAGTCCAGGCAGGGTTTTTGAGAGTAACAAAAAGAGCCTTGTCGCAGCGGTTAAGATCGCTGCGGCAAGGCTCTTTTCCAGAACAGACAGAATTACTGTTTGGCCAGGGGGGTGACGCGGTCAATGCTGGCTTTGATATCGGAGTTACTCCGTCCACTGGCTTCAAACGCTTTTGTGTAAGCTTCGAGCGCCTGTGGATAACGGCGCTGGTTTTCGTAAACATAGCCCAAATAGTAAAGCGTATTGACATCGCCGGGGTTCAGTCTGTCTGCATTGATGAACATGTCAGCCGCGCGAGGCCAGGATTTGATCTGTGCCAGGGAAAACCCCAAATTGAAATAGAGCGTGGCGGGTGGTTGTTTTGTGCCTTCCAGCGCTTTCGATAACAAAGCCTCCGCCTGCGCGTACTTCTTCGCCGCCAGGTAGGCGCGCCCGAGTAATTCAGCCGCCGCTGTGTCATCTTTCAGACTTTTCAGGTTCGTCGCCAGACGCACAGCTTCATCAAACATGGCGCTCGTCTTTCGCTCGTCCGTCTGATTGGCGGCCTGCCGCAATAAGGACTCCGCCAGCAAGCCCAGCATCTCAGTGTTTTTCGGATCGGCGGCCAATCCGCTGCGAAGTGTGACAATCGCTTCTTCGATTTTGCCGGTGCGGAATTGCTGGACGCCGAGATAATAGAATGTGTCGGCGTCCTTCGGATCAAGCCTGGCGGCTTTGCCAAACGCGTCAGCGGCTTCGTCCGGGCGGTTCAGGTTGGAATAAGCCACGCCCAGCAGGTGAAAGTTGACCGCAACATTGGCTTGCGACTTCGTCAAAGTTTCAAAGTAAGGAAGCGCCTGTTCGAACTGATTGAGCGCAAGATACGACTGCCCCAATGCGCGAAACAGATCCGGGTCAAAGCGGTTCTCTTTGCGTTTGAGTGTCAACGCCTTATCGAGCGGTTCGATCGCCGCCTTGAATTCCTTCAATTGGTAGTATGACAGCCCGATATATTTCCAACTGTCGGAATGATCAGGATACTCAGTCACAACCTTCTGAAACTCTCCCAGCGCTTCGCGAAACTGGCCTTGTTTATAAAGCGACACGGCCCGTTCCCAGTCAAAGGCCAGGGCCAGCGCTGGAATCACTGCAAGAATGATCTCCAGCAAAGCAATGATGGCAATTCTCTTCATAACCGATCCTTCTCAATTCTTGATAATCACGCAGCGTGATGATGAATGCGCCCGCATTAGAACGGTGTACGTACTGCCGAGTTGCACATTGCATTCCCTTTCCGGGCAACAACCAATTTACCACAAACAGAAAAGCCCGGACTCCGCATAGGAGCTCGGGCTTGAAATATCGGGGAGAAGAAACGATCAAACTAACGTTGTTGCTTTCTTGCCGCCATCCGCCTGCGGGCGATCAGGGCGCTCAAACCGGCGCCAAGCAATATCAGCGTTCCTGGCTCTGGAATTTCCGGAGTCGGTTGCATGGAAGGCGAAGGTGTGGGCGAAATTCCGGGCGAAGCTGTCACGGTTGGTTGTGGACTGGACGGAATGTTGATCGTCGGAGAGGGTTGCGGATTATCTCGATCCGGACGGCAGAGAACCGCACACAAAATCCCGCCTGCGACAATCGGCGGAACCAGCCACCAGAATCCAGGACCGGGGCCTCGGAATGCCGCCGGGGCAATCGGTTCAACGCAATTTTCGTCGCAAACAATCCCTGGCCCGTAACGCACAATGCGGCCATCAGGCAAGCGGACAAACTCAGGCGGCGTTGGGCTTTCCTGCGCAACCCCGGCTTGTCTGCTTTGTGATTGTCCCTGCGCTTGCGAAGTTCCTTGATCCTGTTGCTGGTCCTCCGTGCGTACAACTTTGGGAACGGATGCAACCGTCGCTGCGCGTCCTGATTGATCTTGCCGCAATTGACGATAAGTAATCGGGTCGGCCAACGCGCTCTGCGCAACAACACAACAAACCACCAGACAAATCATCAGGTGACGCACCCACGCATATGGTTTTCTAAACTGACCTGAAATCAAAATTATGGCCGGCATATTCATCTTCCTGTTTTAACAACCGCAGAACGTGACCGGGCGATGTTTCTGAAGTGAACTGGGGTCCGCTCTCACTTCATACTGAGCGCCGACAACATCACAGGGGCAAGAAAGTGTTTGTGTTTCCGAATTTGAGCTTCTGCTTTTATTGCCGGGAAGAAGATACTAATTGCTTCCGGCACTTTCCACTTGAGGATTTGCATTATACGAGCAAGTCTATCTACTGACAATCAGAATGTTTCCGGCATTTCACTGCTCTTCCCGCGCGCCCCCTGACGCCTGACAAACATAACAATCCGCCTTCAAACCGGTCTCGCGTTCATATGCTTGAGTGATTGTGGTGATGAAATTTTCAACCTGATCGCCTCTCACTAAATTGACGGTGCATCCGCCAAAGCCACCGCCAGTCATTCGCGCGCCGAACACGCCCGCGCAGCCTCTGGCGATTTCGACCAGTAAATCCAACTCGCGGCAACTGACTTCGTAATCGTCGCGGAGGCTTTCGTGGGAGGCATACATCAGTTTTCCAAATTGAGTGAAGTCACTTTTCCTGAGCGCTTCAACCGCGGCCAGCGTCCGCGCATTTTCGGTGATCACGTGATTCGCGCGACGGCGGATGACCTCCGGCAAAGCACCTGCCCACAAATCGAATTCCTCTGATTCGACATCGCGCAGCGAATGAATGCCCGGCAGGTGTGCGGCCAGGCGCCGCACTGCCTTTTCACATTCCGCCCGGCGCATGTTGTATTCCCCCGCCGCCAGGTCGTGCCTGACCATCGAATTGCAAATAACGATGCGAGTTCCGCTTAAATCAATGGGCACGGCTTCATATTCCAGACTGCGGCAGTCAACAAGCAGCGCGTGCCCTGCGATTCCCAGACAGGCAATGTACTGATCCATAATCCCGCACTGAGTCCCGGCGAATTCCTGTTCAGCCCGTTGCGCGGCCAAAGCCAAATCCACCGGGTCAACCGGCTGGCCGGAAATCTTCAGCAGGGCCAATCCGACCGCAATCTCCAGCGCCGCGGAAGAACTCAATCCCGCGCCGACGGGGACTTCGCTCGAAACCAGTAAATCCGCGCCGCGCAGCGGAAACTCATCGCGCAACAGGCAGGCCGCCATTCCCCGGACGTGATTCGCCCAATCTTCCGCCGGTTTTAGCGGCGCGCTCAAATCAAATTCAACCAGCCCATCAAAGCCTGTTGAAGCGCAACGCACGCGCTGATCCTGGCGCGGCGCGGCGGCAACATAAGTCCGCCGGTCAATCGCCATCGGTAAAACAAAACCATCGTTGTAATCGGTGTGTTCGCCGATCAGATTGACGCGGCCTGGCGCGGAAAAGACGCGCGGCTCAATACCGTAAACCCGTCGAAACCGTTCTTTGAATTCCTGAAAAACAATCATTGTTGAAAAAACCATTCAGTCACAATCTCGCGCAACTTCGCGCCTTCGAATCGTCCTCGCAGCGCATCAATCACTTCCAAACCCGCCTGCTCGTTGCGTTCGTAAACGCCAATCCAATAGGGCAAATAAAAACTGGAAATCAACTCTCCGGTGATCTTCAATTCGCCCAGCTTGAAAAACCCTTTTTGAAAGGCTTCCCGCTTCATTCTCGCTTCAAGCAGCTTCAGTGATCCCGTTTCACCGAGCAGTACCGGCGCGCAACGCACGGTGTCAATTCGCGCCAGTTCCCCGCCTGCCGGCGCTTCGGGAAATTGGTAGGGATCAAGTCCACCCGTGACCATGTCTGCCGCCATCAGCAATTCGCGCGTTTGCTTGCCATTCTCCAGCTTCAGGCGAAACATCTGGAAAGGGACGTAAAAATCCATCACCAGCCGCAGCCGTCCGTAGCGCAGCTCGCGCAGCGGCTGCCGCAGCATTGCCGCCGCCTGTTGGCGCGTCAATCGAGGTTTTAAGCAAAATAAATCCACAGGAAAATAATGATAACAACCAGACCAACGGCAAATACCAGATTGATCGTTCGTTGTGCGGGCGTTTCCACTTCAGCCGGAATCGCCAGGATACTGGAGGATTCGGCGTCGTTCATGGAAATTTTTTCCCTGACCGTTTGAAACGTCAGCCCGGCAACCTTGCTTGCCTCCGGTGCGGGCGTTACCAAACTCACGACAATCAGAACCATCAGGCAGATGACGAACATTAACACCGCAAAGTGCAGGAAATTCATCCGCACGAAAAACTCCGGAAAGCCGGAAAGCTGCCGGCCCGCGAGTTGGACCTCAAGAATGAATCTCGCCGCGCCGAGCACGAATCCCGTCAGCAGCGACGCAATCGCGCCCTGCGCGTTAATCCGTTTCCAGAAGAGTCCGAACAGAAAAACCGCCGCAATCGGCGGCGAAACATACGCCTGCACGCTCTGCAAATAAATCCACAACTGCGAACTGATTCGTCCGATAAAGGGAATCCACGCCAACCCCAGCAAAACCATCAGAACCGTCGCGACTCGTCCAACGTTGACCAGTTCCCTCTCCGAAGCTTCCGGCTTGAACTTCTTGTAAAAGTCCATGGTGAAGATGGTCGAACTGGAATTGAACACCGCGCTCAGGCTGGACATCAACGCTGCAAGCATCGCCGCAACCATCACGCCCTGCAATCCGGCGGGCATCAGCCGCACCACCAGCAAGGGAAACGCCGCGTTTGAATCCGCCGTCATCTCCTGCGGATAAAGCGCCCGCGCCGTCATTCCCGGCACAATCAGCATAAAGACCGGCAGAATCTTCAAAAAGCCCGCCAGGATGGTCCCGGCTTTTGCATTTCCAATGTCCTTGGCCGAAAGCACGCGCTGGACGATGACTTGATCCGTACACCAGTACCAGATACCCAGAATCGGCGCGCCGAAAAAAATCCCCGTCCACGGAAAACTACTGTCGGAAGCCGGCTTCATCATGTGGAAAAAGTCCGCTGGAACTTTCGCCTGCAAGCCTGACCACCCACCCACTTGATCCAACCCGATAAACATTAACACCAGTGCGCCGACCACCAGAATAACCGTCTGAATCACTTCGGTGTAGATCACCGCCGCCAGCCCGCCTCCGACAGTGTAAATCCCTGTCGCAATCACCAGCGCCAGCGAGCTTTCCACCATTCCCCAGCCCAGCACCGCCTTTAACACAATCGCCCCGGCCAGAATGGCAACCGCGATTTTGGTGAAGACATACGCAATCAATGAAATGCTGGCCAGATAAGTCCGGCAGGCGCTGCTGTAACGGCGCTCCAGAAATTCCGGCATGGTGTAAACATTCGAGCGCAGATAAAACGGCACGAATACCCAGCCCAGCATCAGCACCATCAACGACGCCATCCATTCAAAGTGTCCCGCCGCCATTCCCGTCGAAGCGCCGCTTCCCGCCAGACCGATGAAATGCTCGCTGCCGATATTCGACGAAAAAAGTGATGCGCCAATCGCCCACCAGGCCACGTCGCGGCTGGCCAGAAAGTAGTTCGCTGTCGTTCGTTCCTTGCGCGAGTGATACCAGCCAATGGCGAAAATCACCGCGAAATAAAGTGCCAGCACAACGTAATCAATCGCGCCCAGCCGCGCGGTGTCCGTCTGGAAAAGCAGAAAGGTTGGGGGCATTGTTCCTCCTGAAATATCATTTACGTCTTCGATTGATAAAGCCTTGCCCGCACTCGCTCGATCACGAATTCGTCTTCGAGCCTCCACCCCCACCCGTCTTTCAGGTCCGGGCGCTTGTGCGGTGTAATGATCAGCAGGCATCGGGAAATGAAACCGATTTGCGCCAGCAACGCCGGCAGCCAGGATTCTTCAATCAAGTGCATGGCGAAGCTGCAAACAATCAAGCTATATCGCCGCCCGGTGAGCGCGCCTTCCGCAATTTGCTCAAAACTGAACTCTTCCGCCTGCAATCCGGTCCTGGCCAGGTACGCCTCGCCCGTATGCGGGTCAATTCCATCAACTGTCTGGCAACCCAGTTCCCGTAAAGCCAGCGTCACTTCACCGCTGCCGCAGGCCAGATCCAGCACGCGGTTTAAGTCCAACCGCCAGCGTTGGACGGCGTGCTGCAACACCTCTCGAATGGCGGATTCATGCGGGTTTCGGTAATCAGCGCCGAACTGCGAATAGTATCCTTCAACGCCATGCTCTTCGTACTGATGACGAACGGCAGCACGGACGTTATTTCCGATCTGATTCTTCATGCTCGCTTGAAAACGGTGAAAGTGAGTGTGATTCTGTGCCCAACGGTTGATGAAAATCACGCACAGTCTAAGCGTAAGGCTTTGGATTCTCAATTAAGTTATGTTTGGAAAACTGATTGAAGAGAAAATTCGTGAAGCAATGGACGCCGGCGAGTTCGACAACCTGCCCGGCAAGGGGCAGCCGATTGATCTCGACGATTACTTTGCCACGCCTGCGGATTTGCGGCTGGGGTATTCCATGCTGAAAAGCGCCAAGTGCCTGCCGGTGGAGGTGGAACTGATGAAAGAGATTGAAGAATTGAAAACCAAACTGGCCGCTTGCACGGAAGACGATGAGCGGAAACGGCTGGCCAAGAAGATTGAGGCTAAAACGCTGAAACTCAAGCTGCTGCTGGACGCTCGTCCCGGAAGTTCCCGTAAATAGAAAGAACAATGGAAAATTATGATTCGACTTTGCTTGTCACTAACCTTGCTTTTCGCTCTCCTTGCCTTGCCTTTCGCAAGCCAGTCCAATAATTCCACTGTGACAGCACAACCAAGGCTCGGCGCAGGCCGGAAATATTCGACCATTGAACGCCTGAACCTGGAACGATTACGCGCGGTGAATCAAGACCTGCAAAAGTTTCAACGGCTGCGTGGAAATGTTTCGCTGCGCACCGGTCTGACCGATACCAAGGCCATCCTGCACGCCCACGCTGAAGATTCCGCTCACACTGGCGGCACGCGTCCTGAGTTGCTGGCGGCGGCGAAAAATGTCGGCGTCAAAATCATCATGCTGACTGATCACGTTCGCCCGCCGAAGGATTTCATCAACGACAGTTGGCGCGGGCTTCGTGACGGCGTGCTGTTCATTCCCGGCGCGGAAAGCGAAGGCTTTCTGGTTTACCCGCAACGCCCGATCATTGCGGCGCATATCAACAAAAGCTTCAAGTCACGCGAAGAGTATGTCCGGCTGGTGAAGCAGGACGGTGGCAACATCTTTCTATCACACGTCGAAGAGAAGCCCGACTGGGAAACTGGCGAGTTGGACGGCCTGGAAATATACAACATCCATTCCGACTTGATGGACGAAGGCGAATTCGTCAAATGGTTGCAAGGCTCCTTCACCAATCCCGACCGGCTGAAGCAGATCGAACAAGCCGTGGCCGAATTCCCGGCGGAAGTCTTCGGCGCTTTGCAGGATTACCTGCCAACGGTCATCGCCAAGTGGGACCGCGACCTGCCATCTCATCGCCTGACCGGCGTTGCCGCCAACGACTGCCATCACAACCAGGTTTTCACGGTCAAAGCCGTCAGCAACGATGCAATTGAAGTCACGGCCTTCCCGGACCCGCCACGCAAAATCACCACCGCGCAAGCCCCACGCATTGCCGAAATGCTGAAAGGCCGCCAGGCTGGCGACATCATCGCCAAACTCGATCTTGATCCTTACGAACGCAGCTTGAGTTTCGTCGCCACACACATCCTGCTGAATGAACTGAATGAATCCAGCGTCCGGCAGGCGCTGCGGCAAGGCCACGCCTACGTCGCGCACGATTGGCTATGCGATGCGACTGGCTTTGCCTTCATCGCTGAACGTAATGACAAACGAATCGGCGTGATGGGCGATGAAGTGAAACTGGAAAAGGGATTGAAGCTGCGGCTGGCCGCGCCCGTCGCCGGTACGATCAAACTCTTCCGCGACGGTAAAGTCATTCAGGAAATGATTTCCGACAAGTTGAACTTTGCGCTGAGTGAAGCGGGGGTTTACCGAGCCGAGATTTGGCTGACGGTGGATGGCGAACTGCGTCCGTGGATTTATGCCAATCCGATGCGCGTCGCCAAACCTTAAAAAGGGTATTTGGATTTTCGTCTTCAAACGAAATTGTGCCGCCGCCCGTTCCTGGCGGCGACACAATCCGATCTTCCTTCTCACTGTCTTCAACCCAAAAGGATCAGCGCCACGCAGCCTCCGATAATGCCGAGCAGGGTGGCGGCGTAAATGATTTGCCTCTCTCCCCATCCTGTAAGTTTTTTGTATCGCCCTTCTGAGTTCATGTTTTTCTCCTGACCTGCCCGCCGCTCAACGCTTCGGCTGAGCGGCGGGACTGCAGGACGAGAGGGCCCTTTATTTTTCAGCCTCCCCTGGCCTCTCGTCCAAATTCATCCCAAGCCAGCCTCATCTCCCGGCAGGTTCAACCTGCGCCGATGCCGGCGAAGCTTATTCATCGCCCGATTCCGTGAGCTCGCTGATCACAATTAGCCGCTTGTCACCCGCGAAGGTGATGCCGGTGAGCACTTTGCCCCGATCCGTGGTGGAGAATCGCGCCGAACTGAAAGGCGCTTTCTTGTCGGTCATTTGCACTTCGGCTTTGGCAGCGACCACCACATCGCCATCCTGTAGGATCATCACTTGACTGGTCTCGGAATCGAATTTGACCTCATACAATCCTTTTTTGACGATTTTGGAATTAACCAGGATGTCTTCGGTGAAGGTGACGGTCTTCCTGCGATCTTTGGCTTGCACCAGCGACACCGCCGCCACCGCAACACAAAACATCAGCGCCATCAGAAAGTTGCTCCCAAATTTTTTCATATCTCTTTCTCCTTGTTCAGTAAGTTATTGTCCAGTTCTTCTCTGGCTACCTGCGGTTGCAAACGCTGCAACCGCTTTACTTCGTAACCTTTTCACGCCAGACAATATTGCAACGAATGTGCCACGACTTGACGGTTCCGAAGCGTTGCGTTTTCGACGTTTTATTCGGCGAATTGAGGAAAAGGTGAGACAACTCGCCACGGCGATGAGTCAAGCTGAGACAACCCGCAAGCGCCCTGGCAACGACTCGGCATCTGCCAGAAAGAAAAAAGCCTCGGAAGGATGTTTCCATCTTTCCGAGGCCAGGCGCGCCGTTCCCGCTTTCGCGGGGAGTCGCCCTAATACGGCGCGCAAATCAAGATTCCGTTTCAAAAGATCGCGCCCGGCAATTTCCCGCACTCGCCGCGCGCCAATCAATTAGGCAAAGCCCGTGCCGACGCGCGCGCGCAGGCACAGCGGGCATTGGGTTGTGGAAGGAGTGACAAATCGCCTCAAGGCTGGGACAAGGTGAGACAGACGTGCCCGGAGTCACAAATGAAAAGACGGGTCTTCGGCGCGGTATTCGTCCAGTTTCCGGTGCAGGGTGCGGCGGTCGAAGCCGAGGATTTCAGCGGCGCGCGATTTATTGCCGACCGTCAGGCGCAGCGCCTCGATGATGTATTCCTTTTCCAGTTCGCGCAGCGTCATGCGGCGTTCGCTGGCGCGGGCGAGCAGGTTGCCGGTTTGCCCATTCGAGCGCACGCGCTCGGGCAAATCCTCCGGCGTCAGGCTGTCGCCTTCAGCCAGCGCGACGGCGCGTTCAATCACGTTTTCCAGTTCGCGCGCGTTTCCCGGCCATGAATAAGCCGTCAGCACGGCCAGCGTCTCGGGCAGGATGTCCGGCGCCGTCCGCCTGGATTTTTCGGCCAGTTTGTTGAGGAAGTGCTCGACCAGCAGCGGGATGTCGAACGGACGTTCGCGCAGCGGCGGCAGGTGCAGATGGATGACATTCAATCGCCAGTAGAGGTCTTCGCGAAAGCGCCCTTCGCTTACTTCCTTTTCCAGATTGCGGTTGGTGGCGGCGATGACGCGAACGTTGATTTCGCGTTCGCGGTCGGCGCCGATGCGGCGCACCATGCCTTCCTGCAACACGCGCAGCAATTTGGGCTGCACGGCCAGCGGCATTTCGCCGATTTCATCCAGAAAAAGCGTGCCGCTGTCGGCGGATTCAAACAGTCCGGCGCGCGCCTGCCGGGCCCCGGTGAAGGCCTGTCCCGTGTGGCCGAATAATTCCGATTCCATCAGCTCGGCGGGAATCGCCGCGCAGTTGACGGGAACGAAGGCGCCCTTGCGCTCCGAAGCGTCGTGGACGGAGCGCGCGACCAATTCCTTGCCCGTGCCGGATTCGCCCGTGATCAGCACCGTGCTGGCGCTGCGCGCGGCGCGGGTGATCAGTTTGAACAGTTCCTGCATCGGTCGCGAAGCGCCGATGATGCGCGCCGGCGCGTTCGGCAATTCCCTGCGCAAGCGCGCCTGTTCGCGTTGCGGGGCGCTGCCCTCCAACGCTTCGGCCACGGCGCGCAGCAGGTCATCCGTGTCGAACGGCTTGGTCAGGTACTGAAACGCGCCGGCCTTGACCATCTCCACCGCCTGTTCGACGGAGCCGAACGCGGTGATGACAATGACTGGCGCTTCCGAACGTTGCGCGCGCATGGCGGCCAGCAATTCTCCGCCGCCCGCGCCGGGCATACGCACGTCCGTCAGCAGCAGGTCAAGACGTTCCTGTTCGCGTTCGATGTGAGCCAGCGCCGCACGCCCGTCAATCGCCGCCAGCGTTTCATAGCCGGCGTCTTCCAGTTCGTCCTGCAACAAATCGCGCAGGTCCGCATCATCTTCGGCAATCAAGATTCTGGCCTTCATGCAATCGCTCCTTCCGCCAACGTCTGCCCGGCGGCCTTTTCCGCCGAATCCCTGGCCTGCGGCAGATACACGGTAAAGACCGCGCCGCCCTCGGCGCGGTTGGCGGCTTCGATCCAGCCGCCGTGCTCTTCGATGATACGGCGGGAAACAGGCAGCCCCAGCCCCGTTCCCTGGCCGACTTCTTTGGTCGTGAAAAACGGGACGAAAATTTGACTCAGATGTTCGGGCGCGATGCCTTCGCCCGTATCCGCCACGCGCAAGGCGGCGAACCGTCGCCCTTCTTTCGTCCCGGCTCCCGGTAAACACTCAATTCGCAACCACCCACCTTGCGGCATTGCTTGAATCGCATTCCGGCAAAGATTCAGCAGCACGTGATGAATCAGTTGGCGATCCGCCTGCGCCACGGCGGAGGAATCAAGCGAAAGTTCAATCTTGACGCCGGCGCCCTCAGCCTGCGTCTCGATCAATTCGACGGTTTCGCGAACCAGGTGCGGCAATTGAACCGACTGAAGCTTCAAAGTATACGGGCGCGCCAAATCCAGCAACTGCCGGACGATGCGCGTGATGCGTTCGGCCTGCTGGCGAATGATGGTCAGGTTTCGCTGGCGCGTTTCCGTGGTTGCGTCGGGGTGATTCAGCAATTGTTTGGCGCGCCCGTCAATCACTTGCAGGGGCGCCCCCATTTCGTGCGCCACACCGGCGGCCAGGCTTCCCACGGCGGCCAGTTGCTCGCTTTGCCGCAGTTTACGTTCCAGCGCCAACCGCTCCTCGGCTTCGCGCGCGGCTGCCGCGCGTTGTTCGGCCAGACGGTCGGCCATGCGGTTGAACTCCTGCGCCAGACGCGCCAACTCCCCCGCGCGCGACCGCACGATTACGCGATAATTCAAATCGCCGCGCCCAACCGCCACGGCGCCTTCCAGCAGTTCCTCGATGGGGCGCGCCAGGTTGTAGCGCATCACCACCGTCACCACCAGCAAGATCATGAAAAACACCAGCACCGTCGTGACCGCAATATCGGTGCGCGCCCGCGCAATGTGTTTTTTGACGAAGGAGATCGGTTGCACGATTTCGAGGGCGCCGACGCGGCGCGATTCCCCTTCGATCGGCATCACCAGCGAGAGATAATCTTCGCCGCCGATGCTGCGTCCGATTTCGATCGTTTTCCCGCTGGCGATCACTTGTCGCGCTTCGTTTCGGTACTTGAATTCTTCCGGCGCCAGGGTGTTGGAAATGCCGGCAATTTCGCCGGCGGCGTCAAACAACACCACGCTGTAAACGCCTGTGTTCTCGCGCAGCCGGTTGATGAGCCGTTGCGCATCCAGCATCCGCCCGGTCAGGTAGTCTTCTTCTAAAGCGATCCGCAATGTCATGGCGTGGGATCGAACTTCTTCGCGCGCCGCCTCGCGCAATCTGCCTTCTCGTTGGTGTAGCGTGATCAGAGTCGCCACAGCCATCACCACGCCGACCGAAAGCGTGAGAAGCAAAGCCAGTCTGGCGCTCAATTTCATATTTCAGAGTTCCCCTTTGTCTTCAATCAAGGATTCATTCATTCAAGCAACCCGCATACCAGCGGACTTCCGCCCTTGACGCCTTTCTGATTGAAATCGGCCATGAAACATGTGGGGCGGATTGTGTACCGAGCCGAGATTTGTCTGACGGTGGATGGCGAACAGCGCCCGTGGATAAACACGAACCCCATTCACATAAAATAAGACCGATTACTCTTCCTCGAGAATTTCGCCTCTCACTGGCAACCCGGCTTGAAGCAGAAGATTGACGACATCCGCCTCTTTCCATGAGCTGATGTAAAAAAGGAAAGTGTTTTTACGCGTGCTGACAACTACTTTCGAGTAAACAACCGTCCGCCAAAGCTTATGCCAGACCTGCCAAATCCAGGGCAGGGTAAGGAACAGCATTCCCAAAACGCCAAACCCGATCCGGATGAGAGAAGGGTCCAAATCCCAAAACCCCTGAACCCATTCGGTAACAGGCTCCAGGGCATAATCAATGCTCCAAAGAAGCAGACAGCAAATGCAAATCAGGATGGGGAAGAAGCTTGCTCGTTTCCAGAGCGCTGGGATAAGCACGATTCGTTGAATCGAATTTAACGAATTGACAATGTCACGGTATTTCTCGGCATGTTTCCGGTGTCTAGGCGACACAACCAACCTGCCTCCCTCAATTCTGATCCGGACGCGAAGAAATTGCGGTCTATGAGTCTGGCGTACTTCTTGGCCGTCTTCATCTACCCCGACCATTACGCCATATTGCGTATAGAGAAAGTGTCCCTCAAAAATAGGGACGTCCGACTTACTGAGGTCTAACTTTTCACTTTTTCCCATTTCCCATGGGCGTCCCCAAAATGAGAAAGGCAAGCCCATTATCCACAGGTACTTGCCTTTCAGAAACGAAGATACAGCCGCCGAAATTTACTTCAGCAGGGCTTGAGCAGGCGCCGGCTGATGTTGTTGCGTTTGTGCGGTACGACTCCCACTTCCCATCGCGCTCATCACACGGTTCGGCATAAGGCCCAGATAAAGCGTGCCAATCAGTGTCAGAATCAATGCCACTGCCGTCATCGCGCTGATTCGCGGTTTGACAAATCCGGGCGCGAGCGGGCGGAAGAACATCACCACAATCGGGTAAAGATAATAGTAAACCGAGATGATGCTGTTGATGACCGCCACAATAATCAGCCAGCGCAACGTTGGCGCGCCATCCCAGGCCGATTTGAAGATGTAAAACTTGCTCATGAAACCGGCGGTCGGCGGGATGCCCGCCAGACTGAAAAGGAAGATGGCCAGTGAAAAACTCAAGGCGGGAGATTCAAACCCGATCCCGGCAAAATCCCCAACTTCGGTCTTTTGATCTCCGGCGCGCGCCAGCAATTGAATCACCGCGAATGCGCCGACGCTCATGATCGAGTAAGCCAGCATATAAAACGCCACAGGGGCGAAATCGCCTGTTACAAATCCGACCAGCGCATAACCCGCATGAGCAATGGATGAATACGCCAGCATGCGCTTGATATTCTTCTGCACCAGCGCGATGACATTACCAATGGTCATCGTCAAAACAGCGATGACAGCGATGACAATCACCCAGGTATGATGCAGATTCGTCCCCAGCGGCGAACTTGTCGCCGTGAAACCTTCGGCAAAAACGCGCAGAAATGCCGCAAAGACCGCAGCCTTCGGCCCAGTGCTCATAAAGCCGGTGACGATGGTCGGCGCGCCTTCATAAACGTCCGGCGTCCACAGATGAAATGGGGCGGCGGCAATCTTAAAGCCGAACCCAACCAGCATCATGGCCGCGCCGATCAGCAGCAATGCCGGATGAAGAACTTTGTCGCTGGCAATGGTCGCACTGATCGCCGCAATGTTCGTTGTCGCCGTCGCGCCATACACCAACGCCATGCCGTAAAGCAAAAATGCCGTCGCGAACGAACCGAGCAGGAAATACTTCAGCGACGATTCGGTAGCGCGCGTGTCGTATCGGCGATACCCGGCCATGACGTAGGTCGTGATCGATGCGATTTCCAGTCCCAGAAACACCGTCACCAAATCGCCCGCCGCCACCAGCAACAGCATTCCCACGGTCGCGAACATAATCAGCGAAAAGAACTCGCCCGGCGGCAACGCTTCATCGCGCAAAAACTGGCTCGCCAGCAAAGTGACGACAATCGCCACAATCAAAACCGTGACCGAAAAGAAAAGCCGGATCGGATCAATCACCACCATTCCGGAAAAGTAGCTGCCACTGCCGACCGAGCGCAGCCCGAAAACCGCGACCAGGGCCAGAACCAAGCTGACCAGCGCGATTCCGGCATTGACCTTGCGTGCGCCTTTTTTCGACAGGGCGTCCACCAGCATGATCACCACGGCCGCCAGCGAAGTGATGATCTCCGGCGCGATAGCCCAATAATTGAGGTTATATTGATCGAGTTGCATTGTTTTTAGAAATTTACTTTCCCTGCCCGGCGTTGGTGTGATCGCCAGCAGGCGCGGGGACGACAGCGACCTTGGCCGACTTTCCGACGACAGCCTCTTTCACCAGGTTGACGGATTTTTCAGTGGTTCGCAGGATCAGCATCGGCGCAACACCCATCACCACCGCCAACGCCACCAGCGGGATAATCGCGAATTTCTCGCGCAAATCCATGTCTTCCAGCTTGGCGTTTTCCTGCCTGTCCACTTCGCCAAACAGCACACGCTGCAACATCCACAGCAGATAGACCGCTGACAGAATCACGCCTGTCGCGCCCAGCACGGCGAACAATCTGGCGTGCGGAACCGGCGAAGCGAAGGTGCCCAGCAGAATCAGAAATTCGCCGATGAACCCGTTCAGAAGCGGCAACCCCAAACTCGAAAGCGAGACGATCAGAAACATCGTCGAATACTTCGGCATCGGCGTCGCAATACCGCCGAAATCCGCAATCTGGCGCGTATGACGGCGGTCATAAATCATGCCGACGCACAGGAAGAGCGCACCGGTTGAAATGCCGTGCGCCAGCATTTGATACAGCGCGCCCTGCATTCCCTGATCCGTGAAGGCAAAAATCCCCAGCACGACGAAGCCCAAGTGACTGACCGACGAATACGCCACCAGCTTTTTCATATCCGGCTGCACCATCGCCACCAGCGCGCCGTAAATGATGCCGACGACCGCCAGGCCCATTACCCAAGGAGCGGCCTTCAGCGAAATGTCCGGGAAGAACGGCAGGTTGAATCGCATCAAGCCGTAGGTTCCCATCTTCAGCAGCACGCCTGCCAGAATGATCGAACCTGCGGTTGGCGCTTCGACGTGCGCATCCGGCAGCCAGGTATGGAAGGGGAACAGCGGAACCTTGATGAAGAACGCCAGTGCGAACGCCAGCCACAGCCAGATCTTGATGTTGCCAGGAATCAGATTCGGATTCGCCGCCAGTTTGCTGGTGATCTCCGCAATGTCGAAGGTGCTTCCGCAGTAAAAATAGACGCCGATGATCGCGACCAGCATCAGCAGGCTGCCGACCACCGTGTAAACGAAAAACTTGATCGCCGCGTAAATGCGCCGTTCGCCGCCCCAGACGCCGATCAGGAAGTACATCGGAATCAGCGTAATCTCGAAGAAGATGTAGAACAGAAACATGTCCAACGAGACAAACACGCCGATCATGCCCATTTCCAGAATGAGCATAAACAGCATGTATTCGCGCACGCGCTTCGTGACATGCCAGCTTGCCAGCACCGAAATCGGCATCAGGAATGTCGTCAGCAGCACCAGCCAGATGCTCAGGCCGTCCACGCCGACGTTGTAATACACATTCAGCGCGCCGATCCACGGCGTCTTCTGCACAAACTGCGCCGCCGGATTCGAGCCGTCAAAGCCTTTCAGCAGCCCCAGCGAAACGATGAAAGTGACGATTGTCACCGCCAGGGTGATCCACCGGTGCTGATTGTCGAATTGCTTTTGACCGCTTCCGGAATTGGCCCGGAGCGACAGCAGCAACAGGACAATCGCGCCAGCCAGCGGCAAAAACGTTGTAATCGTGATGAGATTCATAATGATTCGCTGCGTACTACTTCAACGCGATATAGCCGAAATAACCGATGACGACGATTGCGCCGATCAGGATCACCGCCGCATACCCGCGCGCAAAGCCTGTCTGCGTGTAACGGAGCACTCCGGCCAGTCCACCGAAAACTTTCGCCACGCCGTTGACGAAGCCGTCAATCAGCTTCACATCCACAACTTTCCAGAGGAAAGAACGCGAAGTGTGTTCAAGCGGCTCGACGACCGAAGCGTCGTAAAGTTCGTCAACGTAGTATTTGTTTTCAAGCAGGCTCGGCATGTGTGTCATTGGTTTCCTGCTAAAAACGGCAAAACCAATCCCGATGCCGACCAGACCAAGAGCCACGGAAAGGATCATCAGTGCCCATTCCGTCCCGGTGTCGTGATGTTCTTCCGCTTTGGCCGGAGCTGGCGAGGCTGTGCTCTCTGTCCGAGTCGCTTCACTGCCTGCGGCTGCGTGAGACTCTGTTGCCGCATGCCCACCGCCAACATGCGCAATGACCGGTTCCAGGAAGTGCTCAAAATGATTCGCGCCTCCCAAAATCGCCGGAACGCCAACGTAGCCACCTCCGATGGACAGCACCGCCAGAATGATCAACGGCAGCGTCATCACCCACGGAGATTCGTGCGGTTTGCCATGACCGCCATGCGCGTCATGAGCATCATGACCGTGCGCGTGATGATCGTCGTGCCCTTTCCCAAAGCGCTCTTTGCCCCAGAAAGTCAGCACCATCATCCGGGTCATATAAATCGCCGTCAGCAAAGCGGTCAGCGCGGCAACTCCCCAGAGCACTTTTCCCAGGCCGTGAGGCAGCGCTTCAGTGGACCAGGTTTTCCACAAAATCTCGTCCTTGCTGAAGAAACCTGCCAGCAGCGGAACGCCGGAAATTGCCAGCCATCCGACAAACATCGTGGCGAAAGTAACCGGCATATATTTCTTCAACCCGCCCATCTTCCGAATGTCCTGTTCTTCGTGCATTCCGTGAATGACCGAACCAGAGCCAAGGAAGAGTAAGGCTTTGAAGAAAGCGTGCGTCATCACGTGGAAGATGCCCGCGATAAATGCGCCGACGCCGCAAGCCAGGAACATATAACCAAGCTGCGAAACCGTCGAATACGCTAAGACCTTTTTGATGTCGTTTTGCGCCAAACCAATGGTCGCGGCAAAAATCGCCGTCGCCGCGCCAATTACGGCAATCACCATTAACGCAGTCGGTGATTTGACCACCACCCAACTACAACGCGCTGTCAGGTAAACACCCGCCGTGACCATCGTTGCCGCGTGGATGAGTGCAGACACTGGTGTCGGCCCCGCCATCGCGTCCGGCAGCCACACGAACAATGGAATCTGCGCGGATTTGCCGGTCGCGCCGACAAAGAGTAACAACGAAATCCCGGTCATCACTCCGAACACGCCAAAGGCTTCCACCGGGATGGACTTGGCCTGTTCCAGAAAGCTGGCAACATCGCCTTTCGGAACGAAGCTGATGGTTTTGAAGGTCACGAAGATCAGGAACATCCCGATCATGTAGCCGAAGTCACCGATGCGGTTGACGACGAAGGCTTTCTTGGCGGCGTCGCCGGCTTCTTTCTTGCGAATGTAATAGCCAATCAGCAGATAGGAACACAGACCGACGCCTTCCCAGCCGACAAACAGCAGCAACAGGTTATCGGCCAGCACCAGCGTCAGCATCATGAACATAAACAGGTTCAGGTAGGTGAAGAACCTGTAATAGCCCGGATCGCCGTGCATGTAGCCGGTCGCGTAAATGTGGATCAGCAAGCCGACGCCGGTGATGAACAGAATGTAGATGCCGGAAAGCGGGTCGAGCAGGTAGGCGAAGTCGGCGCGGAACTCGCCGACTGAAATCCAGGTGAAGAAATGTTCGGTGACGCGGCGAACGCCATCGGCATCAGCAGGCCTGTGTATCAACTCATTGAAAGACAGAAACGCCAGCACCGCCGAAACGGCGATCCAAAAGGGCGCATTGATACGGACGAATTTTTCGCCCAGCCTCTTCCCGAGGAACGCATTTAGAATTGCGCCGATCAGGGGCGCTAGGGTGATCCATTTAAGCATAATGATCAGTGGTCAGTGGTTGGATAACCACCGGATTATCGGCCACGCAAGACTTACAACTTCAGCAAATCGGCTTCGTCCACATTGAGCGTTTCACGGCTGCGGAAGAGCGAAATGATGATCGCCAACCCGACAGCAGCTTCGGCGGCGGCAACGACCATGACGATGAAAACGAACAACTGCCCCGTCACATCGCCCAGATACCGCGAAAATGCCACCAGCGTCAGATTGACGGAATTCAGCATCAGCTCAATGCACATAAACAGCACGATGACATTGCGCTGAATCAGCACGCCGACAACTCCGATGGTGAACAGAACAGCGCTCAGCGCCAGATACCACGACAGGGGAACCATATATTTTACCGCCGTTTAAGCGGCGACCTCCTCTTCGGCTTTTTCAGTTGGTTGCTGCGCGGCAATCAGTGCCTCTTCGATTTTGTTGGTGTCGGCCTTGCTTTCGCGGCGCGCCAGCAGCATCGAACCGACAATTGCCATCAGGATCAGAACCGAAGTGGCCTCGAAGGGCAGAACGTACTGCTTGAACATCCCGTCAGCCAGCCACTCGACAGTGCCGGTGGGCTTATCGGACGCGGCCGGATTGCCAACGGTTCGGATCACGGCCATCACTTCGCCAATCAGCGCCAGAAACAGCGGGACCGCGAGGTATTTCAGGTATTTCTGATTGTCGGCTCTCGACTCTTCTTCGCGAATATTGAGCAGCATGATCACGAAGACGAACAAGACCATGATCGCCCCGGCGTAGACGATAATCTGTATGGCCGCGATGAATTGCGCCGACAGCGTCAGGAAAATCGCCGCCAGCGCGCACAAGACGACAATCAGGCCAATGGCGCTGTAGATCGGGTTGCGCTGCAGGATGACATTGAAGGCAGCCACTACCGCCAAAGCAGCGAAGCCCAGAAAGAGAATGTGTGAAATTTGGATTTGCGCGAGTTGTTCCATATCCGAACCAGATTAGAAGACGAAAACCGCGATGGTCGCGGCAAACGCGATGTTCAGCAGCGCAACCGGCAGCAGAAATTTCCAGCCGAAACTCATCAACTGATCGTACCGCAACCGAGGCAGCGTCCCGCGCAGCCAGATGTACAGGAACAGGAAGAAAAAGACTTTGCCCAGAAAGTAGATCGGCCCCAGCCACGGCAGACTGGCAACTCCCGGGCCGTTCCATCCACCCAGAAAGAGCGTCGTTGCCAACACCGAAACCGTCGTCATATTGACGTATTCAGCCATGAAGAAAAGCGCGAATTTCAACGAGCTGTATTCGGTGTGAAATCCGGCGACCAACTCTGTTTCGGCTTCGGGAAGGTCAAACGGCACACGATTGGTTTCGGCAATCGCACTGACCAGATAGATGACGAAAGCGATCACCGCCGGCAGCAGCATCAAAATTCCCCCCGTGCCGCCGAAGATATTCCACCGCATCCCGCCCCAGCCCGACTGCTGTTCAACGATCTTGACCAGATCGAGCGAGCCTGCAATCAGCAGCACCGTAACCACTGAAAGCGACAGTCCCAATTCGTAACTGATCATCTGCGCCGAAGAACGCAATCCGCCCAGCAGACTGTATTTTGAATTCGATGCCCAGCCGGCGATAAAAATGCCATACACGCCCAAACCTGTCATCGCGAAAACGTACAGCAAGCCGACATTGAAGCTGGTCACCTGCAGATCGAACGTCCGCATATCCACGTTCCAGCCCAGATTGAACTTGGCGGCGGTTTCGTTGACCAGTTGGCTCAAAACCTCCCCACCCGGCAGCGGAACGTCGCTCGGCCCAAAGGGATAGACAATCAGCACCATCATCGCCGGAACCAGCGCGATGACCGGCGCCATCACATACAGCCATTTGTTGACGGCCAGCGGGATGATGTCTTCCTTGAAGATGAACTTGAGCAGATCGGCGAACGGCTGAAGCAAACCTTGCCAGCCGACGCGATTCGGGCCCAGCCGATTCTGGATCACCGCCAGCACCCGCCGCTCGGCATACACCGTGTAGGCGACGGTCAGCATGATGAAGATCCAGAAGACCGCGACCTTGATCAGCGATCCAAGAATGAACGGAAAATCTATTGAGTTGATCAGCGATGACATAAGCTTGAGTCAGCTTTGTTTGATAAGTGAATCGCGGACATTCCGTCCGCGGTTAACCGCAATTCAGCAACCAACGAAAACGCGGATGGAACATCCGCGATCCAGCCAGCGGCGTTTTAGTTAACGAACATTTTCCTAGCAGAGTGAGAATTCTTCCTGCTCGAAAGCAAGGCGAAGATCCCGGCTATGCGGGGAAAATCAACGGCGCAGCCTTTTCGCCTTCAGCTTCCCGCGGCAGCTTCGGAGTCAGCATCTCAGAATAACGAGTGATCTGAACATACCGCTGATGCAGCCGCGTTCCGGCTTTGGCAGTTAATTCCGAATGATCCACCGCTACTGACGTGTTGATTTTCGCCACCTGACTGGCCAGACGATCCATCAAGTCCGCGCGGTTGATTTTGCCCACATCCGCCAGCGGAAACTTGATCGGCGTCGCGCCTTCGTTGGCCAATTGGTTGTGTGACAAACCGGCAAACTCAGGATGTTTTTCTGCAATTTCCTTGAAAACGTTCTTCAGTTGTCCCTGGAATCCGAAATCCACGCCCATCAGTTTGGCCAGTTGATTGACGACCATCCAATCGGGACGCGCCTGGCCAACGGGCGGAATCGTCCGGCGCACAAATTGAATCTGTGAGCCATTGTTGACCTGTGTGCCCTGCGCTTCCGCAAAGCTGGTCACGGGGAAAACAACATCCGCAAGCTTTGCCGTGTCGGTCAGGAACATCTCCTGGACAACCAGGAAGTCGAGCTTGCCAAGTTGCGATTTAACGAGCGCGGCGTCACCGTTCGCCTTGAAAACAACATCTTCACCCGCAATTAACAGCGCCTTGATTCCGGCGCCCGCCGCGTTAACCATCGCTTGCGCGGACATTCCCCCCTTGTAGCCGGAAGCCATGCCCATCATTCCCGCCCCCATCGTGTTCGAGTACCGCACCAGCGGCACGAACGAAAACTTGGTTTCGGTCCGGGCAGGCGAACCACCGACTTCCAGCGTCGGATGCTCGACAATGTAGGTGTAGGGATTTTCGTTGATCGAAGGCTTGCTGGTTGAGTTCGACGATTTGACTTCGCGTTGCAGGCCGTCAATGTAAGCCTTCTTGGCGTTCTCAGCGGTTTCGGCGCTCGGCGCAGCCAGAACGTCTTCGAGCAGCGGGAACGCTTCGACCGCCGCGCCGCGCAGTTCGTCACCGAAGACAACCACCACTTTTCCGCTTTCGTGAACGGCCTGGCGAATCGCTTTCAGGTCGCCGGCATTTGCGCCTGTCGCGGCGGCAACGTCAGCGATTTTCGACTCATCCAGCAAGGCTTGAATAATCGCGCCTTCACTGCCTTCGCGCACGCGGACGGCAATATTTGCCTGCCGCTCCAGCCGCGACGGCATTGAATTGACCACCAACAGCCGCCCGGCTTTCTGCCGAACCGCCCAGCGAATCGAAAACGCCGTCAGCGGATTTTCTTCGTTCGGATCGGAGCCGATCAGCAGAATCGTGTCGGCGTTTTGAATGTGCTCCTGCGTGGCAATCGTCGGCGAGCCGTAGCGGTAAAACGAAGTCAGATCAACTTCGTCATCGTCGTGGTAATGCTCGGCGTGCTTGGTTTCCAGAACCTCATCGGCAAACTTCCGCAGCGCATATTGATCTTCGTTCAACAAGCGCGCCGTGCTGATGACGCCAATGGCATCGCCGCCGCTCTGCGTTTTGATCTCGCCGAGTTTCCTGGCCACGAAGCTCAGCGCTTCGTCCCAGGTCGTCGGAATCAAATGCTCGCCCCGGCGGATCATCGGCCGGTCAACACGTTCTTTGTTGTGAACGAAATCAACCGTGTAGCGTCCGAGCGCGCACAGAAAATCGTGATTGATGCCGCCCGCCGTCCGTCCGCGACCGTCGCGAGCGACCCCGCGAATCAGTTTTTCGCTGCGCGTGCCGGCCAGAATCGAGCAGCCATCCGAACAGAAATTGCATACCGTCGGCGTCTGTTTCAAATCCCACGGACGCGCCACGTATTTGTAAGGAACGTGCAGCAAAGTTCCGGTCGGGCAGACATCCACGCAGTTTCCGCAATCGGAGCATTCGACCCAGCCGCTGAACGCGCTGATCAAGGTCGCCGAGCCGCGATTGACCGTCGTGATGGCGAATTCGTCCATCCACTCTTCGCAGACGCGTGTGCAGCGTTTGCAGGTGACGCAGCGCTGCGGGTCGTTGTAAATGAACGGTGAAATCTGGCGTTCCAGATAGTTTTCTTTGTCTTCGTATTGCGAACGGGTGCGGTCTTCGCCGAAGCCGTAGGTTTGATCCTGCAATTCGCATTCGCCCGCGCGGTCGCACACAGGGCAATCCACCGGATGGTTCGAGAGCAGGAATTCGATCATTGCCGTGCGCGTCTCTTCCACCTCTTTCGATTCAGTGGTAACGACCATCCCATCCGTCACCGGCATGGTGCAGGCGGTTTGCAGCTTGGGGATTTTCGGATTGTCCACACGCACGACGCACATCCGGCATGAAGCCTGCGGCGTCAAGCCACGATGGTGGCAGAAGCGCGGCAGGTAAACCCCGTTCATTTCGCACGCTTCAATGAGAAGCTCGCCTTTCGGGGCGCTTACTTCCTGCCCATTGATTGTCAGCTTAACTGTTTCCATAAAGTGTAATTGCCAGTCTTACAGACCTAGGCGGCCAGTTTCTGCACCGTCCCGCCCTCATGAAAAATATGCAGTAGAATGGCTAATATCTTTCCTGTTTGCGGCAGATAGTACTCAGCGCGATCAACATAAACCGTCTGCCCCTCGAGCTTGAGAAACTTCCAGATACTCCCGACGGTCACAACACCATAAATTGTCTTGACGCCGGTTTCTTCTCGCTCGTTGAAGATTCGCGCCGCAACCATCTCGGCGATACAACGCCCAATCCCCTGGTTGATGTCCTCTTTTTCGGCTCCAACAATCACCAAAAACGGAGAGGTCAGCATCAATTGCTCTGCCGACCGGGAAAAGATGAAGTCGCAAGTCCCTTCCAAGCCGCGATCGGGATCAACACTGAAGTCAATTCCGGAAAACAGGCTGACGCGTCGCTGCATCAGCTTGCGCGCTTCAACCAGAATCGGAGCAATGATCATTTCCGAGCGCGCTTTCTGAGTCCCGATTGCCAGCCCTAACGGCACCTGCTCCTGCAACCATGCCTGCAAATGCTCGCTGGATTTAACATCAACAATCTTTGCAAAAAGCTCCTGCTGCTCATCCGTCTTCAGTGAAAATGCCTGCTTGACGCTTTTCAGCGTGAAATCGCTATAGGCCATGTAAAATTACCTCACGGCTCATTCGCCGCCTTATGAATCCGAAACAACTTGATCCTTGGGGGCGAATTGCGAATTTCCATCCGGCAACGCAGGGTTGCCTTGACACTGACAAAGCAAGACTTCAGGAGAAACAAGCAGCGCGAAAACTTATTGCGCTGGCGGGTCTTTCTGCCGCGTTCTGGAAACGGCGGCCATGGTTCCCAAACCAATAATGACGATCGAGATAATCGTAATCCAGGTGGTGCTGATTCCGATCCTGCTGGCGCCATAAGCCACTCCAACAACAACCAGCAACACTCCGACCATGTAAATTCCAAAATTCATAGCGTTCTCCTTTACTAACTGTAAAAGCGCGTTCGGGGAGAGACGCGTGGCCTTTGGTTAATCCGCCGCTTTTTGAATCTGCACCATGTTGTGCTTGATGCGGCGGTCGAAATCTTCGCGGAATTTCTTGATCGCCGACTGCACCGGCATCGCCGCCGCATCGCCAAGCGCGCAGAAGCTTTTGCCCAGAATCTTATCCGCCAGGTCGTAAAGCAATTCCACATCTCCGGGACGGCCCTCGTAACGATGCATGCGGTCAAACACCTTGTAAAGCCACCGTGTGCCTTCGCGGCAGGGCGTACACCAGCCGCAGGATTCGTGTTTGTAAAAGTGCGTCAGGTTGCGGGTCGTCTCGAAAACATCAGTTGTTTCGTCCATCACGATGACGCCGCCCGAACCGAGCATCGAGCCGGCAGCCGCCACCGATTCGTAATCCATGTTCAGGTTCTCACACTCTTCGGCAGTCAAGATCGGCACCGACGATCCGCCGGGAATGACGGCTTTCAGCTTGCGCCCGCCTTTCATGCCGCCGCATTCCTTGTTGATCAGCGACATCAGCGGGTAGCCCATCGGAACTTCATAGTTGCCCGGATTGTTGACATGACCACTGACGGTGTACATCTTCGTGCCGCCGCTTTTTTCCGTTCCGAGCGCCTTGTACCATTCGCCGCCGTTGAGAATGACCCACGGAACGACCGCCAGCGTCTCGACGTTATTGACCACGGTCGGCCCGCCGTACAATCCAACCACCGCTGGGAAAGGCGGTTTCAGGCGCGGATGGCCGCGCTTCCCTTCCAGTGATTCCAGCAGCGCAGTTTCCTCGCCGCAGATATAAGCCCCCGCGCCTGGATGAACATACAAATTGCATTCGAAGCCGGAACCCAGAATATCCTTGCCCAAAAGACCGCGTTCGTAAGCCTGCGCAACAGCCTTTTCCAGAATTTCCTTGATGTACCAATACTCGCCGCGAATGTAGATATAATTATCCTTCGCCCCTAATGCAAACGCGGCGATGATCATGCCTTCGATCAACTGGTGCGGGTCATAACGCATCAGGTCGCGATCTTTCCCGGTGCCCGGCTCTGACTCGTCGGCATTGCAGACGACATATTTTGGACGCTTCGATTCTTTCGGCACGAAGCTCCATTTCATCCCGGTCGGAAATCCCGCGCCGCCACGTCCGCGCAGAACGGACTTTTTCACTTCGTCAATGATCTGCGCCGGAGTGAACTCCTTCAGCGCTTTGGCCAGAGCTTTATAGCCGCCCGTTTCCAAATACACGTCAATGTCGGCGGCGCGGCCTTTCAGATGAAATCTTGATGTCAGAACTTGAGTCATAACGGTTTCGATGCGGGTATGAACTACTTCAACCCTTCGATCAGTTTATCAACGCTCGCGGTCGTCACGTTCTCGTGGTAATCGAAGTTGACCTGCAAACACGGAGCCAGGTCGCAATATCCCAGACACTCGACTTCCTGCAGCGTGAACTTGCCGTCAGGCGTCGTTTGATTTACGCCAACGCCCAGCTTGTGCTCGATGTGCTCGGTAATCTGCTCCGCGCCAAGCAGCATACACGAGAGCGTACGGCAGACTTGCAGCTTGTATTTGCCGACCGGCTTGCGCGAATACATCGTGTAAAAAGTCACAACTTCTTCCACTTCATTGACTCGCATATCCAGACGCTGGGCAATGTATTTCACATCGTCGTCCGTCACATAGCCGTGCTCTTCCTGTGCAAGGTAAAGCGCCGGCAGCACCGCCGAGCGTTTGACAGGATAATGAGTGATGATTTCGTCGAGTTTCGTTTCGTTTGCCTGGCTAAACATAAGCTTTAACGGTCTACGTCTCCCAAAACAATATCAATACTGCCGATAACGGCCACCACGTCGGCAATCAACGACCCTTCCACCATCGCAGGCAGCGCTGACAGATTGACGTAGGAAGGAGCGCGAACGCGAACGCGATATGGCCGCTCCGTGCCATCACTGACGACGTAAAAACCAATTTCGCCGCGCGCGGATTCAATGGATTGATAAACCTCGCCAACCGGCACCGTGAACCCTTCAGACGCCAGCAGAAAGTGATGAATCATCACATCAATGTGCTGCTTCATCAGGTCACGCTCCGGCAATTTGATCTTCGGATGATCGGAGAGCACGGGCCCCGGCTGCCGCAACCGTTCCAGCGCCTGGCAGCAAATCTTGTAGCTTTCTTCAAACTCGTCCATCCGCACCAGGTAGCGTGACCAAACATCGCATCCATCGTAAACCGGGACTTTGAAATCGTAGGTTTCGTAGCCGGAATACGGCTCAGACTTGCGAATATCCCAATTGACGCCGCTGCCGCGAATCGTTGGCCCCGAAAGCGCCCAGTTGATCGCATCATCTTTCTTGATGATCCCAATTCCCTGCGTTCGGCGCTGAAAGATTCGATTGCCGGTGACCAGTTTCTTGCACTCTTCGATGAATGAGGGGAAGCCGTCCAGGAACTCTTTGACCAACGGGATGAAGTTATCCGGCACATCCCAGCGAGTGCCGCCGATGATGAAATAGCTTTGGTGGAATCGCGCGCCGGTCGCACACTCGAAGATGTCCAGCACTTTTTCGCGGTGCGTGAAAGCATAAAAGAACGCAGTCATCGCGCCGATGTCCATCGCGTGCGTTCCGAACCAAACCAGATGCGAGGTAATGCGATTCAATTCCGTCAGCAAGACACGCAAGACTTTCGCGCGTTCCGGAACTTCAACGCCCATCAACTTCTCAACCGCCAGGCAATATCCCAAGTCATTGCCCATCGAATTGAGGTAGTCCATGCGACAGGTGATTGTCACGACCTGCTGCCACTTTTCCTTCTCCATCGTCTTCTCCATGCCGGTGTGGAGATAGCCAATGTCAGGAATGGTTTTGACCACGGTTTCGCCGTCGAGCACCAGTTCCAACCGCAACACGCCGTGCGTGGAAGGGTGCTGCGGTCCCATGGAAATTGTCATCTGCGTATTGGCCAGCGGGTCCGGCTTGCGCAGCATCGAGATGGTCGAGGTTGGAACCGATATTTCTCTCGTTTGCATAACTTGATGGTTGGATCAGTAACCTTTGATCGGAAAGTCTTTCCGCAACGGGTAGCCTTCGTAATCTGCCGGCATCAGAATGCGCCGCAAATCTGGGTGTCCCTCGAAATTGACGCCGAACATATCGAAGATTTCACGTTCCAGCCAATTCGAGGCTTTCCATATATTCCACATGGTCGGCACAGTGGCATCGTCCTCTTCCAAAAAGACCTTCACCCGCAGCCGATGATTGTGTTCAAGCGAATAAAGTTGATAGGCGATTGCGAAGCGCGGGCTGGCGAATTCGCCAAGATCAACGCCGCCAATATCGCTCAGATAATTAAAGCGAAGATTCGGTTCATCGCGCAGGTAGGTCATCAACTCAACCAAGCCTTCGCGTTTGGCAATAAGGGTAACTTCGCCGATTGCCTCAACGATTTCTTCGATTGTATCTGCGAACTTCGCGCGGATGACGGAAGCATCCGCATAGCGCGAGGATTGCGTTTGTAGTTGCTCTATGGTTTCGGGCATTGGGTCAATGGTTGGTGGCCAGTTGCGCTACTTCCCGATCAACTGACGAATAACAATTAAGCGACCTTCTCTTCGCTGAAGACCTTTTCACGCTCGATCTTCTCTTGCAGCTTCATAATCGCCCAGATCAAACCTTCCGGACGCGGCGGGCAGCCAGGCACGAAAACATCAACCGGCACGACTTTATCAACGCCCTGCACAATGGCGTAGTTATTGAAGACTCCACCGGCCGAAGCGCAGACGCCCATCGAAATCACCCATTTCGGCTCCGGCATTTGATCGTAAATCCGACGCAGCACTGGCGCCATCTTGATCGAAACACGACCTGCCACAATCATCACGTCCGCCTGACGCGGTGTCGCTCGGAAGACCTCTGCACCGAAGCGCGCCACATCGTTGCGCGGGTCGGTCATTGCCATCATCTCAATCGCGCAACAAGCCAAACCGAAGGTCGCAGGCCACAGCGCGGATTTGCGCGCCCAGTTCACCAGCATATCCAGCTTCGCCGTAATCACCTCCGGCAGAATTTCGCCGACTTTGGTTTCAAGACCCATAGTTTTATCTCTGATTTAAACTTGAGATCAGTTATTGCTGTTCCACTCGAACAGCCCCTTCTTCCAGACGTAAACATAACCAACCAGCAGCACGGCAAAGAAGATCATCATCTCGAAGAAGACAAAGGAACGGGGAAGCGTTGTAATCAGATTTCTGAAAACCACCGCCCACGGCACCAGAAAGATCGCTTCAATGTCGAACAGGATGAAGAGCATCGCCACCAGATAGAATTTCACTGAAAACCGCTGGTGCGCCGAACCCACCGGATCCATCCCGCATTCGTAAGGCATTAATTTGGCGCGGGTATCTTTGCGCTTGCCAACCAGATGCGTCAGGATGATGTTGGTGACGGCAAAACCTGAAACAAAGATGAAGACGATCAGAATGGGTGCGTATGCTTTCATCTCAACCTTTCTTAATGATGCGGGTCAATTGGCACTCCAACACTGCGCCGCATTCGACCCGGCTGCGCCCAGCCACGAATACGATCAATATTTTCCAGCAATTGTTTGGGTACCAAATAGGAAGCTTGTTACTAGATTGGGAATCTTAGTACAATCTCCCCGACCTTGCAAGAAAGCGAGAAAAAAAGATGGAAACAAGCCAGATACCGCATTGTCCGCCTCGAAAAGTACTGGTACTACTAGATAACCTGTTTTTTGCGGGCAAAATCAACCAGGCGGCCTCTCAAACCGAAGTCAAACTAATTTATGCCAGGCGTTCCGAACCTGCGCTTTCCCTGACTCGCACAGAACATCCCGATCAAATCATTGTGGATTTGGACGCAGGCGAATGTGAGCCATTGAAATTTCTTACCTCAATAAAAGCAGATGCCGATTTGCGGGACATTCCAACTCTTGGCTTTATTTCCCATGTCAATTTGGAATTACAACAGCTCGCTCGTAATGCGGGATGTAATCGAATCATCGCAAGATCTTCACTTGACCGAAGCCTGGGGGCATTATTCAGTCAGAATTCTTGATAGTGATCAATACAAGATTCTTGAAGACAACAATTATCAGATTGAGTTAGAAGCTGGCTTGACAGTGTTTTGCGCGCGATGCTAATTTTCGCCCGCTTATTTTCATACAATAGATCGCTAAACGAAATGATCAAAAAAAGACTGGAATTACTGGACGATCGTAGCCGCGAAATGTTGGCGCTGCTGATCAGTCTACACATCGCCACTGGCGAGCCAGTCGGATCCCGCGCAATTTCCCAACTCACGCGGGAAAAACTTTCCTCTGCCACGGTTCGCAATGTGACAGCAGAGCTGGAAGAGGCTGGCTATCTGGAACAACCGCACACTTCCGCAGGCAGAGTTCCGAGCGACAGGGGCTATCGTTTTTACGTGGATCATATTCTGGGACAGACGCGGCTGTCGGCATCTGATGAAAGCGCAATCCAGATGGGCTTTCGCGGCGGAACTTTGGAAGATCAATGGTCCAGTGCGGATCAGTTAATGTCCCGGGCTTCGCATCTGCTTTCTCATTTTTCTGAAAGCGTCGGGATCGTCATTTCTCCCAGCATTGCTAACGATGTTATCAAGCACATAGATTTTGTCCGGCTGAGTGATGGACGCATTCTGGTAATCACTGTTTCGCGCGCCGGCCTGGTACAAGACCGGCTGGTGAGAATTGACGAGAATCTGACTCAGGACGAATTGAATCGTACATCCAATTACGTCAATTCCAATTTCTCCGGAATGAGTCTCTCAGCCATCCGCGCAGAACTGCTCAAACGATTATCGGAAGAAAAAGCGCTTTATGACCGTCTCCTTCAAAACGCGATCATGATCTGCGATCAAGGATTGAACGAGACAGGACAAAATGCTCCGGACGTCTTTGTTGAAGGCGCCTCGAATATCGTCACCAAAGCTGATTTTGCGGATACCGAACGTGTTCGTGAGTTGTTGCGCGTTTTTGAAGAAAAGAGCCGCTTGGTTAAAATCCTGACCGAATGTTTGGGGAATGCCTCCGCGCAGCCAGTGGCAATTCGAATTGGCGCTGAAAACAGTCTGCCCAGCCTGAGCCGGTGTGCGGTCATCACCTCGTATTACGGTTACGGCGATCAGGTCATGGGAAGCGTGGGAGTCGTCGGCCCGGTCAGAATGGAATATGCCCGGATGATTGGCATCGTCAACTATGTTGCCCGGTTGCTGGAACAAGCGTTAACCGATACTCCTGACAAAGAGGCTGGATGAATCAGGAAACTCAGCACATCGTTTCCAGGGCCTCGTTTCCCCACCAACAACAGGAATTGTTCTTCGATCATGGGTTTCGGCATGGTGAAGCTCTGACCCGATAATCCGGCATCGAAGCGATTCAGAATCCACCTTAAGATTGAGGTAATTGAACTTGAGTAAACGAGATTATTACGAAGTACTCGGCGTCAGCCGGAACGCAACCGACCAGGAATTGAAAAGCGCCTATCGTAAATTGGCGATGGAACATCACCCTGACCGCAATCCAGGCAATTCCGAAGCCGAAGAAAAATTCAAGGAATTGAATGAAGCATACGGCGTCCTGTCCAATTCGGATAATCGTGCCCGTTACGACCGCCACGGGCACGCCGGTGTAGGTTCCTCCGCCGCATCAGCCCCCTGGTCAAATAATGACTTTGGTGGCTTTGAAGACATTCTCGGCGACATCTTCGGCGACATCTTCGGAGGGGGGCGCGGCCGTTCCAACCGGGGCGGAGCGCAGCGCGGCTCAGACCTGCGCTACGACATCGAAATCTCGCTGGAACAAGCCGCCGCCGGTTACAAAACCAGGATCAACATCCCGCGCCTGGAAAACTGCGAGACCTGCAGTGGGACTGGTGCAGCGCCAGGAACCTCGCCAGTCACCTGCAACGGCTGCGGAGGAACGGGACAGATTCGTTTCCAGCAGGGTTTCTTTTCCGTCAGCCGCACCTGCAATCAATGCCGTGGAACAGGCCGCATGATTGCCAATCAATGCAAAAGCTGTTTCGGTCAGGGCCGCGTTGAAAAGGAGCAGGAGATCGAGATTAAAATTCCTGCCGGCGTAGATACCGGCGCGCGCTTACGCCTGGCGGGCGAAGGTGAATCTGGAAAAACCGGCGGCGCGCACGGCGATCTGTATGTCGTCATCCACGTCAAGGAACACGAGGCTTTCGAGCGTCAGGGCAACAACCTCTACGTCAGCGTTCCGATCACCTTCAGCCAGGCTGCGCTGGGCGCGGAGATAAAAGTCCCAACGCTGGATGGCGAAGACTCCTTAACCATTCCCGAAGCCACACAAACCGGCTCCATCTTCCGTTTGAAAGGCAAGGGCATCGTCTCTTTGCAAGGCCATGGCCGCGGCGATTTATTCGTTGTGACCACGATCACCACGCCGACTCGCCTGACACGCGAACAGCGAAAGCTGCTCGAACAGTTTGCCGCCATTGAAGAAAAGCAGCAGGAAAAATCTGCCCGGAAATTTGGCAGCAAGGTCAAGGATATTTTCGGATAGTTTTCAACGGCGGGATCTCCGCATTCACCTGGAGATCCCGCCCTGACTCGGCTTTCGCTATAGTCAGGCAACAAGACCTGATTCCCCCACAGTTACAATTATTCGCCGGATGCTGTTCCTGTAACGCGATAGCTGCGGCGGGAGCGCACAACCAAATCCCCGCGTGCAACTTCGACCCGCAGGCGATGAATGGCATTTGCATCATTCTCTGTCCGGTTTTCCGGTGGGTAGAAGCCCAGCCGGTATTGATGACGCAACTCTTCGACAATTTGTCCGAAGGTCTGTTTCAGATTTTCCACCCCGCTGTTGAAATACCGTCCGGCGGAATTCTCCGAAAGTTCCTGCAGGAATTCGATGGCATCTTCGTTGCGTTCGTTGATGCGGCCGCGGCGCTGTCCGCCCCTTCCCGGCTGCGAGCCAGGCAGCGGTGAAATGATCCCGTCCCGGCGTCCGCCGCGCGGCTGGCCCCAACCTCCCTGCCTGCCACGACCTGTAGGGTTGCGCATCATTCCCGGCGGCGCCGAAGAATAGAAAATCGAATAGATCAAGGTGTCTGCCTCCGCCGCGCCGTCAAGCAATGCCTCTTCGCCGATTTCGCTGCCGTGATCCTTGCCATCAGTTAAAACCACAATGGCTTTGCGGCCTTTGACGGATTTCAATTCTTCGGTCATCACGTCGTAAACAGCGTCGCGCAGCTTCGTGCCGACACGCTCGCCAATCCGCGCTTTTCCAATGGCCTTTTCCAGCGTTTTGTGATCCCCGGTCAGTTCGCACAACGCCGTTTCGTCGTAATCGAAGGTGACGATCATGGCGTGGTCTTGCGCTCTCAACTGTCTGACGAAATCCCTGGCTGCCTGTTTGATGTCATCCAGGACCAGCACCGTGCTTCTGCTGGTGTCAAGCAGCAGCGCAACATTGATCGGTTCTTCCGTATCGGCGAAAAAGTCTATCCGCCGTTTGATGCGATCTTCGTACAGCGTGAAATCGGAGGCTTTCAGCCCGGAAACATAACGGCCTTGCCGGTCGCTTACGATCACGGGAACGCTGACCAAAGCCGTGTCAATTTTCAGCGTCTGTTCGGATTCGGACTTCTGGCCATTTTGCTGTGCCCAAGCGACTGTTGCGCCCAGCAGGCAAATCACTGCGGTCATTGCGATTTTCAATCGAATCATAACGTTGTCCTTTCAGTTTTCCCTTACTGCCTGAAACCCATAGGACGGTATTCAAGTGTAGTTCTTGCAAACGACGGCGGGTTAGAGTGGCGGGACAGCAAAATGGCCGAATAGATTTGCCGTTTTTCTACCCTGCCAGGAAAACGGCACGCTCGGCTTTGGCCAGCGTCAGCAGGAACATCACGATCAGGGGTAAAACGATAATGACGCCGACAACGCCCAGCATTCGCTCGCCGATCCAGAAAGTCATAAACAGATTGAATCCCAGTATGCCGAGGTAAAGTCCCATTGCTCCCAGCGCTTTGTAAGGATATTGGCGCAGGCCGGAAGGATGCCCGTCGGCTCCGGCTTCCAGCCTTGAACGATTCCTGAAAACCGGCTTTTCCAGCCAGACAAACACTCGCAGGATGACAAAGCAGACAAAATACCAGCCGAAAAAATTTGCCAGCGTAATTCCAAAATAACTGCCACCCTCCGGATAGTAATAAATTTTCCCCAGAAACCAGCGATCGCCGCGCAGGGCGACCGGGTCAATGATGATGTCCAGGTACATCATCAAAAAAGGCGCCAATAAAATCGCCGCCCAGGACCGGCTTGCCTGCTCGCGATTCAACACCTGCACATCGCGCCAGCTTGCCCGCAATCGCCCGACCAGTGTCGTCGCCAGTTCCCAACTGACATAAGACAGAAACGTAAATGACAACGAATCCATAAACGGAACGCCGGCGATCCATAGTTCCTTTTCGCTGGTCTCATTGATGTAGTAATACAAACCGAATGGAAATCCCGTCGCCGCCACTGCCGAACTCCATTCACAAAGAAAAGCGACCAGAAACGCCAGCACGGAAAATAGTGCTGTGCGCTTCCAGCCCATGTGCGTTACGGCCAGAAACAGATAACAGGCAAAAAAGACGAAAACATATGGGCGGTAAGCGATGGTGGAAAAAAAAAGGTAAAAGAAATGGACGAGGTTCATGGAAGATCGAAAACGGAGGACGGATTCAAGACAAAGGGACAAGGGAACAAAGGATCAATCTTTTGACCCTTTGCCTCCTTGTCCCCTTGCAACAATTGGTATTCACTCCTGGCTACTTCACGCGCTTCAATTTGACCACGCGGCCGGCCAGATTCCATTCCGAAACATACAAGTTGCCCTTGTTGTCCCAACTGATGCCGTGCGGCGCGATGAACTGGCCATCCACCCATTGATCAGGCGTGACCTTGTTGGTTGCGCGTTTCTTGGGATCAGGGCCGTCGCCAATTTGCGTAACCAGTTTGTTGTCTTTATCAAGGATCGTCACGCGACCTGCCAGATCGCCAATCGCCACGTCCGTGCCGCGAATGCTCAGGACTGACGGCAGGCGCAGGAAATCATTCTCCGTGCCGTCCACCGTCTTCAGGTGTTTGCCATCCAGCGAAAACCACTGCAAGCGATGGTTGGCGCGGTCTGTCACAAGCACCGTCGGCGTTTTGCCGCGCCGGTCAATGATGATCTTGTGCGGCGTACTGAACTTGCCGTCCTCTTTTTCCTTGCTGCTCTTTCCGCCCCAGGAGTTCAGGTATTCACCTTTCGCGTTGTAACGATGCACGTAATTCGCACCGTACCCGTCCGTCACATAAAAATCGCCGTTCGGTGCAACGGTAATTCCAGTGGGCTTGAACTCGGTTTTGGCTTTGTAAATGCCGGATTTTTCCGGGAAGCCTTTGACCCAGACGACATCGCCCGTGGTGGTGATTTTGGCGAATTCATTGCGGAAAAGGCTGACCAGATAGATGAATTCCTGTTTGCCTTCCTTGTGCAACTGCATGTCGTGCGTGCCGTTGCCGTCCTTGTCCGGCCTCCATTCCTTGCCGATGGAGCGGATATATTTGCCGTCCGCGTCCAGCACGGCAATGTTGCTGTCAGCGTCCGTGCTGAAATAGATGTGGTTTTGCGAATCCACGACGACGCCGCCATGCGTGCTGCCCCATTTCATGCTTTCGGGCAGTTTGCCCCAGCCCCGAACCCACTCGTATTTGTGATTGCCCGCGCCCAGAATGATCGTCTCTTCCTTGCGGCTGGCAAAAGCCGGGAAAGCGACAGCGGAAGCGGCCACGCCCGCTCCCAGGCCAAACAGAAAACGACGCCGGTGAAGTTGAATTTGCTCTGATCGAGACATTCGGAAAGCCTCCGTTTGATAATTTGTGATTGTGATGCAGCGCGTTTGTAGTTCCGCCTTCAGGCGGCTGATACGGCGTCAGACCGCCTGAAGGCGGAACTACAAACGTGAGTTTTAAGCCTTGATGTTGTCTTTGGAACGATCCCAGTAAATGGGTTTCTTGTGCTTCGCCGCCAGATTGATCATGTGCGGCACGGCGGCGGCGCGATGTCCGGCGAATACGTCTTCGATGGGCTGTTTGCGTTCACGCACCGCCGTTTGGAATGCTTTCAAGTGCAGCACGTCGGCGTCGGGGCCAACGCCTCGCCACTGCTCGTTTCCGCTGATCGCCTGCGGCGCCCAGAGTTGAGGACGTTCACTCTGAATGACTTTCGGGTCCTTGTAATATTCTTTCTGCAAGCGAGACGGCCAGGAATCCACGATCCAGCCGTTATCATCTGTTCCTTCTTCAGGCGAAAAAGTCAGATCGCGTCCCATCGTCAGCGTTCCTTTCGTCCCCAGAATCTGCACCGCGCGTCCGCCGGCAGATGAGTTGTTGAACGTGCCGCTCAGGGAAACCATGAAACCTTCCGGGTATTGCAGAATCGCGTTGAGCGTGTCCGGCACATCGCGCGTCTCTTTCCAGCGGTAAAGCGCTCCCGCTGCCACCACCATTTCCGGCGCTTGCGCTCCCAGAATGTAGTGCAGCGAGGTCATCGTGTGGATGAACAAATCGGTCGCCATCCCGCCCGAATAATCCTGAAAACACCGCCAGCGGAAAAAGCGCTCCAAACTGAAAGGATGTTTTTTCGCGCTGCCCTGAAACATTTCCCAGTTGACGGTCTGTTCATTGGCGTCCGGCGGAATCGGATAAATCCACGAACCGCCCGGACTGTTGCGGTTTTCCGAAGCGCGAACCATCGTAATCTGGCCGAGTTTGCCGGATTCGACAATCTCTTTGGCTTTCTGCTGAATCGGCGAACTCATGCTCTGGCTGCCGACCTGCAAGATGCGTCCGGTCTTTTTGACGGCGGCGATGATGTCCAGGCCTTCGGCAATGGTGTAGGTCAGCGGCTTTTCAATGTACACGTCCTTGCCGGCTTCGAGCGCGGCAATGGCGTGGGCTTTGTGCCAATGATCCGGCGTGCCGATGTACACGGTGTCAATGCCTGGCGCGGCCAGCAATTCGGCGGCGTCCTTGTAGACTTTGGCTTTGCCGCCCGTGCGTTCGCTCGCCCGCTCAACCCGGCCCTGATAGGCATCGCAAAGCCCCACGATTTCAAATCCCTGGACTTTCTGAATATCGTCCATCACCTGCTGCGCGCGCGCCCCCACGCCGATAAAGCCGACCGTGATGCGCCCGTTTGCGCTGTCGCTGGGATTGAACGCGGCTTCGGTGCGCCGTGTCGAACCCAGAATCAGTCCCGCCCCCGCACTTGTCGCGGCGCTTTGTTTGATGAAATCGCGGCGGTTTAACTTCTCTGCCATAAATGTCTCCTCACGATGGTGGGACAGGCTTCAGCCTGTCTGGTCTTATAGTATAGACAGACTGAAGCCTGTCCTACGTCGGACTTATTGATATTGTGGCGGTGGAGGCGGCGGCGTGAAATCGCTGCCTCCAGTTTCAAAAAACGCTTTTACTTCCGGCTTGCTCAAAACGATCAACGCCCAGATGCCGAACGGAATGCCCAGAAAAAAACAGCAGCTTGTGGCGGGGATCATCGCCAGAATCGCGGCGAGTTTGGCGGAGGAATACTTGCGTCCTTTTAGCATGTTCACCGCGCCGACAATGATAAACGGCGAAGTGACCAGGGTAAGAAAGTAGACAATTTCGGCCAGATACCCTCCCACGCGCGCCGGCGCACCTTCGGCCCCCTCTGGCCCCAACGGAATTTCCGGCAACGTGCCCGCCGCGCGCAAAATCATACCGGCAACCCACAACAGACCGGCTAACACATTGAGTCCACCAACCACGATCAACCCAATGGCGGGAGGTTTGGCTAAATTTTCAGATTGATGCATCTGGGATGTTCTCCTAGTTCTGATTAAGTAATTCCTTGATCAGTTCTTCCAACTCGGATTTGAGCCGGGTAAATCGTTCGCCGGTCGCCCGGCCTTCAAACCCTGCATGGATTCGTTTGACCAACCCGTCACGGCCGATGAAGATCGTCGTCGGATACGCGCCAAAATTGATCAGTTGCGGCAGCTTCTGCTGAATCTGGCCTTCTTCGGTCGAACCGGCCAGCAACACTGGATATTTCAGGTTGTGACGTTTAGCGAAAATTTTGACCTGTTCCAAATCACGCGCGGTTTCGCCGGTGTATTCAAACGCCAGCGCCACCGGCTGAAAGCCTTGCGCGCCGTAACGATCATACATTTCCTGCAAAAACGGCGCTTCTTCGTGACAGTTCGGGCACCAACTGCCGGTGATCGAAACGGCGACGACTTTGTTTTTGAAGCGGTCGTCGGTGGACGAGAGGTCTTTGCCGTCGAGGTCCGGAAAACTGAAGCGCAGCGGCTCGCTTGGATTGCTCATCCGCGTATAGCTATTCGGATCCGGAAGCGATGCGACGCTTTCCCTGTTTTTTTCGCTAATGCGCTCGGCGGCGACTTTTCGCGGCGGATCGAACAAGCCGAAATCGGCGATGCCTTCCAGCCTCCCCTGCGGCGTCAACGTGGCGCGAAAGACGCGGCAGTTGATGCCGTCAAAACGGTTCAGTTTCAGTTCGCCGTTTTCAAACTTTCCCACCAATTGTCCCCAGTCGCCGCTGACCGGAATGATCGTGCCGGAAACTTCACTTCCCTGCTGACGAAACGCCGCGCGCCAGAAGGTCTGTTTCGGCGCTTCGCCCGCCACAATCACCCATTCACCGGTCAGATCCGTGCCCGGATTTCGGGACGAGACAGGGGCCGCCGAATCGCCGCGCGTGGCGACCAGTTCACGTTTCAAACTCTGCTTCTGCCATTGGCGTATGAACGCGCCTTCCAGTTTGTCCCCATCAATCGTGGCGTCCAGTTCAGCGTCGTAAAAATCGTAACGTAGCTTCAGCTTGTTTCCTTCAAACGAACCGCTGGTTGAAACCGTGTGGTCGTCGCCATTGACCAGCGCGCCTACCAGCTTGTCGCCTTCGCGTTTGACTTCGAGCGTGAATTCGACTTCTTCGCCCGATTTGTTTTTGATGGAACCGCGCCAGACGCCAGCCGGATCAAGCGGCTTCTGCTGGCAACCGGCCACCGTCAATCCAATCGCGATTAAACAGATAAATCGGCAAATCCCAGCCGAAATACGCTTCGAGGGTGTTGTCTCTCTCAATGCTTCCCCTGCTTCCAATTTGATCTTTGTGATGAAAATTCGGAGTGTTCGTGCGCGCGTATGCTACCTTTCACAGCGTGGTTCGGCAAGGTCGGAAAAGCGCTCTCAGGTCGAACCTGCCGCCCAGTGCCGTCGTAAGGCAAATGGAATCCAAATCCTAAATTCAATCCTGTGGAAAGGTCTTCACGAAAACAAGAATGAAACCATTATTTCTGTCCGTGTGCCTGCTGCTTGCCGTCGTCGCATTCGGCCAGACGCCCAAAAGCGAAGAAAAATCCGATCCGGCCAAAGAAGCGATTGCCGTGATCAACAAACTTTTCGCCGCCATGCGCGCCAAAGACGCCGAAGCAATGCGCGCCTGTTTTTCCGCCGAAGGCCAGTTGGCCGCCACGCAGCGGCGCGAAGGAAAGCCGGGCGTGCGCGTCTTCAACGGCGAAGCCTTCGCCAAACTGATCGTCGAAACCAAAGGCGTATTAAAAGAGCGAATGTACAAGCCCGAAGCGATTGTCAGCGGCGATCTGGTGCTGGTGCGCGGGCGGTATGGCTTTTACGTGGACGACCGCTTTTCACATTGCGGCACGAATTCCTTTCACCTGATGCAAATGGCGGACGGCTGGAAAATCGTCAATGCCGCTTCGACCATTGAACCCGAAAGCTGTGAGCCAGAAGCCAAAGAGAAACAATGAAACTTCAAAAAATCCTGCTGCTGATTCTGCTGCTCTTGCCTGGCCTGGCGGCCGCACAACCTGCCGCCGATTTCAGCGAACTGGAAAACGTCGTCCTTGCCGAACTGAAGCAAACCAATACGCCCGGCGCGGCGGTCGCAGTTATCAACGGCGGGCGCGTGGTCTTTGCCAAGGGTTTCGGCGTCTCCAGCGTTGAAACCGGCGCGCCAGTCGCCACGGACATGCTCTTTCGCCTCGGTTCGACAACGAAGATGTTCACGGGCGCGGCGCTCGCCACGATGGCTGAACAAGGCAGGCTGAAGCTCAACGCGCCGATTGGCGACGTTGCCAAAGGGCTTTCCCCAAAACTGTCGCGGCTGACCGCGCATCAGTTGATCAGCAACTCCGCCGGCATGGCGGACCTGAACGCGCCGTTTATTTCCCACGACGATTTCGCGCTGGCGACCATGGTTCGCGGCTGGAAAGACGAGGTGCTGTTTGCCGACGCGGGTAAAATTTATTCCTATGCCAGTTCAGGCTTTTGGCTGGCTGGATATGTGCTGGAAGAAATCAGCGGCAAACCTTACGCCGCCGCGATGGAAGAAGTGATTTTCAAACCGCTCGGCATGAACCGCACCACGCTGCGCCCGCATACTGCGATGACTTATCCGCTGGCGGTCGGACATGCCCTGCAAGCGGGAAAGCCGGAAGTCATCCGGCCCGCGTTCAACAATGTCGCGATGTGGCCAGCCGGTTCGATCTTTTCCAGCGTCAATGATCTGTCGCGGTTTGTGACGGCGTTTCTGGCAAACGGAAAGCTCGATGGCAAAACGGCCTTGCCTCCGGCGGTGTTTGCGGCGCTGCCGGGAAAGCACATTGCGATGCCGGGCGATCCGGCTTCGTTTTACGGTTATGGCTTGCTGAACTTTGAACAACGCGGCATTCGGCTGTGGATGCACGGCGGATTCAGCCGTGGTTACGGTTCGATGATTCAGATGGCGCCGGAGCACGGCTTTGCCGTCATCGTCTTGACGAACAAAAGCGGCGAGACGCTGAACCGAACCACCGCCAAAGCGAAAGAGCTTTTTCTGCCGCTGAAACCCGCCGTCGCCGAACCGACGAAGAAAGCCTTGCCGCTCGCCGCCGCGGACTTTACCGTATTCGGTGGAAAATATGTCAATGGGCCGCAGACCTGGGAAATTCTGGCGAAAGACGGACGATTGTTTTTGAAAGAGCAAGGCCAGGAGTTCGCGCTTTCCAAAACCGGCGACTGGCAGTTGTCTTTTGGCGATGCGCTGGAAAATGATCTGGTCTTCATTCGCGGCGCGGACGGCAACGCGGAATATATTTTCAACGGCTTGTACTCGGCTAGAAAGTCGGCTGAGAGTAAATAAGTTTTGGCGGGCAGGATGCCCGCGACCCCATGCGAGCGGGACGCTCGCGCTCCCAGAGGAAAAACGATGACATCAAGAATACGAATCAAAATCATCTTTGCACCAGTCGTGGTCTGCCTGTTGATGCTGGCGGCGACGGTTTCGGCGCAGACGAAGTTGCTGCGCTTTCCAGACATTCATGGCGACAAAGTCGCTTTTACCTACGGCGGCGATTTGTGGATCGCTTCGACTTCGGGCGGTTCAGCGACAAGATTGACGGCGCATCCCGGCCTTGAACTCTTCGCCAAGTTTTCACCTGACGGCAAATGGATTGCGTTCACCGGACAATATGACGGCGATGAACAGGTCTACGTCGTCTCCGCGACGGGCGGCGAACCGAAGCAACTCACTTACTACCCGGCGCGCGGTCCGCTCACCCCACGCTGGGGCTACGACAATCAGGTCTACGGCTGGTCCGTGGACGGGAAATCAATCCTGTTTCGTTCGCATCGCGATTCGTGGACGCTGGGGATGACGAATCTTTACACGGTTCCAGTGACCGGCGGCCCGGCGGAAAAGCTGCCGATGCCGGAATCGGGTGCGGGCGAATTCGCGCCGGACGGGTCGAAGCTGGTTTACTCGCCGCGCTTCCGCGACTTCCGTTCGGAAAAACGCTACGGCGGCGGCCAGGCGAATGACCTGTTCATCTTCGATCTGAAGACGAACGACGCCAAACAGATTACGAATCATGCGCGCGCCGACCGCGACCCGATGTGGATCGGCAACACGATTTACTTCAACGCCGACCGCGACGGCCATTTCAACTTGTACGCCTACGACACCGGCAACGGCAAAACCACGCAGTTGACGACAAACACGACCTGGGATGTGCGCTGGCCCTCCAGCGACAACCAATCCCGCATCGTTTATGAGCTGAACGGCGAACTGCAAATCTTCGACACGAAGTCGAAAAAGACAACGCCGATTTCGATCACCGTGCCCGATGACGGATTGAATCGCCGCCCGAGCCGCGTCAATGCCGGGAATCTGATTTTCAGCTACGATCTCAGCCCGAAAGGCGAACGCGCCCTGTTTGAAGCGCGCGGCGACATCTTCACCGCGCCGATTGAAAAAGGGCCGGTGCGTAATTTGACCAACTCTTCCAATGCGCACGACAAATCGCCTTCGTGGTCGCCGGATGGTTCGCGCATCGCATTCATTTCCGACAAGAGCGGCGAAGAGGAAATCTATGTCATCGCGCAGGACGGCTCTTCGCCCGCCGAGCAATTGACCACCGGCGGCAAAGCCATGCGCTACACGCCAGCGTGGTCGCCAGACAGCAAGCTGATCGCCTTCAGCGACAAGGACGGCAAGGTTTACGTGCTGACCGTCGCCGACAAAAAACTGGTTCAGGTCGGCGATTCCAAACGCGGGCAGGTGCAGGATTACACCTGGTCGCCGAAGGGAAACTATCTGGCTTTCTCGATGCAGGACGCCAACAACAATTCATCGGTCTACGTCTGGTCGTCGAAAGACAATCAACTGCGCCGCGTGACCAACGGCACCTTCAGCGAATTCAATCCGGCCTGGGATCCGCAGGGCAATTACCTCTATTACCTGAGCACACGCGAATTCGCGCCGCTGATTTCCAATGTGGAGTTCAACTACGCCGCGAACAAGAACACGGGCATTTTCGTCATCGCGCTGCGCAAGGACGTGAAGCATCCCTTCCCCGCCGAAAGCGACGAAGTCGCAATTAGCAAAGAGGGTACGAAGGAAGGCGAGAAGAAACCGGAAGAACCGAAATCGGCGGCGGATTTGGTGATTGACTTTGACGGCATCGAAACGCGCGCGGCGCGCGTGCCGGTCGAGCCAAACAATTACGGCGGCCTGGCCGCGAAAACCGGCCATCTGATTTACAGCGTCGGCCCGGCGTTTTACTACGGACGGCAGGGCGACGCGCCGCCTTCGCTGAAGATTTTCTCGCTGAAAGATCGCAAGGAAACCACCATTGTCGAAGGCGCGGGCGGATTCGCACTTTCTGCCGATGGCGGGAAGCTGCTGGTTCGGCAAGGTCCCGGCTTTGCACTTTTCGACGCAACGCCAATGGGCGACAAAACCCGCAAGGCGGTTTCCGCCGCGAACCTGTATGTTGACCGCGTTCCCAGCGAAGAATGGGCGCAGATTTTCGGCGAAGTCTGGCGGCGGTATCGGGACTTTTTCTACGTCCAGAACATGCACGGTTACGACTGGGAAGCGCTGCGCAAACAGTACGAACCGCTACTCAAACACGTCGCGCACCGTTCGGATTTGAATTACGTCATCAGCGAGATGATTTCCGAACTGGTGGTGCAGCACGCTTACATCGCGGGCGGCGACATTCCGCTGCCGCCGCGCCCGCAAGTCGCCCTGCCCGGCGCGCGGTTTGAACTGGATCGCGAAGTGGGCCGCTACCGCATCGCCAAAATCTTCGGCGGACAGAACGAAGAAAACATCTACCGGTCGCCGCTGACCGAAATCGGCGTGGACGTGAAAACCGGCGATTACGTGCTGGCCATCAACGGCGTTGAACTGAAGCCGAATGAAGACCCTTACCAGTTGCTGCGCAACAGAGCCGACGCGCCGGTGCAACTGACGGTCAACAACCGTCCGGCGATGGAAGGCGCGCGGACAATCTCTTTCCGTCCGCTGACCGACGAACAAAGCTTGATTTATCTGGATTGGGTCAACAGCAACCGTGCGATGGTGGACAAGCTGTCGGGCGGCAAACTCGGTTACCTGCACGTGCCGGATATGGGCGCGGACGGCATTCGCGAATTCATCAAGTGGTATTACCCGCAATTGAAGAAAGAAGGTCTGGTTGTGGACGTGCGTGCCAATGGCGGCGGCAACGTTTCGCGGATGCTGATCGAACGGCTGCGGCGCAAAGTGCTGGCCGCGCAAATCGGTCGAACGAACGAAGAGCCGAACCTGTACCCGGACGGCGTTTTCGCCGGGCCGATGGTTTGCCTGCTGAATGAAAACTCTTCGTCGGACGGCGACATCTTCCCGGCGATGTTCCGCGAAGCGGGCCTGGGCCCGCTGATCGGCAAACGTTCGTGGGGCGGCGTGGTCGGCATCACCAATCGCGGAACCCTCGTTGACGGCGGCGTGGTCAACGTGCCGGAATTCGGTTTCGTCAACGCCAAAGGAGAATGGATCATTGAAGGCTACGGCGTTGATCCGGACATCGCGGTCGAAAACGATCCGAAGTCCGTCATTCAAGGCAAGGATCCGCAGCTTGAGCGCGCCGTAACCGAACTGCTGAACAAACTGAAAACCAAACCGACCGAGTGGCCGAAACGTGCGGCTGACCCGGTCAAAACGAAGTAGTCGAAAAATCCGGGAACGCATCGCTGGAAGCGATGCGTTCCCGGATGCTCATCCTTGTCACATCGCCTTGCAGCATCCTCTGAATTCTTGTCGGCTTTTGCCACACAGACTCCCCCAGCCACTTCGACAAAAACCGCCTGATCAGCAAAAAAGCCAATATTCACAGGCATTTCGTGCCATTTTCGAATTCCGCAAAATTGCGGCACGGTCCTTGCCAAACTCATCCGCGAAGATCACCACTAAGCTTGATGATCTACACACGGGGCGCGTTTCAAATCTGATAGGGGAAGGCGGCGTCGAAAAAGGTAAGCAGGCGCCGCCTGGGTTTGAAACGCGCCGTTCAATCAACGGCAAGAATTCAGTATTCAGTATAAGGAGCATTTGAAGACAATGAAGATTCAAAAACGATTTATCAGCACCACGATCTTATCACTCTGCCTTTTGACCATTGGGATGACAACCGCGTTGGCGCAACCATCTCAACGCGACCCGCTGTCCGGTTTGAAACGCGCCATTACACAGGCCAGCGCTCCGGCCCTGACCGCGCAGCAGGAAGCGGATTTGACCGCATTGATTACGGCGTACAAGGACGCTCAGCCGGATGAGCCGAGCGAGGAATTGCAGACGGCGCGCGAAGCCTATGACGCGGCCATTCTGGCCGGCGATCAGGCGGCGGCGAATGCACAGGCGGCAATCCTTTCCAACCTGCTGGCAACTGGCAGCAACACCAAACTTCAAGCTCAGGCGAAATTCGAGATTGCCGTCCTGGCCAATTTGAAATCTGGCGGACAGTTCACAGCGCTGCAAACCAAATTCGGAGATGAAAAAGTGCTTTCGCTGGTCGGCTCGTTGGCCGGTGGCCCCGGCGGTGGCGGTCCTGGCGGCGGTCCTGGCGGCGGACGGGGCGGCGGTCACGGCCGGCCGTAATCGAATTCGAGACTGAAGTAGAAGTAGAAATTGAGATGGGACGAGGGCTGCCATTCACATTTGTGATGGCAGCCTTTCGCCGTTCAAAGCGGCAAAACAAGCAGGTTTCCAGCACGAACCCATTTGGAGATTGAAGGCGGCATGATGTGGAGTGCGCGCGACTTGTCACCGCTTTTCGTTCTTTGCCAGAGCCTTGGCTGTCCAGCGAAAGGTTGGCCGCGAACGAAAAGCTGCAACGAGTCGCAGCACTCCAAAGCTTGGCTGATCTTAATTGGACCCTGAAACTGGCGGCGATTCGACTGCCGCCAGCAATTTTTCCAGGTCCGCGGGAGCCACGGGTTTGACCAGGTGGTAATTGAACCCCGCGTCGCGTGAACGCCGTTTGTCCTCTTCCTGGCCCCAGCCGGTCAGTCCGGCAATCACAATCTCTTCGCCGCCTGGTTGCTGCCGGATGTGGCGGCATGCATCGTAGCCATTCATCCCCGGCATTCCGATATCCAGCAGAATCAGTGCAGGCCGGAAGGCTTCGGCCCTCTGGATTGCTTCCGGACCATCGCTGGCCGTGCTGACTTCGTACCCCATCAGCTTCAGCATCATGGCCATGGCCGAGGCGGAATCTTCGTTATCGTCCGCCACCAGAATTCGACGCCGGCCATTTGGCGCGGACGGCGTCTGCTGTGTGATGCCAGCTTCCCTGAGTGGCAAAACAGGAAGCGGGAAACGCACCACGAATTCACTGCCTGCGCCGTCGCCGTCGCTGTGGGCTTCGACCTTGCCGCCATGCATTTCCACCAGCCGCTTCGTGATGCTCAAGCCGATGCCCAAACCGCCACGGGATTTTCCAATGACCGATCCACCTGCGTGAACATTTCAAACACCTGGGAAAGCATGCTGGCCGGAATGCCGACGCCATTGTCTTTCACGCTGACCATGATCTCGTCTCCGGCGAACGACGCACAGCGATTCGCGGATGTCAGGCTGAAGGCGCGCCTCCGGGCTGGCCAGAACATCATCGAGCGGTCCCAGCATCAGCGTCAGCGGCGTCCGGAATTCGTGGCTCACGTTCGAGAAAAACGTCGTTTTGGCGCGGTCAATTTCGGCCAGCGCTTCGGCGCGTTTACGCTCCGCCTCGTAAGCGCGGGCGTTGGACAGCCCGGCAGCAATTTGCCCCGCAAGCAGGTCAATGAATCCGCGATACGCATCATCATAAGGGCGGTAAGGATTGATGCCCGCCACCAGAAAGCCCGCCGGACGTTTCTGTCCCTGTTGCGCAATCGGCATGAGCACGGCTTGTCTGGCGGGAATATTCCAGGGAGCGGACGGTATTGCGTCAAATCGCCCGGCCAGCGGATGGACCGTGACCGGCCCCATGTGGCTGAGAATCTCCTGCGCGGGCCATACAGCATCCGCCGCATCCTTGTTAATCAAGGGCGGCGCAATCGCGTCCCCTGATTTAGCGCCATGAGTACAGGCCAGTCGCGCAAGTTCCCCGGCCCCTTCAAAAAGATAGACCAGCACGAAGGGAAGGTCTTTTGAGTATTCCCCGAGCCGGTGACAGACCACGTTAAACAGGTCTTCTTCCGACTTGGTCGCCGCCAGATCGGAAGCCAGTTCCCGCAGCATCGCCAGACGCCGTTCGCCGATGACGCGCTCGGTGTCCTCCGTCACCACGCAGAGCATTCCATTGATCGAACCATCGTCATCCGGAACCGGGCTGTAAGAGAAAGTATGGTAGGTCTCTTCGGTGTAACCGCTTCGTTCCAGAAAAAGCGGCAGCGATTCATCCCACGTAGCCTGACCGGTTTTCACAACCGATTCGGCGCGCGGGCCAATATCCGGCCAAATCTCTTCCCAGACTTTTCGCGCGGACGCGCCCAGCTCCCAGCTTTCCTTGATACCGACCGTGGGCAAGTAGGCGTCATTGCAGAAAAAATAGAACTCCGGGCCCCATCCCATCCACATCGCGTAACGAGATGCGAGCATGATGCGGATGACGATTTTCAAACTTTGCGGCCAGCCTTCGACGGGCCCAAGCGGGTGGCTGGCCCAGTCGAACGAGCGGATGCGCTCGCCCATTTCTCCGCTGCCGCGCAAGAAATCCGCGCGATTGCCAAATGGAGTTGGCATATTCTCCATCCGTCCCTCCCGGCAAAATTAAGTGTTTGCCACACTCTCTAATTTGGGTGCTGACCTGATCTTACTTTAGTCTAAAGAGCAATGAGAATTGCCTGTTGCGCCGCTTGAATCGTGCGCTCGATGATTTCATCCGTGTGCTCAATCGAAACAAATCCCGCTTCAAATTGAGATGGGGCCAGATAAACGCCTTCGTCCAACATCGCATGGAAAAATCGCCCGAAGGCATCTCGGTCACTGCGGCTGGCTGTCGTCCAATCGTGGACCGGCTCGGCGGTAAAGAAAGATGTGAACATGGAACCGACCCGGTTGCTGACGGTTTTGACACCGGCTTTGCTGGCGGCTTCGGCCAGCCCCTCGACCAGTTTGGCCGTGGCGCTCTCAAGCTGCGGATAAGGATTAAGCGATTTCAGCAATCGCAGCGTCGTCAAGCCAGCGGTCACGGCCAGCGGATTCCCCGACAGCGTTCCTGCCTGGTAAACCGGGCCAACCGGCGCAACGACATCCATGATTTCGCGCCTCCCGCCGAACGCGCCCACCGGCAAGCCGCCGCCGATGATTTTGCCCAGACACGTCATATCCGGCGTGATGCCATAAAGCTGCTGCGCTCCGCCGTAACTGACGCGGAAACCCGTCATCACTTCGTCGAAGATCAGCACCGCGCCATGCCGTTCGGTAATCGCCCGAACCGCCTCTAAATAACCTTCCCGCGGCGGCACGCAGCCCATGTTGCCGACGACCGGTTCGATAATGACGGCGGCAATCTGGTCGCCGACCTCGTCAAAGACTTGCTCCAGCGCAACTGCGTCATTGAAAGGAACCGTGATCGTGCTGGCCGCGACTTCCGCCAGCACGCCGGGCGAATCCGGCAGGCCCAGCGTCGCCACGCCCGATCCGGCGCGCACCAGCAAGCTGTCGCCGTGGCCGTGATAGCAACCTTCAAACTTGACGATTTTCGACCGTCCGGTAAATCCCCGCGCGACGCGCAGGGCGGACATCGTCGCTTCGGTGCCGCTGGAAGTCAGGCGCAGCTTTTCAATCGAAGGAAACGCCTGAATGACTTCTTCGGCCAGTTGGATTTCAAGCTCCGTCGGCGCGCCGTAGCTGGTTCCACGCGTCGCGGCCTGTTGAACGGCGGCAATGACTTCATCGTGCGCGTGACCCAGAATCATCGGCCCCCAGGATCCGACGTAATCAATGAAAGTGTTTCCATCGGCATCGGTCAGCATTGCGCCTTTGGCCGAAGTAATAAACAACGGCGTGCCGCCCACGCCGCGAAAGGCGCGGACAGGGCTGTTGACGCCGCCGGGAATGACTTGTTTCGCTCGTTCAAAGAGAGTGGTGGATTGAGTGTGGTTTTTATTCATAGTCCAAATCTTGCGCCGAAGCGCGGCCTTATGTGATGATGCGAATGCACTTCATAACACTCATTACAAAAATAATGCAAAAAGGTTTTTCAAGGAGGCCAATTTGAACCCGGAACTGAGCCAACTGATCTCGCTTCAGGACGTGGATGTCGAGATCAAACGTCTGAAGGCTGAAATAGATTCGCTTCCTGCCCGCCGCGAACAACTCGAAAGTCAATTTGCCGCTGAAAACAAAGAATTTCTCGAACTCAAGCAGCAAGCCGATGACGCCCACTCCAGAAGACGTAATCTGGAAGAAGAGCTGAATTCAGAGCAGGAGAAATTGGAAAAATTCAAAACGGATCTGATGAAGGCGACCAACGAACGCGAATATTCCACCGCTGTCCGTGAAATTGATGTGGCCAAAAAAGCAATCAGCGCGCTTGAAACCGACGTTTTGAAACTGATGGAACAGATCGAAAAGCTCGACGGACAAACCAAAGAACGCTCTCCCGAAATCGAAGCCAAGCGTGTCGCACTCGATCACCAACTCGCCGAATATCAATCGCTGGCGAAAACAGACCAGAAGAAACTGACCAAGCTGCTTGCCGAGCGCGCGCCGCTGCTGGAAACGCTCAGCGGGGAAACGCGTTCGACCTATGAGCGCATGTCAAAAATCAAATCCGGTCTGGCCTTGTCCGAAGCGATCAACTACAAATGCCTGGCCTGCCGGATGACCATCCGCCCGCAGGTATTCAACGACATCCGGCGCGGCGAAACTCTGATCACCTGTGAAAACTGCGGCAGAATCCTTTTCTTCCGGGGTTGAACCAGTCACCGGCAAACTGCCGGCAAAATTCACGTTGCTACAGTTCTCGGCGTTGACCCACTTTCCTCTGCCGCAGCACTTCAAACAGCACGACGCCGGTTGCCACACTGACATTCAGCGAATTCACCTGTCCGCGCATTGGAATTGAAACCATCGCGTCGCACTTTTCGCGCACCAGACGCCGGACGCCCTTGCCTTCGCTGCCCATCACCAGCGCCAGCGGCACGTTGAAGTCAAATTCGTTGTAGCTGACCTCCGTTCCGCCTTCGACGCCAACCACCCAGATGCCGCGCTCTTTCAACTCTTCGATCAGACGAACGAGATTGGTAACGCGCGCGACGCGCACATACTCGACCGCGCCCGCCGAAGTCTTCGCCACCGTTTCATTCAATCCGGCGGCACGATGTTCTGGAATGAAAACGCCATCCACGCCCGCGCCTTCACACGACCGAAGAATTGCGCCAAGGTTATGCGGATCTTCGATTCCATCGAGCAGCACCAGAAACGGCGGCTCCCCCAGCGAATCCAGAATCTTTTCGGCTTCCACATACCCCGAGGCGCCCTTGCCAGAGGGGCTTCTGCCAGTGGCACTTCTGCCAGTGTCATTTCTGGATGACTTATGCGCTTCGGCGACCAGGGCCACGACGCCTTGATGATTGGCGTTGCGCGTCAATTCGTCGAGCGCCCGCCGTTCGCGTTTTTCAACGCTGATGCCAGCACTCCGCGCAGCATCGGTCAGCTCATTCAACCGCGCAGGATTTGATCCTGCCGCAATCAAAATTTTATGAATTGTGCGCCGCTTTGCGCGCAAGGCTTCCAGCACGGGTGACAGGCCGTAGATTTGACTCATCGTAACGATCAACCTTTATTCTGAAAACTGGGATTTGAGCCGCGATTATAGCCCATGCGCTGTTGCGCCGGTTGGCAGTTTATAGGCAGATTCTGTTACCATCGCCCGCGCACTGACACAGGCGCAAATCCAACTGAAATCAAACGAACTGCTTATGAAACTACGATTCCAATCCCGCAAGCTGATCCATGGAAGCATCGGTCTTTGCTTATTCGTGTTGGCCGGAGCGTGGCTGATGACCAGCGCGGCGGAAACGCTCAGCGTCCGGCAGGCCCGCGACTTGTTGCAGCATCTGGGCGGCGCGAATCTGTCAAAAGATCAGGTCCAGATCAAAAAAATCGAAGCCGGCGCAGGCGGCGGCGCAATCATCGAAGCGCAAATCGAGACCGCCTTTCGCGTCCAGAAGGAAAAATCCGGCTGGCGAATTGCTGAAGTCCGGCTGGGCGACCGGCAGTGGGAGTCCTTCGAGCTGATTGAAGAGGCCGTCAAACGCGAAAAGATGCGCCGCACCACCGCGATTCTCAATAAGTTCGCCGCAGGCTTGCAAGCCTATCAACAGGCTCACGGCCAGTATGCGGTCACGGACGAAATTGACGAACTGCTGGATTACCTTTCGCCCCGGCACATTCCGCTGCCATCCCGCTTCGATCTGTGGGGAAAGCAATTTGACTATGATGGATCAGCGGCCAGCTATCGCCTGATTTCCGCCGGCCCGGATGGTAAGAGAGGCACGAAAGACGATCTGATTTTGGAAAACGGAATCATCAAATCAGAAACCGGCGACTAACGACTATGGACTATCTTTCGGCAGAAGATCAAAAAGCGCTCAACCAGCGATACCGGACAACTGTGATCATCGTGATGGCGATTGGCATCAGCGTGCTGATTTACCTGCTGGTCGCGAAACTCATTCCGCCCAGGGATTCGCCGCCCGGCAGCGAATCCTGGATGCAGCCGATTTATTCCGGCGCGATTGTGCTGGGTCTGGCCGTGGTCGCGCTACGGCGAATCCTGCTGTCTAGAATGTTTCTGAAACAAGCCATCGAACGTGGTGTGCCAGCAGTGCTCAGCAGCCTTCAAACGCTGACCCTTCTTTGCTGCGCATTGGCTGAAGTCGCGGGCATTGGCGGTCTGATCTTTTACCTGCTGACCGGCGATTACCAGTACAGTTGGCGATTAGGCGCCGTCAGTCTCTTTCTGATTGCGTACAGCTTCCCCCGGCGCAATGAATGGGAGCGCGCCGTCGCCGAAAGCGCAAAAATAAAAAGCAGTCAATTTCAGCCGGCAAAAACTGTCTGAATCGGAGCGCCGCCGGGCATGTCATGGTGCCTGTGGTTTCCAGCTTGGAGAAGGAATGATTTCAATGAAGCAGAGATTCAGGGCGGGCGCGGCACTTTGGGTTGGCACGCTTCTGCTGCTGATGACATGTGGCGGTAGTCTCAACGCACAGACGCAACAAACCGCCGGGACCAGCCTGACGACTCCCGCCAGCCCGGATAAAGCCGCCGAATCGAAACGCCGCCAGCAAGCCTACCTGAAATATCTGGAAGCACAGCGTCTGAAAGGGGATGCCCAACGCCTGCGCAGCAATCGCCAACTGCTGGACGATGCAATCCAGGCCTACAAGGAAACCATTCAGCTTGATCCCCTGGCTGCTGAGCCCCACGTGGATCTGGGCGAGATTTACTTTTTCCACTTGTCTCAGCGCCTGCTGGCCGAACGCGAGGGACAGGAAGCGGTGCGGTTGGAGCCGAAAAATGTCGGCGGGCATTTGCTGCTGGCGCGACTGTTCATTTACACCGCACGGATGGAAAACAATCCCCGCTCGCTGTTTCTGGATCGCGCCATTCGCGAATACGAAACGGTCGCCGAGCTTGACCCGCAGCACGCCGAAGCCTGGGCCTTCCTTTCCGAGTTGTATGCCATGAAGAACAACACGGAAAAACAGGTTGCGGCGCTGGAAAAATGGACGAACACGCCGATTCCGACCGAACAGTTCTTTTACCAGACCGTGATGAGCGCGGAACTGACGCCGGATCGGGCCTATTATCAACTTTCGCAACTTTACCTGGACCAAAACAGAAACCGGGAGGCAATAGATTCCGCGCGGCAGGCGTATGAATCCAACCCGGAAAACAGCGATTACGCGCGCAATCTGATCAGCATTCTGCGCGTCGCCGGAACCAGCGGCGACGAGATGCGGATTTACAATCAATTGAGCCGGACGGCCAACAGTCCGGCGCTGCTGATTGGATATGCCTCGGCCCTGATTCGCGCCGGACGCTACAACGACGCCGCCGAACGGTTGCGGGAATTCGTCAAACAGGATGCCGGCAATGCCACTGCCGTCGGTTTGCTCGCCCTGGCTCAGCGCCGGGCAGGTCAACGGCAGGCGGCAGTGGAAACACTGAAAACAGGGCTGGCCAAAGCCGAATCCGGAACCCGCATTGACCTGGCCCTGGAACTGGCGCAAACCTACGAGGAACTGGGCCGCAGCGATGACGCGATCGCTCAATATGAACTCGCCTTCGAACACTTCACGGGAAAGAATGTGCTGACCGTCGCCAACACACCACTTTTCAATGAAGTGGCCAGCCGGCTGGCGCGCCTCTACCGCCGCATCGGGAATCAGACCCGGCTGCAAAACCTCCTGACTCGCACGCGCCGTCTGGTGGACGAACATAATCCGCTGGTGGAATTGATCACCATTGAAGGCTTGCGCGAAGACGGCAAACGCCGCGAAGCCCTGGATTTGATTCGCGCCTCCACCCGCCGCTTTTCCGATGACCGCTCCCTGAAATTCACCGAAGCCCTGACGCTGAGCGAGTTGAATCGCCACGCCGAAAGCGTCGAGCTGCTGGCCGGAATGCTCAAGGGACATCCCGAAGATGCCACCGAAGACGCCGGCATTTACCTGCTGCTGAGCAGCGTTCATCTGCAAAACGACAAGCTGAAAGAAGCCGAAGCCGCTGCCCGCAAAGCCGTCTCGCTAAACCCGGACGATCCCGAAGGAACGATTCAACTCAGTTCCGTTTTGGATAAGTCCGGAAGGACCGGGCAGGCGGAAAAAGCTCTGCGCGAACTATTGCAGCAACAGCCCGACAACGCGACGGCACTGAACAATCTGAGCTATTTGCTGCTTGAACAAACCACAAACCATCAGGAAGCCTTGAAGCTGATCGAACAGGCCGTCGCCATCGAACCGGTCAATGGCAGTTTTCTGGACACTCTGGGCTGGGCGCATTACAAACTCGGCAATCTGGACAAGGCGCGCGAAAGCCTGGAAAAAGCCGCCACGTATTCGCGCCGCAGCGCCACCATTCATGAACACCTGGGAGATGTCCTGCAAAAACTCGGACGCCTGAATGACGCCCGCAAACAATGGGAAAAGGCATTGGACTTTTCCGTCGAAGCAGGCGAAACCGCCCGTTTGAAAGTAAAGCTCAAAGATATCCGCTGACGCCGGAGCGCGGACGTTCCGTCCGCGCCAGTGAAGTGCGGGCGGAA
>JAJNQA010000084.1 GCA_021155085.1 Heliomicrobium sp. | reverse complement strand
CAAATGAAAAAACTGCACCATCACTCAATCTGGTTGGCATCTGCCAGCCTATCGCTCTTTTTTCTGCTTGGCGCTACGGCATACGCGCATGGCGTTGCCGAAGGTGATAAAGGCTACATTCAGGAAATCACCGGCGTGCATATCGTGCCCTTCATGTATCTCGGTGCCAAGCATATGTTCACCGGATATGATCACATCCTATTCCTTTTGGGTGTCATCTTCTTCCTCTACAAGCTCAAGGACATCGGCATCTACGTCAGCTTATTCGCGCTGGGTCACTCAACGACGATGTTGCTGGGGGTGTATTTGGGCACCAATATCAGCGGTTATTTGATTGACGCGATCATCGGTCTGTCGGTGGCGTACAAGGCACTCGACAACCTGGGCGCCTTTCAGCGCTGGTTTGGCGTACAGCCGAATACTAAAATCGCGACGCTCGTTTTCGGCTTCTTCCATGGCTTCGGCCTGGCGACAAAAATTCAGGAATACGAAGTTTCCAAAGACGGATTATTCGCCAATCTGATCGCCTTCAACGTGGGGGTTGAGATCGGCCAATTAATGGCGCTCGCCGCCATTCTGATTGTGATGGGCTACTGGCGTCGTACCGGCAGTTTTCTCCGGCATGCTTACACTGCCAATGTCGCCATACTAACCGCCGGTTTCGTGCTCATTGGCTATCAACTCACTGGCTATTTCGCCAAATAATTTTCGAGGAATAACCCATGCACAACACTGACTTGCCAAACCAGATCGAATTACCCAGCAGTAAGCAACTTCTCCGTTCAACCATCATCGCCATCGTCGTTGCCGCCGTGATCCTAATAACAGTTGTCTTGCCGTCGGAGTACGGCATTGACCCGACCGGCATCGGACGGTTACTCGGCTTGACACAAATGGGTGACATCAAAATGCAACTGGCTGCGGAGGCTAAGAAGCATAGCGCCGCATCCGGCACCGCGCCTGAACAACCAGCAAGCGCACCCGCGGTCGTAGCTACAGCAACGCCCACGCCGGAACCTACTCCGAATATGGCGCAGAAATCCGATACAACGACAGTCACGCTCAAGCCGAACGAAGGCGTCGAATACAAGCTGGAAATGTCGAAAGGCGCAAAAGCCAAATATGAATGGACGAGCGCTGACGGCCCGGTCAACTACAATTTGCACACTGACAGCGCAGGTGGTTCTCACTCGTACAGCAAAGGCACGGGCGCCGAACGCGATGCCGGCGAGATCACGGCGGTGAGTGATGGTTATCACGGTTGGTTTTGGCGTAATCGGAACAGCAAGGACGTGACCATTACGCTGAAAACTTCAGGTGAGTATCGAAGCATCAAGCGTATGGATTGAGGCGCAGAAAGGTCTTACCGTTCTTTCGCAACAGAATTGGAAAGGCTGTGCCCTGCTCTTTGCAGACGGGAGGACGAAATGTTTCAGGATTTGCGGTTTGGCATTCGGATGCTGCTCCGGCATCGCACGTTCACGCTGGCGGCAATTATTGCGCTGGCGTTGGGCATTGGCGCGAACACGGCGGTCTTCAGCGTGGTCAATGCCGTGCTGCTGCGCCCGCTTCCCTTTCAAAACGCGGATCGGATGGTGCTTCTCTGGGGGAATTTCCTGAAGCTCAACATCGAACAGATGCGGGCGAACGCTGCGGAATATGTGGATTACCGTGATCAAACGCAAAGCTTCGAATCAGTTGCCGCGTTCAACACCGCGGATTTCAACTTCACGGGCGGCTCGCAACCCGAACGCATCGCCGGAGCGAGCGTGACTGCCAATCTGTTTCCTATGCTCGGCGCGCTCCCGGCGCAAGGCCGCGTGATTGCGCCCGAAGAAAACCAACCTGGAAACAGTAACGTCGTGGTCATCAGCCATAAGTTTTGGCAACAACATCTGGATGGTGATGCCAATGTCATTGGCCGCAGCGTCAGGCTGAACGACCTGAGTTACACAGTCATCGGCGTCATGTCTGCCGGTTTCGAGTTTCCTCACCCAAGCTTCAACTTTGCCGAACCAGCCCAATTCTGGATTCCGCTGGCTTTCACAACCGAACAGGTGGCGCAGCGCCGGCGACCGTACTTTCTGAATGTCATCGGCCTGCTCAAACCGAATGTCAGCCTTGAACAGGCGCGCAACGAAATGGCCGCGCTCGGCAAGCGCTTCGAGCAGCAACATCCAGGCTACCTTGGCCCAAACAAAGCCGACGGCGGATGGCGCATCACCGTCACGCCATTGCAGGAACAGGTCGTCGGTCAAAGCCGTCGCGCGCTACAGATTTTATTGGCCGCCGTTGGACTGGTGTTGCTGATCGCCTGCGCCAACGCCGCAAATCTATTGTTGATGCGCGCGACAGCCCGGCAAAAGGAACTGGCCATCCGTTCGGCAATGGGCGCCAGCCGCCTGCGATTGATTCGGCAGCTATTGACGGAAAGCCTGCTGATTGGCGGCTTGGGGGGCATTTTCGGACTGGCATTGGCGTGGTGGGGAGCGAAGGCGCTGCTGGCGCTCAGCCCGGACAATCTGCCCCGCTTGCAGGAAATCAATCTTGATGGACGGGTTCTGCTTTTCACGCTCGCAATCTCCATTTTGACAGGGCTGATCTTCGGTATTGCCCCCGCGCTGCAAGCTTCCAAGCCGGAACTGCAGCAGACCTTGAAAGAAACCGGAGCCACAGTGACACGCGGACGGCATTGGCTGCGAAACCTGCTGGTTGTGGGGGAAGTGGCGGTGGCGATGATGCTGCTGGCCGGCGCGGGATTGATGCTCAACAGCTTTCTGCGAGTGCAGCGCATTAACCCGCTTGTGAGGACGGACAACTTACTGAGCGTCGAACTGAATTTACCCAACACCAAATATCCGGAACCAGCGCAGGCCGCTACGTTTTATCAAGAGCTGATACGCAGGGTGCGATCACTGCCGGGCGTCGAATCCGCTTCCCTGAGCACCATCCAACCGCTCGGAGCTATCGCAATCAACGATCCGTTTGCCATCGAAGGGCGCCCGCTCGATTTGAACAAGCCTTTTGTCGCGGGCTGGCAACTGGTCGCAGCAGACTATTTCCGCACGCTGGGCATTCCCATAGTCGCTGGCCGTGATTTCACCGAACGCGACAATGCCGAAGGAGATGGCGCGGCCATCATCAACGAAGCGCTCGCCGCGCGTTATTTTCCCGGTGAAGACCCGATTGGCAAACGGCTGACCCTGGGTTTGCCGCGCCCGGAAAATCCCTGGCTGACGATTGTTGGCATCGTCAAAGACATCCCGCATCGTGGCCTGGAATCCAAGGTTGAACCCGATTGGTATTTGCCGTATCTGCGCCAACCGCGCCGCGATGTGTTTCTGATGGTGCGCTCAACCGGTGATCCGGCCAACCTGGCCACTGCCGTTCGCAGCCAGATTCCGGCAATTGATCAAGATCAGCCGGTGACCGGGATCAAAACGATGAACGAAGTCATTGCTTCGACCACCGCCCCGCGCCGTTTCAACACGCTGCTGCTGGCAATTTTTGCCGCAGTTGCGTTGACGCTGGCTGCCGTCGGCATTTACAGCGTTATTTCGTATTCGGTCGCGCAGCGCACGCAGGAAATCGGCATCCGAATGGCCCTGGGCGCGCGGGCGGGCGATGTCATCCGGCTGATCGTCAAACAGGGAATGGCGACAGCGCTGATTGGCATTGTTGCTGGAATCCTGGGGGCAATCGCGGCAGCGCGCGTCATCAACGGTTTGCTTTATGGCGTCACCGCTACCGACCCGGCAACATTCGCGGCAATCTCGCTGCTGATGGCTGTCGTGGCCCTGCTGGCGTGTTATCTGCCCGCGCGACGCATTGCAAGGGTGGCCCCCATGAACGCGCTCCGACACGAATAATTCGTTTCTGATCCAAATTCCAATCACACCTTTCAGTCCCTCCTCAGCGAAAAGAGAAAAAGTGATTGCCACAAATTCCCCGCCCGCGGTGTTATTGCCAGTGAACCAATGATGAACGAAGCGGAGCTAATCTTCCTGACCAGTCAATCGGAGGCGGGCAGCGAAACGGTTGCGACCGTTCGACTCGACTTCGAGCAGGCGTTTATGGCTTATCATCGCGTGGTGCATCGCTATGCCTGTGCGCTCACGCGGGATGCAGGGCTGGCCGAAGATGTAACGCAGGATGCGCTCCACGCTGACAATTCCTGCTGGTGAAATCGGCAACACCTTCCCCATCGAAATCACTGATGAATCCTGGTATTCACCCGAATTGCAACTGATGGTCATGACCAACCGCAGTGATCCGCGCACCGGGAAAACGACCTACCGTCTGCCCCATCTCACTCGCAGCAAACCCATCCCCTCCCTGTTTGAAGTCCCTGCCGACTATGTAATCAGGGAAAACTCAATCCCCGACAAGCCAGGGCCGACAAAAAAGAAGGAGTAGTTGCTCTCGACTATCCGGCGAATCAACGAATTATTGCCAATCCCCAATGGGCTCATATCCCAGGCGGCCAAAGCAGCCTGGCGCTGGCATTATTCCCCATTTCCTCATTTTGATTTTCCATATGTCATCTGCTGTGTGCTGGTAAGGAATCAATGACAAATGGAACATCACAATGGGAAATGGAGAATGCCCGTTTTTTGGATTCCCTCCACGGATCGTGACGAAGCCAAAATTTTCCGCATCTTTCAGCAGATTTATTTCCCTCCACTTTGCGTCATCCACGGATTCCATCTTGACCTCATCAGACTATGTAGTAATCTACGACCAACAAATAGATTACTACATAGGGAGAGAACGCACCGTGAATCTGAGCTATACAACGGCTTTGATCCTGCAGGCGCTCGCCAACGGTTATCAGTACGGCTTCGACATCATTGATGTCACGGGATTGCCGAGCGGAACAGTTTATCCGGCCCTGCGAAGGTTTGAGGATACAGGGCTGGTCACTTCGCGCTGGGAAGCGGAGAAAGTGGCTGAAAGCGAGCAGCGCTCCCCGCGCCGATATTACGAATTGACGAAGTACGGGTATGAAGCATTGGCGGAAGCGCTGAATCGGTATCGGGCGCTGGAAAAAATGTTTGCCATCGAAAGAAAACCGAAGCCGTCCGATGCCTAGATGCGACAGGGCGGCGGAATCCGTACGTATCAGCTATCGCCGGTGAGTCAATACAGAAAAGCTGCTGCTGGTGATTTTTGCGTTGTAACAATTGGAGTGAGTTTCACACGAACGACCACGCGGCGGACTTCCGGTTTGCCTTTCAGCATTTCATCGAGTGACCCGCTAACCGTTGTGCCGGCCGATTCTCTGTTGCTCAGGGTGGCTGCACTGGCGGGCTATCTATCCGCGCGGCAAGCCGCGCGGATAGATTCAATGGTCGTTTCGCGCCGCGATTGATTCGTCATGGCCAGATCATCTGATGAACAACAAGTTCGCCTGAAACCTCATTTGTGGATGATCCACTTTATCGGAGTGATTGTCCCGAGCCGCTTCCGCGCCCGCTGGCAGCAGGAATGGGAAGCGGAGCTGGAATACCGCGAAGCGATGCTGTCGCGCTGGGATCGGCTGGATTGGCGAAACAAACTGGAATTGCTGTGGCTTTCCTTGGGCGCTTTCTGGGATGCGCTGTGGTTGCAGCGGGAACGACTGGAGGACGAAATGTTTCAAGACATCCGATACGGCATCCGCATGATGCTCAAACACAAAAGCTTCACCGCCGTGGCCGTGCTGACGCTGGCGCTGGGCATTGGCGCGACAACGGCGCTGTTCAGCGTGGTTTATGGCGTGCTGATCAGCCCTTATCCATACGCCAAAGCGAACGAAATTTGGACGCCGGGATTGACCAGCATCAAATCGAACCAGCTCCTGCGCCCTTATCCGCCGGGCGCGGTCGAGGAAATGATGAAGCTGCCCGTCTTTTCGGATGTGATGGCGACCAGCCCCGGCAACGTGCTGTTGACCGGCGAATACGCGCCGGAAACCATTGGCGGCATTCGGCTGACGGGCAATGGCTTCAACTTTCTGGGCGTGCCGCCGCTGCTGGGGCGCACGATTCAGCCTTCGGACATTCGCCCCAATGGCGAACCGGAGCCGGTCACCGTGCTGAGTTTCAAACGCTGGCAGCGGATGGGCGGCGATCCGAACGTGCTGGGCAAGACGCTGCGGCTGAATGAAGAAACCTACACCGTGATTGGCGTCATGCCGCCGCGCTTCGGCTGGTGGACGGACAATGGCGTCTGGCTGCCAATGAGCATCAGCGCCCGCGACGCGCAAATGATCTTTCCCATCGTGCGGTTAAAACCGGGCGTGGCGGCAACGGCGGCGGAACAGCAACTGCACACCTTGCAATTGGAAGTCGCCAAAAATCCCGTGGCTCGATTTCCGAAAGAAGAATTCAACAGCAAGTTGACGAATTATCTGGACGTCACGGTCGCCAGCGGCGAAATGGAAAAAAGCCTGATCCTGCTGTTTGTCGCGGTGGCCTTCCTGCTGCTGATCGCCTGCGCCAACGTCGCCAACCTGCAACTGGCCAAAGCCACCGGACGCGCGCGCGAAATGTCCATCCGGATGGCAATTGGAGCAGGACGCGGCCAGCTTGTGCGGCAGTTGCTGACCGAAAGCGTGCTGCTGTCGCTGCTGGGCGGGCTGCTGGGGTTGCTGTTCGCGTACTGGATGACGCAGTTGATCGTGACCTTGATGCCGTCCAACTACGTGCCGAATGAATCGCGCATCGAAGTAAATAATTATGTTCTGTTCTTCTGTCTGGGCGCTTCGCTGCTAACGGGGATTCTGTTCGGGCTGGCCCCGGCGCTGCAATCTTCGCGCGTCAATCTGGTGGAAAAGCTGAAAGACGAATCGCGCGGTTCCAGCGCGGCGGCGGGCGGAAAGATGCGCGCAACGCTGGTTGTCGTCGAAGTCGCGCTGGCGGTCGTGCTGCTGATCAGCGCCAGTTTGACCATCCGCAGTTTCATGGCGCTGCAAACCATCGAACTCGGATTCCAGCCGGAACGCGTGATGAGCGTCGGACTGCCGCTGCCGCCCAAACGATACGCAACGCTGGAACAGCGCAACCGCTTCGCCCACGACCTGCTGGAGCGGGTGCGAAATACGCCCGGCGTGGTGGCGGCGACCATTGGCAATGGCGGTTTGCCGTTTGGCGGACTGGACTTCGCCTATTCAATCGAGGGTCAAACCGGCACGGAAGCGCGCGGCATTCGCACGTATCTGGCGGCGGCGGATTATCTGCGCACGCTGAGCATTCCGCTGCGGCAGGGGCGCATGCTGACCGAACAGGAAATCAACACTGGCGAACGCCTGGCGGTCATCAACGAAGCCGCCGTGAAGCTCTGGCCCACGGGGGAAAATCCGATTGGCCGGCGAATCCGATTGAATGAACTGGAAAAGCCCAGCCGTACGGAATTGCTTGCCCCCGCCGATGCTACGCCTTACGTCACTGTCATTGGCGTGATGGCAAACACGCGAAACGACGATTTGAGAACCGAGGCGCAACCAGCCCTGCTCATTCCTTACACCTTGCTGGCGCCGCCGGGGCGCACGCTGGCCATGCGCGCGCAGGGCGATCCGATGGCGCTGGTCAACGCCTTGCGCGCGCATGTGCGGGAAATGGACAGCGAACAACCGCTCGGCAATCCGATCAGCTTCGAGGAAATCGTCGGCTTCCGGACGGCGCAGCCGCGATTCACGATGGTGTTGTTTACGCTGTTTGCGACACTCGGCCTGACGCTGGCGCTGGCCGGAATTTACAGCGTGCTGTCGTATCTGGTTTCGATGCGGACGCGCGAAATCGGCGTGCGAATGGCGCTGGGCGCGCAGCCGGCGGACATTCTTCGCCTGATTTTACGAATGGGCGGCAGATTGGTGGGTCTGGGCGGACTGATCGGAATCGTGGCCAGCTTTGCTGTGGCGCGATTGCTGGGCAGCCAGTTGAATCTGTTCAAGGTTTCCGCCGCCGACCCGATTTCGTTTCTCGGCGTGGCGGCCTTGCTGGGCGTGGTCACGGCGGCGGCGTGCTTCATTCCCGCGCGCCGGGCAACCAAAGTGGATCCGATGGAAGCGCTTCGTTACGACTGATGCAAAAAATCAAACCACATCTTTGGCTGATTCGCTTCTTTGGCGTCATCGTCCCCAGACAATTTCGCTCGCGTTTCCGGCAGGAGTGGGAAGCCGAACTCGAATACCGCGAAGCGATGCTGACGCGCTGGGACAAGCTTGATTGGCGGTACAAACTGCATTTGCTGAGGCTCAGTCTGGGCGCGTTTCGCGACGCCCTGTGGCTGCAACGACAACGATTGGAGGACGACATGTTTCAAGACCTGCGTTATGGCGTGCGAATGCTGCTCAAACATAAAGGCTTCACAGCCATTGCAGTGCTGACACTGGCGCTGGGCATCGGAGCCAACACGGCCATGTTCAGTGTGCTGAATACCTATTTGTTCCGGGCGCTGCCCTATCCAAATTCGGAGCGGCTGGTGCGAATCTGGCGCACCTCGCCGCATTCGCAAACCTGGCCGCATTCGCCGGGCAACTTCATAGCGATGCGCGAAAAGAACAATATCTTCGAACAGACGGTCGCCTTCAACGGCATCGGCCCCAATCTGGTGGAAGAGGGAGCATCCGCCGAACGGCTGCGAGGAATGGCGGTCACGGCGGATTTCTTTCCGGCGCTGGGCGTGCAGCCTGCGATGGGGCGCGGGTTTACCGCCGAAGAAGACCAGCCGGGCGCGAATCAGGTTGCCGTGCTGAGCAACCGTTTCTGGCAGCGGCGTTTCGGCGGCGATCCAAATATCATCGGACGCACCCTGAACCTGGACGGCGAGAGCATCAAAGTCATTGGTGTCATGCCGCCGAATTTCGAGCATCCTTTATTGTGGGGCACGGTGGACGTCTGGCGGCCCATCGCCTTCGCCGCCGATGAGCGCCAGAATCGCGGCAATAACTTCCTGCGGATATTTGCCCGCCTGAAACCCGGCGTCACTCCAGCGCAGGCGCAGGACAGCATCTCGACGCTTTTTGCGAACATCGCCAAAGAAAACTCATCAAACCAGAACGAAGGCATTCGCCTGGAATTACTGCAACGAACGATGTCTGACGCGATCGGGCGCAAGGTGATGTGGTTTACCTTCGGACTGGCGGGCTTTGTGCTGCTGATCGCCTGCGCCAATCTGGCGAATTTGCAACTGGTCCGGACGGCGGCGCGCGCGCGCGAATACGCCGTTCGCGCGGCGCTCGGCGCCGGACGCTTCCGGCTGCTGCGGCAATCGCTGACCGAAAGCCTGGTCATCGCCCTGCTGGGCGGCACACTCAGCCTGCTGCTGGCGCTGGGCAGCGTTGAATTCATCAGCGCGCGTCTGTTCAGCGACTTGCCGGGCGCGCGCGTGACGCTCGATTACAAAGTGTTCGGCTTCGCCATGCTTGGTTCCCTGCTGACCGGTCTGTTTTTCGGCGTGGTTCCGGCGTGGCTGGCTTCACGCGCGGACGTGAACCACGCGTTGAAGGAAAGTCCGCGCGGTTCCACCATGGGCCGTTCGCAACACCGGCTGCGCCATACGCTGATCGTCGGCGAAGTGGCGTTTGCGCTGGTGCTGCTGGCGGGAGCGGGATTGTTCCTGCGCGGGCTGCAACGGTTTACCAATCAGGACCCCGGCTGGCGTGTGGACGGACTGTTAACGGCGCAAATCGGGTTGCAAGGCCCCAATTATTCGACGCCCGCACAGCGCGCCACTTTTTACAATCAACTGGAAGAACGGCTTCGTGCGCTCCCGGGCGTCGAAGGGGTTGCGCTGTCCGGCTCGGCAACCGTCTGGGGATTCAACAGCAGCGGCAGCTTCAAAATCGAAGGCCAGCCCGAACCCAAACCGGGAGAATGGCCCGAAACCTATTTTGAACCCGTCAGCACAAACTATTTCGAGACGCTCGGCATCCGCCTGTTGGAAGGCCGCAATTTCAACGCGGCGGACACGGTGGATCGTCCCGCCGTCGTCATCATCAACGAAACAACTGCGCGACGCTTCTGGCCCAATCAAAGCGCGGTTGGCAAACGCATTGGCAGGCCAGGACAAAACCCAAACTGGCAGGAAGTCGTCGGCGTGATCAACGACATAGGCTTTCCCGGCGACCTGAACGAGCCCTACACGCGCTATCAGGCATTCCGTCCCCTGGCGCAAACGCCATGGGGATTTGCCAACATCACCCTGCGCGGCAACCTCGCGCCGGAAACCATGACGGCTCCCCTGCGAAACGTCGCCGCCGGACTTGATCCCACGCTGCCCGTTTATCGAATCCGCACCGCGCGCAACCAGGTGGAACAAGGCCTGGGAAGCATTTCGCTGCTGGGAACGTTGCTGGGAGCGTTTGCCGCGCTCGGATTGTTGCTGGCGGCCATTGGGATTTACGGCGTGATTTCCTATTCCGTCACGCAACGCACCAGCGAAATCGGCATTCGCGTCGCGCTCGGCGCACAGGCGCGGGACGTGCTGTGGCTGGTGTTGGGCAAGGGCGCGCGGCTGATTTTGGCGGGGGCGTTGCTCGGCTTCGGCGGCGCGTATGCGGTCTCGCGGCTGCTGGTCTGGGGACTTCCCACCTTGCCCACGCGTGATCCGCTGGTGCTCGCCGGCATTACCTTTGCGCTGGTTGCCGTGGCTTTTGCGGCCTGTTATCTGCCGGCTCGCCGGGCGACAAAAGTGGATCCGATGGTGGCGCTGCGCCACGAATAACGCGGAGACAAATGTGAAGCTCCACCTTTGGCCGATCCAAAACAGCATTCTATAGCTTTTAAGAAAATGAAATGTACAGCCGACTGTTAGTCGGCTGAGGGCGTGGCGGGCAAACCCTTTGGATTCAGAAAAAGAACTTCTCAGAATGCTTCCGCGGACTAACAGTCCGCGGTACGTCTTTTTCTTGAAGTCTATAGCGGTTTGCAGATGGGTGTGGCCTGTGTATTTAGAGGTGGGACAGTTCAGAACCTGTCCCACCAATTCAAGAAATCGTACACACCAGCAAACAGCCATAGGGGCACGTTTCAGCGTCTCCGTGTCTTCCGAGGCGTATGCTTCTGAGTCTCTTCCAGGGTTTCACCACTGCTTGATGTTTGGCGGTTATTCGTAACGCAATGCAATCATGGGGTCAACTTTGGTTGCCCGTTTCGCCGGTATCCAGCAAGCCAGCAGCGCAACACCCCCCAGCAACAATCCAATCGTGGAAAACGTCAGCGGATCCGTCGCACTGATGCCGAACAGCAATCCGGACATCAGCCGCGTCAGCCCGAAAGCCGCCAACAAGCCGATTCCCATTCCGGCCAAAGCCAGCATCATTCCCTGCCGGATCACCAGCCGCAACACGTCGCCTGATTGCGCGCCAAGCGCAATGCGAATGCCAATTTCGTTCGTGCGCTGCGACACGGCGTAAGACATCACACCATAAATTCCCACCCCCGCCAGCAACAGACCCAGCCCGGAAAAAATCCCCAGCAGCAGCATATTGAATCGTTGCGAAGCGATTGAAAGCGTTGCGATCTCCTCCATCGAAGAAATCTCCGACAAGGGAACCGCCGGGTCCAGCGCCGCAATTTCGCGTTTGATCGCCGGCATCAGACTTTGCGGCGCGACGTTTGTCCGGACGGTGAAATGAGACGCGGTAAATGCCCGGACGACGCCCATCAACTTGTCAGGCATCTGCGGAATCGGCACAAAAACCGTCGGCGGAGACGGGCGATCCAACCCGTGCTGTTTGGTGTCGGCAACCACTCCAATCACCTGTCGCGGCGAATCATTCAAATTTCGTCCAATGGAAAGCTGCTGCGCGAATGGGTTCTGCTCCTTGAAGAATCGTTGCGCGAAAGCTTCATTGATGACAGCAACGGGCTGCGCGGCGGCATTATCCGCCTCGGTGAAAGCGCGCCCCTGCCGGAGGGCAATCTTCATCACGTCGAAATACTCCGCTGAAATCATGCGGAACTGCACACTTTGCAACTGGTCAGGATTGCTGGGAAAAACGACCGGCATATTGAATTGCCAGTCAAGCGGAAGCTTATTCGTGATGGCAGCCGCCTCGACGCCCGGCAGGTGGCGGATTCGCTCCAACGCATCGCGATAAAAAGCCGCCGCATCGTTGGAGCCGGCGTATCGCGCGCCGTTCAGCGCGACCTTGAAAGTCAAAACATTATGCGGATCGAACCCCGGCGAAACGCCCACCAAATTGGCAAAGGTCCGCGCCAGCAATCCCGCGCCCACCAGCAGCACCAGCGCCAGCGCCACTTCCGACACCACCAGCGCGCTTCGCAATCGCCCGCGCGCCGCGCTGCCTTTGCCGGACTGCTCTTTCAGCGTCTTGTTGACATCCACGTGACGAACCTGCCACGCCGGCGCCAGACCGAACAGCAGTCCGGTGCCAAGCGCGGCTGCAAACGCAAAAGCCAGCACGCGCCAATCCAATCGAACCACGGCGATTCGCGGCAGCAATCCTTCAGGCACAGCGGCCAGCAGCAATTCAGTTCCCCAAACCGCCAGCAGCAGGCCCGCCACGCCCCCCAGGAGCGAAAGCAAAACTCCTTCCGTCAGCAATTGGCGCATGACACGCGATGCGCTGGCGCCCATTGCCATCCGCACAGCCATTTCCTTTTGCCGCCCCGCCGCGCGCGTCAGTTGCAGGTTGGCCACGTTGGCGCAGGCAATCAGCAACAGAAAGCCGACCGCTCCCAGCAGAATCCACAGATATTGCCGCACCTCGCCGACGAATAGTTCCTGGTAAGGCATGGCGCTGATGCTTTCGCCCTCCAGCATCTGGCGTGGAAAGGCCGCGCGATACTTCTCGGCAATTATTTTCAGTTCGGCCTGCGCCTGCGCCTGCGTCACGCCCGGTTTCAATCGGCCAACGACCTCCGCGTTCGGGTCATAGTTGGCTGTCGGCTTTGCCTGCATCGGCACGAACATGTCCGCACCAAACCCCAACTGGAAATTCGGCGGTAAAATTCCGACAACCGTCACCGGCTTTTCGTTGAGTTGCACCGTTTTGCCGATCAACTCCCTGTTTCCACCGAAACGGCGCTGCCACAATCCATCGCTCAGAATTGCCACCTGCTCCGCCCCCGGCATGTCTTCCGCCGCGGTGAATGCACGTCCCTGCGCGGGAAAAACGCCCAGCGTGCGAAAAAAATCCGCCGAGACACGCAAACCACGCACATACTCCGCTTCGGTTCCCCCCGCCAGATTGCCGCCAGCGCCGACGCTTGAGTATGCGGCCATCGCGTCGAACGACTGACTGTGTTCGCGCCAGAAAAGGAACTTCGGCTCGCCCGCCCCCGACTGACCGCTTTTGAACTGCTGCCCGACAAACAACAACCGATCCGCGTCCGGATAGGGCAGCGGGCGCAGCAGCACCGCATTGACGACGCTGAAGATTGCCGTCGTCGCTCCAATCCCCAGCGCCAGCGTGATAATTCCAATCAAGGTAAAACCCGGATTTTTGAGCAGCATTCGCGCGCCGAAGCGCAAATCTTGAAACAGTGTGCGCATTGCCATTCTCCAATTAAAGGAAATTTTCAAGCCTGATACCCAAATGCTATGCCGAAGGATTTGAAAGGCTAATCTTTCCAATGATTGCACTTCGTCTTCTCGCGGAGCATTGTGGAATTCCGTCGCTGTTCGCCTTTGGGATTCCCCTTTTCCGAATTCGGGAACCACTGCCGGGGATGATCCTGATTCCGGTTGCTCTTATAATGCCAGGCCGATGCTCATACCTTCAGACAACTCTGCTGACAGCAGAAATGTTCAACCGGTTCCTGATCCCGCATTTTCCGTCGCGCTGTTGAACTGGTACGACCAAAACCCCGCGCAGATGCCCTGGCGCGGCAGCCGCGATCCATATTGCATCTGGTTGTCGGAAGTCATGCTCCAACAAACCCGCGTGGCAACGGTGGAAAGTTATTACCGGCGATTTCTCGAACGCTTTCCGGCGGTGGAAGCACTGGCCGCGGCGCCTATGGACGATGTGCTGAAACTTTGGGAGGGGCTGGGCTATTACGCTCGCGCACGCAACCTGCACCGGCTGGCGCGGCAAATCGTGAATGATCACGCGGGCCGGTTCCCTGCTTCCGCCAAAGCCTTGCAGCAACTGCCCGGCATTGGCCGCTACACGGCGGCGGCAATCGCCAGCATTGCCTTCGATCAGACCGTCGCGGTGCTGGATGGCAACGTCATTCGCGTTCTGTCGCGCCTGATTGATCTGCCGGAAGAAATCAGCCAGATGCGCGTCGAACAGCAACTGTGGACCTTGGCGGAAAGCCTGCTGCCCGCCGAACGTCCAGGCGATTACAACCAGGCGTTGATGGATCTGGGCCGGACCATCTGCACGCCGCGCGAACCGGATTGCCGCCATTGCCCTGTGCAATCTTTCTGCCAGGCGTTCGCGCAAGGCACCCAGTCATTGCGCCCGGTGAAAAAACAGAAATCCCCCTTGCCCAATGTCCGCGCCGCCGCCGCAATCCTTCGCGATGCGAAAGACCGCATCTTGCTGGTCCAACGTCCGGCAGAAGGCTTGTTGGGCGGACTCTGGGCGCTTCCCGGCGGACGTTGCGAAGCAGAAGAGACTTATACGGATTGCCTGCACCGCTCCCTGAAGCAAATGCTGGGCATTGAAATCCGCGTGGCGGAAGAGATGGCCGCGACAGAACAAACCTTCACGCATTTCCGACTGCGCCTGCGCGCCTTCGCCTGTGAGTTACTCGCCGGCACCCCCACCGGCGAAACCCGCTCCGCGTGGGCAGCCGCTGAGGAACTGCCGCGGTATAGCCTGGGCAAAGCGGATCGAAAAATTGTGGATGGAATGGAGCAATGGCAACCGCGCCTGTTTGAAGAACCCTGAACCCCTTCGCCAACGTCGGCGGACTCCGCTCAACGCCTGACGGCATCGCGGGAACGATCAATCGACACTGTTAAGCGTGGGGACGCTGTAACCATGAACATCTGTTTCGAGTAATTTGGACGGTTCACCCCCACCCGCGTGGGGACGCTGCTGACTTCACGCCCGACGCATACGGAACCGCCGGTTCACCCCCACCCGCGTGGGGACGCTGTTCTCCGGCAATTCCTGTCGCGCCTTCTCTACGGTTCACCCCCACCCGCGTGGGGACGCTGCAATCTGGGACTTGACGGCGTGGGCGCAACGCGGTTCACCCCCACCCGCGTGGGGACGCTCAAACCCTCAAGCTTTTCTTGATAAGTCGCTTCGGTTCACCCCCACCCG
>JAJNQA010000078.1 GCA_021155085.1 Heliomicrobium sp. | reverse complement strand
TCGCGGACGTTCCGTCCGCGATCCAGCCGCCGCAATCCGACCGACATCGAAAAAGGAGAAGTAAAGATGAAGTTGATTGTTCGATTGAATCAGATGTTTTTGATGCTGGCGCTCTCTGCGTTCGTGGCGCTGGCGCAAACGGCGGCGAAACCGCAGGAAAAGCCTCAAGAGAAGCCGCAGGAGAAACCCCAGGAGAAAAAAGACGGATTTACCGCGGCGGAATTTTCCAGGCTGAGCCGCGATCTTTCCGAAGAAGGCGGCTATTTCCGGTCGGACAATTTCACTTCCAACGAAACTCCTTATCTGCATATTGTGGATAAGTTGAAAGAGCTTGGGGCAACCGGCGGCGCTTATCTGGGCGTGGGGCCGGAGCAGAATTACACCTACATCGCCAAAATCCGCCCGCGCATCGCCTTTCTGCTGGACATCCGCCGCCAGGCGATCATCCAGCACATGATGTATAAGGCGATTTTTCATCATTCGCCCACCCGCGCGCAGTTTATGGCCATGCTGTTCAGTCGCCCGCTCATCAAAGACAAACCCTTTGCCGCCGACGCGCCGGTGACGGATTTGGTCGCCTACTTTGGGCAGGCAACGGCGGACGAAAAGGCTTACACGGCGAATCTGGCGCTGATCCGCAAAACGATTCAGGAGGATTTTCAATTCCCGCTTTCCGAAACTGACCAGCGGAGCCTGGATTATGTCTACCAAACCTTTCGCAACGAAGGGCTGAACATCTCCTATCAGGTCAGCGAATACCGGAGCGGGAATTTTCCAGTGATGAAAGACCTGATCGTGCAAACCGATTTGAACGGCAAGCTCGGCAATTACCTGGCGAGCGTGGATGATTTTGAGTTCGTGCGCGGCATGCACCAGAAGAACCTGATCATCCCCGTGGTCGGCAATTTCGCGGGGCGCACGGCAATTGCCGCTGTTGGCGATTACCTGCGGAAAAATAACTTGACGGTGACGGCGTTTTACCTTTCCAACGTCGAACAATATTTGTTTATGGATCAGTTGTTCGCGGACTTCGCCAACAATGTCAAAAAGCTGCCGATCACGGACAAGAGCCTGATGATTCGTTCGGCTTCCGGGCGCGGCGCATCGCATCCGGCGCGGCAATCCGGACACCGGTCGGCGACTTTGTTGATGAAAATTTCCGTCTTCATCAAGGATTTCGACGAAGACAAATTCAAGACCTACAACGATCTACTTCTGACCGATTACATTGCGGCGGAAAAGCCTTGAGAGCATTGATACCTTTCATGGGAACTGTGAGCTTTTGAAGAGGAAACATCTCAACACAAAGGATCAAAGGCCAGCCTCAAAAGGATTTCCTTCGTCCCTTTGAACCCTTGTCCCTTTGTGTTGAAAAAGCTCCCTTCGTGGCCGTGTTCGGTATAGTTGCTAAAACCGATGCTGAATACACACCCGAATCCGAACTATTACACGCCGGAACACGAACAGTTCCGCAACACGATGCGGGCGTTCGTCGCGCGGGAAATTGCCCCTTTCGCCAATGACTGGGACGAAGCCGAAGAGTTTCCCCGCGAACTCTATCGCCAGGCGGCGGAGATCGGGTTGCTGGGGCTGGGATACCCGGAAGAATTTGGCGGCACACCCGCGGACATCTTTTATTCGCTGATTGCTTCCGATGAACTTGCCCAAGCAGGGAGCGGCGGCGTGCTGGCGTCGCTGCTGTCGCATACGATTGCCGCGCCGCCGATTTTGGCGGCGGGCAGTCAGGCGATGAAAGCCCGCATCCTGCCGCCGATTCTGGCCGGAGAAAAAATCGCCGCGCTCGCGATCACCGAACCTTCCGGCGGTTCCGATGTCGCCGCCATAAAAACGACCGCGATTCGCGGCGGCGATCATTACGTCGTCAACGGCGAGAAAACCTTCATCACCTCCGGCATCCGCGCCGATTACTTCACGGTCGCGGTGCGCACCAACCCGGTAGACAAAGGCGCGGGCGGAGTTTCGTTGCTGCTGATCGAACGCGACACGCCGGGTTTTACGCGCACACCGCTCAAGAAAATGGGCTGGTGGGCGTCCGACACGGCGCACCTTTATTTCGACAATTGCCGCGTGCCCGCCGCCAATCTGATCGGCGAAGAAAACCAGGGCTTTCGCCTGATCATGCGCAACTTCAATTCCGAGCGGCTGGGCATGGCGGCGGGCGCTTGCGGCTTTGCCAAAGTTTGTTTTGAAGATGCGCTGGCCTGGGTGCGTGAACGCAAGACATTCGGCCAGCCATTGGTCGAACGGCAGGTGATTCGCCACAAACTGGTGGATATGGCGATGAAGATCGAAGCCACACGCGCGCTGCTCGAAGACCTGGCCTGGCGTGTTGAACATCGCGCGGGCGACGCGAATTTGCTGGTGGCGCAGACCTGCATGCTGAAGAACTTCGCCACGCAGACCATGCAGTTCTGCGCCGACCAGGCGGTGCAGATGCTGGGCGGGATGGGTTACATGCGCGGCGAGCGCGTCGAACGCATCTACCGCGAAGTGAAGGTGAATATGATCGGAGGCGGCGCGGAAGAGATCATGAAGGATTTGGCGGCGAAGCAGATGAAATTGTAAGTAAGGCGCTTGAAACTGGATCGTCCGGGTACCCTTATGAGATATGTTTTGCTTACTTGTTTACTGGGCTTTTTGCTTTGCGGGTTCGTTTCTTTGCCGCAGGCGGCGCGTTCAGCGGCAGCCACGGAAACGCCCAGATACAACGTGCTCTTTATCGCGTCGGACGACCTGCGCCCGGAGCTGGGATGTTATGGCAACCCGATGATCAAGACGCCGAACATTGACAAGCTGGCCTTGCGCGGCGTGCGGTTTGAGCGGGCATACGCGCAATATCCGCTGTGCAATCCGTCGCGCACGTCGCTGTTGACCGGGCGGTATCCGACACAGACCGGAGTGATGGACAACGAGACCTGGTTTCGCGCGGAGCATCCGGACTTTGTTTCGCTGCCGCAGCACTTCAAGGCGTACGGGTATGCGGCGTTGCGTTCCGGCAAGATCTTTCACGGCGGGATTGACGACACAGACGCCTGGACGGAAGGCGGCGAAGCGCGGGGCTTCGCCGGAGCGCGTCGTCCGGCCGCCACGGCGAATCCGGGCGCGCCGTCTCGCGCCTCGCAATCGGATCGCATTGTGGTGCTGGAAGGAGACGGGGAGTCGAATGGCGATTACCGGACGGCGACGCGCGCGATTCAGTATCTGGAGCAGTACAAAGGCCAGCCGTTCTTTCTGGCTGTAGGCTTCGCCAAGCCGCATAGCCCGCCCGCCGCGCCCAAGAAGTTTTTCGATCTTTACGATCCGGCAAAGATTCCATTGCCGCCTGATTTCGCGCCGCGCCCGGCAGCGCCGCCCGGCTTCCCTGAAATCTCCATCCCGCGACGCAACGCCGATTTGTTCATTGGGCGCGACGCTTCGCCGGAAGACGCCCGCGAGATGATTCGCGCCTACTACGCATCGGTGAGTTTTATGGATGCGCAAGTGGGCCGCGTGCTTGATGCGCTGGACCGGCTCCGGCTGCGCGAAAACACCATCATCGTCTTTTGGGGCGATCACGGCTATCACCTGGGCGAAAAAGGCAAATGGTCGAAAGCCTATTCACTTTATGAAGTCGGCGCGCGCGTGCCGCTGATCGTCGCACTGCCGCAGGCGAAGGCGCGAACAAGCGGGCGAACAGTGCAATTGCTCGATCTGTATCCGACGCTGGCCGAACTTTGCGGTCTGCCGCGTCCGTCGGGACTTGAAGGCCACAGCCTCGTTCCTTTGCTGCGCAATCCGCGGGCGAAATGGAATCATCCGGCGTTCACCGTGACGCGCTTCCAAAACAAGCTCGGCAAATCCGTCCGCACCGAACGCTGGCATTACGTCGAATGGGATGGCGGCCAGGCGGGCGCCATGCTCTTCGATCATTCGCGCGACCCGCAAGAATTGAAGAACCTTGCGGGCGACCCGGCTTTCGCCAAAAACTTGCTTGAAATGAAGCGACTGTTGAAGCAGTTCCCCTAAACGAGTTTTGACCGTACTGAAAAGACTACACCATTAACTTTTCGCCCACTCACAAACAGGCATCAACAAAGGACAGCATCAACTCTTATGAAAATGACCCGCACCTTGTTCTCGCTCCTTCTCTCGCTCTTTGCCGTTTCGGTGGCATTCGCTCAGGCGAATCAGCCGCAGGAAACCTATCCGGTCAGCCCCGATTCACAGGAACAGCCCGGCGTGCCGAAAGGCGAAGTGATGAAATTCACCTTTGAAAACTCGAAAATCTTTCCCGGCACGTGGCGCGAATATTGGGTCTACGTGCCGAAGCAGTATTCGCCCGACAAACCCGCCTGCGTGTACGTCAATCAGGATGGTTTGCAATGGCAGGCCGACAAGGTCTTCGACAATCTGATCCACAAAAAAGAGATGCCGGTGACTATCGGCGTGTTTGTCATGCACGGCAAGGTTCGTGCGGCGGATGCCAATGCGGCGCTCGACCGTTTCAACCGCAGTTTTGAATATGATGGTCTCGGCGACAATTACGCACGGTTCATCCTGGAAGAAATTCTGCCGGATGTTGAAACCAAGATGACCAGCGACGGACGGGCGATTCGTTTGTCGAAAAGCGGCAATGACCGCGCGATTGGCGGTTCGTCGAGCGGCGCGATTGCCGCCTTCACGGCGGCCTGGGAGCGGCCAGACGCTTTCAGCCGCGTGTTCAGCACGATTGGTACTTATGTCGGTTTGCGCGGCGGGCACGAGTATTCGACGCTGATTCGCAAATACGAAGCGAAGCCGATCCGGGTCTTTTTGCAGGACGGCTCGAACGATCTGAACATTTACGGCGGCGATTGGTGGATGTCCAATCAGGCGATGGAGCGTTCGCTCGTTTTCGCCGGCTACGAAGTCAGTCACGTCTGGGGCGAAGGCGCGCACAACGGACGCCACGGCACGGCGCTGTTTCCCGATGCGATGCGCTGGCTGTGGAAAGACTGGCCCGCGCCGGTCAAGACCGGTCCAACAAAGAATCAGTTTCTGAACGACATTCTGCTTCCCGGCGAAGGCTGGCAACTGGTCAGCGAAGGCCATCGTTTCACCGAAGGCCCGGCGGTCAACGCCAAAGGCGAGGTCTTTTTCACCGACGGCGCAAACAACAAGATTTTCAAAATCGGCCTGGATGGCAAGATCACAGACTTTGTCACGGATTCGAATCGCGGCAGCGGACAGGCTTTTGGGCCGGATGGGCGATTGTACACAGTCAACGGCATTCAGCAGATCGTCGCTTATGACGCTGCGGGCAAGGCGACAGTGATTGCCGAAGGCATTCGCGGCAATGACATTGTGGTGGCCAACAATGGAAACATTTACGTCACCGAACCGAACGTCCCCGCCGTTGAACAAAGCAATGTCTGGCTGATTAAACCCACTGGCGAAAAGAAAGTGATTGACACCGGTGTGAAATATGCTAATGGCGTCACGCTGTCACCCGATCAAACGCTGCTGTATGTGGATGATTATCGCTCGCACTGGGTTTACAGCTATCAGTTGCAGGCCGATGGCACACCGCGATTCAAACAGCAATATTACTGGCTGCATGTCGGCGACACCGTGGACATCAGCCAGGCGGACGGAATGCGCGTGGATCGCGACGGGCGGCTGTATGTGACAAGCAAATTGGGCGTTCAGGTTTGCGATCAGGCGGGCCGCGTCAACGCCATCATTCCCACTCCGAACGGCAGACTTTCAAATCTGAGCTTCGGCGGCGAAAACCTCGATACGCTGTATGCCACCTGTGGCGACAAAGTCTACAAACGCAAGCTGAAGGTCAAAGGCGCAAATGCCTGGGACAAACCCAACAAACCCGCCGCGCCACGACTGTAAGAAGGAGAATCCATCCATGAATAAAATGATCTTCGCTTTTTGTTTTGCCCTGGCAATCGCATTACCAGTTTTCGGTCAAACTCCGGCCACGCCACCGCCAGCGCGCGCGCCGCAACCGCCGCCGGTTGTTTCGCCGGAAGTCCACGCTGACCGCCGCGTCACATTTCGGCTGCGCGCGCCGCAGGCCAGAGAAGTCAGCGTTTCCGGCGAATGGGCGGGCGGCGGCAGAGCTGCCATGACCAGGGACGAAAGCGGCTTGTGGAGCGTGACTATTGGGCCGATTGAACCGGATTTGTATGGTTACGGCTTCACGGTGGACGGCGTCGGAATGCTCGACCCGTCCAATACCTTTGTGAAGCCGATGCGGTCAAATCGGACCAGCGTTCTGGAAGTGCTTGCCGACAAGCCCACGTTGCAGGATTTTCAGGACGTGCCGCACGGCGCGGTGCATGTTCACGCTTACCGATCAAAAGCTGTGGGCGCGGTGCGCCGCCTGCATGTGTACACGCCGCCGGGATACGACAAGAATCCTTCGGCGCGGTTTCCGGTGTTGTATCTGTTTCACGGTTCGGGCGACAACGACGCCACATGGACGGCGCTGGGCCGGGCGCATTTCATCCTCGATAACCTGATCGCGCAGGGCAAAGCCAAACCAATGGTCGTGGTGATGACCGACGGGCACGCCGCGCCGAACACGCCGGAAGCGCGCGGTCGCAACACGGAAACCTTCAGCCGCGATTTGCTGGGCGATGTGATGCCGATGGTCGAAGCCAGTTACCGCGTCAAAAACGACCGCCTGAGCCGCGCCATCGTCGGCCTTTCGATGGGCGGCGGGCAGTCACTGACGATCGGATTGAATCACCTTGATCTGTTCGCCTGGGTCGGCGCGATGAGTTCGGCGATCAACGCCCCGGAACAAACCTTTGCCACGGCGCTCAGCGACGCGAAAGCGACGAACGCCAAACTCAAACTGTTCTGGATGGCCATCGGCAAGGACGATTTTCTGCTGAAGACCAATCAGCAGTTTGATGAACTGCTGACAGCGAAGGGCATCAAACACACCTTCAAGTTGACCGAAGGCAATCATAGCTGGCCGATCTGGCGGCGGTATCTGGTGGAGTTCGCGCCGCTGCTGTTTGGGCAATAGGTGTAACCGTGAAGAGAGAGGCGCTATGAAAAACAAACTCAGATTTCATCGAATCTTTTTAGCTCTGTTGGTATTTCCGGTGACGATGTGGGCGGCGGATCAGCCGAAAGAAATTCCGTTGTGGCCGAATGGTGCGCCCGGTTCGGAAGGCAAAACCGGCGAAGAAGCCGTGCGCGTGACGCCGGATGGCGAACACGTCGTGTCGAATGTTCACAAACCTTCGCTGACGCCGTACTTGCCAGCGAAGGACAAAACCACGGGCGCGGCAGTCATCATCGCGCCGGGTGGCGGGCATCGCGAAATGTGGGTGGATCACGAAGGTCATAATCTGGCCAAGTGGCTGAGCGCGCGCGGCGTTGCCGCCTTCGTGCTGAAATACCGGCTGGCGCGCGAAGCCAACTCGACCTACAAGATTGATGAGCACGCAGTGGCCGATACACAACGTTCGATTCGTCTGGTGCGCCACCACGCAAAAGAGTGGGGAATTCTCCCCGCGCGCATCGGCGTGATGGGCTTTTCCGCCGGCGGTGAACTGGCGGCGCTGGCGAGCATGCGCTTCGACGGCGGCAACAAAGAGGCCGCTGACGCGATTGATCGCGAAAATTCCCGCCCCGATTTCCAGGCGCTGATCTATCCCGGCAGTTCCGGCCGCATCGTCCCAGCCAAAGATTCGCCGCCGGTCTTTCTGGCTTGCGGATACAAAGACCGTCCCGACATTTCCAGCGGGTTGGCGCAGGTCTACTTGAAATTCAAAGAAGTCGGTGTTCCGGCGGAACTGCACATTTACGCCGAGATTGGCCACGGCTTCGGCGTTCGCGACAGGAATCGCAGTGCCGCTGGCGGCTGGCCCGTGCGGTTTGAAGAATGGCTCTCTGATCTTGGCTTTTTGAAGAAACCTTGAGTTGACAGGCAGTTTCGCCGCGCATTAGGTTGCCTGCATATGGCCAAGACGACTGACATCGGCGGCAAACGACTCATCAGTCTCGCGCCCGAAGCGTGGGTTCGGTGGGTGACGGGTCGAGCGGAAGCGCAAGCGCTGGAAGTTCTCTCCGGCGAATTTCAGTGGCTGAGCCGGCAACCGACGCGCGCCTGCGAGCGTCGCTGCCGCAAATCGGCGAATTCCTCATGCTCATTGAATTGCAGTTGCGCTATTTGACGCGGTGCCGAAACGGGTGCGCGCCTATTCAGCTCTGGCCGAAGAGAAGTTCGATCTGCCGGTTTATCCAGTGGTCGTGAATATACTGCCGCCTGGACCGGAGACGGTGATTTCAACGGCTTACGATGCGGAGTTTCTGGGATTGCGCGCGCGCCAGGACTTCCGCGTCATTAACCTTTGGGAGGTGGACGCGGAGGAAATCCTGCCTTACCTTGATGAAGACAGTTCAGCGCAAGTAACGGTACAGCATCGGCGAACAGGCACGCCGTCTTTACGCCTGATCAAAACCCACTCCGCCGAAGAGAGGCAAAACAGTCTTGAAGTTCCTGCACAAATGGTAGATGGCTGAAGACAAGTTGACCGAACGTTGCCACAAGGTTGCGGTATGACGACTCTGGCCTTCGATCAAGGCACGCTTCTGCTAAACGGCGACGCTCAGATGCCGCCGCCCGGCTTTGTGCGGGATGAGCGGGTCGGCGGCTGGCGCACAGAGGGATTTCGTTACCGCGAGACCGTGCTCTGGTTGCGGCAGCAGAAGGTTTCGTTTACGGATTGCGCCCGGCAATACGATCCCAAAACGCTTTGCCTCGGCTTGGGGCAGCCGGTGGCGGCGTTGCGGCTGTTCGATTATCAGGAGCAAGCCGTCCGCGCCTGGCAGCGGCTGGATCAGCGCGGGATAGTGGTGTTGCCGACCGGAGCGGGGAAGACGGTGGTGGCGCTCGACGCGATGCGTTTGGCGGCGCGCCCGACCCTGATTGTCGTGCCGACGCTTGATCTGCTGAACCAATGGTACAAGCGGCTGACCGAAACCTTTGGCATCAAGATTGGCCTTGTTGGTCAGGGCGTTTGCGATTTGCAGGAAGTGACGGTCATCACCTACGCCAGCGCTTACCGCCGTATTGCGGAAATCGGCGCGCGCTTTGGCCTGCTGATCTTCGACGAAGTCCACCATCTGGCTTCGCCTGGATGGACGGAGATTGCCCGGCTGGCGATTGCGCCTTTTCGATTGGGGCTGACCGCGACCTACGATCCGCACCAGTCCGAGGTATTGAATGAACTGGTCGGACCGCTCGCTTACTGGAAATCGGTGCGCGAACTGAGCGGGAACCGGCTGGCGTCTTACGAAGTCATCCGGTTGAGCGTCGAGCTTTCGGCGGAGGAGCGGCTCGCTTACGAAAGGGAAGAGGCGATTTGTCAGGCGTATTGGCAGGGGCGCGCCGAACAATCCCAGCCGAAGTCGGAAAGCCGGTTGGAAATCCTGTTGCGAGAGCAGGCGCAAGACCCGGCGGCGCGGCGGGCGCTTCAGGCGTGGCATCAGATGCGCTCGATTATCGCCGGCGCGGACGCCAAACTCGATCTGCTGGAAGAGTTGTTTCGCCGCCATGCTTCCGACCGGGCGATTGTTTTTACCGCGAGCAACGAAATGGCCTATCTGATTTCGCAGTTGTTCCTGATCCCGGCGATCACCCATCAAACGAATGCGCGCGAACGGAAAGCCATTCTCCAGCGGTTTGAAAGCGGGCAGTACAAAGCAGTCGTCACGTCGAAAGTGCTCAACGAAGGCGTGGATGTCCCGGCGGCGGCGGTTGCCATCATTCTGGGCGGAAGCGGTTCGACGCGCGAACATACGCAGCGATTGGGGCGCATTCTCCGCCAACGCGCGAACAAGCTGGCCGTGCTTTACGAAATCACGGCGCGCGGAACGATGGAGGCCGGCATCAGCCGGCGGCGGCGCCAGACCGAAGCTTATGCGGGACGGGCTCGAAAAATATCTCGCCTTTGGGGGGCGCGGACAGGAAAATAGGGGGACAGGAAAATAAGGCGATCCGGATTTTGGTGTTATTTTCCTGTCGTTTTTTTTTCTGCCGACGCTGTTTTGTGGGGGCGTTTTATGCCAGTTCAAGTGGATACAACAACCTGTCGTTTAAGTGAGAGTGATTTCGGCAGAATCGCATACGAGGTGATGCGCTGTGTTTTCGAAATTCACAATGAGTTCGGGCGATTCTTCGACGAGAGGATTTACAAGCAGGAATTGGGGCGGCGATTTTCCGGAACGGAACTGGAGGTGCCGATTGAAGTGAGGTTCGAGAATTTCCGTAAACTCTATTTTCTTGATGCGCTCTTTGGCGGGAGCGCCGTTTTCGAGTTTAAGGCGGTCGAATCCCTTACGCCTCGTCATCGGTCGCAGCTTCTGCATTATTTGTTATTGATTGATCTGCCGCACGGCAAGCTCGTGAATATGCGAACCGAACAGGTTCAGCACGAATTTGTAAACACGACGCTGCGGCTTGGCGACCGGACGGGATTTGAAGTCATTGATCGTGGCTGGGAGGAAATTGGAGGCACGCCGGTTTGGGATTGGTGTGTAGCTTTTCTACGCGATGTCGGAACCTGCCTCGATGTCGGTCTGTATGAAGAAGGGCTGACGCATCTACTCGGCGGTGACGATCAGGTGTTGCGGGACATCGAAGTCATCTCCGGAGAAAATCTTCTCGGCTCGCAGAAGTTTCGTCTCGTGACGCCGGATACGGCATTCAAAGTAACTGCTTTCCCCGATGATCCCAGACCATTTGAAAGCCACGCTCGCCGGTTGCTTGAGCACACAAATCTGGAAGCCATCCAATGGGTGAACGTCACTCGCAATGAAGTGTCATTTCAAACGATCCGCAAATGAGAGGGCCAGAGCGGACAGGAAAATAAGGGGACAGGAAAATGGGGAACGGGGAGACAGGAAAATGGGAGACAAAACTAAAGGTTTTATTTTCCTGTCCCCTTATTTTCCTGTCCGCGGTCTTTCTATTTCCCGATAAGCAAATATGTTGACCAAAGATCTTCTTCGCTATCGGATTGACGCCGGGCAGATCCATCCGGCGTTTCTGAACCCTGGCTCGCCACGCTATGTTCAGGCGGCGCAGGAGTTGATGGTGATTTTTGGCAACCATCTCGGCGCCACGAAGGCCGAGTTGGAAGAGGCTCTGGAAAAGTATGCTTCGAGCCGGACGGACTATCGGATTCTTCGCGGGTTGGCCAAGGTAATGATGAACGCGGTCGAGTTTGATGATCCCCCTCCGGATGCGGCAAAGCTCCGGAGCCTTGTCTTTGAGCACGCCGCCAATGTCTGGCCCGTGGTTCGTCGCAAAAGCGCGCCACTCGACACGGATCGTCATTCTGTTTTGAAGGAAGTTACCGGCGAGATCAACCTTCCCGTGGCGCAACTGGATGACGCGCTTTATGCCGATCTTCCGGAGCGGCGGCGAATGGTTTATTGGTTGGCTCCGGTTGAGCCGGAAGCGGTGATTGCGCTCTACAACATGGAACTTGCGCGCGGATTGCTTTACTGGGCGGAGCGACTGATCATTGACATCGAAGATTCGTATCAAGACGTTTTTCGTTACATCAAACTTTGCCGCTTGATGCACAACATCACGCGGCGCGAACGCGGCTATCGGATTGAACTGGATGGGCCGCTTTCGCTGCTTCGTGGAACCCTGCGTTACGGCTTGAAGATGGCTGTTTTTCTTCCGGCGCTGGCGCTCTGTCAAACCTGGCGGATGGAAGCCTTGATTATGAAAGGGGGCGAGCGTCTGATCTTTTCGCTCGATGATCAGAACAAGCTTGTTTCGCACTTTCGCCGCTTTCCGCTTTTTGATTCCCAATTGGAGCGCGACTTCGCCGCCGACTTTCAAAAGGCATTCGAGCGGCAGCCTCACGGCTGGCAACTGGCCCGCGCGGATGCGGTGATCCAGCTTGAGCGGAATGAAGTCATGATTCCCGATTTCACTTTGCGCAATGGAAGCAGGGAAATACACCTGGAAATTGTCGGTTTTTGGACGCCGGAGTATTTGAGCCGGAAGATCGCCAAGGCCGCAGCAGTATCTTCTCACAATCTGATTCTTGCGGTTTCAACGCAGTTGGCGCTTGGGGAAGAGGCGGTCAGGGAACTCAACGTGCTGTGGTTCAGCAAGAAATTGCCCGCCGATGCCGTGATCGCGCGTGCCAACTCATTGGTGGAATATGCGTAAATCCGTTTATTCAACAGCAATCCTCTTGTCGTTCAGTCTCTTCGGCGTGTTGGCGACAAATGCCATCGCTCCACGGCAGATGGAATTGCTGGGACGGGGCGTCGTTGCCGTGAACCAGGGCGATGGCAAAGTCTTCGTCAGTTGGCGGATGCTCGGCACTGATCCCGAAGCGATTGCGTTCAATCTTTACCGCGCGGAGAACGGCGGCAAACCAGTCAGGCTAAATGACAAGCCGCTTGCCGATGCGGCGAATTTCGTGGATGCAAAAGCTGATCTGACAAATACCAATTCCTACTTTGTTCGCCCGGTTTTGAAGGGCAAAGAACAGGCGGCGAGCAAGCCTTTCTCACTGCCCGCCAATGCATCTGCCCGGCAATACCTTTCGATCCCGCTGCAAACGCCGACAGGGTACACGCCAAACGATGCTTCGGTGGGTGATCTGGATGGCGATGGCGAATACGAGATCGTCCTGCATCAAACCGGCAGAGCGCGCGACAACTCGCAGGCAGGCCTGACCGATTCGCCGATCCTGGAAGCATACAAACTCGACGGCTTATTGCTCTGGCGGATCAATCTGGGCAGAAACATTCGCGAAGGCGCACATTACACACAGTTCATGGTCTACGACCTGGACGGCGATGGACGCGCCGAAATTGCATGCAAGACTGCCGATGGCACGGTTGACGGCAAAGGGAAAGTCATTGGCGATGCTGGTGCCGACTGGATCAGCAAAGAGCCAGCGACACTGGGCAAAATTCTGACCGGGCCCGAATACTTCACGATTTTTGACGGGCTGACCGGTGCGGCGTTGGCGACGGCAGATTACATTCCGGCGCGCGGCGACCTGGGCGGCTGGGGCGGCGTGGGCGGCAACGGCGGCAATGACCGCAACGGCAATCGCGCGGATCGGTTTCTGGCGGCGGTGGCGTATCTGGATGGCGTCCGGCCCAGCGTTGTCATGTGTCGCGGCTATTACGGACGCTCCGTGTTGGCGGCGTGGGATTGGCGGAATGGCAAGCTTTCCAGCCGCTGGGTCTTCGATTCGGCGCAGCCGGGGTTAGAGGAGTTTTCGGGGCAGGGAAATCACGGCTTGAGCGTGGCGGATGTGGACGGCGACGGCAAGGATGAAATCGTTTACGGCGCGATGTGCGTGGATGACAACGGCAAAGGGCTTTATTCGACGGGCTTGCGGCACGGCGACGCCCTGCACGTCAGCGACCTTGATCCCGCCAGACCTGGGGTGGAAGTGTACGGCGTTCACGAAATCGAAGAGCACACCAAAGGTCCCGGCGTGGCGATGTTCGACGCCAGAACCGGCAAAATTCTGTGGACAGGCGATCCGGACAAAGATGTTGGGCGCGGTGTGGCCGCCGATATTGATCCGCGTCATCCGGGCGCGGAAACCTGGGGCGGTTCGGAAGGGTTGAAGACCTGCAAAGGCGAGCGAATCGGAACAAGCCCGCGTTCGGTCAATTTCGCCATCTGGTGGGACGGCGATTTGCTGCGCGAACTGCTCGACCGCAACGCGATTTCAAAATGGGATTGGCAGAACGCCAAACTGGATACGATCTTCACGGCGGAAGGCTGCCTGTCGAACAACGGCTCAAAAGCGACGCCAGTGCTGAGCGCCGATCTTTTCGGCGACTGGCGCGAAGAAGTGATTTTCCGAACCACGGACAACAAAGAACTGCGCATTTTTACGACGACCATTCCGACCAAATACCGCTTTCCCACTTTGATGCATGACTCGCAGTACCGGCTGAGCATTGCCTGGCAAAACGTCGGTTACAACCAACCACCGCATCCGAGTTTTTATCTTGGCGAAGGAATGGCGAAGCGTTAGACAGGTGAAATCGCATAGCTGTGTAACCGAGCCGGAGGCTCGGTTGGCGAGCAAGGATGCTCGCGCTCTCAGGGTTATTGCACGACGAATTTATATCCGTGGCCGCGCACGGTCAGAAAGTGGCGCGGGTTGGCCGGATCGTCTTCCAGCTTTTGCCGCAGCAAGCCGATATGAACATCCACGGTGCGTGTCATGGCTTCTTCATCGTAGCCCCAGACATCGCGCAGCAATTGGGCGCGCGAAAGCATCTCGCCGCGATGTTCGATGAAATACCGCAGCAGTTCAAATTCCAGCGCGGCCATTTCGACCGGCGCGCCGTTTCGGCGAACTTCGACACTGCGAAAATCCACTTCGACGCCGCCGAATTGAAAGGTGTCGCCGAGATTGTTTATGGATGCCGCGCTGCGGCGCAGCAGGGCTTCGATGCGCGCCAGCAGTTCCATCGGTTCGTAGGGTTTGGTCAGGTAATCATCCGCGCCCAGCTTCAAGCCCAGCACCTTGTCAATTAATTGACCGCGCGCGGTCAGCATCAGGATTGGGGTTTGCAGTCCGCGCTGGCGCAGGTCGCGGCAGACATCGAAGCCGTTCTTGCCCGGCAGCTTCACATCCAGCGTGATCAGATCGAAGCGGCCGTTCGCGGCCAGCCGCAATCCTTCCTCGCCGCTCATCGCGGATTCAACTTCATAGCCTTCGTTGAGCAGCAGATCGGTCAGCGCCAGCACCAGGCCGGGTTCGTCTTCCACCAGCAGAATTTTGTGACTCATACAGGATTTCCGGGTGTACCGTGGACTGTCAGTCCGCCGTACTTTGTTGTTCGATCTTATCTGGCACGGGCAGGTGCAGCGTAAACGCCGTTCCGTCGGGCGAAGTCTTCACCGTGACACGCCCGCCAAAGGCTTGCAGATGGCGTTCGACCAGGCTCAGCCCCAGACCGGTGCCGGGTGCGGGCGAATCCCAGGCTTTCTTGCCGCGATAAAACGGCTCGAAGATATGCGGCAAATCTTTGGCATCAATGCCGGGGCCGCGATCAACGACGGTGATTTGAACTTCCTTCCGTTTTTCATTTTTCACTTCGGCGCGGATGTTCAAATGTTTTCCGGTAGCGGCGTACTTGAGCGCATTTTGCAGCAGGTTTTTGATTGCGCTTTCCAGCGCCTGCGCGTCAACCATCACTGGCGGCAAATCTGGTTGAATGTTTTTCTCAATCCGCCAGCCGTCGGCGGCAAAGGCGGCGCCGTATTCGGCGAAGGCGCGTTCGATAATTTCTTCAGCGCGCAAACTTCGCAAATCGTAATGCTGGCGGCCGGATTGAATGCCCGCAAAGCTGAGCATTTGTTCTACCTGATTGACAAGGCGGCGCGATTCATTCTGGATGACGTCGCCGTACTGCTGAACGCGGCGCGGATCGGCGATCATGCCCTTGGCCAGGTTGTAGCTGGTGGATTGAATGACGGCCAGCGGCGTGCGCAACTCGTGCGAAACGCCCGCGACAAATTCCATCTGTTGCGCGGCCAGCATGCGAGAACGAAACGCCGTCAACGCCAACAGCGCTATGCTGCCAGCCAGGATCAGCAGCGTCCCGAAACTGAACGCCAGATTCCGCCGCCGAGTTTGGTGCACGGTTTGTTCCAGCGAACCGGATCTGTATTTGACGACCAACTGCCATGAATTCGGGGCTTCCGGTTCAACCAGCGGTTCCTGCTCTGGGTTGCCTTGCGCGCCGGTGGGAGCAGCGGAGCGGCGTCTGGACGCTCTGTCCGCGGGCGGCACATCGCCTCTGGCCAGGCGGACGAAAATCAACGAGCCGCGGTCGGCGGGCGGACCCATTCTGACGGGCGGTCTGCCGGGGAAAGGCCGGAACCCTTGCGGACGGCCCAGGCGCGGTGGACTGTCGAACGAAAGGTTGTCGCCCGGCGGAGCCTGCCGGCCCGCTCCCGGCGGTCTGCCATCTCTGCTTGGCGGAGGCCACGGCGCGTTTGCAGGGGGCCTGCCTTCTCCCGGCGGTCTGCCGTTCATCCATGGCGGGAATCTGCCCGGCGGCCTGCGCATTTGTTGAGGCCGGTTCGCGGCTGATGGGCGGCCTTCATCCGGCGTTCCCGGAATCATCAAGGGGGGTGGGACCTGATTCCCGAAAATGGCGATTCGCGCGTCCACCGCCGCGAAGAGAGGGGCAGCGTTCGTCTGTTTGAAATCCGGTTGATACAGGATTTGACGGTTCGTCCCGGTCAACACGGCCAGCAGATAATTTTCCAAACCGCTGCTCCCGAAATGCCGGAAAACGAGTTCCGGCAGGAACTGGGTTTTCAGATAGCCGTCGTTCAATTCCAGAATTCCCCAGCCTTTGATCGGTGCGGGCGCTCCGGCAGACGATTCCTCTCGCAAGGCCAGCATTGGAAACAGTATGACCGGGCGGCTCGCAATCAATTCGCCTCGCGGGCCGCGAAGCGCGGGCGGGAGTTCAATCGTTGATTGACGCCGTTGTTTTTCCAGAAACTCCCGCTGCTGCGTTAGCTCCACTGGCCAGGGCGTGGCGATGAATTGTTTGCTGTCCATCCGCAGTTGCCTGCTGACCAGCCGTCCGTCCGAAGTCATGACGGCGTAACCGACCGCGCCGAGCAGTTGCGGACGTTCGGCGATGCTGGGCCACTGTGCGACAAAGGCTTTCAAACCGGTTTCCAGATCGGTTTCGGGCGTTACCGCTGCGGACTGGCGCAGCGTGCGCAGCGCATCGTAGACGGTTTCCGAAAAGTCACGGCACAGATTTCTGACGGAACGATCCAGCGTTTCCAGTCGCTGCCGCCGGTCGGATTGACTCATTTGATTGATCCAGCGGTATTGCAGCGCCGCCACCAGCGACAGCAGCAACAGCAGCAAACCGCAACCCAGCCAGAGCCATTTCAGTTGTAATTGTCCCAGCCGCATGCCAAGCATTCTACGCCAGCCATTGGCTGATTGACCCTTTTCACCCGCCGCGCAATTCGGAATTTACCCACTCTTTACAAAGCCTGGATTGGTTACGCGGGGACGGTGTTGATTGGCGGACGCAGCGCTCCTGACCCGTTCAATGATGCAATTTACTCCCAGTTTACAAAGTGCCGTTTTGTTTACGAAGGGTTTACCCAAGGCTTCGGCTTTTCGGCGTATAGTCGCAACAGATGAGACGAGCGGCGGCGAAACAGTTTCGCTCGCCGCTCCAAAAAAGAGGGAAATGAAACGTTAAGACAAAAGGAGTCTGAAACCATGAAACTTCGCAATAAAATCATTACCGCATCGTTGATGCTGCTGAGCGTTCTGGCCATTGCGGCCTTTGCCGGACAAGGGCCGGGCGGTCAACGTGGTCGCGGCGGCCCTGGTGGCCCAGGTGGTCCCGGCGGGCCAGGTGGTCCCGGCGGCCCTGGTGGCATATTGCCGCTGCGTTTTCTGGATCTGACCGATGCGCAGAAAGAACAGGTCAAAGCGATCCACGAAGCCGAGCGGACCAGGATCGAGCCGTTTGTGAAACAACTTGGCGACACGCACAAGGCGCTTGCCGAAGCGACGGCCAAGGGGCAGTTCGATGAAGCCCAGGTTCGCGCCATCGCCACGACTGCGGCCCAGGCACAGGTGGAACTGGCCGTATCGAGGGCGCGCCAGGACGCGGCCATCTATCAAATCCTGACGGCGGAACAACGCGCCAAACTGGAGCAGTTCCGCGCGGATCACAAACCGCCACGCGGCCCCAGACCGGACGGCAACTAAAAACTCTCCCCCAGCGGCAGGCTTCACAACGGATGAAGCCTGCCGCTATTTGTGGGTGGCGGCGAAAACCGTCATCCACATTACCCTGCATTCAATCTCTTGCCATCCCATCAGTCATTGTCAGTAATTCACCAAATGGTCGAAGAGTTTTATTTGCCATTTGCCATTTGAGATTTGTCATTTGTCAGTGCCCACAAGGGCGGCGGTTCAATGCCTGATGAACAGGCTCCGTGTCCGGCAATGGCAAATCTCAAATGACAAATCACAAATGGAAAATTCTTTTCTCCCTTCGATTTCGTGAACTACAGATTGTTGTTCCCGGCAACCTTTCCTATACTTCGCCCAACTTTGCCGCAACCGTTCCAGTCAGCCCGAAGTAAGAAGACAAAAAGGAGATTCAAAAATGCGTTCCATTTTCAGAGCGATCACTTCGTTGATCATTGGTTTGTCCATCAGTTCATTTGCGCTTGCCGCCGTCAAACCGCACGCGCTGTTTGCCGATGGCGCCGTTTTACAGCAGGGAATGCCGGTGCCCGTCTGGGGCTGGGCCGATGACGGCGAAAAAGTCACGGTCGAATTTCAGGGTCAGAAAGTTTCCGCCACTCCCAGCGCTGGCAGCGGCGGCAAATGGATGGTCATGCTGAAAGCGTTGAAGGCCGGAGGCCCGTTTGAAATGAAGATCAGCGGCACAAACACGATCACGCTGAAAAACGTGCTGGTCGGCGAAGTCTGGTTGTGCAGCGGTCAGTCGAACATGGCCTGGCGCTTAAGTCAGACCTCGAATGCCGAAGCGGACATTGCGGCGGCGAAATATCCAAACATTCACCTTTTCACGGTTCCGAACAATCCAAAAGATGAGCCGGTTGCGGATGTCAAAGCCGCCTGGCAGGAATGCACGCCCGAGACGGCAAAAAACTTTTCCGCGGTTGGATACTTCTTTGGCCGGGCGTTGCAACTGGCCCGGCAGGGGGTTCCCGTGGGGTTGATCAACTCATCAGTGGGCGGAACTCCTTCCGAAGCCTGGACAAGCGGCGAAGTCGTCAGGAACGATCCGAATTTTGCCGGCGTTCGTGAACGCTACGCCAAAGCCGTCGCCGACTGGCCCGAAGCCAAAGCCAAATGGGAAGCCGCGCTGGAAAAACATAAAGAGATTGCGGCCAAAGCCAGGGGAGAAGGCAAAACCGCGCCGCCCGCGCCCGCCAAACCTTTCGGCCCCGAACACCAGAATCGGCCGGTCGGTTTGTACAACGGGATGATTGCGCCACTTGTGCCTTATGCGCTGCGCGGGGCGATCTGGTATCAGGGCGAATCGAACGCCGGGCGCGCTTACGAATACCGGTCCATCTTTCCGGCCATGATTCAGGATTGGCGCAAAGCCTGGAACAGTGAAATGACGTTTCTGTTTGTGCAGCTTGCGCCTTACGCGCCGCCCGCCGCGTACACTTATGCCGAACTGCGCGAAGCCCAATTGTTGACGTTGAAACTGCCGAAAACAGGCATGGCCGTCATCACCGACGTGGGCGAAGAGCGAGATATTCACCCGAAGCAAAAACAACCCGTCGGCGAACGGCTGGCGCTGGCGGCGCGAGCCATTGCCTACGGCGAAAAGATTGAATATTCCGGCCCGGTTTATTCCGGATTGAAAGTCGAAGGCAATCGCGCCGTCCTGAGCTTCAAGCACGCCGGCGGCGGATTGGTGGCCAAGGGCGACAAGCTGACCGGCTTTACAATTGCCGGAGCCGACCAAAAATTCGTTCCCGCCGAAGCCGAAATTAAGGGCGACAAGATCATCGTTTCCAACTCATCGGTCGCAACGCCTGTGGCCGTGCGCTTCGGCTGGGAAAACTGGCCGGTGCTGAATTTGTGGAACAAGGCCGGACTGCCCGCCACGCCGTTCCGGACGGATGATTTCCCGATGGTGACAGCGCCGAAACAACAGGCAGCGAAATAACCTGGGAGCGCGAGCGTCCCGCTCGCCAGCCGCACCACAGGTGCGATTTAGTCCCGTAGGGACGGTTGGCAGGCGTCTCGCTCGCGTTCTCAGCATTTGGAAACCGAATCCCATGCCGGACCAATTGCTTAAAGACAAAATCACTCGCCGCGCCGCTTTAATCGGTGGCGCGGCGCTCTCAGCAGGCGCGTTTCTTCACCTGAGCGGCGCGGAAAACCTGCTGGCCGCAACGCCCCAGGCGGGACAAGCGGCATTCCCGAAAGAATATCGCTACGGCCACATCGTGCAGGAATATTACGTGCAGCGGCTGCGCGAAATCTCCCGGCGGCGGCAACAGGCGCGCGCCGGCATTCGCACCGCCGCGCAGGTGATGAAGCTGCGCGATGAAGTCCGGCGCAAACTGCTCGCCTGTTTCGGCCCCTGGCCGCAGCGCACGCCGCTCAATGCGCGCATTACCGGCGTCATCGAGCGCGGCAAATACACCATCGAAAAACTGATCTACGAAAGCCGTCCGAATTACCTGGTGACGGCCAACCTCTATGTCCCCAAAGGCAAAAGCGGACGTTTGCCCGCCGTGTTGGGCACTTGCGGCCATTCCAACAATGGCAAGGCCGAAGCGAAGTATCAGGAGTTCTGCCGCAATCTGGCGCGGCAGGGATATGTCGTGCTGATTTTCGACCCGCCTTCACAGGGGGAACGCTTTGAATATCCGGACGAACCCGGCGAACCCGGGATTCAAGCCGGCGTGGTTTCGCATAACGTCGCCGGCAATCAGATGACGCTGGTCGGCTGGAACTTCGCGATGTGGGAAGCCTGGGACGGCATTCGCGGCATGGATTATCTGCTGTCGCGTCCGGACGTTGACCCGAAGCGCATCGGCGTGACGGGCAATTCCGGCGGCGGGACGCAAACGGCCTACTTGAATGCGCTCGACAATCGTTTTGCCATCGCCGCGCCGAACTGTTACGTCACACGCTACATTCACAATCTGGAAAACGAAGAACCGGCGGACATCGAACAAGTTCTGCCGGGGGTGCTTTCCGCCGGTCTGGATCTGGCGGATTTCTTCGTTGCGCAGATTCCGCGCCCGACGCATCTGGGCGGCGAACTGAACGACTTTTTCGATGTGCGTGGTTTGCGCGGCAGTTACGAAGAGTTGAAACGGCTGTACGGCCTGGTGGGCGCCGGGAAGAATCTGGCGTTGTATATCGGCAGGGAAACGCACGGATACAACAAGGGGGCGCGAGAAAGCGTCTACGAATTTTTCAACCGCCACCTGGGTGTCAACGCCGAACCGGCGGAACCCGCGCTGCCCGCGGAATCCGATGCTACGTTGCAGGTCACGGCAACAGGCCAGGTTCTGCCGCTTGGTTCCCGCCGCGCATTTGATTTCATCCGCGACGAAGCCGGGCGGCTGGCTTCGCGGCGAAAGCCGCTGGCAGGCAACGCGCTCACCGGTGAATTGGCGAAGCAGTTGAACCTGCCCGCCCGCCAGGCGCCGCCCGCGTATCGTGTAATGCGCGAACGCGTCATCCGGCGAACGCCGCTGTTTCGCGATTACGGTTTTGTCATCGAAACGGAATCGCAGCCCGCACCGGTGTTCGCAATGCTGCATGCCATTCCCAAGACCGCGCCGCAGTATTTTTTCCCGGAAGGGAAATCGGCGACCTTGCATGTTCCGCACGTGTCTTCGCTGGAGGAACTGCTTTCCGGCCAGCTCGAATATTCCGCGGATGAACCGGTTTTGTTCGCGCTGGACGCGCGCGGGATGGGCGAAATGACCGCGCGAACGCATAAAGATCAGGGCGACGATTTTTTCCACCCGTACCGCAGCGATTACTTTTACGCCGGGGAAGGTTTGAAACTCGGCGAGCCTTACTGCGGGCGGCGCGTTCACGACGTGCTCGCCACACTCGATCTGTTTCAGGCGAATGGCTGTCAAGGCATTCATCTGACCGGACGGGGGATGGGGGCGATTACGGCTGCAATGGCCGCCGTGCTTCATCCGCTGGTGACGCAGGTCACGCTTCACAACGCGCTGCTGTCGTATCAAGAACTGGCCGAAGACCCGCGCTACAGTTGGCCGCTGTCGGCGATGGTGTATGGCATTCTGAACGGCCTTGATTTGCCGGATTGCCTGCGCGAACTGGCTGTAGCGAAAAAACTGGCCGTCATTGATCCGTGGAACAGCCGGATGGCGCTTTGGCAAAAAGACAAACTGCCCGCGCATCTGGCGTCGCTGGGCTTGGAAAAGCTTGAAATTCGTTGGTCGTAAGAAAAGAGGTCTTGTGATGATTCAAAACTCGCAAATGTATGATGTCTGCGTCGTGGGTTCCGGCGCGGCGGGCGGCGTGGTCGCCATGCAGCTTGCCGAAGGCGGCGCGTCGGTGGTTGTGCTGGAAGCCGGCAAGTGGGTTGATCCGGCGAAAGACTTTTACAGTCACACCATGCCTTACGAATTGCCGAAAAACGGCAAAGGCTGGGACCCGCGCCGGCATCTGACCGTGGATCGCACCCAGGAGCCGTTTACCAAGGCGGGCAATCAGCGCTTTGACCACTTCCTGATGAAAGCCGTCGGCGGCAAGACGCTGCTGTGGGCGGGCCTGAGTTGGCGCAACAGCCCGTATGATTTCGCCACCTGGCCGGTTAAATACGAAGAGTTGTCGCCGTATTACGACCGCATGGAGCGGCTGATGGGCGTGACCGGCAATTACGATCATCACCCGAACGTGCCGGACGGCGTGTTTCAAAAGCCGCTGGCGTGGAATTGCGCCTCGCACCAGATCAAAAAAGGCTGCGACAAGCTCGATCCGAAAAAGTTCCGGATGATCACGGCGCGCAAGGCGCTGCTGACCGAACGCCACGAATCGAAGCGCCCGGTTTGTCACTATTGCGGCCACTGCATGCGCGGTTGCGATGTGGACGCGAAATATACTTCGGCCAACACCGCCATGCCGCGCGCGCTGAAAACCGGCAAATGCAAACTGATCCTGTACGCCAATGCTGCCGAAGTTCTGATGAGCAAAGACGGCAGGACGGCAACCGGCGTGCGCTATTTCGACGCGCGGACGCGGAAGAGTTACGAGGTCAAAGCGAAAAAGATCGTGCTGGCTTGCGGCCCGATTGAATCGGCGCGCTTGCTGCTGATGTCGAAGTCCGCGCATTTTCCCAATGGCCTGGCCAATTCCAGCGGTCTGGTCGGCAAAAACCTGATCACGCACACCTCGTCCGGCGCGCAGGGGTATCTGAAACAACTGGTCGGCAGCGCGCCCTACAACGACGACGGCACGGAAAGCGGCCACGCCTACATTTCGTCGTTTTACTGGGAAACGCCGCATCCGGATTTCCCGAAGGGCTATCACATCATCGTGGATTCCGGCTCGCGCGTCAGCAGTTCCAATTCGATGTTCAGCGCCAACATCGAAGGCTTCGGCGCGGACTTCAAACGACGCGCGCGTGATCGCGCTCCGGCATTGATCAGTCTGTATTCGCAAAACGGCATGATCCCGTCGCCGGAACGCTTTGTTGAACTGGACCCCGCGGTAAAAGACGTCTACGGCCTGCCCGTGCCGAAGATTCACTATCAACTGACCACCGAAGACCGCGCCATCGCCAGGGACGCGACCGAAAAGATTTGCGAAATCATCGAAGCTTCCGGTGGCGTCATCACCAACGTCAACCAGCAACCCGGCGCAGACAGCGTTCACTGGGCTGGCACCTGCAAGATGGGCAACGACCCGAAAACTTCCGTGCTGACGCCGTTTCTGCAATCGCATGATGTCGGAAACCTGTTTGTCGCCGATGGCAGCGGCTTCATAGATTTTTCCGAAAAGAACCCGACGCTGACGGTGATGGCGCTGGCTTCACGCGCGGCGGACCGCGTTTACGAAGACCTCAAACGCGCCTGACGGCCGGGGTTATTTGGAGTGCGACGGCTTTGGCATGGCGTTGGCAGTTTTTCTGAAAGACAGGCCTCTTGCTCAGCGGGAGGCTTTTTTTCTGACTGAAACTTTGGGTTTTTCCAGTTGTTGGTCGGCGTTCATGCGCGCCCACGAAACCAGTATGTGCTGGGTCACGACGGTTTCCGCTTTCTTCGGATCACGGGAGCGCAGAGCGTCCACCAGCGGCTGATGTCCGTCTGCGATTTCCGTGCGCTGTGGAAAAAAACGTTGGTGTGCCTGCGTGATAAACCGCCGGAGTTGCGTGAACAGCGGCAGCCAGACACGCAGCAGAATGCGGCTCCCCGACAGTTCGCAGACGCGCTGGTGAAATTCCGTGTCAATCCGCTCAAGGGTTTCCATGTCTTTATTGCGCGCCGCTTCGCGCATTTGTTCGACCAGCGACTGCAACTCATCGCATTGTTTGTCGGTAATCCGCTGGGCTGCGCGGCGAAAGGTGAAGCCTTCAACGGCCTGGCGGATCATCGAAAGCTCATACATCTCCTCCAGCGAAGAGCCGGTGACAAAGGTGGCCGTGCGGCTCTGGCGTTCAACCAAACCGTCGCTTTCCAATCGCTGCAATGCTTCACGCACGGTTCCCTGACTGACCCCCATCTCGGCGGCGATTTCCAATTCGACCAACCTGTCGCCCGGCTGCCGGTGGCTATGCACGATCTGCCGGCGCAGCTCTTCAGTGACCTGCTCGCTCAGCGAAGAAAGACGCGGCGCAACCCGCAGCGACTGTCTGGCCGTTGGTGCGGTTGCACGCGCGGCCGTGGTTGTTGGCGCTTTTTTGGTGGAAGAGGATGTTTTCCTGCGATTCATTTGTTCAGACATTTTTATGCTCGCTTGCGGTGATCGGATTGACAGTAGCCATCGTATCCAAGTAATAATCAATTATCAATAATCAATATAAAAGCCTGCCGCTAATTCAGGAAAGAGCTTTTTTGCAGTCGTAGCCAGGCAGACTAAAAGGTAAGCAAGCTGGGAATAAGGCGTTAATTGTCCGTCTCTATCATGTTGGAGCCTGAATCAATCGGGCTTCGAACCACACAAGCAATCAGGGGTTCTGACCTTCGGCCAGGGCCAGTAAACTGATCCTTCAACTACGGGAGAGATACATGAACAGAAGAGGCTATACCCTTTGGATTTTCCGGCTGATGTTGATCGTCTGCCTCGGCGGTTTTGGCCTTCGGGCCGTGGCGCAGACGCAGGGCGAGATCACCGGCGTAGTCAACGACTCAAGCGGCGCTGCTGTCGAGGGCGCCACGGTCACGGTCACCAACGTGGCGACCGGCGCAGTCCGGCGTGTGCAAACAAACGCCGAAGGCATCTTTTCCTTCCCGGCCCTGTTACCGGGCGGCTACACGGTCAAGGTTGAACAACAGGGCTTCAAAACCAGTTTACGCGACGGCATTCAACTGGAAGTGCAACAGACGGCCCGCGTGGACATCACGCTCGAAATCGGGTCTGTCGGCGAAACCGTGACCGTCACGGGAGGCACGCCGTTGCTGGCGCAGGAAAGCACGACGGTCGGCACCGTGATCGAAAACAAGCGCATCGTTGACCTGCCGCTCAATGGCCGCAACTTCCTGCAATTGGTCGCCACCGCGCCCAATGTCAGCACGGGGTTTCAGCAGGCCGGGCAGGCCGGTTCACGCCAGGGCGGCACGCGGTCGAACCAGCAGATTTCGGTCGCGGGCCAGCGCAGCTATTTTAACCGCTTCACCATTGACGGCATCGAAAACACCGACGTCAACTTCAACACGCCGATCATTCTGCCGTCCATTGATGCCTTGCAGGAGTTCAAAGTCCAGACCGGCATCTACCCGGCTGAATTTGGCCGGGCCGCCACGCAGATCAATATTTCGACCAAGTCGGGCACGCGCAATTATCACGGCTCGGTCTTTGAATTTCTGCGGAACGACGTGTTCGACGCGCGCATTTACGATTTCACCGGCGCCCGCGCGCCCAATACTCCGAGAGAGCCGCTGCGCTGGAATCAATACGGTTTCACGCTGGACGGGCCGGTCGTCCTGCCGAAAAAGTTCTTCGGACCGATTGGTTATGACAACCGCGAACGTCTGTTCTTTATGGGCAATTTCGAAGGTTTCCGCGAACGGCGCACGGGGCGCGGGCGTTACCAGTTGCCGCCAGCCGCCTGGCGCGACGGCAATTTCTCGGCGCTCGCCAATCCGATCTACGATCCGCTCACAACGCGCACCGAGAATGGCAGGCTCGTCCGCACGCAATTCGCCGGCAACATCATCCCGCGCAACCGGATTCATCCGACCGCGCTCAAACTGCTGGAGTTTTACCCGTCGCCGAACCTGCTGCCGAACAGCCTTGGCATCAATCACGAACAATCGCAGGGCAGCCGCGTTGATCGCGACCAGATCATCGGGCGTGGCGATTTCATCGAGAGCACCAAGTCAAGCTGGGGCGGGCGGTATAGCTGGGGCGATGAAGAACAGCTTACGCCCGGACTGAAACTGAACGGCACGAAGCTCATCACGCAGGTCAAACAAGTGATGGTTTTCAACACGCGCACCTTCGGTTCGAACAAGGTCAATGAGGTGCGCTTCGGTTACAACTCGTTCTTCAACAGCCTGGGGCGCGAACTGGCCAATGAGCGCGACGTGGTCAGCGAACTGGCCATTCCCGGATTTCCCTCCGGCCCGCCCGTTTCATGGGGAATTCCATCCATCAGCATTCAGAACTTCGCCGGGTTCGGCGACGACACCGAAGGCCCCTACGTCAACAACAACAAGACCTATCAGATCGTTGACAACTTCACCTGGACGCTGGGCAGCCACACCGTCAAATTCGGCGGCGAAGTGCGCTGGGATCAATACGCGCAGGTGGGCAATCAGTTTGCGCGCGGTTCGTTCATCGTCGAAGCCAATGCGACCACCAATGTCGGCCAGTCCGGCACGGGCAATTCCTTCGCCGACTTCATGCTGGGTTACTGCAAACGTTGCGAAGTTTCAGTCTCGCTGGCCGAGGCGGATTTCCGCGCGCGCAGCCAGTACTACTACATTGATGATTCGTGGAAGGTGACGCCAAAGCTGACGTTGAATGTGGGCTTGCGCTACGAGTTGTCGCCGCCCTGGCTGGACAAGACGGGACGGCTGGTCAACATCTACACGCCGTTTCTGGACAATACGCCGAACGTGGCCGACCGCAGCCGCCACCCGGTGTTCGTGCGCATGGGCAGCGGCGATTTTTATGAAGGACTGGCGTTGCGCTTCAACCCGCTGATTCAAACGGCGCGGGATGGGCGTCTGGGCGAGCGGCTGGTTAACTTCGACCGCAATGACTTTGCCCCGCGCCTGGGAATCGCTTACAGCCCCAGTTCCAACTGGACGATCCGCACGGGCGGCGGCGTCTTTTACACACAGGATACCGGCAACCCGCGCTTCGACATGGCGCGCAACCTGGCGGGCCGCCGCCGCGAAGAAGCCACGCCCGAAATTATCAACCTGACCTTCGATCAGCCGTTCGGGCCGACCGCCGCAGGCAATGTGCAGGTCAACAATCCGTATGTGCTGGGCAACATTCCCACGCGGCGCACGCCGTATGTCATCCAGTACATGCTCAGCATCCAGCGCCAGTTGGCGAACAACCTGCTGGTCGAGGTCAATTACCTCGGTTCGGTCGGGCGCAAGCTGGAATCCTTGCGCGCCTTCAACGAAAGCATTCCCGGCACCACCGGCTCGGTGCTTTCGCGCGCGCCCTATCCTGAGTTCGGACGCATCCAGCAAGTGGATGGCAGCGGCAGGTCCAGTTACAACGGCCTGAGTGCGAAGGTCGAAAAGCGCTTTGCCACGGGCCTGACCTTCCTGCTGGGATACACCTGGTCGAAATCCATTGACACGGCCAGCGCCATTCGTTCGCACGGCGGCGACACGCTCTTTCCGCAAAACAGCTACAACCTGGCGGCGGAGCGCGGGTTGTCGGGCTTTCACATCGGGCATCGCTTTGTCGGCTCGTCGCTCTACACGCTGCCATTCGGCAAAGGCAGGCGCTTCCTGGATCGCGGGGGCATCACGAACGTGATTCTGGGCGGCTGGGAACTGGGCGCGATTACAACGATTCAATCCGGCTTCCCGCTGACGGTTTTCACGGGCCGCGACCAGTCAAACGTTGGCGGCGGCTTCGACCGGCCCAATGCCACGGGGCAGCAGGTGGAACTGTCTGGAGATGAACGCAGCGCGGCACGCTGGTTCAACATCAATGCGTTCGTCGTGCAACCGCGCGGCACGTTCGGCAACGTCGGGCGCAACACGGTGATTGGGCCTGGATTGGTGCAGATTGATGCTTCGCTGCTCAAATCGTTCTACTTTACCGAACGCACCCGGCTGCAGTTCCGCCTCGAAGCGTTCAACGCGCCGAACCATCCAAATCTCGGAGCGCCGAATACCACAGGCCCCGCTGAAATTCGTGCTGACGGCACGCTGAGCGCGCCGATCAATGCCAACTTCGGGCGCATCACCGGCACCAGCACCCGGATGCGGGAGATGCAACTTGCGCTGAAGCTGATTTTTTAACCGGCATCAGCCACCTTGCCTTCAGCCATCAGCCTGCTTGTGTAGCGGGCTGATGGCTGATTGTTTGTCAGGGGATATTTCACGCCGCTCATCCGAGCCCTTGACGCTGGAACTCCAATCCGGCTATAGCATATTCCAAGTCAACGTTATCACCTTCTTGGGGAATTACCGGCAAGACCGGCGACGGTATAACGCGGCAGAGCCTTCAACCTTTAAGCGAAATCATGAAAAGACGTGAATTCATCCAACAGGCGATCCAGCAGACGGCGGTTATTTCAACGACTGCCGTTTCTTACTCACGAGTGGTCGGCGCGAACGAACGTGTCAATGTCGGTTTGATCGGATGCGGCGGGCGCGGACGCCAGGTCGCCGGATTGATGCGTCAGGTTCCCGGCGTGGAGTACGGCGCGGTTTGCGACGTGTACGAACCCAACGCAAGAGCCGCGCGCGAGTGGGCGGGAACAGCCAGTCAGGCGGTTGGCGATTTCCGGAAGCTGCTGGAACAGAAAAGCGTGGATGCGGTTCACATCGCCACGCCCGATCACTGGCACGCCGCCATCACCGTGCTGGCCTGCCAGGCGGGTAAGGATGTCTATGTCGAAAAGCCGCTGGCCCACAACGTCCGCGAAGGCCGCCTGATGGTCGCAGCCGCACGCCGTTACAATCGCATTGTCCAAACCGGCACCCAGCACCGCAGCGCGCCGCATTACCGCGAAGTCCAGCGCATCATCCAATCCGGCGAACTCGGCGAAGTCCGGTTCGTGCGCGTCTGGAATTACAGCAACATCACGCCGAACGGCATCGGCAAACCGCCTGATGAACCTGTGCCGGAAGGTTTGGACTGGGATTTTTATCTTGGCCCCGCGCCGAAAGTGGCGTTCAACCGCGCGCGGTTTCTTTCGACGTTTCGGAACTTTTACGATTACGCGGGCGGCACAATGACGGATTACGGTACGCATCGCCTGGATACCGTGCAACAAATCATGGGCGTCGAAGCGCCGAAAACCGTTGTCGCGACGGGCGGCAGGTTCACGCTGAATGACGCCGGCGACGTGCCGGACATGTTGCAGGTGACTTATGAATTCGAGCATCCCAAAACCGGTGGCTTCATCCTCAGTTACGAAAGCTGCAATCTGAACGCGCACGGCGCAGGCGGGCGAACGCCGGGTTTCAACTACTATGGCGCGCGCGGCACGGAAGACCGTCCGCACGGCGAAGCCTATTACGGCACGAACGGCACGCTGATCGCGGATCGCATCGGGTTTGAAATCTACCCCGAACCGCTGAAACCTGCGCTGACGGCCAAACAGCGCGCCCAGCCTATAGACGCCTGGCGAATGCAACCCAGGCGCGTGCAGGGCAAAGACACCACCGACCTGCATACCCAGAACTTCATTGAATGCGTCCGCTCGCGCCAGAAGCCAAATGCCGAAGTCGAAATCGGCCATCGCTCAACGGCAACGTCACACCTGGGAAACATCGCGTACAAAGTCGGACGGCGGCTGGCTTGGGACGCTGCGAAAGAGGATTTCATCGCTGACGCCGAAGCGTCGAAACTGCTGGGCCGCAAGGCGCGCAAGCCCTGGGATTTGATTTAAGTTCGTAGTTCCGCCTTCAGGCGGCAGGGTTCACAATCACGATCATTCCGCCTGAAGGCGGCACTACAAACAAGACAATGACTCCAACAGAACTCCGCAGCAAACTTCAAGGCGTGATTGCCTTTCCGATCACGCCTTTTCACGAAGACCTGTCGCTCAACCTGGAAGGGTTGCGGCACAACCTGACGAAACTGCGCGAACATCCGCTCTGCGCTGTGGTCGCGGCGGGCGGAACCGGCGAAGTCTATTCGCTGACGCCTGCCGAATATGAAGCTGTCATCCGGCTGACCGTCGAAGTGGTTGATGGCGCTGCGCCGATCATTGCGGGTGTCGGCTTCAATCAACCGATGGCGGTTGAAATGGCGAAGCAGGCCGCCGCCGCCGGAGTTGACGGCATTCTGGCCCTGCCGCCGTATTACCCGAACGCCGACGACGAAGGCATGCTGAGTTATTACCGCGCCATCGGCGAAGCCACGGAATTGGGCTTGCTGATTTACAGCCGCGACTGGGCGAATTTTTCTCCGGCGATGGTGGACAAGCTGGCGTCGAACATTCCCACGCTGTGCGCCTGGAAAGACGGGCAGGCGGACATTCGGCGCTACCAGATGATCATCAATCGCGTCGGCGACCGGCTGCACTGGATCGGCGGCGCGGGCGATGACAGCCTGCCAGGCTATTACTCCATCGGCATTCGCACCTACACGTCCAGCATCGCCACCGTCGCGCCGAAGCTGTCTCTGAAACTCCACGAAGTCGGCGCGAGCGAAAATTGCGCCGAATTGATGAAGCTGATGTACGAATACGTCACGCCGCTCTACGCCCTGCGCGCGCGGCGCAAAGGCTACGAAGTGTCGGCGATGAAGGCGATGATGGATATGGTCGGGCTGGCGGGCGGCCCTGTGCGTCCGCCGTTGCCCAATGTTAAGCCGGAAGAGAAAGAAGAGCTTCGGATAATGTTGGAAAAGTGGAACCCGTTTTTATAGTGTCGATGTTGGGCGAACTGTCAGTTTGCCTGGTTTCATCAAACAGATGATTGAAGAAAACCTGGCAAACTGACAGTTCGCCCAACATTTGTTGAGGTGATTATGAGGGACTGGAATCGTCGCCAATGGATCGCAACCGCCGCCGGAATCAGCGGACTGGCTGGTATCGAAGACATGGCGCTGGCCTTTGACGCCAACGCTTATGGCCAGAATCGCAGCGGCTCTCCGCGCGCCGCCCGCCCGCGCAGCAAAATGAAGATCAGCAAGTTCAAGGCGACCGTTGTCGCTTCGCCGGATGCCGCGCTGCTGAATTCGTGGAATGTTCACGACACGCATTTCAAACGCACGATCCTGGAACTGGAAACCGACGATGGGTTCACGGGCATTGCCGAAGTCGCTGTTGGCGCGGCGCCGGAATTGGAAGCCAACCGCGACAAAGTGCTGGGGCGCGATCCGTTCGAAATCGAATACTTCCGCCGCCAGTTCAAAAGCCCAAACGCTTTCGGCGCGGTCGAAGTCGCGTGTCTGGACATCATCGGCAAAGCCATCAACCGCCGCGTCGTGGATTTGCTGGGCGGCGCGTACCGCGAAGCGCAGGCATTTTCGGCCTACATCTTTTTTGTCATGCCGACGCCGAATGGCCCGGATTACTCGACGCCGGAAGCCGTCGCCCGCCAGTTTCAGGAGTTCAACAAGAAATACGGCTTTACTTCATGCAAATTCAAAGGCGGCGTTTTGCACCCGGACAAGGAAGTTGAAGCCCTGCGAATGATGCGCGCGGCAATGCCGAACGCGAAGCTGCGGATTGATCCGAATGCCGCGTGGTCGGTGGAAACTTCTGTTCGCGTGGCCAAGGCGATTGAACCGCTCGGCATGGAATATTACGAAGACCCGACGCCTGGCCTGGACGGAATGGCCGCGGTTCGGCGGCAAACCAAAATTCCGCTGGCGACGAACATGGTCGTCACCAAAATGGAGCACATCGTTCCGGCGATTCAGAAAGGTTCGGTGGACGTGATCCTGCTGGACAATCATTACATGGGCGGGTTGAACAACGTTCGTTACTGGGCGGCGATTTGCGAAGCCGTCGGCTGGGGCTGTTCCGGGCACAGCAATAATCACCTGGGCATTTCCATGGCGATTATGACGCACATGAACTGCGCCATTTCGCGCGTCGAATTCGACGCTGATTCGCATTACCCGTGGACGACCGAAGACATCATTAAAGGGCCAATGCTGCAATTCAAAGACGGCAAGATGGCTTTGCCCGACGCGCCTGGGCTGGGAGTCGAGATTGATCCGGACAAAATGGCCAAGTTGGTTGAAAACGTGAAACGCGCCGGAAATCGCCACGAACAATTGAAGAAATGGGACCCAACCTATCCGCTGAATGATCACCGCATCCGCTGGTAACTTACGGAAAAACGATGGCGAGAAAACTGATTCAAGCTTGTATGTGTTTGCTGCTGGCGCTGCTGATTGTGCCGCCGACTGAGCCAGCGCTTTCGCAACCGGTGCGAAAGCCGAACGTGCTGTTTATCGTTGCCGACGATTTGCGAAACGAACTCGGCTGTTACGGCAGCCCGATTGCGAAAACGCCGAATCTGGATCGGCTGGCCAGACGCGGGATGCGCTTTGACGCGGCTTACTGCCAGTACCCGGTGTGCAATCCCAGCCGCAGTTCGCTGCTGACGGGCTTGCGCCCGGATACGACGCGGATTCTGGATAACAGCACCAACTTCCGCACGACGATCCCGGACGTGGTCACCTTGCCGCAGCTTTTTCGCCAGAACGGATACCGCGCGACCAGCTTCGGCAAAATCTTTCATCGCGGGTTGACGATGGAAGATTTGCGCACCGATATGGACGACAAACCGTCCTGGGACGAAGTGCGCTACTTCCAAACCACGCCGCTCGGGTTCAAAGGCGAAGGCCGCAACCTGACCGAGGGCAAACTGGCCTGGTGCAATTGGCGCGCCGCCGAAGGGACGGACGAAGATCAGCCGGACGGTCAAATCGCCCGCGAAGCCATCAAGGTTCTGGAACAACACGCGAAAGACACGCAGCCGTTTTTTCTCGCGGTCGGCTTCCACAAACCCCACGACCCATTCATCGCGCCGAAAAAGTATTTCGATCTGTATCCGCCGGAAAGTTTGAAGCTCTGGCAAGCGCCAAAGGGAACTCTTGCGGACCCTGCGGTCGCCTTGCCCGGTGGCGCTTTCCGCGAAGCTTTCGCCAAATTCACGGATAAAGAGCGGAGGGAATTCATGCGCGCCTATCTGGCGGGAGTTTCGTTCACCGACGCGCAGGTCGGTAAAGTCGTAGACGCGCTCGAACGGCTGAAGCTGGCGGACAACACGATCATCGTCTTTTTCGGCGATCACGGCTATCACCTGGGCGAACGCGGCTGGTGGAACAAGAGCACGCTGTTTGAATTGTCCGCGCGCGCGCCGCTGATGGTTTACGCGCCGCAAATGAAAGCCAAAGGCAAGGCGACGGCGCGGCTGGTGGAATTCATTGACATGTATCCGACGCTGGCCGAACTCGCCGGCCTGAAAACGACAAACAAGCTGGAAGGCCGCAGCTTTGTGCCGCTGCTCGACAATCCGCAACTGAAATGGAAAGAGGCGGCTTTTACCCAGGTTCAGCGCGGCAAACTGGCCGGTTACTCCGTCCGCACCGAACGCTGGCGGTATACCGAGTGGGACGAAGGGCGTCAGGGAGCGGAGCTTTACGATCATCAAACTGATCCGAACGAATACCGCAATCTAGCCAGCGATCCAAAATACAAAATCACAGTCGAGCAGTTGAAAACCCTGCTGCGAAAGAAAAGCTGAGCGTCAGGGCTGGCTGAACAGTTTCAAGTAGTTTTCCATCGCCGCTGGAACTGACTTGGCGACTTCCAAATTTTCTTCGACGTGCTCTGTCCGACTCATTCCCACCAAAGCTGTCGTCACGCCCGGCGTTGAGCGCACGAATTGAATCGCTCGCTGCACATCAGTTTTCAATCCCGGAAAGGCTTCCTTCATCACCGGCGGCAAACCGACGGAAAGCTTCGATTGCAGGATCGAACCGCTGGCCATCACCGTGACATCAAATTCCGCCGCCGCTTCCAGCAAAGTCGCGTTCTTTCCATTCAGCGTTTGATTCGCGTTGGTGAAGGCTTCGATCATTGCCAGATTCAGCGGCAATTGAACGACTTTGAAATGATGCTTATTTCCCGCCACTTCCCGCGCGGTTTGAACAATTCGCTCCAGCGATAAAAACTCCCGGCTGTTTGACGGTACGCGATAGCCGTTCCAGGTGGCCGTGCCGTACATTGCCATCTTTCCTGCCGTTACTGCCGATTCCAGAAACTCGAACGCCGCTCGCAGCCGCCGGTAAAACTCTTCCGGCGAAACTTCGGCCAACTGCGATTCCGGGTTGTGAAGGTAGTAAACATCCACGCATTCTAGTTTCAAGTTGCGCAGACTCTGATCGAGTTGATGCTCCAGATAACCCGGCGTCATGCAATGGCTGCCTTGGACGAAATCTTCAATCCGGCAGACGCCGGGTTTGACGAAGGTTTCTTCCAGATACGCGGTCATTTCCTGGCGGCTGCGCGGCATCGCGCCATCAAAGGGAAGAAAGCCGCCTTTGGTCGTCACGACGATTTCCTCGCGCTTGCGCGTTCCGGCGGCGAACAATTCCGCAAACGCCTGACCGAAACTGCGTTCGCTGCGTTGAAACCGGTAATTGGCCGCCGAATCAAACACATTACAGCCTAGTTCCGCCGCGCGTTTGACCGCCTCGCGGTAGCCTTCATCCGTCCGTTCATCAGCATTGCCCAGATACGAACCCAGCCCGATGGACGACATCCACAGGTTTTGTGATTGCCGGAAATGGCCGTCCGCCAGTTGATTGCTGAACCGGTCTTTGTATTGAGCGGTTCCTTCCGCTGTCGCTTTTGTTGATTGATTCATCTCTCTCCCTCCAACTTGTTGATTAGGTTGAACTGCAGGCTGGCATTGTCCGGGTTTCCGAAGGGCATCGCAATCGCCGGATGGCGGACGGAACGTCCGCGATCCAGCGATTCTGTGGTAATCCACACTCCGCCGCTCGTGACTGCCCCACGAACCCGCCGGGATCAACAACCGCACAACAGCGTTTTCACAACAACACACCGTAGATAGTCCCGGCGCGCGCTGCCCGGTCAAAACGCATAATCCTCGCCGTCGAAAGCAATTCGGAAGAAGTTGAGAGCACGCACCATGAAACAAACACTTAGTCAATTCGCCGCCCGGTTCAAACCATCAATAGCAGGCTGGTTGAAACACAGCCGGCAGTTGGTGATCGGTCTGCTGTTGTTACAGGTGGCCGTTGTCGCCATTGCCGCGTGGCAGATCAAACGGCGCGCCGAGCGTGAACTCGACGCCGCACGCTCGGATTTGGCTCGCCAGGCGTTTGTGCCTTTTGCCAAACGAACGCTCCCGGCCATTTCGGGCGACGGCGTTACGCTGATGCAAAGCAGCAACGCCACGCGAAGTCTGGCGCATTTCAACAATTCGTACTTTGCGGCGACCGACGGCGGGCTGGTTGAACTGTCCGCCGAAGGAAAACTCAAACGCCGTTTCACCGTGCTGGAGGGTTTGCCGGAAAGCGATTTGACGGCGTTGGCCGCGTTTGGCGGGCAATTGTTCATCGGCACGCGCTCGCAGGGGTTGATTGCATTTGACGGTTCACGCTTCACTGCCTACCGGTGGACGGATCGAAAGGCGCAAGCCGTCACGGCACTTGTTGAAGATCGAGGACGCTTATTGATTGGGACATTTGCCGGCGGCTTGCTGGAATTCGACGGCAAACAGTTTCGCGAACTGAAAGCGGGCGCGGAGCAAAAACGGCTGATCGGAATTGACCGGCTGGGAATTGACGAATCGCGGCTTTTCGTCGGCACGTTTGCCGACGGGTTGTGGGTGAATGAGTCAGGGCGCTGGCAGCATTTCACGGTCGCCGACGGATTGCCGTCGAATCGCGTAGTTGGCGTGGTCGCCAATGGCGAACAGTTGCTGGTGGCGACGGATTTTGGCGTGGCGGCGGCTCCGATCCGGTCGCTGTTTGACCCGGCGCAAAAGAGCTTTCAAACGCTGGCGACGCTGCCTTCGCTGTCGAGCCTGGTTCGTTTCGGCAATTCGATTTTGCTCAGCAAGGACAACGGCGAATTGTTTCAGCTTGTTGCGGACGCGCGAACGAACCGGACGCAACTCGACCCGATTTTGTGGCAGCGCTCCGCCAGAGTTTCCGAAAGCCTTTCGTCCTGCCAACTGAATGTCTTCTCAGGCGAGCCGTCATTGTGGCTACTGAGCAACGAAGGCATACGGCGCACCGGTTGGCAGGGCGAAGGGCTTTCAGCGCACCTCAAGTTCACGAGCTTCGGCGAATCGGATGATTCAAACCAGCCATCAAACAACCTGATTTCGGCACTGGCGTTCGACGACACGGGCAATTTGTGGGCGGGCAGTTTTCGCTCTGGCATAGACGTTTTCACCCGCGAAGGCCGCCGCCTGACGCATCTGGAATCCGAAGTCGTGCGCGAGATCAACTCGCTGGTGTGGGACGAAGCGGCGAAACAAATGCTCGCCGGCACTTCGCAAGGATTGGTTCGCTTCAACGGATTCCGCCAGGCGCAAAGTTCAAGCGCGGCGGATGGATTGATCAGCAATTCGATCCTGCACGCCGCACCGATTCAAACACGGTCCTCAGCCTCTTCAGCCCATCTAAATCGAAGAATAAGAACCTTGGAACATGTGGGACGGACTTTAGTCTGTCCTGGCGCTGGGGACAGACTAAAGTCCGTCCCACGTCGGCTGTGTTCCGATTTAGTTCTGGCTACCAGTCGCGGGCTGGCTTTTGGACAGGAAAAACAGTGGCGCGCGCTGACCGCCGTGCAGGGCTTGCCCAGCAACAGCGTGTACGCCGTGCTGCCACACCGCGAATCCATTTACGCCGGAACGCTCGGCGGGCTGGCGCAACTTAACGCTGGTCGTGTCGTCCGCACTTTCAAAGACTCGAACTCCAAACTGACACATAACTGGGTGACAGCGCTTTGCACGTTTGGTGGAAGGCTATTTGTTGGGACTTACGGCGGCGGGGTTTTTGAACTGACGCCTTCAGGGGAGTTGGTCAGCTTCACCGCCGAAACCGGCAAACTAACGGTCAATTCGAATGCGATGACCTGTGACGGCGAACGGCTCTACGTCGGCACGCTCGAAGGCGCGTGGGTGCTGGATTTTGACTCGGGAAAGTGGAACCGCTTGAAAAGCAAATTGCCGTCGGCAACTGTCATGAGCGTGGCGAGCGATGGCGAGAACATTTACTTCGGCACGACCAGCGGCATCGCCCGCGTCAGCAAAAAACACCTCGAACTGGTCAGGGAGTAATGACGATGACCCGCAACCCACAAAGCAACTTTTACACTTTCTGTCTCGTCCTCAGCCTGATGCTGGCCGCCGGTTTGTGTTTGCCTGCCGCTGGCAGCCGCGCGCAATCCGGCGTGCTGATTCCGACGACGATTCAAAACACGCCGGACGATTCGATCCTGTCGCTGCCGGTGATGAAGGTGGACGTGAAGATTGATAACCAGCACGCCCATGTCCGCGTGCTGCAAATCTTCGACAATCATCGAAACCTGGTTTTGGAAGGCAAATACCTGTTCGCCTTGCCGCTGCAAAGCTCCATTGCCGACTTCGCCGTCTGGGATGGCGACCTGCGCCTGCCCGGCGTGATTCTGGAAAAGCGGCGCGCCAATCAGCTTTACGAACAAATCAAAGCGCAAGTGACTGATCCGGGATTGTTGCAGCAGGACGACGAGCACGGCGGCGCGTCGGCGTTTTCGGCCAAAGTCTTTCCCATTCCGGCCTACGGCACAAAGCGCGTCGAGTTGGAATACACGGAAATGCTGCCGGTCGAAAACTTGAGTTCGCGGTTCAGCTTTCCGCTCAAACCTTCGTTCGGGCAACCGCAGCGCGTTGGTGAATTTTCCTTGCGCGTGACGGTTCTGAACGATGCGCCGATTTCCCTGCTCAAGTTTGCCGGCGCTTATGCAATGAAGCCGGTCAGGCAGCAATCAGGCAATTTGGGCAACGAACAGGAATATGATTTCACCGCCAGCAACATCGAACTGAAAGAAGACTTCTGGCTGGAATACACGATCAACGTCGAGCAAAGCGCAATGTCGTTCATTGCCCACCGCGCGCCAGAACGGATTTCAGCCTACGACCTGCGCGATCCGTCGCTCGCTGTCAGCAATCCTGATGGGTACTTTCAAGCGCGCGCAGTCTTCAACAATGCGGTGACAGCCACAGATCGGCCGATCAAGCCGCGCAACGTGCTGTTGCTGCTTGACACCTCGCTTTCGATGCACGGCGAAAAGCTGCAACGCGCGGTCGAAGCGGCGGATTTCTTCCTGCACAGTTTGCAGCCGCAGGATCATTTCAATCTGGCGCTGTTCAACGACGGCTTCGCGCCGCTCGCGCCAGCGCCGCTGCCGGCCACAACCGAAAACGTCGAACGCGGATTGGCTTTCCTGAAAGCTTCAATGCTGGGCGGCGGAACCGATTTGAATCAGGCGCTGCTGAAATCCATTGAACTCGCCAACTCGTTTCCAGCAAGTGAACGCAGCATCGTGCTGGTTTCCGACGCCAATCCAACCCTGAAAACCGTCAGCATCAAACGCATCGCGCAAGCCTTTGATGCGGCAAATAACTCCGGCGCGGCGCAAAAGACGCGGCTGTATGCGCTGGGCATTGGCGGAGACGCGAACCGAAACCTGCTGGAAACCCTGACGCAAAAATGCAAAGGCTACTTTGCCCAGGCGCGCGAAACCGAAGACATCTCGTCGCAATTGAAACTCGTCTTCGCGCAAATCGGCAGCGCCAGCATTGACGAATTGAAGTTTACCGCCGCCAACCCGGCGAATTTCTCACACGTTTATTCAGTGCAATCGCCATCGCAATCGCAGCACAGCTTTGACGGCGCCAGCCTGGCCTTCGTCGGTCGCTACAAATCGCCTCAGCAAAATCAGGAAGTGAAGATTCAAGGCAAGCTCGGCGATCAAGCCTTCGCGCTTTCGCGCCGCGTCAACCTGCCGGCGATGGAAACCGCGCACGAACACCTGCCGCGATTGTGGGCGCGGGCGCGCGTGGATGCGCTGCTTTACGAAATGAATCTGAATGGCGAACGCGAAGAAACCATCGCCGAAATCATCCGCCTGTCGCAGAAGTATAAATTCGTCACGCCCTACACTGCATTCCTGGCCGCGCCGCGTTCGCTGCTGCGTCCACGCGTGATTCAGCCGGGCGACCCGGTCATTCGCGTCAAAACGGATCCTTCGATCCGGGAAGTCTTCGCCGTGCTGCCGTTCGGCGAAACGCTGCCGCTGAAATTTCTGGCCAGCGAAGGCGTCTGGCAGGGGCGCTTTCTGGCGCCGGCGTGGATGCCGGATGGAACCTATCGCTGCCGGTTGTTGATGACCGACAAACAGGGCAATGGCTATCAGGAAGAGAAGAGTTTTGTGGTGGACAGTCACGCGCCAAAGCTGACGGCGCGCGTGGATTCGCAAACCGTTCGCGCAGGCAGCGAATTGCTCGTCAAAGTGAATGCCGACAAGGACACCGTTCGGTTGGTGGCAAAGCTTTACGGCGCTTTGCCGGTGCAGCTTGCGTGGTCGGAAAAGGAAAAAGCCAATGTCGGCCGGTTGCGTGTGCCCGTCGGGCTGGCTTCGGGGCAATACGCGCTGACGGTTTCGGCGGAAGATTTCGCGCACAATCAATCCAGCGTGGACGTGATGGTTGCGGTCATTGGGCGATAACGATGTAGGACGACTTCAGTCTGTCCATATTGCTGACAGGCTAAAGAGTGCTGACAGGCTAAAGCCTGTCCCACGTTTGCGCGGCAGGAATGAGCGATCATTGAGCGGTAAAGATGTAGGACAGACTTCAGTCTGTCCATAGTGCTGACAGGCTAAAGCCTGTCCCACGTTTTTGCGGCAGGAATGAGTGATGAAAAACGAACTGAAACTCAAAGCAACAAGAGGGATTGCACTTGGCTTGATTGCATTGGCGGTGGTTTTCGCCGCCATTAAACCGCAACGCGCCGCCGAAACCCCAAGCAACCAGAAATCTGAGCGTGCTGCCGAAATCGAAGCCGCGCTCTTCACCCGCGCGGAGTTTTTCGGCGCGCAAGCCATCGTGCCGTATCCCACCGCTGAAGCGCGCGCGCGGCTGGCCGAAGTCGCCAAAGCGCATCCGCAAGCCGCCGAAATTCAACTAAAGCTGGCCGAACTGGATGGAAAGCTCGGCAATGCCGATGGAGCGCAGCAGGCGATGTTGCGTTACGTTGAACTGGAAAAAAACAGTGTCGCAGCGCTTGTACGCTTAGCCGACTTTTACAGCCGCCGCGCCCGCTTTGCCGAAGAAGCCGCGACGCGCGAACGGATGATTGCTGCCATGCCTGTTAGCGAGCGCGCGGAAATCCTTCGACAACTGATCGAACTCGCGGCGCGGCATCGGTTGGAGAAATATCAGCGTCCGGAATTTTTCCAGCAGCTCATCGCTTCCGACCCGGCGGCCTTTGAGGTCGTCAAACAGTACATCGAGCATTTGGTTGCAAAAGAAGACCACGCCGAAGCGCTGCGAATCGTCCGCCAATACAAAGCCTCGTTTCCCGCCGAGCAGGATTTCTTTCTGGAAAAGGAAGTCAACGCGCTGGTCAAGCTGAAACGCGGCAAGGAAGCCGAAGCGGTTTACGTGGCGGCGTTCGATCCGTTTTGGTCGCGCGAGCAATCGCAAAAATTCTACTTCGATTTTCTGAGCGAGCGCGACCGGCTGCGCGCTTACGGGCGGGAACTGAAAGACGCGTTTCGCCGCGACCCGGCAAATTTCGATGTGGCAATCCGCTATTACCATTACGGGCGGAACGATGATTACGGTGGTGAAGGCAGCGAAGGCGTTTTGACCCGGCTGGAACAGGCGCGCGCTGCACGCGGCATTCAATGGAAGCCGGAAGAGTTGGCGACGGCGGCGCGGTTGCTATTGGCAAATAACGAAGCGGAACCGGCTTCGCGGTTTCTGTACACGCTGCAGCAAACCGGCAACCTGCAAAAGGGAAGCGAACTGCGCGCAAAAGTCATCTATCAAATCTTCGAACTGTTGCTGGATGCAGGCGACGAGCGAACCGCGCTGACCGAAGGCGATTTGAAATTTTATGAAGACGTGGCCAAAGCCGATCCGCATCCGGGAATGCTGGGCGGCGTGTTGTCGCTGGTGCTGGCCGATTCCAATCCGCAATACCAATTCGAGCGCGCTGAAAAGGACGCGGTAGCGCATTTCAATCGCTCGGCGGCTTACCGAGTTTTCTACACTTTCAAACAGGAATATCCGGCATCGCCCGCGCTGGCGCAGATGTATCTGGATTTGATCCGGCTGCACACGACAGCGGCGGAACCGGAAGTCGCTGCCAGGCTGTTGGCTGAATTCGATCAACGTTTCGGCGATGCGCCGCAGTTTGCCGAAGTCGCGTTGAAGCTGGCCGACGCTTACATCGTTCGCCGGGAGCACAAACGCGAATGGGAAATTTACCAGCAAATTCTGGATCATCTGGGCAAACAGCGAAAAAACGGCGAGCGATTGATGCCGGTCAGCGGTGGTGATGAGCCGAGCGGAGAGACACCTGCACAGGTTTCTTATCCGCCGAACACGAACTATGGCTATGACGCGGGCGATGCAGTCAATGAACGAGAAAACAACGACTATTACTCTTTCGAGTTTAGATAACGCTCTTCCGAAGCCCGACCTTCCATCGGGCTGCGAAGAGCTGATTGATTTCAACGTTTCACTCGCTCTTTGACATTTCCAGCGCCTTTTTCCGCTTTTTCGATTCCAGGCGATAGGTTGCCGGT
>JAJNQA010000052.1 GCA_021155085.1 Heliomicrobium sp. | reverse complement strand
CACGGAGTCCCTTCGTTGAAATTGAAGCTTATCCACGTCAAATCGGTGCAGGCTCCGGCAGCGCCGACCACGTTGAACCGCAAATTGAGCAGCGTCCCGGAGCCGGAAAGCGGCGAGATGCCAAACGCCGAAACCGTGATTTTGCCCGGCACCGAAGTGTTGGGCGTCACTGTCAGTCCGCTGCTCAGCGTGCCCACGGTGTCAATGGCGGGAGACTGCAGGGTCAGCACGGAGGTGTCGAACATGACGGTGAAGTCATAAGACACCACTCCCTGCCCGGTCAGATTCGGAACCGTGATTGGCACGGTCAGGCTGCTGCCCGGCGCACCGGTCAATGCCGTGAAAATGGACACGGGAATGCAGGCGGGGCCGCCAACCGTGAAGACGGGGGTCTGCACATCCGCGCAGGTTGTCTTGCTAATGGTGATGGGGCCTGTCACCGCGCCTGTGGGAACGGTGGCGGTGATGGCCGTGTCGTTGGCGACATTGAATACGGCGGCGACATTGTTGGAAAACTTGACCGCCGTGACCCCGGTGAAGCCCGAACCATTGATTGTCACGGTGCTGCCGGCAGCACCGCTGGTCGGGTTGATGCCGCTGACGGCGACCGCGCTGTTGACCGTCAGCGGCACGGCAGTTGAGGTGATGTTGCCGCAGGTTCCCGTGATCACCACGTCATAATTCCCAGCGTCTCCAGTCACAGTCACGGGAATCGCGAACGAACTTGATGTTGCGCCCCCAATCGCCACCTCGTTCTTGCGCCATTGATAGCCAATCCCCGTTCCCGTGGCGATGACGGAAAAGGTTGCCGATCCCCCGGCACACACCGTCTGAGCGCTGGGTGGCGTGGTAATCCCCGGCGGCACGCAGGCCCCCGGGATGGTAAAACTGCCGTTGGTCAGGTTGGTCTGTGTATCCTCGTTGAAGATGAAGCTCTGCCAGGTCAGCGCGGTTGAAGTTCCCGCCGCTCCGACCACCGTGAATTTGAGGTTCAACAGGGTTCCCGCCCCCGTCAGTGCATTGACACTGAAGGCCGAAATTCGCAATCGTCCGGGAGTGGCGTTGGGTGTCACGGTCAGCCCGCTGCTCAATGTACCGGAGGCGTCAAAGGCCGGATTCTGGACCTGAAGAACGTTTTGATCGAAGAGGAGATCAAAGTCGTAGGAAAAGACTCCGCCGCCCGTCAAATTTCCCACCGTGATCGGGATGGTCACATTTGAGCCGGATGCGCCAGTAACATTCGGCAACGAAACCGGCACTTGCACGAACTTCGACCGCACCCAGCCCGTCATGGCGCTCAACGGCTTTTCCAGCAACGGCCACAATGCCCATGATAAGACGACCACTGCCAGCCAGGGAGCCGCAATTCTGCCCGCCAGACGCAGATGCGCGCTCGCGCTTTCTGAAACTTTCATCGAAAACCTCCTGTTTTTTTATCCGCGTAATCGGCTGCCCGGACACACCGATGGACAAAACCGGCGGAGAAAGGCTCGATTTTTCAATCTCGCCCTTTCCGCGGGTCTCATTCCGGAGCGCCGGTTGGCTTGTGGGTTTACCGCGCGAAGTATCCGGTCAGATCAAGGATTAAATGCGTTGGAGCCTGCGAATAAACGCTGACCTTCCCATCGTTGCTCAATCCCACCGTGAACCAGTTCAGCACGATTTGATTGGCGGTGAAATTCAAGCTCGACAGATTGGGCTGCGGCGTTCCGAAGGGATAAAGCGTGATCCAGTTGAATCCGGTCGAGAGGAAATTGACCGCTGTCGCGCTCCCCTCGATCGCCTTCGCCGTGTCCGGAATCGTTTCGCCCAAACAGGTTCCGCGCGCTGTTAAACTGGCAATGCCGTAACCTTCCAGCGGAATGCCTGGCGCGTTGCAGGCCTGTCCCCCGGAACGGGTATCCAGCAATCGGACAGGTTTCGCCAGGGGGTGATACAGCAACCCCATACCATTTTCGTCCACCGGTTCGTTGCTGAAGTATCCCGCCACGTCAATCACGAAATGGGTGGAAGCGCGCGAATAGATATTGAACTTGCCATCCCCGCTCAACTTCGCCGTGAACCAGTTCGACACCACTTCATTGGCAGTGAAGTTCAAGCTTGAGGATTTGGGAACCGGGTCTCCGGAGGCGTAGAGCGTGGCCCAATTGAACCCGCTCGACAGGAAGTTGATTGCAGTGGCGCTGCCGACAATGGCCTGAGCCGATGCGGGAATGGCCGCATTGAAACACGTTCCGTGCGCTTTCACCGTCCTGATGCCGTTGTTGGCCAGCGGGTTCCCCGGAGCATCGCAAGCGTTTGCACCGGACCGCGAATCGAACAAACGTACGGATGCCGGCAGCGGGTGGTAGTACAACCCTTTCGGCTCCGGCGGAGCGTAATAACCCGCCACGTCAATCACCAGATGGGTGGAAGCATGCGAGTAAATGTTAAATGCCCCATCCGCTCCCAACCTGGCCGTGAACCAGTTGGACATGACCTGGTTGTCCCTGAAATTGAGGTTGGAGGTATTGGGCCGCTGCTCATTGCTGGGATAGAACGTAATCCAATGAGACCCGGTAGAAATGAAGTTGACGGCGGTCGCGTTGCCGACCACCGCCACCGCATTGGCGGGAATGCCGCTGCAGGCCCCCACGGCACTCTGCTTGAGAACCATGCCGTCTCCAAGCGGTGCGCCGGGGACAAAGCAGCCTGATTCTCCCGGACGCGTGTCCAGCAACCGTACGGAACGGGCCAGCGGGTAATACTGCAACCCATTGCTGGGAGCGATGATCACGCCTCCACCGGTCAGGTTGCTCTGCGCATCTTCGTTGAAAGCGAACCCGCGCCAGGTTAATGCGCTTGAAGCCCCCGGCGCTCCGACCACATTGAACTTGAGGTTCAGCAGCGTTCCCGATCCTTCAAGCCGCGCCAGGCCAAACCCCGAAACGCGCAATCGCCCGGAAGCCGGATTGGGCGTGATGGTAAACGCGTCGCTCAATGTGCCCGCCACGTCCACGGGCGAATCCTGAAGTTGCAGAACGCTCGGGTCGAATTCGATTTCGAAGTCGTAGGAAACGATTCGGGAAGTTCCGAAATTGCCCACTTTGACCGGAACGGTCACGCTGGATCCGGCCTTGGTGGAAAGATTCGGCAAGGTCACCGGAATTTGCACGGTCGTGCCAGTATTTCCGCTTGGCCCCGTCGGCGACGTCCAGTTCCCGGAGACATCCCCCACCAGCACCGCGTCGTAATTCTCATTGCTCAAGTTGCTGCTCAGCGGGTTATACAGGCGATTGGCCGGCACGAACTTCCAGGTGCCGGTGACATTTGGCGGATTGACCGGAAGCCCCGCCGCGAATTGAGCAATCTGCGACGCATCGAAGGAAGACACCGAGCCGTTGTTGCTGGCGTCGGCGGCCACCTGCTGGCAGGAAGTAAGCGTGATCAAGCCGGCGGAGGCCTGCGCCACCTGCGAAGCGTCAAAGGAACTGATGCCATTGACATCGCCCGTCTTCGCCGGTGTCACGGTGACCGCGCCTCCGGGAATGTTGCTGATGGTGTAGTTCCCCGAACTGTTGCTGGTTCCGCTCAGCGGCGGCGCGCCATTGGTCGTCAGCACCACATTCGCCACTTTCTTGGTGTTCGCAATGCAATAACTGATCACCCCTGAAATAGAAAAGTTGTTCTGGACCGTGAAGAAACCATTGGATGTTGTAGAGCAAGGCGTTCCTTCATTGAACCTGAACAAACTGAAGTTAAGCCCTGTCGTGCTATTCGGCGCGCCGACCACATTGAATCTCAAATTGAGCAGTGTGCCGGAGCCAGAGAGCGCGTTGATGCCGAAGGCGGAAACCGTGATCTGGCCCGGCGTTGAAGTGTTGGGCGTCACGGTCAACCCATTGCTCAGTGTGCCGGCGGCGTCGAAGGCAGGACTCGCCGGAGTCAGGACCGAAGAGTTGAAGGTCAGCGTGAAGTCATAGGAAACCACGCCCTGCCCGGTCAGATTGCCGACATTGATCGGAACCGTGACGATGCTTCCCTGCCCGCCAGTCAGATTGGTGGGAACTGACACCGCGATGCAGGAACCTGAGACAGTCAAGGTGAAGAAGGCGTTGGTTGTCGCGCCGCAGTTATCGGTGGCGCGAATCGTGATGGTGTGCGTGCCGGCGGGGGCCGCGCCGCTGATTGAAATCACGCCCGTGCTGTTATTGACCGAAATCGAGCCGGTGTATGTCCCCTGGCTCTGCACGATGATCGAACTGACTGTGCCGTTGTCGCTGGGACCACTGGCCGGATTGATCGTCAATGCCCCTCCCAGAGCGACCGATTGATTACTGTAACTGAGCACTGGCGCGCTGTTCGCCGTGACGGTCACCGTCAGCGTCGCCGAGGCTGTCGCCGATGCATTGTCCGTCACCGTCAGCGTGAAACCGGCGGTGGTCGCGGAGCAGGAAGCGACGACGTTGGCCGTGACAACCCCGCCCGCGCTGATGCTGATGCCCGACACGGTCACGCCGTTGACGGTCGCGCTCGAACTTCCATTGACGGTCACACTCAACGTGTTCGCGGCCTGGTTGGCATCGCTGACATTGGCGATGGTCGAGTTGGAGGTGGGACTGCCTTGTTGTTGCGTCGCGCTGACCGCGCTGATCGTGGGCGGATTGTTGGCTTGAGTGACAGTCAGGGTGAAGGAGGCGTTGGTTGTCGCGCCGCAGTTATCGGTGGCGCGAATCGTGATGGTGTGCGTGCCGGCGGGGGCCGCGCCGCTGATCGAAATCACGCCGCTGCTGTTGTTGACCGAAATCGAGCCGGTGTATGTCCCCTGGCTCTGCACGATGATCGAACTGACTGTGCCGTTGTCGCTGGGACCACTGGCCGGATTGATCGTCAGCGAACCGCCCGACGCAACCGATTGATTGCTATAACTCAGCACCGGCGCACTGTTCGCCGTGACGGTCACCGTCAGCGTCACCGTGGCTGTCGCCGACGTGTTATCTATTACCGTCAGCGTGAAACCGGCGGTCGCCGCGGTACAGGACGCGACGACGTTGGCGGTGACAACCCCGCCCGCACTGATGCTGATGCCAGACACGGTCACGCCGTTGACGGTCGCGCTCGAACTTCCATTGACGGTCACACTCAACGTGTTCGCGGCCTGGTTGGCATCACTGACATTGGCGATGGTCGAGTTGGAGCTAGGACTGCCTTGTTGTCGTGTCACCCCTACCGCACTGATCGTCGGCAGGGAATTGGCGGCCTGATTGACGGTGAACGTTTGTCCAGCAATCGTGATCGTACCGACATCCGGACTGGTAAAAGGATTTGCCAGGACAGTATAAGTCACCGTTCCATTGCCGGTTCCGCTGCTGCCGGAGTTGACGATGATCCAGGGATTATTGCTCACCGCCGTCCAGGTGCATCCTGTCCCAGCCGTCACGCTGACGCTGCCCGTGCCGCCAACGGCGGGGAAACTTTGCGAGGTCGGATTGATCGAATAGGTGCAAACCGTTCCGAAAGTCACCTGCCCGATCCAGGTGCCCCAATCCCAGGGCAATGAAACGCCGGGCACATCCGCGGCCCAGGCGCCGTAAATCCAAACTCTGCTGCCGTCCGCGGGGTCAACCGCGGCGCTGAAGTAATCTCCCCACCGGCCGCCCGTGATGCACAGATTTCCGCTTTTCAACAAGGCGCTGCCTTGTAACGAAGTTTCGCCTACCAGCCGGCCCGTATGGCGAATGCTGCCAAATTCACTACTGCCCGCCCGGGCGAAAGTGAGCACGACGTTTTCCGAACTGTCGGTCGCCACCGCCGGGAAAAAGTAGTGCAAGCCATCCGCCCCGTAAGTGAGATTGAAATCGGTCGTATTGGACGAAGTGTTAATCTGGATGTAACGAATCGCCGCGACCGTTCCACCGCCGCCGCCCCAGTCGAAGGATTCGGTGAAAGCCGCGTTGAGATGATTGTTGCGCCAGACAGAGCCGGAACTGATTCGGCTGTCATTGGTCGCCATCAGCTCGCAATTGCCGGGCTGCGCGGCATCCGGCGGAATATTATAAGTACCAATGGACTGGGTGGATTGCAGCGTCCAGTTCACCGCCGTCGGCGGGAACGTCGGAACCACGCGCCATAACGAAACGAAGTTGCCGCCGTTGCTGGTATTGACCATGTATTCGCCGCCGTTGTTGCCATACATGGATGCCGGACTAAGCGTAAACGCTTGTGAACCGTTGCTGTTTAGCCGATCCCAGGCGCGCCAGTAATTCAATCCCGCCCCCCCGTAAAGCGAGGATTTGGGAAGAATGTTTAGCTTCGCTGTTCTGAATGAGGGGCTGCCACCGAAGGTGAACTGGTTGGACGTAATATAAACCGCGCCACCGGAAGCCGGGGCAATGCCGTCAAAACCCAGTTGTGGAAAGTCCGCCCAGGTATCGGTTCCGTTGTAATTCAACACGCCGGTCAGCGAATAAAGCCACCAATTGCCGGTCGGGTCGGAAGTTTGCGACGCCGCCAGCAGATAGTTGCTGACGCCAGGTGTGGAAGGCCCGCCGTTGACAACCAGCAGAAGCCAGCGCCCGGCCGTTGTGTCATAAGCGACGCGCGGATCGAAGGGGCTGCAACTACTGCAAACCGGCGAATAGAAATTAGCAAAACTCGCCTGGCCGACGTTGGTTCCCCCCTTGGTATAAATCACGAACATCGAATTGACCGCAGCCATCACATGATTCGGCCCGGCAGCCATGGCGCAATCGGGCGGACGGTGAAGAAAACCGTCAATCTGATCGGCGTCGTCAATACTTTCAAAGCTGTTGACCAGATTGGGTGCCAGCGGGCTGATTGCGGAACCACTGGTCTTTGCCGCCGGGTCTTCCTGAATTTTACGCGAAGGCGTCGGCACGCTTGGAGCCGTGTAAGGCCGCTTTTTCAGGATTTGCATGGTTGCCGGGTCAATGTCAGATTCGATTTCGGCCCCGGCACGGCCTGGCCTCAACGTTCCGGCGGAGGGGAGTTGCGAAATCTGCTGCCAATTAACAACCCGGGGCGTGCTTACAGTCATCGCCTGCTGGGCAGTCGCCTGCGGCGCGGTAGCCTGTCCTGGATGCGTAGCCGAAACTCTTTCGGCTTGTTGCGCCTGACTTTTGCTTGCAGAAGCAGAGGGATTACTGCCGGTCCATAACAAGGTCACGAACACTGCCAGTATCGGCAATGCGATGATGAAACGTCTGAGCCTTTTATTCATGTGGTCCTCCAATGGTTGTGTGGCTTGATTGGCTGTGGCAATACGTCAGACAGGTTCCAGGTTTGCCACGCTTGGTAAATTTGCGAAGCTGGAGATTTAACGGGCAGGATAGTAGTCCTGAGTGACGACGATCCCATCCCGGTTGAGAATGATTTGGAATCCGGCGTCGGCCCTCTCAGCAGACGTGGAAATTGTGAACAAGCGTTTTGTTTTCAAATGCAGTGCTTCTTTTACCTCCAACTGCCGTGCCTGCTGATTCATGGAAATTTTGAGATCCAGAGTGGGGTACGCATCATCCGCCGGATGGACAATTCCTGGCGATGACTTCGAATCCGCGTCCAGGCGTTTGACGAATAGTTCCTCGCCATCGGCCAGCGCCTGAATCTCGACCTCGGCGCCAGTTTTGTTCACAAGATGAAAGAACTTGGTCACCATGACCTTTTGCGTTCCCTTTGCTTGAGTGGCGATCAGGCGCCGCATTGTGAAAAAGTTTTTGTCATCAGGCGGAAGCGTTGTTGTCCCGAAAGCAATAATCATCCACCCGATTGAAATCCCGATTGCGCGTTTGATTTTCTTCATTGGAATTCCTGGAAAGCTTTACTAATTCCCGTGTCCTGACTATCATCGCCGCGCCTTGCGTCGCGAATACCAGCGATTCCACAGCCTGAGCTATTGTTGCTTTACCGGATGATTCAGTTATACCGAGGCAATCCAATTTCACTGAAGTAAACGCTGAGGACAGTCGCAACCGTTGGCATTCAGACGGTCACATCTCCATAGTCGTAAAAAAGCTCAAAATTCTTCGGCCTGCACAAAATAAATTTTCACGCAGACCTCTCCCAGCGTGAAAAGAGCAGGTGTAGGAGGGGGCCATGACTCCATACACGGATGATCTTGATTTTGTTGAAAGGGTGGTAACCGGCGACAGCGAAGCTGCGGAATTGTTTCTCAACCGCTGTCAGCTCTGGACGGGGCAACTGACGCGAAGGGCCGGTCTGCCAAAGCAGGAATGGGAAGACATCGGCAATGAGGCCCTGTTGACGGCGTTTGGACAGATGCAACGCGGGCTATTTCGCGGCGAGAGCTCTTTCCAGACCTGGATGGAAAAAATCATTCATGGAAAGATCGCCAATTACTGGCGCACACATGGGAATGACAAAAGCACCCTGGTTCCATTGGAATCGGCGCTTGATGAGTATCCGCGAAAGGGCGCGCGGGATGTTTCACCGATCCAGCCGCCGGTAATGCGGCGCCCCAACGAAGAAATTCACCTGCTGGTGCAGCAGGCATTGCGCGCAATGCCGCGGCGGCATGCGATGGTTCTACTTTTGAATGTGCAGGAAGGATACTCCACGGCGGAAATCGGTCAGATGCTTAATCTGCCATCAGGGACGATCGGCCGAACACTGTCCGAAGCAAAGAAAAAGTTTCAGCCGTTTTTCAGCAATCAGCCTCAACTCAGTCCACCACACGAGACAGCAGAGCCGGCCGCCCCTGCAGCGCGGCGGCTGAAACAAGATTTTACAGACTGCGTCTTCCCGATCTTTTTATCGTCAATTCCTGCGCCAAGTTTATCCGGTTTACCGAACTTGAGAGATGTTCAGCGCCAGAGCCTTGCGATGCTCCCTGCCCTTGGTGTTTCGGCTACACCGTCGAACCCCGGCAGTGTTGGTGGGAAAAACCTCTGAACTCCGTTTCATCTTGCACGCTGGTGACGTTGCCGATGGTTGCTGCTGCGTTCGCTGGACTCTTCAGCTTGTCGCAAGTGATCCACGCAATCTGCGTCTCCCCCAGATCAGGAGTCTATTTGACGTTGATTTTGACGATGTTGGCTTGTTGCCCGTCAACCCAGACCTCCACGTCAATTTCTCCCCTTCCGATCAGGTCTCGCGGCACCAGCATATTCAACTGATCCATTCCGGCAAAGCCGTTTTGCGGACCGGCATAACCGACCAGCGCCGTCATTCCCGCCAGCATCCCGTGGACGCCCGAAAGCGAGCTTCGATGCCGGATTCCAGTTCCCGAAAGAACCAGATAAACCTGATCCCCCGGCGGCCCCAGATCAATCGGGCGGGCCATCATTCTCTGCAACGTGGGGTGATATTCGACGATCGGCTCATAACTTTGCGCACCATTCGTTTTCACTCGCAAGACAACTCCTGCCGCCACGCCCTTGCCGCTCCCATCCGCGGTAAACAAACCTGGAGCGACCGAAGTGATTCGCACCTGTTCAGCGGCGATGTCGCCATTCTCCTGGCTAACAATCACCAATGCATCTCCGGCTGGCGTCCCGGCGGGAATCTGATAATTGAGCTGGGTGGGTGAGACCATCGTCAACGGAGCCAGTCTCTCATTCCCGTCAATATCGCGCACCGCAACGCGCACCCCGCCGAGCGTGGTCATCGTGTGTTGAGCGTTTGTATTTGTCTGTGTCGTATTTGCCAGATTGGCTCCGAAGGAAGCCACCAGTGATTCCGCCGCCAGTGGTGCGCCCCTGAAGCTGGCCGCGGACACGCTGGTCATGGGTCGCGCCACAACATTCAATCTAACCAGCATGACCTTGTCAGAAACAGATAAATTGATGCTGTTGTAGCTGACTTTGACATTGCGCCAGGTCGTATCATCGTTGGGGACACAATATGCCACGGCAGCCACGGGCGAATTGACCGTCAAGACAACTTGTTGTGGCGGCGGGTTATATTCCACTTTTGCATCTGGCTCCCAGTTGTAGGCTTCGACCCAGAGCGCCAGGTAAAAAGTACCATCCCGTTTTTGAAATAATGCGTGATGCAGCTTGTCCACATAACCATTCAGACTGTAGCTGAGCGATCCTGTTTTGAAGGCAGCGCCGTCGTCGCGCATCAGAGTAATCAGATTTTTCAGCGCAGTGTAGGCTGGCTTCGGCGAACCGTCAGAATGAAGCATGCCGAAGTTATTTTCCAAGTCGTATGGATCATTGTGCTGGTCAATAAATTCGTAAGGGTAAGATCGAACAAACCCGTGATTGAATTGTTCCAGGTACAATCGCGGCAAATACTTTCCAACCACCGTTTTTGGCGTTCCCCGGTGACCGCCGGGGTTGTTAACAGAATTATGCCATCCGGTTTCCGAGGAAATCGCACGGCTCTCCGGCGCTATTTTGCGAGCCTGATTAAGCTGCCACGGAATGCTTCCATAACCATTGTCCCCCCAGCCGGCAGTGCCTGGATTTCTGCCGCCGTAGTAGTTATGCAGATTGGCGTAATCAATCCAGGGATGAATGTTTCCAACCTGGTCAAAAGATGTATCCAGCGCCAGCGAAGGAGCAAGCACGGGAAGATGTTTTGTGGCTGGATCATTTTTGACTTCGGAATGGAGCTGCTGCTGGTAACTGCGAGCGGCTGCGGCCCAGTTCGGCCCCAGATTCAAGTCCGGCTCGTTCGGCCCCTCAACCATTATGATTGAGGGGAATTGCTTGACGAACTCCAGCGCTTGCCGCGCGGATGCCGCTCTTGGATCAGCGATCATCATAAACTTGAAACCGAATGATTCAAGCTCACGCATCATCGCTTCCTTGTCAGGGCGGCCAAGCACAATACCATCGCGTAAATGACGAATCCCCAATTCGCGTAATCCTGGCTTGATAATTCTTTCGTAGTCGCCATAGGAAGTGTCGTTATAGTGCAGATGAACATTGACGCCGATGCTGTCTATGAATTCATCCGCCTGCCTGGCTCTTTCAGTGATGAAGGTTTCCGCACTGGAAACGCCAAAACTGGAATATGAAACAGCCACACACAGACTACTGGTCAGAATTGCGATCATGCATATTGTCAGTCTTTTGTTGAATGGTCTTTTCGGCATTACGCACTTCTCCCTGAGCAAGTTACTTTTGGTAACTTACCAGTTATGGATTCAGGTCTGTCTTAAGCGTTTTTCTATTGGGGGGGGCACGAAGAGACTTAATGCAAGTGGCTGTTCGTGCTGCAAAACCGGACAAACGAAACTACCACGATTAGATTTACCATTGGCCAGTCAATACCAAGCCTGAACCGGGCCTGAACTGGGAATTGACGGAAATGGCCTGAAAAGTTGATTGCCTGATATGGAACAACGGCAGCAACTATTCTGTCGCGGCAAGCTTGCGTTGGAGTCTTGGAACAAAATTAACCTAGCATATGGATCATTGGTCTGGCCAGAGCTTTTTTAATGATAACTGCTTCATTTCCTATATTTAACGAGACGTAAGACTAGGGACTACAGAGGCTTCTTGATCGGCTGAGACTGCGGGTCGGCTTAACCGAAACATAAGTAAGACAGGCGGAACATATGCGCATTACCATGGACTACCTTCAATCAACTCAATAGCGAAATCGTTTGATAATTTTCCGTCATGCCAGACACGCATAAGAACCTGACCGAGATTCAATCCTGGCGGCATTGGTGCATTGATTTGCGTAAGATTGGAATATTGCGGGTCTCCCGGCGGGCCAACATAAGCAGGGTGGATGCCAAACCCACCGACCTCGACTCTGGTATCCCAGCGGCGGGCAGTTTTTGGCAGACCTTCAACCCAAATGGAAAGAAAAGAGTGTGGCCCGCTGCGCGGGAAACGGTGGTCATAAGTACTGGCATTGATGACGTCGCGAATGACCAACCCAGGGTGAACGCTCTCAGGCTTGTCGTTCCACTTTCTATATGCCTTGAGCGCAGCGCGGGTTTCTGTCCGGTAAAGCAGTTCAACCCGGGCAAATCCGGCAGAGCGAGCCATTTGCGCCATACATTCGACATTTGGCGCCCACCAGTTGTCGTATTGGCCACCCAGTTCGTCAAATTCATAAAACTCCATTACCGGCTCGTCCGCTTCGCGCATCTTGTCAATGATGTGGGATTCAATGATGGCGAAATCCCGCGTTACTTCGCAGACTCGTTCCAGCGCCAGCAGCGGATGGCGCAAGTGATAGAGCACTCCCATAAACAGCACAATATCGAATGCGCCGATTTTGGCTTTGCGGATGTCGTAAACATTCAATTCGTGAAACTCGGCTTTTGAGTTCAGCACTTGTCCGGCAGTGAAGAAGTTGCTTGGCCTCCAGCAGTCCACCGCAGTGACGCGTGCTCCGTGGCGTTCGGTTTCGAAGGTGTAAAACCCGTCCCAACAACCAATATCCAGCAAGCTGCGCCCGGTTAAGTCTTCCGGAAGTTCCAGCGCCTGGTAAAGGGTTTGCATCTCTGACAGAGAATGCACGCCGGGCGTCACCTGGCCGTTGCCGAGGTCAATACTGTGCCACCATGAACCTGACAACAGCATTTGAGTTTGCTCAATACCGATTTGTCTGACTTGTTCACGCAACTCGCGGCTTTTCATTGTGTTTCCTCGCCTGCCTGGATCATTAAATTTTGACGCATTTGAATTTCCCGGTAAGAGGTGGTATCTCTGCGCGCCTATGCGAGTTGCGCTTGACGCTATCCCATTGGTCGCGGCGAAAACAGGGATTGGGCATTATACGGACGCGCTGGCACAGTCGCTAGCGCGCATTCACTCCGATCATCAGTATGTCCTTCTCTCTCCCTTCGATTTCGCTTTCCAGGCATCCGGACAATCTGGCAATGGCACGCCGCCGAATCTGAGTAAGATGTTCTTTCCAGTTCGCTCGGTATTCCGCAAGTGGTGGCTGGTCGGATTGCCTGCAATGTTGCGGATTTCGCCGCTGGATGTTTTTCACGGTACAAACTATTGCATTCCCGTGTTTTCGCCGTGCCCGACGGTGACAACGATTCACGACCTGTCACTTTTCACCCAGGCGCACACGCACGAAAACGAAAATGTCGTGCGCGGCAAACGCCGGATTCCCTTGATGGCTCGGCGGGCGACTAAAATTATCGCCCCGAGCGAATGGACGAAGCGCGAAATCATCGAACATCTGGGCATTCGCGAAGAGAAGATTCGGGTCATTTTCGAAGCCGCACGCACGGGAATGAAGCCATTGCTGCCGCCGGAATTCCAGGCAGTTGTCGCCAAATATCAGCTTCAACAGCATTTTGTGCTCTATGTCGGCACCATTGAGCCGCGAAAGAATCTGCTGACGCTGATCCGGTCTTACGACGAACTATTGCGCACAACGACACATCGCCCCCAACTGGTCTTGTGCGGAGGGCGAGGCTGGCTGTTTGATGAAGTCTTCAAGCTGGTCGAGAAGTTGAAATTGCAAGAACAGGTTCGCTTTACAGGTTATGTTCCGGATGAAGATTTACCCGCGCTTTATTCGGCGGCGGAGATTTTCCTATACCCGTCATTGTATGAAGGTTTCGGTCTGCCACCGCTGGAAGCCATGGCCTGCGGGACCCCAACCATCAGCAGTAACGCATCGAGCTTACCGGAAGTCGTTGGCAATGCCGGCTTGACGCACGATCCGAATGACTGGCAATCGTTGACCGGCCACATGGCCAAGCTGCTCGGCGACCGCGTGGCGCGCCAGCATTTCAGACAAGCCGGCCTGGAACAAGCTGCACGCTTTTCCTGGGACAGGGCAGCGAGAGAGACCCAGAGCGTGTATGATGAAGTCTTTGAACAGTGGAGAAGGTAAGCCGTCAGGCCGCTTGACGTTTGATCACTATGAGCCGTTTCAAATCCATACTTCGCAACTTACGGTTGATTCTCACCCGCGAAATTACTGATCAGATTAGTGAGCAAATTACTGATCAGACGAGTGAGGTGGAGGCCCGATTAAACCGTCGCGCAGACGGTTATGAGCACGCCGTGGATGCGCGGCTCGATGAACGCTTTGGCGCGGTTCATCAACAGATCGCTGAGCGGTTCACGGAAATGCAGATCCGCATAGACGAACATGCCAGTAATTACGAAGTCGCTCTTGATCTGCGGATTGACGAACGGCTGGCATCTGTTGAAAAACGGATTGACGAACGGTTCGACGAGAAAATGCGGGCCATTGACGGCAGGTTGGATGACCGTTTCGCGAACATCGAACGGAAGATTGATGCGCGGTTCAACGTGCTCGACCAGCGTGTGGATGAGCGCATGCAGCGCCATGAACGCAAGGTAGACGCGATGATCCGCCAGTTTTCACTGGACATCGTTGAGCGCAACGACATCATGCTGCAAATCTTCGAGCAGCGATTGGACAAACAGCGCCGCGAACTGCGGGAAGTTAAAGAGGCGGCTTCGTCCAAATCGCCTGTTGATTCCGGCCAGACCGAACGCGCCCTTGAAACAACAGAGGCGGCGGACGAACCGCACCGGCAACTGATTTCATTTCGCAAACTGGCCAACGTCACAACCAACCTCCAAGCCAGGATTCAGGCTTCCGTCGAGACACCGCTTTACCACCAGATATTGGACTGGAAGAAGATCGCCCACGAAGGCTTGAATAACTTTTCGCCCGACGAGCAGGAAACGGCGGACTACATCCTGAGCTTCATTGACGATCCGAAAGAGCTTCATTACGTCGGCCAGCACCTGCGCCGGTTCGTTTCGACATTGCAGCGAATTCCACCTGCGCAGCGCAGCACGGATCGTTTTCTTGAATTGGGAAGCCTGTCGCACATCGCTCCGGCCATCAAAAAGTATTGCGGCTACGGTGAAGTCCATTGCGCGGACTTCTGGGATTCGAATGAGAAAGTAAGTTCGGAAACTGTCACCCAGAAAACCGTTTCCGCCGGCGCGAAAGCGGCCAAGCCTGAAAGCCACACCTTCGAGCTTCGCAATTTCAATGTCGAACGAGACCCCTTTCCTTATCCCGACGGTCATTTTCACGTCGTGCTTTGCTGTGAACTGATCGAACATTTGCAGAGCGATCCGATGCATATGCTGTGGGAATGCAATCGCGTGCTGGAACAGGACGGCTGGTTGTTATTGACCACGCCGAACATCTCCGGCTGCCGCGCGATTGAAGGGTTGCTGGTGGGCTGCGCGCCATACCTGCTGTCGCAATACAACGTCCATCAAACCGTGGATCAGCACAATCGGGAATACGCGCCATATGAAATCGGCGTCGCCCTGGCGGCCGCAGGCTTCACCGTCATCGAACTGGAAACTGAAGACGTCTGGTCGCGGTCGAACCCGGCCATTCTGGATTTGCTCAAGCAGGTTCACATCACCACCGAATTGCGCGGAGACAATATTTTCGCGCTGGCGCGCAAGACCGGCGCCCCCATCGAACGTTATCCGAAGGAGCTTTACATTGACTGAGCCTGAGCAGGACAAGCCGACCGGAAAACCGGAAAGTATTGAGACTGAAGAATCTGACGAACTCGACTCATTGCCCGACACAATCAACTTCACAGTTCCGGCGGAGGCTGAAGGCGCTCGCCTGGATACGTTTCTAGCCTCGCAAACCACCATTACCAGCCGCTCACAAATCCGCCGCGCCATTGAACAGGGCAAGGTCTCTGTCAAGGACCAACTGGTCACCAAGCCTGCGTACGAAGTTCACACTGGCGAGCAAATTCAACTCGTGCTGCCGGAAAGACTGCCGCTGGAAGCCAGGCCGGAGGCCATTCCCCTGGACATCATTCACGAAGACGATCAAATCATCGTCGTCAACAAACCCTCCGGAATGGTGACGCATCCCGGCGCGGGCGTAAAATCAGGAACGCTGGCAAACGCCCTGGTTCATCATTTCAACGAGCAACATTTGCAGCTCCCTCGTCGCGGCGGAGCTTCTCGCCCCGGCATTGTTCACCGGCTGGATGTCGGCACGTCCGGATTGATCGTCGTGGCCAAAACTGACCACGCTCATCTGCATCTGGCCGAACAATTCCAATCGCGCACCATTCATAAAATCTACTCGGCGCTCACTTACGGTTCCGTGAAAGAAGATCGGGGAAAAATTGAAGCGGCGATTGGCCGCGATCCCAATTACCGGGTCAAGATGGCGATCCGGCCTGAAGGGATTGGCCGGTATGCCCTGAGCTTTTACCGCGTGGCCGAACGCTTCGATGACTTCACGCTGCTTGACGTGGAGATCAAAACCGGTCGAACCCATCAGATCCGCGTCCATTTGGCGCATATCAAGCATCCTATTGTCGCGGATCCGACGTACGACGCGGGCCGCGCAAATATGATCAAAAGTCCGAAGCTGCGCGCCGCGATCGCCAGACTCGAACGCCCATTCCTGCACGCTGCGCGGCTGAGCTTCACACATCCTGCCAGCGGAGAAACGGTTGAATTCTCCGCCCCGCTGCCCAATGACCTGCAAACATTCCTGAATTTATTGCGCTCCGCGTAAAACGTGACTCTTTGATCTGTTCAGGCAAGCACCAGATTCAAAATCATTTTAGACTGGTGCTTGCCTGGAAGACTCCTTACAGGTTTCAGCCTTCTGTCACGGCGTCGTAAATCAGGACCTTCGACCAGAACTCCCCGCATTCTTCTCTGAATTGATCGTGGATTGGATCAACCTGGTAAAATTCCTGGCCCGCGTCATCGTCGCAAATGATGATCAATGAACAGGAATACGAACGGTCAATAATCGGACGGTCAGTTGCGGCGGGCTTGCCAATATAACCTTGCCTGACACTTTTAATGGTGGCCAGGGAATGTACACCCGCCCAAAATGTAGCGAGTTGTTCTTCAGTCAAATCAGGTTTCAGCCAAAAGTAAACGGAGTGAATAAACATAATTTGTGATTGGTAGTGATGGTCGGTGGCCGGCAATTGCCAACTTCTCCGAACGGTTTTTATTTGACGCTGAGCGTCACCGGCAATCCGGTGACGCTCTTCCAGGTAACGCGAACTACGCGCCCGCCGGATGCGATATCCGCCGGCAGCAGAATATTGAGTTGATTCAGGCCAGTGAAGCCGGGTGCGCGACTGGCATATAGTACGGTTGCGGTCATACCGTCAATCATTAGTTGCACCTCGGCCGCCGCATTGCTGTCAATGTCCGTCGCCCAAAATGGCGACGATGTTCGGTTGGACATCGGCCCGTCTGGCTCCGCAGTCTGCCTGCTGTGGCGTTATCGGAGTGCCGTCAATGATTGCTTGTGCAATGCATTAGTTCAGGGAAAGCACTATAAAACCAGGCAACAATTATCCTTCAATGTTGTTCCTGTATGATGGCAACTTTGGACGTTGTCGGGTAAAATGCGCAGGCATTTCCTGGACTGCGAATTTGGGAACGCCTTCGCAATCCGCAATCACAAACGGACAACGCAACAAGCTTAACTATGCTGACTATTGGAATTCACTACATAGGGACAATCGCGTCGCTGGACATGCGAGGGAAGTTCATCAAGGGACAGGGCGGCTTCCAGTTGCAGATGCTCGTGGATAAAGTGCTTTCGGCGGGTACCAGCAAGATACTGCTCAACCTGACCGACGTGCCAATCATTGACAGTATGGGTATTGGCGAAATCGTCAGGGCCTTTAAAAAAGTCAGCGAGGCAAAAGGGACGTTCAAACTCGTCGGCGTGACAGATCGCGTTTATGGGGCATTGAAAATCACTCAACTGCTGGATCTGATTGAAAGTTACGATACGGAAGAAGAAGCCTTGACGAGTTTTATCAAGGAGAAAAAGGGAAAAGGGCGAAAAAAGAAAGATGGGGATGAAGACGGGGACGAGGAATCTGAAGTCGAAAAGGACGAGGAGTAAGGCTTTTCGCCTTACTCCTCGCCTGCCTTGAACTCATCTCACTGTTGTTTGGTTGGAACCGCGTAATATCCTTCCTTGTGCTGCACCTTCAAACTTGGCAATCCTTTCGGCGCTTTCACACTAACTTTGATCTTGTGCCATTGGCCGTCTTTCTTCAGATTGGTCGGAGCGTAGCCGATGCTGTATTGATGGCGAAGCTCAAGCGCAATGCGCGTTGTGGCGTCTTCAAGTTCAGCCGCTGAGCGCGGGAAGAAGGCTTTGCCACCTGTCACTTGTGAAATCTCTTCGAGGATCGCCTGACCTTGCATATCCAGCGGCGCGCCCGCGCCACCGCCCATCTCAACGATTCCAATACAATAAATCTGTACGCCGGCTTCCTTGAGTTGTTTGCGCAATTCGCCATACGTGTAGCGTGACGAATTATCCTGGCCGTCTGAAATCAGCAAAAGAGCCCGTTTGGTATGCCGTCCCTGCTTGACCTTTTCGATGCCGAGATACGCAGCGTCATACAGTGCGGTTTGTCCGCGCGGATCAACCAGGTGCAGCTTATTCGCCAGCGTATCCCCATCAGTAAACTCCGCCAGCAGATTGGCCCGTTGGTTGAATCCAACCAGGAAAAAATCATCATCACTGTGGCTGGTCTGAATGAAGGCTCGCAGAGACTCGCGTGCGCGGTCGAGTTTGCCTTTCATACTTCCCGACACGTCGAAGGCGATTCCCAGGCTGACCGGCACATCGTCATCACTAAAGTGACTGATGTCCTGTTTGACCTTGTCCTCAAAAATCTCGAAGTTCTGCTTGTCCAATCCCGTCACCAGGCGGTTGTATGGATCGGTGACTGTCACCGTCAGGGAGACAAGTTCGGTGGGAATGCGGTAAACGATGGGATCCTGCGCACTGCCAGTTCCCGGGCGGGACGGTCTCAACGTCGGTTGTTGAGGAGTTTGATTCACCGCTGACGGCGTAGGTTTCGCTTGCTGGCCCTGTTTGCCATCCCCTTCCTGCGGTGGATTCTGTTGTGCAGAAACAACAACGAGGCCAAGCAAAACGAAGGAGAGTGTCAGAACTAGCGGACGCGAAAAATAATTTTTTGTCATCGTAACCCCCTTCAAACTTCCCGCGTTATGCGGGGAAAAGGTAATTTAGAGCGCTCCGCCTTCAGGTTGGCAGCAACATGACTTTTGGTTGACCACAGCCTGGAAGCAGTTTTAGACGGTTGGCTCGGGGACGACTCGCAACGCATTCTAACCATAGTCAAGAATCAGCGCAATCTCTCCCCCTGTTTGAGAAGAAGTTTTTACAACTCTCTGAGAAATAGCCTCAATGACATTCAGAATGTGGGACGGCGCGGCGATTTTGTGTCATTCATCGGAATCTCGCGTTCACCGGAGTCGAATAACAGACCGGTTTCAGAATTGAAAATCCTAAACTCAAAGACGACCGGTGCCGTCGCATTACTGGGGAGCGAAACCATGAATTCCAGCGAATCGGTATTATCTTCCGCACCAATCACTTTTTGATCACGAAAAATGATCTGACTCTGCCCATCTCTGGCAGACACTTCCAGGCGATAGCCATTCCTTGCTTTGCCCTCGATCAGTGTTGTAACACGTACCGTGTCTCCAGGATCATAGGACGAACGGTCTGTTCGGATGTCATTGACGGTGACAAAATCATCAGCCATCAATTGCTGTAAATCCAATTCGCCTTTCGCCAGCACGCGGCCATCTTTGCCTGTCAACGTGTAACCAACATGCTCCGTCTCCAGTTGATCCGGCAACTTGAACTCGACATGAGACTGCGGATTGATCGTGACGGTTTTCTTGTCTTTTAATTTGCCTGCTGTGATGGAGATCGTCGCGCCGTTGACCGGACGCTGCGCGCGAAATTCCAGCGAAAGAATAAACGAGTCATTGGCTTCTTCGTCGGCCAGCAATCGTGCTTGCACCTGAACCTGCGAAGCGGCGCGGGCAAACTCTTCGGCATTACTGTTTTCAGTGGACCGCGGCGGCGAAGTGCCAACAATTGACAAAGTCCCTATTGCCTTGGAACGTTGTGATTGAACCGGTGTGAGCGTGATGGCGATGGCGGCAGTCGGGTCGGAAACTCGTCTGAGAGGGGCAATCTTCAAAAATCGCCGCGAACCGTTTTGATCGAAAATCGCCAATGTGTACTGGTCGCCGGAAGGGAGAATGTTAGTGATCTGAAGCAAAAGAGTGTCTTGCGCCGGGAGCGTCAGCTCAACCTGTCCAACCTCTTTTTGATTATCATCGCTGCCAAGACTGATTCTGCAGGCCCCGCGAAACTCCTGTGGAGAACCATTACTCAAGATGAGCCGCAATTTTCCGTCATTATTTTCGACGCGCCCTGTCAAGGTGGCATTTTGATATGGCAATGGAGAGGGCGCCTTGTGAATCCAAGAATCTGCCAGTGCAAAGACAAACTGCGGGTCCATCGCGAAGGCGAAAAACAACAGGATGGAGATGCAGGCTTGAGTTAGCACAAAAAACATATTGGCAGTTGACAGATACGGAATTGCAACCCCGGCGGATTCACCGCCAGATTTTGCCACTCCGAACCGCCAACTGCCACAGCGTAACTGGTGGGAGAAATACTGCCAAATATGGCGCGGCGAAGTCTGGTGCCCCTCCACACTCCGACGGCCAAAAGGCATTACTTCTCCCATAAATCGAGAAGGTCCTGGATCACAGCTTCAGCCAGTCCGTCACGAAAGTGATGGCTGAGACCAGTGATTTAGTCTGGTTCTCCGTTGATCACCTTGTTCATACGGTTGACCACGCCACGATAAGCGCGTCCCGCCAACATTTGCTTGGCAATTTTGGAAAACAGCGCTTCCATCTCTTCATTGGTGTAAAGCGCAGCCCCCATATCTGGGTTACGACCGTTAATATCAACGGAGATGCGAGTGAAGACAACATTCACACCCGCGACATTGAGACTGGCCATTTTGTCCTGCTTGGGAGAAATCTCCAGATGAAGGATCGGCAGATCAGTCCCTTTTTGAAATTCCGCTTCCACATCCTTGCGCGTAATAGTGGCTGGAATGGAATTCAGCGGCTGGCCTGAAGCCTCTGCAATTTTCTGGCGGGCGGCATCCGGAATGGTATAGGTAAAGGTTCCGGCGAAGGTCCCATTCGAGTTGGCTCCAACCACGGTGAAAGAAGCATTGCCGCGGACTTCAGCAATTTCCTGTTCACCCTTTTTCAATTTCGCGATGATCAGTTTCGGTTTGGTTGTGTAGGACACTGCCTTGGGCGTGACCTGCGGCGGCGTCTGCGCGTTCGAAATGACGCTCAGACCGAGCAGAAGTGCGACAGCAGCGAATGCTTTCGTAAGTTTGGTGTTCATAATTTACTTTTCTACCTCCATAGGAACGTGATTTTTGATTCAATGGGGTCGCCATAGATCAATTTGTGTCAGAAGTGAGATCCGATAATCGGCCTGATATTCTTGATATTCAAGATAATTGTGGGCAACAAGGTGCGTTAGCTTACTGCTTTTGCTCCCATATTTTCAATGTCAGTTTTCAACCGTGATCAGGCGGTTAATTGCCGCGATGATTCCCTGCCGCTGCCGCCTGGCATTAATCTGCCGAGTCCAATTGCAAAAGAGTTGATTGATCTGATCTGGCGTCTCGTGAATATCGAGACTGACGCGGTCAAAAAACAGTTTCGTCCCGGCGATGTCGGCATCTTTCAATAAAACTTCAACCCTCAGCAGCGGGCAAGCCGTGCCGCGCTGAAAACTTGCAGTGGCGTTTTTAACCGAAATATTGCTTGGAATATCCTTCAGGGCTTTTCCTGATAATTGGGCGATTTTTTGCCGGGCATCATCTGGCAAGGTATAGACGAGCGTCCCCGTCAATGTGTCGTTGTCATTAGCGGCAGTTACCGTTAGTGAGGCGCGGCCATGAACAGGAAAATCAGTCCCTGGGCCGGACTGCAAGTGTCCAATGACGAGCTTTGGCACAGTCGTAAAAACAATCGGAGTCGTTTGCAGTTGCGCCAATGCGTTCACCATGCCGCCACAAAAAGCCAGGCAGGCGAAAGCCAAAACCATACTTGCAAATTTCCGGATCATCTCGCAATGTGAAGGACTCTTGCGCCTGCGGTTACACGATTTGGCGAACATTAAAAGCCACACCAGAGCATGCCTCGTTCGAAGACAAAGTTGAATTGAAGGGGCAAGCGAATAATGACAAATACATGTTGCGGCTTAAATCGCAATTGCAAAAACTGTATTTTTTTGATCGCAGCGATGAATTTTGAGTTGAGAGTTGAGAGCGCCATACAATGAAGTGAGGCTCCAGCGCTTTCAACACCGACTTCGCCGAAGTTCCAAAAGCAAGCCGGGGAATTGAGTTTTTACAACGTTTTTACAACGATGCGCCCGTCGAAAATTTCCCAGTGAGTTCAATTTTCGTAACCGGGCGCATCACGCAAACTCAAGCGTGCTACACGCTGAAGACTGGCAGAGGTTTCATTATTTTTCCGTCATCCTCAAAAAGATTGAGAATTGAAGCATGGGCAGAAAAAATACTACGTCACACCAACAGCTTCGCATCGGGGTGGACACCGGGGGCACGTTCACCGATTTTATTGTGACCTTCAAAAATCAGCGGCTTTCTTTCAAAGTCCCTTCGACGCCGCGCGCGCCCGCGCAAGCGATCCTTGCAGGAGTCGCGCAGATATTTGAACGGCTCAATGACGATTTCAGTCTAACCGAAGGTAACACCATCGAAATCATTCACGGCACAACCGTCGCCACCAATGCGCTGCTCGAACGCAAGGGCGCGCGAACTGCTCTGGTGACGACTGCCGGATTTGAGGACATCATCGAAATTGGCCGACAGACCCGCCCCGACCTTTACAATCTGGCCGTGAAGCGCCCTGCGACACTTATTGCCGGCGAACTGCGTTTCGGCGTCAAAGAGCGTGTTGCGGCGGATGCCAGCGTCATCACACCGCTCACCAAAAAAGATCTCAGGGTTCTGGTCAAAAAGCTGAACCAGGCCAGGGTGGAATCCATCGCGGTTTCGCTTCTCTTTTCATTCGCCAACCCAGAGCACGAAAATGCAATTGCTGACGCGCTGGCCCCCCTTGGCGTGCCGGTTTCTGTCTCGCATCAAATTCTGCCTGAATATCGGGAGTACGAACGGACTTCGACGGTTGCCATCAACGCCTATCTTGCTCCCCGCGTCAGCCACTATCTGAGCGAACTGACGGACGGGTTATCACGCAAGCTGGCACGGCATAGCGCTGGAGAAGGTGAAAGCCGGTTGCGGATCATGCAGTCTTCCGGCGGTTCGATTTCAGCGGAAACTGCCGCGCGTGAACCGGTGCGAACGATTCTTTCCGGACCGGCGGGCGGCGCGGTCGCGGCAATGCGCGTTGCCGAACTGGCCGGTCAGAGCGACATCATCACCTTCGATATGGGGGGGACTTCGACCGATGTGGCGCTGTGTCAGGGCGGCGCGCAGACAACCAACGAAGCGCAGATCACGGGCCTGCCCATTGCCGTGCCAATGCTGGACATCCACACGGTCGGCGCGGGCGGCGGTTCGATTGCCTACGTTGATGAAGGCGGCGCGCTGCGGGTCGGCCCGGAATCCGCCGGAGCCGACCCTGGCCCTGCCTGTTATGGTTTCGGCACCCGGCCGACCGTGACCGATGCGAATCTGATTTTGGGCAGATTCGCGGGCGGCGGATTGCTAAACGGAGAAATGCCGCTGGATGAATTTCGCGCCGCCGCCGTGCTGGATCGTTTGGCGGAGGAAATGTCAAAAGCCTCGGCGAAACTGGTTACCCGCGAACAGGCGGCGCTCGGCGTCGTTCGCGTCGCCAACGCAAACATGGAACAGGCGCTCCGCCTGGTTTCGGTCGAACGCGGTTACGACCCGCGCCGGTTCGCATTGGTCAGTTTCGGCGGCGCGGGCGGATTGCACGCGGCGGCGCTGGCGGACGCCTTGCGAATTCCGAAAATCCTGATCCCCGCCGATCCCGGAGCCTTTTCCGCGCTGGGGGTCTTGCTGGCAGATGTCGTCAAGGATTATTCCCGAACGATGATGATCGCGGTTGAGCCATCCAAATCCCTGCCTCGCGAAATTGGACGCGCTTTCACCGCGCTTGAAAGGCAGGCGAAAAGCGATCTTCGCGGCGAAGGATTTGCCCCAGAACAGACCGAACTGACTCGCACATTGGCGATGCGCTACCGCGGGCAATCATTTGAGCTCGAAGTCGGCGCCGATGAATACGCCGTGGCGAATTTTCATCAATTGCACCGTGAGCGTTATGGTCACTCCGATGAACGGAAGGCAATGGAAATCGTCAGCGTGCGATTGCGCGCCGTGGGCGTGACGGACAAACCCCAGCTCAATCGCGAAAAGAACGTCCGCCGGTCCAAAGCCAGACCTCAGCGCGATGCACTGGTCTGGTTGGGCGAAAAACGCCGCAAAATTGGCGTTTACGATCGCGGGGAATTGTTGCCCGGCGCGGCCATCGCGGTCCCGGCCATCATCGTGGAGTATGGATCAACCACCTTGATCCCGGCGGGATGGCGCGCGAAAGTGGATGCCTGGCACAATCTGATTCTCGAAGCAACCAGACGAGAACCGCCCTCCCGCCGTTCGGCGAAAAATCCTTGAGCTGTTTTCCATCGGGTTTCCGCTTTTAATCAGAGGAAGCACGCGGGCCGACGCGCGTCATTTCTTGGATTGGATGACCGCCTCGTATTGCGAACGGAACGTCCGCAATACGAGGCGCGATGAGTACCGATGACCGAGCAACAGCAAATCAAAGCAGCTTTTGAAGCCGCCTTGGGTTGTCCGGCGGAAGACCGGGAACACCTGCTGGAACAATTCTGTGCGGGCGACGCAGCCATTCGCGCGGAAGTCGAAGCCTTGTTGCGCGCGCACACCGAAGCTGACGTTTTTTTGACCAGTTCGCCGCTTTCTGCCTTGGGCGCGGAAGCGAACGTCGAACCGCTATATGATTTCGCGGGCCGACGGATCGGCTCCTACGAATTGCAGTGCGAACTGGGGCAAGGCGGGATGGCGACGGTTTATCTGGCCGAGCGGATAGATGGCGAATACCGGCAGCAAGTCGCGTTGAAACTGGTTTCGCCCCACGGCGAACTCGACGAAATCACCCGCCGCTTCAAACGCGAACGCCAGATTCTGGCCACGCTTGATCATCCCAACATCGCGCGGCTGCTTGACGGCGGAACAACCGAAGACGGCCGCCCCTATCTTGTGATGGAATACATCGCCGGTCAGCCCATCACTCGCCATTGCCGCGAACGAAATCTGCCGCTGGCTGAGCGCCTGCGCCTGTTTCAAACCGTTTGCGCCGCCGTCGCCTATGCGCATCGCAACCTGGTTGTTCACCGAGACATCAAACCCGGCAACATTCTGGTGACCTCTCCTGCTGAGGAACTTTCTGCCGAGAGTAATGCTGGCAAGGTGAAACTGCTCGATTTCGGCATCGCCAAACTGCTTACGCCAGATGTGGGAGAACAAAAAACGATTACCGGCCTGCGTCCGCTGACCCCCCATTACGCCAGCCCCGAACAATTGCGCGAAGAAACGATCACCACCGCCACCGATGTTTACAGCCTGGGCGTGCTGCTTTATGAACTGCTGACCGGCGCGCATCCGCACGACCTGAAAGACCACCCGCTCCACGAAGTCATCCGCCTGGTTTGCGAAGAAGACCCGACGCCGCCGAGTTCTCGCAATCCACAACTGCGGGGCGATCTGGACAACATCGTCCTACTGGCTTTGCGCAAGGACCCATTTCAGCGCTACCAAACCGTCGAACAATTCAGCGATGACATTAGCCGGTTTCTGGCTGGGAAGACTGTTAACGCTCGTCCGGCGACGTTGTTTTACCGAACCGGCAAATTCGCGCGGCGAAACAAACTGCCGCTGACTGTGATGATATTGCTGTTAGCCGCACTGTTAATTGCTGGGATGATCTTCGTTCGCGAGCAGAATCGCCAGCGCGAGATGGAGCGCCAGCAGCGTTACACGCAACTGGTGCGATTGGCCGGGCAGGATTTAGAAAACGGTGAAGGTTTGAACCTTCGGGCGTTGGCCAACCGCTACGCGGCGTTGCCGGGAAAAACAGATGTGCGCGGCTTTGAATGGGACTATTTGCGCCAGGCGGGACGAAAACATCTGGCCACACTGTCTCACCCGGAGTGGGTGTGCGATGCCACATTTTCGCCCGACGGCGGATTGTTGGCGACCACATTTGCAAAAACGATCTGGCTTTGGGACACAACAACACTGCGGCGCGTTGTCACCATCGAAGGTCATACCGCGCCCATCCGCGATCTGGATTTTTCACCCGATGGCAAGCTGCTTGCCAGTATTGGCGAAGACCGCGTAGTCAATTTGTGGGATGTCACCACACGCACTCGGAAACAAGAGATCAAACTTCAGGGCCCATTCTTTGGCGCGGTGGTTAGTTTTTCTCCAAATGGGAAATACCTGGTGGCAAGCTCAGGGACAGCAATCTCTGATAATGCGAAAGTACATGTCTGGGAATTAGGAGAGGACGGCACAGCCAGACGTGAATTGCCGCATCGAGGGCAGACAACCGATTGGGCTTATGCAATCGGCTTTTCCCCGGATGCATCTTTGATGGCAGTGCCTGGCCCGCTTGATTTGGTGATTCTTCGCGAAACAGCCACGGGAAAGGTGCGCAATACCTTTCGCAGCGGATTGCGCGATGTCCATGCAACCGTCTTCTCGGATGATGGAAAACTACTCGTCCTGGGCTGTTATGAAGATGCCGCCAAAATTCTTAACAGCCGCACGGGAGGCGAGTTGCACACATTGATCGGGCATAAGTCCTCGGTTTACAGCCTTGCCTTTACGCCGAATCAGCAAGAGCTGGTTACCGGCAGTAGCGACCGTACGGCAAAACTTTGGAATGTCGCGACGGGGGTTGAACTTGCAACTTTCAGCGGACACGCCAATGAAGTGCTTGGCGTATGCATTTCGCCCGATGGCCGAATAATGGCGACTTCGAGCAATGACGGCACGGTCCGGTTGTGGGATTTGTCCACTCCTTACGCCCCTGCCGTTTTGCGCAGCAAGAGCGGAAAGATTCGCGCCTTGAGTTGGTTGCCAGGTTCGCAGCAATTGCTCAGCGCCGGCGAAGGTGGCGGGATCAAACTCTGGGATGTTCTTGCTGGTGTGGCCCGCGAAGCCTTGCCACATCAGATAACATCACTTCACGGCATTAGCCTCTCGTCAGACGGTCAGAATCTCGCTGTCAATCGCGCGAACCAGGAAGTTGAGCTTTGGGATCTGCCGGGCCAGCGTGCCATTCACACCCTGCGTGCACACAGTGCAATGGTTCAGGATCCCGCGTATACGCCCGACGGTCAGCGGCTGGCGATCGCGAGTGAGGACGGTTCAGTGGGCTTATGGGAAACCTCCACCGGAACTCTTCTGCGCTCCTGGCAAACGCTTCACGGCAATCTAACTTGTCTTGCCATCTCTCCTGATGGACGGCGATTGGCCACGGGCGGCAATGATCATAACTTGCGCCTTTGGGACGTGCAGACTGGACAACTGCTGATGCACCTCACCGGACACAACGCGACAATTCAAGCAGTCTGTTTTTCAGCGGACGGCACTCGCATTGTCACCGCCAGTGCCGACCGGACCGCAATGCTCTGGGAAATCCGCACAGGGGCGCGTCTTCAAACATTGAGCGGACACGTGGACGAAGTCACCTGCGTCACCTTTTCCCCCGACGGTAAACGTATTGCCACAGGCAGCCTTGATAAAACGATCCGGCTGTGGAACGCCGTGACCGGAGAAGACCTGCTGATCTTCCGCGAGAACCTGACCCCGATCAGCGCATTGAGCTTTTCCCCTGACGGACAAATCCTGACCAGCGGCGCCTGGGACGGAACCATCCGTTTCTGGCGCGCGGGTTTGCAGGCACAAGACAAATAACCGCAAACTGCTTGATTTTTTTCCATCGGCGTAAAAAATGTGAGCTGTTTTTCCTCTGCATTTCGCTTAACAGACTGAACAGAACAAAAAAATCTTCGGTCGGGAGCCAATGGTCGTAAATCACAGGCTTCCGCTATCGCATTTCTTCCAAGGGGGAACCGGTGAAAAAAGCGTTGTTTCCAATCTCGCTATCTTTGCTGATGATCGTGGTCTTTGGCTTTCGCGTAAATTTTAGCAGTAGTGCTCAGCAGACCGCCGGCCAGGAGACTCCGCTTCTGCGTGCGGCGGAAAAGGCCTGGCAGGAAGAGAAATGGGAAGACGCCGTTGCGCAATATCGCCAGTTCATTCGACAAAACCCGAACCATCCCGCTCTGGCCGAAGCGCACTATAAAATCGGTTTTTATCTGAGCTTCACCGCTTCCCCGGAGGAGGCTATTGCCGAATACGAAAATGCCCTCCGGCTTCAACCCGCAGCCGAAATCGTGCATGAAGCCAAGGAAGGAATTGCCGCACTCAGATACTTTCAAGGCCGGTACGAGGAATCGCAGAGATTATTCGGCGAAATCATGCGCGAAACCGAAGACTGGGCGACCTTCAAGGAATCGGCGCATCGTTTCAAAGAGATGACTCACTTGGTTGCGCTGCAAAAGCTGCCCGTCAAACGCAGCGCTCTGGATTGCGGCCCGCGCGCATTGGAGTACGCCTGCAACCAGATGGGCGTCCGTTATGCCAGCGCCAAATTGAAAAGCCTGTACGAGGTGAGAGGAACCGGCGTTTCGCTCAAACAACTCCGGGACGCCGCGCAGCGTGTGGGACTGATGGCCTGGGGCGTGAAGGTAAAACCCGAACAACTTGAAAAGGTCGCCACACCGTTTATTGCGCACCTGCGCAACCATTACTGGGTCGTCACCAAAGTGGCTGGCAATCGGGTGGATTATTTCGATCCCGATCGTGGCGCAACCTACCTGACAATCGAATTATTCCTGAAACGTTGGCGCGGCGAGGCCATCGTCTTCGGCAGGAAACGCCCAGCCGGTTTAATCGCGCAAGCTTTGGGCGAGGCGGAGCTGAACACGCTCAGTGGCGGCCATCACCTGCACGGCAATAACAACGGCGGTCAGCAGACAAATGACCGCACCATGTTTGACAGTCAGAAGACCTGCTCCGCAGGCCCCACAAGCAATCAGGTTGGGCTTCCTCATTGGTCGGTCAATCTGGCGAATTACAACTTGATTGTGCAAGACACAGATTTCGCTTATGGCGGTCGGGGGCTGGGCGTGGCGCTGACCCGCACCTACAACGCCGACGAAGGCTCCGAAAGTGTCTTTGGGCGTAGCTGGACATTCAATTACAACGTTGATCTGGTCGTCGAACCCAATCGAATGGTCACCGTCCGGCGCGAAGATGGAAAAAAGGATTCGTTTACCCCTCGTGGCGACGGGACGCACAACCCGCCCAAATGGACATTCGACCAATTGATCAAAAACGCCGATGGAACCTACCGGCTGATTAAAAAACGCAGCCGCGTTACGCAGCATTTCAACGCGCAAGGTAAGCTGGTGCGCATCACCGACCGCAATGACAACTCCGTCACGTTGCAGTACCAGGGCGACCGCCTGGCTTCCGTCACCGATGCGGTCGGGCGCGTCACGCAATTCAGATACAACGCCGCCGGCAAAGTTGATCAGGTCACGGACCCACAGGGACGCAAGGCCACTTTCGGTTACGACGCCAACGGCAATTTGATTTCCTACCTGGATATGGCCGGCAATAACGTCAGCTACACCTACGACAGCCGCAGCTATATGACTTCGATGACCACGCCGGGCGGGACAACGCAGTTCAAAATTGGCACCACGCCACAATTCGGCGACCGCCCTTACGTGCTGAAAGAAGTCATCGAACCGGATGGCAGTGTCACCCGCTACGACACCGGCGACCAGATTGCGTGGTTCACCAATCCTCGGGGCGTGCAAACATTCGTTTTCAACGACAGCGACGGCCAAACCACGGAAATCGAGGACGGGCAGGGCCATAAGACCTCCTACGAATTCGACTCTTCCGGGTTAAGAAAATTCACCGACGCAAAAGGCGTCAGCGTCAGCTACCGCTACAACAACCAGGATAATCTCTCCTCCATCATTGATCCTTTTTCGGTCGTTACGACCTTCACCTACGACGCCGCCGAGAACGTCAAAGAGATCAAAAGCTCCGCCGGCAGGTCAGCAGCTTTTGATTACGACGGCAAAGGCAACGTCACCAAAGCCACAGATCCGAAAAAAGGCGTGACGCTGTTTGATTACGACAACTTCGGCCAGTTGGTAAAAATCACCGACCCGCGCAAAAACGAAATCACCTTCACCTACGACGACAAAGGCAATCGCAAGACCTTTAAGACACCAGGCTCCACCACCACTTACGATTACGACACCATAGGACGGCTGGCTAGTTTGACCGATCCGGCGGGAAATACTTTCCGATATGCTTTTGACGGCATTGACCGCCCGCTCACGCTGACCGCGCCTGACGGAAAGGTTACAGAATACAAGTACAATTGCTGCAAGCTCAGCAGCATCACGGATTCAGTCGGAACGCTGAAGTTCGACTACTACCCTTCCGGACGTTTGCGGCAGTTTACCAACACCTTTAACCAAACGATTGGGTATAGCTATGACCAAAACGGTAACCTGCTGACTCTGACTTATCCCGACGGCAAGATGGTAAGCTACGAATACGATGTGAACAATCGGATGAAAAAGGTCACCGATTGGCTGAATAACACGACCGTTTATCACTATGACGAAGCCGGGAAGCTGGTTTCGGCCATTAACTCCAATGGGACTCGGACAGGGTACAAATACGATAGCGGGAATCGGCTGAAGACAGTCGCCAATGTGCGTTCGGATGGGACGCCGATTTCGATTCACAATTATGATCACGACAATTATGGCAGTCGCACTAAAGCCACCCGTGTTCCAGCAGTTCCAACTCAAAACGCACCAAAGGCGGCTAATTATCGCTACGATAATGATAACAAATTGCTTTCGGACTCGAAAAATACTTTTACCTATGACGCTAATGGGAATGTGAAAACGATTCGAGGGGGAGAGCAAGCCGACTACGTTTTTGATTACTTCAATCGCCTGACAGAAGTAATCAGCCCAAACCGCCAACATCGTTACCAATATAATTCCATTGGAGATCGCATCTCTCGTTCAAGCGATGGGCAAGTTACGCGATATACGATCAATCCTAATGCTGGCTTGTCGCAGATGCTAGCTGAAACCGATCAAGCCGGTAGGATTACGTCCTATTATGTTTATGGGCTTGGTTTGATATCAAAAGTGCTCCCAGATGGAGCCGCTTTTTTTTATCATTATGACGACAACGCCAATACTATAGCCCTAACCGATCGAGCAGGGAATATAGCACATTTATATTCATATGATTTCTTTGGCAAAGGTGTTAGCACGGGAAGTATTAGCGTAACAAACGAATTTAGATTTGTGGGCAGGCTGGGAATACAAGATGATGGAAATGGGCTTCTCTATATGAGAGCTAGATACTTTGACACTAGTACTGGCCGGTTTATTACAAAAGATCCAATTAGATTTGATAGTAATGGCATCAATCATTATGCCTATGCAGACAATGACGCTATAAATAAGCTGGATCCAACTGGGTTAGCGCCATTTGCAAACCGAACAAATCGGCCTGTAGTGGTTTCAGGCAATGCGGGGTCAGGCCGTGGAAGTGGAGGGCAAATAACATTCACCGTTCCGGCTGGTGGAACCGTTAACCAAAATAATCCATTTCTCACTTCTGATGGAGCAGTCAGTGATGTTGATTTTGTTGATCGCGATGGAGATGGCATTCCAGAACATAAAATTGTTGGATATGGCTATGGCCCTGAGTTTGGGATCTTCGATCTTCCTTTCAACCGTGTAGCGGTTTTCCCCACAGGCACAATAATAGTTCCCTGGAACGCAATAGGAGGACCAGTTATGCCTGACCCATCTCTTCCGATTGCAGTAGCGTGCCCTAGCCCAAAAATAACTCCCTGATTCTTTGTTTATGCCCTACTAATCAAATCGCTCTCGAACGTTATTTGATTAGACTCAAAGAGCGTACCTATATAACGTGTGACTCTACTGCCCGCGAACGCTTATGAGAAAGATTTTTCCTGACAACCTGTATAAGCAGCCCCTCAGTTATTTGCTGATTTATATGATCCTCTGTTGTTGTTTACTAAGGGGAAATGCTCAGATACCGCTCCCTTGTGGGCAAATCGTAGCTGGCTCAATTGCCTCGCCATCCGAAATTGCCCAGTATACCTTCACAATTCCAGCCGGAGGCGACATTATTGCGCTCAACATTGCCAGTGCGACGGCCAGTTTTACTCCCCGATTGCAATTGTATGATCCGGATGTTCGCCTGATTGCTTCTACCACCAGCTTTATAACGGAGGCGGTAACGAAAGTTGGTACCTATACCATTTTCGTAAGCTACTCTTCTGGCAGTGTTACCGCTGGCGGTTTCAGAATTACTCGTCAAAGTATCAAGAATCCCTGCAGCCCAGCCGAAATCAAATGTGGTGACAATTTGCTTAACCGGCTCGACCAGGTGTCGGAAATGGATATGTATACCTTTAATGGCACGACGGGCGATCCGATCAAGCTGCAAATTGGCAGCAGCCGGGTAAACGATTTTGATCCGGAGGTTCGCCTTTACGCTCCGGATGGAGATTCTCTCAACTCTAGCGCTACGGACATCATCCGAACGCTGCCGCAGACAGGCTTGTATAAGGTTTTGGTATTACAACGCAGCGGCGCTGGAAGAGTTGGCGATTACGGTTTGACGCTGCAAAACACGCTGAGGCCCTGCAATACCCAGGCGCTTGGTTGTGGCGCGGTGCGCTACGGTTCAATCAGGACCCTGGCGGCGTTCGATACTTACACTTTTACGGCCACCGCCAATGAACCGTTTATTTTGTGGGCGGTCACCACGACCAGGGATACCAACAGCCAAACTGCCGGGGGGTATTTCAACGCTGAAATGGAGCTTTACTCGCCCACGGGAGCGCGTCTGGTATCGAGAGTGTCAAACGAATCCGGGGAAATTGTCAGGACTCCGACCGTTTCGGGCACGTATACGCTGATTGTTCATTCAGCGACGGGAGATGAAGCCGGGGATTACCAGATCAATCTCCAGCGGCTCAAGAATCCATGCAACACCACGCCTTTGACCTCCTGCCAGCGGGTTAAGGCAGCCATCAGCGTCCAGGCAGAGATTGACACTTACACGATCAACGGAACCACCGGGCAAACGATTCCCTTGCAAGCGGTTGGAGAGACCACCTTGTTCACTCCGAATGTGGATTTCTACGATCCTGACGGATTGTCCGCTTCCAGAGCGCAGCCGCTGGCAAAGACAGGCTCTTATACTCTGATTGTTCGGGCCCAGGGGGGAACAGGGATGACCGGCAATTACGCGGTCAGCGCAGGAAATTCGACGATTACGATCACATCTCCGCTGAGCGGGGAAATGCTGGTCGCCGGGGCGACCGAGAGGATTGCCTGGGAGGCGTCAAGCACGAGTTCAGGCACGACGTTCGATGTTTTGCTTTCGACGGACGGAGGCGCGACTTATCCCATAACGATTGCCACGGGTATTCCCAGAAACACGCTTTTTTATAATTGGACGGTCCCGGCCAATTTGGTGACCAGCCGCGCGCGAATTCGAGTGGTGTCGAAAGACACGTTGGGAAGCTCCTGCTCGGCCAGTAGTGAAGCGGATTTCTTTGTGGTCACGCTCGGCGCGGGCAGCGCGGTGAATTACAAATATGACGATTTGAATCAGTTGATCGAAGCGGCGTATGACAATGGCACCAAAATCAACTACACCTATGACGAAGTCGGCAACCGGTTGAGTGAGATTGTCACCGTGCCAGGCGCCCCGGCGGTGGTTACGACCGTGGCCGCGACGGAATTGAGTCCGGTCAGCGCAAGATTGAACGGCAGCATCAACTCGAATGGGAACTCCGGAACTTACTGGTTTGAATGGGGGCGCAGCAGCACGCTGGCAGGTGCGGCCAGCACGCCGACGCAGCAGGTTGGCGCAGCCGGAGGAAACGTCGGCGTTGAATTGAAGGCGCTTGTGCCGGAGACGGTTTACTACTTTCGGTTGGCCAGCACGATTGGCGGGAATACGGTCAGAGGCGAAATCAGAAGCTTCAGCACGACCGCTGCGCTGCCCATGACGACTGTCTCAGCGGCCAGCTTCGGGCGCGGCGCGATGGCGCGCGGTTCGATAGTCGCCGTCTTTGGGCAGAGTTTGGCCACGAGGGTTGAGATTGCGACAAGCGTCCCGCTGCCAACATTATTGGCGGGCACGACAATTCGTGTGATTGACAGTAGGGGCGTAGAGCGGCTGGCTCCGTTGTTTTTTGTGGCGCCTTCACAGGTGAATTATCTAATACCTGAAGAAACGGAGCCGGGACTTGCACGCATTATTGTTACTGCGGGAGACGGCAAAGTTTCCGCCGAGCTTGTGCAGATTGAAGCCGTTGCCCCGGCGATGTTTTCCGCCAACGCCAATGGAAGCGGCCCCGCCACTGGAAGTGCACTGCGAATCAAAGCGGATGGTTTACAGGTCTACGAACCAATCACCAAATTTGATGATATCGAGAAGAAGTTCATCGCCGTCCCAATTGACCTCAGTTCTCCCGCGGAACAAGTCTTCCTGATTCTGTTTGGTTCGGGATTCCGTTTTAGCCGGTCATTGAATGAAGTGAAAGTGACCATCGGGGGCGTGAATGCAGAGGTATTTTATGCGGGATCCCAGGGAGGATTTGTCGGACTGGATCAGTTGAACGTAAGGCTTCCCGCAAGCCTTGCCGGGAGAGGTGAGGTGGAAATCGTGCTCACCAGTGAAGGCAAACCGGCAAATCGTGTAACAGTGCTCATAAAATAAAGTTGTGCTTCGAAGTTTGCAGACAAGAGTAATAACACTCTCTATAAAACTGCTACTTACCGGACAGGCGTTTTACCAGAATGAAGTTGGAAGATGGGAGCGCTTCAGTTCGACTTGAGCCGTTTGAACAGCCACGCCCGCGCGAAGTCCCATTCGCGTTTGACCGTTGCCACGGAGATTTCCAGCGCCTCCGCTGTTTCCATTTCTGTCATTCCGCCGAAATACCGGAGTTCGACGACCTGGGCGGCGCGCGGATCTTCCGCCGCCAATCGTTCCAGCGCTTGATCCAGCGCCAGCACATCTGGATTCAGCGCGGGGGTGGACATCGCGGTTTCAGTCAGTTCCACGCGCTGGCGGTCGCCTTCGCGTTTGCCGGCCTGTTTGGCGCGGGCATGATCCACCAGCAAGCGCCGCATCTGATGGGAAGCGACGACGAAGAAATGCAGCCGGTCCTGCCAGTCAATCTTTTCATTGCCGAACAATTGCAGGAAGACTTCATGCACCAGCGCCGTCGGTTGCAGGGTGTGATTGGCGCGTTCGGTTCGGAACTGGTTGCGCGCCTGGTTTCTCAGCGCGTGGTAGACGATGGGCAGCAATCGGTCGGCGGCTTCGGCATCGCCGCGCCGAAAACGCGCCAGCAATTGCGTGATTTCACCGGCTTCGGCTGGAGGAACGCTTTCAGGCATAAGGTCTCCGCTGTTCCAATTCATCAACCACGTTTGAGGAAGTTTGCGCGGCAGTTGTGGGAATCGCGCGGCGCGAATTATGGCCGCCGGTCGCCGGTTTTCTCAAGCCGGGTTTGGCGTTCAGGCTGCAAACTTGACAGGGTCGCGGAAGCTGACTTACCGTCGCCCACGTTGCCTCACAACCTGGAAAGCGGGCGAAGATGCCTGCGTTTCCCAAGAAAGAGTCCCTATCGAACTTTATGAGTAAGCAGAAAGACAATCGGAAACCGGGCGGCAAAACTCAAAAATCGGCTTCCCTTTCGCCTGACGCCGGAAGGCGCAAATTTATGGTGTTGGGCGCGGGGGCAGTTGTTGCAGCGGCCGGAGCCGGCGTTGGTTACAAGCTGGGCTGGTTCGGCGGCGGCGGCGCTTCCTACGCGACGGCGCTGGAAGCCGCGAACGGAATGCTGGAACTGCGGGCCCGCGAAATCGCCAATCCGTCCTGTCTGATTCACGCCGTGCGCGGTTTCGGGAAAAGCTTCAAGCTGGCGGATGGCTCAAATGCGGTGGAGCATCTTTGTTCGCGGTATGCGGCGGACAGGGAGGTCAACGGCAAACGCTACGTCTATTTCAAACGCGACGCCGAAGTTCACGAAAACAGTTTTCTGAAAACTTTCCTGGAAGCCGGCGTCAGTTTGGATCAGCCGGTGACGGTGGGCGGGACACCCTACACGCTGCGCGATGTGGCGGAAAGCGGCAAAGCGCTGTTTCGCTGCGACGCGCAGGACCTGTTCAAATACGACGCCGACGAATTCCGCTACGATCCGAATTACAAGGAACCGCAAGCGCCGGGACAGCCTGCCCCGGGCGGCCGGGGCGAACTTCAACACGAACATCTGCCCTGGGGCTTGATCGCGTTTTCATTGCTGGTGAAGCCAGAGCAGGCCAGTTGGACGAATGCTTATGGCGAAACCATCGCGCTTCCGGCGGTGGTTGACCGCAGTCTGACCGAATACGAAACGACCTGCGCACTCGGCGAACGTGATTTGAAAGCCGACAAAACCGCGCCACAACCTTTTCGCGACGCAATCAAAAAATATAGTTGCTTCGGGCTGCACACCGCTTATGGCTTTCTGGCCTGCGTCAAACAGGGCTACCGCAACAACGGGTTGCCGGAACGAGTCAACCGCATGCTCGATTTGCTGACCTTTCGATTGAAGGGGGATGCCGAAGCCATTAATGAAGAGTATGCCAAGGCCGCCGCAGGCGCCCCGCCGGAGCAGGTGGAAGCGTTCCGCCTGCGCGCGCTGGTCAAGCATTACGGGCACGCGTTCGAGGCGATCAATTTCGCCAAGCTGCACAAGCTGGCCACCTTCAGCGCCGAGCAGGAACGCCGCATCGGCGAAGGCGAGCAGGAGTTTTACAACAGCCTGGTCAAAATGCGCGCGATGGATTGGGCCATGATGAAAGGCAAGCTGGGCGAAAAATTCGTCAGCGACATTGTCATTGCCACGGGGCATGCCGCGCGGGCGCTGAAACTGCTGACGCCGCAAAACCCGGACACACTTGCTTAAGGTCAATTTCATGCTTTCCCAAATCCGTCACTTCCTGATCAGTTGTTTGCTGGCCGCGATTGCGGTCGCCGCCGCTTGCGCGCAAAGCCAACCGCAGCCCGGTCAGACTTCGTCTGCCGCGCCAATTCGCGCGCTGCCGCTTTATGAAAAGTGTGAAGCGCTTGTGGACAACAACTCTTCCGCGCCTGCCGCCATCGCCGCGCTGAAAGACAAAGACTCCCCAAAACGCATCAAAGCCGCCGAATCGCTGGCCAAAGCTTGCGATTCGCGGGCGACGAATCCGTTGCTGGCGGCGGTTCGCGACGACAGTGATGTCGCCGTTCGAGTCGCGGCGGTCGAAGCGCTGGGACAACTGGGCGACCAACTGGCGATTGATCCGCTGATCGAAGTGATTGAAAGCTCGGATTGGCGCGTCCGTGTGGCGCTGGCGCGAACGCTGACTTCGTTTCAGGTCTACCGGTCAAGCAATGCCGTGCTCAATGTGCTGAGCAATCCCGGCGACAAGAAAGTCAGCGAAGAAGGTGATTTGCGCGCCCGCTGTCAGGGAATTTTGCAGGTCAACCAACTGCGCGACGTGCGTTTTTCGCGCAAAGCTGTCGGCTTTCTGTTCCTGTTTCTGGAGCACGAAAACCAGGAGTTCCGCCGCATTGCCCGCGAAACGGCAATGGAGCTGAAAGGCACACGCAATGGTTATCACGAAATGCTGGGGATTCTGAAACAAGCCAACTTCCCCGACTTTCGGCGCAAAGCCGCGTACTGGCTGGGGAAATTCAACCTTGAAGACACCCGCCCGGCATTGGAAGAAGCTGCGGCTTCCGATCGCGATTCAATGGTCCGGCAGGCCGCGCAAGACGCGTTGGCGGCGATGAAAAAGCAGTAATGAGGACTGAGTACTGAGAAAAAGCATTCAGTCCTCAGCATTCAGTCCTCAGCACTCAGTTATGGATTCAATCAAGCTGGAAATCTACCGTTCGCTGTACACCTCGGTTGCCGAAGAGATGGGCGTCAGCCTGCGCCGCACGGCCTTTTCCCCGAACATCAAAGAGCGCCGCGATTATTCCTGCGCGGTGTTTGACGGGCGCGGAAGAATCATCGCGCAGGGCGATCACATGCCGGTGCATCTCGGTTCCATGCCGATGTCCGTGCGCGCCGCGATTGAAACCTGCCCGATGCAGCCGGGCGATGTGGTCATCCTGAATGATCCTTACGCCGGCGGAACGCATTTGCCGGATGTGACGATGGTCGCGCCTGTATTTGAGACGGGGAGACGGGGCGACGGGGCGACGGGGCGACGAGCGGAAGATTCTCCCGGTCCCCCCGTCTCCCAGTCCCCCCGTCTTCTTTTCTTTGTCGCCAATCGCGCGCACCACGCCGACATTGGTGGAGCGACGCCAGGTTCAATGGGCGCGGCGACGGAAATTTATCAGGAAGGAATTCGCATTCCGCCGATCCGCATCGTGCGCGGTGGACAACTGGATCAAGAAATTTTCAGTCTGTTGCTGGCCAATGTGCGCGGACGCGAAGAGCGCGAAGGCGATTTCGCCGCACAACTCGGCGCGCTGAAGGTTGGCAGCGAGCGATTGCTGGAAATCGTGGCCCGCTACGGTTTCGCCGAAGCCGATGAATACGCCGGGCATCTGGTGGAGTATGCCGCGCGCCGAGTTCGCCGCCGTCTGGAAACTTTGCCGGACGGCGTTTATCAGGCCGAGGACTTTCTGGATGACGACGGCGAAACGGATGAACCGGTTCGCATTGCGGTGAAAATCGAAATTCGCGGCGACCGCGCGCGCGTGGATTTTACGGGCAGCGCGCCGCAGGTTCGCGGGCCGATCAACGCCGTCGAAGCGATCACCGTTTCAGCGGTCTATTACGTTTTTCGTTGTTTGATTTCCGGCGACGTGCCGGCCAGCGCTGGAATCCTGGAACCGATTGAAGTGATCGCGCCCGCTGGAACCATCGTCAACGCCGGACATCCCGCGCCAGTTGCCGGAGGTAATGTCGAAACTTCGCAGCGGATCGTGGATGTGCTGCTGAAAGCCCTGTCGCAAGCCGCGCCCGACCTGATTCCGGCGGCTTCGCAGGGGACAATGAACAATCTGACCATTGGCGGCTGGGACGCGCGCACAGGCAAGGAATTCGCCTACTACGAAACCGTCTGTGGCGGGATGGGCGCGCGGCCGACGGCGGATGGAATTTCCGCCGTTCACACGCATATGACCAATTCGCTGAACACGCCGGTCGAAGCGCTGGAATACGCCTATCCGCTGCGTGTGCGGCGATATGCGATTCGCCGCAACTCCGGCGGACGCGGAAAATACCGCGGCGGCAACGGCACAATCCGCGAAATCGAATTGCTGACGGACGCTCAAGTTTCCATGTTGGCCGACCGCAGGAAAATCGCGCCGTACGGTTTGCACGGCGGCGAAGACGGCAAACGCGGTCAGACCGAATTGATCACCGCCGACGGAAAGAGGAAGAGATTGCCGGGCAAGTTTTCGATTCAGATGAGCGAAGGCGACCGCATTGTGATCGAAACGCCCGGCGGCGGCGGATGTGGAACGGAATGACCAAAGTCTGAAAGGTCGAAAATGAGATGTGAAATCGGCCTTTTGTTGCTGACGGGCTTAAAATTGCAGCCGAGATGATGGCTCCGACTTTGAATCTCTTCGGTGTAATCACCTTATTCGTCCTGACAACAAGCGCCCAGGCGCAATACCGGCTCGACACCTGGACGACGGCGAACGGCCTGCCGCAAAACTCAGTGACGGGCTTAACGCAAACGCCCGACCAATATCTATGGCTCAGCACAAACGACGGCATCGTTCGTTTTGACGGTAGTCGCTTCAAAATCTTCAACAAGAGCAACACCTCGCAAATTACCACCAACCGTTTGAGCGCAGCCTTCGCGGATAAAGGCGGCAGAATCTGGTTTCAGGCGGAAGACGGCGGGATTTTGTTTTATCAGAAAGGCGCTTTCACCGTCGCCGCCAAGCCGAATGAACTCCCTCCCGGTTTGCGCTCAGCTTTTTTCGATGACGCGGCAGGCGGCGTCATCTTGAATATCAATTCCCGTCCTTATCAGTATCGAACCGGGAAATTCGCGCCTTTCCGCCAGGACGGTTTGCCGCCCGACAGCCAGATCATTCTTACCGACAGTGCAGGCGGATTGTGGCTGAGCGGCGCGGACAAGGTCTGTTCATTCAAAAACGGGATTCTCAAAACATATCTACTCGGCGGGATTTTCAACGGCAAGAGTTATCAGGTGGCTCACCAGGACCGGCAAGGAAATCTGTGGGTGGGATTTTTCGCCAATGACAAACAATCGCTGGTCAGGATCAAAGACGGACAAGTCCAGGAGGTTCGCTTGCCCGGACAGGCCGTGAGCCATTTTGCGGAAGACGCGCAAGGGAACTTGTGGCTTTCGATATACAGAACAGGAATCTACCGAATAGATCGTGCGGCGGTCATGGCCGATGAAGTCCCCGGTGACGCCGTGAAATTGGTCATCGAAGTGGATGGAATTTCGCGGCTTTCAAGCGGCTACCTGAATTTCGACCGCGAAGGCGGGCTGTGGATCGGCACGGAAAAAAGCCTGAACCGCATCGCCCCCCGCGTCATCCGGACGTTTTCCCGCCGGGAAGGTTTGCGCGAAGTGAATGTCTATCCGATCACCAGCGACAGCGCGGGCCGGGTGTGGGCCGGAGTCTGGCCGAACAATCTGGTGCGGTATCAAAACGGCAGGTTCGAGACATTCCTCATCAGCAAGGAAACCGTCTTCATCACGTCACTTTTTGAAGACGCAAGCGGTCGCTTCTGGTTCGGGAACATCGGGAATCTGTATTCCCTGAAGGATGACAGGCCGGTCGAATTCACCGCCCAGGCGGGCTTCGCGTCCGGAACGGAGTTTTCGGCGATCGCACAAACTCGTGACGGCGCGTTGTGGTTCGGGACGAACATCGGCTTGGGCCGATACGTCAACGGCCAGGCTTCCGTCTATACAAGCAAAGAGGGTCTGCCGGACAACTACGTCGTGGCGCTGCTCGCGCCGAAGGACGGCAAACTCTGGATCGGCACGCGCGGCGGGCTGGCATCATTCGAAAATGGAGCATTCAAATCTTTCACCGTTGCCAATGGCCTGGCCAGCAATTACGTCCGCAGCCTGTACGAAGACGCGGAAGGCATTTTGTGGGTCGGCAGCTATGACGGCGGACTGACGCGCATCAAGGACGGAAAATTCACCGTCTACACGGTGCGCGACGGCCTTTCGAGCAACGGCGCGTTCTGCATTCTCGAAGACGCCAACGGCTGGTTTTGGCTCAATTCGAATCAGGGCATTTACCGCGTCAGCCGCCGCGAGCTCAACGATTTCGCCGACGGAAAAACCAGGTCCTTGAATTCGATCTCCTATAACCGGCAAGACGGGCTGTTAAATATCGAAGGCAACGGTGGACGGCAACCCGCCGGAACGAAAACCTCCGACGGGCGATTGTGGTTTCCGACAGCGGAAGGCATTGCCGTGGTCAACCCAGGTTCGGTCGTCATCAATCGGCAGCCGCCGCCCGTGCTGATCGAGGAAGTCTTGATTGATCGAATGCCGGTCACGAACGAAATTTTCCAATCAGCGATCAAACAGCAATCCGAAATCACGCTCGCGCCCGGCCAGCAAGACCTCGAAATCAGTTACACGGCGCTCAGCTACATCAATTCCGGGCAACTGAAGTTCAAGTACAAGCTCGAAAACCTGGATGAAAATTGGAATGAGGTTGGGACGCGGCGAGCGGCTTACTACTCGCACCTGCCGCCCGGCGAATATACGTTCCGGGTCATCGCCGCCAACCGCGACGGCGTCTGGAACGAGCAGGGCGCAAGCCTCAAGATTCGCATACAGCCGCCGTTTTACCGGACGTGGTGGTTTACGCTGCTCGCCTGTTTTCTGGGCGCTGGGTTCGTCCTGCTGGCCTTTTACATCCGCCTCCGGCAATTGAAGGCGAAGGCCGCGCAAAAAGAGGAATTCGCCCGACAACTGCTCGACTCGCAGGAACTCGAGCGCGGGCGCATTGCCGCCGAGTTGCACGACGGTCTGAGCCAGACGCTCGCCATTATCAAAAACCGCGCGATGCTGAGCCTGTCCCGGCCCGATGATCAGGATCATTCACTGGAACAACTGCACGAGATTTCCGAAGCCTCTGCCGAGGCGATTGACGAAGTGAAAGACATTATTTACGACCTGCGCCCCATCCAGCTCGACCATTTGGGGCTGACCGGAGCCATTGAGGACATTGCCGAAAAGGTCGCGGCAGTCAACGGTCTCAGGCTGATCAAGGATGTCGCGGACATAGACAACCTCTTTCCCAAACCGTGGGAAAACAGCATCTACCGAATCGTGCAGGAATCGCTCAACAACATCGTCAAGCACGCACAGGCGACCGAAGTCCGCGTAAGCGTGAGCAGGAGCGGGTCGGAAGTCAGCATTATTATCCAGGACGACGGAGTGGGCTTCGAGCCGAACGCGACGGGCGTGAGCAGCCGGCGCAATGGCTTCGGGCTGCTTGGCCTGAGCGAGCGCGCGAAACTGCTGGGCGGACACGCAGGTGTCGAAGCAGCTAAAGGAGCAGGAACCAAACTTATCATTGTGCTGCCGCTCAAAACCGATGGCGCAGGCTTGAGGCGCGTCGGGATGAGCCGGTAACATTCCGGCGCAGGAGCATGTTTATGACTGAGAAAGTTCGGATACTGATCGCCGACGATCACCCGATTGTCCGGCAGGGCTTGCGCCAAACCATCTCGGGCGCGGGCGATATGGAAATTGTCGGCGAAACCAGCGACGGCGCGGAAACGCTAGCGGCAGCACGCGCCAAGCGCCCGCAAGTCATCGTGCTCGACATTGGGCTGCCGAAACTCGACGGCCTGCAAGTCGCCCAGGCCATGCGCCAGGAGAAGCTTGACGCCAAAGTGATCTTTCTGACCGTTCACCGGGAAGAGCGCGTGATGCAAAAAGCTCTGGAGCTTGGTGCGGCAGGTTACGTGCTGAAAGACAGTGCGATCACCGACATCGTCGCGGCGATTCGCGCAGTTTCGGACGGCCTACCCTACATCAGCCCGGCCATGACGGCGCATCTGGTAAAAAAACGCCCTGTTCCTGGCGAAGTAGGATTGAACGCTCTGACACCCGCCGAACGCCGCGTCTTGAAACTGATCTCGCAATACAAAACCACAAAAGAGATTGCCGAGGCTCTTTTTATCAGCACGCGCACGGTCGAATCTCATCGCGGCAGCATCACCCAAAAACTCGGACTGCGCGGCAGCCATTCGCTGATGCGTTACGCACTTGAGCATTTTCCTGAGCTTGAGCGTGAGTAAACTTTACCGCCTCAATCGCCAGCCTTCCCGCCGCGAAAATCCGTAAGTCCACGTAGAAAAATCAGTAAGTCCACCGATGGCGAACCCCGCTGTCGCTGGTAGCCTTTCTCCGTCGAGATAAGCCTTGGAAAGGCGAGCAACCAATATTGAAAATCCTTTTGGTCGAAGACAACGATGAGATGCGCCGCTTGTTGAAAAGCATGCTCGCGACGTTCGCCAACGAGATTTACGAAGCCAGTGATGGAGGCGAAGCCGTCGAGTTGTACCGGGTAAGTCCTCCCGACTGGGTCGTAATGGACGTCTTTATGAAGCCGACTGATGGCCTGACGGCAGCAGCGGTAATGAAAACCATAAACCCGGACGCGCGAATCATCTTCGTCTCAAATCACACTGACAAACGAACCCGGCGCGCGGCGCAGGCCGCGGGCGGGATCGCTTTTTTCGGCAAAGACGATCTTTTGAGTTTGCTTGCATTCCTGGCAAAGCAATGAAGCAGAAAACCTACAACAGCGGAACCCCATCCGCAAGGAGGAAGCCATGAGTCACAACATCGCTACACAAACCGCGAAAAAACTGGAGCCAGAAGACGACCCGCGTCTGTCGCCCGGAACTAAGAAATTTCTGAAGGCATTGAATTCCCCGGCGCCGCCGGAACTCGAAAAGTTGACGCCTGAAGCGGCGCGGAAGGTGCTGTTCGACGCGCAACTGGCGGTCGAGGTTGAGTATTCGGGCATTGACGAAGCCGAAAAGACGATCACGTCCGACGGATTCGAGATCAAGCTGAATCTTGTCCGGCCAGCAGGTGCCACAGGAAAACTCCCCGTCTTTATTTTCATTCACGGTGGCGGCTGGGTGCTGGGCGATTACCCTACGCACAGACGCTTGGTGCGCGACCTGGTCGTCGAATCCGGCGCGGCGGCGGTCTTCGTTAACTATACGCCCACGCCCGACGCCATCTACCCACGGCAGATCAACGAAATCTACGCCGCGCTCAAATGGGTGGCGGAAAACGGCGACGAACTCAACGTTGATGGGAAGAATCTGGCGGTTGTTGGCAACAGCGTCGGCGGCAACATGACGGCGGTGATGACTTTGCTGGCGAAGGAGCGAGGCGGCCCCGCGATCAAGTTTCAGATGCTCTTCTGGCCCATCGTTGACGCGGACTTCGAGACCGAATCCTACCAGCAGTTCGGCGAAAAACGCTTCCTGTCCAAGTCGCTGATGAAGTGGATGTACGACATGTACATTGCCGACCTGGAACGGCGGAAGGAAATTTATGCTTCCCCCTTGCAGGCGAGCGTCGAGCAGTTAAAAGGACTGCCGCCCGCGCTCATCGCAGTCGCCGAATCGGACATCCTGCGCGATGAAGGTGAAGCCTACGGACGCAAACTCGACGAGGCTGGCGTTCCCGTCACCGTCGCAAGGTACAACGGCATGATCCACGATTTCGGCTTGCTCAACGGCCTGGCGCACCTGCCACAAGTTCGGTCGCTGTTCGTTCAGGGCGGCGCTGAGTTGAAAAAATATCTGGGCCTGAAGACCCAGCCAGAAAGAGGTGCGAGATGAAAATAGTCGTCATTGGCGGTTCCGGCTTGATCGGAACCAAACTCGTCAACAACCTCCGCCAGGCTGGTTTTGAAGCGGTGGCGGCGTCGCCTTCCACAGGTGTCAATACCATCAACGGAGCGGGACTCGCCGAGGCGCTGGCCGGAGCCAAGGTCGTTGTAGACGTGACAAACTCCCCTTCCTTCGAGCCGGCGGCGGTGATGGAATTCTTCCAGACATCCACGCGCAACCTGCTCACGTATGAAGCCGCCGCAGGCGTAGCGCATCACGTGGCGCTATCGGTTGTGGGGATCGAGCGATTGCCGGAAAACGATTACTTCCGGGCGAAGGTCGCTCAAGAAAAGCGGATCAAGGAATCCTCTATCCCCTACTCGATCATTCAGGCCACGCAATTCTTCGAGTTCGTCAGGGGGATTGCCGACGCCGCGACCGACGGCAACCGGGTGCATGTGCCGCCTGTGCTCATTCAGCCCATGGCGGCTGACGATGTCGCCAATGCTATCGGACGAATCGCCACCGCGCCGCCTTTGAATGGCACTGTCGAAATCGGGGGGCCTGAACTGTTCCGCCTTGACGAACTTATTCGAAAGGTCCTCAGCGCACACCACGACCCGCGCGAGGTCCTCGCCGACCCGCACGCGCGCTATTTCGGATCGGAACTGAGCGAACGCTCCCTCGTCCCTGACGGCAATGCGCAACCTGGCGCGACGCGTTTCGACGATTGGCTTGGCGGCTCTACAAAATAGGATTGCATCCACAGCGGGCGCGGCGATTGAGACGATTCAATAAAAATACACGCGCTGCCAATCGCGCGTTGTGAAGAGAAAGGAAAAGTAACTTTATGGTTAAGACAAAGCTGATAGCAATGATGATGGTACTGATGGTCTGCGCTGTTACGGCGCAGGACCCTGCGGTCACACCACTGATGTCCAAAGACCTGGTCGGTCTGCAAGGCAAGGAAGTTCAGATGCTGATCGTTGACTATCCCCCAGGCGCAGAAGACCCGATCCACCGCCACGATGCTCAAGCATTTCTCTACGTACTCGAAGGTTCCATCGTGATGCAGGTGCGGGGCGGAAAAGAAGTCACCCTGCATTCAGGGCAGACTTTCTATGAAGCGCCTGACGATCTTCATGTCGTTGGCCGAAATGCGAGCAAAACGAAGCCAGCGAAATTCCTTGTTTTATTGGTTAAGAAAAAAGGTGCGCCCGTGTTTACTCCAGTGAAGTAAACATGGGCCTGATCACAGAACAACACTTATGAAAAAGACAGTACTCATTACCGGGTGTTCGTCTGGCATCGGGAAGACAGCCGCCAAACTGTTTACCGACAGGGGATGGAATGTAGTCGCCACTATGCGACGGCCCGAAGCCGAAAGCGAGCTAACCGAGTTCGCCGACGTGCTGATGACGCGGCTCGACGTGCAGGAACGCGAAAGTATCGAAGCGGCAATCGAAGCTGGTATCGAACGTTTCGGCAGAATAGACGTGCTTATCAACAATGCGGGGTTCGGCCTTTTCGGCCTGTTCGAGGCGACGCCGCGCGAGAAGATCAGGGAGCAGTTCGAGGTCAACGTCTTCGGCGTGATGGACGTGACGCGGGCGCTGCTCCCACATTTTAGAGCGAACAAGTCTGGAGTCGTCATCAATGTCAGTTCGGGCGCGGGCGTGTTCGGCTTGCCGATGCTTTCGCTTTATTGCGCCAGCAAGTTCGCGCTTGAAGGCTTCACCGAATCACTCTCCTACGAACTGGCCTCGCAGAACGTCGCCGTAAAAATCGTCGAGCCGGGCGGCGTCCTGACCACCAACTTCGGGAAGCGCAGCGGTGAGGAAGCCGCGCAGATCGTCTTGCTCGCTGATTACGCTGACTTCGTTTCCGAAACCGTAGCGGTGTTCAACGGGCTGAGAAACAACCGCATGGCCACCGAAGAGGAGGTTGCTGGCGTCATCTACGAAGCGGCCACGGACGGCACAGATCGTTTGCGCTACATCGCAACCGAAGATATCAAGCCCTGGGTTGCGGCGCGGCGGGAAACCTCAGATGAGGAGTACCTCAAGTTCATGCGGGAATTGCTGGACGCTTCAAAGTTAAGCAGCCAGTAAGTCCTGCGCCGTCGGTGGTGACTGCCTGAGCTTGAGCGTGTCGGTAAACCGCAGGCAATGGGACAGTCGCTTTCACCGCGAAGGGCTTGATTGGCAAGTTTGGTCCGAATTGGCCAGAGCGAAAATCCGCGGGATTTCCGCTCTGGCCAGATTCCCGCCGCTGACGACATTCACGACAGTTTGGCCTTTCAGCCGGTCGCGCAGCTTGATGGTCGCCGCCGTCGCTGCTGCGCCTGCACCTTCCACAAGATTGTGCGTCGTGCGCCAGAGCAGGCGGATGGCTTCGCGGATTTCGTCATCGCTGACCAGCACGATTTCATCCACGCCGTTCAGAATGATTTCCAGCGTGAATTCCGAAGGCCCGCGCGTCGCAACGCCATCGGCGAAGGTGTCGGCGGTTTCCGTGCCGACGACTTTGCCCGCTTTCCACGACAGGTAATAACTCGGCGCGGCTTCGGCCTGCACGCCGTAGATTTTCGTTTTCGGCGACAGCGCGCGAAAGGCCGTAATCACGCCGCACAATCCACTGCCCATGCCAATCGGGACAAAGACGGCATCGGCTTGCTGCCCCAACTCCTGCAAGGTTTCGACGATTTCCAGCGCGTACGTGCCGACGCCGTTGATCAAGTGCGGCTCGTTGGCCGAATGAATGAAGCGCAGGTTTTCGGCTTCGGCCAAGCGCGCGACTTCTTCACGAGCTTCGTCGAAATCGCGCCCGTATTCAATCAGTCGCGCACCATACGCTTTCATCGCCGCGTTCTTTTCCGGATTGTTGCCGAAGGGAACGACGACGGTTGAGGGAATCGAATACAGCGACGCCGCGAGCGCCACTGACTGGCCGTGATTGCCGCGCGTCGCGGTGATGACTCCGTGATGAGTCTTTGCCGCCGCGAAGTGATGCATAAAATTCAGCCCGCCGCGAACTTTGAACGCGCCGGTCGGCAGGTGATTTTCGTGTTTGAGGAACACCCGCGCGCCGAGTTCCGCGTTAAGCAGCGGATAATCCATCAGCGGCGTGGGTTTTAACGTGTGGTAGACGACTTCGCGCGCAGCGCGGATTTGTTCCAAAGAAACGGAGGTATCACAACGAGTATTCATCGTCTAAGTTCATCTGATTTAGTGCGTTCACCCTGGTGAGACTTGAGCCAGGAGGAAACTTTGTCAGTGCGGTAGGTGTTCAATAATTTATGGAGTATGTGGGAGGCCACCGCGTTGTATTCAACTACGTGAATTAGAAAATCGCCTTGCTCGATGTCCGTGGAATCAAAAAGTAAATCCAGGAGAATTTGATTGCCTTGCCAGGCCGAAGCGCGCCAGAGAAACCTCGGCAGATTTTGAGAAAGCACTTCGTGGCGTTGTTGTTGGCTTAATGAAGTGGAGTTCAAAATTTCATTTTTGAGCTTATTATTGTGAATCAGGTAAACATCCCACTCGATTCGCTCTGGCGGCAAGGCTGGTGGTGCCGGCTTTTTCCTCTTCAATTGTTCAATGAAATTATCGAAGCCTTCGATTTCACAAACTACCGAAAAGACTTCCAGTCGAATTTTGTCATAGAGCGGAATCAAAACTGACTCCGGAACGGCTTTTACCTCAACCGACCCTTGATACTTACCCTGCCAAAAAGTGGAGAGTGCATACGCACTTTTATTCTGTCCCTCGCCTTCCTGCCACAGCAGGGCTTCGTTCTCAATACTCATCTTGGCAAAGGGACCGATTTGATCGTCGTGCGCGAAAATTCTTTCAATGCGATCGGCCTTCAGGCGCAAGCGATCCACGGTGGAAAACTTCCTTGTGCCAAAGCGGTATCCCGTTGCCGTGACCGTGTGCAGCCCGATAAACAGATTGCGACCGGCTTGGTAATTACTGCCGGTTGCATGATTGCCCGGGAGGAGGATGTCTATCAATTTGACATTCATAATGACGGGGATACCGCCACGTAGATAACCGTAGAGCAAGCTTTTCAGGAGCAATTGATCCAGCAATTCTTCGCGGCCTGTTTTGGTCTCATAGGTCAGCGGCTCCAGATTGACGCTGCGAATTGCTTGCGCCATTTGCAGCGTATACAGCCCGTCGCTGTTAGGAAATGCACGGCTGGCGGAAAGAGCCGGACTGGCGGCTTTCGTGAGTTCCGAAGGTGATGGAATGGAGTGGTGAAAAAGGATCCCGGTACCGTGGAAGGCTGACCACAATGCGCTGGTGGCGCAAGCCGCAACCACCTTGTCCTGTTCCTGGAAAGCCAACGTTTTGATCTTCAGTGGTAGCCCGAAGAGGCTCACCGGATATTCCCGCAAGATCGGGTAAAATCGCTGTTTCACTTCAGGATAGGTTCTAATGCAGGTGCGTCCGATAAACCTTTGAGGAAGAGGCTTGAGCACAATGAAACCAAGATAAGACTTTTGCAGGTCTCTGATTCGATGACTGATGCCGGACAATAAATCATCCAAATCTTGTTCGCTGAATTCCTGACTGAAGAAATGAAGGCGTCGGCAATTTCTACCATAAGTTGTGAAGCATTCCGCATAGTAATTCGCGAAGTCCTCCCCAAAGTCCAGATCAATGTACTCGTGTTCGACAATGATGGTTTTGGCTTTGATTTCCGCAAAGTACTCCGCAAAATACCGCTTCCGCCCTTCAGACAAGGGCCTGCCCTGGCTGATGAGAGAAGCAAATGCGTCAGGTGTGAAAGGAAAGACCGCAAAGGGTTTCTTCTTCATAACTCCTGGCTGATTGAGTTAGAGCGTAATTGGTTTATCGAACTTCGCCGGATTTACAGGGCGGACCTCATTGAACAGCAGGGGAATTTGGGAAGCTTCCTCCAGCGCTTCCTTGACCGCTCTTTTTCCTTCGGCTGAATTCAACCAGGTTTCGATTTCCTTGACTGTCACTTCGGTTTTTTCAGGCTTGGTGGCTTTTCTATGTTCGCGTTGCATCATCTCGACCTTGTTTAAGTGGTGCGGATTCAATTTTTTACCAATTCTAAAAGACGGCAGAGTCTACCCGCCGAGTTGGGAAAACTCAAGCCAATTTCACGCCACCGGTCCGGCACAATTCAGCCCAGGCTGGGTAATCAGCCCGCCTTCAGTACGAACAAGGGCTTTTTGGGGCACCCATCTGTCAGGCAAATCGCCGCAATCTTCGCGCAGGAATTACTGCTGTGCTGCGCGAATCATTTGCCGGCAATTCTTTCCGCGATTGGGTTTTTAGTCGTTTGCCGATCTAAATCTTGCCGATCTTTTCTATTTAGCGTTCAGGCAGTGCGCGGGTGAAATTCAACGTAAGATCAACTCCTGGTTTTCTTATCACCAGATTTCTTTCAAGTTGTTGTTATGCAACTTCATTACTAACTCTTCCACGCGCCGTTCCCAGGTGGCAGTGGTCTTCGCACTTTCCAGCCATTTTAACGCGGCATTCCGTTTGGTCCGGGACAGCGCGTTGAAGGCGTCGAGCAATTCGTTTTCGCGCAAGGCCTCTTCCAGTAACGGCGGCATCACGGCATCCCGCGAAACTTCATCCGGTTGCAAACGAATCTCGACGCAGTCGCCAAAACCGACCCGCGTCCGTTTGCGGATTTGCCCGTTAAGCACCATCCGATGGCCGTCGTTGCCGTTGGGAAGCAACGTGCCGCGCCATTCGTGGCCATTGACCGTTCCTTTCACCGGAATCATCACGCGCCTGCCCCAATCGGAACTGACGTCGTCGGGCACGTCCACGCAATAGAAACTGGGATTGCTGCTGAACTTGTAAATCGTTGCGGTAAATTGGTAGCTCATTCCACCACCATTCTGCTAATCGGCTGCGCTGGACAATACCTCCGCTTTCAGCTCGGACAATGGTTTTTTCGGCGTCCAGCCATCCGGCAAATCGCCGCAATCTTCGCGCAGGAACTGCCGCTGATTTGGGCGAATGGTTTCCAGCAGTTCTTTCCGCGATTTCGTTTTCAGCGGCTTGCCGACGTAAATCTTGCCCATTTTCTCCATCCAGCTTTCGGGCAGCGCGCTGGCGAAATTAAACAGCGGCCAGGTGAAATTCGGCCCGTTGATTTTGCGCAGCTTCCACGCCCACAACGCCAGCGCGCCGGTGCGCCAGGCCAGCGGGCCCCACCAACTATACAAACCTGGGCGCAGATTCAGTTTCCAGCACTTCATCAGCAACTGCCATTGCAGCGGCGTTAATTGGCGGGTTTCCGAAACGCCCATCTTGTCCTGCATGCGCGTGTCGTGCAGCGGCGTGAAGATCGAGGGCACCAGGAAGGCGAACAATCCGCGCCGTTCCATTTCGTACACCAGGTCGAGCGTCGCCATCACGTCTTCATCGGTTTCGTCCGGCGAGCCGACGATCAGCGTCATGACCGGGAACCAGTTGTTTTCGTTCAGCACGCGCAAACCTTCCAGAACGATGCTCGGCCAGTCATCAATCGAAAACGGCACGCCTTTGCTCGGCATCAGCTTTTTGCCCAATCGCGGCGAACCGGTTTCCAGACCGATCAGCGGTGAGAGGGCTTTCTTTTGCGGGTGATTGCTCAGGTAAGGCAGATGAATCGGGCTTTTCGGCAGCAGCAGTTCCGACAGCTTCTTGATCATAATCGGATCAACCACGGCGGGCGCGATGGTCGAATGGCTCAGCACGTGCTGTTCGACGCCGGGCGTGTTGATGACCGATGAATACAGGTCAAGCAGCGCTTCGCGGTTCGGATAGTAAAACGGCGTGTCGGTGTGAACCTGTCCCCAGATGAACATGTCTTCGGTGGCCAGACTGATCTGCTTGTTGCCTTCGCGAACGTTGGCATGCACCGCTTTCATAATGCTTTCTTTCGGCATGTCCAATTGCGGGTTCAGGTCGGGAACGCAGAATTGGCAGCGCCGTCCACAGCCGGTCGTCATTTCAACCACGCCGAATGTGGTGCGCCTGTCAGAGACCAGAATCGCGTTGCGGTCCTTGGGATGCGCCACATCAATTTCCAGCGGCAGTTCTTCGCCGTTGATGGCCTTGCGGAAGAGCATCATCGTGTCTTCCGATTCGCTGCGGCCTTCGACCACGCAATCCACGCCCAGTTCTTCGTAGGTGTTGGTCTGTTTGATCTGCCAGCCGCCGCTGCCGCCGACGATGACTTTGAAGTTCTTACGAAAAGGATTCTCTTTGATCCTGGCGAACATCATCCGCGAATAATGCGAATTGATAGGCATTTTCGACGAACCGAAGATCGAAGTGTAAACGCCTGCCGCAAACGTCACGCCCAGCGGGTTGTGCGTGGAAACGGCAACCACGCGCGTGTTGGGACCGACGAATTTTTCCAGATCGTCGGGGTAACAGCAGGCGATATCTTCCGGTTTGTATTCGCGCAGCAGCGAAGTTTCCACCAGGCGCACTCCGGCGGGCATGTAACGCGCCGAACCGTCGTCGTTGTATTCGACTTCGCGCCAATGCGGATATTTCTTGTTCATCACGCCTTCCATCCAGATTGGCATCGAAGCCATTCCCATCTGGATGAAGTAACCGGCGTGATCAATCGTTTCCGTCAACGGCGCAGTGATGACAATCAGTTTGCCGCCGTCGGCTGGCCCATTGTTCACAGGGTGATGGCCGTTGGAGGTTCCGTTTGAAATTGAATTGGTGTGTCCGTTGGATTGCGGGGTCATTCAGTTTTTTCTCCTGGTATGATTTCGGATTTCAAATCTCAAATCTCAAATTTGAAATCCGAAATTTGAGATTTGAATTTGAGATTGAGTGTGTTCGGTTCAGTCTCTTGCAATTTGTCTGTTCAGCTCGTCATTACTCATCCGGTTTCTGCTGTTGCGCCTGAATTCGTGCCATTTCCCGGGCAATGATTTCCTCGCGTACACGCTGGAATTCCGCCTGAGCGTCGGCACGGTCTTTTTTACGTTGTTCTTCCTGCTTTTTCTTGTCGTTTAGATACCGTTGTCCTTTGATTTCGGAATTTTGCAGGCTGTCGGCCCACCCGCGCAATTGGCGCGAGATATTTTCAGACAGGCCTCTCAAGTTTGAAATCTGAGATTTGAGATTGGCAAAGGGAGGAAGCCGGTCAAGCAGGTGCAGCATGGAGCGGACTTCACCCGCCGAACCGCGCGCAATATAAATAAATGTCAGCAATTCCTGAGTCGTCCCACGCTCAAAACCTTCGGCGATGTTGTTACTGATGGAAATGGCGGCGCGCTCAAGCTGATTGCGCAGGTCGCCTTTGCCCTTAAACGTTTCGTTTTCCGTCAACGCGAAAATCTGCACGGCCAATTCGATGGCAGCTTTCCACACTGGCAGGTCTTCAAAACGTTCGTATTTCATTCGGCTTCTCCTTTGCTGTTTCAAATCCCAAATCTCAGATTTCAAATTTGAGATTTACGGTTGAGATTCAATGGCTGACCGAAGAAAGATCAGTCAGGTGACTTTAGAACAATGATGGCCGTCTCCTATTTTGCTTTCCCTGCCGGTTTCACCAACGCCAGCACTGCCTCTTGCACGGCTGCCCATGCCGGAGATTTCGGATCCACCAGTTGAAAGTGATCGGCGTCTTTCAGCACGATCAACTCAACATCATCTTTTTTCTTTTTGGCGGCTTCAGCGTACTCGGTCGCCATCGCCATCGGGATGATGTTGTCAGCTCCGCCTTGGATGATTTTCTGTTTGACGCCCAGCGGCAGCAGCTGAACCGGCGAGGCTTGATCGTAAATCGCCGCTTTCTGCTGCGCTTCGCCGCCCGCGAACTGAATGACTTCGCGGTCGCAGGCTGTGCCGGTTTTGCGCAGGTCGGTAATGCCGGCCAGCGAAACAATGCCGCGCAGAGACAGGGGATTCGCGGAATAGAGCGGACTGTTTTTCGGGAAACGGTGACGCGCCGCCAGCAACAGTGCCAGATGACCTCCGGCGGAATGGCCGACGGCGGTGACGCGATTCAGGTCGAGCGAATATTTGCCCGCGATTTCGCGCAAATATTCCGCCGCGCGCGCAGCATCTTCAAAACTTCCCGGCCAGCCTCCGCCCGCATTGCCGACGCGGCGGTATTCGATATTCCAGGTGGCAATGCCCGCTTCGGCGAGCGCCGCGCTGACGTGTCCCATGTAGCCAAGACCGTATTGCGACATCCAGCAACCGCCGTGAATCACTATGGCGACTGGATGCGGCCCGGCGGTTTTCGGCAAGCGCAGTTCGCCAAACTGAAATTCATCCTTGCCATAAGCGATTCGATGATCGGCGGCAGGCGCTTGGCGAATCAGGATAACGCGCGAATTCTGGCTTTGCAGTCTGGCCGCGCCGGCGATTCCCGCCAGCGCCAACAGGGCAATTGAGATGGCAGCAAAGATTTTCGACTTTCGATTGGGCATAAGCTTATTTGCCGAAGAGCGATTTCAGTTTTGCGGAAAGCTTTGACGAAAACAGCGCGCCGACTGCTCGCGTCAGGAAACGTTCGGTTGTGGCGTCGTACGGATACCAGAGCGGTTCGCGCTTCATCCCGAAACGGTCGGTGACGATGACCTGCTGATGGCAGAAACGGCGAATGCCTTCCGCGCCGTGGCGTTTGCCGATGCCGCTTTCTTTCAATCCGCCGGAAGGCGCGTCGCTGATGCCAAAACCGACCAGCACGTCATTGACGCAGGTCATTCCGGCTTCGACCCTGGCCGCGATTGCCTCGCCTTTGGCTTTGTCGCGCGTCCAGACGCTGGCGTTCAAACCGTAAATGGTGTCGTTGGCCAGCCGCAACGCTTCCTCTGCGTTCTTCACGCGCATAATCGGCAGCACCGGGCCGAAAGTTTCGTCGGTCATGACTTTCATCGAATGATCCACCCCGGCAAGCACCGTCGGTTCGTAAAACCGTCCAGGAAGATCAGGATTGCGCTGGCCCCCGGTCAGGATTTGCGCGCCGTGCGCGCGGGCGTCTGCAACGTGGGCTTCGACGGTTTCGATTTGTTTGGGAAAGGTCATCGCGCCGACATCCACGCGGGAATTGGTGTTGATTTCGCTGACATCACTTCCCTGCCGCAAGGACTTGGTCTTTTCAACCACGCGGCGGGTGAATTCCTCGGCAATCGGCTCTTCGACATACACGCGCTCGACGGAAATGCAGACCTGGCCGGAATTGGTGAACGCCCCCCAGACGGCGGCATTGGCGGCGCGTTCGATGTCGGCGTCGCGCAAAACAATCATCGGGTCTTTGCCGCCCAGTTCCAGGCTGATGGGAATCAACCGCTGCGCCGCGCGCACCGCCACGGCTTTACCGGTGCGCACGCTGCCGGTGAAGGCGATCATATCGGCTTCGTCCACCAATGCGCCGCCCGTTTCGCCGTAGCCGTTGACGACCTGCAAAATCTGCGGCGGCAATCCGGCAGCCTGAAACGCCTGCTGCAACAACTCCGCGCCGCGTTCGGCAATCAGGGGCGTCCATTCCGAAGGTTTAATGACCACGGCATTCCCCGCCATCAGCGCCGGAATCGCTTCGCCGATGGTCAGGATCAGCGGAAAGTTCCACGGCGTGATCATTCCGATGACGCCGCGCGGGTTGTAGATCGTCGTGACTTTCTTGTTGCGCAGCAGATGTGGTGTGACGCGCTGCGGTTTTAGAAAGCGTTGTCCCTGTTTGGCGTAAAACGTGATCACGTCACAAACATAGGTAATTTCGACCAGCGCTTCCAGACGCGGCTTGCCGTTTTCGTTGCAGATCAGTTCGATCAACTCCTCGCGGTGAGCCAGAAACAAATCGCGCGCCGACAGCAGCACCTCTGCCCGCTGTTTCAAGTCCAGCGCCGACCAGACGCGAAACGCTTCGCGCGCTTTCTGTACGGCGGCGCGAACTTCCAGCGGCGAATTGGCCGCAACTTCACCGATCTTCTTCAGTGTCGCCGGACTGTGAACTTCGATTACCTGATGCGGTTCGATGCTCATTCGTTGAGCCATAACTGGTCTCCTAAATTGGTTTCAATAACTTGAAATGAAAAAACTCAACCGGCCTGCAAAGGCGGTTTCCTTTCCATCCACAACCAACGGTTTGAATTTCCATTGTTTTGCAGCGGTCATTGCATGTTCACGCAGAATAGGATGCCCGTTCGCGACTTTCGCGCATATCACTTCGCCTTTTTTGTTCACCACAATATCTGTGAAGAGAGTGCCGCCGACTTTCAGATGAGTATCTCGAACTGGCTCTGGTTTGTGAATGGCCATTTTCTCCAATTCTCGCGAACTGAACAAAACCGGTTTTCCCGTTTCATCTTTCAACAGTCTTTCTTTGCTGGAACAGGGCAACTCTCGTGAGTCGGTGATGTCATCTGAAAATTCGTAAGCAGTTCCAGCGCTGAAAGTAATCACGGTGAGAACGGAAACAGTCTTTCCCCTGACTTCCACAGGCTGAAATTCCCAAGCTTTCAAGGCCTGCGAGATCCCTGTTTTCAGAAGCGGGTGGCCTGTCAGAAACTGGAAACAATCAATTCTGCCTTCCGTGTTTATTCGAGCCAGCACTTGAACACTGCCAGCGCAACGGCAGGCTTTGGGAAACTCAGGCGCTTGATGCCGAATGATTCTTGATCGAAGTTTTTTCGCTCTGAACAAAGCTGGAACGCCGTTTTTTCCCAACAGCAAGTCGGAGTCATTTTTGCAGTTCCTTTGGTGTTCTTCTGCTTGAGCGAAACACGCGAGCGTTAAAACCAACGCGAAGAATAATGCTTTCAGTGCCTGGCTGCTTCTCATTACTACCTCGAAGAAACTTCTGTCAGGCTTTCGCCACAATGTCGAAATGGATGACAACATCGTCCTTGACCTTGACCGTGCCGCCCGCCGCTGAATACGGCTTGATACCGAAATCAGTTTGCTTCAGCGTGTATTTGCCACTGGCGCGAAGCTGCTGCGTGGTAATTTTGGCGGTTACCGGTACAGCAATTCGCTTGGTCACGCCGTGCAAGGTCAAATCGCCGCTGAGCGTGAAGCTGTATGAATCGGCGCCCGCCGATTTCACCTCGCCGACAGAGACTGATTTGAATGTGATCTTTTGATACTTCGCCGATTCCAGAACTTCGCCGTGCATGGAATCGAAAATCTTCTTTTTGTCTTCCTCGCTGGGTTTCTTGTCGAGCACAACCAGCGATTGCGCGTTTACGTCCAGTTCCAGAGAGCCGCCGCTGGCGCCCGCTTCGGGAACAACGACTTTGCCGGTGAAGGATTTGACGCCGATTTCGTGATCATGCGCCAGCGCGCTGAACAGACCTGCCTTCGCCACGAAAACCCAGAAACTGCTTTCGCCCGCGACAATCGTGTAGGTGCGTGATTTTCCTTGCGCCTGAGCGCTCAATGCCAGCAATGCCAGGCTGACCATCACAAGAGCTATTCGCTGAATCCGGTTTTTCATGGTTCTTTCCTACTGCTTAATGAGTTTTGGCGACGACTGTAAACGCCACCTTCATCTCGTCGCCGATTTTGATCAATCCCAGACCTTTCTCAAAAGGTTTCATTCCAAAATCGCTCTGCTTCAGTTTCGCCTCGCCGGTAGCGCGAAGTTCTTTTTCGCTGATGGTTGCATTGACCGGAAAGGCGACTCGTTTGGTGACTCCGTGCAAGGTCAAATCGCCGTTAATCGTAAAACTGCGCTTATCGCCGGTCTTTTGCAATTCGCTGGTCGAGACCGAGACGAATTTAATTGATGGAAACTTGTCCGCTTCCAGCACCGTGTTGCGCAGCACGGCGTGAAATTCCTTGCGCTCAAATTCGCCCATGGTCGTGTCCATGTTGGTCATTGTTTTGGCTTCGGCTTCCATCTGGGCAGTCATTTTCGTTTCGTCTTTCGGCAATTCAATCCTCCCGCTGAAGCTTTTCGCCACGACGCGGTGCGTGGGGTGGAGCCGCTTGATCAAGCCTTCCTGCGTCAGGAGGACGTTGATTTCGCTGGCCGAAGCGTCGAAGGTGAAAACGCGCGGTTTAGCCTGCGTGGGACGGGCTTTAGCCTGTCCTGGCGTGGAGACAGACTGAAGTCTATCCCACGTTCCGCTGTTTGCGGCAAGCGAAAAGCTCAACGCAATCAACCAAATTGAGGTCAGCCGGCAATTCATCGCTTTCCCTTTCTATCGCACGGTTTAATCGCTGCCATAACTTTTTTCCAGCGGTTCGGCAATGACCGCCGTGCCGTACGCCAACACTTCGGTGACGCCACCCATCACTTCGTTGGCGTCGTAGCGCGCGCCGATGATGGCGTTCGCGCCGATTTCCGAAGCGTGTTGAATCATAATCTCGAACGCTTCCTCGCGCGCCTTTTCGCAAAGCTGGGTGAAGAGCGAAATATTGCCGCCGACCAGCGTCTGCAAACTGCCGCCGATCGTGCCGAAGACCGAACGCGAACGCACCGTGATGCCCCGCACCACGCCCAGATTGCGGGCGATACGAAAGCCTGGCAGTTCAAATGCGGTCGTGACCATATGATGCGCGACTGAATAACGAAGCGCTGAAATTGGATATGGCGGTTTATTGGCGAGTTCCTGACTCATTTGTTATGTCCTCCACTTGCTGGCAACCAAAGCTCTGTTTCTGCCGGAAGATCGAAATCCGGCGGGAGCACGCCGATGACGGTGAAGCGTTGTTTATTCAACTCCAATATTGTTCCAATCACCGCCGGATTCCCACTGAAACTTCGCTGCCAGAATCGGTGATTCAACAGAATGGTTTGTGGCGCGGCTTGATACTCTTCCGCCACAAACAGGCGGCCAAGTATGGGCTGCACACGAGTTGTTTTGAAAAAATCAGGTGTCACCGCCGCCGCCTGAATCCGTTCGGGTAAAGCGCTGCCTGTTATGCTGAAATGCGTAACACGATAACTTGACGCTGGCGGTCTCACATACGACGGTACATGAAGATGAATGCATCCCGTCATCAGGCAGCAACAAACCATCATCGAGAAAACACCAGCTAAACATGTCCTCACAGTTCCTCCGTGTCAGCCGAACAGATTGCCTTGCTCTGAAGAGCTTGTCTCCGCATCGTATTCCGGCGGCGTCCACAGATAGTTCTCAATCTTGCAGCGGCCTTTGTCATTGAAAACAATTCCTTCGGCTTCCAGCAATCGCTGCTGCAAATCGGGCGGCGTGGTCACTCCGGCGGTCGAACAGCCGCCTTGCGAGTTGATCACTCGATGCCAGGGGATGTTGCGGTCATCTTTGGGCGTGGCGTGCATGACATTGCCGATGGCGCGTGCGTCGTAGCCCGCGCCCAGCACGCGCGCCACCGAACCATAACTCATCACTTTTCCGGCGGGAATTCGCAGGACGAGTTCGTACGCGCGTTCGCGGAAGCTGGGCGAATCCTGCGGCCGGCCTGGGATTGCGTTGCTGATGAGTTGCTTGTCTTTTCTGTCTGCCATCGTTTCTTGAAATGTTGTTGATTGGTCTGCCACCACGTGCGCCATCCGGCAATCGCTTTTTCGCGCTCGACCTGCGGAGCCGCAGGCTGGAAGCTCAGTCAGGTGCTGGTAGCGTCGCGCAGCGCCATTTCAGCCAGAAAACGAACGCGCAGCTCCCCGCTCGCCAGCAATTCGATCAATTCCGGAATTGTCAGGCGGGCATAAGCCGCGCGCTCGTTTTTGAATTCATCGGCAGTCATCGGAAAACGGACTTTATCCAAACAGCGGGGGCACTTCGACGCCCGCGATTCGCAGATAAGTATAAAGCTGGCCGCGATGGTGAATTTCGTGTTCGTGCGTCAGATGCAACAACGTCATGCGCGACATGGCCTTGTCCGGGCCGAAGGGGGTAACCTGCTCGCTCAGTTCTTCCGGCGTCAGTGCGGCAGCCGTCGCGATGGCTTCTTCGTGGGTTTTGTCGTAGGCGGCGATCAGTTCGGCGGTGTCCGTGATTTTTGGCGGCGCTTCTTTCGGAAAAACACCGGTTTTGGCCGCCGCCACCAACCCGGCTTCGGCGATCCACAGGTGGTTCATCAATTCGCCGAGCGTCATGCCCGAATCGCAGGGTTTCCAATCGTATTTGTCGTTGGGCGCAACCGCCATCAGGTTGGTGGTTTGTTTGTGGATGCGTCTCCAGTTGCTGATGAAAGAATCCAAGTTAGCTGCCATAAAAACTCCTTTTGTTGATGGTTGATAGGTTGAATGGAATTAGATGAATGCAAGCACGGTTTCCGCACACCTTTGTCATTTTCGCAGGACAACGCGCGCCGGAGCGCCGTCACCGTCTTTGATTTTCAGCGGCAGGCAAACCAGTTCGTAATCGCCGGGCGGAACATCGCCGAGCGCCAGTCCTTCGACAACGACGACTCCCGCGCCCAACAGAATCAAATGCGTTGCCGGTTCGTCGAAATTGAATTTTTCGACGGAAAGGTAATCAATCCCGACCAGTTGCAGGCCGCGACTGACCAAAATCTCGGCGGCCTCCGGTTCGATGTAGACGAAATCTTCGCGGAACTCTTTTGCTTCCGGCCAGAACTCGGAATTGCGCGTTTTGAACAGCACGCGCGTTGCGCCATCCAGATTGCAGCGCTCCAAGACAGCGGCGTCAATGAACGGCGCATCACCGACATCTACGACTCTGGCAGGGCCAATCAGGGTTTCGAGCGGCAGTTGATCCAGCGGCATCGCTCCGGCAATAAAGTGCGACGGCGGGTCAACGTGCGTGCCGATGTGCGTGCTGCAACAAAGCCGCGTGACGTTGGCGATGTCGCCTTTATCGAGCGACATCACCCGCTCCAGTTCGATGGGCGGATCGCCGGGATAAACGGGAAGCTCTGTCGAGATGGGAACGGTGATGTCGTAGATTTTCATCGCACCTTGTCCGGCAGCGGTTAAGTGGTTGTCAGAGTTGAAGCTTAGCTTGTGATGACGCGAGACTTGTGAAAACGGCGCGAGTATAGAAATCGCCATTTGCCTTGTCAAACTTCGCCCCTGACAGTGTAAGCTTGGCGCTCAAGGCAAAAGAAACAATACGAACACAGGACGTTATGGAAAAAGAACTGGAAGTTGCAAGGCGTCTGGCGCGTGAAGCCGGCGCTATATTGATGGAGTTTTACCGGGATGGCGCGGAGGTGAAATGGAAAGGGCACGACGATCCAGTGACCGCCGCCGACCACGCCGCCAACGAAATGCTGGTGCGGGAACTGCACAGACATTTCCCGAATGACGCCATTCTTTCCGAAGAACTGCCGGACGACCGCGTGCGGCTGGATCACGACCGCGTCTGGATGGTGGACCCAATGGATGGCACAAAGCAGTTCATTGAACGGCTGGATGAATTCGCGGTCATGATCGGGCTGGCGGTCGCGGGCGAAGCAAAACTCGGCGTGGTGTACAACCCGGCGACGGACAAGATGTATTACGCCGCGCCCGGCATGGGGGCTTTTCTGGAAGAAAAATGGACGACCAAACGGTTGCGCGTTTCCCCTGTTAATGATCTGACGCAGGCGGTCGCAGCGATGAGCCGTTCGCATCACAGCCCGATCGTGGATCGCATCCGCGAACAGCTTGGCTCGACGCAGACGATTCGTTCAGGAAGCGTGGGGCTGAAGATGGGATTGATTGCCGAAGGCCAGGCCCATATTTACCTGCACACCGGATCGAAAACCAATCAATGGGATACTTGCGGGCCGGAGGCGATCTTGCGCGAAGCGGGCGGTTCGGTGACGGACAATTATGGCGAGCCGTTGGGCTACAACGTTTCCGAGATTCGCAATCAACACGGCATCGTCGCCACCAACGGGATCATCCAGGAACAGGTCGTGGCGGCGACAAAAGCTGTACTGACTGATTACCGCCAAAAATGACTTGGTTATGAAAGCAACGATTTATGCTGCCCGGCAATTCGGCCTCAATTTTCTGCTGGCTTTTCTGCTGGCTGCGCCCGCTTTTGCGGCAGCCTCAGCGGAGGAGTATGCCGAGCGTTTGCGCCAGGCGGAAAAGGTGGCCGATAACTTGATCGAAGGCGAGCCTTCGCCCGTCGAAATCGTTGCCACGATGAATTCGATCAAGGAATTATTGCCCCAACGCGAAGACGTGGAGATGAATGGGCAGGTGATCCGCGCCGACAACTCCTGGCTGCACGAAGCGATTAATCTGGTCATCAAAAATGCCAACGGCGATGATGAACAGGTCCGTTCGATGCTGGTCGAAATCGCCGACCGGCTCTTTCAATTGGAACAACGCGTCAGCGCTTCGCAAAAACAGGGCGACTCAGCCGGCCAGGATCAGGCCGGGCGGCTTGAACGCATCCTGGCGAGGCCGGAATATGTGCCGGAGGAAAAGAAAGAATCCAGTATTCGCCAATGGGTCAACAAGTTGTGGGGCAATTTTATGTCCCTGCTGGCCCGTTTGTTCGGCGGCCGAAGATCGTCGCCTGACGGCTTCGGCCAGGGCGGCGTGTCCACCTTCCGAATCATCATTACACTGATTTTACTGGCGGCGGCTTCCTTCGGCCTGGTTAAACTGCTGCGCCGATTGCAGAGGCGAAGCAGAAAAAACAAGGACGACGACGTCCGCGAAGTGCTTGGCGAGGAACTGGCTGACGATGTTACCGCCGCCGAACTGCTGACCAACGCCAACGAACTGGCGCGGCAGGGCGATTTCCGCAGCGCCATTCGCCGCGCGTACATTGCGCTGCTGTGCGACCTGGAACAGCGCGGCAAAGTGCATTTGCATCGCGCCAAAACCAATCGGGATTATCTGGACGAATTGAAACCGGAGCCGCTTTATCCGGCATTTTCGATTATGACCGGCGCGTTCGAGCACGTCTGGTACGGTCACGAGCAGGCGACCGAATCCGAATACACCGACTTCATCACGCTTTACCAGGAGACGGTCGGGTAATCGGATCAGTACCGGGATCGGTAGCGCACCCAAGCCGCAGCGAGGAAAACAAGATGAAATCCATGTGGGAATCAGAAGTCCGCGAAGAAGTACTGGCCCGGACGCAAAAACTTCAGCCAACCGCTCCCGCGCGGTGGGGCAAAATGAATTGCAGCCGAATGCTGACGCACGTCACGGATGGACTGCGAATGGCCACGGGCGAACTTTATGTCGCGCCGAAAACCACACCGCTGAAATTCACTCCGATCAAGCAACTGATCATTTACTGGCTGCCCTTTCCGAAAGGCGCGCCGACCGCGCCGGAATTGATCGAGCGAACACCCGGCGAATGGGAGCGCGAAGTCGCGCAATTCAAAGATGCGCTGCAAAACTTCGCCGCCAACAGTGAGAAGGCTGATTGGCCGGAACACCCGGCGTTCGGCAAACTGACAACCAAAGATTGGGGCGTGCTGGTTTATCGCCACATTGATCATCACTTCAGACAATTCGGAGCCTGAAATCCCGAATTTCAAATTTCAGATTCGGGATTTGAAATAACACCGCCATGCGTCGTTACCTGGGCATCATCATCAGCAGTGTGCTTGCGCTGGCCGTCATCATCGGCCTGAGCGCGGCAGGCAATGTGGAATTCGACCGGCCCAGCGAAAGCGAACTGGAACCGATTCGCTCCAGTTACAACCCCGGTCCCACCGGGACGCGCGCGTTTTACCAGTTGCTGGAAGAATCCGGCACGAACGTGGCGCGCTGGCGCGACAGCTTTGCGTTGCTGAAAAGCAATGCCAACCAGGCGACGCTGATCATCGTCGGCCCGTTTCAACGCGAAAACTGGTTGTCGGATGGAGAGTCTTCGGCATTGCAAAAATGGATTGCCGATGGCGGCAACGCACTGATCGTCAGCCGCTACCCGCAAGCCGAATTCGGCGATCCCATGTTGCAGGCCAAAATCACCGCCCAAGACCCCAACTGGTACGCCGCGCCCGAATCACTGGTGGATCCGCAAGCTGACAAACTAATCGCGCAACCAACCGAATTGACGAAGAACCTGCGCGAACTGTCCCTTTCCACCCTGGCGGCGCGAATGAAATTCGAGCCGCCCGACCTGGAAGAAGACGAAAACGAAAGTGCAACGCCGACACCAACTCCGACGCCAGCCCCCACTCCAACAACTCCGGCGGAAAACGCCGAAGCAGAAGCCGAAGCAGAAGCCGAAGAAGAACAGGAGCCGTTTCTGTACGCGCCGGTCATTCATCTGGGCGACAAGGACGGCGCGGTGCTGGCCGATTTTCAGTATGGCAAAGGCCGGCTGGTTTTTCTCTCCGATCCGTTCGTCATTGCCAACAACGGCATCGCGCGCGAGGGGAATCTGACGCTGACGCTGAATCTGGTGCGCGCTCTGACCGCGACCGAAAACGGCGCGCCGCGAAAGCTGTTTTTCGACGAATACCATCACGGCTATCGCGCGCAGAGCAATCCGCTGGTCACCTATCTGCGCGGCACGCCCGCACCGTGGCTGCTGGTGCAAGGGCTGCTGCTGAGCCTGCTGCTGATTTACAGCTTCGGCAAACGCTTTGCGCGCCCGCTGCCGCTGCCTCGCGTGGATCGCCATTCGCCGCTGGAATTCGTCGGCTCGATGGCCAATTTACAGCAGGTCGCCCGCGCCCGCAGCCTGGCGCTGGAAAACATCTACCCGCGCTTCAAGACGCAAATCTGCCGCCGCCTGGGGCTTTCCTCCCGCGCCCGCACCGATGAAATCATCGCCAGCCTGCGCCGCCAACGCCTGCCGATTTCTGAAATCGAATTGCGCCAAACCCTGAGCGACGCCGAAGTCGCCTTGGCCGGGGAAAAGATTGACGATGCGCAACTGGTCAATCTGATTGCGCGGATGCGGCGCATCGCGGGGCAGATTAAGAGATGAGGTGGCCACGAACTAGACAGCCTCGCGCGCCGTGTGGCACAATCCGGCTTACGTCAAACCCGCAATTAAATCCAACATGAATTCAGGAGCAAGCAAACCAATGAGCGAAAACATCAATACTGACAACCATACTGCGTCCGGAGCAGCGGCCGCGCCCGCTGTCGAAGCCCATCACGACGAAGTTTCCTATCACGCGGTCGAAAAGAACGGAAAGATCACGGCGATCTGGGAAATGAAGGGCCGCAAACATGTCCGGACGATTGATCCGCGCAGCGCAGAAGGCCGCCATCTGCTGGGTCACACGGACAATCCGGAAGTCGTGGAACATGCCAGCGTCTAGTGTGCAGATGACAGGTGATAGGTGAGGAGGTGGCGTTGCAACGTCACTACCACCTGACACCTGCGGCCTGCCACCGATCCATCTGTATCCTGCCTTGCTGATCACCAAAGTCGAACTCAAGAACATCAAAAATCACGCTGAAGCCGAGTTCACTTTTCAGCCCGGCGTCATCGCGATATGCGGGCCGAATGGATCGGGGAAAACCACGATTCTGGAAGCCATTGCCTGGGCGCTGTTCGATCACCTGGATTACAAACGCGATGATTTCGTCAAACGCGGCACGAAGCGTGGACAGGTGGCCGTGTCCTTCGTTTCCGATCTGGACGAACGCGAATACATCGTTACGCGCGACACCGGCACCGGTTATCACGTCTATGATCCGGCGACGAAAACACGGCTGCTGGAACAGAAAAAAGACGTGCTGCCGTGGCTGCGCCAGCATTTGAAAGTCGAGCCGGACACCGATCTGGCGACGCTGTTCAAAACAACCATCGGCGTTCCGCAAGGTTCGTTCACTTACGATTTCACGCTTTCGCCCGCCAACCGCAAAACCATTTTCGATCAGGTGCTGAAGGTCGAGGAGTACCGCAAAGCTTCCGACAATCTGCGCGACACCGTCCGCCACATCGAAGGCCGTATTGCTGAAGCCGACAATAAGCTCGCCGCCGCCGAAGGCGAACTGAAGATTTACGACGAAACCAAACGCGAACACGACGACACCGCCGGGCATGTGCAATCGCTGGAAGGCGAAAGCAAACAGGCCAGTGAAGAGCGCGAACGCGCGGCGGGCATTGTCTCGAAATTCGATGAACTGCAACGCCGCCTGGAAACGCAGCGCGGCGCAATTGAACGGCTGCGCGTCAAGCTGGAACTGAAAAAGGATTCCCTGACCGTCGCCCGCGAATCGGTCGAACAGGCGCGCAAAGCCGCCGAAACCGTCGCCGCCGCGCGCACCGGATACGAAACCTATCTTGCCGCCAACGCCAGACTGACTGAACTGGAACGCCAGCGCGAAACCCGCGAGAGCCTGCGAAAACGTCAGGCGGGAATCGAGCACGATCTGATCGAAGCGCGCAGTCTGGCGAAAATGTCCGAACAGCGTTTGAGCGAAGTCGCCAGCGCCCGCGAAGAATTGGTTCAGCTTGCGGACAAAATCGAAGAGCAGACTTCCGTCGAACGCGGCATTGCCGAATTGCGCGAACGGCGCGGCGAAGCGCAAAGCCTGCAAAATTCGCTGGCGACCTTTGACCGTGAATTGGAAAAGCTGCGCCAGCGCCACGCCGAGCTTTCGCGCCAGATCGAAGCCGCCGGATTGTTGTCTGAAAAAGCCGCGCAAGCCGAACCGCTGGAAAACGAGCGTCAGCGGCTGGATGCGGAAATCGGTGAAAAGGAACTCGCCATCGGCAATTTCAAACTCAAACGCGGCCATCTGGAATCGCTGCGGCAGGAACAATCGCGGCTGGCAACTGAACTCGAAAAGAATTCGCGTGAAGCCGCCAAACTGGAAAAGCTGACGGCGGCGGCGGCGAAACTTTCCGAGATCGAATCTCGCCAGCAAACCGAAACCGGGCGGCTGGCCAATTTGCGCGCCGAAGTGGATCGCGATGAAACGATGATTCGCGCGCTGGAATCGGGCGGCGTCTGTCCCTTGTTGACCGAAAAATGTTTGAACCTGAAACCGGGCGAATCGCTGGATGGCCGCTTTCGCAACGGGCTGGATGCGCGGCGCGGCGAGATCGAAGGACTGACGAAAATCCTGACCGCGCTGGCCAGGGAGATGAAGCAATCGCGCGCGGCGGCCACCGAAACCGCCCGGCTGCCGCATCTGCAAACAGAGTTGCAGCGGCTGGCGCTGGAAATCGAAGCCAAGCAGAAACAGATTTCCGGAATCGAGGCGGAGACTTCTCTCGGCGCAAGTTTGAACGACGGCGATGTGAAGCAACTGAAAGCCCGGCGCTCGGCGTTGGAAAAACAGCTTCGCGAAGCGCGTGACGCCGAACGGCTGGCCAGCCAGGCCGAAGTGCTGAAAATCGAGCTTGCCGGAATTCAGCGAGAAGGCGAAAGCAAACGCGCCGAACGCGATGCGATTGCCAATCGAATTGCTGAAATCGGCAACATCGAAAGCCGGATTGCCGAAGCGGAAAACTCGCTGCGCGCGTTGAATGATCCGCGAGGCCGCGCCGCCGCGCTCGACCGCACCATCAAACGCGAAGCCCAATGGCTGCGGGAAGCCGAAACTGCCGCGCAAAAAATCGCCGAAATCAATTTACTGTTTGAACAGGTCAAAGCGGAGTTGCTGGTCTTTGCCTCGCTGGATGGGGACATCGCGGCGGCGGCGCAGGCTCGTTCAGCAAGCGAAAGCGATTATCACGCCTTCATCCAAAACGAGAAGACCGCCAACACGCTCGGTGCACGGCAGCAGGAACTGACCGCAACCGAAACCGAAATTGCAGAAACTCAACAGTTGCTGACCGCCGCATTGGCCGAACAAGCGCAACTCGAAAAAGATTATGACGCCGAAGCGCACCGCCGCGCCCAATCCGGCCTGGACCAATGGCGCGAACGCGCGACACAATTGCTGACGCGGCTTGAACACGCGCGGCAGCAGTTTGACCGGCTGAAAACACAGTTGGCGCGATTGGAAGAAGTCCGCGAGCGAATGCGCGAGCATTTGGCGGCAAAAGAAAAATCCCAGCGCCTGCGCGAAACCGCCGACTTCATTCGCGATATCCTGCAAAAAGCCGCGCCCTACATCACTGAAATGCTGCTGCATTCGATTTCCGCCGAAGCCAATCAGCTCTTCCGCGACATCACGGGGCGCTTCGATGTCACGCTGCGCTGGGCGAAGGATTACGAAATCATGCTGGAAGAAGAAGGCCGTGAACGCCCGTTTTTGAATCTTTCCGGCGGCGAGCAAATGGCGGCGGCGCTGTCGGTGCGGCTGGCGCTGCTGAAAGAACTCTCTGAAATCAACCTGGCCTTTTTTGACGAACCGACCACGAATATGGACGAAGAGCGGCGGCGCAACCTGGCGCAGCAAATCGGCCGCATCAAGGATTTTCATCAACTCTTCGTCATCAGCCACGACGACAGCTTTGAAGGGTTTACTGACCAGATTGTCCTGCTTGGCGGGGGAAACTGATTTCGGCGTTACCAGTTCGGCGGGGCACCGACCGGGTACTGTTCCAGATCAAGAATTGATCCGTTGACCAGTTCGCTTTCATCGCTGGCGAAATACAGCGCCGCCATCGCGATGTCGCGCGGCACCAGCAATCTGCCCCAGGGCCGCGTCCTGACGGCTTCTTCCAGCCAGTTTTCGCCTTTGCCTTCTTCTTCGACTTTGACGCGATGTTCGTTCGGCGTCAGCGTCCAGCCGACATTCAACTGATTGACGCGGATGCGGTAGCGGTTCAGATAACTGGCCAGATTTTTGGTCATCGTCATCAGCGCGCCTTTGGAGGCGGAATAGGCCATCAGCTTCGGTTCGCCGATGTAGGCATTGACCGAGCCGATGTTGATGATCGAACCGCTTCCCTGCCCTTTCATGTGTTTGACGGCTTGCTGCGTGCAGATGAAGGAACTGCGGACATTGACGGCGAAAACGCCGTCCCATTCTTCAACGGTGGTGTCTTCAATCGTGCCGCGCATGCTCCAGCCGACGGTGTTGACCAGCACGTCAATGCGGCCAAAGTGCGCAACGGCGTCGTCAATCAGCGCGCGGCAGTCGGCTTCAACCGAAACATCGGCCTTGCGGGCGATGGCCTGATAACCTTGTTCAGCCAGACTGGCGGCAACCGCTTGAGCGGGCGCTTCGTGGCGGTCGGAAACAACGACACGCGCACCTTCTTCGGCAAACAATAGGGCGATGCCTTCGCCCATGCCGGAGCCGGAACCGGTGATGACGGCGACTTTATCTTTAAGACGATCCATTCGGGTGTTCTCCTGGGAATGTGGGACAGGCTTCAGCCTGTCGCCACTGTAGACAGACTGAAGTCTGTCCCACGTTTTCATTCAATCTTCGGATGATTTTATTTTTCCGCGAGCCTTCTTGCGCTCGCCGATGATTTTTTTCTCTTTGATGCGCACCTGCTTCGCGGCGAAGGTTGGTTTGGTGGCGCGGCGCGGTTTGCGGACTTTCTGACGCGCTTCCAGTTTTTCAGCCATGCGCTCGAAGGCGGCTTCGCGATTGGCAGATTGAGAACGGCGTTCGGTGGCCGTAACGATGAGTCCGCTGGGGCGATGCGTCAGGCGGACGCCCGTTTCGACTTTGTTGCGATGCTGGCCGCCGGGGCCGCCAGCGACGAAAAATTCCACATCGCAATCGCGCTCGAGCGAATCGCGGTCGGTCGGATGCCGTTCGGCTTGAACATGGTTATTGGTATTGGCGATCTCTTCCATGGACGCATTTTACTTGGCAAGGGTCTTCTGAGAAAATCCGCGCCGCTAGACAACCCACACTGGCGAGCGGAATTCAACAGCATTTCAACTTTTTCAACCCATCCAATGGAGGAGATATGAGACCTAAATTTGCAAATTGCTTGTGCGCCGTATTGTGTCTGGCGCTGGCAGTCACCGCTTTCGGCTTCGACAAGGCCGACGCCATCAAACAGTCCGGGAAAGCCTCGACGGTCTTCAAGGAAATCATGGCCGCGCCGGACAAATCCGTGCCCAAAGATATTCTGGACAAGGCTGTCTGCGTGGCAGTCTTCCCCCAGGTTATTAAAGCCGGATTCATCGTCGGCGGACGCGGCGGACGCGGCGTTGCCAGTTGCCGCACCAAGGCGGGCTGGAGCGGTCCGGCATTTTTTGATTTGAAAGGCGGCAGCGTCGGATTCCAGATTGGCGCGCAGGCAACCGATTTTGTCTTTCTGTTTATGAACGACGGCGGCATGACCAGCCTGCTCAAGAGCAAGTTCGAACTCGGCGGCGACGCTTCCGTGGCTGCCGGTCCGGTGGGCCGCCAGGCAGGCGCTTCCACCGATCTGAAACTCGATGCGCAAATCCTTTCCTATTCACGCAGCAAAGGCTTGTTTGCCGGCCTGGAAATCAAAGGCGCGGTGATTTCGCTGGACGAAAGCGATATGAAAGCGATTTATGGCGACGCCAACGCGGAAACAGTGTTGAAAGGCGGCAAACCGGCGCCTGCCGCAGTGGCCGCTTTCCCGACCACGCTTTCGCGTTACTCGAAGCGCAAGAAATAGGATTGCATTCATCATCCGCCAATTAGCCAGACGGGGAGCGCGAACGAAAATTTCGATCACGCTCCCCGTCCTGTCGTTACCTTATGACCTATCAATCCCTCTCCCCACGATGGAAAAGCCTGGCGGCTTATGCCGTGGCCGTTTTGTTGACGCTGCTGTTTCTCACCTCGACGCTGAAACTGTGGCAAGCGAACCTGCGCGTGCCGCTGACCTATTACGGCGAAGCGAAGTTCAATGCCTTGCTGGTCAAAGGCGTGCTCGATTTCGGCTGGCACGTCCATAACCCGGCGATGGCCATGCCTGACGGACTTGATCTGCGGGATGTGCCGATGTCGGATAACAATCTGCTTTTTTTGCTGATCAAACTGATCGGACTGTTCACCAACGATTATGGGTTGGCGCTGAATCTTTTCTACCTGCTCACGTTTCCGCTGGCGACCGTTTGCGCGCTGGCGGCGCTGCGGCAGTTTGGGCTTTCCTGGGGAACCTCTGTCCTTGCCGGCGTGCTGTATTCGCTGCTGCCTTATCACTTCGTGCGCGGACAGCACCATCTTTTCCTTGCAGCCTATTTTCTGGTGCCGCTGGCGGTGATGGTCATCTTGTGGATGGCGACGGGAAGATTATCGCTGATTGACAATGCCACCGGGCGGCTGCGATTGGACTGGCGCGAGCCGAAACTGATTGCCAGCGTAGCGATTTGTTTGATGATCGCGGCGGGCGGGACGTATTACGCCTACTTCACCTGTTTCTTTTTGCTCGTTGCCGGCTGCGTTGTCGCCTTGCAGCGGCGCAGTGCCAGGCAGTTGCTTTTGCCCGCGGCCCTGATCGGAGTCATCTTCAGCGGATTGATGCTGAATCTGCTGCCGAGCATTTTGCACCTGCGGCAAAATGGCGAAACGCCGATTGTGCGGCGGCACGCGATTGACGCCGAAACCTATTCGCTGCGTTTGTCGCAACTGCTGCTGCCGGTCAGCGGCCACCGGTTGTTTCTGTTTGCCAAACTCAAGGCGGCGTTCAACCAGCGATTGTTCATCAATGAAAACGATGATGCGACGCTGGGCGTGATTGGCGTCATCGGTTTTCTGACGCTGTTCGGCTGGCTGCTGATTCGCAAACCGGAAATTGGCCGGCTTGCGACTGATGGAACCGGCGGTTTGCTCAGCCATCTGAGCATTTTGAATCTGGCGGCGGTGTTGCTGGCGACCTTCGGCAGCATTGGCGCGCTGGTGGCGCTCATTCTCACAACGAAGATTCGCGCCTATAACCGCATCAGCGTTTTCATCGCGTTCTTTTCATTGCTGACCGTCGCCTGGCTGCTGGATCAGTTTGCGAAAAAATACGCGCAGTCCAGCGCGCGGCGGATTGCATTCAACTGCTGTCTGGGCGTCCTGCTGGTCATTGGCGTGCTGGACCAAACCGCCGAACGCTTCATTCCCGATTACCCGAAGATCAATGCCGAATTCGGTTCAGACCAAAAATTCATGCGCCAGCTTCAGGCTTCGTTGCCGAGCGGCGCGATGATTTTCCAACTCCCGTTTGTCTCGTTCCCGGAAACTCCCAAAGTCGGCAAAATGTTCGATTACGACCACACGCGCGGCTATTTACACTCGCAGGGCTTGCGCTGGAGCTACGGCGCGATGAAAGGGCGCGACGGCGAAGCCTGGCAGAAACTGCTGACCGGCAAGCCGACGAACGAAATGGTCGAAGGAATTGCGCTGTCCGGCTTTCAAGGGATTTACCTGAATCGCAATGGTTACAACGACGCGAAAGTCGAAGGCGAGATTAAGGCATTGCTGGGCGAACCGAAATTCACCAGCGATGACGGAAAGCTGCTCTTTTTCGACTTACGAAGTTTTGAAAATGAGTTGCGCGGCAAGTACGGCGAGCAGTTGGAAGCGAAACGCGATGACGCCTTGCATCCACTGTTGCAGGTCTGGGAGGAAGGCTGTTCGGAATTGGAAGGGCCGGTGGACAACTCTTTCCGCTGGTGCTCCTCCATCGGCGAACTGGCAATCACCAACCACTCTTCGCGCCCCAAACAAGTCAAACTGGAAACGGCGTTTTCAACGGAGAATGATGCCACGTTACGAATCACCGGCGATCTGCTGACGGAGGAATTGAAGACCGGTCAGAAGCCGTTGCCGTTCGCCAAAACCTTTACCATCCCGCCCGGCAAACACTCGATCCATTTCCGCAGCGACGCCCGCCGGGTGCTGGCGCCGGGCGATTTCCGCTATCTGGTCTTCAAGATGACCAACTTCAAGATGACGGTCGAGAACTGATGGGACCGGAGACGGGGAGACACGGTCAATTTTGTCGTGCCCACTGCACAAATTCTATTCTCGTCGCTTTTTCTCCCAGTCCCCGTGTCTGCCCGTCTCCCTGTCGTTATTTCAACTCTCGAATCTTGACATTGCGGTACCAGACTTCGTCGTTGTGGTCCTGCAACAGGATGTGGCCGCGCTTCGCTTCGCCGAAGCCTTTCGTGGTTTTGAATTTGCTCTCGGCCACATGCTTTTTGTAGTCCTCACTGCTGCGGTCAAATTCGACGGTTTTGACGCCATTCAGCCAATGCTCAATGTGATTGCCTTTGACGATGATGCGAGTTTGATTGAATTCGCCCAGCGGTTTGAGCTTCTTGTCCTTACTGGCCGGGATCAGATCGTAGAGCGAACTGGCAGTTCGATTGCCCGCGATGCCCATCTTGGCGTCGGGATGATTGTCATCGTCCAGCACCTGGTATTCAAAGCTCACGCCGGAACGGCCCGTCGGAGGCAGGCTTTCGCTGACCAGATACTTGATGCCACCGTTGGCGCCTTTCGACAGTTTCCATTCGATGGAAAGCTCAAAGTTCTCGAATTGGTCCACGGTGATCAAATCGCCGCCAGTGAGTTTTTTCTCGCCGGCCACTTTGGCTCGTTTGATGCAGCCGTCTTCGACCCCCCAGACTTCGGGGACTTTGTCGCTGTGAAAGCCGCGCCAGCCGGTCAGCGTTTTGCCGTCGAAGAGCGATTTCCAGCCACCTGATTTGCCCGATTGGATAAATTGATTGGTGGACTGGGTATTCGTTTGCGCCAACGCAGTCATAAAGCAGACCGCGAATAGCAGAAGCGAAAGAGAAAGTTTGGTTCGCATTGTTTTCACCTCAGTTGATGTCATTGTTGAGAATCAGGTTGATATTGGGTTGGAAGCGATGTTGACGCTGATCGCAGCAGCAAGGTTACTGATTTGAAGTGCGGGCGATGAAATCCACGATGATTCCGGCCAGTTCCTCGCCTTTGTCTTCCTGCAAAAAATGGCCGCCGCCAATGATCGTGGTGTGTGGCTGCCCTTTTGCGCCGGGAATCAGTTTTTGCAGAACGGCATCCGCGCCGCGCGTCACCGGGTCGCTGTCGCTGAAGGCGGTCAGAAACGGTTTGTCCCATTGCTTCAGCGCTTCCCAGGCTTGACGGTTCGGTTCCGAAGCCGGATTGTCCGGCGTGGTTGGAACCAGCAGCGGAAATTGGCGCGCGCCCGCTTTGTAGCTGTCATCCGGAAATGGCGCGTTGTAGGCTTCGATCACTTCGGGCGAAAGCGGCGTGGCACAGCCGCCTTTGATAATTCCGCCAACGTGGAAGTTTTCGACCGTTTGCGAGTATTGCTGCCAGCGCAGAAAACCTTCGCTCGGTTTTTGATCGCCGGTCGGCAAAAAGGTGTTGGCGGCGACAATGCGCGCAAACCGATTGGGATGTTCCGCCGCAATGCGCAAGCCGATCAGTCCGCCCCAGTCCTGACAAACCAGCGTGATGTTTTGCAAATTGAGCGCTTCAACAAAAGCCGTCACCACATCCACGTGAAACTGATAAGTGTAATCTTCGCGCTGCGCGAGTTTGTCCGACCGCCCAAAGCCAATCAAATCCGGCGCAATCGCACGATGCCCGGCGGCAGCAATGATCGGGATCATCTTACGGTACAGATAACACCACGAAGGTTCGCCGTGCAGCAGCAGGACCGGCGCGGCACTGGCGGGTCCTTCGTCCAGATAATGAATCCGCAAGCCGTTGATCTCGACATAATTCGGCTGGAAATCGTAACCGGGCAAATTAGCGAAACGTTCGTCCGGGGTGCGCAAAACTTCCATCTTTTTTCTCTTGTGTCTGTAGCCCGACCGTCAGGAAGGGCTGGATTTTCTTGATGCCCCTTGCTGACGCGCGGGTGCCGATACAGTTGCAATGCTTGACAGTGATGGGAGCGGTGAATATGCTGACCGCTCGGTAAGTTACTCGACAACGCGTGGATTATACGCGCCCAAACTCTTCTTCAACAAAGCAATACCTGTGAATATCATCGTTTGTCTGAAACAGATTCTGGATCCTGAAATTCCCGTGCGCGATTTCCGCGTGGACGCTGAAAAACGCGAGGCCGTGCGCGGAAATGCCAACCTGGTCACGAACATCTTCTGCGAAAACGCGCTGGAAACGGCGCTGCAATTTAAGGAAAAGTTCGGCGGCAAAATTACGGCGCTGATTTTCGCGCCGGACAGCGGCGAAGACTCGCTTCGCAAGGCGCTGGCGATGAAGGCCGACGCAGCCGTGCTGGTCAAAAACGACGGCGCGGCAATCCCCGACCCGCTGGCGGTTGCGCAAGTGCTGGCCGCGGCGATTCGCAAACTCGGCGAGTTTGATCTGGTCATGGTCGGACGCGAATCCGGCGATTGGGGCGTTGGCCAGACCGGCGGCTTGCTGGCGGAAGAACTCGGCATCCCATCCATCTCGTTTGTTGATCACCTGGAAAAGAAAGACGATGGACAAACCCCTGGGCTAAGAGTCAAACGCCAGACCGACAACGGCTGGGAACGACTGGACGCCCAAACGCCGCTGATTGTCACCGTCACCAATAATGAATTTAACGTTCCGCGCATTCCCAAAACCCGCGACATTATGATGTCCGCCCGCCAGCCGATTACGAAATGGTCATTAGAAGACCTGGGGGAGGATTTGGGCGTGAACGCCGCCGAAATTCGCGCGGGCGGCAGTTATTACGAAGTCGTCGAACTGGCCATCCCGGTCAAGGACGTGAACTGCGAATTTGTCTCCGGCGACACGCTGGAACAGAAGGTCGAACAACTGGCGCAGCGAATCGCGGATGTCACTCGCGCGCTTTGAAGGTGTTGGACAAACTGTCAGTTTGTCCCGCTTCATCAGTGCAGGCTTCCGAATCAGCCCGCATTCCCGATTAATTCACCACCAACCACGCCGGACAAACTGACAGTTTGTCCTACTCTTTTGAGGTGCGATGATGAAACGGCTTCTGGTTTTCTCCTTGATTGCAACAATGTTGTGCTCGCTGACGGTTAGTGATAAGCGTTTGCTGGCACAGTCAGCAGCGGGTTTGCCCACCGCCAAGCCGGAAGAAGTCGGATTGTCGTCGGAACGGTTGGGACGCATTCGCACGGCGATGCAGCGATATGTGGATAAAGGCCTGGTTCCCGGCGTAGTGACGATGGTAGCGCGCCGGGGCAAAGTCGTTCATTTCGACGCCATAGGCTTTCGCGATGCCGAAAACAAACAGCCGATGAAGACCGACACGATCTTCCGCATTGCTTCGATGACCAAGCCGATTGCCTCGGTCGCGCTGATGATGCTATACGAAGAAGGCCATTTCCTGCTGACCGATCCGATTGCCAAATTCCTGCCCGAATTCACGAATATGAAAGTCGCGGTTCCGGCTTCGGGCGAAGACAGGCTCGGCACGCCGTACAAAGTGATTCCCGCCGCGCGTCCGATCACGTTCAAACACGTGCTGACACATACCGCCGGGTTTGCCAATACTTATCGTGGCATCACGCAGCCGGAATTTGCCAAAGTGGTTCAACAAGGGCGCAAACCGAACGACACCGTTGGCGACGCGGTCAAACGGCTGGCCACGCTGCCGCTGAACTTTCATCCGGGCGACGCCTGGGAATACGGCAACGCGACGGACGTGGTCGGACGGCTGGTCGAAGTCATTTCCGGTCAGACGCTGGACGAGTTCGTGCAAAAACGCATCTTCGCGCCGCTGAAGATGACCGACACCCATTTTTACCTGCCGCAATCGAAGCTCAACCGCTTCGCCGCCGTGTACCAACCCGATGATAAGAACGGCAACAAGATCAAATTGCTGGAAGCGCCAACCGCCGAAAGCCGCTACGTCAAAGAACCGCACGTTTACTTTTCCGGCGCGGGCGGTCTGGTTTCGACGGCGGCGGATTACGTTCGCTTTCATCAAATGATGCTCAATGGCGGCGAACTCGACGGCGCACGCATCCTGGGCCGGAAGACCGTGGAACTGATGACGGCGAATCACACTGGAGATTTACCTGTTTGGCTGAGTGGGCCAGGCTATGGCTTTGGGCTTGGATACAGCGTGATTAAAGATGTCGGCCAGGCGGCAATCCCCGGTTCGGTCGGACAATACGGCTGGGGCGGCGCGTTCTGCACCTATTTCTGGGTAGACCCGCAGGAAGAAATGATCGGCATTATGATGACGCAGGTCATTCCGTATACGCACATCAACATCCGCCAGGAATTTCAGGTGCTGGCCAATCAAGCCATTGTGGATTCTATGAAGCCGAAAGCTGCGGCGGCTCACATTACGTCGCGCTGAACACACAAAAAATATGAGCAACGTCATCATCACTCTTTTCTCTGCTGCCGGATATGACCGCGCGGCACAAGGCGTCGCCGGAGCAGGTCGCCGGCTGGCGGAGCAGCTTGGCGGCAAACTTCACGCGGTCGTCATCGGCGCGCACGATCCTTTGCTGAATACCAAACTGGCTTCGGTCGCTGACGCGGTTGTTTCCGCTGATCAAGCCGAACTGACCGAGTATCAGCCCGAAGCTTGCTTGGCGGCGCTAACGGAAATTTGCAAACCGATTGGCGCTAGCGCCGTGCTGATGAGCAACGATACTTACAGCCAGGAACTTGCGCCGCGATTGGCGCACCGGCTGGGTGGAAGCGCGGTGGGCGACGGCATTGAACTGTCAGCGGAAAGCGGTGCGATTCGCGTCAAACGAAGCGTTTACGGCGGCAAGGCTGTGGCGACAATTCAGTTGAAACGCTCGCCCGCCGTGGTCTGGCTGCGTGCGCGCGCGTTCGATGTTCCGGATTCGGCCTCTGGATCGGTCGCGACGGTAGCGGCGGCTTCGGTGAATGTGCCCGCAGCTCCGACACGAATTGTCGAGCGCAAATTGGAAGTGAGCGGCGAAGCGCGATTGGAAGATGCTCGAGTCATCGTTTCGGGCGGACGCGGATTGGGCGGGCCTGAAGCCTTTGCCGATTTGCAGCAACTGGCGACCTTGCTCGGAGGAATGACGGCGGCTTCGCGCGCGGCGTGCGATTCGGGCTGGTGCCCGCCTTCGTGGCAGGTCGGGCAGACCGGCAAAAAAGTCGCGCCGGGGCTGTATCTGGCCATCGCCATTCGCGGCGCGAGCCAGCATCTGGCCGGAATGTCCGATTCCAAAGTCGTCGCGGCCATCAACATTGATCCTGACGCGCCGATTTTCAAACATTGCAGCTTCGGCATTGTCGAAGATTACAAGAAAGTTGTTCCATTGCTGAAAGAGAAACTCTCCGCGCTGCAAAAATGAATCAAGCCCCGACACGCGAAGTCCTCTGGAACATCAGCAATGTCTGGCTGATGTATGTGCTATTTGGCATTTCACTGGTGATTGCCGGTTATGGCTTTTACCGGCGTGTCGCAACCTGGCGGCGGGGCTTGGCGTCGGATCGGTTTGATCGTCCCAAAGAGCGGCTGCAACGGTTGTTGAAACACGCACTGGGGCAGCGGCGGACAATTCGGGAAAAATACGCCGCCGTTTTTCACTCCTTCATTTACACAGGTTTTATTGTTCTGACGATTGCGACAACGGTTGTGGCGGTTCATCACGATTTCGGGCTGCCGTTGATGCAGGGCGCGTTTTATCTCTACTTTCAATCGTTCATTGTGGACATCTTTGGCGCGCTGGTTTTGATTGGCGTCAGCATCGCATTGTGGCGACGGCTGGCGCTGAAGCCCCAAAAGCTGGTGTACACCGACGAAGCCGAATTGATTTTGGGAACGATCTTTTTGATTGCGCTGACAGGCTTCCTGCTGGAAGGCTGGCGGATTGCCGCGACGAATGATCCCTGGGGCGCATGGTCGCCAATTGGTTATCTGGTCGCCTTGATTTCCAAACCGATGGGGAAATCCGCTTTGACGACGCTTCACCTGCTTGTCTGGTGGTCGCACGCGGTCTTGGTTTTTGGATTCATCGCCGCCGTTCCGTACACGAAGATGATTCACGTGGTGACCGGGCCGCTGAATATTTACACTTCGCGATTGGAACCGAGCGGCGCTGCACTCAAGGCCATGGATTTCGACAAGCTGGCCGAAACCGGCGAACCGATGGGCGTCAAAACGCTGGCCGGATTCACCTGGAAAGACCTCGCCGATTTCGACGCCTGCACCGAATGCGGTCGCTGCACGGCAGTCTGTCCGGCGAATGCTGTAGGTAAGGAGCTTTCGCCGCGCGACATTATTCTTGGTTTACGTAACTTCGCTCGAAGCGAATCCGCAATCCGCAATCCGCAATCCGCAATCATTGGCGCGGTTCCGGCGACTTCGCCCGACGCTTTGTGGCAATGCACAACCTGCGGCGCGTGCATGGAAGCCTGTCCGGTCTTCATCGAACAGATGCCGAAGATCGTGGACATGCGCCGCTTTCTAGTGATGGAAGAAGCCGACTTCCCCGACACGATGCAGGAAGCGATGACTTCGCTGGAATCGCGGCAGCATCCGTTTCGCGGCACGCAGGCGACGCGGCTGGATTGGGCGGACGGTTTGAAAATCAAAACTATCGCCGAAGCTCGCCAAGAAAATCTGGATGCCGAAGTGTTGTTCTGGATCGGCTGCGGCGGCGCATTGATCGAACGCAATCAGAAAGTCGTTCTCGCGACAGCGCAGTTGCTCACAAAAGCCGGCGTCAAGTTCGCGATTTTAGGCCGCGAGGAAAAATGCACGGGCGATCCGGCCCGCCGCATCGGCAATGAGTTTTTGTTCGAGATGATGGCCAAAGACAATGTTGAAACCCTGAATGGTTACGGCGTCAAAAAGATCGTCACCAGTTGTCCGCACTGTTTCAACACCTTCCGCAACGAATATCCGCAGTTCGGCGGCAGCTACGAAGTGTTCCATCACAGCGAATTTCTGGCGAAGCTGGTGGACGAAGGTAAATTGGCCGCGACGATGCCGACGGACAAGACGGTCACTTTTCACGATCCTTGTTACCTGGGACGGCACAACGGCGTGACTGAAGCGCCGCGCCAGTTGGTGCAACTCGCTTCGCGGAACACCGTCGAAATGAAGATGAACCGCGAACAGGGTTTCTGTTGCGGCGGCGGCGGCGGAATGAGTTTTGTGGACGAACCGAAAGACAAGCGCGTTAATCAGGAACGCGCGCGGCAGGCGCTCGAAACCGGCGCGGATGTCGTCGCTGTCGGTTGTCCGTTTTGTATGACGATGCTGGAAGACGGTATTAACGCGCGCCGTGGCGAGCGCGATGTGAAGGTGATGGACGTGGCGGAATTGCTGTGGGAATCAACAAAGGGGAAATGATGCAACTCTGGGAATATTTAACACTCACCGTTCGTGAAGGTATTGTTAAATCAGCCAACGGGGAAAGGCTTGCAAAAGAGCCTTTTTGGGGCAGGATTGAAGGGCAGGACCTCCCGGATTTTCTCAATGATGTTGGAAAGCTTGGATGGGAAGTAATTGGTGTTTCCCCCATTACATCTGGAGGAGTAGGCCCCATTCCAGTTGAGTTGGTCGTTATTTTGAAACGCCCATTACAGCAACTTTAGGGTGAAGGAAGAATTGACGAGCCAATATTGCATATCAAACTTCGAGGAAGATTATGGACTTAAATTTAACACCCGAACAACAGCAGTTTCGCGATGAATTGCGCGCCTGGCTTGCGGCCAACGTGCCGCCGCCTTTTGCGGGCAGCACGAATGAAGAGGAAAAGGGCGAACACTTCGAATACCTGCGCCAATGGCAGCGGAAAGTTTTCGATGCTGGCTGGGCGGGCATTTCGTGGCCGAAAGAATACGGCGGGCGCGGCGCGGCGTTAATCGAACAGGCGATTCTGACCGAAGAGTGGGCGCGCGCCGAAGCGCCGCCGCTGATCAATGCGCTGGGCTTGAGTTTGATCGGCCCGACGATCATCGCGGTCGGCACTCCGGAACAGAAAAGCCGGTTTCTGCCGAAGATTCTTTCCTGCGAAGAAATCTGGTGCCAGGGATTTTCCGAACCGAATTCCGGCAGTGACGTGGCTTCGCTGGCAACGAAGGCCACGATGGATGGCGATCATTTCATCGTCAACGGCCAGAAGATCTGGACTTCGCTGGCGCATGTCGCCGATTGGGTGTTGCTGCTGGTTCGCACCGATCCGACTGTGCCGAAGCATAAGGGAATCACGGCGCTGCTGGTGGATATGCATTCGCCCGGCGTGGACGTTCGCCCGCTGAAACAGATGAACGGCGATTCCAGCTTCAACGAAGTCTTTTTCGACAATGTGCGTGTGCCGGTGGCGAATGTGCTCGGCGAAATCAACAAAGGCTGGCACACGGCGATTGCGACGTTGATGAATGAACGCGCGCATCTGGGCACGGGAACGTATGTTTCGTTCAAACGCAACTTCGATCAACTGGTCGCGCACGCCCGGCAGATGAAGCGCAATGGCAAGCCTGCCAGTCAGGATCCGGTCATTCGCCAGAAGCTGGCGCAGGCGTTTATGGAACTCGAAATCTTCCGTCTGACAAATACACGCGCGCTGAGCAGGATGAACAACCAGCACGTGCCGGGTCCGGAAGGTTCGATCCTGAAATTGCAGTGGAGCGAGTACAACCAGCGTTTCCAGCAAATCGCGATGGAGACGCTGGGGCCGGTGGCGCAATTGCAGGGCTTTGACAATGGCAAATGGGTTTACGATTTTCTCCGCACCCGCGCCAACACCATCGAAGCCGGCACCAGCGAAATTCAACGCAACATTGTGGCCGAGCGCGTGCTCGGTTTGCCCAAGAGTTATCAATCGTAACCAGCGAGCCTTGGGGTGCGTTGACTTGGCAACGCTTTGGTCTTTCTTGTCAGCAAGTAACGTCTGAAGAAATATCAAAGCTGCGCTAAAGCCGCAGCACTCCAAAGGCTTCGCTAATGAACTGGCAAGTTATGGACTTTGATCTAAGTAAAGCACAAAAACTTCTTCAACAATCGGCGCGCGATTTCTTTACGCGCGAATGCAAACCGGAGCGCGTCCGCGAATTGATGGCGACGGAAACGGCCTACGATGCGGAACTGTGGCAGGCGATGGCCGATCAGGGATTCACGGGATTGACGATTCCCGAAGAATACGGCGGGCTCGGCTTGAGTCTGGTGGATTTGATCGCTGTCGCCGAAGAGATGGGACGCGCCTGTTTGCCGGGGCCATTTCTTTCGACGTTGTGGGCGGCCAGTTTGATCGAACGGGCCGGGAACGAAGGCCAGCGCAAACAGTATCTGGAACCGATTTCGGCGGGCGAGCTGAAAGCGACGGTGGCGTTGCTGGAAGAGTCCGCTGACTGGAATGCTGATGCCGTCCAATTGCGCGCGGAAAAAGACGGTAAGGAATACAGGCTGCGCGGTGCCAAGCATTTTGTCACCGACGCGGCGGTTGCCGATGTGATCATTGTTGTGGCTCGTGACGGCGATGATCTGGTGTTGCTCCCGGTGGAAAAAGGCGCAGCAGGTGTGACGGTGATTGCGACGCCGGGCATTGACGCGACGCGCAAGCTTTACAGCGTTGAATTCGACAATGCCGCCGTGCCTGAATCGAGCGCGCTTGCTTTCACCACGAAAACCAAAGAAGCGCTCGAAGCCGCCACCGATGTTGCCAATGTTGCGATCTGCGCTGAAATGCTGGGCGGCATGCAATGGACGCTGGAAAACACCGTCGAATATGCCAAAACGCGCCAGCAATTCGGAAAACCCATCGGCATTTACCAGGCGGTGCAGCATCAATGCGCCGATATGTTCAATTACGCCGAAAGCGCGCGTTCGGCGGTGTATTACGCGGCGTGGACGGTTTCGGAAAACGATCCGTCGGCCAAGCTGGCGGTGTCCGTGGCCAAAGGATATGCTTCCGACGCCGCGCGCGAAGTCGGCAATCGCGGCGTGCAAATTCACGGCGGGATTGGTTTCACCTGGGAACACAACATTCAGCTTTACTACAAGCGCGCCAAGGCGTCGGAAATTATGTTCGGTGACGCGAATTGCCACCGCGAAGAGATTGCGCGCAAGGTCGTGGACGAGTCGGAAGGCTGATATATTTTGTGACTCTGCTCATTCCCGCGACGTCTAAGCTGGCAGCAAAACGCGCCGCCGTGTTGGCCAATCCAGGCCGTTGCGGTGGCGTTTTCAATCTCGCACAAAAACACTGATAAAGGGGGAAGTACAATGAAACGAATGCTTTTGGTTGGCACTGTCTTCGCCGCGCTGATCGCGCTGGCGGTGGCAACGTCGGCGCAATCCAAGGGAGCGAACTTCGCTGGCACCTGGGCGCTCGACAAGGCAAACAGCAAATTGCCACAAATGATGGCTGAACGGCTTCAGGGCGGCACCTGGATGATTACGCAAGACGACAAACAACTTACGCGTGAACAGAAACTGGATATGGCCGAAGGCGCAGGCCCTGGCGGTGGCGGCGGAGGACGTGGCGGTGGGATGATGGGCGGCGGCGGTCCGCTGACAGTCAAACTCGACGGCAGTGAAAGCGTCGCGGAAACGCCGCGCGGCAAATCCACCACCAAAGCGCAGTGGCTGGACGGGGGAAAGATTCTGGAAATCAAGACCGTCACCAACGCGAGCACACCGCAAGGCGACTTTACACTGACTTCCGCGGAACATTGGGAACTGGCCGATGGCGGCAAGACCCTGAAGGTTCACCGCGAACAGGAGACTCCGCGTGGCAAACAGGAATCCACCTGGGTGTTCACAAAAAAATAATCCTGACTTTTCAAAATTCGGGTCGTCAGCGTGTCTGACGCTGACGACCCGAATTTATTTCAGTTCCTTCACCAGCGCCTGCATCTGTTTGAATTCAGCCGTGCCTGCCGGACAAAGCTCAAACAAGGCCATTTCCACAGAAGAAATCACCGCTCCAGCTTTCGCCATTTTGGCGATGGCAACTTCTCGATTGCGCGGCAACCGTGTGGAAACCGCATCGCCGAGCAAATGCACTTGATAGCCGTTTTGCAGCAGGTCATGCGCCGTTTGGCTGACACAGATGTGCGCTTCGATGCCGCACAGGATGACTTGTTCGGCATGGTGTTCGCGCAACCGCGTGTCGAATTCCTGAACGCCACAGGCGGAAAACGAAAGCTTTTCGATGGGTTCCAGGCCTTCTGGAAAATGCTGCGCGATTTCCTGCACCGTGCGGCCCAGGCCTTTTGGATATTGTTCGGTTACGATGACGGGGAGTTTCAGCAAGTTCGCGGCTTGCACCAGCAAGGAAACCCGCGCAGCCGTTTCGTCAAAATCTCCGATGATTTTGCGAAAAGCTTCCTGCATATCAATCACCGCCAGGGCGGCGCGTTTGCGGTCAAGTAAATTGGGATGTCTAGTTGCCATTGGATTCTTTTGCCAGTTGTGGAGCGGGCTTCAGCCCGCTCGCCTGCCAGAGCGGACTGAAGTCCGCTCCACGGTTTTCGCTGTCTCTCTCTCGCTGCGCCAGCGCATTGAAGCCCAGCAGCGCCAGAGCGAGCCAGATCAAATCCGATAACAACAGATGCACCAGTTGCAGCCAGATGGGCGCGTGCAGCAGCAAATTGAGTAATCCCGCGCCGAGCTGCGCCAGCACCAGGATGATGAGCGAAGTGGAAAACATCCGCGTTTCCTTGCCGGGACGCAGCTTTCTGGCGGCCAGCGCGGTCAGCATCAAAAGCGTTCCCACCGCTGCGGCGATGAATGGGTGAAAGAAGCGCAAGCGAATCAGGATGTGCGCGGTCGGCGAAAGGTCTTGTTTCAACCCTTCGGCCAGCGATGTAACCGGAAACAGCGTTCCGCCCAACGCGGCTACCGCGCCACTCACGCCCAGAATCAGTGTGCCGAAGATGGCGCTCAGAAACAGCCAGTGGATGCCGCCCTGCCCGCGCCATCGCGTCTGTTGCTTCGTCGAAGCCGCCCACGCCACAAACGTCAGCATGGCGATCAGCAAAAACGTATTCACCAGATGCGCCGACATCCACAGGGCACGTCCCATGGATTTGTTTTCGGCGACCATTTCAAACAGCACCAATCCCGCGCCAATGGCAGCTTCGAGCAGCATGAACACCATCGCCCACGCGGCGAACCTGCGCACAGGTTCCCGGCGAGCAAACGCGCGGAACGCCCACACCACTAAAACCACCGTCAACAACAATGCCAGGCCGCTGGAGAGCCGATGCGAAAATTCGACCAGGGTTTTCACCGTCGGCGCCAGCGGAATGACCTCGCCATTGCACAGCGGCCAGTGGCTGCCGCAGCCATCGCCTGATTTCGACGCGCGCACATAAGCGCCCCAGACGATGACCATCAAGTTATACGCCACGACCAGCCAGGCGAATTTGGCAAAGCGTGTGAATTTCATCTTGGACCTCGAATATATGAAGAAGTTTTGACGGCGGATAGTATGGCAAAGTCCGCGCAAATCAGCACGCGCTACTCGTAAAGCGGCAAGGACTTCAAAAATTCCGCCGCCTGCGCTTTGATCTTTCGGCGTTCGTCTTCGTTGATGTGCTTCAACCCCAGCACGTTCGGACCCAGACGCGGATTGGCGCGCAGTGTTTTTTCGTGTTCGATCAAAAAGTTCCAGTAAAGATAGTTGAATGGGCAGGCGTCTTCGCCGGTTCGCTGTTTGGGATGGTAACGGCACGATCCGCAGTAATCGCTCATCTTGTTAATGTAGTTTGCCGAGGCGATATAGGGTTTGGTTGCCGTCTTGCCGCCGTCCGCATTCAAGCCCATGCCGATGACGTTTGGCAGGACGACCCAGTCGTAGGCGTCCACGTAAAAGGTCAGAAACCAATCCGCCACCGCGCGCGGATCAATCCCGGCCAGCAGGCAAAAATTACAAACGACCATCAGCCGTTCGATGTGATGCGAAAAACCATCGTCAATTACCCGCCGGGCAATGTGGCGAATACAGTTCATTTCAGTTTCTGCATCCCAGAACATTTGCGGCATCGGGCGGGCCGCGTTCCAACTGTTGGCCGAGCGAAGCCCGGGCATCTGCTGCCAGTATTGCCAGTAAACGTATTCGCGCCAGCCCAGCACCTGCCGGATGAATCCTTCGACGGAATTGATCGGCGCTTTGCCATCGTGAAACGCCTGCTCCGCCGCGCGAATCATCTGCATGGGAGTCAGCAGGCCAATGTTGACGTAAGCCGACAACAAAGAATGAAAGAGCGTTGCTGATCGCGTGGTCATTGCGTCTTCGTAAGGGCCGAAATTTTTCAGCCGGTGTTCGAGAAAATCACTTAACGCAATTTCAGCCTGCCCCTGCGTGACGGCCCAGTTGAAACCTTCGGCGCTGCCGACCCCTTGGCCGGCTTCTTCAATTTCGCGCATTACCTGCCGCGTGATTTGGTCCGGTTCAAAGGCGAGTGGTTCCGGCAGCTTCATTCCTTTCGGCAGTGGTTTGCGATTCATCTCGTCATAATTCCATTTGCCGCCAATGGGTGTGCTGTCTTTTTCCAGCAGTACGCCGAAATGCCGCCGCATCTCACGATAGAAATTTTCCATCACATAGCGTTTGCCAGTTTCTGGTTTCGGGTACGGATCGAACTGCCCGGTCAGGAATTGCGTGTTGGCCAAAACTGTCAGTTCGCCGGTGAACAGCGCGGGCAATTTTTCCAGTTGAAACTTTCGCGAGGTGTATTCACTGCCAGCCATTGTCAGCAACTGCTCTGGCTGATGCGTTTCGAAATGTTGCAGAAGTCCAGTGGCGTAATTTCGCGCGCGCAGATAATCCACTTGAAATCCGCGCTCGCGCAGCGATTCGGCGAAATGCCGCATCGCGCTGAACAACAAAGTAAGTTTTTGACGATGGTAGGGAAGATGACGTATGCGCGTGTCGCTTTCAATCATTACAACGCGCATTTTCTGTCGTGGACAGTATTTTTCCGCCTCAAAGAGAACTGGGTGATCCAGCAGAAGCTGATCACCCAGAATCCAAACCGAAACGGTCTCCTTGCCCATAAAAACTGGCGGCGGAAGTATGACGAATAATAATTACAGTTCGCGCGGGCTGGAGTACTGATCGTAGTGGCGATAAGGCTCCCACTCGGCGGAATATTCCAGGCGGGTTTCGGGAGCGCGTTCTTCGAGTTTGACAATCTCAACGGCTTCGATGAACAAACGGTCGAGATTTTCGATGGGGCTGCCGGTTTTCATGCAAGCGGCAACGTGTGTGCGAATGACCTTGTCAACTTTGACCCGCATGTTGGGCGTGAGCTGATTAATCATTTTCAGGGTTTGATCGGATATCTTCATGTGTTCTTCTCCTGCTGGTTTGGTGTTGAAGTGAAATTGCAATCATACACTTGATCGTGGTGTTTGCAATTATTTCGCGTCCTTCAAGTGAATTTATGGACCATCCTAAACAAAAAACTTGCGGCAGGGAACAAATTTCTGCTCCCTGCCGCAACTTAATTCCAAACGATTGACCAGGGATGAATTTACATCTTCGGCATAATCACCGAATCAATCACATGAATCACGCCATTGGAGCAGGCGATGTCTGTTTTAATCACATTGGCATTGTCAATCATGACTTTGTCGCCTTTGACGGTGACTTTGACAGATGTGCCCTGGACAGTCTTGGCTGACTTGACCTTGACGACATCCTTTGCCATCACGTTCCCAGCAACAACGTGATACAGCAACACTTTCTTTAACGCCTCTTTGTCCTTCAACAATGCCGCCAGCTTTTCCTGCGGAATTTTGGCGAAGGCCTCGTCCGTCGGAGCGAAGACCGTGAATGGGCCCTTGCCCTTCAGCGTTTCAACCAAACCGGCTTCTTTCACCGCTGTCACCAGCGTGTTGAAGCTCCCCGCCGCAACGGCTGTGTCAACAATGTCTTTATCCGCATTGATATTCGCAGATACTGGCAGCGCCGCAACACCGAACGCAACCGCGACGGCCAAAATCAAAGTTGAAAATCTTGCTTTCAAGTTCAAGTTACCTACCTCCTAAGCCTGATGAGTTAATGATTTGTCTATTCCGAAGCCAGACTCGATACATCCGACTTTTATCGGCAGAGAAGCCAACTCCCTCCCACATCAAAATTCTGTTACAACGCTTGAGCAGAACTCCTCGACGACGGTTGTGACAATACTTGCCTGCCCAGATTTCGTCAAGATTTAGATATGACAAAACCTTGTCAAAGGACTGGCGTTTCAGTGCTCTCACTTTCAGACATTGACAGTTCCTGGACAGATTTCTAGGATGCCCCTTGGAAAAGGAGACAATGAGAAAACAACGATTCATCAAACAAACTGAAATTCCCGCTTCGCCTGAAGCTGTTTTTGCCTGGCATGAACAAACCGGTGCGGTCGAAAAATTGACGCCGCCCTGGGAAAAAGTCGAAATGATTAAACGGGGAGAAAGCCTGCGGGTTGGCGCTCGTGTTGTGTTTAAGGTGTTTACTGGCCCATTGTGGCGAAAGTGGGTGGCCGAACATACGGAATACGATCCGCCGAGATTGTTTGCTGACATTCAGCGGCAGGGGCCATTCGCATATTGGTATCATCGCCACCGGTTCGAGTTAACGGCTCAGGGCACAACAATGATGATTGACGACATCGAATATGCATTGCCGCTTGGCAGGCTGGGCGAACTGTTCGGCGGCGGCTTCACGCGCGCCAAATTGGAGAGGATGTTCAATTATCGCCATCAAGTAGTGCTGCGGAATTTTCAAAAGTAAAAGGCAGGTTTTTAAGTGCCGGTTTTAGTCGCGAAAAATGTGCGAAAGATGTATGCGGGGGGTGAAGCGCCGGTCGAAGCTGTGCGCGGCGTGTCATTGACGTTGGAAGCAGGAGATTTTGTCGCCTTAATGGGACCATCCGGCTGCGGCAAATCTACATTGCTGCATTTGTGTGGCGCGATGGATCGTCCTACGTCAGGCCGCTTGCTGATTGAAAACACGGATCTTGGCCAACTCAACGACGATCAATTGACCCGGGTGCGCCGCGAACGCATCGGGTTCGTCTTTCAGTTTTTCAACCTCCTGCCGACCTTGACCGTGATGGAAAACGTGACGTTGCCGATGCTGCTTGATCGGGGCGATGTCAATGAAGCCCAAAGGCGCGCCAGGCAATTGGCAGAACGCGTCGGTCTGGGCCATCGGCTGCGGCATTATCCGCAACAGCTTTCCGGCGGCGAAATGCAGCGCGCAGCCATCGCCCGCGCGGTGATTCACCAGCCTGCCCTGCTGATTGCCGATGAACCGACCGGCAATCTGGATTCGGAAAATGGCGCGCGCGTGCTCAGCCTGCTCAGCGAATTGAACCGCGAACTGGGCTTGACGATCTTGCTGGCCACGCACGCTGTCGAGACAGCCGCAGCAGCCAGGCATTTAGTCCGAATGCGCGACGGCCAGATTGAAAGTATTGCCGACCAGAAGCCGGAGGCTGCGCAAAGTGCGGTTGTTTAGGCAATTCATCCTGCGCCATTTGGCGGCGGAAAAGCTGCGGTCATTCGCGACCGTGCTGGGGATTGCCCTCGGCATTGCCGTTGTCATCGCCATTCAAATGACCAACGCCAGTTCGCTGCGCGGCTTTGAAAAAGCGATTGAAACCGTATCCGGCAAAACTTCGCTGGAAGTCGTCGGCACGGGAATCGGAGTTGACGAATTGCAGTTGAACGAGCTCGGCTGGCTGCGCGAATTCGGACGAATGAGTCCCGTGATTGAAGGCGATGCGCAGGTCACAACCGGCCCAAAGGCTTCCGAATCCTTGCGAGTGCTCGGAGTGGATGTGCTGCGCGACCGTTCATTTCGTGATTACAGCCTTCTGGAATTCGCCGACAAACGCCGCACGCCCAGCGCACAAGAGTTTTTGAAACTCTTGATTGACGCGCGCTCGATCCTGCTGACCGAAAAATTCGCTCTCCGTCACAATCTGAAAGTAGGCGACAACATCGAAATCGCCTTTTCCGACAAGGCTGAAAAGTTCATCATTCGCGGCCTGCTGAAAGATGAAGGGCCCGCGCGAACAATGGATGGGAACTTCGCGCTGATGGACATCGCGGCGGCGCAGCTTGCGTTCAACCGGCTGGGAAGGCTGGATCGTCTGGATGTGTTGCTGAAAGATCGTTCCGCCGTGGACGCCGCGGAAAAAGCGATTTCACCGCGTTTGCCGTCAGGCTTGAAAGTGCAACGGCCTGCGCGGCGCGGCAGCCAGGTTGAAAAAATGCTCGAAGCGTTTCACTTCAACCTGTCCGCGCTTTCTTACATTGCGCTGCTGGTCGGATTGTTTTTGATCTACAACACTGTTTCGATTTCGGTGATTACGCGCCGCGAAGAAATCGGCACGCTGCGGGCCCTGGGCGTCACGCGGCGAAAAGTGCTTTCGCTCTTTTTGCTGGAAGCGGCTGTCTTGGCCGTCGTTGGCTGCGCGCTGGGATTGTTGTTTGGCCGTCTAATGGCGTTCGGCGCGGTGAAGCTGACGGCCACTACAGTCAACGCGCTATACATCGCGACCGCCGCTGAACCACCGCCACTTGCGCTGAAATACGTCGTTATCGCGTTTGCGATTGGATTGCCGTTGTCGCTGCTGGCGGCGGCGATTCCGGCCCTAGAAGCTTCGCGTGTAACGCCAACCACGGCGATGCGCGGCAATGATCGAATCGAATCCAGGTTCCGGTTGAAAGCGCGTTACCTGATTCTGCCGCTGGTGTTGTTTGCACTGGCGTGGTGGTTTGCGCGGCAACCGGCGGTCGGTGGGCTGCCGGTGTTTGGCTACGCTTCGGCGCTGGCGATTGTTTTCGGCGCGGCATTTCTGGTGCCGGCGGTGCTCTTTGCGGTGGGGCGCATTGGCGACCGCCCGCTTTTCAAACTCTTCAAAATCGAAGGCCGATTGGCGAACGCGAATCTGGCCGGTGCGATTCCGCGCATTTCAATTTCCGTGGCGGCATTGGCTGTCAGCCTGTCCATGATGGTCGCGGTGGCCGTGATGATCGGCAGTTTTCGGCAGACGATCATCTATTGGGTGGAACAGACGCTGAAGGCCGATTTATACCTGCGGCCGGCGACGCGCGGCAACGTGGCGACCGATGCCGTTTTTTCGGCGGAAGTCGAAAAAACCGTTTCGCAACATCCGGCAGTCGCGGCGGCGGATCGGTTCCGCAATTTTGACCTGCCCTATGCCGGCGGATTGGTGACGCTCGGCGCGGGCGAATTTGAAAAACAACTCCGTCACGGCAAACTGATCTTCAAATCTCCCCGCGACGGTCAGGAGGCGATGCGCGCGGCCATTGGACAGGACGCAGTGATCATTTCCGAAAGTTTCGCGCTCAAGCACACAAAGCAAGTCGGCGATACAATCTCGCTGGCCACCCCCAAAGGCGAAGCGCAGTTTCGCATCAACGCCGTTTATTACGATTATTCCAGCGACCGTGGAATCATCGTGATGGATCGCGGGACATTCACGCGTTACTGGCCAGAGCCGCAGGCCACCAGTCTGACGGTTTACCTGCGCGAAGGCGCGAACCCGGATGCCGTGCGCGAAGACCTGCTGCGGCAGTTGGGCGAAAACTACCGCGTGCTGATCTTCACCAATGCCTCGATCCGGCGCGAAGTGCTGCGGATTTTCGACAGTACCTTTTCGATCACCTACGCGTTGGAAGTCATCGCCATCTTCGTTGCGATTCTGGGCGTGGCGACGACGCTGCTGACTTTGATTTTGGAGCGCAAACGCGAAATCGCCATGCTTCGCCTGGTCGGCGCGGATCGCCGTCAGGTGCGCAAAATGGTCGTCATCGAAGCCGGCTTGATGGGACTGGTCAGCCAGAGCATCGGCCTGGGCGTGGGATTGCTGCTTTCGATGCTGTTGATGTACGTCATCAACGTGCAGAGCTTTGGCTGGACGATCCAGTTTCATCTGCCCCTGGGCTTTTTGATTCAGTCTTCCATTCTGATTTTGGTGGCGACGACGCTGTCGGGAATCTATCCGGCGCGGCGCGCGGCCAGGCTTCACGCGACTGAGCAGATAGGAGAAGAGTAAAAAATGAAATCAACATGGATACGGCAAAAGTTGACAGGCCCAAAGCTGGCATTTCTATTTTTGATTTTTGCCTTATGCCTGTTTCCAGTGGCCTTTGCTCAAGGCGATTTCTGGCAAACAGCACAACCAGATTACCGCTTCAATTTTCCAGGGGACGAAGCCAGCCATCCCGATTATCGAATCGAGCAATGGTCATACAGCGGCCATCTGGCGGCGAGCGATGGCCATCGCTTCGGTTATCAGCTCAAATTCATTCGTGCGGGCCTCAATTTCAAGCCAGACAATCCTTCGCGCTGGGCGGTGCGCGATCTGTTCGTGACACAGCTTGCCGTGACGGACCTTGACGGAAAACAGTTCAAAACAGCTGAACGCATCAACCGTGCGGGCGTCGGCTGGGCGGGCGCGGCGACCGAAGGCTTTCGCTTGTGGAACGATGATTGGAAAGCGGGACAGGACAAAACAACAACGATGCTGCGCGCAAATCAAAGCCAAGACGGCATCGGCCTCGAACTCTCGCTGGAACCGGGCAAGTCTCCAGTCGCCCACGGCGAAGACGGCGTTTTTCAGAAAGGTTTTCTGGCCTTGAATGCATCGCACATTTATTCTCAGCCGCGAATGCCCACGCGCGGAGCCGTGTGGTTTGACGGTCAGCGTTTTGAAGTCAGCGGCACAAGCCAGCTCGATCACGAATTCGGCACCAGCTTCCTGGAAGAAGGCCAGGCAGGATGGGATTATTTTGCGATTGAACTGGAAGATGGAAGCGATCTGATGATTTATCAGCTTCGTTTGGCGGATGGTTCGCGCGATCAGTATTTCATCGCGACGTTGATCAACGCCGATGGCTCGCGAGAGGCGCTCAAAGCGGACGAATTCGTAATTGAACCTCTGGCGCGCTGGACTTCGCCAGCAAGCGGCGGGAATTATCCTGTTCAGTGGCGTGTGAAAATCCCCGGCAAGCAAATTGAGTTGGACGTGAAAGCAACGCTGGACAATCAGGAGTTTCAGGCTGCTCAATCCATCGGCGTAACCTATTGGAAAGGCTCGGTTGAAGTCCTTGGCAAGCGCGTCGGAAGCACAATTCGCGGGAAAGGTTTTTTGGAAATGACCGGCTATTCTGGCAAAGCGATAGGTGCGCTGGCAGAGTAGGAACAGGATCGCGGATGTTCCGTCCGCAACGTTTGAAAACCAATGGAGAAGCCAAGCGCGGATGGAACGTCCGCGATCCAGCTCATGAAGCGAGGGAAAGATGAAAGCCTGTTTGTTGCGTTCAAACGCGCCTATCGAAACCAACCCGCTTGAACTGATCGAAGTCGCCCAGCCGCAACCGGGCGAGGGACAGGTGCTGATCAAAGTCAGCGCTTGCGGCGTCTGCCGAACGGATTTGCACGTCATCGAAGGCGAACTTCCCGAACGTCATCTGCCGATCATTCCCGGCCATCAGATCGTTGGACGAATCGAACAAATTGGGGCGAAGGTGATGCGCTTCAAGATTGGCGACCGTGTCGGTGTTCCCTGGCTCCACCAAACTTGCGGTCAGTGCGAATTTTGCCGCGATGGCAGGGAGAATTTGTGCGAGAACGCCAGTTTTACCGGTCACAAGGTCAATGGTGGATATGCCGAATTCACCGTGGCGCACGCCGATTTCGTCTACGCGATTCCCGAAGCCTTCAGTGACATCGAAGCCGCGCCGCTATTGTGCGCGGGGATCATCGGTTTCCGCTCATTACGGCTTTCGGGAATCACGGGCAAAAGTCCAGGCCGCAGATTGGGTTTGTACGGCTTTGGCGCGGCGGCGCACGTGGCGATTCAAGTCGCCCGGCACTGGGACGCGGAAGTGTACGCATTCACCCGCGACCAGCGGCATCAGGATTTGGCCAGGGAACTCGGCGCGATTTGGGCCGGGTTCAGCGAGGACCAACCTCCGGCAAGGCTGGACAGCGCGATTATCTTCGCGCCCGCCGGTGAACTGGTCATTTCCGCGTTGAAGATCTTGAAAAAAGGCGGTTGCCTGGTGCTCGGCGGCATTCATATGAGCCAGATTCCGCCGCTGGATTATCAACTGCTTTACCACGAACGTATCGTCCGCAGTGTGGCCAATAATACTCGGCAGGACGGCGAAGATTTCCTGAAAGTGGCGGCGGAGATTCCGATCCAAACGCAGACCCAGGTTTTCGGGCTGGCGGAAACGAACGCCGCGTTGAACGCCTTGAAACATGATGCCGTGCGCGGCGCGGCGGTAATCGCTCTTAATTGCTGACAGACGCCCAGGGAGAGATCAACGGATTGACCTGTTCCCGTCATTCCGATTGTTTAGCGAAAGTCAGGTTCGAAGCACCCTGAGACAGGCGCTTCCGCGCAAGATATTTGTTCTCAGAGTTTAGTAGACGGCACGGGTGAAAGCAGCGCGTAAAATTTTCCCTTTTCACCTTGCGCCGGGAAATGTTAAATTACGGTTTCGCGACCAGATATCAAGTTGAATCTCGTTCCCACGTTTTTAAAATTGATCCTTGACCCCGCTCCCTCTCCGGCCCCACAACAATCGAATGAGAGCAACTAAGGAGATTTTTCGATGGTAACCTGTCCATCCTGTGGTAGTTCCCGGATTCGTAACGACTACAAACCAGCACCTTTCTATTTGCGAATTTTCGGCATTCGCGGTCTATTGTGCGATCACTGCAATTATCCATTCCGGGCGTTTTCGCCGCTGCCGCCAAAGACCCGCCGTCCCCGCGCTTTCACCCGGAAAGCCGATGTTTTCAATGTCGCTCCGACGGTTGATTTAGCTCAGATCAGCCAGAATCCAATCAGGAAAGAATCTGAGTTGAAGGTAATTTTCCCGCCTCAGGAAAGACTTGATTTTATTGTTTCGGCGTCTTCGCCCACGGCCCAGGAAGTGCGAATCATCACGGAGCAGATCACGCCCGTCCGAACCGATCTTCGTACGGAAATCACCAGAGTTGGCGCGCAAGGAGTAAAGCCCGGACAGGACAACAGACATCAGGCTCAGCCAGAACCGTCTTCGTCATCGCAGGTCTGCCCAGAGTGTGATTCGCGAAACGTCAAAAGGCGGCATAGAAATTTCTTTGAGCGGACATTCCTTTCCTTTACCGAGCACAAGGCATTCGCCTGCCGCAGTTGTGGCGCATCGTTTTACGCCAGAAACGAAAAGCATCATTCACATCCTTCGACAGTCGGGTAAGTGATTTAACTGAACAAGTGACCTATTTCGTTTACAGGGAAGCGCCCAGGGAAAATGGAAAGACTCGATTTCCGTAAATCAGTAGCCCCATCTTCACATCATCCGGCAATTGCGGGAAATTCAGGACGATTTCAAATGCCTGCCCGGATTCCAGCTTGATTCGGCCATTCACTGGTATCTCCTTTCCCGAACCCGATTTCCTATCTTTCAGTTTGTATTGCCGGCACTGCTCATCCAGCAGATAAGCGCGGCCTTTTTCATTGATCAGCCAGCGTCCGCGGCTCAACAGGTAGACCGGAGCATCGAATTCGGCGGTATTGTCGAGCGCATAGGCGACCAGTCGCACGCTGGTTTCATTTGGCTGGCGCGTCGCCGATGTGATGGCCAGCTTCAAATCCCCCTCGGCTTCACCGTCAGGCGCACAGGACTTCCAGTTGCCAAACACTTCCGCAATGGCACGCTGCCGTTCCGCTTGAGCATTGGGTTGCGCACAGGCTGTCAAAAGCAGCAATAAGGAAACCAATAACAGGATAAGAAGCGGCTGACAGGATGGTGTGACGAGTTTCATTTCTATTTTTCAACGTAAGGCCTTGATTGAACAATGTAAATCCGATTGCCGATGATCAGCCATTCGATGTCCTGATCACGCCCACCGAAGACTTTCTCAACTTGTAGTGCAGCCCGTGCCAGCCGGCGCACTGCGGAGTCGGTCAGCACGACGCGCTCAGTGTCAATTTTCATTTCGCGAACGCCGCCGCGTTCATCGAAAGTCATCATGGTGTCATCGCCGGACCGCGTCAGCACACGAACCGCGCTCGTTCGCGGGTTGAAAATCAACTGCTCCGGCACGCGGCGGCCTTCGACTACGCGAATGCCCAGGCCGCGTTTGGCATTGATGTAAACCGAGCGAGGGTCATCTTTGTCAAAGGGATTGGTGGTAATCAGCACGCCCGCCGAGTCGGCATTCATCCCCTGCTGGATCAGCACTGCCGGATAAACCGCCGAATGATTGATGCCGAAGCTTTCGCGCGCCTCGTAAGCTTCATAGTTCCACAGCGAAGCCCACACCGTCTTGATGGCTTCAAGCAAGACGATGTCGTCGCGGACGTTTGGAACGCTGGTGTACAAGCCAGCGCCGCTGAAGTTCGGCAGGTCTTCGGAGTTGGTCGAACTGCGGGCAAAGACGCCTTTTTCGCCAAGCAGCGAGCGCTTTTTGGCGATGACGGCGCGAGCGAATTCGCCGTTCAGCCTGCCGGATTGAATCTTTGCGCGCATTTCGGTCAGCCGCTGTTTACGGTACACCGGATCGTGATTGAAACGATCATTGCCAAGCATTTCCAGAATTGCTTCGTCGAGTTTGTTCTCTTCGATAAATTGCTGGTAGTAAAAGAAAGGGATCGAAAAACCTGGCGGCACGATGATGTTGGCGATGCGCCCGGCGGCAACCGCGCGCATCACTTCGCCCAGATTTGCCGACTTTGCTCCGAAACGTTTGGCGTCGCCCTTGCGTTGATGCTTCAGCTCGACAAGTTGCTTGAAATCAAGATCGGCTTCCGGCGTCAGCAGGTCTGATCGTTGCGCAAGTTTTCTTCCAGCTTCGGCAGTCTCTGTCGTATCCGCCCGGCGCAAGGTGTAACCGTCTTCGCGTGCTTCAAAATACACGAATTTGCCTTCGAGCGGCTTGAACAGTTCTGCTGCGCCTTTGATGTATGCGTTCGGAATGCCCCACCCTCTGGCCAGCAGGTTGACGTGGGCGAGCGGCGTCGAAAAGACCGTCGTAATCACGCCCGACAGCGGCGTCAAACTGATGGGGGATTCGCGAAAAATGATGATTTCGTTGCGGTCAATAATGGTGTCCTCTGTCAGACGATCAATGATTCGCAGCATGCCGGCGGCTTTGGCTTGATTCAGCGGCAGATATTCCCGCGGCGCGTTGAGTTGCGAAGCGAGCAGCCGCGGCACATCCACAAGCCTGGCGGAAACTTCTTCCTGTTTCGCGGAATTCGGTTTGAATGAAATCGGCGCGAAAAAGCTGGCGCTGATGGTTTGATAGGCTTCCTGTACAATTTCCGCCGTCGCCAGATCACCTTCCCAGAATTCAAAGGTGAACTTGCCGGGTTTTGACAAATCTGCCAGGCCTGTCAAATCTTGATGATGGGCGATTGTACCGAGGATGAAGCGGCGGCCTGATTCCAGATAGTTATGCTTGAAAAAATCACGCCCGCGTTCCAGGGTGAGATAATTCGCGTTCACAAATTCGGTGTGAAATGAGTAGCGTTTTGAATTGATGTAGTAAATTCTTTTTTCTGAATCGGCCCGGGCGCTTCGGTCAATGACAAACATCAGATGGGGCAGCGCGTAAAAGCGGCCTTGATAATAAACGCGGGAGAGTTTGTCGAAATCGGCTTGCGTCGTAACGCGCGGCAAGGAGCGCAGCCAAACCGGCGTTTGAGCAACCGCCGGGGCAACAAGACAAAGCAGCAATAACAGGATTCGTAACATCAGCGAGAATTTACTCTCTCGCGATGAAACTGCAAACCCGGTTTTGAAGACGTGACCAAGCTGGAGCAAAACTTAAGAGCGGCCTTGCGGCAAATGAGCATTGGCACGGATGTATCGCTGATTGTTGCGGTGTCGGGGGGCGCGGATTCAGTGGCGTTGCTTGATGCGCTGCTGCGGCTGCGCAAGCATAATCAGGCGCCCCGAACAATCCTGGCCGCGCATCTCAATCACCAACTCCGTGGCGAAGAATCGGACGGCGACGAAAACTTCGTGCGCGAGATGGCGGCAACACTGGATGTAAAAATGATCGTTGATCGGATTGCTGTCGGCGCACGTGCACAGGCTGAACGGCAAAATCTGGAAGCAATGGCAAGGCGGCTGCGCTACGAATTTCTGACGCGGGCCGCCGAAGAGTGCGGCGCTCAAGTTGTCTGCACGGCGCACACACTGGATGATCAATCCGAGACCGTCTTGATGCGATTGCTGCGAGGCACTGGAACAGATGGCTTGCGAGGCATCCATTCCATCAGGCCATTGAGCAAAACCGTGAACCTGATCCGGCCGCTGCTCTCTGTCTCGCGAGCCAAAGTGATTGAGCATTGCACTCATTACAAACTGGAGTTTCGTTCTGATAGTTCAAACTTTTTGCCGGATTTCACTCGCAACCGGATTCGGCATGAACTGATGCCATTGCTGTACAGTTTCAATCCTCGCGCGGAGGAAGCGCTAGCGCGAATGGCTGATTTTTCGGCGAATGATCAGGATTTTCTGGGGCAAGTTGCGGTTGGCATGTTGGCGGAGGTGCGATTGGGTCCGGACCTGGATGCACAGCTTTTGCGCAAGCAGCCAATGGCCATTCGGGGGCGAGTGCTGCGGCTGTGGCTGCGTGAACATCGCGATGGGTTGGAGCGAATCGGAGCCGTTCACCTGGGGGCGATCGAACAAATGATCGCGCGCGGGCAGGGCGGACGAGTGATCGAATTGCCTGGCGGCTGGCGAGTATGGCTCAAATCCGGCCGTCTAAAGATTGCCCAATTTTCCGGAAACCCTCGACTCGGTCTTAGCGAAAGCTGAGAAACCGGGTAGGATTTGAAACAGTTTTGGAAAGTGAAATGTGGCAGAATGTCGAAACTTCCGCTGTCTGGCAGGCGTCTTCGGTTCAGACGGCAGAATGGCGAGCGAAATTCACAGGAATAGGCTAGAATGCCGCGGCAGGTTTTCAATTGGAGGTACATGGTTTTGAACTCGACAGTTAGACAAGTAATTTTTTGGGTTGTAATCATCGGCGGGGCAATTCTGCTCTATCGTTTCTTCCACAATCCCAGCGGCAGCCAGCCGCAACAACTTTCCTACTCCGATCTCATTCAGAAGGTCGAAGAGAAAGGCGTGACTACCGCAAGTGTGGAGCGGGAAAAGGTAACGGGCAAGCTGAGCTCTGGACAAGCCTACACAACGGAAATCGGCGGTGAGAAGAGTGGAGACACCCTTGCCGAAACGATGCGCAAAAATGGCGTCAAGGTTGAATATAAGAATTCCTCGACTAGCGGAATGTGGATGCAGGCGCTGATCTTTTATGCGCCATTCATTTTAATTATTGCCTTGTGGGTCTTTATGCTGCGGCAGATGCAGTCTGGGGGCAACAAGGCATTATCTTTTGGGAAGAGCCGCGCCAAACTGCTTTCGAATCAGCAGAAACGCGTGACCTTCAAAGACGTGGCGGGCGTTGACGAAGCCAAAGAAGAGCTTCAAGAGATCATTGAATTCTTGAAAGAACCGCAGAAGTTCCAGAAACTCGGCGGGCGCATTCCAAAAGGCGTGCTGATGATGGGCCCTCCAGGCACGGGAAAAACTCTGCTGGCGCGTGCCATCGCTGGCGAAGCGAATGTTCCGTTCTTCTCAATTTCGGGTTCGGATTTCGTCGAAATGTTTGTTGGTGTCGGTGCCAGCCGCGTGCGCGATTTGTTCGAGCAAGGCAAAAAGAACGCGCCCTGCATTATCTTCATTGACGAAATTGATGCGGTCGGTCGTCATCGAGGCGCCGGACTTGGCGGTGGTCATGACGAACGCGAGCAGACGCTGAACCAGTTACTGGTTGAAATGGATGGTTTTGAATCGAATGACGGTGTGATTTTGGTGGCCTCCACCAACCGTCCTGACGTTCTTGATCCGGCGCTGCTTCGCCCAGGACGATTTGACCGCCGCGTGATCGTAAATCGTCCAGATGTGAAAGGGCGAGAAGGCATACTTGCGGTTCACACGCGCAAGATTCCGCTTGGAGAAGATGTAGATATTTTCGTCATTGCGCGCGGCACGCCCGGATTCACGGGTGCCGACCTGGCCAATTTGGTCAACGAAGCTGCGCTGAACGCCGCTCGCTTTAATAAGAAGATGGTCGGAATGTACGACTTTGAGTGGGCGAAAGACAAAGTGATGATGGGATCGGAGCGCAAGTCTGCCGTCATGTCCGATGATGAGAAGAAGACAACGGCTTATCATGAAGCCGGTCACACCATCGTCGGGATGAAGGTCCCGAACGCCGATCCGGTTCACAAGGTCACGATCATTCCGCGCGGTATGGCATTAGGGTTGACGCAACAACTGCCGGAAGGCGACCGTTACACCCACTCGCTTGATTATATTGAAGGTTCAATTGCCATTCTGATGGGTGGTCGAATTGCCGAAGATATCTTTCTCAACAAGGTCACCACCGGAGCCTCGAATGACATTGAGCGCGCAACGGAACTGGCTCGCCGGATGGTCTGCGAATTCGGTATGTCGAACCTGGGACCGCTGACCTTTGGCAAGAAGGAAGAGCAAATCTTCCTGGGCCGGGAGATCGCACAACACCAGGATTACAGTGAAGACACCGCAGTCAAGATTGATCAGGAAGTGAAGCGTATTGTGATGGAACAATACGACCGCGCTCGCCAGATCATCCTTGATCACCGCGACGCGCTTGATCGCATGGCGCAGGAACTGCTCCAGCGTGAAACGCTGGATGCCGTGCAGATTCGCCGAGTCGTTGCCGGACTGCCGCTTGACGATGACACGCCATCGCCAACGCCACGTCCTGGTTCCGACAAACCCGCGGACAAAGAACCGGTTCTCAAACCGATCCTTCCTCCAATCACGGGCGGCAATCCAGCTACCGCATAAACCGGCGAACAATCGCATATGTAAAGGGTGAAGAGGAAGATGACGCCTCTTCACCCTTTTTTCTGATCACAATCAACTCTTCACCGAAGCTATGCTGCTTAAAGCCGAAATTGCCTGCCTGATGCTGGCGTTGGTGATTGTGGGAACGCCACAATCATCGCCCAAACCGCAGACTGCGGCAAAATCGGCGGTCAAATTCACCGGCATTACACAAAGCGCTGGCCTCAACTTTATCAACGCTTCCTCGCCAGACAAGAAATACATTGTTGAAAGCATGAGCGGCGGCGTCGCAATGTTCGACTTCGATAACGACGGGCGGCTGGACATCTACCTTGTCAATTCCTACACCGTTGAAGCCGCGCTCGCCAAAAAGCCGCCTCCGAAAGCCGCACTCTACCGCAATCTGGGCAACGGGAAGTTTGAAGATGTGGCGGAGCAAGCAGGCGTTGACGTTCCTGGCTGGGCGATGGGTGTCAGCGTGGCGGATTATGACAACGACGGCGACGATGATCTGTTCATCACCTGCTTCGGGCCGGATAAACTTTATCGTAATCTGGGAAATGGAAAGTTTGAAGATGTGACGGCCAGGGCGGGTGTGAGCGATCCACGTTTTTCGACAGGCGCTGCGTGGGGCGATTACGACCGCGACGGCGACCTGGATTTGTTTGTCGCCAACTATGTGGATTTCAAACTGGACGATCTGCCGCAGTTTGGCAAAGGCGCGCTTTGCCAATATCGTGGAATTCCAGTGCAATGCGGCCCGCGCGGTTTGCCGGGCGCAGGCGATGCGCTTTATCGCAATAACGGAGACGGCAGCTTCACCGACGTGACCAAACAAGCCAAAGTCACCGATCCGAACGGGTATTACGGACTCGGCGTGATGTGGACGGATTTCGATGACGATGGCTGGCCAGACATATTCGTCGCCAACGACACCACTCCAAACCTGATTTATCGCAACAATCACGACGGGACGTTTTCTGAAATTGGTTTTATGTCTGGACTGGCGGTGGATGAAAACGGCAACGAGCAGGCCTGTATGGGCGTCTCGATTGGCGATTATGATCGTGATGGGCGATTGGATTTAATCGTCACCAACTTCGCCGATGATTACAATACCATCTATCGCAAAAATGCGGACGGCACCTTCACCGACGTGACGCGTGCCACCAAAACCGTGGAGCCGGGCTTGCCCTACCTGAAATGGGGCGTGAAGTTTTTCGATTACGACAACGACGGCTGGCTGGATCTATTTGTCGCCAATGGCCACGTTTATCCACAGGTCGAGGGTGCATTTCCGGGAGGAATGTACCGGCAGCGGAAGTCGCTCTATCGTAATTTACGTGATGGCACATTTGCCGACACGACCGCGGAGGCAGGCCAGGCGTTGCTGGAAAAGCATGTTTCGCGCGGAGCAGCCTTCGGCGATTATGACGAAGACGGCGATGTGGATGTCATCGTCAACGAGATTGATGGCGCGCCGCTGCTCCTGCGCAATGATGGCGGGAATCAGGCGGGCAACTGGATCAGCCTGAAACTTGTGGGCGCTGGAAAGTCGAATCGCAACGCCGTTGGCACACGCGCCAAACTGGCGATTGACGGTCTGACACTGCTCGACGAAGTTCATGCCGGCGATAGTTATCTTTCTCATTCCGATTGGCGACTGCATTTTGGCCTGGGACAGGCGCAGGCTGTCAACGAGGCGACGATTCAATGGCCGAGCGGAACGGTGACCAAACTCGGCAAGCTTCCAATCAACCGCACACTGACAATTGTCGAAGGCAAAGGCATTGTCGGCGAATCAACCCCACCCAAGACGCCAAAGAAATAAATGCTGAAGCCCAGCCCCTTCACAACCGGCACGACGATCAAGGCAGTTGTTCTGCTGAGCGTTTTGCTGTGTGGTGGAATCTGGCTGATTCAATCTGACGGAGTCTCGGGCCAGAGCCAGTTGTCACAATGGTCGCCAAATCGGCCCGCCACCACAGCGAACTACATTGGCAGCCAGGCTTGTGCGGAATGCCACCAAAGTAAATCGAAAGCCCATGCCGCCTCGGCAATGGCGCAAGCCTTATTCGCGCCAGCGGACAATCATATCTTTCGTGCAAATCCGCAGCTTGCTTTCCGCAATGGTCCCTGGCTGTACGCAATCAAGCCGGAGGGCAATCGCAGCATCTACACCATCAGCGATGGAAAAAGCAGTTTTTCAGAGCCGATTTTATGGTGTTTCGGACTGGGCCATTCCGGGCAAACATACGTGATTCGTCACGAAGGCGCGTATTACGAAACGCGGGTGAGCTTTTTCAGCGCCACCAAAGCACTGGACTTCACGCCGGGTGCGCCGCGCAATGTTCCCACGACATTGAGCGAAGCGATTGGGCAGCGCCTGTCCAAGCCCGACACAATGGCCTGTTTCAATTGCCACGCGACCGTTGCCCCGGGAACGCAGCGCTTCGATCTGGAAAAATTCACGCCGGGAATCGGCTGTGAATCCTGCCACGGGCCGGGCGAAAAGCACATCACAACAATGAAGGCCAACAAGGATGGAGAGGTCGCCGACAAGGCGGTTTTCAACCCGCGTTCAATGCATCCGGACGATCTCTCGCAGCAGTTTTGCGGCGCCTGCCACCGCAGTTGGGAAACAGTCATGCAGATGCCAGACCGCGCGGGAATATCGAACGTACGTTTCCAGCCCTACCGCATCAGCAACAGCCGCTGTTACAAAGACCCTGACGACCGCCGCATCAGTTGCACTGCCTGTCACGATGCCCATGAAGATCCGAAACATGATGCCGTGTTTTATGACGCAAAATGCACCGCCTGCCACCAGACGAAAAACGGCGCTGCGGCAAAAACTCAAACCGCGCCTCCCTGTCCAACCAGCCAAACGCAATGTGTGACTTGCCATATGCCAAAGATCGAACCGCCCGGCGTTCATTTCAAATTCACCGACCATTGGATTCGCACTGTCAAAACCGGTGAAAACTATCCCAAATGAACCAGTTGCAATGGTTGAATCTCCCTTCCCTGCCTGGCTGCTGACTCGCCGTTAGATGGGGTCGCGCGCGCAAAAAAGGAGCAGGCGATCAACGCCTGCTCCTGAATCCGCCGCCTGAATCATTTCAACCGGACAATCGCTTTACGGCGCAAAATACCCGGACAGATCAATCACCAAATCGGTGGTGAACTGCGAGTAAATCTTGAACGCTCCGTCCGGTCCCAGGCCGACGATGAAATGGCGGTTAACGATTTGGCCGGCATTGAAGTTCGAGGTCGCCACCGTTGGACGGTCGGCGTTGCTTGGCCATAAAGTCAGGAATCCTCCATTTGAGTTGACCACGGTCGCATTGCCAACGACCGCCTGTGCTGAAGCCGGAACGGTTTCGCCGTTGCACAAACCGCGCGCCTGTTGCGTGAATTCCGTATTGCCGGTGATCGGCGTCCCCGGCGAAAAACAGCCCGTAAAGCCGGCTCGCGTTTCCAGCAACCGCACCGGTTTTGCGAGTGGCGTAAACAGCAATCCCGTCCCGTTAATGTCCTTTGCCTCGGTGCTGTAATACCCCAACACATCCACCACCAAGTCCGTCGTGGCCGAAGAAAAAATGTCGAATTCTCCCTTTGCCGACAGCCCGACGGTGAACGGCCCGTTGACGACTTGATTCGCACCGAAGTTGGAGCTTGCCACCAGCGGACGGTCGGCATCCGCCGGAAAGAGCGTCAGGAAGCCTGCGCCCTGCGGCCCGACCGTTGTGGCGTTGCCGACGATGGCCAGCGCTTCAAACGGAATGGTCACGCCGTCGCAAATGACGCGGGCGGGCTGCGGAGTGTCTACGCCAGCGGGAATCGGTTTGCCCGGTGCAAAACATCCTGTGAAACCCTGCCGCGTTTCCAGCAACCGAATCGGTTTCGGCAATGGGTGGAAAAACAAACCGCCTTGCCCCGGAGGCGCGTAATAACCGGTCACATCCACCACAACGTGAGTCGTGTTCTGAACGAAGATTTTGAAGGCGCCATCGTTGGCTCCAAGTCCGACGGTGAAGACATTGTTGACGACTTCGTTTGGCCCATAATTGGAATTGGCGACCAAAGGCTGGGCCGCGTCGCTGGGATAAAGCGTCAGGAAACCGCCGCCCGATTGGACCGTGGTGACGTTGCCGGTGATGGCGGCGGCATTGGCAGGGATCGTCAGCCCGTCGCATGTCCCCCGCGCAACCTGCGTCAATGAAGTTCCGCCCGCAATCGGCGTCCCGGGCGTTGAGCATCCGGTGAAGCCCGCGCGCGTTTCCAGCAGCCGCACCGGGCGCGCCAACGGATAAAACTGCAATCCCGTGCCGATGATGCTCAGAAAATAAATCCTTGTGCCCATGCAGCCGTTGGCGTCCGTCGCTTTGGCGGTAAAGGTGAACAGCCCTGCAAATTGCGGCGTGCCGGACAGCACACCGCCCGCTGACAAGCCTAGCCCGCCCGGCAGCGCGCCGGCGCTGACCGTGAAAGTGTACGGCGCGATGCCTCCACTGCCCGTCAGGGTTTGGTTGTACGCCGTTCCGACCATTCCCGCAGGCACAAACGGCGGGGCAATCGAAATTGTCCCGCACGGCGGATTGATGACCAGCATATAAGCCTGCGTGCCCATGCAAGTATTCGCGTCGTTCGCCTGCACGGTGAAATTGAACGTGCCGAATGCGGTTGGCGTGCCGCTCAGCACGCCCGCGCCGGACAAGTTCAAACCCATGGGCAAACTTCCCGCGCTAACAGCAAAGGTATAAGGCGCGCTGCCGCCGCTCGCCATCAATTGCTGGCTGTACGGCAAGCCGGAGGTTCCGGCAGGCAATGTCGCGGGACTGATGGCAATGCCCTGACAGCCTGCGGCTTCCCCGATCTTGGCGACAAAGGTGTCGAAGCCGCCGCTGTAGGTCAGCGATGGACCGCCCACCACCGGCAGTGTCGCCTGCGATGAATTGGTGTAGCCGTAAACATAGGCGTTTCCGCTGGTATCCAACGCGATGCCGTTGCCCATCGCGGCAAATTCATCGCCGCTACCACCAATGTAGCCGCAATATGTAAGCGCAGTCCCCACCGTACTGAGCTTCGCCACAAACAGATCGCTGCCGCCATTGAAGCTTAAGTCCGGCCCGTCGGTTTCCGGAAAGCTCGCTTCGGTCGAAGTGGTTTCGCCGACGATGTAGGCGTTGCCCTCAACTCCCACGGCGATGCCGCTGCCAGTATCGTTTCCATCTCCGCCGATATAACCGCAATAGTCGAGTGCTGTTCCCGCCACGTTGAGTTTCGCCACGAAAGCGTCAAAGCCAATGCCTCGCGTCAGGCTCGGTCCGCCCAGCACAGGAAAGCTCGCCGTCGCCGAATTCGTACCACCGGTAACGTAGGCATTGCCCGGTCCGTCAATCGCCACGCCGGCAACGAAATCATCATCATCGCCGCCCAGGTAAGTGGCATACGTGAGCGCCGTTCCTGCTGCGTTGAATTTGACGATAAAGCCGTCTTCAAATCCGCCATTGAAAACCTGATCGAAACCGGGCACGGATCCGAAGCCCGCGCCGTTGGGAAAGCTGGTTTGCGTGGAAGAGGTTTGACCCGCGATGTATGCATTGCCGCCCGCATCCACCGCCAACCCCGCGCCGGAATCGAAACTGGCTCCGCCCAGATAGCTGGCGTACACCAGCGCTGAACCCGCCGCATTCACTTTCACGGCGAACGCATCACTGCTGAAATTGGCATCGTTGAAACTTTGGTCGAATCCGGGCAGTGCGCCGAACCCATCACCGTCGGGGAAAGTGGCTTCGGTCGAAAACGTCCGCCCCGTGATGTAAGCGTTTCCGCCCGCGTCAATCGCAATCCCGTTGCTCTCTTCAGACTCTTCGCCGCCGACATAACCGCAGTAAACCAACCCTGATCCGGTTGGATTCACTTTGGCGACGAAAGCATCGCCAGAACTGTTGAAGGTCAAATCCGGCCCGACCAGAACGGGGAAGCTGGTCTGATCCGAACCTGTCGCGCCGGTGACATAAGCATTGCCCGCACTGTCCACCGCGATGCCGCTGCCGTAATCAAAACTGCCGCCGCCGATGTACCCCAGATAAATCAGCGCCGTGCCCGCCGCATTGACTTTGGCAACGAAGGCGTCCGTGTCGCCATTGAAGTTCAAATCCGGCCCGGCAACCACGGGGAAGTTCAATTCGTTGGATTGCGTCTGCCCCGTGACATAGGCATTGCCGGCGTTATCCACCGCAATCGCTCCGGCAATGTCATCGCCCGGCCCTTTGCCGCCGATGTAGCCACTGTAAATCAGCGCCGTACCCGTTGAATTGAGCTTCGCCACGAAGCCGTCCTGCACTCCCTGGTTGTAGGTCAGATCCGGGCCGACGTTGACCGGAAATGAGCCTTGGTCGGAATTTGTGTTGCCCGCCAGATAAACATTCCCGGCAGCATCCAACGCAATGCCGCCACCCGTCAGGTTTTCATTGCCGCTGCCGCCCAGATAAGTCGCGTACGTGAACGCCGCGCCCGCGCTGTTCAGTTTGACGACAAAGGCGTCCTGCAATCCGTTTTGCGTTTGATCAAAGCCGGGCACCGCGCCAAATCCGTCGCCATCCGGAAAGGTCGTTTCCGTGGAACTGGTTCCGCCGCTGACGTAAGCATTGCCGCTCGTGTCCAGCGCAATGCCGTTGCTGGAATCATTGTCGTTGCCGCCCAGGTATGTGGCATAGGACAACCCCGTACCAAACGCCGCGACTTTGACGACAAACGCATCGGCGTTGCCGTTTTGGGTTTGATCCACGCCCGCCACCGCGCCGAAGCCGTCGCCGTCCGGGAACGTCGTTTGATCCGAAGTCGTCCTGCCAGTGACATACGCGTTTCCGCCGCTGTCCACCCCGATGCCGCTGCCGGAATCCAGACTGCCGCCGCCGATGTAGCCGCAATAAACGCGCCCCGTGCCCGCTGCGTTCAATTCCGCGACAAAGGCGTCGCTGAATCCGCCGTTGTAGGTCAAATCCATTCCGCCCGCGACCGGAAAGCTTTTCTCGTCCGATTGCGTATAGCCGGTGACATAAACATTGCTGGAACCATCCAGCGCAATCGCCGCGCCTTCGTCATAACTGACGCCGCCCAGATAGCTGACATAATTGAGCGCCAGGCCAGTCGTGCTGACTTTGGCGACAAACGCATCAAAAAAGCCATTGAAGGTTTTATCGAATCCCGGCAGCCCGCTGAAACCGCCGCCGTTTGGAAAGGTCGCTTCGGTGGATTCCGTCGCGCCGGTCACATACGCGTTGCCCGCCGCATCCACGGCAATGGTGTTGCCGGTGTTGGGCATGATGTCCTGCCCATCGCCGCCAATGTAGCCGCAATACGCCAAAGCGGTTCCGGCGGCGTTGACCTTGGCGACAAAGACGTCTTCGCCGCCGCCATTGAAAGTCACATCCGGCCCGTTCAGCACCGGGAAGGAAGTTTCATCGGAACTTGTGTAGCCCGAAACGTACGCATTCCCACTGCCGTCCACCGCAATACCGACACCGTAATCCGCATTTCGCCCGCCAATGTAACCGGCATAAATCAGTGCCGAACCCGACGGATTCACTTTCGCCACAAAAGCATCCACACCGCCGTTGGGCATCAAATCCGGCCCTGCGGCAGTGGGAAACGTAGACGGCCCTGAATCCGTGTGTCCCACGACATAAGCATTCCCGCTGCCATCCACCGTAATGCTCCCCGCCGCTTCGCTGTCCGTGCCGCCTCCACTGCCGCCAATGTAGCCGCAATAAATCAACACCGTCGGATCAATCACCAGTTCCCGGCTGCGGTCGTAATCGCTCAAGGCGAAGCCGTATTCGATTGCGGATTGCGGATTGCGGATTGCGGATTGCGATTTCGTGCTTTGGGATTTGAGATTGACTTGGTACGCCGTGCTGATTTCCACCTGCCGCCCGTCCACTTCCTGATGCGAAACTGGCCGGTCGTCCTTGAAGCTTTCCACCGGCGTGGCGATTTCCAGTTCGCCCGCGTCATTGATCCTGACGCCATCCGCGCCGCGATACGCCAGCTTGATTTGATTCGGGTCCGCACCTGGTTTGACCACGAAGGTATATTTCATCCGGTTGACCGTCCCGGTATAAACCAGATCAATTCCCGGCCACAAATTCGGATAAACGATTTTTGAATAGCTTTTCAGCCCGCCTTTCCACTGCGCCTGACCGCCGCTGAAGTAGCTGAACACAGCATCGGATTGTTCCAACCCGACCGGACGGACATTTGGATTCGCCCCGACAAAATCCAGCTTGACGGTGTGCCGCCCCGCCGATGGCGCGCCGGATTTGCCGCTCAAACTGAACGTCACGCCATCGGGCGTGAAGTAAACGGTTTTGTCCTTGCCCTGGATGTAAAACGCCACGCGGCCATCCGCCTGTCCGCGATTTTCGACAAAATAAAGCGGCAGCTTGCCAAAGGATTCATTCAACCGCGAATGTGATGATTCAAGAGTGTTGGCCGAAGCCTTCGTCAGCGATGGTCGGGAATAAACTAAAAGAGCACCTGCGAGTCCAATCAGCAAAGCTGTCAGAACCAGCGACCAGAAGAAACGATTTCCGCGAGTAATTCGATCAAACTTCATATTTCACCTCTCAAGCTGTGGGAACGCGAGCATCCCTGCTCGCACGGACGGGTTTTCAACTTCACGATCTTTCGATTTTCGTGAGGACCGGGTTCAATTGTCATTGGGGAGTTTGCGTTTGGGACAAGGCCGGGCTGTGCCGCTCGGCACTATACAATCTGGCAAGGATTTGGAAAAGACGAATGATAAGCTGAGTGCCGGAAATCAACCGTAACGTTGTTGAAACACCTCCAATTCGATTCAGTAGCGTGGATTCCCCAAACACGAAAGCGCGAGGAAAAACTCGAACCGGCCACCCCATGACTGGATTCGATTCTCCTCGCACTTTCATCGCCCGGCGAAGTGCCCTCCGCCTGACAATCCTCAATTGTTGCCAAGTCTGCCAGCCACCCGCCGGAAAGACTCGCCGACGGGCGGTGGCTTGAAATCACTATTTGACCGGCGCGCCTTCGATGTAGCCGTTGACTATCACCGCAGGCTCTTTACCGAGGCGTACGATGCAGGCATTGGAAGGGTCATCCGGCTTTTCGTTCTTCGGCGACCATGTGATTTCCAGCGCCTGCACCGTCCGGCTCACGGAAATGAGCGTCGTCGTTTGCCCAATGCGAATCTTGTCCCCGCCCGTGCCGAGCTTCTCGCCCGCCTTCTGGTCAATGGTGACGACGTTGCCCGCCACTGTGGTCGTTGTTTCGCCCGACGCCAACCGAGTCAGCGTCACCGGCTTGATGGTGACAGTGTAATTCTTCATCTCAGCGGCAATCAGCATCTCGACCTGTGCGGTGTTGTCGTCCAGCCGTTGCGCGACTATGGTGACGGCATAATGGGGAGTCAATAACCCTTGCGGATAGTTGAGCAGCGTGTCCGTGCGCCATTTTGAATAGATCACGAATGCCACCGGCTCCGAAAGTGATCGTTGAGAGCCTTTGTCTTGGTAGGCACCGGCACTGTGCCCGAAAACAAAGATAAAAATCCAGCAAACAAGAAGCCGTTTATATAAGAACGCCTCTTTCCTCATAACCACCTCCTACATATTTAACATTCTCACTATACTCTTGTATGGCCTAAATTCGATATAGCTTCTATCACTAGCTAGCTTAAGAGCTGTTTCGCCATATGCGGTTTGGATTGTGGCATCACAACCAGCTACTAATAATGCGCGTACGACATTTAAGTGACCAAATCTGGACGCAAGCATCAATGCAGTTGTTCCATCTTCGGCTTGAGCATCTATTCTTGCGCCATTACTCAATAATATTTGGACTATTTCTTCGTAGCCATACATTGACGCTAACATTAGTGCCGTAATGCCGCCAGAAACAGTATTCACATCTACTTTGTGCAAACACAGATATTTCACGGCTTGTGTGTTACCCGCACTTAGAAAGTGCATTAAAAGTGTTTCCCCATAGCTATTCCTTACATCTATATTGTCAACCAGGCGCAAATTTGTAACTATTCCGTCTGTTCCCGAAAGATAAATTTCCGGTCCATACCCGAGTCTGATTTGGTACAGAATAGGCTTTTTCTTTCGCCTTGAACGTAACTTAACTTTGAATTGTAGTGGTTCAGGCACTAATCCGGCACTATAGTCACTTGTACTTCCCCACCAAGATTCTCCATATAGAATAACACTTCCAGGAATAGGAATGGAGAACTCGCGCCAACCAATTCCATCTGACCATCTTTCCTTGCTGGTCTTAGGTAGACTTAAATTCATCTTGCTCATCAACAACATAGCGAAATCTATAGCTAAAGAATCTTTGTCACCTTTCAGGATTACTGGCGTTAAGCGTGTCTCCCGTGAAAAAAAAACTTCCAGGTCACAAGCTAATCCTTGCTCAAGCTTACGCAAATTTTTCTTTGCCATTCTCTTTTTCATACTAGCCTATATTATCTGTTGGCTGTGGACAGCCTGGTCTTATAGGGCACGGAAGGTTGAAGAAAATTGGGGCTCTCTGGGAACCGCCGGATAAACCCCAATATCTTGTGATCTTGGAGCGTAGTTGAAGTTGTGGCAGGCTGAGGTCGAACCAATTCTCTTTTGAAAGGTACCGACCGATGCCGCCAATGATTGAGTTTCCGTTGGATTTGCCGGAAGTCCGGGTGTTGAAGACCGAATTGAAAAAGCGAGAGATCGTCATTACGGTCGAGAGCTCGCGCCCCTATGCGGTCTGCTCCCGGTGTGGAGAGAAGACGTTTGAATTTCACAGCTACGATGATCCGATCCGTTTGAGGCATTTGCCGATTCTGGAACAGCGAGTGTTCATCGAGTTGCGCCCGAAGCGTTTCCGCTGTCCGACTTGCGACAATCATCCGACGACCACGCAACAATGCGACTGGTACGAGCCGCGCTCGCCGCACACGAAAGCCTTCGATCAATCTTTGTTGCGGCAGTTGATCAACAGCACAGTCAGTGATGTGGCGCGCAAGCAGCAGGTCAGCTATGACTCGGTCCTGGGCGCGATCAACCGCGGTGTGGCGCGATCGGTCAACTGGAGTGAGTTTAGCTCGCTGAAAGTCGTCGGGATGGATGAGATCGCCCTGCGCAAAGGCCACCGCGATTTCGTCGTGATTGTCACCTTGCGTCGTGGCGATGGCGACATTGCGTTGCTGGGTGTACTTCCTAATCGGAAGAAAGAGACGGTGGTGGCCTTCCTGCGTTCGATCCCGCTCAAGTTGCGGGCGAGCATTGAGCGTGTCTGCACCGATATGTACGAAGGTTACACGAACGCGGTCAAAGAACAGATCACGCAGGCGCAAGTGGTAATTGATCGGTTTCATGTTGCGAAGGCGTATCGTGAGTGCGCCGACAAGTTGCGCAAAAGCGAGTTGCGCAACTTGAAGCAAGGACTCGATGAAGAAGAATACAAACTGCTCAAAGGCACGCTGTGGCCGTTTCGCCGCAACGCCGCTGATCTTGAGCCGGAGCAGGAGCAAGCTGTCGCGCTGCTGTTGGAATGCGCGCCTGACCTGCGCAAAGCCTATGACCTGCGCGAAGAGTTGAGCGCGATCTTTGACGCCGAGCAAAGTAAAGAGTCGGCCACGCACGCCATCACCAACTGGATTGGACGAGTGAAGCAAAGTGGCTTGAAATGCTTTGACTCCTTTTTGACGACGCTTGATAACTGGCTCGATGAGATCACCAATTACTTTCTCGACCGCCAGACGAGCGGTTTTCAAGAGGGCTTCAACAATAAGATCAAAGTCCTCAAACGGCGCTGCTATGGAATCACGAACATTACGCATTTGTTTCAGCGAGTCTGGCTCGACCTGGAAGGCTTCAAACTCTTCGGAATTTGAGATCACAAGATATTGTGGAGTTTCCGGCAATTCCTAAAGAGCCAAAATTGGGAGAACAGGAAAAATAGGTATCGGCCGAAATAATGGAACTCTAGGAGTTCGATTGGGCTTTTTATCGGGTACTGATGCTGGAATTGGAACCGGCACCGGCACTGTAGGGCATTCGCCGCATTTACTCCTGATGAACTCCGCCTGACATTTATTTAGCGTAGCCTCTTCCAACTCAATTCGAGTTTTATGTCCTATCACCTCACTCATGGTGTGCGGATTTTTGATTCCTCTTGCTTTGTATATGGCGAGCCATTTCTTTCTATCAATCCTACGATTATCTATTGAATTCCTTAGCTTGCGCATATCTTCTTTTATTTCGTCACAATTATTAGGCGGGCAAGCATTATTAAGCGGTCCATGTACGCAGCCAAGCCCCCCAGCCCCCATTGGATCCCATGAAACATACAAGCCGAGTGGATCAGAGTAAGACAAGGGATTGCCATCTGCATATTCGTAAAAATTTGTGTCCGTTTCAAAACCAATTGGATCTTCACTTAAGAATCTACCTTGTTTCTGATCATACCATCTCGCTCGATAATAAAGCAGTTCTGTCAGATCGTCTCGTTCTCTTCCAGTAAATCCATATCTTGTTCGAACGCTTCCGCTTCCATCACCAAAAGCCTCAAATTGCTGCAACGGTTCGGTCAGTCCCCCACTACTTCCAACAAGCCCTGTAATTCCTCCCAAATGATCCTGAAAAAAGTAGAGCGATCCCCAAGCTCCACCGCTCTGCCGGAGCTTATCGTCAATTCCCATTCCGTTCAGGTAATCGTAGGCACTTCCATTATTGATTCTATCTATCACTACATCTACACCATTGTACTGGAACGTTGTTGTCACACCGCTCGCCGCACGACTGATGCGCCTGCCCATTGCGTCGTAGCTATAGTCCACCACTTGCCCATTTGGCAGCGTTGCTCGCGTCAATCTGCCCCGCGAATCCCACTGATAGCCGGTCGTCCCTGAAACGTCCGTCTTGCTTGTCGTCTGCCCTTCCTGATTAAAAGCATAGCTCGCCGCACCGAATTGCCCAATCCGATTTGCCGCATCCGCCGTCGTCGCCGTCCTACTCTGCGGAGTCAGCGGCGCGGAGGCCAGCGACGTGATCTTGGTGATTTCATCCTCCAGGTTGTACTTGTACTGGAAGTCCTCGTGCAATGTCCCGGTAGACACGCGCGTATGTTTCAGCCGTTTCAGTCGGCTGATTTCATCGTATTCATAACTCGTCGTGACGATGCCCGCGCCGTTGGCTTGTCGTTGCAGTTGCGTCCGCCGCGACAGCGTGTCGTAGCCGTACGTGAACACTTCGGCCACGCCGTTTAGCGTTTGGCTGATCGTTTCCAGCCTTCCGAAGCCGTCGTAACCATAATTGACAGGCGGACGATCCGCCGCCGTCATCGAAGTCCGCTGGTTCGCGTTGTTGTAACCGTAAGCCAGGGTTCCCAGGTTGGTGATTTCCGCCGTCACGCGGTTGGCGTTGTCGTATTGCCAGGTAATCGCGCCGCTCGCGTCGCTGACCTGCGTCCAGCGGCCCGCCGCGTCGTACTGGTAGGTCACCGTCGCGTCCACGTAATTGACCGTCGTCGGACGATTGATATTGTCATAAATGATCGTCGCTCGCCGCCCCATCCGGTCGGTCTGCGCCGTGACGTTCCCTGCCGCATCGTATTCCACCGTCACCAGCCTTCCCAACGGATCGCGGCGGCTGGTCAGCCGGAACAGATCGTCGTAACCGAAGGTCGTCGTGTTGTTCCGCTGGTCTTTGAGCGTCGTCAGATTGCCTCGGTTGTCGTAGCCGAAAATGACGTTGTTGCCCAGCCCGTCGGTGATGGTCTTCTGTTGCCCGCGCTCGTCGTAGGCGTAACGCATCGTTCGTCCGGTGGGCGAAATCGCTTTCAGCAACTGATCCCCCGCGTCGTATTCCATCCGGTACGGTTTGTCGTTCGGATCGGTCAGCGGACGCTTGCCGGTCAACTCTCGATTCTTCGCGTCGTAAGTGAACGTCCACGTTTTCAGATTCGCGTCCGTCATGCTCAGCCGGTTGCCGTTTTCGTCATAAACATAGCTGTAGGTCGGATTGCCCGTCAGGTTGACGGGGTTCGGATTGCCCGTCAGGTTGACGGGGTTTCGCACTTCAGTCACTCGATCCAGGTTGTCGTATACCATCCGCGTTTCCCGATTGAGCGGGTCAAAGACGTTCTTTAGATTGCCGACCAGATCGTATTGGAAATTTGTCGTGTGGTTGAGCGCGTCGGTCTGCGCGCTGACGTATCCGTTCGCGTCGTAGCCCATCGTCGTTGGATGGTTCAGTGCGTCGGTGATCGTCGTTAATCGCCCAAAGTCGTCAAAAGCGTAAGATGTCGTTTGATTGAGCGCGTTGGTTACGCTGGTTAGGTTCCCCTTCGGTAACAAGCTATTCGGAGTTACCGTACCGTAAGCGTAGCTGGTTACTTTGTTCCGTTTGTCGGTGTAGCTCGTCACCTGATCCAGCATCGGGTCGTAGCTGTGCGCCGGACTGAATTGCCGGTATTGCCAGTTTTCGGTCTGGTTCAGCTTATCCTTGATCGAAGTCACGTTGCCGCGAGCGTCGAAGGTGCGTTCGGCTTCCAGACAACCGCAAGGGCCGGTGGTTTTGTTGGCGGTGTTCGTGCCGATGGCGCGCGTGATGACCGACACCTGTCCCAGCGGATCGGATTCCTCGATCACGTAGCCCTGCGCGTTGAAGCGTTTGGTCATCGTCCGCCCCAACGGGTCAATGATCGTGACCCCGGTGACCAGATTCCCTGACAGTGTGTAGCCGTAACGTTCGACGCCGCCGTCGGCGAAGGTTTGCGATATCACTCGCTGGTTGGCTTCATAGGCGATTTTTTTGATGACGTTGCCGCGACGATCCATCACCTGCGTCAGGTTGTGCTGGTCGTCGCCGCCCCCTCCCGCGTAAGCGTATTGATACTCCTTGCCAACTTGGTCAGTCACTTTGATCAGCCGGCTGTTGCTGTCGTAAGTGTAGCTGGCGATGCGCTGCAATGGATCGCCAGCTTTTCCGGCCACCGCCTGGCTGACGCATTTGGCGCAGTTTGGCGAAGCATAGCTGTAGGTCAGCATGCGTCCGACCGGGTCGGTCACCTGCGTCAGGTTGTTGCCTGAATATGTCAGCGTGGTGGTGTTGCCGTTGCGGCCAATGATGCTTTTCAGCCGGTAATAGTTGTCAGGCACGATGCTGCCCGGATTCGGGTTCGGCTCGAAGCGCAGGATGTAGCCGCGCGTGCTGCGGTATTCCAGCGTTTGCGCGTCAATCCTGCGAACCGTGTCGCCGAGCAGACTGGTGGTCGTCGCGTTAGTGAAAGTGGTTACCCCAGAAGCTGAAAGCGTGGCGTCGTAGCTGAACAAGCGCCCGCCATTGAAGGTTTGATTGCCGGTGGCGAAAAACGGCGTTTGTTCTGGCGTCACCAGGTAACCGGAGCCGTTGGAGTTGAAAGCTCCAATCAGCCGCACGTCGTAATTGTCTCGCGTGCCGACGCCGAAGCGGTAAACATTGCTTGAGTTGCCGAGGATGCTATAAAAAATCGCTTGATCCGAAGTATACGTGCGCGTCAGTTCCAGCCCTCCTCGTGCGCCGCCGAAGGAAATCTCCGTCATCGTCTCGATTTTGACGCCGGTCGTGAACTCCACCGGATCGCCCCCGCGAGAACTTGGGCAGGAGCTTGGATCGCCCTGATTTCCATCGCGTGAAGGCGGCGACGGGAAATGCCAGGAGAAATCGCGCAAGCCTGCGCCCGCGTTTGGAGTGATCGTTTTGCCGTCCGCGCTGACCGTGCCCGTGCCGTACTGATACCACTGCACCGTATTGTGATTGAACGCCCAGAGCGGAATCTGCGCGCCGGGATTGGCTCCGCTCAGGTTCGGATACACGACGGGCATCTTCGGCCCCGTGTCATCGGTGAAGCATTGATTGGCCACCGCATTCCAGACGCAGGCGTTGCCCGGCTGGCTGGTGAAGACCATCGTCGGCCGCGTTCCGGCTGGCAGCGGCGCGGGCGTCCGATCCACCGGCACCGGCGTGATCGAGACGTGCGTGACTGTGCCAATGGGATTGTTGTTGGCGTCCAGCGTCCGCAAGCTGACGTTTAGCGGAATGGTCATCTGCAATTTTTCAAGCCCGGGGCGCGTGCTGCCGACAACTGTGTCGCCGTCCGGGTTGATCGGCGTATTGAGCGGATCAATCGCCGGCAGATAGAAGATGTACGGAACCGTGTTGGATTGATTGGCCGTCACGTCGGCGGGTTCTTTGATCCGAGGATAGACCGTGTTGGACGGCGGTTGAATAAAAATTGGGCGCGCCGGGCCGGCTTGTAACCCAATGAGCAGGAAATTGCCTGCGCCATCGGTCGTGGCGGTCTTGTCGGATCCGCTGGGCGCGGGCGCGAAAACTGTGCAACCGGGGATCGGCACACCTTCGGTCGAAAGCACGCGCCCGGCGAGCGTCGTGCTGCCCGAAGCCATGACGGTGAACGAGCCGCCCGCAGTGCGAACCAGGTCGCTACCATCCACCTTGGCCGTCCCCTGCACCGTGAAGGAATAGCTGGTCGGCGCGAGCGAGGGCGAAAGTTTCAGGCTCATCGTGGCGGTCGCCCCGGCGGTGATTTGCGACGGGTTGAAGGTCGCCGTCGCGCCTGCGGGCAAGCCTGTCGCAGTCAGACTGATGAGTTGTGTGAACGTGGTTTGCGGGCTGGTGGCCCTGACGACGAAGTTCGCCGTCGAGCCTTGCACAACCGTTTGCGAAGATGGCGCAAGCGTCAGGCCGAAATCCTGGCTGGTTGTGACTGTAAATGGAATTGAGGTACGAACTGAATCGGCTGGAGTCGTGACCTCGACAACTCCGGTAACCGCCCCATTCGGCACGATTGCGACAATCTGATTTGAAGTGGCGGAAATCAGTTCCGCCACTAGAGTCGTCTCCATTCCGTTAACAATCGGTCCTTTGAAAGTGACCCAGGCGGGTCTACCACGCTCCACAAACTCATTGCCGTAGATGGTGACGACGGTTCCTGCCGGACCGCTGGTCGGCGTGAAGGAACTGATGAACATTCCACCGCCAAGAGTAAAGTTTTCTGGACTGATTGCAGTACCGCCAGTAGTTTGCAGTTTGAGGGGACCGGTTCCGGCATCTGCGGGCACAATTACGCTGAGCCTTGCCCGTGAAACTGCGGAGACGGTTCCCACAGTTGTGCCGCCGCTTACGGCGGTAAAAAGCACGGTATTGTTCTGTGGCGCGCGCGCGTCGAAGCGATTGCCAATAATGTCAATGGTTTCGCCTGGAGCGGCTTCCGCAGGTTTTAGAAGCGCAATTGCCGGCGGCAACAGGATGCGCCGTAAGGTGTGGTTGCCAGTGTCAGCAACGATCAATGCGCCATAAGAAGTGACGCCCACCCCCTGCGGTGCGGCAAATTGAGCAATGTCCCCAGTCCCGTCAGTCGCGCCGTGCTGGCCAGTGCCAGCCAGTGTGGAAACGGCGTTCGGCTGGCTGCTTAGCGCCAACTCTGGGTCTACTTCGCGGATCAGGGAGTTGGTCATTTCTGCAATGACCAGATGTCCCGCGCCGTCGGCGGCGATGCCCACCGGATCGGCAAAGCGCGATTCGGTGGCCAGTCCGTCTTTGAATCCGCGATCCACACCGGCAAGCGTGATGACGGGATTGTTGACGCCATTCGCTTCCAGCCAAGAATGTTAGTCCCTCATGCAGTAATTCAAGAAATTGCTTACCGCGCTGAACCAGTCGTATACTCTGCGCCGCTCGGTCTTCAAAAGTTTTCGGAAACAGCCCCAATCTAATTCATTGATCAAATCGCTGAGGAGTCACCAATCCAATGCATCTCTCCCAAGTTGAAATCAAGAATTTTCGGTCGCTAAAAGAGCTAACAGTCAATCTCCAACCCGGACTTAACGTTCTCGTTGGCCGAAACAACACTGGTAAAACCAATTTATTGCAGGCCATCCGCCACGCACTTGGTGCGAGTGCCTCTCGCGGAGATTCACTTTGGCTGGAAAGAGACGACTTTTACAAAGAATCCGCGAAAGACGAAACCGAACGCGTGATTTCCATAACGTTGACGTTTACAGGCTTATCGGAAGTGCAGCGCTCATATTTTTTTGAAATTGTAGATTTCAATCTCGCCGATATTGAGAAGTCGAAAGCAATCATTCGATTAGAAGTCTCGTGGCCGAAAGGCAAACGGCAAGCCTCAATCAAGCGAACGGGTGGTGTAATTAGCGCGGACGCCCCCGAAGTTCCCTCAAATCTCTTGCACTCTTTGCCAATCACCTTTCTACCGGCCCTCCGTGATGCAGAAGCTTTGTTGGCACCAGGAAATCGTAGCCGTCTTGCGAGGTTGCTCGAAGACTTGGCCGAACAGGGGGAGGATGGCGTAAAGGTTGACATCGAACAAATCTATATTGATGCCAACACCAGACTCGAAGAAAAGCCGCTCATTAGCCAGACCAAAGAGTCGCTTCAAAGCACCGCTCTAGACCTTGCTGGTAGTGATTACTCGCGTTCAGCAATCAAAGCTGCTGAAGTCAAATTTGAAAAGATTCTCCGCTCTTTGCAATTACAGATGGATGACGGGCCATTAGGCGGGCTGGATGCAAACGGACTTGGCTATAACAACCTGCTGTACACTGCCGTTGTTCTTCAGCATCTGAACTCATTCAAATCTGATGAAAGCCCTCTGCTTCTTGTTGAGGAACCAGAAGCACACCTTCACCCTCAGCTAACCTTACTTCTGGCCGATTATCTCGCTAAAAAGATACCTGGGAAGGGTATTCCGCAGACAATTGTGACAACACACTCACCGACATTGGCTGCCAGTGTGCCTCCAAACTGCGTGCATGTAATGTTTAGTGTTCACGACAAAGGAATTCGCCAATCAAGGTGCAACAGCGTGGCGAATGCCGGTCTACTTCCAAAAGAAGAAAACGAACTCCAACGAATGATGGATGTTACGCGAGCAACGCTCTATTTCGCTAAAGCAGCAATTCTCGTCGAAGGCATCTCAGAATCACTTCTTGTCCCGGTGCTGGCAAGACGACTTGGCTATGATTTAGCGAAACTGCATATCTCGGTAATTCCAATTTGTGGCGTGGCTTTCGAGACATTCAAGAAACTGCTTGCCCCTGCCGTGCTTGGAATTCCAATTGCCATTGTGACAGACGCAGATCCGCCTATTACGCAGGGAGATAGCTGGGAATCCGACATGCCACAATCAGACTCATTAGGTTTTGCGCGATCTGATCGCACAAAAAAATTGATGGGCCTTTTTGTTAAACACAGCACTGTCAAGGTTTTTCCCTCCAAACTAACGCTCGAATACGATCTTGCCAAAGCGGGCGAAGATAACGCTGAGATCATGGCTGAAGTATGGGAAAGCTGTTTTGAGGGGCCCCCCCGTACGTTCAACAAGAGCCGAGTCCAACAAGCTGGTAATGATCTTGAACACAAGGCACTTGTCGCTTGGCGCGGAATTTGTCGTTCATCAGCAGATCGCTACAAAGCTGAATTTTCGCACCGTCTTGCCGCCTTCCTGGACGCATCTAATGGCTCTGGCCTTTGCCCACTCAGCTTTCGCGTGCCGCAGTATCTTCAGGAAGCGATTGAATACGTCGTGACAAAGGCGACTTCTCTTGCTGTACCCTTTGGAGGAACGAATGCATGAGAAAACCGACAGAGGAACAACAGGCAATTCTCGAAAGTAATGCCCGGATACGTGTTGTGCGTGCTGTGCCGGGAAGCGGCAAGACTTGGCTCGTCGCCGAGTTGATTCGACAAGAATTATCCAAGTGGCCAACGAGAAACAGCGGGGTTGCGGCACTTTCCTTCACACGAGTCGGTGGCGGAGAGATTCGCAAAGCCGTCGGTCATGAACTAGGGCATCCACATTTTGTGGGGACCATAGATGCATTCCTCTTTCGTTACGTCGTGCGTCCCTTTCTTCAGAATTGCTTTCCTAGTCTTGCCGCTCCCCGCTTAATTCCCAGTGCGTGGGGAGCGGAGCATTGGGGCAATTACCAGCAAAATCTAAAAGCCGCCAACGACCAAGGCATCAACTTATTTGGTTGTGTATTTGTTGACGAAATAAATGGCAAAGCCGTGATAGCTCATAAGCCCAGATACACTCCGCGATTACAACGGCTCGGCAACAAAGAATCAGCTAATGTCAAGAAAGCTAAACTGGAAATGTGGAAGCAGTCTGGCCGCCTTACACATTCCGATGCGGCTTTATGGGCAAGCAAGATACTTGGGCATGAGACACTGGGATCACTTGTCCGTGCGGAAATAATCAGACGTTTTCCTCTCATAATCGTGGACGAGCTTCAAGACACCGGCTACTTCCTCGGCAAAAGTATTCTTTTACTACTCGAAGAATGTGCAGTTCGAGGTGTGGTCGTAGGTGATCCCGATCAAGCCATTTACGAGTTTACCGGGGCCCGGCCTGACCTCTTCAATCGCTTTGAGTCAATTGCAGGCGCTGTTTCGCTACCATTACCTAGTAGTAGGCGCTGCCCCACTTCCGTGGCAACCACAGCGTCATTCCTAAAAGACTCCGGTGGCAGTATCAGTGTTGCCAATTGCAATATGGGCAAAACATTCCTCGTGCGGTACAGCGATCTGGCTAAAGATATACCGCGTGTCGTTGATGCGGCCGTGAAAGGACAGAGCACTATCACCTTGAAAGTTATCGCTAGACAGACCTCCACAGTGACAACGCTAATCGGTCGCAGCGCCAAACCAGTTCCGAAACTCGGTTGTCCGACACTGAATCATATGTATCGTGCAGTGGTCATGTTCAACCAAGGCCGTCAAGTTAGCTCTTTGGCGATTGCCCGCTCTGCACTTGATTTGCTGATTTTTGAATATGAGGGAGTTGAGGACGGTGATCTTGAAAAGCACGGTATTGATCCGATGTCATGGAAAAAGTTGGCTGCAGATTGCCTGTTGCGTGCCTGCTCAGAAATGGCTATCGGCAATGTGTACGATTGGCAAACTAAAGTCGGAGAGATTCTCGACCAAGAATTTAGCAAGTTCGGCTTCGCTCAGCCGCTTCAGTTTACTCCTGGAAAACTTAAGCCAAAGAAAATAAACGATTGGGACAAAGCTTGTGCTGACTACCTTCCTCAGGGTGACCTGCAAACGAATAAACTTGTTGATATTCCTGTCCAAACAGTCCACGGCGTAAAAGGAGAAACACACGATGTCACCATTTTCGTGTGCCCAGAACCCCGAAAAGTCCAACACTGTCCATCCATAGTTTGGTGGTCAGAAAATGAAGAAGGCCGCGAAGAAAAACGGATTGCATATGTAGCCATGACCAGGGCTCAGGGCGATCTGATCGTATGTGTCTCGGAAGCTTGCTATCAACGACTCAGCATTACTCGTCCGCAGTTTGTGGCCAGTTTTGAGTGCCTGACAGTTGAGCAGTTCATCGCCCAAACAAGAAGGCTTGAAAAACCAAGAGTGGCAACTAATTGAAGCCAGGTCACTGATCGTACGTTAGCAAAACAAATTCCTACTAAAATTTCTTGACCGCCAGGCGCCTCATCCGTCTGCTCAGCGAAACTCGGCCGGGGCGTCGAAGTTGAAACCCATCGAATGGCCCATTTCGCGCTCCTTGCTGCGCGTAATGCTTCTTTCAGGCATTGTTGGCGGCCTCGCCGCTTCAGGCCGCGGAAGCAAACTGTGGAAATATTTCCGTCAACAATCGCTCACCAGTCACTACCGCCAAACGATCCAGCGATTGGCCAGCCAGAAAATGCCGGAAACCAGAATCACAAAACAGAACATCAACGCGCCGTTTTGAAAGCTGGCGGCAACTGAACCGGTCAGCGCATAAAGCAACGCCGCCGGAAGCGAACCGGCAAAAGACGCCACCGCCGCGCGCTGCCAGCTCATGGCCGAAGCGCCCGCCATTACCGCAGTGGTTTCGGCCAGCAGCGGCACGGGCCGCGTGACGACGATCGCCAGCGCGCCCCAACGGTCGAGCATTTGTTCGATGCGGGCGCGCTCTTCGGCGGTGACAATGCGTTCCAGCCATTTGCCGCCGCGCCGGCCAATGGCGAATCCGGTCAATGCCGCGCCCACGCTGCCAATCAGCGAAAGCAGCGTGCCCAGCGCAACGCCGAACAGCGCGCCGTGCGCGATCATCACCAGACTGGACGGCACGGGCAGCACGACATCGGCAATCAGCAATCCGACGCCGAGCAATCCTACGATCACGCCGCCACGTTCCAGCCAGCGCGACGGATCGGCAAGCAGCGGAACTTGCAGCCATTCGACCAGCAAAAACAGCAGCAGAAAGAACGCCAGCATTGCGCCGGCCAGCATCCAGTACCGTTTCATCGTTTCCTCTCTCCGCGGCCAAAGCTCATTTCCGGAACCAGCGCAGATATTCCGGCAAGGAATGCAACTGATCCACGTGATCCGGCGCGGAGTTGCCAGCATATCCAATCAGCAAAAACTTCCCTGCCCTGGCTTCGCTCAGTTGCTGCGTTTGCATCGGCCCCCATTTCACGACGGCCTTCCGTTTCAATCCCAATTGACCGAGCAGCCAATCCGCTGTTTCCGTGGTGCTGGCAAAGGTGCCGGGAAAGATTTCCGAATGCGTGATGATCATCTGTTTTCGTCCGGCGACGGCATCGCGCGCGAACTTCAGAAAGATTTCCAGGTTCTCGGTTTCAAGCTGCGATTCCTGCAAGCTCCCCTGGCCCGGTTTTCCGCCGACATAACCGGTGTGCAATCCGTCAATCAGCAGCACGCGATCAACGTGCGCATAATGTTCCGGCACCTTCAAAATCGCGCGCACCGCGCCGTACCCCGCGCTCCAGGCCGTCAGACTGATCGGCGAAAACTTCACGTTGGCTTTCGCTTCGGCTTCGGCAATCAGGCGGGAAAAGAGCGTCGAATCGCTGAACGGTTTGGCATAAGTGCCGGAGCCCGCGCCGATTTGAATGGAAATGACGGCCTTGTTGCCTGCTTTTGCTGCCGCCACTTCCGGCAACCAGGTTCCGCCGTGAAAGTGTATGAAGAGCGGCGTGGATGATTTCAGCCTCAGGCTGGCAGGAATAAACAACGTCCCGAGTTCAAGCTTTTCGCGGCGGCCATCTGGCCATTCCTGTTTCAATCTTGGATGCGCGCGGGTGTGTTCGACCATCGGCGAAGGATTCTGACTTGCCTGAGAGTATGCCGATGGCCCGGTCGTCAAAACAATCAGCAGGCAGACAGTAACCATTCGCATCGTGTGCTGACAATCTGTAAGTGCAGTTTGCAATTCTTCTCTTTTCTTACCTCAGGAAAAAACCGAGGCATCAAGTCTTTTGTCCGATTTGAGTGGGGAGTAACTTCCACACTTTGTGTAAGTCCCTCCGCAAATATCAATTTGAAAGCTTTGGTTTTCCAATCCGCAACAGCGTTGCTTGTCTGGTGCGAATCACCATAAAACACGCTGAAAGCCCTGTCCACAGGCGTCTCAAGCGAAATGGGCGCGGAAAGAACAGCCATTCACCTGCTCTGGCATTCCTTTTGCCGTAACATTGGCGCGGGAAAAGCGGTTCAACGGCCAAGACGATCAAGCGGAATCAATAACAGCTACTGCCAAACAAGGAGGGTATATGTTTGATCGAGTGATTCATCACAAATTCAAGCTTCTGTGCTCGAACCCAAGATGTACACGGCGGGTCATGCAGCCAAATGGATTCGTGGAAGAGCGTCGCGAACGGATGATTCATCATCGCACGGAGAGCTTCGGCCCTGTCAGATTGATGTTTCTGCGGGCGATCAATGAAAGCTACTACCAGGTGGAACAAGGTAATCACCACACTTATTACTGCCCCTCCTGTTTCGAGGTAAAGAAGATCATCGAATACCGTGGCGAAATCGTTGATGTGTACACGGAAGATTTTGACGAGATACACCTCTCATAACGAGAGGCGATTTGCCCCAAAGGGTCTCAGCCAAAAAACAGCGTAAGCCGTCCTCAGCCTTAGCCCAAAGCGTCCTCAGCCCTGTCCCTCCATCGAACCTATTCCCCCGTTCGATGGAGGGGACAAAATTGAAACTTGTCGAAGCGTGACTCGAAACGCTAGCATACCCGCCTTGTAATCCAACTCGAACATTTGCAATTACCTGGAGGTTTCCGCTTGGAACCCATTTCACACTTCTTTTATTCGCATCGCCTGAAGCTGCAATTCTGGGACTGGGGCACGGAAGGCAAACCGACGATGATCCTGGTTCACGGCGGATTGGATCACGCCCGCAACTGGGACTGGGTGGCGCGTGCGTTGCGCGATGATTTCCATGTGTACGCCATTGACCTGCGCGGCCACGGCAACAGCCAGCACGCGCCGGGCGCGCTGTACACCATCGCCGAACACGTGTTGGATTTGTCGGCGCTGGCCGATGTGATCAACGATTATCCGATTTATCTGATCGGCCATTCCCTGGGCGGAATCGTTTCCACGGTCTACACGGGCACCTTCCCTGAAAAAGTCAAAAAGCTGGTTTCCATCGAAGGGCTGGGGCCGCCGCCAAATCACCACGTCCACGCTCCGGCTTCGCAGCGCATGCGCCGCTGGATCGAAGGCATCCGCAAGACGGAAAAACGCGAACCGCACAGTTATCCGAATCTGGAAGCCGCCGTGAATCGAATGAAGGAAGCCAACCCGCATCTGACAGACGATGTCGCCCGGCACCTGACGCTGCACGGCACCAACTGGAATTCCGACGGTTCGCTGATCTGGAAGTTCGACAACTTCGCGCGCCCTTTCCCGCCGTTCGGCCAGAACATGGACGACATGCGCGACCTCTTCGGCCAGATTACCTGCCCCACACTGCTGTTCTGGGGAATGGAAAGCTGGGCCCAGGACCCCGAAAAAGACTCGCGCGCGGCGGCCATCAAAAATCACAAACTGATCAAAGTCCCCAACGCCGGCCACTGGGTGCATCACGATCAACTGGATTTGTTTTTGACGGAGACGAAGAAATTTCTGGCCGAGTAATTGGGAACGCACGCGCCCTCGCGTGCAAGCGCTCAAACATCGTAATCAATCACCACCGGCGCGTGATCCGAAAACATCTGGTCACCGTGAATCACCGGCGAGTGAGCAACCTTGTTCAGCCCCGGCGTAGTGAACTGATAATCCAACCGCCACCCGACGTTGTTCGCCCGCGCATTGCCGCGATTCGACCACCATGAATAATGCGCAGCCTCCGGCCCGACCAACTGACGGAAGGTGTCGTGGTAACCGACTTCCAGGTATTTTGTCAGCCAGGCGCGCTCTTCCGGCAGAAAGCCGCTGTTTTTCTGATTGCTGCGCCAGTTTTTCAAATCAATCTGCTGATGCGCGATGTTGAAGTCGCCGCAAAAGACCAACTCGCGTTTGCTCTTTCGCAGTCGCTGGCAATGCAGAAAGAATTCATCCATGAACTTCAGCTTGATGGCCAGCCGTTCCGGGCTGCTGGTGCCCGAAGGAATGTAGGTGGAAACCACGCTTAAGCCAGCGAAATCCGCCTGCAAGACGCGGCCTTCGCAATCGTAGACGCAATTGATACCGCGCGTGACTTTCTTCGGCTTGGTTTTGGAAAGCACGGCAACCCCGCTGTAACCGGGTTTATCCGCCGGATACCATTCCGCGTGATAGCCAAGCTTTTCCCATTCCGCCGGAATTTGCGCAGGCAGCGCCCGCACTTCCTGCAAACAAATCACGTCCGCGCCGCTCGCGGCCAGCCAGGAAACCACGCCTTTCGCGGTCGCCGAACGAATTCCATTTACGTTGAGGGTGAGTATTCGCATGGGTTTGGATTTTGGCTATCGAGGCGGAGGAAATCAATCGCTCCAGCTATCCCGTTCCGCCTGAATATCTATGTCTATTTCTTCACGTGTGCGCGGCTGATGTCCTCGCGCACGTTGGCGTTCACGAATCTCCGCGATGACTTCGTCGTGTGGACGTTTAGGCGCGGGCGAAAGCGGTTCGACCGACAGCCGCACCTTCCCTTGCGCCAAAGGCAAGGATTCATCGAGCGCCACGGTGTGATCTTCGGTCAATGTGCCAGTTACGATGTAAGCAGTTTCCATTGGTTTTACCTCGCCGGTGGTTATATGCGGAGCATGCCGGATGCGTGAATGCGCAATCCTCACTCCGCATTCAACTGCGCTTCGATCTCCGCCACTTCCCCATCCCGCCGGTGGTAGCCCATCTCTTTGATCATCTCTCTGGCCACCTCCCAAGCCTTGCGCGCCGAGTCGCGGTCGCCTGTGGCCAGACTCAGACGAGCGGATTCCAGATAACAATCGGCCAGGTGCAAGCGCATCCCTCCGCGCTCGGCGATGGTGAAGGCTTCGGCCAGATCGCGGCGCGCTTGATCGAATTGCCCTACAACGCGCGCTAACGTTGTACGTGCCAGTAAGCCAAGCGGTAAGTAATGCTGAGTTCTTGCCTCTTTTAACCTCTCAACCGCGCATTTCAAAAAGTTCGCTGCCTGGGAGGCAGCACTGGAATCCTCTGTTTGGAATTGAAGTAAGTAGGCAGTTCCCAGAGAAAGATTGTCTAAGCCGATACTCAAAAGGTCGCCCACTTGTTTTGCCCACTCAAGTGTTTGCTCGGCACGAATTTGCACATCCTGATATTTCCCCAAGTGAAGCAATAGATCACAGTAATAAAAACCTCTTGTTGAATAGAGAATCTGGTGATTAGAATCAAAAGATTTCTCCATTGTTTCGGCGTCCTTGAAAGCTATCTCCGCCTCCAATAACTTGCCAGCTTGATGCAAAGCATTTCCCATTTTTGCCCTACTTGTAACTCGTCGAACACTATCCATACTCCTGTCGGTAAAATCCAAACTTTGATGTGCAACAGAAAGAGCTTGTGGAATATCGCCGAGGATCAGCGAAATCTCGCTTAGCGTGAACGCGGAAGTGCCCGCGTCTCCCCATCTCTCCAAGGAAACAGCCAATCCCATTGCTAATTTTATTGCCTTGGCTGCTTCGTCCAACATCCCTAAAGCACGTAGATCAAATCCTGCCTCGTGCAGCACAAAACCCTGATGATGTTTGGTAAGTTCTCTCCCAGGCTGCTCCCAAGGTATTTCAAAAAAGCTTCGCAGCGCAGCTAGATCAGCGCCAAACGCGGCAAGATTGTTCCAATTGAAATGCCTCTCCCCTCTTTGAATTCGCCGCCAATAAATTTCATCCACTGCATCCTGATACCTGCCTGCTGCGCAACCGTGCGCCACAGCAGCAAATAGCGGCTGCATTTCTTCGAGGGTGTCAGGGAATTCTTTGGCTGTTGGCGTTATCCGCGTCAGGCGTTCATACAAGCGCAAGTTACCAGCTCGCCAAGCGTCTGGCGCGTGGGTTTTGAGGTGTTGCCGGAAATGTTCGCGCACTAGCGGGTGTGCGTCTAACTCTGCGGGATCGTGATGGCTTTCTTCGGCGATAAGCTTCTGCTTGCGAAGTTTTTGCACCGCGCGCAGCCAAGCGGCTTCGGCGTCTTCGCCGATGTGATCAGTCAAGCCAGGAATAGTCGGCGCTTTGCGTAACGCGGCGAGCGAAGCGCCATCCGCCGGGCGGTCAAACAATCCCTGCATTCGCAACACTTCGATTTCCCGCCCTTCACCAAACTTCTGTTCAAAGGCGGCAATCATTCGGCGCGGGTGTTTCCCTTCGGCTTCGGGGATGTTGAGGTCAGGAATCTGCGCGGCGGCGGAAACGGGATGGCCGGGGATGTCTTGCAGATACGCGGTCAGTAGGTTCAACGCCAGCGCGTGGCAGCCGAAGCTTTCCGCCGTGTGTTCCAGTTCTTCGTCCGTGCCGCGCACGCCGCCGATGCGCAACAGGGCGCGTCCGGCTTCGGGCGAGAGCAGTTCCAGATCAATCTGCTGCACGCGCGTTCGTAGTTCCGCCTTCAGGCGGTCGGCGTCATCAGAAATACCGCCGCCTGAAGGCGGAACTACGAACGGGCTGGCGAACAGGTCTTCGTTCAGATTGCTGATGCGTTCGCGCGTGGTGATCAGGCACAAACCCGGATTGTCGCGCGCGAGTTCTTCGATCAGCGTGGCAAGCGCTGGGTCTTTGATTTTGCCGCGCTCAAAAGTTTGCGCGGATTGCAGCGGTTCCATGCCGTCGAGCACCAGCAACGTCCGTTGCTGGCGCATCAGGCGGGCGAGCCGTTCGCCTTTGTCCCAGGGTGAACCGGCGGTCGAGTCTTCGTCGCCGAACCATTCCAGCGCCGTGTGGATGAACAAATCCGCCGATGTTGCTCGTTCGGTGGTTCCCTGGCTGTAAAACGACCAGGCGAAGACGCGCTCGGCGCCGCGATAATTGTCTTTGGCCAGCCGTTCCAGCCATTTATTGACCAATGTGGATTTGCCTACGCCGCCCCAGGCCACAAAGCTGACGACATTCGTCGCCGCCGAATCCCACGCTTCGTCGAGCAGTTCCAATTGCGCTTGCCGACCAAACAACTCACTGCCGGTGACAGGCAAGCGCGACGTGTCCAGCTTTTCCGGCATCGCCCAAATCGGCGCGGGCAAAGCGGGCGGCTGGTAAGCGGGGTTGTCAATCAGTTCAAAAATGCGTTCGGCGACGGCGGCAAAGACAGTGTCCCAATCGTCTTTGAAATCGGCGGCGACGGATTTGCCGTCTCGCGGCAGCATTTGAATCTGGCTCAGCCATTCGGTCTTTTTCCAGAAACACGGACGAACCAGCACGGGCAGGATGACGACGCCTTCGGTTTCGCGGCGTTGCAGAAAAGCCGGAATTTCTTCTTTGACGCAGAACTTGGAAGCGAGGAAGTCGGCAGAAATCAGGCAAACGGCTACGCGCGCACGGTTGATTGCGTCGTTGATTTCTGGATACCAGGTGTCGCCTGCGTCAATTTTGCGATCGTCCCAAACGACAATGCGGTCGTCCAACTCCAAAGCTTGCAAATGCGGACTCAGCCGGTCTTTCCAGACTTCGTCTTTGTGGCTGTAGCTGATAAAGATTGTGGGCTTGTCCACGCCTATCCCTCCCTTTAAGTTGTGATCGGGGCGGACGGTATTCGTGTTTCGCAAAGTTTTCAAGCTGATTACTTCGCGGCTCTGCCGCCTGATGTGCGGATGGCCTACGGCCTTCCGGGAAGGGTCAAATTCTTTTCGGGTCTCTGACCCAAGAGGGGGTAGCCCTGAAAGAAATCTAGAAACGACTACCGACAAGTCGAAGACTTGTCGCACATCAGGCGGCGAAGCCGCGAAGAAAATCCTGCCAAAATTGCAAAAAGCTACGGCGTAATGATTGGCAGATTCGCTTTGCTGAGTTGATCGTTCAAGACTTTCACGTCCTCGTTCTTCAACTCTTCCCAGCGCGCCAGCAATTCGGCGAGCGCGCGCTGCTGATCTTCCACAGCTTTTAATGCCTGCGTCGTCGGCATCGCGTCCGCGCCGTCAATCAAATTCATCAGCGACAGGAAGCCGTTGCCCAGTCCGGCCAGACCCGGTTCGCGGTTGCTAACACCGAAGAAATCCAGCCCGGCGGTGCGGCCCTCCAGCGCGGCGGCTTTCTTGTCGAGGTCGTCAATCGCTTTGGCCAACGCGCCTGCGCCCGCTTGATCTTTCCGCGCTTTCAATTGCTCGCGCAGACGGCGAACCTGGTCTTGCGCGGTGCGCAACTTGGCGATGCCTTCGTAACAATTGACGGCGGCGTTGTGCGCGGTGGTGATGGCTTCCTGCGGCGCTGTGACGCGCGGGTCCATCTTGATTTCAATCGCCTGCGTGAAGACTTTGCCGTCCACCGTCAGGCGCACCGAATAGATTCCGGGATTGACCAGTGGCCCTTGCGGCTGCGGAGGCGTGTTGCGATAGATGGCGGCGATGGACAATGAGCGCGCGAAGCCTTCGGGCGGCGTGTAGCGCAAATCCCAGGCCCAGCGCTGCATGCCGGCTTTGGCCGAAAGCGTCTGCGGCGGGCGAACCCAGTAGGTCGGATGCGGCAGGCGGCTTTCTTCCATCGGTTCCGGCTTGTCCGTGCTGGAATAACGGCGCAGCACGCGGCCTTGTTTGCCCAGGATTTCCAGCGTGACTTCCCTGGCGTCGGCTTTCAGCCAGTAATTCAGAATCGCGCCATCGGGCGGGTTTTCGCCCATAGGCTCTTCGGGCGGGATGGGTGTGTCGGTGTTCAGGCTGCGGCGGACGCGGATGGCGGTTTGCGGTTTGAACAGGTGCGCTTCGGCGCTGGAGATTTTGTCGTCAAGCTGACGGAGCGGTGTGATGTCATCCAGAATCCAGAAACCGCGTCCGTGGGTGCCGACAACGATGTCATCGTCTTTGATCACCAGATCGCGGATGGAAGTCGCGGGCATGTTCAGCCGCAGCGGTTGCCAGTTTTCTCCGTCGTCGAAACTGACGAAAACAGCCTGTTCGGTTCCGGCAAACAGCAAGCCTTTGCGCTGCGGGTCTTCGCGGACGACGTTGACGATGGTTCCGTTGGGAATTCCGTTGACGATTCGCTTCCAGGTTTTGCCGCCGTCGTGCGTGCGGTAAATATGCGGGCGCAGGTCGTCCAGGCGCAGCGTATTGATCGCCGCGTACGCCGTGTTGTCGTCGAAGTGGCCAGCGTCCATCAGCGAAACCTTCATCCAGGATTTCAATTCCGGCGGCGTAACATTCGTCCAATTCTCTCCGCCGTCGCGCGTCAGGTGAATCAAGCCGTCGTCGGTTCCCGCCCAAATGGTGTTGATGTTTTGATGTGAAGGCGCGACGGTGTAAATCACGCCCCGGCGCGGCATTGTTGCCATCTCAGGGGTTCGGTATTTGCCGATGACTTCCGGCACATCGTAGCTTTCGCGGCTCAAATCGGGGCTGATGATTTCCCAACTGTTGCCGCCATTCAGCGTTTTCCACAAAACATTCGTGGCGAAGTAAAGCGTCTTTTTATCCACCGGCGAAAATATCACCGGCATTGTGCGCAAGGTTCTGTACTTGCCGCTGCGCAGGGCTTCGGGCGCGATGTTCTGCACCTGGCCGGTTTTCCAATCGTAACGCGTGATGCGCCCGCCATAGGTAATGTCGGGGTTGAGCGGATCGGGCGCGGCGTAGCCGTATTCGTCCACGCCCACTGTTCGCCAGTCGCGCCACGTGATTGCGCCGTAATCTCCACGGCTGGCGACGGCAACTGAACCGCTTTCCTGTTGTCCGCTGTAGACCCAGTAGGGCCAGCGGTTGTCCGTGATGACGTGATACATCTGCGCCGTCGGCTGGTTGTACCAACTGCTCCAGGTTTCGCCGCCATTGACCGTGATGGTCGCGCCCTGATCGGTGGCGAACAGCATCACGTCGGGAGAAAGCGGATTGATCCAGATGCGGTGGTAATCGTCACCGCCCGGCGCGCCTTTCAAACTCGTCCACGTTTTGCCGCCGTCCGTGGATTTGTATGACGCTGTGTTGCCGACGAAAACCGTTTCGGGGTTCTTTGGATGAATTTTGATTTCGGCGAAATCCGAACCGCGTCCCCAGGTGCGGGCTTCGTTGCTGACTTTTCGCCAGTTTTCACCAGCGTCATCGCTGCGGTAAATCCCGCCGGTTTGCGGGTTGGCGTCCACCGTCGCGTACAGAATGTTCGGATTGCTGCGCGACACGTCAAAGCCGATTCGCCCCAGTCCCTGTTCAAAGGTCGGCAAACCTTTGGTCAGTTGTTTCCACGTCGTTCCGCCATCGGTGGATTTGTACAAACCGCTGCCCGGCCCTTGCCACTGGCCGTTTTCCCAGGGGCCGTGGCGGACTTCGTACAAATCGGCGTAAATCACCTGCGGATTCGCCGGATCAATCGTCACCTGAATCGCGCCGGTGTTTTCGTCCTTGTACAAAACCTTTTGCCAGGTTTCTCCGCCATCCAGCGAACGGTAAACGCCGCGTTCCGTGTTCGGGCCGAACGGATGTCCGCACACTGCCGCAAACACGCGATTCGGATTTTTCTCGTCCACCGCCAGACCGCCGATTTGCTGACCATCTTTCAATCCCATGTTGCGCCAGGTTTTGCCGCCATCGGTGGATTTGTAAATGCCATCGCCAACGGAAAGGTCCGGGCGCAGTGGCAAGCCTTCGCCGCTGCCGACATAAATAATGTTCGGATTGGCTGGCGAAAGAGCGACATCGCCGATGGAGCCCGTCGGCTGATCGTCGAAAATCGGCTTCCACGTTCGCCCGGCATCCGTGGTTTTCCAGACGCCGCCGTTGTTGACGCCGATGAAAAAGACGTTTGGCTCAGTCGGAATTCCGACCGCGCCGACAGTTCGTCCGGCGCGAAACGGGCCGATGTTTCGCCAGCGCATGCTTTGCCAGAAGGTTGGAGAAAAACTGCTCATTGATTGTTGCGCCGATGACGGCGACGGACCGCCGGCCAGCGCCAGCGAAATGCAGATAAACACAAGAATGCCGCGAATGAGTTTCATCGTCTGACCTCCGTTTGAATAGGACAATGTGCGAGTTTCAATCTTTAATAGCGGATTTCAAATGAATGCGATCCAACGCAAAGACGCGAAGGCGCAAAGATAAAGCAACCAAGCAGGAACACCTTACGGATCTGACGAAACTTTGCGTCTTTGCTCCTTCGCGGCTTTGCGTTGAAGTTGGTCTCACCCGAGTGAAATTTGCTGTAAGAAGAGCGCTGGTCATTGGGCGCGTGGGTTCCGAAGAAAATAAAAACGTCCATCTTCCGCGCCGCCCAGAAAATCGGGAATGCCGTTGCCGTCGAAATCCACAACGGTTGGGCTGACATCGTGGCCTTCGATGTTGCGCTGGGCGAGCGTGCCGGCGTTTTTCATCACCCACAGCCCGTCTTTCCGCTCCACCTGTTGCAGGAAATCCGCGTTGGCCGAATTCAGCAAAAAATCGAGTTTACCGTCGCCATTCCAGTCCGTGATGCCAAGCTTGCGGCGTCCGCTCTTGCCCGCCACTCCGGCATTCAGGCGCAATGGGTTGCCGCGTTCATCCACCAACGCTCGCCGAGGCGCTCGCAAAATCAGTTTGCCGTTTTGCCGCGCGCGCTCGAAAAGAGTGAGATAGCCTTCCTGATCGAGCATCATCAAATCCAGCAAGCCATCCTGATTCCAATCCGCCAAGCCCGGCGTCGTTCGCCACTGCGTCAGCAGCGCTTTTCCTTCCGGACGCAGCCAACCCCAGGCCAGATTTGGTTGCGCGCCCCGCCATTCAACTTCGATGGATTGCGGCGCGGCCAGCTTTGGCGAGTTTCTTGTGCCGATGTTTTTCAGCCACTGGACGCGGCCAAGAATGGAATTGAAGACGATGTCCGGCAAACCGTCCGCGTCCCAATCTCCGACGTTCAAAGTGGTGTAACCCCACTTGGCTTCGGCAGGCCCTTGAATGCTGCCATTCGAGCCGGCCATCACGCGAAAGACTTTGCCGTTGATGGTCAGCCGCTTCGGCGCAGCCCACTTTGGAACGGCGACGCGCGGCCCGCTCAGATTTTCAAAAAATTCGATGTAGCCCGCAGTGTTGCCGCTGAGGATGTCCGTGTCGCCGTCGCCGTCCCAGTCCACGCCGACGGGCGTCGCAAGCGCGCCGCATTTCAAGGTGTCGGCTTCCTGCTGAAAATATTTTGGGCGATTGAAAATGGGCGAATTGTCTTTGTGCCGTTTGCCTGTGTTTTCCACGAAGGCCACGCGGCCATCTTCGTCGCCGACGATCAAATCAGAATCGCCGTCCTTGTCCCAGTCGAAGGCCACCGGAACAATCATCTGCAAATCCATCGTCAATGATGCGCCCGTGATGTCTTTCAACCGGCGGCCAGCGGCATAACGCGGCGTCGTGCGGGAACCGACATTTTCAAAATAGGTAAAGCCGTCCAGAAACTCGCCGCACAGCAGATCGAGGTCGCCATCACCGTCGAAGTCTTCAAAGTTCGGCGAAGGACAGCCGAAGACATCTATCGGTTTGCCATCGGCTTCGAGCTTCACTGGCTGCGCGTAACTTGGCGCGGCATTCGTCGCGGTGTTGCGATGTAGCAGCACAAAACCGTGCAGCGGGCCATTCTGCCATTCGCCCTTTTCGTTCCAGGCATCGTCCCAGCCGTAAAAACTCCAGTCTTCAATGCCGGTGACGAGGTCGAGTGCGCCGTCGCCGTCAAAATCCACGTATCGCCATTGGTTGTGGCGGACTTTCGGCCCTTTGGTTTGCGTGCCTTCCGGCTTGTAGAAATTCGCGTCCACAGGCAACGGCATGGGCTTTTGCAATCCGGATTTTTCAAAATCGGCGTATTCCTGGCCCGGAGTCAGAACGCGCAACCTGCCACCCGCGTAGCTCGGCATCACGTAATGCCGCGTGGCGCTCAATCGGCGCGCGGGTTTGAAAACCGGCAGCTTGTTTTTCGCCGTGTCGCCGGCGGTGTTTTCAAAAAACCAGACGCCGTTGGAAGGTTTATCCGGGCAGGACACGATCAGATCGAAATCTCCGTCGCCGTCCGCATCACAAGGAACCGGCCACGCCCACAATCCCACGCCGAGATCAACCGTCAATCCGGGATGGTTGTATTTCAGTTGCTGAAGCCCGTCAGCAGTTCCAGATTGAAGTTTCGCCGAACTCGGAGAAAACATTGTTGCCAGAAACAGCAGCAACGTCAGGCAAAGGCTTTTCAGAAGCATTATTTTCATACTTTGGGCGTTTCGGAGTTATTTTCTGATACCTGCCCCCTTTCCCCTGATTCCTGAAAACCATAAAAACTCTCACTGCCCAGGGTTATGTTTTGGAAAGTCAGGCTTCGGGTTCCGGGTCTCAGGTACCAGAAAACTCGCTGAATGAATTCGCCGACAGTGTCATCAGTCCTGCATTGCGGCAACACTCACCACGATTTCTTCTGGGTTCTCAATCGAGTGGCCGCACGTTCAACATCGGCCAGCAGCCGCACGGTGTTTCCACCCAGAATGTTCCGAATGTCTTTTTCGCTGTAGCCCTTGCGCAGCAAGGCTTCGGTGATTTTCGGCAACTGCGCGCAGTCTTTCATTCCTTCCGGCATCGAACCGCCGTCGAAATCCGAACCGAGGCCGACATGATTTGCGCCGACCAGTTTCACGGCGTGATCAATGTGTTCAACGATCTTTTCCCAACTCACCGTGGGCGGCGGGCCGAACTGTGCGGCCAACTCTTCGCGGATTTTCGCCATGGCAGCGGCTCGATCTTGTCCACCAGCGCCGCCGCCGCCGAACTGAATTCCGTACTTCTCCATCAAGGCGGTTCGAGCGGCAGTTGTCTTCTGCAAGTACTCGAACAGCTTTTGATCAATAAAGCTGTCGAGGTAATTGATCTGAATCACGCCGCCTTTCGCTGCAAGCGCCTTGATCATTTCATCAGTCATGTTGCGCGAATGGCCGCTGACGGCGCGGCAGGAAGAGTGCGAAGCGATCATCGGCGACTGGCTGACTTCCAGCGCGTCCCAGAAGGTTTTGTCCGCCACGTGCGAAATGTCCACCATCACGCCCAATTTGTTCAGTTCGCGCACGACATCCTTACCGAAAGCCGTCAGACCGTTATGTTTCGGCTGGTCGCCGGAAGAATCCGCCCAGTCCGTGTTGACCGAATGCGTCAGCGTCAAATAACGAATTCCCAACTCCGCGTACATCCGCAAAACGGGCAAACTATTGTTGATCATATGGCCGCCTTCCATGCCCATCAGCGCGGCGATTTTGCCTTCGCGGTGCGCGCGGCGAACATCGGCAGCAGTGGTGCAGAGCATGACCTTGTCAGGCATGTCGGCGGCCAGCTTATGCACGGCGGCGATGCGTTCCACGGCGTCATTGACAGCCTTCGGGCCGGTCACTCTGCCATTCATGTAGATTGAAAAGAACAATCCGTTCAATCCGCCTTTTTTCATGCGCGGCAAATCCACCGCGCCGGTCGGGTGTTCTTCGGCGAAGTTCCAGCCTTCGCGTTGGAGGTTCGGCGTGGTGTCAATGTGCGTGTCAAGCACGATGGATGAAAAATGAATCTTCCTGGCTTTCTGGGCAATCGCGTCTTCCTGTTGCGCGAATTGAGTCGAACCGGCCAGCACAATGATAAAAACAGACAGCAAAGCGCTGCGGACAGGCTTCATAAGGTTCCTCCGTTGAAACGAATTGTAATTGTTGAAAACTTGATGAGTTGTGCGGAACGGCGAGGATTTTACACGCAAGCTGGCTCTCGCGGCGAGGGGAAACGGTGTAGGGGAAATAAAGAGTAGCCGCTCAGAAGAGGGACAGGAAGAGAATACGGAACAGACGGAAATAACGGAACAAACGGAATCAAGCAGTCGGTGTGGCAATTACTTTCCGTCTTTTCGGTTATTTCCGTTTGTTCCGTATTCTCTCCTGATTAACCCACCCCCAAATAAAGAACCGCGCCCGTTAAGTGAGTAGCGGTCTGTGATGACCAATTGCTCACTTAACGGGCGCGGTTCCCGTGCTTCAAGCCGGATTAGTAACGGTTGCCGCCACGATCTCCGCCGCCGCCACGACCGCCGCCACGACCGCCGCCGCCGCCGAAGCCGCCGCCGCCACGACCGCCGCCGCCGCCGAAGCCGCCACCGCCGCCACGACCGCCGCCGCCGCCGAAGCCGCCGCGACCTCCGCCGCCGCCAAAGCCACCGCTACGCGGGGGACGGCTCTCACGCGGGCGAGCTTCGTTGACCGTCAAGGAACGGCCTTCCAACTCGCGGCCATTGAAATTCTGAATCGCCGCATCAGCAGCTTCCTGCGTTTCCATTTCGACGAAGGCGAAACCACGCGAACGCCCGGTATCGCGATCCGTCACGATATTGGTTGATTCGACCGTGCCCACCTGGGCGAAGATCTCTTCCAAATCCTGCTCTGTCACGCCGAAGGGCAGGTTACCGACATACAAACGAACTGACATAGATTTTCCTCTGAAATACTAACGAAGCAGACCTGACTGGCGAAACGGAAACGGTTTCCGGCAAACGCAATCGTGACTCAGGCGTACGTAACGAACTGACTGACAACGAACAGAGCTGCTTCTAAGGTTGCTTACTTCCTGCTCTCTAACCACCGACTGCGCAAGCCAAACTGCTGAAGACGGCGCATCACCGTTGATGCTAGTGAGTAGGCGCGGCTGGAAACTCAATCTAACTCTAAACCAAAGACTCGAACACGAAGGATAAAAGCTTTCTCGAAAAGCCTTCCCCTGCGCGACTTGTTATTGAAAGTGGGATATTTCCATCGCGCGCATCATAAACGGCTTCGTTTGGTTTCGCAAAGCGTTTTTTCTACAACAAGTTAAAGCCGCCCTGGCTGAATCCGACCCGTTCATCCCCCATTTTCCGGCGCAAAGCGGCGAGCAATTCCAGATGCGCATCCTCCCGCATCCAGTCCGCATATCCTAATGATCGCAACAGTTCCGGCATTTTCAGTTCGGCGCTGCGCCGCCCGCCCGCGCCATCGCCGTGAAGCAAAGTGTCCAGGACGGCCCGGTTTGCGCGCGGCGCGATTAACCCGGCAAAAACTTCGGCGTCGCAGGGCAAAACGGGACTGATTGCCGCCTGCGTCCTCACTCCGGCGCGCGTTAACCTCTCTAATGTTGCCAGCCGGCGCTCAATGCTCGGCGAAGCCGGGGTGATCTGCCGCCGGACTTCTTCCCGATTGGTTTCAATCGTCAAACTCACCCAGACGCGCGAACCCAGCGTCGTCAGCAGGTCAAGATCGCGTTCGACCAGTGGCGAGCGCGTCTGCACTACCAACAAGCCAAACGCGCCGCTGCAGGCAAAAACTTCCAGCAAGCCGCGCGTGATTTTCAATCGCGCTTCCACGCCCTGATACGGATCGGTAGCCGTACTCATAAAAATTCGCAAAGACCCGAAGCTTCCCTTCCGACGCGCTTTTTCCAACTCCTGCCGCAGCAATTCCGGCGCGTTCACTTTTGCCTTCACCCATTCGCCCCAGACCTTGCCGGAAAATCGCTGCACGGGCATTGCTCGAACGTAACAGTACGGGCAGGAGTTTTTGCCGAACGCGCACCCCTGATAAGCGTTCAGCGAATGCGTGTACGTGGCCAGAAAGCCGCCGGTCGGATTAAGAATGGATTTGGCTTGAACCTCTTCGATCATCATCTCGGACACCTGGCCTCTGAATTCTTGCTGATCAACAATCGGGATAGTACTATCGCCGCCGCCTGAACATAATCCTAACATTTCGACAATTTTACGGAGAAAACCCAAGATGAGCCGCCTTCGCCGTCATTTTTTATTCTGCGCCGTCCTGTTTGTTTCGGCTTTCGCATTCACCGCCGCATTGGCGCAAACCGCGCCGCGACTGGACCACACCATCAGCATTGCGGACGCCGCCAAGCATCTGTTCCATTTCAAAGTTCAGGTTTCCAACGTCACTGGCCAAACGTTGGACATCTCTTTGCCCTCGTGGACGCCCGGCTGGTACACAATCCGGCCTTACGCCGCAAACCTGATCAAACTGCAAGCGAACGCCAATGGCAAACGCCTGCCGATGCGCGCAATTGACAAACAGAGCTATCGAATCGAAACCGAAGGCAACCGCTCGTTCACCATCGAATACGATTACTTCGCCAACAATTTGGCCGTCAACGGAGCCGAACTGACGGAAAAGCGCGGCTATTTTATGGGCACAAACCTGTTCTTTTACGTGCCCGGCCACACGACCGATTCGCCTTCGACCGTGAAGTTTGAAATCCCCGATACCTGGCGCGTGGCAACGGGACTGAAGCGCGCCGAAGGTAAGAACACCTATCTTGCCCGCGATTTCGATAACCTGGTGGATTGCCCGACCGTGCTCGGCGATTTCGACGAATTCACGACCACCGCGCTTGGCAAAACCATCCACATCGTCATTGACCCGAAAGGTCAGATCAGCCCGGAAAATGCCGAAAAGCTGAAAGAGTACGTCAGTCGAGTGATCGAATCGCAAGGGAAAATGTTCGGCGGATTGCCTTATGACGAATACTGGGTGCTTTTCGTCACCGGTCGTGGCGGCGGTGCGCTGGAGCATGAAAATTCGACGAACGTCATGATGCCGTCCTTTCCGCCTGATCCGCGCTTTGCGGTTGGCGTCACTTCGCACGAACACTTCCACGCCTGGAACGTCAAACGCCTGAAACCCGCCGCGCTGATGCCTTACGATTACAGCAAAGAGCAATACGTCAGTGAACTGTGGTTTGCCGAAGGCTTCACGAACTATTACGGCGACCTGCACATCCGCCGCGCGGGACTGAACACAACCGAAGATTATCTGCGATCCTTGGGCAACAAGATTCGCGGCCTGCAATCGGTCGAAGCGCGCAACTGGGTTTCGCTCGCCGACGCCAGCATCATTACCTGGCTGAGCTACGGCGGCGGCGCGGGCAGCTACGCCAATTTCACCACCGATTACTACAACAAAGGCGAACTGGTCGGCCTGCTGCTCGACCTGGAAATTCGCGCCGCGACCGGCAACAAAAAGAGCCTGGACGATGTAATGCGTTTTCTGTTCGATAGCTTCTACAAGAAAGGCAAAGGCTACACTGGCGGAGACGTTGAGATCGTCGTGTCAGATATCGCCGGACGCAGCTTCAAAGACTTCTTCGCCAAGTACGTCAACGGAACGGCGGAACTGGATTACAACGCCGCGCTCAAACACGCGGGCTTGCGGTTGGTGGACGGCAAAGTCGTTGAGGCTGAAAACGTAACCGATCAACAACGCGCACTCAGGAAAAGCTGGCTGGGAGAATAATCTTGTCAATAAGCGATACTCTCAAATCCTTGCCAGAGAAAACAGGAATCTGGCGACCCGCCCCTCCCGCATCGAAAGATGCTGTTCAATGGCTTCTCAAAGAAAGCCGACTCGATTTACCTGAAAGTTACCTTGAACTTTTGCTGAACAGCAATGGTGGTGAGGGAGACATTCCAGTTCAACCTTATTGGACTGCTTTTTGGGCGGCTGAGGAGGTGATGGAGGCTAATCGAGACTACGAACTCGCAGACTACGTGCCTGGCTTTTTTGCTTTTGGGGGTAACGGCGGCGGAGAGATGTTGGCCTTCGACACCAGAACATCTGCTCCCTGGAAAATTTACGCCATCCCATACATCGGTAATGGCGAAAGCGATGCGTTGTTGGTAGCCGAAAGTTTTGAGCAGTTTGTTGAAATGATCGGCCATCCTTCCGAAGACATTGAAACGTCAACCTGAGAAACCGTTTTGTGCTTTTGTTTTGTAATGACTGGTAAACGGCTAAAACTCCTGCTGGGCTTGATCGTCGCGGTTATCGCGTTGGTCGCTATTGGCTTTCAGATCAGCAAATCCAGAACATTTCAGTTTTTCGGCGACATTGTCCCGCACGTCAACACACAGCAAAAAGCCGTGGCGCTGACGTTTGACGACGGGCCCATTCCCGGCAGCACGGAAGAAGTTCTTTCGGTTTTGAACGAAGGCGGAATCAAAGCGACGTTCTTCGTCACTGGCGCGGAATTGGAGCAACATCCGGAACAAGGCAGAAAGCTGGTTGCCGCCGGGCACGAACTGGGCAATCATTCCTTCTCGCATTCGCGGATGGTTTTGAAAACACCGTCTTTCGTGAAATTCGAGATTGAGCGAACCGACGAATTAATCCGGCAGGCAGGCTATCAAGGCTCGATTCACTTCCGTCCCCCCTTCGGCAAGAAGCTGCTGGTGCTGCCGTTTTATCTGTCGCAACATTCGCGCAAGAGCATCACCTGGGATGTCGAGCCGGATTCCTTTCCCGAAATCGGCAGCGACGCGAACAAGATCGTTGAAGATGTTCTGGCAAACGCCAAACCCGGCTCGATCATCCTGCTCCATGTGATGTATCCGAACCGCAAAGAATCGCTGAAATCGGTCAAAGGCATCGTTGCTGGGCTGAAAAGTCACGGCTATGAATTCAAAACCGTTTCAGAATTGTTGGCATTAACCACTTGATTCCACAGGAGACCCGAACCATGTCCACTCGAAGAAATTTTCTGACAGGATTTGCCAAAGCCGGCGCGGCAAGTGTAATTGCGGCCAGCTTCAACGAAAAAGGCATCGCCCACGCGATTGATTCAACGCGCTTTGTTCGGGGCCGCACGCCGGAAGACGTGGCCATGGACGAAGACTTCTGGCTGGAAATCCAGCGCGCCTTCACCGTGGATCGCACGCTGATCAACCTGAACAACGGCGGCGTTTCGCCTTCGCCAAAAATCGTTCAGGAAGCCATGCGCCGGTATCTGGAATATTCCAATTCCGCGCCGGTCTACACGATGTGGCGGCATCTGGACCCGCAGATCGAAAGCGTGCGGCGACGGCTGGCGCTGAATTTCGGCTGCGATATGGAAGAGATCGCCATCACCCGCAACGCCAGCGAATCGCTGGAAAACTGCCAGCTCGGAATCGAAATGAAACGCGGTGATGAAGTGTTGACGACCAATCAGGACTATCCGCGAATGCTGACCACCTGGCGGCAGCGCGAACGCCGCGAAGGAATCACCATCAAGAAAATCTCGATTCCCGTCCCGGCCACGCACGATCAGATTGTCGAAGCGTTTGAAAAAGCCATCACGCCGCGCACGCGCGTCATGCACTTCTGCCACATCACCAATCTGTCGGGGCAGATTTATCCGGTCAAGCGGCTGGCGCAGTTGGCGCGTTCGCGCGGCATCGAAGCGATCGTGGACGGCGCGCACGCCTACGCGCATTTCCCGTTCAAGCACGCCGACCTGGATTGCGATTACTACGGCAGCAGCCTGCACAAATGGCTGACCGCGCCTTTCGGCACGGGAATGCTCTACGTCCGCAAAGCGAAGATTCCCGCCCTTTGGTCGCTGATGGCTTCCGAAGAGCAAAACTCCGCCAACATCCGCAAATTTGAAGAAATCGGCACGCATCCATCGGCCAATGCGCTGGCCATCAACGAAGCGCTGGATTTCCACGAAGGCATCGGCGCCGAGCGCAAAGCCGCGCGGCTGCGCTACCTGTTCCATCGCTGGGCAAAACGAATTGACAGTCAGAAAGGCGTGAAGGTTTTAACCAGCTATGACCCGAAACTGTCCTGCGGCCTGACGCTGGTCAACATCGAAGGGATTGATCCGATCAAACTTTCCGGCCATCTGCAAACCGAATATCGAATCATCACGACGGTCATCAAGCATCCCGAATTTGAAGGATTGCGCGTCACGCCGAACGTTTACACGACAGCGCGCGACATTGATATCTTCGCCGAAGCGATGGAGAAGGTGATTCAAAAAGGATTGCCGAGCTGACTTGATTCCTGAGCGTATGGTTTTACTGAAAATCTCCTACAAACTGCGGGCGCATCACGTCGCCGAATACGACAAGACTTTTGCCGAACGGACGCTGCCGTTGATTCGCGAACATGGCTTCCGGTTCTGGGGCATCTGGCGCAGCGTAGTCGGCGACGCGCAGGAATATCTGGAATTGTGGGAGTTCGATTCGATCGCGGAATTTGACGAAGCCTGGCGGCGATTGATGGCTGATCCTCGGCTGAAGGAAATTTTTGAAATCACCGGGCCGCTGGTGGAAAACGAAAACCTGTCGCTGTTCGAGCCTTCCCTCCCGGGCGAAAAGATGATTTCCATGAAAAGACAGTGAGGAAAGATGACCGATCAAAGCCTGAAAGCGAATCGTCTGGAAATTGCGCGGGAATTACTGGAGACGGAAATCGAAAACCTGCATCCCGAAGAACGTCAGGCCATCGAACAGTTCGTTAATCGTGGCCGCGTTGCACGAAATGTCCTGCGCGAATTCGATGAACGGCTGACCTTCGGCCAACGCGTCGCCGATCAAGTCGCGAAATTCGGCGGCAGTTGGACGTTTATTTTCATCTTCCTGGGCACACTGATTGTCTGGATGCTGTTCAACACCTTCGTGCTGGCGCGGCAGGCATTCGATCCTTTTCCATATATCCTGCTCAATCTGTTGCTTTCGTGTCTGGCCGCGCTGCAAGCGCCGGTGATTATGATGAGCCAGAACCGCATGGCCGAAAAAGACCGCATCCAGGCGAAGCACGATTACGAAGTAAACATCAAAGCCGAACTGGAGATTTTGCAGATTCAGGAAAAGATCAATGAATTGCGCGAACGCGATTGGATTGCGCTGATCGAAATGCAGCAAAAACAGATTGAATTGCTGGAGCGGCTGCTGGCGGAGGCTGATGCACGAACCCGGCAAACGCTGAAAGGGTGACTTAATCGGCGTCCTGCTCTTCCATCATTACCAGCACGCCATGCCAGCGCGCGCCCTGCGGAATCGGTTCGTAAGCTCTTTCGCGGCGGAGCGCGAACTCAAGCGATTCCTCCACCGCTTCACTTAAATCAGGGTGAATTCCCTGGCAAAGGCAGGCATCCAGGTGCGTGGCGAGAATTTCCGCCGCCCAGGCAATCTCTTCGGCGGTGATTTGCCCCGCAGCCTGCGGGCCGGCGTCAGCCAGGGCTAAACGGCGGATGCGCGCATCCAACAGACGTTTGGCGAGAGAAACAGCATTTGGGTGTCTCATAAAACCTCTTTCGTCCCAATTCGTTTTATCAGGTTGATATTTTCGTAACCGCAAAAGGTGGGCGCATAGTAATCGCGCGCCGTGGACGATTCAAGGCCATTTTTCATTAAAGCCGCACATTCATAATCTTCATCGCCGTGGCTTGTTCTGTTGCCATAAATCCATCCCGGTTGCCGTCGCTTCCAGCCTGCGCGACAGACTGATTTGCATCAGGCCGCTTTCGCACATTGCCGCAATCCCCTGTTTGGCGACGGCTTCGTCAATGTCCGCATCAACGCCAATCAAGCCATCCACAATCCAACCGGCCATGCCAATCCGTTCGCTACCAACCGAAGCCGCCAATTGTTCCGGGCTGTACCGCCCTCCCAATTCACTGACAATGCCAAGCAAGGCCAGCCCGGCACAATCCAGTTCGGGCAAACCCTGCGATTCCAGCGGCGGCGGCGGCAAGTTTTCCGGCAAAACGGAAACGCGAAACGTCTCGCCGCGAAGGGGCGATCCGGACAACGGCGACTCTGCCAAAGGTAATTTTGATTGCCGGACTTGCGGTTTCTCGATTCGGCGGGGCACCTCGTAATCGCCACGCAAGCCCCGGCGGATCTGTTTTTCGTAAAGCAGCAAGGTGCAGGTCGCGTCCAGCGCCGCATAATTCAACTGTTCATCGCTCAAGGGACGCCGGCTCCAATCGCCACGCTGTTCGGCTTTGTCCAGCAAAATGCCCAGATGCGCCGCAACCTGCGCCTGCAAAGAACATTTCTTTTCCTTGCCGCGCCGCGCCGCCAGCATCGTGTCGTGAATCGGAGAAGTGAAGATGTTGAAATGCCGCGCCAGTCGCACGGCATCGTAGCTGGCATTGTGAATCGCTTTGATCTGCAAGCTCATTTCCAGCGGCATTCGCAGCGCGGAAAGGTCCAGTCCAGCCAGCCCGTCTATCACCGCGACTTGTATTCTGCCCGTTTCGCGCTCCTCTTCCCGAAACGCCAGTTGCACCAGTGCCACACGCTCAGCATCGCGGTTCCACCAGTTGATGGTTTCAATGTCCAGCGCCAGCACCGGCGCGGCAGTTAGCCGTTCGACCACTGCAATCAGCGAATTTTGATTTCCGATGTATTCAACGTTGTGATCCACCATTGGCAGCTATCTTCTTTGATCACCCGCCTCGGAGCAAGCCGGACAAACAGTACGCGAGCG
>JAJNQA010000038.1 GCA_021155085.1 Heliomicrobium sp. | reverse complement strand
CAGTCTTTCTCGCGCAAACGACGCCGAATCTGTTGCACCAACATTTCATTTTCCAGGTAATAGGCGGAAAAACCATCCTGACGTTCCCGGTCGGACGCGAACAGATGAACATACACCAAGTTGAATGGAAATCCGCGCCGATCATCGTTCAGCAGGTCAATTTTGTCTTCGATGTGGTCCAGTATCTCCGGCAGCAATTCGCGTGGGTGCGGCGGAGTGTCGCTAAACTTCTCTTCAAATTTTCCCTCGAACAAACGCAGCATTTTCTTAATCTTTGTCCACATACCGATCCTTTTCAATGAACGCGGGGTTACCGGATCAATCCCAGTTGGTGAGCTTCGCTGACCAGGACGAGTGCGGTTTTGGCGGCGGCGTTGCCGCCATATCCGCCGTTTTCGATCAAAACGCTGAAAGCGATGCGCCGCCCGGTGGCTTGGCCGTATGGCGCGAAGCCGGTGAACCAGGAATGCGAGCGGGGATCGTTGTTTTGCGCTGTGCCGGTTTTGCCGGCGACGGCCACCGGCGACGGCTGGAGCCGGTGACCGGTGCCGCCGGTGACGACGTGACGCATAAAACCCGCCAGCCGTTCGGCCAGGTCGCGGGAAAGTACTGGGCGCGAGTCGCGTTGTTCATCGCGGGTCATCAACCATCGTGTGGACGGCATCGTGCCGCCATTGGCGATGGTGGCGCTGACCAACGCCAGACGGAAGGGGGAAACGACGACTTCGCCCTGGCCGTAGGAGGCTTGGTTGAGCGAGCGACGCAAGGCTTCCGGTGTTCCGTCGCGCGATGTTCGGATGCCAAACAACTCGGCGGTTTCCTGCAAGCCCTCCGCCTTTACCGCGTAAACGCCCAACTGCGCGAAGTAGGCGTTGCAGGAGAGGGTCAGGCCTTCGTCCATCGCAATTGAGCCATGACCGCCCGGATGCGAGCGAACATCAGAGTCATCATCACAGATGGCCCGCCCCCAGCCTTTCAGTTCATTACCGATGCACTGGCGTTCGGGCACGTACTGACACTCGTAAGCCTTCGCAAGCAGGGAGTCGTCCTTGCGCAGGGCGGCGAGGGCGGTCACCAGTTTGAACGTGGAGCCGGGCGGACGCAATGCGTATCGAGCGCGATCAATCAACGCATCTTCAGCGCCGACAAGAGCACCGTCAGGGGCGTCGTCGCTAGCGCGGCGCAGCGTCGAAGACGGCCACGGCAGGCTAACGCTGGCCAGTATTTCGCCGGTCGCGGCATCGAGCACGATGGCCGCGCCGCGCTGGCTGCGAACTTCGACAAGACGCTCGCGCAACTGGTCGGCCAGCCGTTTTTGCAACGCGATGTCGAGCGAAAGCTTGATGTCGTGTTTGCTTTCGCGCAATTCCTTGACTGCCGGATGATCCGGATCGTCGCGCTGTCGCCAGAGTGGGATCAGCATTCGGTAATCCCGCTCAATGCGGTTCAATATCTTGCCGTCGCGCCGATCCAAAACTTGCCGGACGCGCGGGAAATCATTGAAGCCTTGCAGCATCGTATTTTGGTCGCGTTCGACAAATGAAGTGTCGGCCCGCCCCCAGTCGCGCTCGGTTCTCCAATCCCCCAGCAAATGATAAGTCAGCCCCTCGAACGGATAATGACGGCGGCTGACGGACGCGCCGTCGTTGGCAGGAATTGTCACGCCCAGCCGTTGATAGCGCGCGCGGGATTGGTTTAACTCCTCCCAGCGACTGGTTGCCAGCGGCAGTCCGTTGCGGTCGTAAATGTTGCCTCGCGGGATCAATCGCCGCATCTCCAGAATGCGCGGATTATAGGCGAAATCCAGCGCCCCGCCTTCGCGCACGACCAGCGCCGGTTTGATCAAAAGCTCGTCCGCCCGAAGCAACTGCACATAAGCAGCCTTGCCCAGAATGACGCACAGCAGCAACGCCAGCGCACTGGCCAGCCATTTTACCGGACGCCGGAACGCTGATAGATCGTCGCGCTGCTCGTCCTGCCCAAAGCGCCCGGAGACCGACAGGAGCAATCCGAAGATGGCCAGGTTGGCGATCATCGCCGACCTGCCCGAACTCAGGAACGGCGAAACCACGCCGGACAGGGGAGCCAACCCCAGCACTCCACAGGCGATCAGGACGATTTGCAGCGCAACGAGCAGCGCCAGTCCAAAACAGAGAAAAAATTGATAGGCGCTGGAGGCGAGCAGCGCGATGCGAACGCCGCGATAAACCAGCCAGAGATAAATACCGAAAACCAGCGCCAGGCCGATAAAGCCCAACTCTTCTCCAACGGCGGAAAGAATCAGATCGGTGCGCGCTTCCGGCATCAGCCAGGGACGCCCTTTGCCCAATCCGGTTCCGCCCGCCGCACCCGCCGCCAGTCCCCACAGCGAATGCGCCACCTGGTCGCCGCCCAGCACCTCATTGTCCCAGGGCGAGAGAAACATGCGTATCCGCCCGTAAACCGTCGCCGGCGCTTTCAGGAAATAGCCCGCCGCGAATCCGCCCAGAATCGCCAGCAGTCCCGCCGCCGACAGCGGTGCGCGATTTCGCGCCACGAAATAGAGCGCCAAAAACAGCGCGGCGATGACCAGTGCCGGCCCCAGGTCGCGCTGAAAGAAGAAAAAGAGCATGGCTGCCAGGACGGCCAGCAAAATCGGCAGCAGGTACTGCAAGCGCGGCAGCTTCAGCCAATTGGGTAGTCGCACCCGCGCCAGACTGAGCTGCCGCATCTCGCGCATCATTACCCAGTGCCTGGCGAAATACGCCGCGAAGAAGAGCGCCAGCAGCGGCTTGATGATCTCAATTGGTTGCATGCCGAACAAATTGACCTTGGCCGAACTGGCGCCGGGACCGCTGCCCAGCGGGCTGAGCAGCCCCAGCGAGAGCAGAAAGCTCAACGCCAGCGGCAACAAATATCCCATGTCCTGCAGAATGGAGCCGAGATGATCCCTGGACCTCAATTCCCCGCGCATCCGCTCCAATCGCGTGGCGCGCTTGTGGCGCACAAACCAGGCAAGATCGTTGGCGCAGGCCATCAGCCCCATTGCCGCCACGCCCCAGCAAACCCCTGAGACGAAGCGGGCGAAAAGCAGCGTGTCGCGAAGCGGATCCTGCAAACTGATCATCAGCATCAATCCGATGCCGGTCAGCAGCAGCAACGCCGGCAAAATGCTTCCGTCGCCCTTGAACCTGCACAGCCACCACAGCAGATGAACCGCGTAAAAGACCAGCAGAAAAAACGCCACGCGCCAACGCAGCCGCGCGCTGAACTCTTCGGTTGAACGCACCACCATCAACGGCTTCATATTTCCGCGCAATTGATCCAGCGTCAGCAGCGGCAACCGATCCGGCGCGGTTTCTTCCTGGCGAATCCAGTTCAGAATCATCTCCAATGGCGAAGGCGCGAGCTTCCTGGCGCGATACGACGGGTCCTCTTTCAAGACGTTGAATCGTGCGCTGTATTCTTCCAGCCCGGGCTGGCTGGACACTTCCATTTCGCTTACCTGAATCGTGTATAGTTGGCCAACATTGGCCAACTCGCGGCGTTGCCCCCCGGCGTCAACGCCGCTCAGGTAGTCATAAATTTTGCGCGCGACAAATTGCCGCTCAGCGTCGTTGGCGAAACCTTTCAAATAAGGAAGCAGGTCTTCCTGCCGCGTCACTTGGTTGAGATTGACCAGTTCGCGCCGCTCCAACCGCTCCCGCGCACTCGCCGCCGCGTCCTGTTTTCCGCGCGTCACGCGCACCAGCCCGAACAAGACGATCCCCGTCACCAACAACAACCCGATGGTTTCAATCAATCGTGCGTTAAGGCGGCCCGGCGTTTTCTGAATCACCCGCTGACGGGCGACCTGCTCGGCATTTCGTCGTGAACTTGGCATCGTTTCTTCTCCTAGGATGTAAAGGTCGGGAAACCAGCGAGAGTTATTCGTTCTTTACAGTGTCCGGTACAGCATTTTCCCTCTCTTGCAATTGTACCGGCTGTATTAGCAGCAGGGTCTGTATAAATTTCGTTGCTTCCTCCGTGAAAGCATGCCTGTCATCTTTTTTCCATTGATCCAGGCCGTCGAACATCGCGTGCAGGAACCCAGGGCTTGGGTAAAAATCCTGAGTGGCAGACAGGGCATTGTGTTCGAAGTCTTGCAACCATTTCCTGAACTTTGGAGGGTAGGCTTTTTTTCTTTTGCTGAGATTCTCGAAGAGATAGAGCGCCGCAATGGACTCAGCTTTCAGAGGAAAGGAAAAACCGATTACTCCTGGTGAAACCTCTCTCAGCACTTGCAGATTGCGCTTCAGATGGTTGAATAACTCTCCTGCTTTCCCAGCGTCTTCATAAACCTTGCCGAACGAGGCCAGAATGCGGATCTGATCCACTGCTTGAGCTCGATAACTGTCTTTCGTGCATTCCCAGGCGGCTAGCTTGACTGCCTCTAAAACGTCATGTTCGTAAATGGCATTTTCCGCTGATCGTGCTTGCCCGTGTTTTTCGTGGTCATCTTTCACCAAATGCAGCATGACTTGCGAGAACGCCCGATGATTTTCGCCATCTGAGGTAAGGATATCAGCATAAGTCTTGGCAATATTCATCGGGATTATGCCCTCGGCGAATGATAATCGTTGGAAGATGTGGCTCTCCTTGCTTATCTCTTTGAGCGCATTGGTTGCAAGGCGCTTCTGGGCTTGGTATTGCTCGGTGAAAGAGGCAAAGGACTCACTACTGATCCCTTTTGTTTGCAGGACGATACGGGTTCTTCTACTCCATTCATCAAGACGGGTTGTAACAATAAAGACCGAGGCCATGTCCGGTCCGTGTTGAAGAATAGCGTCGCGAGTTGGATCATCCATATAAGAATGACCATCAATCAAAACAAGGACGCGCCGTTTGCGCAACAATTCAGCTAGCAAGTCTTCCGAAATACGTGACGATGCCTGTCTTCCCACCAATTCCGCCAGCCTCTCGCCGATTGCCGCGAGCATCTGGCTTCTGCTGTCGGATTGGGATAATCTGAAATCATTGGTAATGAGCACGGGAAGCATTTGATGGTCAGCGCAAAGACGATATTCGGGATTGCTCTCCATTGCGCTCCGAGCCATTTGAAAGGCCAAGCTAGATTTCCCGTTGGCACCTTCACCACTGATAACCAAGCAAAGACGTTCCTTTCGCGCCGATGAGTCTTTATATCTCAGGCATCGCTTAATCCATTTCCAAATGGCTTGGTGAAGACGATCTTTCCGGTTATCGAAGATTTCTTGTACTTCGGGCGTTATGCAAGGTTCGTCGTCAGTTGCGTCGCTTCTGTAAAATTGCAACCTTTCGTGAATCACCCTCTCGTTTTTACTGATTGTAAACTCAACACTCGAGTTCACGTATATGGTGCGCTTTTCGACTTCCGGCATCTCCCTAAATTTTCTGCGCCCATTTTCAACATGCTCTCTTATCCAGGAGTCAAGCACCCGTTCCGGGAAACCGACCAAAGCGACCTTTCGCATCAAAGAGAGCGGGTAGCGCAAAATAAGCACCTGAGGGTTTATTTCGTCTCCAAAAAGCAGCCACAACAACCGTAGCGGCCAGAAGAAGAAAAGTATTCCCCAGATTAGAGACAGCAGTATTAGCGCCTGAATTTTCCAGTTCCGTAGAATTGTTTCTTTTATTCGCGCCGGCCACTGAGGTTGAATCCTTCTTTCCAGCAGGATTATTGATTGCCTGGCCTTGATATATTCCGCAGAAGAATCGCCCTGCAATTCTTGGCTGGTCTTTTTCACAAGCAGTTCGTGTAGCTCAGCATCTTTGCTGCTAAATGATTGCTGGATTGACAACCAAAGCCTTCGCAACCAGTCTTTCTCGCTCCCCTCTTTGTCCTTGGCTTCGGTTACGTTTTGGACAATTTCTGCAATGGAAAGAGCTATCGTGTCATCTCTTCCTTCAATGCGCAGCTTTTCAGTCAGATCGTTCAGTGGCTTCACGGAATTTTTCGTGTCCCATCCCTTGATCTCGCCAAGCGCCTGAGCCGCCTCGTGCCATTGTTCTTTCCCTTTCCCTTGATTGATTTTGGCCAGCAGAGGTCCGACAACCTCTTTTTTGTTTCGTGTGCCAATTTTGCCTAAAGATACGGCCGCACTTTTTCTGATGTTGATGTCTTGATCACTCAGCCTGGCAAAGACAAACGCCATAACTCGGCTATCGCTGACCATGCCTATAGTCTCAAGAATGGCTTTGCGAGCAGGATATTGTGCACCTGTGTATATGGTCATTAGTTCACCTGGCGCCTGATCTTTAAACTTACTGACAATTCTTCCGAGGGATTCTTGTACCGCACTGTTTCCTTCCTGCCGTGATTCAATGGCATTTATGAGCCGGTTAAGCAGATCCTTGATGCGAACCGCCGATTTAGCGGAAGGGTGGTAAATCAAAGACAATGATTGGGCGGCCTGATTGACAACATCTCGGTCAGAGTGATTTAGAAATGGAAGAAGCATAGGCACAATCGCTACCGACGCGGTTGTGGCGGTTGCTGTTTCCACGCTTTCCGGATATTGCTGCTGGTCGAGGGCTTTGGCTAAAACAAGAGAATTTTCCTTGCCTAACGCTACGAACAGGTTCAATGGCAATCCCATCTCCTGAAGTGCTTCACAACATATTTTTCGCACTTCGTCATCTTCGTCTTTTATTGATTCAATCAGCCTGGGAACTGCTTCTTGAGCTTCTTGGCCTAGCTCTTTAAGCCTCCTCGCTGCCTCGCGCCTGGGCCGGTTCATCTCTTCTTTCTCGATCAGCATTTTTGCCGCACGTTGCCGGTGGAGAAGGTCTTGAGGTCTTAACTGATTGCAGAGTCCAGCGATATTTGGAGTCCGGCTTGGATCGTTTTCGCGTAAAGGGAGTTTCAGTAGCAGGAGCATAAAAAGAAGTAACGGCAGATAAGAGATTATTCGCCCCCATTTGGATTGTCTGAACCAACTAGCGAGCCAATCGCCCACTCGAATACCGACTTCTTTCCCTTTGTCTCCCAATCGTAGAAAAGTTGAGATAAACCTACATGTAAACTTGCCTGGAGCAAGTCGAATGGACGAGCTTGTTATACCAATGATTTTCTGAAGGTTCGGCTTATGACTGGGGACTACTTTCTTGGAGTGTGAAGCGCCCTTTTTGTGATGAGGGGTTGCTTTCCGAGAATGTGAAATGCACGTTCTGTTTCTCTGTCTACCTCTCCCTTTATTCCTTTTGCTCACCCTGCTCTCCCAAATTTAACTTCCATTGACATCTAACTGAGCGCCGTTAAAGGAAGTCACATCTTTCCAGCCCTCGATGATTCATCGCGGCACTTATTCCATTTCCCCCAATCGCTGATTAATCTGGTCGCAACGTTGGCGAGCGGCGTCTTTATTTCTCCTGGAATTCCCGAAGTTCGGAATCTTGCCGTAAAGTTCCTGGGCGCGTTCGCAGCTTTGTCTTGCTTTGTTGAGCATTTCCTTTTCCTCAACGGGATTGCGCAGGGCGCGAGCGACTCGGTAATCGTCGTTGGAACGAGCCAGGCAGTTGTCAGCGTCCAGCGCCGTCAGGGTAGTTTCCTGATAACCCAGACCTTCGAGTTTACGAATCTCGCTTTCCGCTTTGTCTGAGTTCTTCGCTCTGGAGTCGTAGGTGTAAATGCGCGCCAAGCCCAGATGCGGGTCCACCCAGTCCGGTTTGAGTTCGGCGGCTTTCTCAAACTTTCGGATCGCCTCGTACGGGGTACCGCTGATGCGCAGAATGTGACCTTCGCAGTAGGGCAGGCGAGCTTCGATTTCGCTATCCTTGCTCAAATCCGTAGCCCAGCGCAGGCAGAGTTCCGCCTGTAGCCAATTGGTTTTCTTGACCGTATCGGCGGTTTGCGGATTGCGGTAGCGGTCAATTTCAGCATTGGCGCGTTTGACCAGTTGCTCGCGCAAACTGGCGTTGCCGGGTTTCAGCCCCAACCCGAACAGGTAACTGCGTTTGGCCAGCGCCTGGTATAACTCGTACTTTCGCCCGATTTCTTCGGGCGAAGCCGCGCCGGTCAGTTCCGGTTCGATTTGCCGGATGCCGCTCCAGACGCTGTATTCATTGGCCAGCAGGTAAATCAGCACCAATCCCGCTACTCCAAGCACCGCCCACCGCCCGTGGCCTTTCGATTTTGTGGAAAGGGGAGCCGCCGGTTTGGCCAGCGGTGGCGTGCCAGGATTCGGTGGCGCGGGGAGTGGAGAACTGAGAATGGGCGGCGGCTCAACTCTCGCCGAGCGAGTCGTTTCGGATGATGGGATGGAGTATGGCGAGGGAGTTTCCAGCGGACGGGTGGCCGTCCGCTTCGTTGCCGGGTCCTGCTCCGCGTTGGGAAGTTTGTTTGTCCGGCGCGTCGGGGCATCGGCGATACTTTCGGCTTCCATCTCGGCCAGGGTTTTCTCGCCGCGCTGAAATCTTTCCAGATCTTCTCGAAATTCCGCTGGGGTGATGTACCTGTAGACCAATTGAGGGGCGAGCGCTTTTTCGATGATCAATCGTAACGACTCGGGACAGTGGCTGAGTGATTGCGTCAGTTGTTTCGGGTTGCCGTTGCGAGCATAGGCGGTAATTTCCCTTTCTATTGCAGCATCAATTGCCCGGCTGTCCCGTTGTTGGCGTTGGTTCAGTGAAACTTTGAAGGGTCTTTGTCCGCTGACCATTTCATACAGTGTCACCCCGACCGACCATAAGTCAGACTCAACACTCATGTTGCCGTCGTCAATGCGTTCCGGCGAGGCATACTCCGTGCTGCGGAACGGGTTTTTGGTCGAGTTGCGCTGCGTGGATACCGCCTTGGCAATGCCGAAATCTAAGACCCTGACTTTCTCCTCTGATGTGATGCGGATGTTGCCGGGTTTGATGTCGCCATGAATGATGTGAATTCCCTGCGCCTTTTCAATCAGTTGCAGGATTTCAATGGAATATCTGGCGGCGCGATCGGGCGGGATTGGCCCGCGCCGGATTTTTTGTGACAAATCCTCCCCTTCGACGTGCTCCATGGCGACGTAAAAGTATTCGCCTTCAATTCTACAAGCGTAAATTTCCGGTACGCGCAAGTCCCTCGCCCAAAGCCTTTTCTGAGCTTCCGCGCCATTTCTTTCCGCTTCGATGTCGAGTTCCTGATCCGGAATATTGGGAATTAACTTGAGCACGACGGATCGCTGGACTTGTGTGTCAAACGCAAGATAAACCTTGGACATGTGCCCGCCCAGTTCTTTTTCTATCCGGTAATGCAAAAAATCCGTGAAGCGAACGGTTTTGGCCATGCTTCCTCCTCGCAACACTTTTGAGTGATGAAATTGAGTTTTTGACTACGGAATCGCCGAAGAAAATCTGGTTGATTCGGCTGAAGACAAATAAACCTGCTGAATTTTAATAATATTACTGTTTAGACGTTGCAGCGTTACTGGATTGGGCTGCGGATGACACTGCGTATTTAGGATCGCAACTCAAACTCTCGCCGTCTTCTAATTTTGTTGTGCCGATATGGAAGCACCTTCTGCCATTCAGGATAAATTCGGTGTCCTCAATCTTCACGGCACTCATTCCTTCGACTGAAACACCCTGGCCTTTTACATCTATGATCCTACTTTCCTTCAAATTCACCCTTGACTTCCCAAACTCGCTGAATATACGTAGCCCAAACTTATTCGTGCCGTGAATGCTCAAATTCGATAACTCGATTGTTGAATCCCTGACCCATACTCCAACGTCAATAGGTGCCCCGGATTCCCCGCGAATAACAAATCCGGAAATCTTAACATTTTTCACGCCATCAAGAATGATCATGTTGCGTTCACCAGTATATTTCGCCGGTAGTTTGAGTACCGCGTCCTTACCAATCAACGCAATCTCCTCCTTGTCTCTCAGTGAGATAGGCTCTTCATAGGTTCCTGAGTCAATAAGAATCCGGCAGCCTTTGGGTGCATTCTCAAGAGCGGCGCGAATGGTTTTGAATTCCTGTGCAGTTCCAACGCGCAGGGTGACTTCACTGACTCCGGTGCCGTCGGAGGAGGGAACTGGGGGCAAATTGCTGGACGAATTTTGAGCGATGAGGTGTAAAAGGTAGACGCATACGGCTGCGAACGCTCCGCCAGCCAGCAGAATTCCGCTCCACTTGAGAAGCTTCTTTGATATCGGTGTCCAAGTTTCAGAGGCTTCTCCTGGCAGTAATAATCTTTGGGGAGAAAGATTCTGCTCAGGCGACGGCTGACGCCCATTTACCATTGCCCAATCGTGCCCGTATGGCGACAAAGAATAATTCTGCGGCAATTGCGCGGGCAGATTCCTCTGCTGTGGAGAAACGTGGCGTGCGGAAACAGCCGTCGTGGCTGGTCTCGGCTGTGCGGGCACGAACTCAGGACGCCGGCTGGTGGGAATCTCGTCTCTGTTAATAGGATGGACGATAGCAGTTTCCACGGGAAACTCGCCACGTAGCGCCCTGGCGTAATCGTTCCCTGCGGCAAAGACGACGGTGACATTATCCTTGCCTCCCGCGTCATTGGCGGCGTTAATCAGATGAAGTGTGACATCTTCGGGCTTGTCGGCATACTGCTCGACAAGGTCGAGAATTTTTTTCTTCTTGACTAAATCAGTCAAACCGTCGCTACAAAGCAACAATGCCCAATTTGATTCGAAGGGGTGATGCCTGAATTCAATGAAGTTGTCGTCATACAGGTCGTGAGGATCGTGCCATTGCGAGCCGACATCGCGAAAGACTTCGTTGCGGCGGACGTGATGCATTGCCTGTTCTTCGCTCAGTTCGCCGCTGTCTTCGCGTTCGCCGACAGGAGAGTGATCACTGGTGAGTTTAACGATTCGTTCTTCGTCTTTTCCGTCAGGGCGTAACAGGTAAAGACGAGTATCGCCCACATGTCCATAGAAAAGTTCGTTCCCTTCGACCACTGCCACCGTCAAGACGCAGGCCATTCCTTGATAATCATCTTTTTCCTGGGCCTTGTCATAAATTGCGTTGTTCGCCAGCACGATCGCTTCACGGATGCGGTTTTCGACCGTTCCGTCGCTTCTTTGCAATCTCTCGACGATAATTCTCCAGGCTTCGCGCGCCGCGACTTCGCCGGCTGCCTGACCGCCCATGCCGTCAATCACGACAAAGATTCCATGCTTGGAAGAGGCATAGCCAATATCTTCGTTGTTGGAGCGAATGATGCCAATATCGGTCCGATAGTACGACTTGATTTCAACAGCTACTTTTTGAGCAGTTGGCATGACAATCTCCTTCAGGCCCTTCGGTTTCAGGCAAAGCGAAGGCCGTTCATTCGTCTCAAGTGGGGGTGACACCGGCAAATTCCAGCACCAACAGATCGGCCAGGACGATCTGGGCCGGAAAAGGCAATGGATCCCAAAGATCCATATATTTCTTTTCGTTGGTTGCCTTGTCTATCCCAACGCTTTTTCTGACGGAGACATTATTGACTTTCGTGCCCAGCGTACTGAGGTCCTTGATCTCGAATTGCCGCGAGGTTTCGTTGTAGCGGATGTGCAGATGCTCGCGCGATATGTCTTCCGAGGCGTTCAGCGTCAGATCGGTGGCATAAGCTCGTTTGCCACGTCCGATTTTGATGAGCGGTTTCGTCATTTCATAAACGGCTAGGCCGTTTTCATCGCGATAGCTAATGCGGGCATAGATGCGTTGCGGTGCGGAGTCGTTTCGGATGACTTCGCGGGAACGGCTGGTTCCGCTGGCGGTGTGGCGTTCGACGACACGGATGGTGCGTCCGCCGCCGCTGACGTTGTCGGATTGCGAGTCCAGGTCGTTGAAGGATTCAATGATCAGGGAGCCGGGGAAAATTTCTTCCTGCGCGTCTGCCTGAATTTCGATGTTCCATTGCGGGCCGGCGCGTTCGTAAGTCATCTCATCAATTTGCCTTAATCCCAATCGCGCCAATTTACCCGTCAATAATCCTTTGGGTTGGGCGCCTCGATTTAGCGCATCAAGCTCGTCCTGCAATGCCTGGGCAATTCCCTCCTTGATTTTCGAAAAGAGACCTTCCAGGCGGTCGTAATCATCGGGATGGAGGTGGACGATATAACGAGCCGGAGCGTATGTCGCTTTGTACACCTCCTCCAGATTGTTGTGCATACAATCCAGGACTTTGATGACAATCTCTTTGGCCTTAATTCTCTCTTCCATAATCCGGTTTCGGCGGTGAAGCTCTTGGAGGATGTAAATGATATTGCTGGGGCGCTCGCAAACGACCAAACGCATTTTAACCTATTTGTATTCGAAGATGCACGCCCTTTCCGGCTCAAAGCTCAATTCACCGCAGCTGCCCCGGCGGTTTCTGTTGCTGTTCCGGCACTGGTTGGCTGGCGGCGAATCACGACCACCGTCGCATCATCTTTGATGGGATCGTAGCCAGGCTGCGCGCAGTCGAACACACGGTGGCAGAGCGTGGTGACTTCGCCGCTGCTGAAGCGTTCGGCCATCGCTTCGATTTCGGCGACGCCTTTTTCGCGGTCGCCGGTGATCTTCGCGAACGCGCCGTCGGTGTAAATCAGCAGCAGGTCGCGCGCGGGAAAGGGGACGACGGATTCGGTAAACGTTGCGTTCGCCTGCTTGCCAACCGGGCCACTGGTCACGGGCAATTGTTTGTGTCCGGCGGTCTGCGCGCCTTGCGGTTTGTTCATGTGGAACAGCGGCAGGTGACCGGCATTGACGTAATGCAATTTGTCACCTTGCCATTGGGCCAGCACGCAGGTGAGCGGGCGGTGTTTAGCGAATAAATCGGCGTTCAATTCCTCTAGAATCGTCGTCAAGCCTGGTTCCTCAGCGTGCAGGCTGACGATCTTTGACAAGGTTTTATGCAGGTCCGCGGTGGCGGTCAGCGCTTCGAATTTCTTGCCTGCTTCAATCGAAAGGTCGCCGACCACAACCAGCGGGCCGCGCGCCGTTTCAAAGATTTGGTAGTAATCGCCGCCGGATTCCGTTCCCGCGCCATGCTTTGACGAACTCCAGATGGCGGGCAAATCCACCAGGGGTGGCGGCAGGAAGAGCTGATGGACTTGCGCGGTCAATTCGACTTCTTTCTGTTTCGCGCCCAGATCGTAAGCTTCCTGCAACGCGGTCTTGGCGACGGTAACGACCAAATCCTTCGGTTTGCGCGAACCCATGGCGAAAACAAACGCCGTCGCGGCCAGCAGCGACAACCGGAACCAGGGCGGGCTGCCGCCCAGATAGGAAATCAGCCCGTAGCCGAGCATGGCGTATATCGAAGACTGGACGACCAGCATCATCCGGTACCGATTGGCGGCAATCGCCAGGACAGGGAAGTAGCAAAGAAAGACGCCTGCACCGAGCCGTGGAAACAGTCCCTGCTGCACGAAGGCCGCCAGGCCGAGATGGATGATGGTCAGATCCAGCAGCGTCGTTTTGCTGACCAACGCTTCGGACGCGCCGCTTTTGGCGAGCAGGCCAGTGGCAATCGCCGTGACCAGCCAGACGGCAGCCAGAATCAGGTAAATCATCCCGGCGCTCGATGGGTGATTCCACATCCACGTTGCGGCAACCAGGGAGGTGAGGGAAAACCAGAGCCGAACTTTTGTCGCCCAGCCTTCGGCGGAGCGCACGTGCTGGCCGAGCGCCGCATCCACCTGCTGGGGAATACGCTCCTGGATTAATTTGATTGCGGACATGTTGATAGCAGACATAGTCGGGGTCCTTTTTTAGTTTGAATCGTTTGATGACGTGATGGTGACCGCCGGTGGCGGCTCATTTAGCCACATAAAATACTGCAAGCAGTCGGAGGGCGTCAAAACGCAGCGTGCGTTGTGGATGCCTTTGCCTTTTGACATCTCGAATGACGGTGACTACACTCCTGCCTCATTTCGTGGGACAGATCAAATAAGCAAGGAGAACATCTGTTCTGATGCAAGCACTGATTTTGGCGGGCGGCGAAGGCACTCGCCTGAGACCGCTCACAATTTACACGCCTAAACCTGTCGTTCCCATCGTCAATCGCCCATTCCTTTATTATCAACTCGAACTGCTCAAACGCGCCGGGATCAAGGAGATTACGCTGTCGCTGTCTTACCAGCCGAACAAGATCGCGGATATTTTCGGGGACGGAGACGAAAATGGGTTGAAGATCCACTATGCCGTCGAAGCTTCGCCGCTGGGCACCGCCGGAGCCTACAAAAATGCGCAGGAGCATTTGACGCAGACGGCTGTGGTTTTCAATGGCGACATTCTGACCAACATCAACATCGCTGATGTCATCGCCCATCACCGCGAAAAAAATGCCGCGGCGACGATTGTGCTGACGCCGGTGGAGAACCCTTCAGCCTACGGTCTGGTGGAAACCGAAAGCGATGGCCGCGTGCGCAGGTTTCTGGAAAAGCCGAAGCCGGAAGAGATCACCTGCAACACGATCAATGCCGGTATTTACGTGCTGGAGCCGCACATCCTGAATTACATCCCGGCAAACGAAAAATTCTCGTTTGAATACCAGCTTTTCCCCGCGCTGCTGGCGAACAACGAGCCGTTTTTTGCTTACACGATGTCGGAGTATTGGCTGGACATCGGCACGCCGCAGCGGTATTTGCAGGCCAACGACGATCTGATTAACGGGCGCATCAAATCCTTCGACGCCGACCGCAAGCCGCTCAATTCCAATGGCTCGCCCGGCGAAAGCGAGCCGGTGAAAATTGATGCGCGTTCGGCGATTGACCCGACTTGTTCGATTAAACCCGGCGCTGAAATCACGAATTCGGTCCTGGGCGCGAACTGCGTGGTCGAAGAGCGCGCGAAGATCGAAAACTGCGTGCTGCTTTCTGGCGCGCGCATCGGCAAAGCCGCCGAAATCCGCAACTCGATCATCGGCAAAAGCGCGATCATTGGCCGCAACTCCAAGGTTGACGGCGCGACGCTCGGCGACAAGTCTTCGCTGACGGATTACACGATTATTTAGGTGGCAGGTGATAGGTGGCAGGTGATAGTCAGAAACCACCTACCACCTGTCACCTGCCACCTACCACCTGACTTATGGCAATTATCAAGTTCGGCACTGACGGCTGGCGCGCGCGCATCGCGGAGGACTTCACCTTCGCGAACGTCGAAATCGTGACGCAGGCCCTGATTGATTACCTGAAAACGCAAAATACAAGCGGAAATTTATCCGTGCTGGTCGGTTATGACCGGCGCTTTCTGTCTGATTTGTTTGCCCAGCGCTCGGCGGAAGTCTTTGCGGGCAATGGGGTTGCCGTGGATTTGTTCGACATTGACGTGCCGACGCCGCTGGTTTCGTTTGAAGTCAAACGGCGCGGCCTGGACGGCGGAGTGATGATCACTGCTTCGCACAATCCGCCGGAATTCAACGGATTCAAATTCAAAGCCCCGTTCGGCGGTTCGGCCACGCCGGCCATCACCAACCAGATCGAAAAGCTGGTCGGCTCAACCACGCCGCAACGCCTGCCTCTGGCGGAAGCGAAGGCGCAGGGTCTGGCCAATGTCATCACGCCGCCAGACGATTACCGCCGCCACATCGAAAACTTCGTGGCGATCAAGGATCTGCGCAATGCTGATGCCTTGATCATTGCCGATCCGATGCACGGAACCGGCGGACGCTGGATTGAAACGATGCTGGCGGGAGGAAAACTGCGCGTCGAAACCATTCGCGCCGAACGCGACCCGCTTTTCGGCGGTGTGCTGCCGGAACCAATGCCGTGGAATCTGGAACTGACCAGCCGCGTCATTCGCGAACGCGGCGCGCTGATGGCGCTGATCACTGACGGCGATGCCGACCGCGTCGGTGCGATGGACGAACGGGGCGAATACATCAACACGCATCAAATCCTGATGATCCTGTTGCTGCATCTGGTGCGGAACAAAGGCTTGAAAGGCTCCGTCGTCCGAACCTTTTCGCAATCGGTAATCGTCAAACGCATCGCGGAAAGTTACGGCTTCCGGCTGTTTGAAACCCCCATCGGTTTCAAACACGTCGGCGAATTGATGCTCGATCCGGCCAACGACTTTCTGACCGGCGGCGAAGAATCCGGCGGCATCGGCGTGCGCGGACACATCCCGGAACGCGACGGCGTTTTCAACTGCCTGCTGCTGCTGGAAGCGGTGCTGGCGATGGGCAAGAAACCTTCCGAAATCATCCGCGACATCTGGAAAGAGTTCGGCGAATTTCATTTTGAACGTCGCGACCTGCACGTGGATATTTCCGTCGGACTGAAGTTGGTGGCGGAGATGCGCGACAACACACCAGACACATTTGCGGGTGAAAAAGTTGTTAATGTCGCCACGCTCGATGGCACAAAGCTGTTTTTTGAGGATGAAAGCTGGATTCTCTTCCGTCAATCAGGAACTGAGCCGGTGCTGCGCATTTACTGCGAAGCGACTTCGGTTGAGAAGATGACGAAGATGATGGATGAGGGTGAGCGGCTGGCTCATTAAACTCAACGCCCCTCAGACTGTGTTGCGTGGCGTTCGCCCGGACAACGCGTCAATGGCATTTTCGACCGCCAGCATCGCCATCGCAGTCCGTGTTTCGCGAGTCGCGCTGCCAATGTGCGGAAGCAGGACCACGTTTGGCATTTCAATCAGTGGCGCGCTGACCAGCGGTTCGTGCTCGTAAACATCCAGGCCGGCTCCGGCAATTTGTTTTTGCTGTAATGCGGTGACCAAAGCAGTTTCGTCAACCACTGGGCCACGCGCGGTGTTAATCAAATGGGCGGACGGTTTCATTCGCGCGAGCACCGCGGAGTTGATCAAGTGGCGGGTGGTCGCCGCCAGCGGGACGTGCAGGGTCAGAACATCCGCCGTTTCGATCAGTTGATTGAAAGTCATCCGGCGGGCGGCCAATCCGTCAATCCTTGCGCTTTGATTGAGCGGCGCGGTGGCGGTCTGGCGGGACATCATCAGCGCGTTGTGCTGCGGATCGTCGCGGTAGGCGATGTCGTCCCGCCCGCAATACACCACGCTCATTCCGAAGCCGGTCGCGCGCCGCGCCACCGCGCGTCCGATCTTGCCGTAACCAATCACGCCAAGCGTCTTGCCGGATAATCCGCTGCCGAGCAGCAGATCGAATTCCCATCCGGTGAATTTGCCCGCTCGCACGAACGCATCAGCCTCAACCACGCGCCGCGTCACGGCCAGAATCAACGCCCAGGTCAGATTCGCCGTTGCCTCGGTCAGCACGTCCGGCGTGTTGGTCACGTAAATTCCGCGCTGCTGCGCCGCCGCCACATCAATATTGTTAAAACCGACGGCGACATTGGCGATGATGCGCAATTTTGTTGCCACTGCAATCGCTTCGCGATCAATCTGGTCGGTCAGCATGCAGATCAAACCATCAGCATCCTGCAGGCCCGCCAGCAACGATTCCCGGCTGAGTTCGCCGCGCGCAGTGCCGATGCGGCAATCGCAGATTTGCGCCAGCCGTTCCATGGCTGGTTGAGGAAGCTGCCGAGTGACGAATACCTGTGGGCGCATAGGTTGAATATGGGGCGATTGGACAAATCGCCCCACTCCCGCAAGTTACGAACCGAAATGTTCCGCCATCTTGCCGCGCAGGAACCGCACGGATTCACGCAATTCGTCCATGCCGTTTTCTCCATCTTCGATGGAAATCCATCCGTCGAAGCCTTCTTTTTTCAGCGTCGAGAAAATGGCGTCGTAATCGTTCAGGCCCTTGCCGATGACGCCATGCTTCAGATTCTTGGCGTAGCCGGTTGAACCGTCCTGGGATTTCAAATCCTCAATCGTGCCACTGATCAAATAGCGATCCGAAGCGTGCATCGTGATGACGCGGTGTTTGACGGCAGCGAGCACATCCAGCGGGTCTTCGCCGCAAATGATCGAATTCGACGGATCGAAGTTGACGCCGAACCACGGCGAATCAATTTGATTGATGACATCCAGAAACACATCCAGCCGTTGCGCGAATTCAGGGTATTTCCAGTAACCGTCCTTGTAATGATTTTCCATGTTCAGAACGATGTTCCGTTCGGCGGCGTAAGGAATCACCGCGTTGATGCATTCGACCGTGTAGCGAATGCCATCTTCGCGCGAAACGTCTTCGCGGCGCTGCCCCGAGAGCACGCGGCAGAATCGCCCGCCAAGTTGCGCCGTCAAATCAATCCAGAACCGTTCTTTTTCCAGTTCCTTTTCGCGCTCCGCGGCGTCGTGCTGGGTGAAGTCCGGCGAACAGCACATCATCGGAATTTCCAGGTTTTTCGAATCCGCGTGCTGTTTGACCTTCGCCACGTAATCCGGCTCGAAACTGGCGAAAAAGCCCGGATACATTTCTATGCCGTCCACTTCCAGCGTGGCGGCCAGATCTATCCAATCGAATAACGACATGGTGCGCGTGACGCACAAATCGTCCATGAATGCTTTCGGAAATGCGCTAAGTTTTGCCATTGATCAAAAATCTTTCCAGTAAAAATTAAGAGTGATAATGAGTGATTAGTTTTCCGGATCGCCCAACGTTGCCTTGTTGCTGCGATACGGTTGGAAATCGCGTCCCCAATCCACGCCGATGACTTCCAGTTTGATCTTTTCGCCATCCACCTGAACCAGGACGTAATGGTAGGCGTTCATTCCCGGCTCGTAACCGGGTTTGGCGATGCGGTCTAGCGAGACTTTCTCCGCCGCATAAGCTTTGACGTAGTCGCGCGTGTCCGGATCGCCAGCGTAAGCATACAGCGGCGCGCCGCCGCCGCCGGTCAGGACATGGTCCAGCCGGTGTTTTCCCGCGCTGTCTTCGTACCGTTCCACCCAATGTTCAAAGAAATGGTCGTGACCGTTGAAGAAGACTTTGACATGGTGTTTGCGGAACAGCGGCATGAATTTTTCCCGGATGATGCCGCTTTGCAACTCGGTTCGCGCGCCACCGTGCGGGCCGGATGAAAACGCCGGATGATGCGAATAAACAAACACGTTGCGATAGCGGTTGCGATCCAGACCTTCAAGCTGCGTTTTGATCCACTCCAACTGTTTCTCATCTCCGGCAATGTTGGAATCGAAGGCGATGAAAAAGGAATTGCCGTAGCCGAACGAAAACACGGGGTAATCGGTCATCCGGCGCGGCGAACCGTTCGGCGGAATCAGTTCCGCGTTGGCGGCGTAAAAGTTCTTCAGCCCGATTTGCCGCTGCGGATCATCGTGCGTGGCGGCGCTGCTGACATCGTGATTGCCTGGCGCCAGAAAGTAATGCACGCCGCCGTCCTGCGTCAGCCGGTTGATCAAATCAATGTAGCTGACATTCCACTGCCGCCCAATCCGGCCATTGGCAACGCCATCCCCGGTTTGCAGCACGAAGCGAACCGGAAAATTGGTCTTTTCCAGCTTCTTGATGTTCTGGACGGCGGAATTGACGATCAGCGAATGTTCGTACTGCTGCTCGAATCCGTCGCGCCGTCCGCGCGTGTCGCCGTACACGATGAACGAAAACCGCTTCACATTGGCAGAAGCTTCTTCGCTGGGCAGCGGCGTGCGGGGCGCTTTGATCGCGCGAACTGGTTCATTGGCGGCTTCCTGGGTCGGAGCAGTTTGTGGAACTTGTCCTGCCGCAGGCGCAAACAGGCAAATGAGCAGAGAAATGGTTAGAGCAGAGAATCTAGGCATGTTCTTTTGTTGTGTATTGAACTGGTGGACTACTTCTTTCCACCATTGGAAATCCGGTAAAGCTTCGATGCTGTGCGGATGATCAAACTGCCTTTGGCAATCGCGGGCGTCGCCATGCACAGTTCATCCAGCGAATTTTTGCCGAGCAATTTGTATTCGCCCCCCGCCTGAATAACAAAGGTGTCGCCGTCTTCGCTCAGGCAAAACAGCTTGCCGTTGTACGCCCATGGCGAAGAAGTGAACGCGCCCGCCGCCGGATCAATCCGCTGTTTGCCGTAAACCTCTTTGCCGGTTTTGGCATCGTGGGCGGTGAAAAAACCTCGATCCAGCAACGTGTAATACAAATCACCGTAAACAATCGGCGAAGGGTTGTACGGCCCGGCCTGCCGCTGATACCAGGCGATGAATTGGTTGCTGGTTTCGCCTTCTTTCAGCGAGATGTCGCCCGAAGCGCCCGGCTTGATCGCATAAACCGGGCGATGCTGGTCGCCCACATAACCCGAAGCAATGTACAGCAGCCCGTGTTTTGAAAACGGCACGGGGATGGCAATGGATGACATGCCCTTGAATTCCCACAGCACCTTGCCGTCCAGATCATAAGAGCGAACGCCTTTGGTCGCGGGCACGACTAATTCCGTGCGCGTGCCACTTTCCCAAATGTACGGCGTCGCCCAGTTTGTTTCCTTCTCTCGATCCACTTTCCAGAGCTGTTTGCCCGTCTTTTTGTCCTGCGCCAGCAGATAGGACTGTTCGTCGTTGTCGTTGACGATGTACAGCCGGTCTTTGTACAGCACGGGCGAAGCCGCCGTGCCCCAGCCGTAGCGGGTTTTCTTCGGCTCGAACATCTGATTCCAGAGCGGCTTGCCATTCATGTCGAAGCAAAACAACCCGACGTTGCCGAAGTAAGCGTATACGCGCTCCCCGTCCGTCACAGGCGTTTCCGAAGCGTAGCTGTTTTTCAAATGGCGCGTGATCTTCGGCACGGTGCGGAACACTTCGCGCTCCCAGGCGATCTTGCCGGTTTTGAAATCCACGCCGTACACCATCCAGCGGTGTTCGGCTGCCGGCAGCGGACGTTCGCCGCCGAAATACAATCCCTTTTTGACCGGCTCGGTTTCGCCCGTGTTGATGACCGAGGTGATGAAAATCCGGTCGCCCCAGACAATCGGCGAAGACCAGCCCATGCCGGGCACTTCGGTTTTCCAGGCGACGTTTTCGGTCGCGCTCCATTTGTCGGGCAGATTGGCGTCTTCGGCCACGCCCAGCGATTGCGCGCCGCGAAACTGCGGCCAGCGATCCTGCGCGCTGACGCTGGTCAAAAGCGTAAATAACAGTGCCGAGAGCAGAAAGCATCGGATTAACATTGGTTTTCCTCCAGCGGGAAATTGTGCTTGAAGTGAGAAAACATTTGTCAGTTGGGAACGCGCGAGAATGTAGCCGGTTGGCGCTTGGCGAGTCAATCGCGCCAGTTCAAAAGTTCAAAAGCGGGCGTCAATCACGTCCTTCCATTCCGCGCCCGGCTTGATCAACCGGTCGTGCCAGGTCGCAATCAGCCCTTGTCGCTGGGTCAGTTTCAAATGCGGCTCCAACGCCGGCCGAAATCGTTCGTCCTTGTGCGCGTAACTGATAAACACACGAATCGGCTCTTCGCGCATTTCAGCCAAAGCTTCTCGCTTGTCCTCGCGGCGGCGAATTCCTTCCAAATCCAGGCCCTTCAGCAGTTCCTGCACATCAACCTGGACGACTTTTTTGCCGATGACTGTGGAAGTTCAAACACTCCGCCGGTTTGAATTCCGCTTCCGCTTCCGGCTCCTGAATGTCGAGCACGGAACGACAGTGGCAGAGCGATTCTTCGGCTCTAAACCTGCTGCTCTGTTCGGGTGGCTCGTGGATCATCTGGACGTACCAGCCCGGCCAGCGGCAAAGCGGTCAAAAACGGCCCGAAAAGCAGCGTAATTGCCGCCATCGCCAAAACGACGATCAAGGCCTTGCCTTTACCCTAGCAGTTCCGCCAATTCCGCCCAGCGTTCCAGATCGTGATCAAGCGCCAGGCTGAGCGACTGCAATTCGTCGTACAGTCTCGCGACCAGAACGTGGTCGCTGCCATTGGCGGCGAGTTCGGCTTCGACTTCGCTTTTGCAGGCCTCGGCGGCGGCGATGCGGGCTTCCAGTTCTTCCAGTTCGCGTTTTTCCTTGAAGGTCAGTTTGCGTTTGGCTGAAGCTTCGCTCGCCGGAACGCTGGCAGTCTGTTTCTGTTCGCGCGCTTTTTCCTGGGCTTTGGCCATCCCGGCTTCGGCTTTTTCGCGTTCGCGGATTTCCAGAAAGCCGCTGTAATCGCCGGGATATTCGCGAACATTCCCTCCGCCTTCAAAACGGAAAATGTATTCAATCGTGCGGTCCAGAAAGTAACGGTCGTGGCTGACAACGACCAGGCAGCCGGGAAAGGTTTCCAGGTACTCTTCCAGCGCGACCAGCGTCGGGATGTCCAGGTCGTTGGTGATTTCGTCGAGCAGCAACAGGTTGGGCGCGCCCATCAGCATTCGCAGTAAATACAATCTGCGCCGTTCGCCGCCGGAGAGCGTGGCAATCGGCTGATACTGCATCGCGGGTTGAAACAGAAATCGTTCCAGCATCTGACTGGCGGTGATCAGGCCGCCGTCGGTGGTGCGGATGTGTTCGGCGACCTCTTTGATGTAGTCAATCAGCCGCACGGATTCGTCGAATTCGCGGTTTTCCTGATCGTAATAGCCGATGACGACGGTTTCGCCTTTTTCGATTTCGCCAGTATCAGGGGTTTGCCGCCCGGCGATGATTTCCAGCAGCGTCGTCTTCCCTTCCCCGTTGGCGCCGATGATGCCGATGCGGTCGCCGCGCCGGAACTGGTAGCTGAAATCATTGACGACCTTTTTTTCGCCGTAGCTTTTGCTGATGTTGCGCAAGCCGAGAATCTTTTTGCCCAGGCGATTGGATTCAAACGCGATGTCGAGCGATTTCTTGCTGGCGATGTCGCTGGCGGCCTGGCGCGATTGTTGGATCAATTCATTGGCGCGGTCAATGCGGGCTTTGGATTTTGAGGTGCGCGCCTTCGGGCCGCGCCGCAGCCATTCCAGTTCGCGCCGCGCCATCTGTTTCAGCTTCTGGGCTTCGGTGGCCTGCCGTTCTTCCTGCTCCTGTTTCTTTTCCAGGTATTGGGCGTAATTGCCGGTGAAGGATTGCACGTGACCGCGTTCGATTTCGATGATGCGGTTGGTGACGCGATCCAGAAAGTAGCGGTCGTGCGTGACCAGCAGCAGCGCCCCCTTGAAATCGGCCAGCCAGCGCTCCAGCCATTCAACCGTTTCGGCGTCCAGATGGTTGGTCGGTTCGTCCAGAATCAGCAGGTCGGGTTTGATAAACAGGCTGTGCGCCAGCGCGACGCGTTTGCGCTGGCCGCCGGAAAGCGTGCTCATCTTCGCGTTGAGCTGCGTGATGCCGAGTTCGTTCAGAATGGCTTTGAGTTCAACCTCAAGCCCCCACGCGCCGGAGATTTCCAGTTGTTCGGCCAAATCGCTGACGCGCTTGAGCAGCTTTTCGTCGTGCCCTTCCTGCCCGGCCAATTGCTCGCAAGCGATTTCATATTGCCGCAGCAAATCCAGCTTTTGATTGAGCGCGTCATTGCTTCCGGCAAAGACGGCTTCAAGGACGGTTTGGTTGGGATCGAAGGGCGGGTTCTGCGACAGGTTGGCGATGACCCGGCCATTGGCAATGACGACGCGGCCCGTGTCGGGCAGTTCTTCCCCGGAGATAACTTTCAGCAGCGTGGATTTGCCGGAACCGTTCGCGCCGATCACGCCAATCTTATCGCTTTCGTCCAGACCGAACGAAACAGATGAAAAGAGTGGCTTGATGCCGAAGGTTTTGCTGACGTTTTCGAGCGAAAGGATATTCATAATGTTTGGAGTACGGCTTTCAGAAAGTACTCCGAACTTACTGCGCCAAGTCTTCAAAGTCTTCGATGCTTGGCAATTCGTTCAGGTCTTTCAGTCCGAACTGAATCATGAACTCTTTTGAAGTGCCGTACATCATCGGTTTGCCGACAGTTTCCTTGCGGCCTTTGGTGACGATCAGGCGTTTTTCCAGCAGCGTTTTGATTGCCGACGAGGAACTGACGCCGCGAATTTCCAGAATCTCCGGGATGGTGATTGGCTGCTTGTAAGCAATCACCGCCAGAGTTTCCAGCGCGGGTAATGACAATCTGGCCGATGGGCGCGATTTCAGGTATTTGCGAATGAATTCGTGATTCTGCGGGCGCGTCGAGATTCGCCACCCGCCGGCGATTTCGCGAACTTCCAAACCGCTGTTTCGCGCGTCGTATTCGGCCACGAGTTCGCCAAGCGCCCACAGCACATCTTCTTCGGAAACTTCGCCCAGCACCTTGCAAAGCTGTTTGAAGGGCAGCGGCTCGTCGGCGACAAACAGCAGACATTCGATGGCCGGTTTCAATTCGTCGCGCGTCGCGGTGATTTGTTCTTCCGAAACAGCTTCGGGTTCGACGACAGTTTCCACTGGCAATTCGGCGCTGGCGTTGACCTGCGCTTCCGAAACGTCTTCAGCTTCGGCAAGAGCTTCTACGGGCAGTTCAGCGTCCGTGGCAATCTGCTCTTCCGAACCAGCTTCAGCTTCAGCGTCGGCCTTGGCTTCGACTGGCAGTTCGGCATTTTCCGGAGTCACAGCATCGTCGGATATTTCGCCAGAAGCTTCGTCGGAGATAACGCCTGGAATGGTTTCGTCCTGCTCATCAACGCCGACGGAAACCAATTCTTCCGGTGATTCGTTCTGAAACGTCACCTCTTCAACGATCAATTCCTCAATCATGAATTCTTCAATGACCGGGGCTTCATCGGCAGGCGCTTCGGCGCTTGCTTCTTCCAACGGCGCGGAGTCTGAATCGGCGTCGTCAACCTCCGGTTCAAGAGCAGGCTCTTCCGCCGGTTGTTCGTCCGCAATTTGTTCCGCTGACAGTTGTTCTTCCGCCAAGCTTTCTTCCGGCGACGCCGGATAAGCTTCCGTTGCCTTGTCTGGGGCCAGATCTTCAACGTGGGGTTCGATTTCGGGTTGCTGTGTCTCTTCGTTCATGGTCAATCAATCTTTTCTTCTTCGTTGGGAACAACTGTATTTTCCGGCTCCGTCAGCGATTCAGAGGCATCGCTAGCTGTCTCCAGAAGTTCTGCTTCGGCCACTTCTTCACTGGCGACTTCCCCGCTCGTCGGTAATCCGGCCCGGGAATCCGCGTGCAGCGAGGCGTGAGAGTCGGCGTCCAATTCGCCAAACTGGTCGTAGGTGATGGCCACGGTCCGCTTGCGCGCGAAAATATCGCCGAACAGTTCGCGCTGCACCAGGGTGATCTGCATGCCTTTGACCAGTTCCAAAAAGGCCAGGAAGGTCAGGATCAATTCGCGTTTTGAACGGGAATTTTCAAACAGCGTGCGGACATTGACCTCTTCATTGGTGTCGAGCAGGAGATGAATCTGCGCCAGTTTTTCGGACATCGAGACTTCGTCGCGATGGATCTCCATCTCGGCTTCGGATTCGGCGCGTTTCAGAATTTCGCGAAAAACGCGCAGCAAATCAAACACCGTCGCGGAAACTTCCGGATTGCCCTTATCCGTTTCCAGTTCGCCGCGCGTGAAGCAGGCTGATTCGATTTCGCCGCGCGAATGGAGCATTTGCGCGGCCTCTTTGAACTTCTGGTATTCCAACAACCGGTCCATCAATTCGGCGCGCGGGTCTTCGTTGAGGTCTTCTTCGCCAGCGACTTTCGGCGTGGGCGGCAGCAGCATCTTCGACTTGATGTAAATCAGCGTCGAAGCCATCACCAGAAAGTCTCCGGCGACGGCGATGTCCAGTTCCCGCATCAGGTTCAGGTATTCCAGGTACTGATTGGTGATGTGCGCGACAGGAATGTCCTTGATGTCTATCTCGTCTTTTTTGATCAGGTAGAGCAGCAGGTCCATCGGCCCTTCGAAAACTTCCAGCTTGACGCGGTAATTATCGCGCCGCGCGTCGTCTTCTGGCTCCGGCATTTCGGCCAATGCCACGCCCGCCGCCGCTTTGTCTTTTTGAGTTTTAGCCATTGTGTTTCGACCCGCTTCCTACCGGTCGCGGTACTGTTCCGCCGCCAGGTTCACCGCCCAACCGTGAACTTCATGCGCCAGCAAATGATGGGCGTCAGCGACATTCAGCCACACCAGTTCGTGCTCCGGTTCATTGTCGAGCGCGGTTCCAAACTGCGCTTCAAAGTAGGAGCATTGAAATTCCCAGTGCCTGCCGTTTTCGTTGGTGAAGTACTGGATGGCGCTGCCAAGGAACTCTCCGATGGCGACTTCGCGCGCGCACTCTTCGCGGACTTCACGGGTCAGGGTGTCTTCCAGCGATTCGCCTTGTTCAACACCACCGCCCGGCAACAAATAAGTGTCGCGCCAGCGCACGGAGGCGAACTGCCCCTGCCCGTTCAGGATGATGGCGTATGCGCCAGGACGTTGGCGGTATTCGGCTTCCGGGTTGTAGCTTCCAAACTTCATCTAATCCCAGGCGATCTGCATCGCGCGGCGAACTTCGCCCATCACGCGTCCGGCTTCTTCGCGCGCGCGTTTCGAGCCATCCAGAATGATGTCGCGGACTTCGTCCTGATGGGCGCGGTAATAATTCAGGCGTTCGGTAATCGGCGCCAGGTATTCGATCAAGGCTTCGGCCAGGGCTTTTTTGCGATCCACGCAGCCGATGCGGGCATTACGGCAATCGTCGTCGAACATGTCGGCGAGTTCCGCCGGGACGAACATCCGGTGCATCTGGCAGACATCGCAATCTTCCGGATGGCCGGGATCAACCTTTTTGATGCGCGTGCGGTCGGTGATCATCTGCCGCGTCTTGGCGCGAATCACGTCTGGAGAATCGCCCAGTTCAATGGTGTTGTTGTAGCTTTTCGACATCTTGCGGCCGTCCGTGCCCGTCAGCTTGGGTGTGGCGGTCAGCAGCGCTTCGGGTTCGGGAAAAACGTCGCCGTAAAAGTTATTGAAGCGGCGGACGATTTCGCGCGTCAGTTCGACGTGGGCGACCTGATCCTGGCCGACCGGGACGTAATGCGCTTTGTACATGCAGATGTCTGCGGCCTGTAACACCGGATAACCGAGAAACGCGTAGTTGCTCAAATCCTTGTCGGTGATGTTTTCGCGCTGCTCTTTGTAAGTCGGCACGCGTTCAAGCCAGCCCAGCGGCGTGACCGCCGAAAAGTAGATGTGCAGTTCGGCGTGTTCCGGCACCAGCGATTGCACGAAGATCGTGCATTTGTTCGGGTCGAGCCCCGCCGCCAGCCAGTCCGTCACCATTGCCATGGTATTTTCCTTGAAAAGCGATGTGTCGGCGTAATCGCTGGTCAGCGCGTGCCAATCGGCGACAAAGTGATAGCTTTGATAGCTGTCCTGCAGCTTGACCCAGTTTTTAAGCGCGCCTTCGTAATTGCCCAGGTGCAATTTGCCGGTCGGGCGCATACCGCTAAGAATTCGTTTCATAATGAAAATTGAAAGAGGTGAGTTTTGTGGTCTGGCGTAATCAAGACCTTGCGGCATCACCGCAACCAGCTTAAGACCATATTCATGACAGGAGTGATCAAATATCCGGCAAAGCCTGTGCTGATCAGCAGGACCATCCCAATCAGCCCCAGCATTGGCGAAGCTTCAGCAAAAGATTCAGCCAGTGAATCCGGCAGCAGATTCCGCAGCACGTGATGTCCGTCAAGCGGAGGGATCGGAATCAGGTTAAAAATCGCCAGCACAATGTTGATCTGCAGGCCGATGAACAGCATCATTCCAACAGGCTCAGCCATATCTCCCATCAGGCTGGTTGCCGAAGCCATTGATTCACTGGCAACCGTTTTGAGCAGGATGAAGAAGATAATGGCCAGCAAAATGTTGCTGAACGGCCCCGCCAGTGCGATCAGGATTTCCCCGGTTTTACGATCTCGCAGGTTGGTCGGATTGAACGGAACGGGTTTGGCCCACCCGAACATCCAGCCGCCGAAGGTCATCATTGCCAGCGGCACAATGACTGTTCCCCAAAGATCAATATGGGGCATCGGATTAAGCGTAATGCGGCCAAGATAGCGCCCTGTCGAATCGCCGGATTTCTCCGCCGCCCAGGCATGCGCGCATTCATGCACGGTCAGTGACAGCAAAAAGATGACAAACCAGATCGCGATTTGGCCAATATTCGGTCCTTGCAAAGTAGTTACTCCTGTCGAAATCGGATGGGGAAAACCGAACGGGCAAAGTAGCACGCGGTTTGAAGCAGTGTCAATTTGGCCTCTGGCCGCGCTTTCCGGCTGTCAATCGCTGTTGTCCGCGGCTGCAAACATACGCACGGTTACCACGTTGGTTTCCAGCCGGACCGCGCGCCGGACGATTTCCCGCGACGAAACCAGAATCGCACCGCGTTCCAGCGCCAGTTCGTAATGATGGCCGGTCAGGTCGTAATGCGGAACGGATTTCCGCTGAAACCATTCGCGCCGCAACCCCAGACCGGCGGCGAATTCGTGCAGTTCATCCAGTGAACTGTCCGACACCAGATGGCCGCAGCGCCGGTGCCAGTATCGAATGGGTCCGCGCGCGCCGTTGTGGAAGGAATCAATCAGGATTGCCATATATGTTCATTTCCCCGCCGATGCCTCATCAAGCGGCGCGGCAGGTGAAACGGATGGGTTGGGATTGGGTTTGGGATTGGACCTGGCCTTTGACTTGGCCTTGATCTGGCCATTCCCCGTATTGGTTTTGGCCACAGCTTTCTTGTCCGCGGCTTTCTTCCGCCCCTTCTCTGTTTTCTCCGGCCTGCTGGTTGGAGCGTGATCCAGTTTCAGCCGCAGTTCCTCCAAAAAGGCGATGGTGCGTTGAAGTTCTTTTTCGAATTTCTCTTCGCCCATCTTGCGGCGGGATTTCTTGATTACCTTTTTAACGCGGCCCACCAGGGCATTGCCGTTTTTTTCCTTTGGAGCCTTGGCCTCTTTGCCCTTCTTGTTTTTCATTTCTTTCGAGACTGCGATTGTTGAAGTCTTTTCCTGTGTCTTCGCCATAAATTTCCTTTCAGCCGTTGTTTCCATTGGCGACATCAGCCGCGACATTTCTGATTTGATCCAGATGCTTTGCCGTATGGGAAAGATAATCTTCGATCAACTGCCGCAGGGAAAGCGTTCCGTATTCATCGTGAACGCCTGTGTGATTCCAGATTTCCCCGCCTTCCGGCAGCCCGGCAAGCAGTTCGGCATTCTCGTGCCGCAACAGGACGAACCTTGCCATTACGGTTTCGATGCGCCTCTGCCGGTAGCCCAAAGCCATCGCCCATTGCTCCTGTTTGTATCCCTGAAAGTTTGGCCGATCCTGCGTGATGATCCGCCGGATGCGGACCGCAGCCAGCAACTCTGCGTCCGCCAAATGACTGACGATTTCCAGAACCGACCAACGGGATTCAGAAGGACGCTGAGCAATCAGCCGGGCCGGAATTTCCGAAACTGCCCGCTCCAGCTCGCTTGCCTGTTGCGCGTATTCTGTCGTGGTGATGTTTGTGGGTTTCATTCGCGCGGCAGTATAAGCCAGCCGGACAGCGAGTGTCACGGTTTGACGCCTGCGCGCGCGCTGCCTATCATCGCCAACTTCCATTCAACCAACCCAAGGAGAGAAGAAACTGATGGCCGAAGCAAGAATCGAATTATTCAAGAAGATGATCGCCACCGACCCGAACAACGCTGCCGTACGTTTCGGATTGGCCAACGAATTGCTGAAACTCGAACGCTTCGAAGAGGCGGCAACCGAGTTACAGGCGTATCTGACTCAGGCGGACGACCAGGGGAATGCTTACGGCAAACTGGCTCAGGCGCTGGAACGCCTGGGGAAAATTGACGAAGCCCGCGCGGCGTACGAACAGGGAATCAAGGCGGCAAATCGTCACGGCCATCCAGGCATGGCGCAGGATTTTGAGATGGCTCTGGCCGATTTGCTCTAATCATCGAACGGAAAATTATCTTTGGCAGGAGTCTTGTCAGCCTGACTTAACGGGAGTAGCATACCGGCATTGCTTCATATGAAGAGCTCAAGCGAGCTGTTTTGAGATCAACTTCAACGCCACTTTCGGGCCAATAACCAAGGAGGTGCAGCATAGAAAAAGACTCACAACTCGAACGTAATTTTAAGGAAGCGCGTTAGCGCGTCCTCCAATCGCATCTCCTGATGCGAGAAGTTGTAATACTAAAATGCGCACGCCGGCAAAAAATCGTTGGCGTGCGCATTTTTCATGTTGAGACTTCCTTACCACCATCCCAATATCTTCCACCAAAGTAATCCTACCGTTGACCAGACCAGAATGTTCGGAATCGAAGCGATCAAACCGATCTTCCACCAGGTTTGTTGCGTGACATAGCCCGTGCCGAAAAAGATGGGGCCCGGCGTCGTGCCGTAATGCGTCAGTCCGGCGGACAGATTGGAAAAATAAGCCAGCAACACAACCGCCAAAACCGTGGGCGCTCCGGCGGCGATGATGACGATCAGGAACGGCAGATACATCGCCAGCGCGTGCGCAGAGATGCTGGCAAAAGCGTAATGCGCGTAAAAGTAAATCAATGCCAGCAAGGCAAGCGCCGCCGCCCAGCGCCAGCCTGTGGTAAAGCTTGAAGCGGTTTCGGCAAAGCGTTTGGTGATGCCGGTTTCGCCCAGGGCTTCGGCCAGACGAAGCATGCCGCCATACCAGATAAACACATCCCAGGCGGCCCGCTCGGCAATCAAATCAGGCCAATCGAGCACGCCACAGATCAGCAGCACGCAAATGCCAACCAATGCCACAACGACATAATCCAGGCCATGTAACCGGTTGGTGGTTCCCCACAAAAACCCGATCAACGCAAAAACGGAGAGCATCAGCTTTTCCTGAAAACTCGGCGCTCCCATTTTGAGCAGTTCTCTTCTGGCAAAATCCGCCGCGCCCGGCGTATGCGTGACCTCCGGCGGAAACAAACGATACAGCAGGGTCCCGGTCACGATCAGCGAAACCAATCCCGGCACGATGCCGCCAAGCATCCATCGCGTGTAGCTGAGATCAACCCCTGTCTGCTGTTTGGCCAGCCGCTGGAGAATCAGATTGCCTGCCTGACCGGTTAAAAACGTCGCGCAAATGATCATTTCGCACTGATAAATGAACGTCATTAAAAACGCGCCCAGCCGGTTGGCCGTCGGCCCCGGACGCGAATCGTATTCTTCGGTCAGGCTTTTGGTGATTGGGAAAATGATGCCGCCGCATCGCGCGCCGTTCGACGGGATGACCGTCGCCAGCAGAAAGTCCGTGGCCACCAGCGCGTAGCCCACGCCCAGCGAACGCTGTCCGAACGCGCGAATAAACAGCAGCGAAATGCGCCGGCCCAGACCGGTTTTGATCATTCCGCGCGAAATGAAAAACGCCGCCAGCACCAGCCACACCACCGGATCGGCGTATCCGCCCAGTACTGCTTTCAAGCGCAGCGTTTCCAAAGTCTTTGGATCGGTCACTGACTTCGTCAGGGCCTCGCTGAGCGGCATTGATCTGGTCAAGGCGACGACAGCAATGCCGAGCAGGACCATGGCGCTGCCTGGCAGGGGCCGGGCGATCGAACCGACGATGGTCGCCAGGAAAATTGCCAGCAGGCGCCACGATTCCGGGGTGATGCCCTGCGGCGCCGGAATCAAATAAACGACGACACCGGCAAGAATCGTAATCGCCCACCTCATCGGCAAACCGCGCGGCTTTGCCGGACTGTTGCTTGCGCTGGAAACAGGTTGTGAGGCGCCTGGGGGAGTAGTCTCCATTTGGTTTCAGCCTTATTTTTATGAGAGACGAACGTTGATGGGTCTGTCGAAAGCGCGCGGATACTAGCATCGCTCCCTGACCGGCTCAAGATTCCAGCCAGGGACTCGCTCCGAATCAGTACAAACGTCAGCCAGTATCCGTTTTCAATGAAGCTGATTTAACGAAATTATTTGCCAACCAGCACGGGTCCGGGCACGTCTAACGCGCCGCGGTTGGTCTATAATGGCCCAGCCACCACAATGTTTTCCGTTCGTCATCGCATTAGTTGCAGTAAGGGGGAAAGACGATGAAACAAAGATTTTTTCGCAGTGTAGTAGCGTTTTCACTAACTGCATCGCTGGCCGCAACACCGATCCTGACGCCGCCAATTTTCGCGCAGGACAAACCCGAGCAAAATAAATCCAAGTCAAACTTAAAACCGCTTGATCTCAAGAATGATCCGACGCTGATCGGCAAGCGGGACATCAACAAGGGAAACCTTTCGTTATATTCGCTCGACCGGGAAGTGGCGCTGGGTCGCCAGCTTTCCGCGGAAGTGGATCGCAGCACCCGACTGATTGACGATCCTGTCGTCACCGAATACGTCAACCGCATCGCGCAGAACATCGTGCTGCATTCAGATGCCAAAGTCCCTTTTACAATCAAGGTTATTGACGCCAACGAAGTAAACGCCTTCGCCCTGCCCGGCGGCTTTCTGTACGTCAATCGCGGCCTGCTGGAAGCAGCAGAAAATGAAGCGGAAGTTGCAGGTGTGATGGCGCACGAAATTGCGCATGTCACTGCGCGTCACGGTATTGAACAGGCGTCCAAAGGCGAGATCATGCAATGGGGTTCCATTCCGCTGATCTTCCTGGGCGGCCTGGGTGGTTTCATCATTCAGCAGGTCGCCGGGCTGGCGATTCCGCTGACCTTTCTGAAATTTTCGCGTGGCGCGGAAAAAGAAGCCGACCGGCTGGGCGCGCAGTACATGTGGGCATCCGGCTACGACCCAAACGCGCTGATCACCTTCTTTGAAAAACTGCAGGCACAAGAGAAGCGCAAGCCGGGCACGCTGGAAAAAGTTTTCAGCACGCACCCGATGACCGGCGACCGCATCAAGGAAGTTCGCGAATTGATTCCCCGTTTTCCAGATCGCGGCGAATACCAGATCAGCACGTCGGAGTTCCGCGAAGTCAAAGCGCGCCTGGTCAGCGCCAGTGCTTCCAGCCGACCGATCAATTCCCGTGACGACGGACGGCCCACGCTCAAACGACGTCCGCAAACACAGACGGATGATGCAACCGGCGATTCTGGCGACGATTCCGACGCGCCCAATCGTCCGGTGCTCAAACGGCGTGATTCATCAGGCGATCCGGACGTCAACAGTAGAGATGAAGAATCTCGTTCAGGGAGCAGCTCCGATGGTCGCCCGGTGCTGAAACGCCGCGATTCGTCCGCTGAACCGGAAGCCAGCAAACCGGAGACTCCCTCACCAGAATCTACGGCGGGGGATGCAGGACGTCCCGTGCTGAAACGCCGCGAAGGAAGTTCGGACACCGAACCGGCTCCGGTTCCGGCAAAGCAGGAACCGGCCAAGCCGGCGGATTCATCCACCAAGTCAACCAATTCAGACAGCAATTCCGATGGCCGGCCAGTTCTGAAGAAGAAAACCGACTCGAACAATTCGACCAGCGGAACTTCTGGCAGCAAACCCGCGAACAACTGGGCGATCAAACCACCGAACAACTAACCGAAAATCACAGCTTAAAAAACAGAAGCGGCGGATTCTTTAACCTGAGAATCCGCCGCTTCTGTTTTGATGTGGTCTGAACTCAATTTCAGGCTTTCGGCCATGCCAGCCGGGCCGCACCAATCACGACCGCCTTTTCTCCCACAGTTGCGCTGACAATTTTGCACTGGCGCGCGGCTTCTGGCGCGGACCAGCGCCGGGATTCTTCACGAATCTCATCAAGATAAGGCTTCAACGCCAGCCCGAGCTCTCCGCCGATGACCACCGCTTCCGGATTCAGGATTGAAATCAGATTGGCGGAGGCGCGCCCAATCCAGCGGCAGGTTTCGTTGACGACTTTTACCGCCAGTTTGTCGCCGCCCCGGGCAGCACGCAGGATCGTGGCGGCAGTCAGTTGCGATGCATCCGCCTTGATCAATCCGCCAAGCATGGAGCTTCCCTGGCCGCCCCATTCTTCAATGGCGCGCCGTGTCAGCGCATTGATCGTGGCCTCCGCCGAAAGACAGCCGTTTGCCCCATACTCACTTTTGAAATGATCGCTCAGCGCCAGCCAGCCAACGGCGCCCGCCTGACCATTGGCCCCTGCCAGCGCGCGCCCGTTGATCAAAATTCCCGTTTCAATGTCTGCACCGATGGAGACATACACAACGTTGCTTTTGCCGCGCGCCGCTCCATGCCAGCTTTCGGCGGCAGCAATCGCCGATGCGCGCGAACTGATCGTGATCACAGGATGCGCTGAACTAGCGTGCGCAGCGCGTCCGCGTTTTTCATTCAATGGCAGGCGAATATCATGACCGGAATTATTCAAATGTTCTTCCAGCACCTGCCCCAACGCGACGCGCGTCCACCCTTTCCAGCCGGGAATGGAAACCCGCCCGGTTGGCGGATCAATCATTCCGGCAACGGAAAGCCCGATGGCGGCCAGGGGACTGTGGTCCCGCTCTTTCGACGCTGCCAGTTCAAGCACCGTTTGAGCCACAGCGGCGATGGCCGCGCGCGTCGTACGTTGCGGAGTTTCCAGCTTTCGTTCAGCCACAATTCGCGCGTTTTCGTCCACCAGCGCGGCGATGATTTCGGTTTGAGTAAATTCGATTCCGATGATTAACGGCTTGGCATCAGCTTGATGAATGCGAGGCGAGATTTCTTTGACAGGCACGGGTGTAAACTCCTTGTCGGCAATTTTTGACCACGATAAAAGCCATCGCTATTATACTGCCCATTCGCCGAACCCAAAGGCGATTTACGATTTCAGATCATCCACAGAGGAGAAACTAAATGTCGAAGCCATTCCGCTTCATCATCGTACTATCGCTTTTCACAAGTCTGTCCGCGCTGGCTGCCTGCCAGTCCTCTTCTTCAAAAGTCGCGACCACGCGCCCGAGTCCGACCCTGGAATCGGCGGCAACGCCGATCCCTTCGCCCACCGCTTCGCCCACCCCCGGTGAAATGAAAACCACGCCTTCCGGGCTTCAATACCAGGACCTGCAAATTGGCTCAGGCCCGCGCCCGCTGATGCTTCAAAGCCTGAAAGTCGCCTATGTCGGCAAGTTTCAGGATGGCCACATTTTTGACAAGGGCTTGATTGATTACAATCACGGCAAGGACCCAATGCTGAAAGGCTGGGACTGGGGCATCGGCGGCAACAGCAAGGAAGGCATTGAACCCATGCGCGTTGGCGGCAAGCGCATCGTGATCATCCCGCCTCAACTCGGCTACGGCGATAAAATCTACGGCACGATTCCGGCCAATTCGACGCTCACCTTTGAACTGGAATTGATTCGTATCAATGGCGGCGGTTTTGGGCGCTGAGACAAGCACTCTGATGCGGTACGCGAGCGTCAGCGAGCGGCTTCATCAGCAGCAGGCCACTCGTTGACGCTCGCGTACCGCGCCAGCGCTTATCGAATCTGCGAATACGCAGTTGGACGCAAAAATGATGAATGAATATTTGACACAGCTTCGGCGTCCGTCCAGCCCGGCTTGGTTTTGACGCGCGCCCAATCCGGGCTGGCGACAAAGGTTCCCCAGGCTTTGTCGCGCGCAGCCATGTTGTCAAAGCCAATCATGTAGGTCAGCGACGGCAGCCGCGTGCCAATCACACCTTCGCCGAAGAAAATCGGCGCGAATCCGCTGTCACGGAAAATCTTGATCTCTTCCTGATTGAACATGTCCACCTTGTTGCGAAGCGAAAAGGCGCTCCGCGATTCATAGGTGCGAAGCTCGAAGATGCGCGCCGGGCGTTTTTCTTCCGTCGGCGGGACTTCGGTTTTCAGATGCGAATCAAAAGCTTTGAGCACGACGGATTCATAGCGCACATAGGGCAGTTCGCTCCCGGCTTCAAACGCCTGCCAGGCTTTGGCAAAGTCCTTGTCACTGCGCAGCGCGTCCATCGTCGTCTGCATCTCGGCCAGCGATTTGTAGTCCGTGACGACAATCAGCGACGGCGTGAATTGGCCGGAAATGACATTGAAACAGCCAACCGGTCCCACGCCCTGCTTTTTCATCGCGGGCAGAAAGTGCTGCTGGAAAAATTCATTGATGCGCGCGGGTTGGATGTCATTCCGCAGTTGATAAGTGCGCAGTTCATAAAAGTGATTGCCTTCGGCGGCGGCTGACGCGGGAATATGCGCGGAGCCAACCACGCCGGCGGCCAGACCGGTTTTCAAAACATCTCGACGATTCATGAAAGTCTCCTTGTGGATAATGGGAGCGCGAGCATCTTGCTCGCATGGGGTCGCGGGCATCCTGCCCGCCAACGTCAAAGTCGCGCGCAGTATTGTCTTTCCCAGACGCTTGTTCAAGAATCCCGCCGACAAAAAATCCTCTCTCAAGGAACTTCCACGAAATGACACAAGAAACCTGGGCGGATCGCTTTGCGCGAGTGGTCGGACGGTTTGTGCCGGATGCAATTACCGCCGCCATCTTTTTGCTGTTGGTGTTGTTTGTCGCGGCGCTCATCGCCGGCGATTCATTTTCGACGACGATGGATGCCTGGTATCGGGGTTTGTGGATGCTGCTGCCGTTCACCATGCAGATGACGCTGATCATCACGCTGAGCGCCGTGCTGGGGCAGACCTCCGTCTTCAGAAAAGGCGTGGCCGCGCTGTCGAATCTGCCGCGGACGACCAATCAGGTCGTCATTCTGGCGGTCGTGCTGAACGGCGCACTGTCCTATTTTTACTGGGGATTGGGAATCGCGCTGGGGCCGCTGATCGCGATTTATTTCGCCCGCGCCGCCGAGCGGAAAAACATCCCGGTGGATTTTCTCTTTCTACTGTCACTGGTCTGGGCGGCAAATGCGCTGTGGCAGTTCGGGCTGTCGGCCAGCGCGCCGCTGCTGATGGCGACGCCGGGGCATTTTATGGAATCCACCATCGGCGTCATTCCGCTGCGGACAACGATCTGGTCTCCGGCGGCGATTTTGCACGAAATCATTTTCCTGATCGCCTTGATCGTCATCGGATGCTGGCTGATGCCCAAAAGCCGCCGGCCGCTTTCGGCCTTTCCTGAAGCGAACAAACTGGCGGAACCGGAAGAAACAGCGGACGAGCCTGCGCAGAATCTTTCCGAGCATCTGGAGCGCAGTTCCATTGTCACACTTGCCTTCTGCCTGGCGGTTGCGGGCTGGCTGTATTATCACTTCTTCGTCAAACACAACAGCCTGGACATCAATTCGCTCAATGCGATTTTCCTGCTGCTCAGCTTCCTGCTTCACCGCAACGTTCACCGCTTCACCAAAGCCTTGCAGCACGCGATTCTGTCGGCCTGGCCGGTGATCGTGATTTATCATTTGTATGCGGGTGTGGCCGGGCTGATTCAGTTCACGACGCTGGGCGAAAAGATGGCCGGAATCATCGCGGCGGTTTCGACGCCCTACACCTTCCCGCTGCTGGCGGCGGTGTCGGGAACGGTGATTTCGTTTTTCGTGCCCTCGAGCGGCGGGCAGTGGGCGATTCAGGGCTTCGTCACTTCCAAAGCGGCGATGGCCGTCGGCGTGACGGTGCAGCGCGGAATGCTGGCGCTGAGCGTTGGCGATCACATGGGCAATCTTTCGACGCCGTTCTGGGCAATGATCATCGCGGGCATCGCGCGCGTCAGCTTTCGCGAATTCATCGGCTACGGAATGATCTTCGCGGCGCTGTGGTTCGTCATCGGCGTCATTGTCTTCACGTTCGCGCCGTGCTGAGTTTTCCGCGCGAATGCAACGAACTTCAAGAGAAAGCCAAATTCTCCATTCGCCCTTTTCCGCTTTTCAGTGTTGAGCAGAAAGAATTCTTTTTCTGGCCGACAACGAAGAAGGGAAAGTGACGAATGGAGAATACTTCATCCTCTCTCACTCGCGCTCAAGACCATTGCGCGCGCACCTTGCCTCAGGGTGCGAAATACCCCGACACATCCACGATGTAATCGCTGGTGAACTGCGTCAGAATCTTGAACGTCCCGTCCACCGGACCGAGGCCAACGTAATAGTGCCGGTTGTAGCCGAACACCACCGGGAACGGATAATTCGTCGTCGCCACCGTCGGCGCGGTTCCGACGTTGCCGGGGAAGAAGGTCCCAAAGCCCGCATTCACCGGATTGATCGCCGTCACATTCCCGGCCACGGCACGGGCCGCATTGGGAATCGTGATCGGTTGATCCGCGCACGTTCCCCACACCTGCTGCGTCCGGATGCCGCCCACGCCTCCCGGAATCGGCGCTTGCGGCTGGTAACAGCCGGTGAGTGGGAAACCCGGAATGTTTCGCGTTTCCAGCAACCGCATCGGTTTCGGCAGCGGATTGAACAACAGCCCTGTGCCATTCACATCGTTGGCGCTGGCGCTGTAATAACCCGAAATATCTATCACCAGATGCGTCGTCGAGAAGGTGTAGACCTTGAACTTGCCATCGGCTCCCAGCTTCACCGCGAACGGCCCGTTGATGATGTCGTTGTTCCCGTAGTTGGAACTCGCCACCGTGGGCCGAGCAGCGTCACTCGGATAGATCGTCAGGTAGCCGAAGCCGAACGGTGCATTAGGGAAAACTGTCGTCGCATTGCCAACCAGCACCACGGCGTCATTCGGGATGCTATTGCAAGGCGAAGGCAATCCCGCGCCGCGTCCATCCACCATCAGATCAAGCGCCGGATTGGCATTCGGATCGTTCGTCCCATGAAGCTGCGTGACCGTCGGATTGGCGAAGCAGCCGGTCTGTCCGGGGAAAGTTTGCACCAACCGAACTGGTGATGGCAGCGGGTGGTAGTAAAGTCCGCCCACCGCTGGCGGCGCGTAATAACCTGTCACATCAATGATCACGTCGGTAGTGGCGCTGGTAAAAATCTTGAATGCGCCGTCCGTTCCCAGCCCGACCGTAAAGAAGTTGTTGGTCACCTCTCCTGCCGTGAAATTGGAGTTGGCGACGGTCGGCTGCGTCGAATCACTGGGAAACATCGTCAGGAATCCCGGCCCCGATGGCACGACGGTGATATTGCCAATAACCGCCGTGGCATTGGCCGGAATGCCCGAGCAGACAGTGCGCGCCGGTTGCGTCCGTGTGGCATTGGCCGCAATCGGTCCCATGCCGGTGGTGCATCCGGAAATGCCGCCACCGCGCGTATCCAGCAAACGCACCGGGCTCGGGAGCGGGAAAAACTGCAACCCATTGCTGCTGACAACCATAATGTACACCTGCGTCCCCATACACGCGTTGTTGTCCGTGGCTTTGACGGTGAAAGTAAACGTTCCCGTCGCGTTTGGGGTGCCCGACAGCACACCGCTTGCGGACAAGTTCACACCATTCGGCAAAGCTCCCACGATGACCGTAAAGGTGTACGGCGCGGCGCCACCGCTCGCTGTCAGCGTTTGATTGTAGGCCGTGATGGTAAAACCGCCGGGCAGGGTCGCCGGAGCGATGGTGATCGCGCCGCACGGCGGATTGATGGTCAGCCCATAATTTTGCGTGCCCATGCAACCATTGGCATCGGTGGCTTTGGCGGTGAAATTGAACGTGCCGAAGGTCGCCGGCGTGCCGGACAAGACGCCGTCGGATGATAGTCCCATGCCGCTCGGCAAAGTCCCGCCGGTGATGCTGAACGTGTAAGGTCCGGCAGTTCCGCTGGCCACCAGGGTTTGATTGTAGGCATCGCCCGCCCTACCCGCTGGGAGCGTCACTGGTGCGATGGTGATTGCGGGACAGGGGGCGACCACGATTTGATAGCCGCCGGTGATGCCGCAATTATTGGCGTCGGTCGCGGTGATCGAAAAATTGAAAGTGTTCGCCTGTGTCGGCGTGCCGGAAATGGTGGCCGTCGCGGCATTGAAGCCCAAGCCCGGGGGCAAGGTTCCGGTCAGACTGAAGGTGACTGCCCCGATGCCGCCAGCTTGCGTGAACGACTGACTGTAGAACTGCCCAATCGTCGCGCCCGGAATGGCCGGCGGATTGATCGTGATGCTTTGGCAATTGACGGTCAGCGTGGCAGTTTGCGACGTGGCCGAGCCGCAAGCGCCGGTGATGACCACGTCGTAGCTGCCCGCGTCGGCGAGTTGAGCGGCGTTGATCGTGAAGCTGCTGGCGGTTGCGCCGCTGATGTTGACGCTGTTCTTGCGCCATTGATATGCGAGGCCCGTGCCCGTGGCCTCGACGCTGAAGCTGGCGCTCTGGCCAATGGTGACGGTTTGATTGGCGGGCTGCGTATTGATGGACGGCGACGCGCAGGTGGTCGTGCCTTCATAGCGCGCCAGCGCGAATTCATCACCCAACACCAGATTCGTGCTGGTGGCATAACCTGCCGCGACGATCTTGCCGTCGTTTTGCAGGGCTACGGCATAAGCGCGGTCTCCGCCACTGTTTGTCGGCACGCTGAAGAAGTCCGTCGTCACCTTTCCGCTAAGGTTGGGGCCGAACGTGAGGTCGAGGCTGCCGTTGCTGTTATATCGCGCCAACGCAAAGTCGTAACCGGTCGAGGCGTTGGTGGTGTAACCGGCGGCGACGATTTTGCCGTCAGCTTGGGCGGCGACGCCATAAGCGATGCTGCCGCCGGTGAAGGCCGTCGTCAATTGGCCGCCCGCGCCGAAGCCGGCATCAGGGCTGCCGTTGCCGTTGTAACGCGCCAGAGCGAAAGACGCCGTGCCGAAGTTGTTCGACGTATAGCCTGCCACGACAATCTTGCCCTCCGGTTGAAGCGCGGCGGCATAAGCCTGGTCAATCGTCCCGCCGCTGATGTCCGTCAACACCTTGCCGCCCGTGCCGAAGCCGACATCGAGACTGCCATCGCCGTTGTAGCGCGCCAGAGCGAAGAAATAGGTGACAAGGCTGCCGGAGTGGCCGACAGCGACGAGTTTGCCGTCAGGCTGCAAGACCAATGCCTGGATCGCTTCATCCTGCGAAAAGTCGGTTTCGATAAATCCACCCGTGCCGAAGCTGGTGTCGAGCGAACCGTTGCTATTGAAATAGCCCAGCACGAAGTTCTTGCAACACGAACTCTGGTTGTATGTTCCGCCGATAATGATCTTGCCGTCAGGACGAATCACCACCGCGCGCGCAACGCCGCCCGTCGAGCGCGAGGTGATGACTTTGCCGCCCGTGCCGAAGCCGGTGTCGAGCGTGCCGTTGGGGTTGTAGCGCACAAGCGCGAACTGTTCGATGGATGTGGAATTGCGCGAACTGCCAGCCGCGACAAGCTTGCCGTCCGCTTGCAACGCGAGCGCGTAGGCGATGTCGCTGCCGCTGCCGAAGATGGGCGTGCTGACCACGCCTCCACTGCCGAATGAAGCGTCAGGTGTACCGTCGGAATTGTAGCGCGCGAGCGCGAAATCGCCGCTGATGTTGTCGCCGGGATTACCCGTGCGCCCGGCCAGCACGATCTTGCCATCGGGCTGAATGACCATCGCATAGGCCAGATCCTGAGTGCCGGGCAGATCAGTAGTCACCTTGCCGCCGTTGCCGAAGCCCGGATCGAGATTGCCCGCCATCGAGCCGGAACTGACCGTCAACGTGAACGAAGCATCGGTCGTCGCGCCGCAATTGTCCGTCGCGCGAATCGTGATGGTGTGCGCCCCGGGCGGATCGGCGTTGGTGATTGAAACGACGCCGCTGCTGTTGACGGCCGGCGTGGTCGTCAAAGGCGGTGCGACTGATTGAACAGCGAAGTTTGCGATGCTGCCGTTATCGCTCGCCGCCCCCGGCATGACGTTCAACGATCCGCCCAAGGTCACCGCCTGATTGCCGTAGCCGAGCGCCGGCGCGCTGTTGGCCGCCACTGTCACGTTGAGCGTGGCGTTGGTCGAAGCCGAGGCGCTGTCGGTCACGGCGAGCGTGAAGCTGGCGTTGGTTGCCGCGCAGGAAGCGACGACATTGGCCATCACCGCGCCGCCTGCGCTGACGCCAAGGCCTGAGACGGTCACGCCGTTGACGGTTGCGCTCGCGGCGCTGCCGTTGACCGTGACGGTCAGGGTATTGGCCGCTTGATCGGCGTCGCTGACGTTGGCGATGGTCGAGTTCGACGCGGGGCTGCCCTGTTGCCGGCTGGAGGCTACCACGCTGATGGTTGGCGGGGTGTTGATCGTCGCCGAATAGCTTTGCGTCCCCTGGCAGCCATTTGCGTCGGTCGCCCTGATGGTGAAGTTGAATGTGCCGCCTACGCTCGGCGTGCCGCTCAAGCTTCCGCTTGTCGCCAGGCCCAAACCCGTTGGCAAGGCCCCGGCGATGACGCTGAAGCTGTAGCCGGGCGTGCCGCCGCTGGCCGTCACGGTTTGGTTGTAGCCCGTGCCCACCAGGCCGTTGGGCACGGTTGTCGGACTCAAGTTGATTGTCTGGCAATTGACTGTTAGCGTGAATGAGGCATCAGTAACAGCGTTACCGCAATTGTCCGTCGCGCGAATCGTGATGGTATGCGTCCCGCCGAGTTTCGCTCCGCTGATCGAAACGACGCCCGTGCCGTTGTTAACCGAAACCGTGCCGGTGTAGCTTCCCTGGCTCAGCAGGACGATGGAAGTGACCGAGCCATTATCGCTGGGGCCGGTCGCCGGATTGACCGTCAGCGAACCGCCTGCCGCGACTGATTGGTTATTGTAGCTCAACACTGGCCCGGTATTGCCGGAGACGCTCACCATGAGCGTGGCTTCGGCAAATAATCCGCCACCATCAGTAAGCCTCAGCGTGAAGTTGGCGGGGAAGGCTCCGCAGGCGGCAATGACATTGGCGGTGACGACCCCGGCGGCGCTGACACCGATGCCCGAGACGGTCACGCCGTTAACGGTCGCGCTGCCGCCGCCGTTGACCGTGACCGACAGCGTATTGGCCGCTTGTTCGGCATCGCCGACGTTGGCAATGGTCGAGTTGGACACGGGGCTGCCCGCTTGCCGCGCAATGGCCACGGGCGTGATGGAAGGCGCGGTGTTGGCCGGCGGGTTGATGATGATCGAATAAGTCTGGCTGCCGCTGCACGGGCCGAGGCTGATGGCAGTGATGATGAAATTCGACGTGCCTTGCGTTGTTGGCGTGCCCGTGATTGCGCCAGTTGTTGCGTTCAGCGACAACCCTGCAGGCAAAGAGCCGGACGTAACTGAATAGCCGTAAGTCCCGGCGGGCGAGGCGGTGACGACTTGGTTGTAAGCCGTGTTGACGGTGCCGGCGGGGAGAGAAGTCGGCGACAAGCTGATGGTCGCACAAGGCAAGGGCAGATAAACCATTCCGCTGAGCCAGCCCGATGCGCCCAGCGTGTTGGCGGCTTGCACACCGAGCGAGGTCAGCGCGCCGGTTGAAGTGTTGACGCTGAAGGTCGTCAAGTTGTGGCTGTTGGCGTTGGCGGCGAACAGTAAGGTTCCCGTCTGATTGAGCGCCAATATGTCTGTGGCGAAGCCGCCCGACGCGAACGGCGAGCCGGCGACGGGGGCCAAAGTGGTTGCGCTTCCGCTGCCGCTGATCTGATAAACGCCCACGCGGCTGCTACCGCGATCCGCCACCAGATAAAAGTTGTTGGGATGCAAGACGCCGTGCGAAGCTGACGTAAGGCCGGAAGCAAAGGGACTGCCGCTGACGGCGCTGGGAATGCCGCTCGCGGTCGTGAACACGCGCAACTGTCCGACATCCAGGTTGGCCATAAAAAGCCGTCCCGCCACATCGGTGGCATAGGCTTCAGGATAGCGATTGCCCGCGTCGTAGGGCGAGCCTGCCAGCGCCGTCAACACGCCGGTTGTGGCGTTGACGCTGAAGCCCGCGAATGGATTGTTGCTGATGTTTCCCCCCGTATAAACGTAGTTGCCGTCCTGGCTGAAAGCAGTCGAGTAAGGACGGGCAAGGAATCCGGTGTTGTATGGACTGCCGGCCGCAGCCGTCGCGGTCGTCGCCGTGACCTGATAACTCAATAACTGCCCGTTGGCGTCGCCAACCACCAGCGGCGATCCGGTTGGATGCACCGCAATGGTCGTCCACTGTCCGCTGAAACCCAGGTTGAGCGGACTGAAAGGCAAGGCCACCAGCGCGCCCGTCGTGGGGTTGATCGAATAGGCGCTGACGGTGTCCGATCCGCGATTGATCGCGTAAAGCCGCAGATTCGCCCGATCAATCGCCAGCATCTGGACAGGAACATAATTCACCCCATTGCCGCCCGTCGCGATGGGGAAGCCCGCCAACAACGTCAGCGCGCCCGTCGTCTCATTGACCGCGTAACCGTAAATCTGATTGCCGCAGCCGAAGCATTCGTTCTGGACATACAAAGCGCGAGTCTGAGCGCCGAGCCTGGCGGTGATGTTCACCGTGTAACCAAGCGATCCCGCGCAGCCATTCGCGTCAGTCGCGGTGACGGTGAAATTAAACGTCCCCGCCATGTTCGGCGTGCCGGAGAGCAAGCCGCCGCTCGTCAGCGTCAAGCCTCCTGGCAATGCCCCGGCAGTTACGGCAAAGCTGTAGCTGGGTGCGCCGCCCGTGGCCGTGATGCTTTGGCTGTAAGCCGTGCCGCCTGTGCCGTCCGGCAAAGTCGTCGGGTTGAGCGTGGCGGTTGGACAACCGACGTTGACGGTAAACGAAGCGTCTGCGGTCGTGCCGCAATTGTCCGTCGCTCGAATCGTGATGGTGTGCAGCCCGGGCAGGTTGGCATTGGTGATTGAAACAACACCGCTGCTGTTGACTGTCGGCGCTGTTGTCAATGCCGGAGTGACCGCTTGCACGTTGAAGAGCGCAATACTGCCGTTGTCGCTGGCCGTTGAAGGCGTGACGTTCAACGATCCGCCCACCGCGACGGAGTGATTGCCGTAGCTGAGCGTTGGCGCGCTGTTGGTTGTCACCGTCGCGATGAGCGCCGTGTTGATTGAAGCCCCTGCATTGTCGGTTACAGCGAGCGTGAAGACGGCGCTGGTAGCCGTGCAGGAGGCGACGACGTTGGCCGTCACCACTCCGCCCGCGCTGACACTGAGGCCGGAAACAGTCACGCCATTGACGGTCGCGCTTGCGCCGCTATTGACCGTAACGGTCAGAGTGTTGGCTGCTTGATCGGCGTCGCTGACGTTGGCGATGGTCGAGTTCGACGTTGGACTTCCCTGCTGGCGGCTGATGGCGAAGGCGCTAATAGTGGGCGGCGTGTTGATCGTCATCGAATAGTTTTGCGTGCTCTGGCAGCCGTTGGCGTCGGTCGCGCGGATGGTGAAGTTGAATGCGCCGCCTGCACTCGGCGTGCCGCTCAGGCTTCCGCCCGTCGCCAGGCTCAAACCCGTCGGCAAGGCTCCAGCGCTGACAGTAAGGCTGTAGCCGGGCGTGCCGCCGCTGGCCGTCACGGTTTGGTTGTAGCTTGTGCCGACTGTTCCATTGGGCAGGGTCGGCGGAATCAGGCTGATGGTCTGGCAATTGACCGTCAGCGTAAACGAGGCGTCGGTCGCCGCTCCGCAATTGTCTGTTGCGCGGATCGTGATGGTGTGCGTTCCGCCGGGCTTCGCTCCGCTGATCGAAACCACGCCCGAGCTATTGACGTTGATCGTGCCTGTGTAAGCGCCCTGGCTGAGCACCGCGATCGTGCTGATTGAACCGTTGTCGCCGAGGCCGATGGCCGGATTGACCGTCAACGAACCACCTGCGGCGACGGACTGATTAACGTAAGTCAGCACCGGCGGCGAATTGGTGCTGACCGTGACTTGCAGCGTCCCCGGTGTCGTCAAGCTGCCGTCGGAAACATTGATCGTGAAGTTGGTGACGCCGAGGACGGCGTTGCAGTCCGCCACGACGTTGGCCGTGATCGTGCCGTTGGTGTCGACCAGGTTTGAAACCGTGATGTTGTTGACGGTGGATAAAGCGCTGCCGTTGACGTTGACGGTGAGCGCGCCCACCGCCGTTTCGGTATCGCTGACGGTGGCGATGGTCGAGTTGGAAGCCGGGCTGCCCGCTTGTCGCGCGACGGGCACGGGCGTGATTGAAGGCGCGGTGTTGGCCGTTATGGTGACTGAATAACTGCACGCCCCAGCGAAGCCGCCTGCATCGGTGGCCCTGACCGTGAAAGCAAAGCTACCCGTCTGAGTCGGCGTACCGGAGAGCAGGCCGCTCGCACCGAGGCCTAAGCCCGGCGGGAGCGTGCCGGAAAGCAGGCTGAAGGCATAGGGCGCAACGCCGCCGCTGGCGCTGAATGTTTGGCTATAGACCGCGTCAACCATGCCTGCGGAAAGCGAGGCGGGGCTGAGGCTGATGTGGGCCTCGACCGCGCCAATGTCAACGGCGCCAGCTGGCCGAGCAACGCCGCGCTGATCGGTTGCGGGCGCGCCCGCGCTCGTGCCGGCGTTGATGGCCGGGCTCTTGCACAAGAGTAGGTGCGTGCCGGTTGGGCCGCCGTAATTGGCCAACGCCGCAAGCTGGGCGTTGATGGGCGAGCCGCTCGTGCCAACGATGTTGCCGTTCACGCCGTTGGTGAAACCGCTCGTGCCGTCGCTGTCCAGATTGTTGCCTTGCGACACAATTGAGGCGTTGGCGCCTGAAGTCGCAAAGTTCGGACTGTTATTGGCCGACACCAGCGTGTTTTTGAGTTGAACAGCCACGCCCCCGCCGCTACTGTCGGCTCGGATCGCGCTATTACCGGTATTGCCTGTAACCGTGCAATTGACCAACGAAATAGCCATCGCGCCGCCGTAGCCGTACAGCCCCCCGCCGTGACCGCTTGCCTGAGCCGTGTTGCCGCTGATGGTGCAATTGGTCAAAGTCGCCGTGCCGCCTTGCAGATTGAACCCGCCGCCCTGGTTGCCAGCCAGATTCCCGCTCACCGTGCTGTTGGACATCACCAGCATCCCACTGAGAACGCTGATGCCGCCCCCACCGCCGACACTCAAGCCGGTGGCGGAATTGCCGCTGATCGTGCTGTTGGTGATGGTCAATGTTCCGGAGCTGGATGCCACACCGCCTCCGGCGCCGCCCGAAACCGTATTTCCAGTGATGACACAACCCGCAATGGTGAGATTGCCGGAGTTGTGTATCCCGCCCAGTTGGCCGTTGCTGATCGTCAGGCCTGAGAGCGTCACGGTCTTCCCGCTATTGATGTTGAAAATGGCGTAGTTGCCGCCGGTGCTGCGGTGGACATCGAGTTGGGACGCGCCAGGGCCATTGATGACAACGTCGCTGTTAATGAGTGGCAAAAGGCCGGACAGGTTGATTACGCCCGTCACACTGAACGCGATAGTGGTCGAGACCGCGCCCGCGTTGCAGTCCCCAGCGGTCGTCTGCCCGCCCGCGTTCGCGTTATTGAGCGCCTCCCGTAGCGTGCATTGACCGTCGCCGGCGATGGCGGTGTCCGCTAGACTGTTGACGGTGATGACGGCAAAGGACTGACTAATCGTCAAGGCATAGGCCTGAGGCCCAGTGCAACCGTTACCGTCGGTCGCCGTGATGGTGAAGTTGAAGGCGCCGTCGACATTCGGCGTGCCTGAGAGGAGGCCGCCGCTCGTGAGCGTCAAACCATTGGGCAATGCGCCTGCCGTCACGGCGAAGCTGTAGGGCGCATTGCCGCCCATGGCCGTGATCGTCTGGTTGTAACTCGCGCCCACGGCACCGTTAGACAAGGTAACCGGGCTGAGAGTGATCGTTGGACAAAACCCGGTGACCGCTACGCCAACTGGAGCAGCCCCTACTGCTACCGTGGCTACAACGGCGTTGGTGGCAGTGTCTATCACCGACACGTTGTTGCTGTCTCCATTGACAACATAGGCACGAGTCCCGGCCCGGTTGACTGCCACCCCCCTCGAAGCTGATCCCACTGCCACGGTCGCCACGATGGTATTGGTCGAGGTGTCCATCACTGAAATATTGTTATTACCACTATTGGCGATGTAGGCGCGAGTCCCGGCCGGATTGATTGCCATATCAGTTGGCTGATCCCCCACTGCCACGGTCGCCGCCACGGTATTGGTCGAGGTATCTATCACTGACATGTTGTCACTAAGATAATTAGTAACATAAACGCGAGTCCCAGCCGGGTTGACCGCCATACCAAACGGACGATCCCCCACTGCCACAGTCGCCACCACGGTATTAGTCGAGGCATCTATCACCGACACGTTGTTGCTGTCTAAATTAGCAACATAAATGCGAGTCCCATCTGGGTTTACCGCTACAGCCCTTGGTGCGGCTCCCACAGCCACGGCCGCCATCACAGTATTAGTTGAAGTATCCATTACTAACAGATTGTTACTGCTTTCGCCGGTAACATAGACACGAGTTCCGGCCGGATTCACCGCCACCCCCTCCGACTGAGTCTCCACAGCCACTGTCGCCACGAGGGTATTGGTCGCGGTGTCTATCACTGATACATTACTACTAAAATAATTAGTAACATAAGCGCGCGTCCCAGCCACGTTGACAGCTATACCAACCGGGAAAGCGCCCACTGACACGGTCGCCGTAACAGTATTAGTCGCTGTGTCCATCACTGATACGTTATTAGTATTCCTGTTCGTAACATAGGCGCGAGGATAGTTCACAGGTGGGCCGGCGATGTTGAGCGTATAGCCTTGCGTGCCCGAGCATCCGTTGGCGTCGGTTGCCGTGATTGTAAAGTTAAATGTGCCGGCTACATTAGGCGTGCCGGAAAGCAAGCCGCCCGAACTGAGTGCTAAGCCATTTGGCAATGCGCCGGCAGTCAGGGTGAAGCTGTATGCCGAGGTCCCGCCGCCGGCGGTGATCGTTTGGCTGTAAGCCGTGCCACCCGTGCCGTCGGGCAGCGTGGGCGGCGACACCGTGACGGTCGGGCAATTGATGGCCAAGGTGTAGGCTTGCGCGCCCGTGCAGTTATTGGCGTCAGTGGCCGTGACCGTGAAATTAAAGCTTCCATTTTGCGACGGCGTGCCCGACAGCAAGCCGTTCGTATTGAGCGTCAGCCCCGGCGGCAACGCGCCTGCGGTGACGTTGAAAGCGTAGGGAGACGCGCCGCCGCCGCCGGCGAGTGCCTGACTGTAGGCCGCGCCGGCCGTCCCGGCGGTCAGCGTCGGCGGCGTAATTGAAATCGTCGGGCAACTGGCGCAGGTCGGACAGGACGGAACTTTCAACGCAACGCCATCAATACGCCAGTTGGGGGCTGAATTGGCGTCCGAGGAGTCCCACGCCCCGCGCCAGCGAAACTTCACCGTCTGCCCGGCGAGGGCTGCCGGCAGATTGAGCGTGACAGTGATGTAGCTTGCATCAAATGCGCTGCCCTGAAACCCGGTCCACGCCGGCCGGCCGGCCAGGGGGCTGCCGAAGCCAGTGCTGATAGTCCCAGTGTAGCTACTGCCGAAGACGGTGTTGACAAAGGCCCCGCCTACGAGTGCGCTCGTTACGTCATTGAAAGTTGTGAACCCTGGGCTGTCAGCGCTCAACTCCAGGACGCCGCCATCAAACCCAACTCCGGGGCTACTGCTGGAAGCCTCGAAACTGAACGTGTGCCGGAAGGTCAACTGGATTATCCCGGCGCCAGTCGGGAATGTGATCGCCGGAGAGATTAGGTCGTTGGTCGCGACGGAGGTAGTGGCGCCGGCGAAGGTTGTATTGGGCGCGGTGTCAGGCAGAGTACTCGTCGTCGCAAAAAAGGGCGGCGGCGAGGAGCCGCTCCGGGAGGTGGTCCACCCCGCCGGCAAGGCGGGCGCGGTCAGGCTGTCGAAGTTCTCCGCAAAGAACGTGGTGAAAACGCCGCCGCCCAGGTTGAAGATGAAGTAAACCGTGCCCAAGTTCATCGCGCCATCATGCAATTGCAGTGTCGCCGTCAATGTGTTCCCGCAGATGCCGTTGGCTGTAAAGCTGAAGGAGCGCGCAACGGCGGTTCCGCCTGCGGCGAGCGCACCATAAGTCTGCGGCCCGCTGGGACTGGTGACGCCGCCCGTCGCTTGCAGCGTGGCGACGAGGTTGGTCGTGCCAGCCGCGCCAGCGTTCTGCAAATTAAAACTGACGGTGACGGTTTCGCCCGGGTCAATCGCCGACGTCGCTGGGCTGCCGCAATTCCCGGCGGTGATCGTCGCACCAGCATTGGTGATAAAAGGAGCACCGACGCCGTTTTCGGTGATTTTGGCCGTCCAAATTTCTTCGCGCGCGCCGGCGCGGCGATCCGTCCACGAAGGAAACAACGTCCCGGCCAATCCGGACAAATTGTTGTAATCGCCGAACTGGTTGCCGCTGTCCTGCCCGCCGGCGGTTTCGTCGGTCTGCGCCGTGGTCACTTTCTGCGGCGGGTTCCAGCCAGCGCCGTCGTTGGGCGAATACTGATACCAAACGTCCACCTTCTTGCGCCCCGGATCGCCGACCGTGTCATAGTAAATGATGCCGATGCCGCCGTTGGTTTCATCCACGACCAGCCATTGATTGAACTGGTCGTTGAGTCCGGGCTGATTGTTGATCATCACCTTGGGCAACCAGGTAGCGCCGCCATCCGTTGAGCGCGCGAACCAAATGCGCGTTTTGCAGGTCGAAGCCACATTGCTGCCCGGTTCATTGCCCGGCGCGGTGCATCCGGTTTCGCCGCTCAAATCCGTCCAGGCGGCATAAACCAGATTCTTGACCGCCGTTTTGTAGGCTCCGGCGGAAACGTAAATCAGCGCGCGGCGGCTCGCGAACGACGGCACGCCGATGTTGAAGGTGTCGAAGGTCGTCGCAATCTGCACCGGCGTGCCGTAAGACACGCCGCCATTAGTGGATTTGGTGACGAAGATTCGGGCATTGCCGGTCGTGGGCCAGAAGCCGAAGACCTCTCCGTCTTTGTTCGTTTTGACATCCTGGCCAATGGCCGTGCCGGTGCTTTCCGCGCCGCTCACCTGAATGGGCGTTTGCCAGCCGCCCGAAGTGCGCCGGTTCATAAAGGCCGGCGTCCCGTTGTGATAGATGACGTAGAGATTGTCCTTGAAAGCCGAGGTCGCGCTGCGATCCGCCCAGGTCATTTGTTTGTCCACCTGCGTCTGGGTGGAGTCGCTATACGTGCCGTCGAAAGTCCAGGCCGCGCCATTGTTGGTCGAAACGTAAGCGCGCCCGCGCAAATTGCCGCTTTGAATGCCGAGCGTGGTGGACCAGGCGCGCCCGTCCGAAGTCCAGTCCGCCGTCGGGTCGGAGTGCGAGGTGTCGGTGGCGGTGAACGGCAAAGTGGTTTGCCCCCAGGTCGCGCCGCCGTCGGTCGAAAAGTACTGGCCCTGAGCGCCGCCGCCGGTGATGTTGTTGGAGCCGACGATAATCTTCATCGGGTCCAGAAAATTCAGGCTGATGGCGGATTCGCTGCGCGCCACGCTTTGCGCGCCAGAGACGCGCAGTTCCCCACTAATGGTCGCCGTATCCGGCGACAGTCCGCGTTCTCGTTCCTCTTCTTCCTTCTCGCGGGTCGCGTCGCCCGGTCCGCGTTGCAAATCCTGGTGCGCAAGCATCCACTCGTAAATTTCCTTGAGCGCCAGCGGGTAGCCGCCTGTTGGGTCGTCGGGCGCGTACTTCCATTCGGGATGCACCTTGCGCCACCAGACGCGCAGCCAAAGCGGCAATCGCAGTTTATCGCTGAACTCCTGCGGGTGGAGCACGGAGAAATCCTGGTTGTCGCGGATCAATTGTTCGAGCGCGCTGCCCGGCCTCACGCTCTCCGCGCCGAGTTGCTTTTCGATGGTGGGCCAATGAGGCAGGCGCTGCGCCGCCTGCCGCGGCGACGACGCAGTCACAGCAGCGCGATTGCCAGGCCCGCCCTGCGCCCGAATCGCGTCCGCCACCCGCTGCCAGTCAAATATCACGTAACAAGCGATCAGGATGACAGCGATGATCAAAGCCTTCTTCATGGTGATCTCCTCCGAAAAGGTGGGACAAGATGCCATCTTGTCCCACGCTCGATTTTCATTCTTTCAAGGCGTCAGCGCCGCTGGGTTGAAAATTTTAGTTTGGGTGATTCCAGACTCTTTCATGAGTTGAAAGTGCAAAGCGCCGAAAAAAGTAGGCATCGGCGATGATTTTTTTTGGGGGTGCGCCGCCGCGCGTGAGATTCACGCCATATAGCGCCGCTTCCTGTCGTTGCTGATTGCGGGCGGGAGAGTGTGGCTAGCGGCGTGGGCGCGTCCATAGGCGAACGCACCATAAGTCTGCGGTATGCTGGGGCTTAGGCATTGGGAAAAGCATTTTTTGCAGGCTCGCGCCACGGCGTGTATGATTTTGCCGCTTTTGCCAATCATCTTTCGTACTGGTTCCCTGCTTGGTTGTCAGGAAACGTTATGGTCACTCCTCCGGCAGATGAAATCACTCAACTTCTGCGAGCCTGGCGCGAAGGCGACGATGACGCGCTGGCGCGGCTGATCCCGCTGGTGGAAGACGAATTGCGGCGGCTGGCCAAACGCTACCTGCGCCGGGAACGGCGCGATCACACCCTGCAAACCACCGCGCTGATCAACGAAGCCTATCTGCGATTGATCCCGCACCGGGAGAAAAACTGGCAAAACCGGGCGCATTTCATCGGCCTGGCAGCGCAGGTCATGCGACGAGTGCTGCTTGAATACGCCCGCCATCATCACGCGCAAAAACGCGGTGGCGACGCCGTGCTGCTTTCGCTGGCGGAATTGGATGGTCTGGCGCAATCGCCGGGAATGGAAGTAATAGACATCCTGGTGGTAGATGAAGCATTAACCCGGCTGGCCGCCGCACACGCGCGTCCGAGCCGTGTCGTTGAAATGCGCTTTTTCGGCGGACTGACGGAAGACGAGATTGCCGAGGCAATGGCAATCAATAAGGCCACGGTGGTGCGCGATTGGAGATTTGCCAAAGCCTGGCTTTATCGCGAATTGAAAGGGGGAAATGCGGATGCTCGCTGAACACCTGCAAAGACTCGAAAGTTTGTTCGCCGTGGCGGTGGAACTGACCTCGGAAGCGCGCAGGGCCTTTCTCGACGCCGAATGCGGCGCAAATTCGGCGTTGCGTTCGGAGATTGAATCGCTGCTGGCGGCGGATGAACGGGTCGGCGGCTTATTTGAAAAGCCCGCGTTGGAAGCCCTGGGGGACGCGCAGCCGGAAGTGCAGGGTGAATGGCAGTTGGATCCAGGACCGGAGCAACGCATCGGGTCTTATCGGACAATTCGGCGGATCGGCGCGGGCGGAATGGGCGCGGTCTACCTGGCGGCGCGCTCTGACGATCAGTTCAGACAACTCGTCGCGGTCAAAGTCATCCGGCGCGGCATGGATCACGAAGCGATTATTCGCCGCTTCCGGCACGAGCGGCAAATTCTGGCCGGGCTGAACCATCCGAACATCGCGCGGCTGCTGGACGGTGGCGCCACCGAAGACGGGCTGCCGTGGTTCGCGCTGGAATACATCGAGGGACGGCCTTTGACCGAATACTGCGACCGGCGGCAGCTTCCCATCCGGGAAAGACTGCGACTTTTTCTAACAGTCTGCGCGGCGGTTCAGCACGCGCACCAGAATTTGGTCGTCCACCGCGATCTTAAACCCGGCAATATTTTAATTACTCCCGACGGCACGCCGAAGCTGTTGGATTTCGGCATCGCCAAGGTGCTCCACGCCGACAGCAGTGAGGAAACCCTCGATCTCACCTTGACCGGAATGAAACCGATGACACCCGCTTATGCCAGCCCCGAACAGGCGCGTGGCGCAAGCATCACCACGGCCAGCGATGTGTATTCGCTCGGCGTGATCCTGTACGAGTTGCTGACCCATCGCCGCCCGTATCACGTGTCGAGCCGGATGACCGAGAACGAGATCACCCGCATCATCTGCGAACAGGAACCGGTCAAGCCAAGTTTGATCGTGACCAAGCGCGAAGAAGAGGACCGGCCAATGCCCCCGGAGATCGAGCCGGTGAAGCTGGCGCGGCAATTGCGCGGCGATTTGGACAACATCGTGCTGAAGGCGCTCGGCAAGGAACCGTCGCAACGATACTCAACGGTTGAACAGTTTGCCGAAGACCTCCACCGGCATCTTGCCGGCCAGCCGGTACGGGCGCGGTCGGCGACATTGGCTTACCGCACGGCGAAGTTTATGCGCCGTAACAAAGCATTGGTCACGATGTCGTCGCTGGTTGTGCTCTCGCTGCTGATCGGAATCATTATTGCAGTGTGGCAGGCACGAGCCGCGCAGCAGCAGGCTACACTGGTGCTGCGGGAAAAGGAGAAGGCCGAGCGGATCGGGGCATTCCTGCAAACCATGCTTGCCTACGCGAACCCCAACTGGGATTCGCCGGGTTATGGCCGAGGCCCGGATGTCAAACTGGTTGATGCTATTAAGGATGCCGAAAAGCGCATTGACACCGAATTGAAAGCGCAGCCAGAGGTTCGCGCTGAGCTGCGCCATGTAATTGGAAAAGCCTGGCTCTTTCGCGGCGAATATGCGGCAGCTGAACAAAACCTCCGCGCCGCGCTGGCACTGCGCCGCCAGCTTTATGGCGAGTGGCATCCGCAGATCGCCAGAACGCTTGGCTTTTTGGCGAACACTGCCGCCGAACTGGGCAAAAGTGAAGAGGCGGAAAGTCTGAACCGCCAGACGGTGACGATGATGCGCGCGTTGGAACCGGAGAATGAACTGTTGTCTTGGCAGATTCTGGATTTGGGCGGCCGGTTGCTGGCTAATGGCAAGCGAGAGGAAGGCGAGCAGGCCCTTCTGGAATCGCTTGATCTGTTTCGCCGGCGCTTCGGCGATCAGCATAGAGGCGTAGCACTGGCGTATAAACGTCTGGCCGATTCTTACACTGGAAGGGGCAACCTGGATCAGGCGCTGGCGGTTTACCAGCAACTCATCGCGCAGTCGCGCCTGTCGGGAACTCATCAGGACACGGCTGACGTCTGGTATAATCAGGGCAAGATTGAATATTACAAAGGCGATTATCAGGCGGCAGAACAATCATTCAGCGAATCCCTGAAAATCTTTCAGCAGGTTCAGGGCAACGATTCGCCGCTCACTGTCCGCGTGCTCTACTGTCTCGCCAAAACTCACCTCCGGCAACAACGTTATGAACCAGCCATTCGTGAAGCGCAACGCGCCGTGGAAATTGGCCAATTGAAACGTCCGGCGGGACACCCTCAGCTCATCACCGCGCTGGTTGTGCTGAGTCACGTCTTGGTCAGCGCCGGCCAAACGCAGCGCGCCACGCCGATCTTACGTGAAGCTGCAAGCCAGTATTGGTCGCGTCCAGATCGGAAAACCGTCGGATTTCAGGATGCGGCGGTGATGTTGGGCGAATGTTTTACCCTGCTCAATCGGTATGCGGAGGCCGAAGCCCTGCTGCTGGAATGTCACGCCAGCCTGATTGCCACCCGATCCGAGCAATCGCCGAGGATGGCGGAAACGCGTTTGCGGCTCGTGCAACTTTACGAAGCCTGGGGCAAACCCGAAGCGGCATCGCCATACCTATGAGGAAACGGCGATGCCGCAACCTTGTTGTCAATGATTACGGCGCGTCTCACAAATACGTTTACGGCGCGAAGTAGCCGGACACATCCACGATGTAATCGCTGGTGAACTGCGTCAGAATCTTGAAGCTTCCGTCCGTCGGACTTAGCCCAACAAAGTAGTGCCGGTTGTAGCCGAAGACCACCGGGAACGGATAGTTCGTCGTCGCCACGTTCGGTGCGGTTCCCACATCGCCGGGAAAGAACGTCCCGAAGCCGGAATTCACCGGATTGATCACGGTTACATTGCCAACCATCGCGCGCGCCGTATTCGGAATGGTGATCGGTTGATCTGAACACGTTCCCCAAACTTGCTGCGTGCGAATGCCGCCCGTTCCGCCCGGAATCGGCGCGTTGGGACGGTAGCATCCCGTCAGCGGGAAACTGGGGAAATCGGGCCTTGTTTCCAGCAATCGCATGGGTGAGGCAAGCGGGTTGAACAGCAGCCCCTGTCCGTTCGCATCCGTCGCCGAAGCGCTGTAGTAGCCAGTGATGTCCACCACCAGATGGGTCGTCGCAAAGGTGTAAATTTTGAACTTTCCATCCGCGCCGAGCTTCACCGCGAACGGGCCGTTGATGACATCGCCGCCCGCGTAGTTGGAACTGGCCACCGTGGGCCGCGCCGCATCGCTGGGATAAATCGTCAGGTAGCCGAAGCCGAGCGGCGCATTCGGCAAAACGGTCGTCGCATTGCCGACCAGCACGACCGCGTCGCTGGGAATCGAACTGCAAGCCCCAGGCAATCCGGGCCCGCGTCCCTGCACCTGCTGGTCAAGCGAGGGGTCGGCGTTGGGATTGTTTGTGCCGGCAAGCTGCGCCGGCTGGAAACAGCCCGTCTGCCCGCTGCGCGTTTCCACCAGCCGCACGGGGCTGGACAGCGGATGGTAATACAAACCGCTGGGGCTGGGCGGCGCGTAATACCCCGTCAGATCAATGATCACCTCCGTCGCCGCGCTGCTGAAGATTTTGAATGCGCCTTCCGCCGCGTCCAGACCGACCGTGAAGAAATTATTGGTGACTTCTCCGGCCTTGAAATTGGAGTTGGCGACGGTGGGTTGCGTCGCGTCGCCGGGGAACAGTGTCAGGAAACCCGATGCCGAAGGCACGACCGTAATGTTGCCAATCAGGGCCGTGGCATTGGCCGGAATGCCCGAACAAACGGTGCGCGCCGGTTGCGTCCGCGTGGAATTGGCCGCAAGCGCTCCCGTTCCGGTGGTGCAGCCGGAAATCCCGCCGCCACTGCGCGTATCCAGCAAACGCACCGGCGCCGCCAGCGGGTAGAACTGTAATCCGCCGCCGCCGCCGCCGCCAATCACCGTCAGGCCATAAGACCGCGTGCCTGTGCAGCCCGCGTCGTCCGTCACCCTGATCGTGAAGTTCGAAGTTCCGGACACAGCCGGCGTGCCGCTCAACGCGCAACCGGTGAGCGAAATTCCTGCCGGCAGGCTGCCGGAATCAAGCGCGCAGGTGTAAGGCGCAGTGCCGCCGCCGGGCGTCAGCGTCTGGTTGTAAGCGCTGCCGGCAAAGCCATTCGGCAAGCTGGCCGGATTGAGCGTCAGCCCCAGTCCAAGCTGCGTCACCAGGTGCATCGCATTGGGCGCAGGGCTCAGGTCGGTGCCCAGCAACTCGATGGTGATGCTTCCCAAACGCTGGCAGGAGCCGTTGTAAGCCGCCACCGTATAACCGAGCGTCCCGCTGCCGGTCCCGCCGCTGGCGGCCAGCGTGATCCATTCATTGTTGCTTTGCGCTGACCAGGAATATCCGGCGGGAACCGTTACGGTCACACTGCCGCTGTCGCCCGCCGCCGGAATGGGCGGACTGCTCAGGGGGCCGAGCGACAATGCCAGAATCGTCGGACGGTCAACCCCCCAGGAAAGCTCCTGTCCCCGTGGAGAATTCGGGCCGGCTGGGCGCGGGCCTACTGCGTAATAATGGAATCGCACGCGCACGTTGGACGGGTTGGCGCTGACCACCGAAGTGATGTCCAGCGTCCGCGTGTTCGGATTTTCGTTGACGCCCTGCAGCCGCAGCACATTGACCCAGACCGTGCCGCCATCCGTGCTGACGTCCACATCCCCGATGACGTTCAATCCGCCCGGCGTGAATTTGAACCAACTGTCGAATTGCAGAATCACCTGCGACAAGCCGCTGGCGTCAAACGGCGGCGTGATCAGCGATTCATCCGGGATGACTCCGTCCGCGGCGCAGCTTAAATCCACGATGACGAAAGGCGGCACGAAGGGCGGCCCCGGAATCACGTTGCAGGGGTTGTCATCTTCCCACCGCAGGTCGCCTGTTCCGCCATCCATCACCGTCCAATCTTCTGGAATGCCTTCATTGAAATCTTCATTGAGGATCGTCCCTCCAGCGGCTTGTGTGATGTAAAAAGCGAATCCGGCAATACTGATCGAACCGGTGCGTGGCTGGGCCAGCGGATTCGCGGCGACGGTATAACTGACAGTGCCGTTGCCGTTGCCAGCAGCGCCGCCAGTGACTGTGATCCAGGGTAAATTACTGACCGCCGTCCAGGCGCAGCCGCCGGAAGTCGTCACATTAACCACGCCATTGCCGCCATCAAGATCAAAACCCGCCGCCGCCGGCGTCAGCGTGAAGGTGCAACCGCAGGGCGAAAATTCAGAGGTATTGCCCGCCGGATCGGTCGCCGTGGCCGTCACTACCTGACCGAAAACCAGACCGCCCGGCAAATCCGCGCTAAAGACGGCATTGCCGCCCGCGTCGGTCGTGACCTCGGTGAAGCCCAGATAGACCTGCCCTTCGCCATTGCCCGATGCGTCGCAAGCGGAACCGGAGAAGAATTCGATGCGAAAAACAGTGTTTGCCGTGCTGTTGAGCGTGCCCTGGACGCTGACCATCGAACCGGTAATGACGGCGGAACTGAGCACGGGGAAGTTTTGCAGATTGTTCGGCCCCGTGTCGCCATCGTTCGCGTCATTGGGCGTCACGCCCGCGCCGCCCAGATCAATGCCCAGACCGCCGTTGGCCGTGATGCTGTTGCCGGACACCCGATTGCCAATGGCGGTGTTCTGGACGATTGACACCCCGGCGCCGCCATTGCCTGTAATCAGATTCCCTGCTCCCGCCGCTGTTCCACCAACGACGTTGTTGACCGCCGCGGTGATCAGAACGCCATGTAATGCATTGGCAAGCGCGGTCGCTCCGGCCGTATCCGTTCCGATCAGGTTTCCCTGCACCACGTTGTTAAAGGTGGCGGCAGGCGTGCCCAAAAGATGCGCGCCGCTGCCGCCATTGCCTGAAATCAGATTGCGCGCCGCCGCTGTCGTCCCGCCGATTGTGTTGCCGCTGGATTCCTGAATCGCCACGCCATCGCTGGTGTTGCTGATGGCGGCGGTCCCGGCCAGGTTCGTGCCGACGAAATTGCCCAGCACCAGATTGCCGGTCGCGCCGTTGCCCAGCACGCCAACCATGAATATGCCCGCGCGATTATTGCCGGAAGCCAGGTTGCAAGCGCCAGTGCAAGCGCCTCCCGGCGAAGTCCCCGTTGTCCCGCCGATAAAGTTGTTATCCGCGCCCTCGATGGTGATGCCATCAAGCGTGTTACCAAGATCCGCCACGCCATTCACATCCGTGCCGAGATAATTTCCGGTAACGGTGTTTCCGGTCGCGCCATTGCCGCCCAGATAGACCCCGCTCGCCCCATTTCCGGAAATCAGGTTGCGCGCCTCCGCCACCGTTCCGCCGATGGTGTTGCCGGGAGCATCTCCCACAGCAACGCCAAATCCAGCATTGCCCAGCGCCGCCGAGCCTGTCACCTCCGTGCCGATGAAATTGCCCTGCACCTGGTTCCCCGTTGCCGCCACACCGCTGATGGCGATGCCATGCTGACCGTTGCCGGCAATCAGATTGCGCGCGCCAACGGCTGTTCCGCCGATGATGTTATTGGCAGTGCCGGTAATCCGTATGCCGTCCAGGGTGTTGGCCTGCGCGGCCGTCCCCGCGGCATTCACGCCGAGAAAACAGTTTTCGATCCGGTTGCCGCCGCTGTCGCTGATGTGAATGCCGCTGCCGGTGAAGCGGTTGATGACCAGACTGCGGATCGTGCTGTTGCCTCCGGTGATGGTCAGGCCGTTCACGCCCGCGCCCTGATTGCCGCCGTTGATTTCGATGCGGGTGGCTCCGCCCGTCGCGCCGTCAATCGTCACGGCTTCAGTAATGGCTGGCAGCGGACTGGCGATGCTGATCGTCGGCGTGCCCGCGCCGACATTGAAGACGATATTGTCCAAACCCGGCACGCCCGCGTTACATTCGTTGATCTGCGCATTGGTGTTGGCTGCCTGAATCGCCTCAGCCAGGGAACAGAAGCCATCCGCCGCCACTGCATCCGTAGTAGTGTTGACGACGATGTTCTGCGCGGGCGCATCGCCCACCATCCGGCAGGACGAAAATTCCGAAGTGTTGCCGTTGGAATCCGTCGCTGTCGCCGTGATGAAGGGCCTGCTGCCAATGGGCTTAAAGCTAAAAGTGAAAAAGCCCGGATTGCTGACGCCGATGGAACCGAGCAAGACTTCGCCTTCGCCGTTGCCGGAAGTGTCGCAAGTCGTGTTGGCGAAGAATTCGATTCGCACCGGGTAGGCGCTGTTGGCGACAGTACTGTCGAGCATTCCGCCGGTAAAGCCGCCGCTGGTAACGAAGTTGAGCACAGGGAAATTTTGCAGGTTGTTCGATCCAGTGTCTGCATCGCCGGCGTCGTTGGTGGTCAGGCCGTTGTTGCCAAGGTCCAAGCCGAGCGCGCCGTTGGAAAAGACGGAATTGCCGAGTACGCGGTTATTAATGGCGGTTGCTCCAGTAATAGTGATGCCGCTGAGAGTGTTGCCGGAGATCAGATTGCTCGCACCTACTGCCGTACCGCCAATCGTGACGTTATCCGAATTCTGAACCAACACGCCGCTGCCACTGTTGGCAATCGCCGCCGTACCCGCACTGTTCAGGCCGATGTAATTGCCTTCGACGCGATTGTTGGTATTACTCAAATCAAACAGCACGCCGTTTTGATTGTTGCCGGAAATGACGTTGCGCGCGCCCGCCTGAGTGCCGCCGATGACGTTGTTGACGGTCGTCGCGCCAGTCAAGCGCACGCCGCTTTGAGAGTTGCCCAGATCGTTTGTGCCGTTCACATCCAGGCCGATGTAGTTGCCCAGGATCGAATTGTTGTTTGCGCCAAGGCCGATGTTGATGCCGTTGGAGACGTTGCCGGAAATCACGTTGCGCTCGGCGGCCGTGTTTCCGCCAATGATGTTGTTGAACGCTGATGAAAGGATGTTGATGCCTTGCCCGGTATTGCCCAGCGCGCCCGTGCCGCTGGCGTTCGTGCCGATGTAATTGCCATGAACAAAATTTCCGAATGATCCCGCTCCGGCGATGATGATGCCGTCGGTATCGTTGCCGGCGATGACATTGCGCGTGCCGGTGCCGATTCCGCCGATGAGGTTATTGTCGCCGTTGGTAATACTGATGCCGTTGGTGGCGTTGCCGCGATCGAGCGTGCCGCTGGCGTCAAGGCCGGAGTAGCAGTCCTGAATGGTATTGGCGGTGCTACTGTTGATTACAATGCCGGCACTGCCGAAGCGGTTGACGACCAGGCTGCGGATGATGCTACCGGTGCTGCCCGCCGTCAGGGCGATGCCGGAAACCGCGCCGGCGCTCGCGCCATTGAGTTCAATTCGCGTCGCGCCGCCGGTCGCGCCGTTGATCGTGACGGCTTCGGTGATGTTGGGCAAGGCACTGTTAATGGGGATGCTCGGCGTTCCCGTGCCGATGTTGAATGCAATCACATCCAAACCGGACGCCCCTGGCGGACATTCATTGACCTGAACATTGGTGTTGGCCGCCTGAATCGCTTCGCGCAAGCTGCATTGCCCGTCCACCGCCAGAGTATCGGCGGTGGTCGTCACGGTAATGGTCTGCGCGCCGGCATAACAGGTATTCAACAATACCGAAACATCATTGATGGCGAGCGGCCCCGCCGGTTTCGCCGCGCGGTCTGTGCGGGATGCCGCTTTCCGTCCGGGCCTGGCGAATTCGGCGGTATTCGCCACCGCCAGATCAGGACTGCCGTCCTGGTTGAAATCCCCTGACACAACAAAACCCGCGCCCTGACCCGCGCCATAGTTGGCCACCAGGGCGAAGCTGCCTGCGCCGTTCCCCAGCAAAATAGACACGTTGTTGGAGAGACTGTTGGCCACCGCCAGATCGGGCAATCCGTCCAGATTGAAATCGCCCACGGTCAAATCCAGGGGATCATCTCCAACATTGAAGTTCGTGGCCGCGCCGAAACCTCCCAAGCCATTTCCCAGCAGCACCGAGACATTGTCGGAAGCGAAGTTCGCCACCACCAGATCAAGCCTGCCGTCCCGGTTGACGTCGGCAGCCTTCACCGAGACGGGATCGGCGCCCACCGCCAAGTCGTCCGGCACGCCGAAACCGCCCTTGCTGTTCTGCAGCAACACAGACACATTGGCGGAATTGACGTTCGCCACGGCCAGATCGGGACGGCCGTCCTGATTGAAATCCCCCACGGCCACTGACGCAGGACTGGCGCCAGCGCTATAGTTATTGGGTGGGTCGAAACCTCCCATCCCATCTCCATACCTTATGGTCACGGTATTGGCGTCGAGATTGGCCACCGCCAGATCGGGCCGTCCGTCCCGGTTGAGGTCGGCCACCTCCACCCAGATCGGATTTGCCCCGCCGACATTGAAATTGGCCGCCGCGCCGAAACCGCCGCTTCCGTTCCCCAGCAGCACAGACACGTCTTCGGAACTGAAGTTGGCCACCACCAGATCCGCCCGCCCGTCCAGATTGAAATCGCCCGTTGCCACCGACTGAGGAGTTGACCCCGCATTGAAATTGGCCGCCGCGCCGAAACCGCCGCTTCCGTTCCCCAGCAGCACCGACACATTGTTGGAACTGCGATTCGCCACCGCCAGATCAATCCTGCCATCGCGGTTAAAATCCGCCTTCGCCACCGAAACCGGCCCCGTGCCGGCGGGAAAATCCGTCGCCGTCCCAAAAGCCGTCGCTCCGCAAGGCGCGCCGTTACAGGAATTGAGCAGCACGGAGGCGTTATTGGAGCCTTCGTTGGCAGTGGCCAGATCCGGCTTGCCGTCAAGGTTGAAATCGCCGACCGCAACAGAAGCAGGGTTGGTGCCTGCGCCTGTCAGGCCGGTGGCCGCGCCAAAACTCCCCGCGCCATTGCCTGACAGGATGGAGATGTTGTCGCCAAACCTGTTGGCCGTTGCCAGATCAAGCTTGCCATCCAGATTGAAATCGCCTGCCGCGACGGAAACCGGAAGACTTCCCACACCGAAGCTGGTGGCCGCGCCAAAGCTCCCCGCGCCATTGCCCAGCAGCACCGCAACCTGATTGGAGGTTTGAATTGCGACCGCCAAATCGGGATTGCCGTCCTGATTGAAATCGCCAGTCACAATGGAATCAGGGCCATCTCCGGCGGCGAAATTCGTGGCCGCGCCAAAACTTCCCGCGCCATTGCCCAACAGCAACGAAACATTGTCGGAAACCAGATTCGCCACCGCCAAATCGAGGTTGCCGTCGCGATTGAAATCTCCCACCGCGATACTGATGGGCTGATCTCCAGCACCGAAATTCGTGGCATCCCCGAAACTTCCTGGTCCATTTCCCAACAGCACCGAAACATTGTCGGAAACCTGATTCGCCGTCACCAGATCAGGTCTGCCATCGCGATTGAAATCGCCCACCGCGACGAAGGAGGGGTTCATCCCCGTGCCGAAGGCGACCAGTCCGCCGAAGTTGCCCGCACCGTCGCCCAGCAGGATCGAAACATCATCTCCATTCGGGTTGGCCAGAGTCAGGTCCAGGTTGCCGTCACGGTTGAAATCGCCCACGGCAATGGACTGCGGCGCATCAATCAAACCGATATTATTGGCCGCGCCGAAGCTGCCTGCGCCATTGCCCAGCAATACGGAAAGGTTGGTGGAACTCGAATTCGCCGTCACCAGATCCGGCCTGCCGTCACGGTTGAAATCCCCCACGGCGACAGACTCTGGCACACTGCCAACAGCGAAATTGGTTGCCGCGCCAAAGCTGGGTGTCGCGCATCCGCCCACCAACGGAACTGCCAGCGCAGCAGAAGCGGCATTTGCGGAAACGGCTTTGGCGTTTACCGATTTCCAAAGATTGGCGGCGGATAGCCAGGAAGCTCCGATCAGAAACACAATTGCGGAACAGAAGACGTAAATAAAGACCCGTTTGCGTGAGGGAACGAACAAAGACAAGCGTCGAGACATGGAAAATTTCCTTTCAAGGTAATCCGAAGCGTGGGGACGATTGCTTCAGCGTTTCCTGCCAATCGCAAATGACTGGAAGGTGACGGGTAAAAACGGAATGGGGAAATTGTGGGGCGGCGACACGCATTTTGCCTTTTTTGTTCACCGGAAGTCACCCCCCCATGTTCTTTCGCAATTTTTCACACCTTTTTGACCGTCCTCCTGATATCACCGGATGGACCTGCCGTTTATGTTTTACAGCCTGCGCCCCACCGCCTAAAATGCCCGCCGTGCGAAAGAGCTTCGTCCCTCACACAATTCAAAAATCGCTATGATTCGATGACGAAGCGCTCTCCCGAAAACAACATTTTGGGTCGTGGTTCAAAATGAAGGAGATAGTGCCGCGGAAGCGCACAAAGTTTCCGTCCGCGATCCCGCCTGATGCTCTCCACCAATTGCGCCATTCCCCGTTTTCGAATTCATGAAAGCGGCGTCGGGGCGCGAGACCGGCAACGAGTTCGCTGAAAATTCAAGTTATGAAGTACCTACTGAAATCACATCTGCCAAAGGTGGTAGCGGTGTTGGCGCTGCTGTTATTGGGAGTCACCATCAGTTTCGGAGTGATGGCGAAACGCGAGCCAGAACGCACCAGGGTGCCGGAGCAAGCCGGTCGAACGCCGCGCCAAACCGCCGCCGGATGGTGGACGGCTCATCCCTCCAGGGGATTGAAGAGCAGCCCGCGTTTGCCAATGGCCACAATCAACGTCGCCGCCGGAGACACCGCCGGGCTGATTGCCGCAATCAACACCGCCAACAACGAGATTTCCAATCCGGGACCGGACACCATCGTGCTGGCAGGCGGCACATACACGCTGGCGGCAATCAATAATTACCAATGGGGGCCGAACGGAATCCCAGCCATTACCAGTCACGTCATCATCGAAGGCAACGGCGCGATCATTGAACGTTCGGCGGCGGCCCTGACTCCCAACTTTCGGCTCTTTTTTGTGGAACGAGTTTTTGATGTGGACTTCAACATCATCAGCAGTCTGACGCTGAAAAACGTCCTCTTGCGTAATGGATTGGCCCAGGGCGGCAACGGCGGCAACAGCCTGACGGGCGGCGGCGGCGGCGGCGGCGCAGGTGTCGGCGGCGCAATTCTGAATTTCGGCGACCTCATCATCGAAAATTCAACGCTCGTCAACAACATCGCCAAAGGCGGCAATGGCGGTGGAATTGGCGGAGATGGCGGTGGCGGCGGCGGCGGCGGCGGCGTGGGTGGCAATGGCGGCGATGCGGGTGGCATCGGAACCACCTTGCGTGGCGGGAATCGCACCTCCGCGAAGGCTCTGGGCTTTGGCGGCAGCGGTGGCGGCGGCGGATTTCGCAATGGCGGCAATGGCGGCGGAACCGGCGGTGGCGGCGGTGGCGGCGGCACCATGACCAATGGCGGCAACGGCTCCGGAAACCTTGGAGGCGCAGGCGGCGTCGAGAACGGCGGAAACGGCGGTGATGTTCCAGCGGGCGCGGGCCAGAACGCCACAGGAAACGGCGGCGGCGGCGGCGGCCATGCGGATGGAAACACCAGCACACAGGCAGGAAGCGGACAAAACGGCGGCGGCGGCGGCGGCGGCAACCTCTGTGGAGGAAACGGGCGCTTGTTCGGCGGCGGCGGCGGCGGCAGTGTGGAACAACTGGGATTCGCATTTTGTGGCCTGGGAGGTTTTGGCGGTGGAAACGGCGGCGGCAGCACCAGCCTGTTCCCGGAACTGGGCGGGCTTGGCGGTTCGGGAAGCAGCGGCGGCGGCGGCGGCGGCGCTGGAATGGGCGGGGCCATTTTCAACAACGGCGGACTCGAAATCCGCAACAGCACGATCTCCGGCAATCAAGCCATCGGCGGCACGGGCGGAACGGTCATCACCACAGGCGGCAACGGCCAGGGATTGGGCGGCGGCATCTTTAACCTGAATGGCTTCGTGGCGACCAACCATGTAACGTTCAAAGACAACGCCGCCGCGCAAGGCGGCGGCGGCCTTTACAACACGATTTCTGGCGAGGCCGGCACGACGCTCAATCTGAACAACACGATTTTTGCGGACAGCCCCGGTTCTCCCACAGATTGCGCCAACACTGATTTTTATGCGTTTTCGTCTGGGAACTTCAACCTGATCGAAAACAACGATGGATGTCCGGGCGTTCTGGTGACGAGCGATCCAAACCTGGGAGCCCTGCAATTGAACGGCGGACTGACGCCAACCCACACGCTGTTACCTGGCAGTCCGGCAATGGATCAAGGCGGCCCGCCCGCGCCGCTTGAACCGGGAGGCCCACCGCCCTCCAATCTGACGGTTGACCAGCGCGGCCTGCTGCGTCCGGTGGATTTCCCGCTCATTCCAAATTCCGCGGGCGGCAACGGCAGCGACATCGGCGCATACGAAGTGCAGCCGCTGACCGTGACCAAGGTTTTCGTCCCCGCGACAATCGCCGTCAATCTGCCAGGCACGTTGACCATCACCCTGACAAACCCGAATCCGGTCGCGATCCCGAATGTGGCCGTCACGGACAATCTGCCCGGCAGCGTGACGACAACTGGCGGTACGGCGGCAACGACCTGCGGCGGGACAGCCACGCAAAGCGGAACTTCCCTGTCCCTGACAGGCGGCACGCTGCCAGCCAGCGGCAGTTGCACGCTGTCGGTGCAAATCACCAGCGCCACGCCAGGCATCTACCCCAACACGATTCCGGCGGGCGCCTTGTCGGCGTCCACGGGTGAATCGAACTTCACGCCCGGGAGCGCCAATCTGACCGTAATCGCCCTGCCCGCCATCGCCAAGAGCTTCAATCCAACTTCGATCACATCGGGCGGGATCAGCCAGTTGACGCTCACCCTGAGCAATTCGGCGGGGAATCCAGCATTGACCGATCTGGCTGTCACCGACCCGCTGCCCGCCGGAGTCACGATTGCCGCGACGCCCGGGCTGATCAACACCTGCGGAGGGTTGGTCACAGGCGCAACCGCTGGCAGCAATTCATTTGCCTTGAGTGGCGGCGCGCTTCCGGCTGGCGCAGGCAGTTGCCAGATTCAGATCAATGTGACCAGTGCAACGCCAGGCGCGGCGCTGAATCAAACCGGCGCAATAACCGCAACCGGCGCGGGATTGCCCGTCACAGGCAATCCCGCCAGCGCAACGTTGAATGTCGTCTGTCCCGCAACTGACGCGACAATCACCGCTCCCGAAGCTGTTTGCGCGCTGTCTACAGGCAATGCCGCTTCCGTGCCCGACGCGGGCGCTGGCGCAAGCTACAGTTGGACGATCACTGGAGGCACGATCAATTCCGGACAAGGAACCCGCTCGATCCTCTGGACGGCGGGCAATACTTCGCCCGTCACGCTCAACGTCATGGTCACGTCTGTGCCTGGGTGCAGTGCGACAGGCACGCAACAGATCACCGTCAATCCCAATCCCGCCGCCGCCGCCGGCCCGGATCAGACGCTCTGTCAGACGGCAAATGGCCCGACGGCATTTACCTTGAATGGCACGGCCAACAACGGCACGCCGCAATGGAGCATCGCGGGTTCCACCGGCACGGCCACCGCGAACATTCTGACGCCCGGCAGCGCGACCACCGGCGTCAACATCAACGGCTTCGGCACCGTCACACTGCGACTGACCGTCACCAGCAATACTTCTCCCGGTTGCGGCACGGCGGCTGATGATGTCTTGCTGACGGTCAATCCCAATCCCGCCGCCGCCGCCGGCCCGGATCAGACGCTCTGCCAAACGGCAGGCGGCCCGACGGCATTTACCTTGAATGGCACGGCCAACAACGGCACACCGCAATGGAGCATCGCGGGTTCCACCGGCACGGCCATCGCGAACATTCTGACGCCCGGCAGCGCGACCACCGGCGTCAACATCAACGGCTTCGGCACCGTCACACTGCGATTGACCGTCACCAGTAATGCTTCTCCCGGTTGCGGCACGGCGACTGATGATGTCTTGCTGACGGTCAATCCGCTGCCAGTCACGACGATCACCGCGCCCGCCGAAGTCTGCGCGTTTGCCGCCGGCAACACGGCTTCCGTGCCGGATGCGGGCGTGGGCGCAAGCTACGACTGGACAGTCACGGGCGGAACCATCACCACCGGACAAGGCACGCGAACGATCACCTGGACGGCAGGCGCTTCCGGCGGGACCACGTTGTCCGTAACGGTGGCAACGGCAGCCAAGTGCAGCGCCAGCGGTTCGATCACGGTCAAGATCAATGATTGCGTGACGGATCTGGCCGTGACCGTCACCGGACCTGCGACGGCAATAGCCGGCCTTAACGCCGCCTTCAATATCGTGGTGACCAATAACGGACCTTTGACCGCGATGCCTGTGACATTGACCAGCAGCGTGCCCGCCAATACCGTATTTCAATCGCTGACCGTCCCTGCGGGATGGGCTTGCACAACGCCGCCGGTGGGAGAGTCAGGCGCGATCATCTGCACTACGCCATCGCTGGCGCCCGATGCACCGGCAAGACTAGCGCTGGCTCCCGATGCATCGGCCAGTTTCACCCTGACGGTCAAGCTCAACGCAAACGTCCCCTGTGGCACGACCATCACCCATACGGCGTCGGTGCAGTCCGGCACTCCGGATGGCAACCTCGCCAACAACACCGCGACAGCGGCGTTGGTCGCGCAAACTCAATCCGATCTGGCCGTCAATGTCGCCGCTCCGGCCAATGCGGTACCGGACACAAGCGTCGTTTATACGGTGACGGTGACGAATGCCGGGCCATCGGACAGTTTCGGCACCACGCTGAACAATGCACTGCCCCCGGCCTTTGCCGCCGAAGCCATTACGCCTTCAGCCGGAACATGCACAGGAGCTGGAACCAGCACGGTCAATTGCAATCTGGGATTGCTGCCGGTTGGAGCAACGGCGACGATCACAATTCAGGCGCACGTGCCGGAAATCTGTCAGCCGGCAACCGCCGTCAACACCGCGACAGTGATGTCGGGCAACTGTCTGGCCGATCCGGTTCCGGCCAACAACACGCAAACCCGAATGACCGCCGTGGCCATTGCCAATCTGGGACCGGGCGCCTGCCTGCCGGCCAGCACAGTGGTCAGCGACACAAAAACCGGCTCCCTTGTTTTTGCCCCGCTTTTCACCTCCAGCGCGACCGGCAGCGGCGGATTCAATCAGAACAACACGCGGATCAACATCACCAACACGCATCCGAAGCTGGGCATTGTCGTGCATCTGTTTTTCGTGGATGGAGCGACCTGCTCCGTGGCGGATGCCTTCCTGTGTCTGACGGCGAATCAAACCACCAGTTTCTTTATGTCCGATATTGATCCCGGAACGGTGGGTTACATGATGATGGTCGCCGTGGATGGCCCGGCGGGATTTGCGGGAGGGCACAACACCGGCTGCCCAATCAGCTTCAACTATCTGATCGGCAGCGCCAACATCAAGTTCGTCGGGTCGCCGCGCCGCGACCTGGATTTGGGAGGCGAATCCGCCGGGTCAGAGTTCGGCAGCCCCGTGCCCAATTGCGATCCAACCAGTTCGACGGCGGAACTGATTTTTGACGGCACTCCACAAGGCTACAACCAGTTGCCAGCCGTGCTGGCGATGGACAGCATTCCCAGCACCGCCGACGGCAACGATACAATGTTGATTGTGGCCCGGCTGGACGGCAACTGGGGAATCGGCCTGCAACCGATCGGTCCGATTTCCGGCATTCTGTATGACGATGCGGAAAAATCATACAGTTTCGGCTTCAACGTCGGGACGTGTTCCTTCCGGACTTCCTTGTCAAACAGCTTCCCCCGCACGACGCCCAGGCTGGAACAGGCAATCCCGGCGGGACGCACAGGCTGGATGAAGCTCTGGTCGGCCAACGGAGCCGCCATCATCGGCGCAATGCATAACCGCAACGACAATTCCGAAACGGCGGCGAATGCCTTCGAGGGCGGACACAATTTGCACATTCTGCGATTGCTGCCGCGGGCGGTGATTACCGTGCCGGTCTTCCCGCCGTCGTGTTGAATAATTGGAAGTCTTCCGTTGTGGCAGGCATTTGTCATTGCCGCCCAGGCATTCGCGGCCTCGGCGGCAGTGACAAATGAAAAATGGCAATTGGAAGTTGAAAATCACTGACCGCTTACAGCACGGGCCCCACGCGCCACGGGACAAATTCCTTATGCCCCAGCAACTCGCTCTTGGTGCGTTCGCCGGAAGCCACGCGCCGGATCATCTCCAGAATCCTGCGGCCCACTTCTTCGACCGACTCTTTCCCTTCGACGATGGTTCCGGCGTTGATGTCAATGTTGTCTTCCATCACTGAAGCGATCCGCGAATTTGACGCGATCTTGATGACCGGCACGACCGGAAAGCCGATGGCCGAACCACGCCCGGTGGTAAAAACAATCATATTCGCGCCTCCCGCTGCGATGCCCGTCAGCGAGACCGGATCGTAGCCGGGCGTATTCATCAGAACGAACCCTTTGCGATCAATTCGTTCGGCATAGGCAAACACGCCGGTCAGCGCCGTTGTGCCGCCTTTGGCCACGCCGCCCAGGGATTTTTCCGCGACGTTGGTAATGCCGCCCGCCTTGTTGCCGGGCGAAGGATTGTCGTCCCACTTTCCGCCGAAACGGCTGAGGTATTCGCGATACCAGTTCACCACGTCAATCACCTTGCGTCCGGTGGCTTCGTCAATTGCGCGGCGCGTCAACAGATGCTCCGCCCCCATGCATTCGGGGATTTCGGCCAGCACCGAAGTTCCGCCCGAACGGACCAGCAGATCGCTGCAATACCCGACCGCCGGGTTGGCGGAAATTCCCGAAAATGCGTCCGACCCGCCGCAGTTCGTGCCGAGCAGAATTTTGCCGAGCGGCTGTTCGGTGCGTTTCATCTTCTGGCATTCCTTGATCAGTTCCTCGACCTGACGGATGCCGCCTTCAATGGTTTTCAGCGTGCCGCCGGTGGATTGCATTTCCAGCCCGACAATCAGTTTGCCTTTGCGAAACGCCTGCTGGCCGAGTTGAACCGTGCCCAGGTACTTCGACATCTGATTGACCTCGCAACCCAGGGAAACCATCAGCACCGCGCCGACATTCGGATGATAGATCATGCCCGCGATGGTGCGTTCCAGTTGCCAGGTGTCTTCGCCCTGCGAATGGCCGCAGCCTTCCTGATGCGGAATGGCGACGACCCCATCCACGCCATGAGTTTCGTATTTGACGTGCCGCATCCGTTCAGCGATTTCCGAAGCCACATGGCTGGAGCAATTCGAGGTGGCAATGACGGCAATGTAGTTTCGCGTGCCGACATCGCCGTTTTCACGCTGATAGCCCATAAAGGTGGGAACCTGCTCCGGCGGGAAAAAGTCAGTCACCGGCGTGCGGGTCGCATATTCGTATTCGCGTCCGGCGGCGAAATCCGGCACCGCGTTGTGCGTATGAACCCATTCTCCAGCGGCAATGTCGCGCGTCGCATTGGCGATGAATTCGCCGTATTTGATCACGGGCGAGCCTTCAGCAATGGCCTGAAGCGACAGCTTGTGGCCGGGCGAAATCGCTTCGCGCACTTCGATCTTGCGCCCATCCACCTCGATCAGGTCTCCCGCCGACAATTGGGTGCGCACCACGCCGACGTTATCACTCTCCCTGAGCACCAAAACTGGCCGGGACGATGATCCGTTGAGGCCATTGGGATGTGCTTCGTTGTTATTCATTTTGATCTCCATCGGGAATTTATCTTGAATTGAGGATACGACAGACTGTCTGTACCTTAGCGAAGAACGCTCAACAGGAGGTTTTTCGATCTACAAATCCGATCTGCCGACTGGTCCCTGATTGTCGCACCTCTTTTGGCTCTTTACCAAGTCTGCCGCTACGGCCTGGGTGAGATTGCCGAAATTCAAGCTGTATTCGTCAAATCGAATTGAAACGCATCAGCAAGCGGAATAGATAAAAAAGGCTGCCAAGGCAGAGAATTTGGCAGCCTTTATGATTTTAAACTTGTCTCAGTCTATAGCACTGCACCGGGGATTGCCCGGCAAACGCTTTGTGCTCTTCAGGGACTTAGGCGAACGCAACGAGTGCCCCTTAATATCGTGTTGGATTCATTAATCGTTCGTCGTGCTTGGGATTCCGGCTGTAACTGCATCCCTGGGTCACAGACCAGAATGCTCATGACACGATTCGGAGAATACAGCGACCTGAACAAGTAAGATACACGTAACTTTACCTGATTTTCGGCACCGCCGGATTTTTCGGCCTGCCTTTCCGCTTCGGGTTAAAACTTGGCGCACTGTTCTTGCCCAACGGTTTCCGGCAGTGTATAACCCGAAATCAACCTTCAGCCAATTTTGTAATGTCGGTCAATTTTGTAGTCAATGAAGCAAAGCCTTTAGAATGAAGACGCTGTTTTCGACTTGGATTAACCTTTAGGCCAACCTGCAAGTTGGCCGGGAAAATTTACCGGCATTCAAGTTTACTATGCACTACTGAAAATGATCTTCTTTCCACAAAGGCGAGTGCCTGCGTGTGATTCAAAAGGGCAAAAGGGAGTCTTCCAAATGGGATATCGAAAATTTGTGACAGTGTTGGGAGGAGTTTCGCTGGCGCTGCTTGGAAGCCTGGCAGTGTGGAATCCGGCGCCGCAGGCGCAGAGCGGGAAACTCGCGGACTGGCTGACCGATGGCGGAGATATTGAACGCACTGCCTGGCAGCGAAACGAGACGATTTTGTCCACAACCAGCGTCAAGAACATGAAGCTGCTGTGGAAAACCAAGCTGGATAACGAGCCGCGCCAGATGCATAACCTGCTGCCGGTGCTGATTGCCAGCAATGTGACCACCGCCAGCGGCCCGAAGCAGATCGTGCTGGCCACCGGCGTTACAGATAACCTGTACGGCCTGGACGCAGAGACCGGCGCGATTTTGTGGAAACGCCATTTTGAAAGCGATTGGACGCCGCCTGTTGGCGGACGGGGCGCTGGGATTCTGTGTCCGGGCGGAATTACGGCAACGCCTGTCATCGGACCCGGCAGCAAGTCCGGGGAATACATTGTGTACGCCGCCGCCTGGGATGGCACATTGCGCCGCGTGGATCTGGCCACAGGCAAGGAAATCAAACCGCCCTCCAAATTCATGCCGCCCAACGGCAAACCCTATGCGCTGAATCTGCGCAACAATGTCATTTACGTTCACACGGCGCAGGGTTGCGGTGGCAATCCGAACATGGTTTACATCTACGATCTGGCCACGGACAAAGTCGGTTCGTGGGGCCCGGCTGGCGGCGGTATGTGGGGACGCACCGGCGGTGCGATTGACAGCAAAGGCGTGATGTACACCGGCACCGGCGATGGGCCGTGGAACCCGGAAAACGGCATTTACGGCAATGGCATCATCGGCGTGAAACAGGACCCGGTGACCAAAGAGGGAAAGCTGGTGGATTATTACGGCCCCTCCAACGCCGAATGGCTGTGGAAACGCGATCTGGATATGCAGGTGTCGTGCGCAATTTTCAAATACAAAGGCAAGGAGTTGATGGTGGATTCCGGCAAGGAAGGCGTCATGTATTTGATGGATACTGAATCCATCGGCGGTGATGACCACCGCACGCCGCTTTACCGCACGCCGCTTTATTGCAACGAAGAGGTCAACTTCGCTTCGGCGGGCGTCTGGGGTTCGCTGGCGACCTGGGAAGACAGCAAAGGCACGCGCTGGGTGCTTTCCCCCTTCTGGGGACCGAAGCATTCGAAATTCAAAGTGCCCATCGAAAATGGCCCGGTCAAAATGGGCGCAATCCTGGCTTTCAAAGTCATGGACAAAGCGGGCAAATACTGGCTGGAGCCAGCCTGGGTTTCGCGCGACATGAACCGCGCCGAACCGCCGGTCATCGCCAACGGCGTGATTTTCGCTTACGGCAGCGGCGAAGACACAGACCAGGCGGCCTTCGACATCGGTTTGGCCTATAACAACCAGACGCGCAACCGCATCATCAACTCAACCAAAGCCGTGCTCTACGCGCTGGATGCCCAGACCGGCAAAGAGCTTTGGAACAGCGGCGACAAAATCGAATCGTGGAGTCACTGGGGCGGGCTGTCGGTCGCCAATGGACGGGTGTACATCAACACTTTTGACGGCTATCAGTATTGCTTTGGCATTGCGAGCGCCGCCGCGCAATCGGCAGCGAAGGGAGGGCAACAATGAAAAGATTCGTTGCAGCTTGCGTGTTCTGTTTTGTGTTAACCGGCTCGGCATTTGCGCAACGCACGGGCCTGGATTGGATGACCGACAACGCCGACGCGCAGCGTTCTTCCTGGATTCGTTCCGACGGCAAAATCCGCAAAGACACTGTGAACAAGGAAAACTTCCAGTTCCTTTGGAAGATGAAGGTCAAAAACCCTCCGAAAGGGTTGAACAACCTGATGCCTCCATCGGCCCTGGATCGGCTGATCGGCTATCGCGGCTTTCGCATGCTCGGTTTCTTCGCGGGCAGCTCCAATAACCTGATCACGATTGACACCGACCTGGGGCGGTTGGAATGGGAAAAGTCCCTGCAGGCCGCGCCTTCCACCGCGCCCAGCACGCTCACCTGCCCCGGCGGCATGACCACTGGAGTGGCTCGACCGGCATTGTTTGCAATCCCGAATGCGCCGACCAGTGATGTCGTGCGCGGCGGGCGGAACACGCCGGCCAAGAGCGCCGTCGGCGAACCCGGTCAAGGTGCTGTCACGCTGGCGAATGTGCGGCCAAATCCGCCCCGGCCAGCCGGACCTCCGCCAGCGCAGAATCCGCCGACGGTGCAACAACGGCTCGCCAATCAGGCCAATCCGCCGGGCGGACAATTGGGCGCGGGGCCATTCCTGGTGTACGCGCTGGCCAGCGATGGCAAATTGCACTCGCTGCATTTGTCGAATGGCGCGGATTACCAGCCGCCCGCGCAATTCATTCCGGCGAACGCCAACGCGACCGGCTTGTTTGTCGCGGATCAATTCGCCTACGTTGCCACGCAGAACGGCTGTAACGGCGTGGCCAACGGCGTCTGGGCGATGAACCTTGAAAACAAAGAAGTCGTTTCCTTCAAAGCCAACATCGTTGGCTCCGCCGGACCGGCTTTTGACGGCCAAGGGAACCTGTACATCACGACGGGGAGCGGCGGCGACAAACCGAATTCGATTGTCGCGCTCGACGGCAAAACGCTGGCGGTCAAATCCTCATTTTCGGCGGGCGCGATGGAATTCACGTCAACGCCCGTGGTTTTTGCGCATAAGAACAAAACGCTGATCACGGCGGCGACCAAAGATGGCCGCGTGCATCTCTTTGACAGCGCCGATTTGAGCAAACCGCTGGCGGCATCGAGCGCCACGGTCAAGACGGCGGATTTCGCTCCCGGCGCACTGGCAAGCTGGCAGGATTTCAGCGGCACGCGCTGGATTCTCTCCGCGGCGTCTGCCGCGCAGGCCACGCAACTCGGTTTCCAGGCGGAAAATGGCGCGCTGACCAAAGGCGCAGTCGTTGCCTGGAAAGTCGTCGAAGCGAACGGCGCGCTTACCTTGCAACCGGGCTGGGCTTCGCGTGACCTGACGGGTCCGTTGACACCAACGATCATCAACGGCGTCGTCTTCGCCACATCAAGCGGACAGTTGCCGCGTGACAGCAAGCTGACCGCCGCGCAACGCGCCTTGCGTTCGGGCCGCGCAGTGCTTTACGCACTGGACGGCACAACCGGCAAGGAACTGTGGAACAGCGGCGCAACGATGACATCCTGGGCGACGAGCGGCGCACTGTCGGGCGGCATGAGCCAGATTTACGTGACGACCTATGACGGGACCATTTACACGTTTGGCTTCCCGATGGAGCATTGAGTTTTTGAGGAAAAGCAATGAAGACCATGAAGTACAGCTACTGGCAAGATGAAGAAATATGGCTTGGATATTTGGAAGAATATCCCGACTACTGGACGCAGGGTGAGACGATAGAGGAACTGGTCGAAAATCTGCGCGACCTTTATCAGGAATTTGCCAGCGGCACGATTCCCTGCGTTCGGCGGGTTGCTGAATTGGAAGTGGCATGAAGCGCAGGGATTTGATACGTGAATTGGAAAGGCTGGGATGCATACTCATTCGGCATGGAGCCAGGCATGACTGGTATCAAAACCCGAACACAAAAGCGTCTCAGCCTGTTCCACGTCACAATGAGATCAAGGAGCTTCTCGCCAAACATATTCTCAAAATGCTCAGTGAGCAAAATTAAGTTGATTATGAAAGTTGCAGTGCCTAAAAAAACAAAGTTGATGTTGCTCGGTGCTTTGCTCGCGGTTGCGGTTGCCTTATTTGCCAGTGTGAATTGGCTGCCAACTTCCGCCAGCCAAACTCGTCCTATGCCTGACGGCCCTGGCAAAGCGGAGACGCAGAAATACTGTTCGCAATGCCACGAACTGGACAAGTCGCTTTCGCTGAAACAGGACCGTGCCGGTTGGCGGACAACGGTGGACAAGATGATTGCTGCCGGGATGAAAGCGTCTGAAACAGAGATCAATACCATCATCGAATATCTCTATCGAAGCTATCCGGCGGACGACGTGCCGCGCCTGAAAGTGAATGAGGCCGAGGCGCTGGACTTTGAGAGCATTCTGTCGCTGAAGCGTTCGCAAGCTGCTGCCGTCATTAAGTACCGCGAGCAGCACGGCAAATTCAAATCCATCGAGGATTTGAAAAAAGTTCCGGGGCTGGATGCGGCCGCGCTCGACGCGAAAAAGGATCGCCTGATTTTTGAATGAAATCCCGACTTCTCAAAATCACGATTGGCCTGGTATTGCTGGCCGGACTGGGCATTGCCCGTTCGCCGCAGACTCTTTCGTCCCAGGATTGCGCTTCCACAGTGGCCGCGCTGGAACAGCGCATTGAAACGCAGCGCCGTCTGCTGGCGGATTGGGCCGGCCTGATTCACTACGGCAGCGAAAACACCGAACTACCGAAAACGAAGCCTGACGATGCCCGCGTTGTCTTTCTGGGCGATGAAATCACCGAACGCTGGGGACAAGGCAAAACGCCATTTTTCCCCGGCAAGCCCTATCTGAATCGCGGCATCAAGGGACAAACCACCCCGCAAATGCTGGTGCGTTTTCGCCAGGATGTCATCAAACTGAAGCCCAAAGTCGTCGTGATTCTGGCAGGAATGAATGACATCGCCAGTTTTTACGAGCCGATCACCCAGCAAATGCTGGCGGAAAACATCACCTCCATTGTTGAGTTGGCCAAGGCAAATAACATCCGCGTCGTGCTCGCTTCGCTGACGCCGATTAATGATTCCGTCACCAAACAATCGCAACTGCGCCCCTTTGGCAAAATCATCGGCATCAACAACTGGCTGAAAGATTATGCCGCCCAAAGCGGTTCAGTGTTTCTGGACTACTACGAGGCGATGGCGCAGGGCCGCAACTTGAAAAAAGAGTTGAGCGAGGACGGCCTGCTGCCGAACGACGCGGGTTATGCCGTCATGGCTCCGCTGGCGGAAAAAGCCATTGCACTGGCCCTGGAAAAACAATAACCATCACGCAGAAAACCCAAGATCCCAAGATAATGATCAACGTCAGCATTTTTTATCCCAACACGGAAGGCAGCCGTTTCGATCTGGATTACTACCTGAATCAACACATGCCGATGACACTTGAAAAACTCAATCCTGCGCTCCGGCGCGTCAGCGTGGAGCATGGCCTGAGTGGCGCAATTCCCGACGTGACCCCGGAGTTTGCTGCCATCTGCCATCTGTATTTTGATTCGGTCGAGGCGTTTCAAGCCGCCTTTGGCCCACACGCTGCCGCCTTGCAAAGCGACATTCCGAATTACACGGATGTGCGCCCGATCATCCAAATCAGCGAAGTGAAAATCTCTCAATCATCGTAGCTTTTACGATTTAGAAATCCGTATCGAGGAGTCCATCAATGAGCACTGAAGCCAGGAATCAATTCCCGAAAATACATAATGCAACGTGGCCTGGGCTGGTCGGCAAAGGCGGCCCGGACGCCGAACCGATCATTGAATTTGAAAAGATGCTGGATATGACCGCCGCCGCCGAAGTGAACGGCCAGCGGTTTGATGGCGTGGACATCTTCCTTTCCCTGCCGCACACAGACATTGATTCGACCGACGACCAGTTGAAAGAACTCGCCGATCAAGTCGCTTCGCGCGGTCTGGTCATCGGCTCGCTGGTCGCCCCCGTCTGGGGACCAACCGGCGGCGGTTCGGCAATGGGTTCTGAAGAAGAACGAAACGCATTTTTGACTCAGGTACGCAAATCCTGCGAGGTCGCCCAGAAGCTGAATAAGCTGGGCATCCGCCAATACGGGGTTGTTCGCATTGATTCGTCGTGCAGTCCAGCGGATTGGGCCGAAGACCCGGCGGGCAACACCAAGAAGATCGCCGACACCTTCCGCGAAGCCTGCAACATCGCCGAAAGCTTTGGCGAAAAACTCGCCGCCGAAGGCGAAATCTGCTGGGGCGGAATGCACAGTTGGCGGCATTTGAATGATCTGCTGGAACAGGTTGGCCGCCCGCAAACCTTGGGCATTCAGGCTGATATGGCGCACACACTGCTGTTCACGCTCGGCTACAACTCGCCCGGCGACAACCTGCTGCCGGAAGGCTACGACTGGCAGGACAAGGAAGTGCTCTACGAAGCGCTCGGAAAAATGACCAAAGTGCTGCGCCCGTGGGTGAAAGACTTCCACGTCGCGCAAAACGACGCCACGGTTAAAGGCTCCGGTTCGCACGACAAAACCGGTCGCCACTGCCTGCCGAACGATCCGAACGGCAAGCTGGACATCGTCCGGGCGGCCGGGCTGTGGCTGCGCGATGAAAATGGCGCGGTGACGCACAGCACGCAGCACATCAACTGGGACGGCTGCATGTTCTCGAACGAAACGATGACCGATCCGCAGACGTGGAACAACATTCTGGCGACGATGATTGCGGTACGCGATGCGCACGGGTGGAATTGATCGTTTGATTGCCCGTCTGCGGTGTTCCCATTATTCTGCCGTGGACGGGCTGATCCGTCCGAAATCGAAGAGGTAATGAAGATGAGCACAACGATCACCATTCCGGCCGACCTTGAGCAGCGTATCACGGGCGTTGCCGTGGCTCAGGGCAAAAACCTTCAGCAGGTCGCCATCGAAGCACTGGCGATGATCTTTGACCCAGAAGAGTATGAAGACGCTCGGACCTTGCGGGCGTTGCATGCCGCCAGAAGAGGCGAAGGGCGCCCTGCCAAAGAGGTGCTGGAAGAGATCAGAGAGATGCTTGGCATTCCGGCGGATGCCAAAAGGCCCGCCGCATGAGCTTCAAAGTCGTCGTCCAAAGTGAAGCTGAGGAGGACTTGAAAGAGGCTGCGCGTTGGATCGCGCAGTACTCGCCGGACAAAGCGACTCTTTGGTATTTCGACGCGACCGAGACGATTGAGAGCCTGGAAAACTTTCCTGCACGTTGTCCGCTGGCTCCTGAGAGCAAAAAGTTCGGCGCGGAGATTCGGCATTTGATCTTTGGTAAACACCGCATTCTCTTCCTCATCGAGGATGAAACGGTTTATGTGCTTCGCGTCAAGCATCAGGCCCAGGATGTGATCAGGCCAGATGAAGAGTAAAACAGAATACGCGGTTGCTGAACCTGAGAGATAAAAAAGAAGATGTACGGCTATCAGTGTGAATACTGCGAAGGAACGGTTCGACCGAAGAAAGTCTTACGGGAAGCATTCAAGCATAAAAAGGGCTTCGTCATTTTGGAGAACATCACGGTCGGCGTCTGTGACGTGTGTGGAAACCGCTATTACAGCGCGGACATTCTTCATACCGTTCACGAAATTGCTACGGGGATGAGAATGCCTGAGCGAACGGCTGCAATTCCGGTCGCTCAGTTTACATAAGACAGTTTTCGGAAAGAATGATGACCGACCCGCAAACCTGGAACAACATTCTGGCGACGATGATTGGGGTGCGGAATTCACCTGGCTGGAATGTTGACTTCGTCTGATTAAAACGCTGGAGGTTTGGTTGATATGACAGAAAAAAAAGTTCCTGGGAGACAAGAGATCAAGGTCATCCCAGGAAAAGATGGTTTAATCCATATCAAACAAAAGAACCATTATGGGGCTGAGCAGAACGTTGAAATACACTTTAATGATCTGGAAACGTTTATCGAATTATTAGAACAAACACTCGAAGAGCTTGAAAAGGTTCACAAAAAAGGTAAGCGATGAAGTCTAGCCTGATCCTTTAAGAACGAATGCTGCAATCGGCTTAAATTGCGGTGGAGAGGAAATGGAGTTGATCGTGGATACATCGGTAATCATTGCAGTGATTGCCAACGAGCCTGAAAAGGCGGCCTTGATTACCGCTACCCGAGGCTTCGAGTTGGTCGCTCCGTTGTCATTGCATTGGGAAATTGGCAATGCATTCTCTGCAATGATGAAACGAAATCGCATCACCTTGCAGGAGGCAGAGGCGGCGATTGAGATTTATCGGCAAATTCCGCTGCATTTCGTGGATGTGAGTCTGAAGCAATCGCTTGAATTATCACATCGTCTCAAAATTTACGCATACGACGCTTACCTCATCGTGTGTGCTTTAACCCGGGGTTGCGCGCTGCTGACGTTGGATGGTGGCCTGAGCTATGCAGCCAAAGCGGCAGGCGTAACAGTTGTGGAGGTGACTTGACCATGCAAACTTATACGGGTAGTGAACAGGAAAATCTGTCCTTCTTGTTGGATCAGGCGATACGCGACGGTGAAGTCCGAATTCGCCGCGATGACGGCGCAGTTTTCGTGCTTCGACCGGAAACAACGCAGCGTTCGGCGCTGGATGTTGCAGGAATCAATTTAAGCGTAACGACAAAAGAAATCATTGACATCGTCCGGGAAGGACGAGAGCGGTAAGATTGAAAGCGAGGGTTCCAGGAAGAATTCATGAGCAAAAAAACTTTGAACATCGGTTTAGTCGGTTACGGTTTCATGGGGCGCACCCACTCAAATGCGTTCCTGCAAGCCGGACGTTTCTTTGATTTGCCGTTTCAGCCGGTTTTGAAAGCCGTCTGTGCGCGGAATCCCGAACGCGTGAAGTCATTCGCCGAGAACTGGGGCTATGAAGCCATCGAAACCGACTGGCGAAAGCTGGTCGAGCGCGATGACATTGACCTGATTGACATCGCCAGCCCGAACGACACGCACTCCGAAATCGCCATCGCTGCCGCCCTTGCAGGCAAGATGGTGATGTGCGAAAAGCCGCTGGGGCGTAACGCCGCCGAAGCCATCGCGATGGTCGAAGCGGTCGAAGCCGCCAAAGTCCCGAACACGGTCTGGTACAACTACCGCCGCGTGCCGGCGGTGACGCTGCTGAAAAACCTGATTGACGAAGGGCGCTTCGGGCGGATTTTTCATTACCGCGCCAAGTTCCTGCAGGATTGGACGATTTCGCAGGATTTGCCGCAGGGCGGCGAAGGCTTGTGGCGGCTGGATGTGGATGTTGCAGGCAGCGGCGTGACCGGCGATTTGCTGGCGCACAATATTGACACCGCGATGTGGTTGAACGGCCCGATTGCGGAAGTCACCGCGATGACCGAGACCTTTATTAAAGAACGCAAGCACAATTTGACGGGCGATGTGCAGCCAGTCGGCATTGACGATGCCAGCGCGTTTCTGTGCCGGTTTGAAAACGGTTCGCTGGCGACCTTTGAAGCAACGCGGTATGCGCGCGGGCACAAGGCGCTGTATACGCTGGAAATCAACGGCGAACACGCTTCGGCGTTCTGGGATTTGCACGACCTGCATCGCATTCAATATTTCGACCACCGCGACGAAGGGCAATTGCGCGGCTGGCGCAGCATTCACATCACGGACGGCGATCATCCCTACATGAATCGCTGGTGGGTGCCGGGGCTGCAAATCGGTTACGAACACACTTTCATTCACCAGTTTGCGGATTTCGTGCAGGCGGTTGGCGAAGGCAAGGAATCCGCGCCGACCTTCCGCGATGGATTGGCGACCGATCATGTCACCGACGCGGTGCTGAAATCCGCGAAGACTCGGCAGTGGGAAACGGTATCGAAATGATGGAGAACCAAATGAAAAAGCTCGTTGCGATTTCCGCCGCGTTGTTTGTGGCTGCACTTTTGATCTTTCAGCAAACTTCGACCAGCGCACAGCAGCAGCCTCCGGCAGGCGCGCCGCAAGGTCCGCCGCGCGGCGGCGCCGGACGTGGGCCAGGCATTGAGGCGCTGGCGGCGGACGATCACACCGGGTTTGAAGTCATCTTTGACGGCAAAACCCTGAAGGGCTGGGACGGCGATCCGCAGTTCTGGCGCGTCGAGGGCGAAACCATCATCGGTGAAAGCACGGCGGAAAAGCCGGTTAAGCTGAACACCTTCCTGATCTGGCGCGGCGGGCAGCCCAAGGATTTCGAATTGAAGCTGGAGTACAAAATGAACTCCACCAACAGCGGCGTGCAGTATCGCAGCGTCGAACTGCCGGATGTCGGCAAGTGGGTGCTGAAGGGCTATCAGGCGGACATTGATTTCGCGAACCAGTACACAGGACAGCTTTACGAAGAGCGCGGGCGCGGCTTTCTGGCCATGCGCGGACAGATGACGCAACTGCAACCGGGCAAAAAGCGAGTGGTTGCCAATCTGCGCAGCGGCGATGAGCTGAAAGCGCTGATCAAGACCAACGATTGGAATCAGGTCCACATCATTGCGCACGGCAATGTGCTGACGCATATTTTCAACGGCCACTTGATGGCGCAAACGGTAGATGACGATCCCGCCGGACGGGCAATGGGCGGTTTGCTGGGTTTCCAGATGCATACGGGACCGCCGATGAAACTGGAACTGCGGAACATCTGGCTGAAGAATCTGTAAAAAACCACGGCGCTTGGCCGTGTTCCATTTCTCCCTTTCCGTTGTCATTGCCTGAACCAGGTTGCTCAGGCAATGACAACCAGAATTCGAAGTTACCATCTTTTTCATCCACAGACGGTTTGACCAACTTTCCTGGAAACCACAGGAATCCTGCTTTGCTGACAACCAAGCTTTCCTATTTGCATTGAACTGTTGCGAATAAGATCCGACCAAGGAGCCATCTTCTTTGATTGGTGTTATCCGCAATCAAATGGTGTCCCGGCTGGATTCCAGCCTCAATGAACTGATTCAGGAGGAGCTATGTCACAACTCACGAAAAGGTGGTTATGGGCCGTGCTGCCGATAACCATTCTGTCCATCGCAATCGCCGCACAGGGGTTGACCGGACAAATTTCCGGCATCCTGACCGATCCCAATGGCGGCGTCGTTCCCAGCGCCAAAGTCGAAGTCACCAACGAAGAGACCGCGCGTGTGGTGACCGTTAATGCCGACAGCGAAGGCAATTTCGTTGCGGCGAATCTTCTTTCCGGCACCTACACGCTGGCGGTCACGGCGGCGGGATTCAAACGCTTTGAGCAAAAAGGCATCGTCGTGACGGCCAATGAGCGTGTAGCGGTGCGCCGCATCGCGCTGGAAGTCGGCGACATGAGCCAGACCGTTACCATCACTGCCGAGCAGGCGCTGATTCAAACCAACAGCGCCGAGCGCGCGGGCCTGATTGACGAACAGCAAATTCAGAGCATTGCGCTGAAAGGCCGCGATTACATGGGGCTGGTTCGATTGCTGCCCGGTGTCGTTGACACCGCCAACCGCGAAGCGCCCGGCTGGAACAATCTGGTCAACGTCAGCATCAACGGCAGCCGCCCCGGCACGATCAATCTGACGCTCGACGGCGTTTCCAGCCTCGACACCGGTTCGCAACTGGGGCCGTATCTGGCGCCAGGGCTTGACGCCATCGGTGAAGTCAAAGTGCTGCAAACCAACTATCAGGCCGAATACGGGCGCAGCAGCGGCGGCACAATCAACGTCGTCATCAAAAACGGTACGCGCGATTTTCATGGCGGCGGTTTCTATTTCAAACGCCACGAACAATTCAACGCCAACGAATTTTTCAACAACCTGCGCAACCAGCCGAAGCCGCGTTACCGCTTTAATTACTGGGGCGGCAACATCGGCGGGCCGGTCATCATTCCCGGCACGGGATTCAACAAGAACCGCGACAAGCTGTTTTTCTTCTGGTCGCAGGAATACCTGCCCCGCATTTACCCGACCCGTCAGGGCACAATCACGTACCCGACGGCGCTGGAACGCGCGGGCGATTTTTCGCAAAGTCTGGACACCAACGGCCGCCTGATTCCGGTGCGCGACCCGCAAAAAACCGGCGCCTGCACGCTGACCGACACGACGGCGTGCTTCCCCGGCAACAAGATTCCGGCGAATCGCATTGATCCCAACGGGCAAAAGCTGCTGAGCATCTTCCCGCTGCCCAACATCAATGCGGCAACGGTCGGTTACAATTACAACAACGTCTTTCAAAGCACGGTGGATCAGCCGCGCCGCGAAGAGATTTTGCGCATGGATTGGAACATCGCACCGAAGACCACTTTCTATGCGCGCGGCATTCAGAATTACGAAGCGTTCAAGGGGGATTTCAACTTCGTGCTGGCGTCGAACGTCTGGCCGCAATTCCCGATCAAGTATCAGATTGAAAGCCGCGGCCTAGTCAGCACGCTGATTCACACTTTCTCGCCGACCTTGACCAACGAATTTACCTTCGGCATCAACCGGGCCTTGCAAACCGTCAGCCCGCTCAATCAGGAAGGAATTGATCGCAACGACCGCGTCAAACTGGGGTTGACCCTGCCGCAGTTTTTCCCGGCGGCGAATCCATTGCGGCTGATTCCGAATGCGACCTTTGGCGGCATTCCGAATGCGACGCAGTTCAACATCGAGCAGCGCTTTCCGTTCTTTGGCACGAACAACATCTGGAATTACTCGGATAACGTTTCGTGGGTCAAAGGCAACCACAACGTCAAAGCCGGGTTTTATTTTGAATACACGACGCGCAACGCGGCGCGTTCGGCGGCCTTCAACGGCACGTTCAACTTCGACCGCAACGTCAATAATCCGCAAGATACCAACCACCCCTTCGCCAACGCGCTGATCGGCTCGGTCAACGCCTACACCGAAGCGAACAACAAGCTCGACGGTCACGCGCGTTACCGCAACATCGAATGGTTCGTGCAGGACAACTGGAAAGTGACGCGCCGCTTCACGGTGGACGGAGGAGTGCGGTTCTATTACATCGAACCGACCTATAGCGAAGGCGACAATCTGGTTTATTTCGACCCTTCGTTGTATGACGCCACGAAGCAGCCGGCTCTGATCACACCGCATTGCCTGACTGCCAATCCGTGTTCGGGCGCAAACCGCGTGGGACGCAACCCAATAACTGGCGCCATCCTGCCGTCGGTCAAGATTGGCACGTTTGCGGACGGCAGCGGGACGCCGTTCCAGGGAATGCGTCAGGTTTCCGAACGTGTCTTCAAGACGCCGCCGATTCAAGTCGGCCCTCGCCTGGGGTTTGCCTATGACGTATTCGGCGACGGCAAGACTTCGATTCGCGGCGGCGTCGGCGTGTTTTACGACCGCTTCAACGACGATCAAGTGCTGCAACAAGTCGAACAGCCGCCCAATCTGATTACGGCAACGGCCAATTTCACGACCATCAGAGACTTGCTGGCGACTCCCTTGAGCATCAATCCGCCGGGCGTCAATGCGGTCAATTCGACGTTTGATCCGACTGCCGTATATAACTTCAGTTTGGGCGTGCAGCGCGACATCGGCTACAACACGGTGCTGGATGTGGCGTATGTCGGTTCAACGGCGCGGCATCTGCTGCAACGTCTGAGCCTGAACGCCGTCCCCTATGGCACGCGCTTCCTGCCTTCGAGCATTGATCCGACGGTGTCGGGAGGCACGACCCCCTTGCCGGACAACTTCCTGCGTCCGATCAAGGGTTACGCCGATATTCAATTGATCGAAACGGGCGGCAATTCCAACTACCACGCACTGCAAGTGCAATTGAATCGCCGTATGTCCAGCAGTTTGTCTTACGGCGTCAGCTACACCTGGTCGAAAGCAATGAGTCTGGTCAACGGGAACAACGATGCGATCAATCCCTTCATTGATCGCAAAGTGCGAAATTACGGGCGATTCAATTTCGACCGGACGCACAACTTCGTCGTCAATTACGTGTATCGGATTCCGAGTCTCAGCAAGTATTGGGACAACGCCGTGACGCGGACGGCCTTCGGCGGCTGGGAACTTTCGGGAATTACGTCGTTCCTCAGTGGCGCGCCGTCGGGAGTCGGTTATGCGCTGGTACAGGCTCGGGATCTGGTGGGCGGCGGCGGCGCGGGCGTGGACAGCCGCGTTGTGCTGGTCGCCAATCCGGTGCTGCCACGTGGGCAGCGCGATTCGGTGTGCGGCCACGCTTTTGCCGCCACCAACACGACGGCTCAGACGACGGCGGTCGGCGGTTGCCACTTGAATGTCAATGCCTTTCTGCCGCCGAACGCAGCGGGGGATTTCGGTCGCGGCAACGCCGCCAAAGACCTCTTCCGTCTGCCCGGCACGAACAACTGGGACATTTCCATCTTTAAAAACTTCAACCTGGCGAAGGAAGGCCGGGTGCGAATGCAATACCGGCTGGAAATGTACAACGCCTTCAACCACACGCAGTTCACCGGCGTGGATACCACCGCTCGCTTTGACGCCAATAACAATCAAGTCAATGCGCTCTTTGGTTCTTACACGTCGGCGGCCAACGCACGCCGCATCGTGATGGGACTGAAGCTCAACTTCTAACGCCGGATTTCGATCCGATCGGGAGGGCGGGAGCCTCACGGCTCCCGCCAAGCCACACCACCGGACTTGCGGTTCCGCATCCGGCGCCCAAAGGCAAACTGACAGACCACCACGGGTATTGCGCATTCACCTTCCCGCTTATGCCCGCCGCATCTACGTCAAGACGTTCCGTGCAGGTATGGGGCTTTGAAGAGATTGGCCTTCTCATCCAGTCTCGCCGCCTCATATGCGATTTTCTGTTCGTCAGGCCAGGGGTTTGCCTGCGGCTTCCTCCGGATTCCACCTCGCGATGGACACCCTTGCCGTCCGGCTAACGATTCCCCCTGCCGGGCGCACCAATAAAAGAAATCCGGGTCCGGCTGCTTAAGCCGAACCCGGATTATTAATTTAGAGAGAGGAGAATAAAACTATGCCGCGCGACGCTTGGCTTTGGCGCCACTGGTGAGAACCTCAACAGCCTTTTTAAGCATCAAATCTTCCACTGGCTTGGGAGCGACGACAACCGGCGGAGCGCCTTCGGGAGCATTCCCCTGACGCTGGTTTGGCCTCGGTTGATCCCCATCTTCTCCCCCCACTTCGGCCAGATCGGCGCGCTTCACTTCGACATTCGGCACGACGCCGTCAGTCATAAAAATTTTGCCGTTCGGCGAAGCATAACGTGTCACTGTCAGCAGCAATGCCGAGCCATCATCCAGTGGGAATAATTCCTGCTCCGAGCCCATTCCAAACAAAGTGCGTTCCCCAACCACATCTCCCCGCTGATTTTCCAGAATGGCGGCAGCAACAATTTCGGCTGCTCCGGCGGTCGTGCGATCAATGATGACGGCCACCGGCAGTTCCGTCAGATCGTTTTCAGGCTTGGCATCATAAGTCGCGATCAATTTGTCCTTGCGGCCCATCGTCTTGGCAATCGTCCCTGACTTCAGGAAAAAGTCGGAAACGGCCACACCTTCTTTCAAATCACCACCTGCCGAACCGCGCAGGTCGAGCACGATGGATTTCGCCCCTTTCTTGAGAGCTTCTTTGATCGCGGTGGCAACAGCTTCGGATTGGCCTTTGCCGAGAGTCGGCACTTTGACATAGCCGACTTGCTGCTCAAGTGCTTTCACTTCAGGAGCTGTGGCCGGGACGGCGCCGCGCACAAGTTTTATCTTGTCGGTTTTGCGATTGATAAGCGCCAACTCAACACTTGACCCAGGAGCGCCGGTTAATAGCGAACGAACATCAAATAAATCCAAATCGCGTGTCGCATGGCCATCAATGTATTCGATCACGTCACCGACACGAATACCGGCTTTATCCGCTGGAGAACTTGGAACGACGGCAATTACATAAGCGAAACCCGAATACTGACCAATAACCATTCCCGTCAGGTCCGTGTTCAATTTACCAGACTGGTATTCTTTGACCTGGGCCGGCAACAAATAAGCGCTGAACGGATCAAGCCCATCGGTCAGCCCGCGCAGTGCCCCGATTCGCACCTTTTCAAGATCCGGTTTCTCTACATATTCGTTGACGATATGGCGGACGACATCCTCAAAAATCCGCAATTGCGCATAAGGGCCAGGATCGGCTAGGGCACGAACAAGCGGATTGTTTGAATGTGAAAGCATTCCGCCAACCACCGAGTAAAGCGCGATGAAAGCGGAAAGCGTGACCAGCGTAAGCTTGCTGCGAATGGACATTGAACCGGCTCCTTAAAGGCTTAGCCTGTTGACGGTCTGTTGATGTCTCTGCCTGCCGTCCAGAACCTGGTGTCCATGGATTTTAAGACGCAAGGTGTGGAAAGTCGGCAATGTCAAATTTGGGAAGCGGCTGGATGATACACCACGCAAAAATGGCCGCGCAAGGAAGCAGGGATTGGCGATCCGAAACCAATGGGCGAGAGGGTGACAAGTCACGGAGAAGGTTCAATATTTTTGAAATTCAAACCAATCTTTCCTGATCCCCATCCCGCCCGGTCTGCTCAAGCAGCGAGAACAATATGGTAAATGCAGAATCCGCACGAAACCATTTTCCCCGCCACGAAAAAAAAACGCCGCTCGGACTTCCGAATTCCGAGCGGCTTACAGGAGGATACCCCTTTGAAGAAACACCGGCTGGTGCTTTTCTCAGTGGACATACGCCAAGACGCCACCGCCCGGTTACAGGTTTCTTCTTTTTGAAATTACTTTTTCCGGAACAAGACTGGCGACCTTACTCCCTTTTCAGCCAAGCCTGAGCCAATGCACGCCCAATTTGGCAATGTCCCTGCCCACTGAAAAATCCTTCTGTTTTCGCCGTATTCAGCCCCCTGTTTCGCTGATCCAGCCCGAAGATTCGATTCAATTCGTTTCCGCGAACTGCGTCGCCCAACTCCTGCCGGGTTGACATGGCAAAGCCTTCCGTTTCGCCGCGCAGCAGGTTGCCATGCGTGGCGCGCATCTCAGCCAGAAAAGTCAGCATGGGACTTCCCAGCAAATAGCCGTCTTCATAACTGACGATCACGTCGGCGCGGTTTTTGACGTGTTTTCCGAATCCGCCAAACACTCGCCTTAACGGATCAACATAGTTGTGATCGCGCGTCGCCTGCCACCAGAAATCGGCATCGGCAAATCCATTTCCGTCCATCTGACCGCGACTTTTCATTCCTTCGATGATCGAATTGAGCGCCAGCGGATCGCCGCTCGTCGCTTCGTATTTGAATCGTTCGCCATTGCGCTCCAGACGAGCGCGCCCGCGCCGGCTGATCAACTCAAGCGTATTTTCTTCGGAAGGGTAAACAGCGAAATCCACGCCTCCGGTCGCCGCTGCAACTTCGGCTACGCGGGCGCGGCTTTCCGGTAATGTGAACAGCATCGAAGAGCCGACCAGCCCGTGCTTCGGCAAAACGACGCTGCGTTCGGTCTTCAAGCTTTTTTCGGTAACAAAGCCCGCCTGTTTCAAAGCTTCATTCAGTCTGACGTGTTTGTGCTCACCGTACCGGTTGCCGTGATCGGAAAACATTTCCACTTCCAGTGTGCCGCCGCGTGTCCCGGCTTCGACGATCAACTCTTCCACCGCTCGATCCACAGTTCGCAAAAAAGATTTCAAATGCTCCTTGCCGCCCAGATGCGCCAGCGAATCGGTTTCGCCGATGTAGCCGACAAACAATGGCGAATCTGAGTTCCGAAACGCCATCCGCAACTCGACCAGATCGAGCTGCGCCATCGCCGCTGTCCCTATCGGCGCGGCCACGTAACCGAGCGCGCCATTGAACGCCGCTGCGTGATAATCAAAGGTTTCACGAAACGTCCCGGCAATGAACTTTTCGCCGCGCAACCGGTCCTGAATCGTGCCCAGCAGCCGGTTGCGCCCCCGGTCGTAGTAATGATCTTCGTAACCGGGCGAATCTTCGTGCTGCAAGATTTCCACCATCGCCGGATTGGTCAGCGACGGAAAGGTCGAGATCATTCGCGCCGGGGCGTTGAAATGACGAAAGCGGCCTTCGGTTTTCAACTCGGCGATGGTTTCGTAAGGAACGCCATCGAGAATGATGACCAGACGACGCGCAATCAGTTTGTGATTTATTGGTTCCGCGTCGAACCACGAATGAAGTGGCAGAATGGAGCAACAAACAGCAATGTAAATCGGCAGTATTGAGAACCGCCACTGTCTAACTTTCATTTCTCAAAAGTGAGTTGTGCCGAAGAAGCGTGCTTGGCCTTTTATATCATCGCCAATCAATCACTAATACAATCATTCTGATTGTGGAAACAGCGTTTCAAATCGTCTGTCAATGGCATTGATGGCCGCGAGCATCGTGACCATAATTACGTAATTAGCCGCTGCCGTAATCACCAAGACGACAACAAGTGTTATCAGCATGAGCATCAAACAAACAAAACAGTCCATCTGATTTCCTCCCAAATGATTGCGGCAACATCTGGTAAAAATCCTTGCGCCGAACTCGCCGCCAGCCGGAAGCCATACATTAACCGGGCAGCGACAAACTTCAGCGCAAGATTTCAAGTTTCAACGGTTGCGGAAGTTGTCAGAGCAAGGGCGATGCCAAAAGCTGGGTACGCATCGCTTCCAGCGTGCGGGCGTGGCAAATGCTAGGGTTGAAAGGAAAAGATCACGACTGCCCCGCACGCCGGAGGCGATGCGTACCCAGGCGGTGTCAGAACCATCTTTCACTCGTCATCGGAATCTGGCAGGTCTTCGGTCAGGACATAGCGGCGGGTCAAGCCCAAATCTTTCAGCTTTTGTTGCAGGCTTTGGCGGTGCATGCCGACTTTTTCGGCGGCGCGCGTGACGTTGCCGTTGGTTTCAATCAGGCAGCGTTCGATGTAGGCGCGCTCGAATTCACGGCGGGCTTCGCGAAAATCGTCGAGGAAGGGGATTTCAAGCAGGTCGGATTCGGTGCTGGCTGCCGCTGCTCCTGCGCGTTGAAAGGTCGCGGAGGATTTTTGCGGCTCGGGTTTGGCAGTTCTGATTTCTTCAGGCAGGTCATCGGCTTTCAGCGATTTGCCGTCAGCCAGCACAATGCTGCGTTCAATGGCGTTGCGGAGTTCCCGCACGTTGCCCGGCCAGTTGTAAGCCGCCAGCCGTTTCATCGCGTCGGCGCTGATTTCCGAACATTTCAGAGAGTAACGTTTGGCGTAGGTTTGCAGGAAGCTTTCGGCCAGCATGGGAATGTCTTCGCGGCGGTCGCGTAATGGAGGCAAGTCCATCTGCACAACGCGCAAGCGGTAATACAGATCGGCGCGAAACTTGTCTTCGGCGACGGCTTTGGCCAGGTCGCGGTTCGTGGCGCTTATCACTCGCACATCCACCGGGATCGAATACGAACCGCCCAGGCGTTCGACCTTGCGCTCTTCCAGAACGCGCAACAGTTTGGCCTGCGTGGGCAAACTCATATCGCCGATTTCATCCAGAAAGATCGTGCCGCCGTGGGCTAATTCGAACTTGCCCTTGCGCTGTCCCGCCGCGCCGGTGAACGCGCCTTTTTCGTGGCCGAAGAGTTCCGATTCGATTAGTTCGCTGGGCAGCGCGGCGCAGTTCATGGCGATGAAATCGCCGTTACGGCCTCCTCCTGAACGCCGCGCCGATTGTTCGTGAATGGCGCGGGCAACTAACTCTTTACCCGTGCCGGATTCGCCGTGAATCAGCACAGTCACGTCGGTGGCGGCGACTTTATTGATCAGATCATAGATGCGACGCATCTGATCGCTTCCGCCCAGCAGATCGCCAACGCCGCGCACGGCTTTCAGTTCCGCTTTCAGCCGTTCGTTTTCCTGCCGCAAACCGGAAGTTTCGAGGGCGTTTTTGACCACTAGGCGGAGTTCGTCCACTTCAAAGGGTTTGGCCAGATAATCGTAAGCGCCAGCCTTGATCGCTTCGACGGCGGTGCGTTCCGAACCGTGCGCCGTGATCATCACCACGGGTGGCGCGCTTTCCCCGGCGGAAAGTTCGCGCAGGTAATCCAGGCCGCTCATTCCCGGCAGATTGATGTCGAGCAGCATCAAATCAGGGCGTGCCGAAGCAATCGCCTTTCGCGCTTCATCCACGGTTCCGGCTTCAGTGACGGAGTAGCTTTTCAGCGCACGCGCCATTCCGTAGCGGGCAGCTTCTTCGTCATCAACAATTAGAATTCTTGGTTCCGGCATAAATCACCTCACAGGGAAAGATTACAATGGCAAGTCTAAAACAAACCTTGTGCCATTGACGCCACACCAAGGACTGACAACGCGCAACCTTCCGCTCAGTTCACGGACTCGCCGCGCGACAATCGCCAGGCCAAGCCCCGTACCGCGCTGCTTGGTGGTAAAAAATGGCTCAAAGATTTTGTCTTGAACCTGCATTGGAATCCCAGCCCCATTGTCTGCGACAGAGATTTTCAATTGGCCGTCGTCGCCGGTGAAACTTTCAATGAGGACTTCGCCTTCAAGCCGAATCGCCTGAATCGCGTTTAGCGTCAGGTTTAACAAAACTTCCTTCAGCGCGGCAGCGCGTTCTCCGTCGAATTTCGGATCGGACTGCAAATCAACCGTAATTTTCACCAGGCGAGGTTCGGCTTCGGCGCGCGTCAGCGCCAGCACGTTGGAAACGATTTCGCTCAAATTGGCTGGCATGGCGGCGATGGCGGCGGGGCGGGAAAAACTGAGCAGTTGCGAAACGCTGCGGCTCAGACGGTCAACTTCGCCGGTAATCAAATCGAGGTCGCGGCCATATTCGCGGCTGACCGCTTCGTCTTCGCGCATGACCTGGGTGATGGATTTGATCGCGCTCAGCGGGTTTTTGACTTCGTGCGCGATGGTCGCCGCCATTTGGCCCAAACTGGCCAGGCGTTCGCGTTCGGCCAGTTCGCGTTCGAGTTTCACTTTCTCTTCCAGCAGTTGGCAATTTTCGACGGCGACGGCGATGTGGCCGGCCAGAACGGTCAAGACTTCGCGCTTTTCCGAAGTCAGCAGTTGGGCATTGCCGCGAACCAGCATCAGCCCACCGACGCGGCCTTCGCGCCAGAGCGCGTAACAGGCCAGCGCGTTCAGCGGTTCCAGCAATGGCATTTGTTCAAGTTCGGTAAGTTGTCCTGTTTCGGCAGCCCGACAAGCTTCTTCCTGAGCCGTGTCAGCACTGCTGCGGGGAATGATGTTGACTTCGTCCAAATCCAGCGCTTCGCGCAACCGCCGTTCGGCAAATTCAATAAAGTGCGCCAGCTCGCCATAGTTCGACGCTGCCGCGCCGACCTGCGCGACCAAATCGCGGTACAAGCCGACTTCGCTGGCAAACAGCTTTTGCAGGTAATGTTCGACCACGCGCCGCAGCGGCCCGGAAAGAAACAGCACCAGCAGAATCAACAGTGCTTCGAAAACATCCGCGCGCAGGTCATATCGCGAGTTCAGAAAGATGCCCAGCCGTCGAATGCCATACAGATAAACCATCATCACCACGACGGCCAGCACCGCGTAAACGAAGCTTTGGCGGATGACCAGTTCCAGGTAGCGATAGCGGTAAATGTAGTAAGCCACGATCGCCGTTGGCGCCAGCGATGACAACTTGGATATCAGATCGAAGTAGTTCCCCAATCCACGCACCTGCCGCGCGCCAAAAACATAGGTCAGCAGAAAAAGCAAGCCGATGGCGGCCAAGCTGGCGCCAAAGACTTCAAAGAACCTGCGTTCGCGCGCCGATTGCCACTGCCGCGACAACCGCCAGTTAATCAACGCGCATTCGCCGAAAACTGCCACAATCCACAAAATAAACGGCAGCAGCAATAGCGAAAGCTTTTCCATCGGCGGCGCATAATCGCCCTGCCAAAGCTTTATGACGACCCAGGGCAATGAAATCAGCGGCAAATAACCAAGCGCGGCAAGAGGTTTGAAAAGCTTCTGCGGCGCTCGGTCATCAAATCTGCTCCAAATCCGCAAATGGGCGTGCGCCAGCAACGGCGGCAGAAATGCCAAGGCGATGTAGGCGATGGAATCCGACAACTTCCGCCACCCTTCAATGCCGGTCACATCCAGCATTTCATAAATTGCGGTCGCGAAGTTTCCCAGATGCCACAAGCCAATGCTTAAGCCCAGACCAAGCAGCGTGCGTTCCACCTGCCGAATGCCGTAGCGGCTCAGAATCATCCAGCAGAGGTACAAATGCAGCGCCGCGCCGGTCGCGAATCCAACCAGCTTCAGAATTTCATAGGGCGAGAGAACGGGAGGAAGGTCGGTGGTGGGAACCAACACCAAAAGTAGTTTCGTGATGGCAAGTAATGACAGCGCCATAACTCAAAGTGTTCATGGAAAGATTAAGGCTCGACAGTAAATCCCGCCTGGGCGGCAACTTGCGCAAGCAGAATGTCGCCGCATACAAAAACTCTACCGCGCGGGCGTTCACGGCACCAGGCGAGCGCCGCCGCCAGTTGAAACGCATCAAGCGCTCGCAATCCATATTGTCCCGGCATGGCTTCGGCCAATATTCTGATTTTCTCGCTGGGTAAAATTTCGGGCCAGGCAGTGCGTTGGGCTTCAAGTCGTGCGATGGCTTGTTGCAGGCCTTTGGCGGTCAGTTTCCCTTCTCTGAGCAGCCGAGCGAGTGCGCTGCGCGCTTCCACGGATGCACCCCACCAGGCTGCGACATCTGGCATCTGGCGTCGTAGGTGGCGAAATTGGGCGCTGCTGCCCTGCTGGCAACAAAGAGGGACAATCGCACTTGTGTCCCAAAAGGCGCGGCTAATCTTCATCGCGTTCGGCTCTCACGGCGGCAATGGCATCTTCATCGGAAACGCGCGGCGCGGGCATCTTCCAGAATGATTCCGGCAATGCTTTTTCTGGCAGGCGGACCAGACCCGCCGCCGCCATCTCCAATTCTTCCGCTTCCAACTCTTCCGCGCCGGAAAGCGGCACAAGCCTGACGATTAGACGGTGGCGATCTTTCACCAACATTTCCTCGCCGTTACGCACACGTTCTAGATAAACGCTCAAGTTATTTTTCAGTTCAGCAATGTTGACGGTTTGCATCTTGTTCAGCCCTCATTTTTCATCTCACCTTCTTTCTGTCTGGTCGAATAGATGGCCATTATGCCAAGCTGCCGGTGAAGAGCAACCGCCTGCGGAGCAAGTTTCTCATTTCGCATAAACCAAATGCATCGCCATCGCGACCTTACTTAAGACCGCCATTGCTCGGAGCGCATTACCGCGTTGTGCTTTTACCCCAGGCTGAAATCTGAAGGCGGGGACGCATTGGCAAGCATCAATCTGAATATCGACGGAACCTAAGCGGGAGCGTAGACTCAGCAAACCCAATGTCCAACTTTGGTCGCGCAGATGCATGTGTGCAATTGCACCTGCGCGAGTTCTCAATGTGCGTCGACGTTACTTGGATGTCTAGCGGGCAATGACGGTAAGGTTTCCTGCTGAATCAACCGAAGCCGCCCATCCGTTAACTTCTCTCTGATTATTCGTCAACTCCGTCCTGTTTGGTAAGCCTTTACCATCTTGGAGAATAACGACTCTGTATGTGAATGTGGCTGCGCGATAGTCACCGGATGGGGGAAGATGGGGAAAAGAAAACTGAAACTTGTTCTGCCCTACAGCGGGCTTGGTCATCTCCGAGGTGTAATGAGGAAGATTCACTCTTACCCATCGCTCACCTGTAACAGCGATTTTAAACCAGGCTTCCCCTGGCCTTTTACAATAACCCAGCCAGTCATCATCACCACGAACGTTACCCCTAATGTGGGCAACGTTATCTTCAATAGCGGGTTTACTAATTCCTGTGTCGTTCCCACGAGTTCGAGCATCAACATATGACGCGGTAACAATTCTATAGCCTTGTTTGGCGGCTAAAGTTTTGTCGAACGGGACGTTCTGCCTACAATTGTCACCTGGGGTTCTGATGTAGTGTTCATCACTCGTTTCCGTGTAGGTTTCCCGTTTCACGATGCTGGCATTCATCTCTACTTGCAAAGTGACTGCTGAGGTCATCCGCTTTATTTCAGAGTCATCTGTCCCGAAGATAGGATACTTTCTGATAAGCCTGCAGACAACAAGTGGTTGCTTTGCTGACAGCGAATATTGCCCTCCACCCGTTTTTGAAAGGACAAACTTCAGGTTTGAATCAGCCTTTAGTACCTTACCAACATTTGAGTTGAGTTTCGTTTGGGAATTATATACTTGACAAACCGGGGCCGAATTGGTTTTACCATCTAATAATTTGGTCTGGCCAATTCGCTCAAGCCGCCTGCCGGGCTTTTAATGTGAGGGATTTCAGGCTTTCTAGGCTCTCGGTTAGCCATGCTTTCAGTTGGCCTACAGCCTGCTCATCCATTGAATCAATGTCTTGAATGGGCGGGCAGGTAGTTTCGGCTATCTCCTGATCCTTGAACATGCATTGAAGATGGTAGGCCGTTTCACCCCGCCAATCTATTACCTTCGTTTTGAATGCCTCAATGTCTGATGGTTCGGAGACGGGGAGCACGTCATCCGAGAGCATTGAGGTGGAGTTTTTGGTCAGCAGTGCCTCTGCTTTATCAATGGAGTTTTCGAGCGTTTTCCATAAATAGTCAGTGTTTTCATTTCTTGTTAGGTTCATAGACGCACTTCAACTTTGGCTCTTTAGGAATTGCCGGAAACTCCACCACATCTTGTGATCTCAAATCCCGAAGAGCTTGAAGCCTTCGAGATCAAGCCAGACTCGTTGAAACAGATGCGCAATGTTCGTGATTCCATAACAGCGCCGTTTGAGGA
>JAJNQA010000021.1 GCA_021155085.1 Heliomicrobium sp. | reverse complement strand
CCCACGCCTCAATCATATTCAATCAGTAAAGCGGATGAAGCGTCCTGTCCGCAGTCTCAATTCCAGATTTCCTTGGATCGCGGACGGAACGTCCGCGATCCAAGGAATAATCGTGCCTTCAATTCGGCCTTGGCCTGGCTCGATACCGGTAACAGGCAGCCACCCGGATTCATTTCCCTTGCTTCAAAGTCATTGGCTAAAACCGCTTGTGGCTCTGTAGAATACGCGGGCATAACGGTTCAAATTAAATATGGAATAGCCTCTGACCACGAACATGCTCCGACTAATCATTCAAAATGGGACAAATTCCGGCGCACAGTTGCACCTGGAACAGGGCTGGCTGATGCTTGGACGCGGGGAAGAGAGCGTGCTGCGCTTTGTCGAACCGAGCGTTTCCACTCGCCATGCGATTATTTCCACCGAGCAGGATGAGTTCTTTGTGCTGGATCAAAACAGCCGGAATGGAACATTTCTGAACGGTGAGCGGATACAAACGGCCCGGCTTGCCAGCGGCGACGTGATCGAACTGGGGCCATTCGGGCCGCGCCTGCACGTCGTGATTGATCCGCGCAAACAGCTAGACAGCGATCTTTCTGATGCTGAAACGAGCCCTCAATTTGGCGATACGGCGCGGCTCCGCTCGCCGCAGACCGCACAATGGACGATTCGCGAAGCCGCGCAGACCATTGGTTTGTACAATCCGGATCACGATTCCGGAGACAGTCCGCCATCGGCAAGCATTGCCGGGTTGGCGCTGTTTTGCGGAGTGATGGGCATCATTGTGCTGGCGCTCACCTTCCTGAACTTCGGGGTGACGGTTTCTGTCATTGCTGGTGTGACGGCGTTTGTTCCAGCGGCGATCTATTTGGGAATGTTCCTGTGGCTGGATCGTTACGACCCTGAACCCGTGCGCAATCTGGCGTTCGCTTTTGCCTGGGGAGCAATGGTGGCGATTTTTGTCTCCGGAGTGGTCAATGAACTTTTTAAACTCACATTTGAAGACGATTTTCTGACCAGCGTCATTTCCGCGCCGCTGGTGGAAGAAGGCAGTAAAGCGATGGGGGTCCTGCTGATTGCTTTGCTCTTCCGCCGTGATTTTGACAGCGTCGTGGATGGAATCATCTATGCGGGCGTCGTGGCGCTGGGATTCGCCACCATGGAAAACGTCGGGTATTACGGCGACAGTCTGGTGAAAGAGGGCGCGCCGGGTCTGATCGGGACTTTTATCGTGCGCGGACTTTTCGCGCCGTTTTCGCACGTGCTCTTTACCTGCATGACCGGCATTGGCATTGGTATTGCCCGCGAGACGCACACGCCTGTGTTGAGAGTCGTTGCGCCGCTGATCGGCTACTGCGTGGCCATGTTCCTGCATGCGCTGTGGAACACACTGGCTTCGTTCAGTGCGGGCGTCTTCTGGCTGGGTTACCTGCTGTTGGAACTGCCGCTTTTTCTGGGGATGATATGTGTGATTGTGGTCATGGTGCGGCGCGAGGGAAGAATCCTGAAGCAGATGCTGGCCACCGAAGTCGAAAAGGGATTGATTTCGCGGGAACAACTCGAAACCGCCATTTCCGTCTTTCGCCGCAGTCGCTGGGTGCTTTCAGCCTTTGGCAACCGCGAAGTTTTCGATGCGCGCAGGCAGTTTCTGCGCGCCATCGCCAAACTGGGCTTATGCCAATGGCATGGCGCGCGCGCGTTGGCCGCCAGCGGCAAAACCGGCAGCTTTTCGCTGATTCCAAAACTGCGAGCCGAGATCTTCCGCTTGCGCGATCAAATCGGCTGACAATTCTTTACCACTGCCTGACAGACTCTTGACGGGAGATACGCGGAATAGAGCGTTTCTCATGACGAGGCTTGAACACAGGATTCAAGCTGGTTAAACGTGAGATGGAGGAAAAATCATTATGGCAACAGCGACAGCAGTGCTTCCACCGGGACCCAGACCTTTCTTTCCCGGAGCGAACATCATTGGCATTCGCCGCAATCCAATCCAATTTCTGACGAAGATTGCCGAAGAGTACGGCGAAGTCGCCTATTTCAAACTTGGCCCGCAGCCGGTCTTTCTGCTCAACAATCCAGACCACATTCGCGATGTGCTGATCACGCACAACAGGAATTTTATGAAAGGCGAAGGCTTGCAGCGCGCCAAGCGTCTGCTGGGCGAAGGCCTGCTGACCAGCGAAGGCGAGTTTCATCTGCGCCAGCGCCGGATGGCGCAGCCGGCGTTCCACCGTGGGCGAATTGCCGGGTACGGTTCGACAATGGTTGCGTACGCCAGCCGCCAAAGCAGCAACTGGCAGCATGGCCAAGAGCGCGACATCGCCCGCGAGATGATGCATCTGACGCTGGCCATTGCCGGGAAAACCCTGTTTGACGCTGATGTCGAAACGGAAGCCGACGAGATCGGCGATGCGCTGAGCGACGCCATGAAGTTGTTCAATTACCTGACGCTGCCGTTTTCGCAGTTACTGGAACGGCTGCCGATTCCGGCGATGAAGCGCTTCAAGCAGGCGCGCCAGCGCCTGGACGAAACGATTTATCGAATTATCAGCGAACGGCGCGAAAGCGGCGAAGATCGCGGCGATCTGCTATCAATGTTGATCCAGGCGCGCGATACCGAAGGCGACGGAACGGGAATGACCGACGAGCAACTTCGTGATGAAGCGATGACCATTTTTCTGGCCGGTCACGAAACGACCGCCAACGCACTGGCCTGGACGTGGTATCTGCTTTCCCAGAATCCGGAAGCCGAGGCGAAGTTCCACGCGGAAGTTGATGGGGTGCTTGGCGGGCGAACGGCGACTGCCGAAGACTTTCCCCGGCTGCGTTACACCGAGATGGTTTTTGCCGAATCCATGCGAATGTATCCGCCCGCCTGGATCATCGGGCGGCGCGCACTGAACGATTACCGGATCAACGGTTATCACGTCCCGGCCCGCTCAATCATTCTGATGAGCCAGTACGTGATGCATCACAATTCAGCATACTTTCCTGATCCCGACCGCTTCGATCCCGAACGCTGGACGCCGGAAGCGCGCGAAACTCGTCCGAAATTTTCGTACTTTCCCTTCGGCGGCGGCCCGCGTTTATGCATCGGCGAACACTTCGCGTGGATGGAAGGCGTGCTGGTGATGGCGACGCTGGCGCAAAAATGGCGCATGCGGCTTGTTCCCGGACATCCTGTGGAGATGCAACCCATTGTTACTTTGCGCCCCAAGCACGGCATGCAGATGAAGTTGGAAAGAAGACAACCTTAGCGTGGTCCTGGCCAGTCGCCATCTTTCGTGAAAAAGTTATCAGCCAGCGGTGACGGTTTTGAGTTCCGGTGCTAAAATCCGTCCGCCTTATCACCAGGATCGCTCGACCGAAATAGCAGTTCGTGGGACGGCCAGGCGAAATCGAATCCAGCTTTTGGTTGATTTTTGGCTGCCATTTGCGACAGCCGAAACCCCAAGCTTTCCAACCAACTTACACAAGGAGACATTTTATGAGTGACACAACTGTGTGGAGCACGTCTGTAAATACGTCCGTGCCTGCCAATCCAGTGGCTGGTTTGACCGTCTCGACGAACGGGGGGGCAGCCACCTCCGTCGCCTTGAAGGGCGTCTGCTACTCGCCTTGTCCGATGAATGGATCAAATTCTTATGGCCCGAACATTGGCGACTGGTTTTGGGATAGTTATTCCGGGACGGGTTATTCGATCACGGGCTGGAGCGCGCTCTGGGCCAGGGACTTGCCGAATATACGCGCGCTGGGAGCCAACACGCTTCGTGTTTACAGCATGCTTTCAAGACAGCTTAACGACGATGGAACGTTCCCCAGTCCCTGGAACAGCGGGCATTTGTTCACACATACAGCGTTTTTGGATGAATGCTGGAATGGCGGCGTTGATCCAATTTATGTCCTGGCGGGCATTCCGCTGCCGCAAGCCATGTTCTGGCTGAGCATTTACCAGACCACCCCGCAGAGCCAGATCGAATTCTGGAAAAACGTTTTGCAGGAGACTGTCGCGCAAATGGCCGACCATCCGGCGGTGATTGGTTTCATCATTCAAAACGAACAGGATTCCGGCACGGTGACTTATGGCTCGGATACGGAAGATGTGGATTTTTGGTGGGGCCAGGTTGAACACATGGCCAAGATTGCCAAGACGGCGGCCCCGAACAAATTGGTCGGAATGGCTGTTCACGACGATCCAAACATTTGCGGTCAGGCTCAGAGCCACATGTCGCAATGCCCAAGCCTGGATTTTTGGGGCGTTAATACTTATCAGACGATTACTTTTCAATCGGTCTTCGGCCCCGTTCCTAATGTCGGTCCGGGATATAGCGGGCTGACCGGAGCGGCACTCAAACCCGTGATTTTGACAGAGTATGGTATTCCAGCAACCGGCCACCAAAATCCCAACGACGCATCCACGATTTATGCCGACGCGACGACGGAGGGAAACACGGCTGCCGTGCTGGACAACATGGTGCCGCAGGTTTATGGTGCGCCGCCGCCATCGCCTCAGCAACCATATCCAATCGGGTTGTCATTAGGGATGTACTACTTCGAGTTTTGCGACGAGTGGTGGAATCAGGGAGGCAGTCCGAATATTTATACTTGGTGGGGCGGCTCTCCGAGTGAGGGATTTCCCAACAAATATTGGGATCAGGACGGCTTCGGCATTTATTCGATCAGCCGTGGAACAGGCTTGAGCAATGACGCCCCAATCTGGGGAAATAACGGCCCGAACATGCCGATTGACACGCAAACGCCGCGTGCCGCAATCGTTTCGTCTTTGCAAAACTCATTTGCCAAGGCCAACCCCAGCTAATCCGTTGAAACCGGCGCGCAGGAGCGAAGAACTGCTTTCATTCCTGCAACGCCGGTAGCCTGAGCATCCGGCGGAAGAGGCGGAATGAGAAATCCTTCCGCCGGATGGCGATACTACAATTTTCCTTGAAACTCTTTGCCCGCTGCGTGGCCAGCGGTTCTCAGCTAAGTTACGATTCAATTCATGGAATCCTTGTTTATCTTTGTTGTACTGGTTCTGTTGACGGCGATCATTGCGGTCATAACGTTGATCTACCGTTACGCCTTGCTGAAAGCGCGGATGCCCGTGCTGGTGCAGCGGGAACTGGAACAGTGGCGGCTGGCCGCCGAGTTGGAAATGCAGGAGCGAATCCGCGCCCGCGTGGACGATTGGCGCGATAAGGAAACGCAGGTCATCCTGGCCGAGGCCCAGCGCGAGGCTCAACGTGAAGCGTTGATGCAGGCGCACGAACTGTTCAAAGACTGGTGCGAAAAAGAGCTTGAAATCCTGCGCAGGGAACAGCGCGATCTGGCCGTCCGCGAAGCCAAAAGTCTGCTGACCGAATGGAAACAGGAGCAGGAACGAAGCATTCGCCAGGACGCCGTTCACCGCAGCCAGGCCGTGACCACCGGCAAGGTCATTGAGCATCTGGTGCCTTACCTTCCCAATTTCAACTACAATCCAAAAGACGCGCGATTCATCGGCAGCCCGATTGATTTTGTCGTCTTCGACGGTTTGAATGACGACGAAGACGATCAGCTTCGCGCGGTCGTCTTTGTCGAGATTAAAACCGGACAGTCTTCGCTGACGCGGCGCGAACGCATGGTGCGTGACGCCATCAAGGCCGGCCGCGTCCGCTGGGTGGAATGGCACGCCAATCGCGAAATCCAGCAAACTGCGCCCGGCTTATTTGAATGAATCGCTTGTAACCATCTTGTAACCATGATGAACAACATCATTTCCGTCAGCAATCTACAAAAAAGTTATGGCGACGCCTCGGCGCTACGCGGCATCAGTTTCGAGGTGGAAGTGTCCGAACTGACGGTCATCATCGGCCCGTCGGGCTGCGGCAAATCCACGCTGCTGCGCTGTCTGAACGGGTTGGAGCTTTTCGACAGCGGCAGCGTGCGCATCGGCGAGCACGAATTGAAGATGAATGGTAAATCGCACCATCACTTGAATACGCAACTCCGGCATTTGCGCGAAGAGGTTGGGATGGTTTTCCAGAGCTTCAATCTGTTTCCGCATTTGACCGTGCTGGAAAACGCCGTGCTGGCGCCGACCGTCGTCAAGAAGATGAATCGCCAGGAAGCCGAAGAGAGTGCGAGAACTTTACTGGCCAAAGTTGGACTGAAAGACCGGATGGAGTATTACCCGTCGCAGCTTTCCGGCGGTCAACAGCAGCGGGCGGCGATTGCGCGCGCGCTGGCAATGTCTCCGAAGGTGATGCTGTACGACGAGCCGACTTCGGCGCTCGATCCCAGCCTGGTTGGCGAAGTGCTGAGCATCATGCGCCAGCTCGATGACGAAGGGATGACGCAGGTTGTCGTTACTCACGAAATGAAATTCGCCCGCGATGTGTCTGACAAGGTGTTGGTGTTGAGCGACGGCGAATTGATCGAAACCGATTCGCCGGATGTGATCTTCACCTCGCCGCGCGATGAACGCACTCGAAACTTTCTGCAACGGTATCTTTGATGAAAAAGGCGAAACTATCTCGGAGCGCACCTGGGAGCGCCGACAGGGATGTCGGCGCTCCCAGGCTTGAACTCGTCTTGTTGCTGCTCATTTTTCTTTGTACGGTTCTTCCTGGTAACGCCCAAGACCTGCGCTGGGGCGGCGATGCGGAAGGCGGCGCGCCATACCTGCTGCCTGATCCGAAAAATCCGCGCCGCATCATCGGCTTTGAAATTGACTTGATGGAAGCGCTGGCCAAACAGCTTAATCGCAAATCAGTCTTTGTGCAGAATCAATGGGACGGGCTGATTCCCGGTTTGCAGCGCGGCAGCTACGAACTGGCGGTCAACGGCATCGAAATCACCGACGACCGCAAACAGCAGGTCAGTTTTTCGATTCCGTATTATGTTTGCGGCGAACAACTCAGCGTTCGCGCGGAAGAGAACTCGATCAACTCGCTGGCCGATTTGAAAGGCAAAGTGGTTGGCACGCTGAAATTTTCGCTGGCGCACCGGCTGCTGGAACAGACCAAACGCGACTTCGGCGGTGCACTGGAAATTCGCTCCTACGAAAATCAAAACAACCCTTACGACGATTTGACCAATGGGCGGCTGCAAGCCGTGCTGATGGATTGGCCGATTGCCATTTATTACAGCAAGCCGAATCCGAAGCTGAAATTCACTGGCGCGATTATCGGCGAAATGCAGTACGGCATCGCCGTCCGCAAAGACGATGCCGCGATGCTGAAACAGGTCAATGACGCGCTGCTGGCGCTGATCAAAGCGGGCGAACTCCGGCGGATTTACGACAAATGGGGCATCTGGAACGAAGAGACCGATAAGCTGTTCACCAGACTGGCAGCGCCCGAACAAAAAGGCGAAGCGCTGGCGGAATTCACCCAGACCGTCACGGCGAAGCTGACCTGGCGCGACCGGTTGAAACGCTACGCAGGTTATCTGCCCGTGCTGCTGTTGCAGGGCGCGCCGATGACGCTGCTGATTTCCGTGCTGGGGATGGCACTGGCGATTGCGTTCGGCTTGATGCTGGCGTTGGTTAATTTGTACGCGCCGCAGCCGTTCGCATGGCTCGCGCGCGCTTACGTAGAGGTATTTCGCGGGACGCCGCTGCTGATTCAGTTGTACTTGATCTTTTACGGCTTGCCGAACATCGGTATTCGGCTTTCGCCCATCGTTGCTGCTGTCGTTGGGCTGGGGTTGAATTATGCGGCGTACGAAGCCGAAAACTATCGCGCAGGCATTCAGGCTATCCCGCGCGGACAGATGGAAGCCGCGTTAAGTTTGGGAATGACGCGCGGCCAATCGCTTCGCCACGTCATCGTGCCGCAAGCGATGCGGCTGGTGATTCCGCCGGTGACGAATGATTTCATCGCGCTGTTCAAGGATTCTTCCATCGTTTCGGTCATCACGATGGTTGAACTGACGAAAGTTTACGGCCAATTGGCGGCGACGTATTACGATTACATTGGCGCGGGAATTTTGACGGCGGCGATTTACTTTCTGATGGGCTTGCCGTTTGTGCGGCTGGCGCGATGGGCAGAGAATCGGCTGGCGACCGACAAGCGAGTGGTGACGACGACGAAAAAAAGCTGGCTCGGCATTGGAGCCAAACCAGTCTGAAAATATTTCCATCAACGCAAAGGCGCGAAGTCGCAAAGAATTTACTGTCAAAATCTTCTTTGCGACTTCGCGCCTTTGCGTTGAAACAGGCTTATACGGTAATTACTTCGACTTTCGGCATGACAGCGGATTTCGGAATCAGCGCCGGCCAGTAGGCAATCACCTCTTCCACTTTCGGGCGTCCGCCGCCGAAGCCAGTCACCGTGGGCGGACCGCTCAGCGCCAGCGGTGCAATCTCCTTGGTAAAACGATCCACTGCCGCTTTGTCTTTCGACCGCACGCCAACCCGCAGCATGACTTCGGCAATGTCCGGCGATGGCTCTCCGCCCAGCCCTTCATGCGTGGCGTTGACGCCGATGAACTGCGACAGCATTTCGTCGAACTTCAGCCCGATGGAATCCAGCCGCCTGCGCAGTGTGGCATCCGCGACTTTGGCTTTCGCATAAGCATCCGGCCAGGCGTAGATCAATCCGCCGACGGCTTTGAATCCGTCGGCAAAGCTGATTGAGACTTTGTAAAACTCTGTGGCGGGATTGCCCTTGATGCCGGAAACGCGCACACGGTTTTCGCCGTCCGGCGTCAGATTGACGGTCGTGAAATCGGCGACGCAATCCGGCGTGATGTAGTTTTTCGGATCGCCCATCTCGTACATCAATTGTTCGGTCACGCCCGCCACGGTGATGCGCCCGCCGGTGTTCGCATGTTTAGTCACGACGAAGCTGCCGTCCGCGCTGGCTTCGACAATCGGGTAGCCGATGTTCCAGAAATCAGGAATCGTCTGCCAATCCATCTGGCAGTTGCCGCCGGTGGTCTGCGCGCCGCATTCGATGATATGGCCGGCGATGGTTCCAGCGGAAAGTCTGTCCCACTCGTCCAAGTTCCAGCCGAATTCGTGAATCATCGGTCCCAGCGTCAAGCCAGTATCCGTGCAGCGGCCGGTAACGATGATCTGCGCGCCTTGCGCCAACGCTTCGGCAATCGGAGCAGCGCCGAAATAGACGTTCGCGCTCGCCACGCGGTCGCGAATGGTGGAAAGCGGTTCGCCGGTTTCCATGTTTTCCAGCGGAATGTCTTTGGCAATGAATTCATCCAGCCGGTCCATGATGTCGTCACCGGCGACCATGCCGATCTTGACTTGCCCAGATAATCCAAGTTTCTTGACGACTTCGGCCAGCCCGGCGACGCAAGCCTGCGGATTGACGCCGCCCGCGTTGGCGACAATCTTGATGTTGCTGGCCAGGCACTTCGGCAGCACACGCCCGACGACTTGCAGAAAATCGCGCGCATAACCTGCGTTTGGATCGCGCGCACGCATCTTCTGCATAATAGACATCGTGATTTCAGCCAGATAATCCAGCGTCAGGTAATCAATCGGGCCGCGTTCGACCAGATGAACCGGCGCTTCCAGCCAATCGCCCCAGTAGCCCTGTCCATTGGCAATGCGAATTGTCTTTCCCGCTTCAGACATCGTTTCATTCTCCCTGTGATGGATTCCTTATGTGGGTCGCAGGCATTCTCCAATGAAGCTGCGTGTATGGCAACACGCAGTGTTTTGACTGCGTTCAAAAAGAAAGTTCCTGGAAATCTTTGCTTTTCAAAAGCTGTCCAGTAGTATGGCGCGCCATGCTGACAATCAAAACTCTCCTCTTTCTTGCACTGGGAGTCTTTACCGCTTTTTACCTGTTCAATCTGTTTTCCTCCATTAAGCGAAAACAGCAGGAGGAAACGGTTGCTCCCGGAGCGCTACACACCGCAATTGGTTTCATCGCCAATTTCTTCGACACGCTGGGGATCGGTTCGTTCGCGACCACGACTTCGATGTACAAGTTCTGGAAGCTGGTAAAAGATGAATGGCTGCCTGGCACGCTCAACGTCGGTCATACGTTGCCCACGATCACACAGGCGTTCATCTACATCGCCATCGTCGAAGTCGAGATGACGACGTTGATCGCGTTAATTGCCGCGTCCGTGCTGGGAATGTGGCTGGGCGCAGGTGTTGTTTCGCGATTGCCACGCCGCACAATTCAGATCGGTATGGGAATCGCGCTGCTGGTTGCTGCCGGATTGACGCTGATGACGCTGTTCAACAAAAGCGCCTCTGGTGGCACGGACATGGGATTGCATGGCATCAAACTGTTGATTGGCATTATCGGCAATTTCACACTGGGCGCGCTAATGTCGCTGGGCATCGGATTGTACGGCCCTTGCCTGATTATGATCAGTCTGCTCGGCATGAATCCGAAAGCCGCCTTTCCAATCATGATGGGGTCCTGCGCCTTTCTGATGCCGGTCGGCAGCACGCAGTTCATCCAGAAAGGCAGTTTCAATCTGAAAGCCGCGCTGGGACTGGCGCTGGGTGGTATTCCTGCGGTGCTGATTGCGGCCTACATCGTCAAGGAGATGGATCTGAAATACGTCCGCTGGTTGGTGGTAGTGGTAGTCGTATACACCGCAATCACGTTGCTGCGGTCGGCGATGGCGGATCGCAAAGCTTCCGCGTCGCAGAAGGCGTAAAAACGCTCCAGTCAATGTTGTTGGTTGACAGCAGGGGAGATATCCGAAACCGGGGATGGAAGCTTGAAGAGCTGTCGCGTTGATCTCAAGCCGTCTTCATCCCCGCCACGTTCTCCAGGCCCATTTCCTTGATCAACTGTTCGCGCAGAACGAACTTCTGGACTTTGCCGCTGGCCGTCAACGGAAACGATTCGACAAATCGGAAATGCTTCGGCACTTTGTGGCGGCTGATGTTTGCCTGGCAGTGTTCGCGGAGTTCGTCTTCGGTTGCCTCCAGGCCGGGTTTCAACCGGATCATTGCGCAGACCTCTTCGCCCATAAACGAATCAGGGATGCCGATGATTTGCGCTTCGGCGATTTTCGGATGGCGCATCAGGAAAGCTTCGATTTCCGCCGGATAAATATTTTCGCCGCCGCGAATGATCATGTCCTTAACGCGCCCGACGATGTTGATGTAGCCATCCGGGCGCATCACGGCTAGGTCACCCGAATGCAGCCAGCCGTCTTCATCCAGTGTTTCCGCCGTCTTGTCAGGCATTTTGTAGTAGCCCGCCATGTTCGAGAAACCCTTCGTCCACAGTTCGCCCGATTCCCCGCAGTTGCAGGTTTCGCCGGTCGCCGGATTCACAATCTTGATCGCAGTGTGCGGAATGGGCAGTCCGACGGTGGCGGCTTTCAGTTCGAAGCTGTCGGTGTAAAACGATTGCGTCACCGCGCCGCAGGTTTCCGTCATTCCGAAAACAATCGAACAATCCGCGCCAATTCGTTCCTTGATTTGTTCCATCACCACGACCGGAACGGGCGTTGCGCCGGTGAAGATTGAACGGACTGCCGAAAGGTCAAATTCGCCAAAGCGCGGATGATTGAGCATGGCCACCAGCATCGTTGGGACGGCGAAGGTGAACGAGCCTTTTTCCTTGTCGAACAGTTCCAGATGCTTGACCGGATCGAAGGCAATCAGCGGAACCAGCGTGCAACCCAGAAAAGTGGCATAGATGATTCCGCCCAGGCTGCCCGCGATATGGAAGAAAGGCATTGCCGTCACATAACGTTCGGTGGCGCGCAAATCGCCGCGCGCCGCTGCCACGTGCGATTGGTTGATCAGGCTGTGATGCGTCAGCATAACGCCTTTTGGAAACCCCGTCGTGCCGCTGGTGAATTGAATTTGCGCCACATCCTGCGGACTAACGCTGGCCTGTCTGGCTTGCAACTCTTCGCTGGAGACGCTGTCAGCCAATGCCAGGACCTGCGAATAAAGCATCACGCCCGGCTTCGGAGCATCCAGCGCTTTGGAGCCAATCAAGACGACCCGCTTCAGCCGAGGGAGTTTCTCGCTTTGTAATTCGTGGCTGATGGAATCGCTCATGTCTTTCAACTCCGGCGCGGCGGCGTAAACGGATTCCAGATATGAATTGCCGCGAAACTCTTCGATCAAAAACAGCGCCTTGATGTCACCCTGCCGCAGCACGTATTCGATTTCCGCCGCGCGGTAGTTGGTGTTGACCGTCACCAGCACGCCGCCGATTTTGGCCAGCGCCATTTCCAGGAAAATCCATTCCGGCAGGTTTGTCGCCCAAACCGCGACGTGATCGCCTTTTTCAATGCCGAGCGCCATCAAGCCCTTCGCCAGTTGATTGACCGCATTGCAGTACTCGGCGTAAGTTAGCCGCAGTTCCAACCCGAATTCAGGATAGTTGTAGACCAATGCCTCCTTGTCCGGGATTTCGCTGGCGCGTTGATCCAGCAAATCGCCGACGGTCAGATCAATCAGTTGAATGCCGAAGTCCTCGGCTTCCCAGTGCGCCAACTCGTTTTTGATTGCCATGCGTTCTCCAGGTTGTAGGTTGTAGGTGACAGGTTGTAGGAAGTGGCTGCAGATAACGAATGCTTTATTTACCGGTTGCCTCTCAGACTTTTTGAAAGGCCGGACAGCATTTTGCCGACTTCGGCGCACTGCACAAGCATCGGTTCGGCGTCTTGTTCCGGGCGGTAGCCCAGCCGCCCAATCAGGAGCAAGTGCGTCTCCAATTCTTTTAACGATCCATTGGCAATGGAAAGATGACGAAGGTAATCACCTAAATGATCACGTCCTTGTCCTTCGGCGATGTTGGCAGGGATTGATACGGCTGCGCGTTGCACTTGGCTGATCAAACCATAAGTTTCATTTTTGGGCAGGCTGCTGACGAACTTATAGCATTCAACGACCAGTTCCATCGCTTTCTGCCAAACCAACAGATCACGGTAACTCTGAATTTTCATAGTTTCCTCCTAGCTGAATTGTTGCTGAGTTTTTCAATCCCACCACCTGCAACCTGTCACCTATAACCTACCACCTATCTTGCCAAAGCGTGGTATTCGCGGTTCGGGATCATCCCCGTCGCCGAAGCCATGCGATTCGTGAAGTTGTACATCGCGGCGATTTCGATCACGTCCCAGACTTCTTCCAGCGTCAGGCCGAAGCTTTGCAGATGCGCGATGTCCACGGGCGATGCATTGACCGGCGATTCGGTCAGCAGCACGGCGAAATCCAGCACGGCTTCCATTTTGGCGTCCAGGCCCGCGCGTTTGTAATCAAGCGTAATGCGGTCGGCCTGGATCGGATCGCCCAGCGTTTGCCGCAGCGCTGCGCCGTGCGCGACCAGACAATACAAACAGCCGTTGGCCATCGAAACGGCGACGGCGATCATTTCGCGCTCGGCGGCGCTCAGGTTTTCGGTTGGCTCGTGAAGTTGTTTGTAATGCGCAAACCACGCGCTGAAGCGTTCTGGCCGAAAGCTGTAGACGCGAAAGACGTTCGGCACGAAGCCGACTTTCTCTCGGGCCTTTTTGAACAAGCCCTGCAGGCTTTCAGGCAATTGATCTTCGGCGGGAATGGGAAACCAACTCATTGGTTCTTCGAATTGTGGATGCATAACGCACTCCTTCATTTGGCGGCGGGGTTCTGTTTGGTTAACGTGGCGTATTGAATGGATTGCAGCGGATACGAGAGAACTTCGGTTTCTTTGCCCTTGTCGCCGGTAATACGCGGCGAACTGAACCTGGACGTGATGATTTCCGAGAATAATTTTCCGTCGCGCAATTCTTCGCGTGTTGTCAGCAACACGTCGCCGACTTTGAACTGGCTGAACATCACGTTTCCCATCAGGCGGCAGTCCAGCAAAATGCCGTTTACTTCATCCAGAACAAAAGTGCCGGGTTTGTCTGATTGAGGCAGTAGTTTGTAATTGCGCACGTTCTTTTTGTCGCCCGAACCGTAGACGATCTGCCATTGATACACTTGTTCGCCTTTGATGGGGTGGATATGCAGTTCCATTGGAACTTCCTGTCTGACTTTGGCAGATGGAATGATCAGTGTTCCCGACCAATCACCAAACCATTCTGGCGGAAGTTCGTTGGGTTGTGCAGTCTTTGGGGATTGAAAAAAGGCGGAAATGATCAGAAGGATGAAGGTAAGGCAGAAAGTCATTTATCAAAACTCCTGTGATGGCCAGCGCCGCTGGCAAATTTCATTGGGCCTTCGCGTGGGTCGGAGGAGCAATCACAACTGGAAAACTACCCATTGCACAACGCGCCAAATGCTTCAAGACAGCGATGGCGTAGCGGTTCTCGTTCCCGATTGGTCCCGGCACCTGTTGGCTGCTGCACTTATAGTTTGCACTGTTTGGCGATGATCTCTTTCATGATTTCCGAAGCGCCGCCGCCGATGGTGTTCAATCTCGCGTCACGCCAGGCGCGGCCAATCGGATATTCCGTGGTGTAGGCGAATCCGCCCATAATCTGCATGCAGTCGTACATCACTTTTTGATCCAGATCGCAGCAGAACAGCTTGGCCATCGTGATTTCCTTGACGGCGGGTTCGCCCCGGTTGATCAAATCCAGCGCGCGATAACAAAGCCATTTTGCGGCTTCGACGCTGGCCAGATGCTCGGCGAATTTGTGCCGCCAGACCTGAAACGAACCGATGGGCTGGCCGAAGGCTTTGCGTTCCTTGCCATAAGCGACGGCGTATTCGATGGCGCGTTCCATCTTGTAAACCGCGCCCAGCGCCGCCACCAACCGTTCGCCCTGAAAGTTCTGCATCACGTAATAAAAACCCTTGTTCAATTCGCCCAGCAGGTAACGGCGCGGAATGCGGCAATTGTCGAAAAACAGTTCCGCCGTGTCTGATGACAGGTTGCCGACTTTTTTCAGCTTTTTGCCGATGCTGAAGCCGGGCGTGGAGGTCGGGAAAACGACGAAGGAAATGCCTTTGTAACCTTCTTCGCCGGTGCGAACAGCCAGCAGAATGAAGTCCGAGCGCGTGCCGTTGGTGATCCAAAGCTTCTGGCCGGAGATGACGAAATCCTCGCCGTCAACTACCGCGCGGGTTTTGAGGTTCGCCACATCCGAACCGCCGCCGGGTTCGCTGACGCCCAGCGCGGCGATGAAGTCTCCGGCGACGGCAGGTTTCAGAAATAGTTCGCGCTGTTCATCGGTTCCCAATTCTTCCAGCACTGGCAAGGTCATGTCCGATTGCACCATCAGCGCCATCACCACGCCGCCGTTGTTGGCGTAGGACAAACCTTCCAGATAAGCCGCCGTCGCCCACCAGTCCAGGCCGTTGCCGCCCCAGCGCGGATCGGTGCGAATGCCGAACAGGCCCAGGTCGCCGGCTTTCTTGAACAACTCGCGCGGGAAGATGCCTGCTTCATCCCATTCTTCGGCGTACGGCGCGATTTCGCGTTCGCTGAACTGTTTGACAGTTTCGCGCAACATGCCATGTTCTTCGGTGAAATAAGGAAAAGTCGGAATGTCCAAAGCCTGCCTGGTTGCCTGTGACATGGTTTTTTGCCTCCGTGTTGGTGCTCAATGAAATATTGTTTGAAGACTTGTTGAGAAGGGAAGCCAGTCATTCGCTGGCGTGGCAAACAATATCATTTTCGGTGTAGCCACGAAACGGCTGGTGCCTTCGATTTGAGTCGTGCCGGTTCCCGGTTACACCGTCCGCACCTGAACCAGCACATCGCCGGGGGAAACCACCTGCCCCGGTGTGACTTTGATTGCTTCGACTATGCCGTCGGAAGTGGCGCGAATGGTCTGCTCCATTTTCATCGCTTCCAAAATCAGCAGCGCTTCACCGGCGGCGACGGGCTGGCCTTCGCTGACCAGAATTTTCAGCACCACGCCGGGTATGGGCGAACTCGCCGCGCCTTCCTGACCCGCCGTCGAAGGGATCGGATGCCGGGGCAGTCGCGTGATGACACTTGCCCCAAGCGAGGAATCAATAAAAAGCCGGTCATTCACTTCCGTGACGCAAAATTCCCGCTGAATGCCGTCAATCGCCAGCCGCAGGCGGTCGCGTTCACAGGATAAAACCTCTGCCACGGCAATCGCTCCCAGCGCCGCAATCTCAAACTTGCCCTCCGCAAGATGGCGGCAAGAAACCTCTGTCTCCTGCTGTCCGATCAACAGCTTCATCGAAGGCGCGCGATACGGATTATTGCGATAATTCGGCGGAATCCGCGCCAGCAGGGAATCCGCCATTTGCTGGTTTTGTTGTAGATACAAGGCTGCCGCAATGACTGAAGCCTGTTCAAGCCGCGGATTTGCCCCATCCACGAGTTCATCCAAATGTTCCGGGATGAAGCTGATGTCCGCCTTGCCCCGTTGAAAAGTATCGTGTTGCAGCAGCCGAATCAAAAAGCCGCGGTTGGTTTGAACCCCCTGGATCGAAGTCTGTCGGAGCGCATAGCACAATTGGCGAATGGCTGTTTCGCGGTCTTCAGCGTGCGCAATCAGTTTGGCCAGCATCGGGTCGTAATAGATGCCAACTTCCATTCCGGCCTCGACGCCCGAATCCACGCGCACGCCATCAATTCCCGCGGGCAGCCGCCAGTGGTGAATCCGTCCGGTGACGGGCAGGAAACTGTTGTTTGGATCTTCCGCATAGAGCCGCGCTTCGATGGCGTGGCCGGTGGCTTTCAACTCTTTCTGCGTTAAAGGCAGGGGACGGCCTTCGGCAATCTGAATTTGCAGCTTGACCAGATCCCATCCGGTGACCATTTCGGTTACGGGATGTTCGACCTGCAATCGCGTGTTGGCTTCGATGAAATAGAACTCGCCGCCCGGAGCCAGAATGAATTCAATGGTGCCCGCGCTGGTGTAACCAATTGCCTGTCCGATGTTGACCGCCGCTTCGCCCATTCGTGCGCGCATTTCCGGAAGGATGGCGGGCGAAGGGCTTTCTTCAATCACTTTCTGATGCCGCCGTTGCAGCGAGCAATCGCGCTCGAACAGATGAACCAGGTTGCCGTGCTGGTCGCCGAGAATCTGGATTTCGATGTGGCGCGCGCCTTCAATGAATTTTTCCAGCAGCAACGCGCCATTGCCGAAAGCCTTTTCGGCTTCGCGGCGGGCGCTTTCGATGGCGTCGGCGATTTCGGCTTCCGTGCGCACCACGCGCATTCCCTTGCCGCCGCCACCCGCCGAAGCCTTGATCAAAACAGGGAAGCCGATTTTCAGAATTTCAGCGCGCAGTGTTTCGTCATCTTGATTTTCACCGTCGTAACCCGGAACCACCGGCGCGCCTGCCGCCGCCGCCAATTTCCGCGCCGGGCTTTTCAATCCCATCTTGCGAATCGCTTCCGGCTGCGGACCGATGAACACGATTCCCGCCGCCGCGCAGGCTTCGGCAAATTCGGGATTCTCCGATAGAAAACCGTAGCCGGGATGAATCGCTTCCGCGCCGGTTTGTTTGGCGGCTTCAATCATTCTGGCGATATTCAGATAGGAATCTTTAGCGGGCGCAGCGCCCAGATGAACGGCTTCGTCGGCGAAGCGAACGTGCGGCAAGTTGACATCAGCGTCGGAATAAACCGCGACCGTGGCGATGCCCATTGTTCGGCAAGTGCGCAGCACGCGTGACGCGATTTCACCGCGATTGGCGACCAGGATTTTGCGAAAAGGTTTCATGCCGTTTGTTTGAAGTGTCAGGGAATAGCGGCTTGAGATCAGGGGTTAGGGCGCCCGCCGCTTCTTAGGCTTTTCATCAAGCCATTGGTCATTTTGCCAACTTCGGCGCATTTATCGAGCGTCGGCTGAATGTCCTTCATGGGCAGGAACGACAACATTTCAGTTGCCAGCAAATGTGTTTCAAGCGCTGCCACAAAACCCAAAACCGATGACAGCCGGTTGAGAAACTCGCCCGTTGTTTCACGGCTGTGACCATCAGCAATATATGCCGGAATGCTGGAAGCTGTGTTTTGAATCTTGCTGCTCAATCCGTACGTTTCCGATTTCGGTAGTTTCTCCGTCAGCTTGTAGCACATCAACACCAACTCCATCGCTTTTTGCCAAACTTTCAAATCCCGATAGCTTTTTATTTCCATAAAGCCTCTTTTCCGGTCCCTGCTCCCTGGCCGCAAATCTCTGACAAGATTGCCCGATCATTTCTGGCGGATCATCAATGCCGAAATACTCCCCATTCCATCGTTCCCGCGAACGGTTTTTGATGCGCAGCCATCAGCGCAATCGCCAGCACGGTTCTGGTGTCGCGGGGGTCAATGATGCCGTCATCCCACAGCCGCGCCGTCGCGAAGTACGGATCGGATTCTTTTTCAATCTGCGCTTCCAGCATTTGTTTGGCCATCGCCTGTTTGGCTTCGTCAATCGGCTGGCCTGATCGCGCGGCGGCATCGCGTTTGATGATGTCCATCACGCCGGCCAGTTGCTGGCCGCCCATCACGGCAATGCGATGATTCGGCCAGGTGAAAACGAATCGCGGATCATAAGACCGTCCGCACATCGCGTAATTGCCCGCGCCGTAACTGCTGCCGATCATTACCGTGATGGCCGGGACGGTGGAATTGGACACGGCATTGATCAGCTTCGCGCCATTGCGGATGATGCCTTGCTCTTCGTAACTTCGCCCGACCATAAAGCCCGTGATGTTTTGCAGGAAGATGAGCGGGATGTTTTGCTGATTGCAAAGCTGGATGAATTGCGCGCCCTTGCCAGCGGATTCGGAAAGCAGCACGCCGTTGTTGCCCAGAATGCCCACCAGAAAGCCGTGAATGCGTGCCCAGCCGGTGATGAGCGTCGCGCCGTAGCGTGACTTGAACTCTTCGAAGCGGGAGCCATCCACGATGCGGGCGATGACTTCTTTGACATCGAAGGGGACGCGCACATCGGCAGAAGTGATGCCCAGCAATTCGTCGGCGGGATAGAGCGGTGCTTCCGTGGCTGCGCGTTGCGGCTCAATACTTGGCTGCAAATGCGAGACAATTTCGCGGGCAATGCGCAATCCGTCGAGTTCGTTTTCGGCCAGATAATCGGAAAGACCGGAAATCTTCGAGTGCATTTCCGCGCCGCCCAAACTCTCTTCGTCCACGATTTCGCCTGTCGCCATTTTGACCAGCGGCGGTCCGCCGAGAAAGACCTGCGCTTGTTTCTTGACCATCACGACGTAATCGGACATTCCCGGCAGATACGCGCCGCCCGCCGTTGAATTGCCGAACACGACCGAAATGCTGGGGATGCGGTTCTTCGACCGCCGCGTGATTTCCTTAAAGCCCGCGCCGCCTGGGACGAAAATTTTATGTTGCACAGGCAAATCAGCACCGGCGGATTCGACCAGTGAAATCGAAGGCAGATGATTGGTCGCCACGACTTCAGCCAGCCGGGCGTTTTTGCGCGCGCCGATTTCACTGACCGCACCGCCTTTGACGGTGGCTTCGTTGGCGATGATGAAGCATTGCCGGCCGGAAACCAGCCCCACGCCGCCGACAACGCCCGCACCGACGAATTCGTTTTCCATCGCCACGCCGGCAAGCGGCGCGATTTCCAGAAAGTACGAACCTTCGTCCAGCAGCATTTCTATGCGTTCTCGTGGAAGGAGTTTGCCGCGCGCGATGTGGCGTTTGACGTACTGTTCGCCGCCGCCGAGCGTGGATTCCATTAATGCTTTTTGCAGTCGCAGGATGTTCTGAAAATTCGCGGCATGATTCGCCCGATAGTGTTCAGACTTTATGTCAACGAAGGATTGGATCGGTTGCATGCGGTTTTGCCGATTGTTGATCGCGTGAATGTTTGACAACTTTGCGTGGCGTCGCGAAGGTAATCAACGCTCTGCTGACTGTCAAGCAAGGCGTCTTTCACATAGCGTCGGCAAGTTTGTTATAGTGCGCCCGCTTGATTCACAAGCGACTCGCCTGCAACAAATCAATTGAGAGGGAAAATGGCGCGATTGAATACGTCCTTTTGCCAAACGTTTGTCTGCCTCATCGTGGGGCTGGCCACTTGTTTGGCGCAACAGACCGGCAAACCTTCCCAGCCGGAAAAGCAGAGTGCCGAAGAATCAAAACCAGCGGATTCCAGCAAACGCGTCGAGTTGAACATGCTGGGCAAGACGGATTCGGCGTCCGGCGAAAGCCGGCGCAATGAAAACGTCCAATTCAATCTGGTGGACAATGGCGCGCTCAAGGAACTGAATGTCCGGTTGGGAACGACGGCCACAATCATTCGTGAGTTCAATCCAGCCAGCAATTATTTCGGCTCGGAGTTCGGCAACGCGCCGCGTCCGGCAGTTTCCCTGCCAGCGCCGCTGCGCGCAGGGTTTCATGGCCAGCTTTACGAAAGCCATCTCAACAGCGTTTTCACCGCGCGGTCGTTCTTTCAGGTCGGCGCGGTCAAACCGGCGCGCGAAAACGATTATGGCTTCAATGCCGGGTTTGGACTCGGCGCGCGCACGAAGCTTTTCGTTGAAGCCGCTCAGCAAAAGATTCGCGGGTCGGTCAATGGCAATGTGCTGGTTCCCAGACCGGACGAACGCACGCCGCTCACGGACGATCCGGCGACGCGCGCGCTGGTGGTGAAATTTCTGAATGCGTATCCAAAAGAACTGCCCAACCGCACGGACATTAATGCGCGCGCGTTGAATACCAACGCTCCGCAAGCGATCAACAATCACCAGGTTGGTTTGCGTCTGGATCACACCCTGGGCCGCCGCGACACACTGGCGTTGCAGTATCAGTTCACGAATCAAAACGTGGACGCTTTTCAGCTTGTCGCCGGGCAGAACCCCGATACGGACACCAAATCGCATCTGGCGCGGATAGCCTGGACGCATATCTGGAGCACGAAAACCTTGACGAATATCGTGCTCAGTTACGACCGGCTGAGTTCACTGCTGCAACCGGAAGAGAATGCCGTCGGGCCTTTTGTTTCGCCCTCCGGACTGACCAGTCTTGGCCCGGACGGAACCATTCCGATTGATCGCGCACAAAATCAGATCCGTGCCGGAGCGCAATGGCAACGCGCGGATGGCAAACACACCTGGGCCGCCGGCGGGGGGCTTGTCCGCCGTCAAATCAACGGCAGCGAAACGGATGTGCATCGTGGTTTTTTTTCGTTCAGCAATGATTTCGGAACTGATGCGGTAACGAATTTCCGGTTGGGGAAACCATCGCAATACATCGGTTCGGTGGGTGACATTCATCGCGGTTTTCGGATGTGGGAAGCGCAATTGTATGCGGGCGACAAATGGCAGCTTTCGCCGCAATTGAATCTGCAATATGGGTTGCGCTGGCAGCCTGTGACAAAGCCTGTGGAGGTGAATGGCCTCAACCGGATTCCCTATGACAGCGACTGGAACAATCTGGGGCCGGCATTCGGTTTCGCGTATCGCCTGCCTAGTCGCCTGGGCGTGATTCGCGGCGGGTCTGGAACGCATTTTGGCGAAATCTTCTTCGTCAGTTTTCAGCAGATTCGATTCAGTCCGCCGCTGAACAACAAAGTCGTTGTGGTTGCGCCGCAAAGCCTGTTCAATCCCTTTGAAGGCAGGATCGGCAAACCGACGGTATACGCGCTCGATCCTGAACTGGCGACGCCGTATTCGCACCAATACAATCTGAGTTGGGAGCCGGACTGGAACAAGGCCGCGCGGTTGCAGTTCGGCTATGTCGGCAGCCGGTCTCACAAACTGCTGGTGCTGTGGTATCTGAACCGTGCGCATCCGGTGGCCGATGTGTCAAAGATCACGACCGCGACGGTCAATGAACGCCGCGCGAATCAGGACATTGCCGATTACCGGCTGACGGTGAACGGTTCTCAGGGCTATTTCGATGCGGCGCGTGTTTCGTTCGTGCTGCCGAACTGGCGAGGGCTGACGGTGGATGCTTCATACTGGTTTAGCAAGGCGATTGACCTGGGCGCGAGTTACACCAACACCGCCAACGAAAACGACTCGCGCAAGTCGCGCAGTCAAACTGAGTACGAAACTCAGCGCGATATGAAAGGGCTCAGCGATTTCGACCAGACGCACGCTTTTCTGCTCAGAACCAGTTATGCGATTCGAGCGCCGAAATTCAATCGCTGGGTTTCCGCTGTCGCCAGCGGCTGGAGTGTTTCCGCAGTGGCGCTGGTCAAAACCGGAATCCCGTTCAACCTTTCCACGGGCTCTGACGGGCCGGGGTTCGGCAATGTGGATGGCAACGGCGGCGACCGCCCGATCCTGCTTGATCCTTCGATTCTTGGGCGGACGATTGCCGACCCGGACACTTCTCGTCAGTTGCTGCTCCGAAGTGCGTTTCGTTTCATGCGGCCAGATGAGATTGTGGGGCTGGCTGAACGCGGTTCGCTTGGCCGCAACGTGTTTCGCAAAGGGCCGATTCGCAATGTCAACGCACAGCTCTCGCGGTCATGGGCGTTCAAACAGGATCTGCGGCTGTCATTCCGCGCCGAATCCAACAATCTGTTCAACACGCCGCAATTCGCTGAGCCGGGGTTTGAACTGGCCAATCCAAACTTCGGTGCGATCACGAACACGCTGAATGAAGGGCGGACTTTCAAGTTTAGCCTGCAGGTCGGTTGGTGAATTCAAGACTGGTTGGAGCGAAATACCCCTGCGTCCAGATCAACGCCGGGGCCAGATCAACGCCGGGGAAGGGCGTGACTACCGAAACGCCACTGTCACCAGATTGACGATTTGTCCATCCACGGTAATTGAGATGTTTACCTCGCCGCGTCCGGCCAAAGCGCGCGGCAATTGCAGATTGATTTGGTCCTCGCCGATGAAATCTCCTTGTGCTCCGGCGTAAAGCACGGGGACCGGGATGTCGGCGATCTGCGCCCGGACTTTGTCCAGCACGCTGCGGCCTCGCCAGCCTGTGCCGAACAGAATCAGAAAGAGTTGGTCGCTGGCATTTCCCAGGTCGGGGCCGAAATCAATCGGGGCGGGAACGAATTGGTTTTGATTATTGAGTTGGATGACCGGCTCGAAGATTTGTGAACTGTCGGGCTTGACCCGAACCAATACCGCCGCGGCAACGCCCTGGCCGTTGGCGTTGGCGGCAAACAAGCCCGGCGCGGTTTTTTCGATCAAAACCGATGTGCTCATCGAAACAGCTTGGGCGTTGGTCGCGGTGATTGTCGCTTTGCCCAGGGCGGTGCCGGAAGGGATTTGAAAATTGATCTGGCCGGGCGAGACAAAAAACAGCCCGGCCGGACGTTCCACGCCGGCGCTGTCTTTGACTTTGACGCTGGCGCCGAGCAGGGAAGTGGGCAGCGGTACCGTTTGGGCAAGCTCGGCTCCGCTGGCCAGATTCGTGCCGAAAACGGCGGTGATTTCTTCGGGGGCCAGCGACGCGCCCACGAAGCTGGCGGCGGAAACCGCGGCGATGGTGACAATGTCCGGCGATGAAATTTTCGTCACGAAAGCGTCACTCAGCCCGCCGCCGAAATTCATCTGCATCGGCGCGACGGTTGAAAAATCGTCTTTCAACACCTGGCCGGTAACATAAATACTTCCCGCCTTGTCCAGTGTCAGGTCCAAGCCGCGTTCATCGAAGCCATTGTTGCCGGTGAAACTGCTTCCCAGATAGGTGGAATAGACCAGTTCCGTTCCGGCCGGATCAATCTTCGCGATAAACGCATCGCCATCGCCGCGCAGGGAAGGTTGCAGCGCCCGCACGACGGGAAAGTTCGCCGATTCGGTTTTTCCCGTCACATAAGCGTACCCCAGATTGTCAACCACTATGCCGCCGACCGGCAGATTGTCTGACACCAGCCCGGTGTTTTCCGCCCCATTGCCGCCTAGAAAAGTGGAATAGAGCAGCGCCGAGCCTGTGGCGTTGAACTTCGTGACGAAGGCATCCACATTGCCGCCGTAGAGCCTTTGCAGCGCGGTCGCCGTAATCGGGAAATCAATCGAGAAGGTGTAGCCGGTGACATACGCATTGCCGAGCGCATCCACCGCAATCGCGCTTGCTTCTTCAGCGCGGTCTCCACCCAGAAACGTCGAATAGATCAATGCCGATCCCGCCGCATTGATCTTGGTCAAAAAAGCATCCTCGACGCCGCCGAAAGTGTTTTGGAACGCATTGACCGTGGGAAAACTGGATGAGGAAGTGAAGCCGGTGACATAAACATTCTGCTGCGAATCAACGGCGATGCTGTAGCCAGCCTCGTCATCACGGCTCGCGCCCGGTGAAAGCCCGCCTCCAAGGTAGGTGGAATAAAGCAGCGCGCCGTCAGGATCGAATTTCGTCACGAACGCATCTTGCTGGCCGTTCAGTGCGGGTTGCAGCGCATTTTTCATTGGCAGGTTAATTGATGAAGTGCGGCCCGTGACATAGGCATTGTCGAATCGGTCGAGTGCGATGTCATAAGCTCCATCGAAAAAAGTTCCGCCAAAGTAGGTCGAATAGATCAGTACGTTGCCATCAATATTGAATTTGGCGATGAAGGCGTCAATGTTGCCGCGAAAGGTTGGAAATGCAGCGTTGGCGGTCGGAAAGTTGAGCGAATTCGTTTCACCCGCGAAGTAGATGTTGCCGGCTTTGTCCACGGTGATCGCCGAACCTTTGTCCCCTGGATTGCGCCCGCCGATGAAAGTCGAAAAGATGACGCTCGATCCATTCTGGCTGAGCTTCATCACAAACGCATCGTTCGCGCCATTGAGCGTGGTGGCAAAGGCGCTTTTGGTCGGAAAATTCAGCGAGGAGGTTTGACCGGTGATATAGACGTAACCCTGTTGGTCAACCGCGATGCTGTAACCGATGTCGGTCCCGCTGCCGCCCGCATAGGTCGCATAATCAACAACCGGATCAATCACCAGCGGCAGACTGGCGTCATAATCACCCAGTTCAAAACCAACTGTTTGCGATTCATCAATCGTAAAGCCGCCTTCAACCACCTGTCTCTGCCCATTGGTTTCCTGATAAATCACCGGCTTGTGCATCAGCATTTGCCGATCAGACGCCTGATCCGAGATGCCGGCATTAATCAGTAAATCACCCTTGCCATCCAGTTCGATTCGGGGCGCGCCCTTGAACGCCAGTTTGATCTGTTGCGGATTGGCATGCGGCGCGACAACGAAATCATATTCAAGCTGTTGCCGGTTGCCGTAAAAAATGACGTCAATGCCGGGGTAGACATTTTGTTGCCGCACGCGGGCAAAGCTTGGGACATCGGTCTGCCATTCATCCGGATTGTTGCCAATGAAGTAATTGCTGCGGGCGGGCAAGGGATCCAAGCCTTCAATCGGCCCGTTGAAGCAGGCTCCGGCCAGTTGCAGGTTGAACGCCGTGTGTCTGTTGGGGGGGCCAGGCAATTCGAACCGGGCCTCCGCTGAAGACAAATAGACCGTGTAGTTCGTCCCGCGCGAAATATATTGAACTGTCTTGTCTGTTTGCCCGCGATTCGCTTCAAAGCTGAGCGGCAACTTGTTTAGCGCTTCTTTCACCTGTAACTGAACTGTTGGAATTGGGAGCTTGGGTTGGGCGCCGGACGCCGGCTGAACTGATCGCCAAGATGATTGCATCAGCACACCGAAAACACCCAGCCAGGTTAGTAAGCCGATCAACAAGGCTGAAGTTCCGGCCCGTGCGTGCATAGGGAATTGCTTAGTCATGATCAACCTGATTGTTTCATTCGACTGGGGCACTGAATCACCGTTGCGGCGCGGGGGTGATTGATGAAGGGGCTAAAGTTCGTTCTGAACTCGCGACAACCGCATCGGCGGGGATTATACAGTGTCTGTCTGTTTCGTGAACAGAGAGTTGATCAATCCCGAAACAATCTTCCGGTCACCACTGCGATTACTTGCTACAACTCCGCCAGGATTTGAATGTCCACGGCGCGCAGCCCCTTGTCCTGATCGGCTTTAATCAGTTTGAATTCGAAGATGTATCGGCGGCTGGGCAATTCGTGGCTGATGGAGCCGTTGGAACCCAATGGCAGACTGGTATCGTGGAACCAGGCCGTGCCGTATGGCGAATCGGGATGTTTGGCGTCGGTTAGCCACAGGTTTGGATCAATGCGTTTGAGGAAGCGCATAAAGCCGAAGTCATTCTTATGGTAGTAGCAAATGCCGCGCACGCGATGATCAATTTCACCCCAGATGTTTTCCTCCAGGCCGCGGTCAATCGGCAGCAAATGGGGAATCAAGTGACCGGACATAAACATGTCCGCTTCGCGGCGCAATTCGTGTGAAACGTTTTTGAATGCCACAACCTCGACACGGCAACCTTTGTTTTGCAGCGCACGGACAACCTGCACGAAATCTCCATCACCGGTGACCAGCAAGACGCGGTCCAGTTTTTCCGATTGCAGCAGGGCGTCCACCGCCAGATCCAGATCGGCGTTGGCTTTGGCGACGCGGTTGCCGTCTTCGTCGGTAAACCACTTGACCTCTTTCTGAATAACTTTATATCCAAAATCGCGAAGCACCGAATAGAAGCTGTTGGTGCGATGGAAGTAATACGAATCGCGGCGGGCTTTTTCGGCATCGTAACTGACATAGGCGTTCAGACGCATGGCTTCGGCTTTATCGCGGCAGGCGAATTCTCGCAAAACTTCATACCCCATGCCGTAGCCGCCGTTACGATTGATATTGGCGACGTCAACGTATACTCCAACCCGCGTCGCCGAGTTGTTTGAAGGCATAGATGCTCCCACGTGAAAAGATGTTTCGACCGGACCAACAGGATTGACCTGGGTTTGCAGGGACAATCGCAGGCAATCTTTCATTCTTTCTATTCGGTCAAACTCTGTTGATCCGGCCGTGATAATGCAGTTTCAGAATCAATCGCTTGCCAGCCGCCGCAGACTTTCCTGGTACGGTGGGCGGGCAATGCCCCGCTCGGTGATGATTGCCGCAACATAGCGGTTCGGCGTCACGTCAAAGGCCGGGTTGGCAACTTTGATTCCTGTTGGGGCCAACTGCGCACCCTTGACGTGGGTCACTTCCAGTTCAGTGCGTTCTTCAATCGGAATCAACTCGCCTGATTCCAGACTCAAGTCCAGTGTCGAAATCGGGGCGGCGACGTAAAAGGGAATGTTGTTTTCCTTGGCCAGCACCGCGACGGAATAGGTGCCGATTTTGTTCGCCACATCGCCGTTGGCGGCAATGCGATCCGCGCCGACAATGACGCAATCAATTTTGCGGCCTTTCATAAAGTGGCCGGCCATGTTGTCTGTGATCAATGTCACCGGGATGTCGTCCTTATGAAGTTCCCAGGCGGTCAGTCGTGCGCCTTGTAAAAACGGGCGGGTTTCGTCGGCGTAGACGGCAATTTTCTTGCCGGCTTCGACTGCGGCGCGAATGACCCCCAGGGCAGTTCCATAACCGGCTGTGGCCAGAGCGCCTGCATTACAGTGTGTCAGCACGGTTGCGCCATCAGGAACCAACTCCGCGCCGAAACGTCCCATCGCGCGATTGGCTGCGATGTCTTCGTCGTGCATCCGTTGGGCCTCAGCGATCAGTTGCGCGCGAATTTCTTGGAGCGAGGCATTCTGGCTTTTCAGCTTCGTGTATAGAGCACGCATCCGCTCGATGGCCCAGAACAGATTGACGGCGGTGGGGCGGGTTGCGCCGAGCACCTGGCAAATTTGATTAAATGCCTGATCAAAATGACCGGGATCATCTGTCTGCGCATCGCGAGCGCCGAGCGCAACTCCCATGGCCGCCGCAACTCCAATAGCAGGAGCGCCGCGCACCACCATTTCTTTGATTGCCCAGGCGACTTCCTCGTAATTGCGGAAGACCGGATAAACTTCTTCCGTCGGCAGAAGACGCTGGTCAATCATCACCACGCCTTCCGCAGTCCATTCCAAAGTTTTGATCATAGAATTAATTGCACCTTGCGGATGAGAAGAGTTCGCTCTGTCTTCAGTGACTACTGGGCCACTTGCAGGCGCTTTTCATCCGTTGATTCAAGCTTTTAAGATTTTGGATTTGAGTTTGACGTGCCGCAGTCTACTGCAAAATGAAGGTTTTTCAAACGCCACAGGAGCCGAACGCAGCCTCAAATTTCCGCCGCAAGGTAGAATTTACCCGTGGGTTGTGATGATCCGCCTTTGGGTTCAAGGGTGACGGCGGTAGCGGCAAGCCCCTGAAGAGCTTCAGGGGGGAGGGATAGATCCAATTCGGCGTTGCCCTGTGCGTTGGGGCTGAAAACCTTGGCATTGATCTTGGCGTCTTTGGTCACGTACCAGAGCTGATAATCTTTATCGTTCGACTGGAGAGGCAGATTGAAAACGTAGACTTTCCACTTCTGGCTTTTTTTATTCCAAATCACCTTTGCATTTGCTTCAGGCGCTTCAACGCCGGAGAGCGAGATGATTTGTGTGTCAGAGGAGAGGAATTCCCTGACTTGTCCCTCTGCCAGGTTGAGCTGAGTGGAAAGCTGGGAGTTTTTCCAGGCTAGAAAAGTGGTGGTGAATGCCAGCAAGATTGCCGCTGCCATCGCCAGCCAATGAGACGTTTGTTTCGGCTCGCGCGGCTGGGGCTGGAATCGTAATACTTTGGCAGAAGAACCCGACTGAATTGAATAGGGGGCCGCTCCCTCCCCGGCGATCCGGACGAGCAAGCGTTCTTTGAGAAAAGGCGGAGCCGCGGTTTGTGGCAAACTCATTGGCAACAAGGCTGCGACCTCGCGCCATTCGGTCACTTCGTTCTGCTGGTCTTTTGTTGCGTGACGTAGAAAATCTTCAACCTTCAGCGCTGTTTCCGCATCAAGCGCTCCCAGCACATAAAAAGGTCCAAGTTCTTTCACTTCTTCCCACGTCATACAAAAGCTAAAGCTCCAATAATTTTCCCTCAAAAAAACGTGCTGAATAGAGTGCGTTCAAGGTCATGAATCAGCTTTTTCGTCAGCGGTCTTTGACGTAATCTACGCGCTGATACCCGATTTAGATTCCGTGGAATTGAAAAAGACCTGTCGGGTTTCTGCTCTAACCATAAGTTTCCTTTGCCTTTCTTACAATTTTAACTCTATCTGGAAATCGTTACGGTTTGAATGTGCGCAGGTAGGCGACAATATACCAGCGTTGCTCGTCTTCAAATCGGACACGGTGCGCAGGCATAGGCGATTTGCCATTGGTGATTTTCCAGAACAGTTCGCCGTCCGTATTGGCCTGCACCATCTGACTTGCCAGATTGGTTGGAGGGAGTGGTTTCCCGTCACGTTTGGTTTGAGCTGACATGTATCCATTGCCTTTGCCTTCCTTGCCGTGACAGTCAACACATTTTTGCATGTAGAATTCTCGTCCAAGAGCTGCGGCATCCGGGCGATTTTTAACCGGGCTGGTAAGACCGGCAGCTTCCGCTGGAGCTTGCCATTGCTGCACAACCTTGCCATTTTGAGTCGTCACGGCGGGTGCTGGGCGCGGCGGAAATGGATCAGGCGCAGGCGTCAAGGCTGGCTTCGCCGGCCCGACCGTGACAGGAATATTTCCCATCATTTGTTTCTTTTCGCCAGGTTGGGCTTCAAATGGAGAATTTGGCGTGGTCTGTCCCACCGGACCCACAGGAGTTGTTTGGGCAGTCGCTGGCGATGCGCCCGGAGTTGAAACTGCTTGCGGTGATGCGCCAGGATTGGCCGAAGCCGGTGACGAATTGCTGGCGGCGTTCTGACCGGAATTGTCCGAAACCACCGACTCCTTGCCGCATGCAGCAAGGAGTAATATTGCGAAGAGTGAAATCGCTGTGATTGAAAATTTTGTCAGAGAATAATGTTTCGTGCGTGAATCCATAATCATCCTTCCGATTGTACCGTCAAGCTCTGAGCCTGACAGCCATCCGAAAATATCTTCCTTTCAGTCTTTGGATATGATGAATTTGTGGTGAAGCTTTGCGATCCGGGACAACATACAGCCCAAGCCTGTTACGAAGGGCAGTGGAGTATACCGTATCTCTGCCCAGAAAACCGAATAGTGGGTAACAGCTTGGGTACGTGAGGAGATGGAAAATCGTCGAGTTTTGTCCGATTAACCCCACGCCATCGTTGCCAATCCGCTTGAGGCGGCAAAATGGTTGAATGGCGCGTTGGGCTCGATTTTCAGACCGATTTGCTGCGGGTCCAGTGCAACCGCATGATTTTCCAGTGCGGACACCAACACTTCGCGGAAACGCCGCTGGTCAGCGGGTGTTCCCAACGTCAGCACGCGATTGAGTGTGATCGGCGCATTTTCGGGCAACAAACGATCCCGGTAGAAGATAAGAAGACGGTAAAATTCATCCTCGCGTTCTTCCGGAGGGCATTCCACTTCGCGCACCAGAATCGGTTCCGTGCCACGTACAATGACTGTATCGAAACCGCGTTCGTTCAAACTAACGATGACCTGATCGTCTTCAAGCTTCTGCCGCATTAACCACTGCGCTTCTCCCAGATTCTGGGGCGCGATCATTCCGACTGACCAGCTTAATTCCTTGAAAATGCGTTCGTATTGTCCCAGCACTCGCGAATGAACAGCGGTCACCAGCCAATGCGGCCGGCCGTTAAAATCGCTCAGCCGGGTGTAACTAGCCCGCAAGTCGCTGAATTTCTGGCCGAAACTGCGCTCGATCTTCCATTCGATCAACTCTGCCACTTCACTGCGCGAATTGGGCATGGTGTCGAGCGAGATGACCTGACTGCGAGCACTTCCTGAAGGCAGGGCAACACTTAAATTTCGTGGACGACTGAGTCCTGCCTGAGCTGCCGTTCTGGTCAGATGCTCCATCAGGGATGATTCATCTGAGATATTTGTGTCTGTGAAGCTTGAGCGCACTAAACCTTCCGGCAAGCGCAGCACGCCCAGGTTGCGCGGCTCAAACTCGCCTTTGCTGCGTCGTAGCGAGACAATGGACAGGTGAGTTTCGCTGATAGCCAGTGCGGTGCGGGGAAGATCGGGCGCAGTCAGATAATTCCAGAGGCCGGATAAGATAGGAAGTTGTTTCATAAATAACGATCCCTTGATAACCAGGGAAAACAATGACGAGCCTTAATACTCTGAATAGGGAACTCCGTTTGAGTCATTGCCTGGTGCGCTGCTTTTCACATCGCCGATGCCGCCAGCAGCGCTGAGACTATCTGTCTGGGCGGGGACAGTCACCCATTGACAGTCGTCAGGGCACATTGGGTCTTTCGGAAGCTCGCGCAAATAACCTGCACTGACCAACTCTTCAAGACCAGACGGAGGCTGCTCCTTATCTGTTGAGTAAAAGTCAATCGCGCGGCGCATCGCCCACAAGTCCTGCCGTAACACCACCTCTTTTGCGCGGCGAAGATGGGCCAGATATTTCGGAATCGCCACCGCAGCCAAAATTGCGATGATAACCATCACAATTAGCAACTCCATGAATGTGAAGCCGCGTTGAACCCGCGCTCGAAACCCTTCGTGCGAAGCGTCAGAACTGAAAAAAGATTTTTGAGACTTTGACTTCATAATTACCAATCTTTGTAGTAGGTCTTTCCGTCGAGCGCCATCTGCTGGGAGTTACTGTAAACATTGTAGACGTTCTCTCCGCCCCAGGATTCTGAATCCGGTTCGTCCTGCACCGAGCGAAATTTCCAGTCGTCCCGCCCGGTGATGGGATCTTTTGGAATCCGTCTCAGATAGCGAAGCATTTCGCCGGAAGCGCTGATTCCTCCTGGCGCTGCCTTGGGAATGCCTTCAACCAGGACTTCCAACGTCAACGGATAGCAGCCATCATTGATTTTGCGGTCCAGAGTGCCGATTAGTCCTCGGTCTGCGCAGTCCCGGTGATACATATCAATCGCCTTGCGCATTTCCCGTAATGTGCGTTTTAACTCCAACTCCTTTTCGTGTCTGATGACATTACGGGCGATGGGAATGGTTCCGAATGACAAGATGGAAAGAATCGTCAAGGTGATGATTAGTTCAAGCAAAGTGAACCCTGATTCGACAAACCGTGATCTGGCTGTCAATCTCGATTGCACATCACTCTTTACTGCTATTTTTCCGGCTTTCTTTACCATTTGCTGTAGTCCGAACCATCAAGCGCTTTTCCCTGAGCAGTGGTGTAAACGTCAAAAATGCCGTTTTTGCCACCCGGTCCGCCACCTGTCGAATATGGATCGTCTTCCATCGAACGCATGCCCCATTGCGTGTTTTGGGTGAAGGGATCAAGCGGAACGCGGCGCAGAAAACGCTTGGTTTCGTTGACCTTGCCAGGCGGGTTGAAGCCTTTGACCATGGCCTCCAAACTCGGCGGATAACAGTCATCGGTTTCCTTGTCGAATCCGGCCTCTCCCTTGACGCAACTGGCCTGGTAGGCATCAATTGCCTGACGAATCTCACGAAGGTTGCGGCGTAGTTCCAGTTCTTTCTGGCGCCGAATCATATTGTGAACGACCGGAACCGTGCCCGCCGCCAGAATGGCGATGACCGTCAATGTAATGATCAATTCAAGCAGCGTAAAACCGGATTCGCGATCTGGTTTGCTGCCATTCAACAATCGGTGGCCAGCATTTGCCAGCCACCGATTGTTGAGCATGAACCGATGATTTTTCTTATCTTTCATTGGTTGAACTTGCGACAGCGTCACGGCTGATGACGACTTGCGCCGCCCGTCCGTTGGCTCCAACGACTGTTGTACTGGATATATTGACCTTCGTGTCAGCATTGTTGAATCCGATTTCAGTTGAGCCTTCGGAAATCGCGGAAAATTCGATCACAAACACCCGCCCGCTGGCCGAAACCCCCGATTTCTGCTGGTTCTTGATGGACGCCTTCAAGATACCTTTTTCAATGCTGTGGCTCAACTCCGGGTGTTCGCCGAAGAGTTCTCCGCCTCGGACGGATTTAATTTTCAGCTTGGATTCGTCGAAACGAAGGGCAATACTTGCACCAAATATCTGACCCTGGCCGTTTGTTTCGACCGAGACGCTGAAAGTCTTGCCAACCTGCTGACGATTTGGCGCCGAGAGCGTGAAGCCCACATTGCCTCGGGCAGCCCCCATGGCAGGAACAGCCAGTGGAACTTTGGTTTTTGGTCCGGTCATCCCTTCAGGCATCGGCGCGGGGGCTGACTCCACCCGTTTTGATTTTGCGTTGGCTTTGGCTTCCTGTTCCAGCCTTTTCTGCTCATCTGCATATTGCTGCCGGATCAGAGTCATCTTTTTCTGGCGTTCTTCACTATCCTGTCCAAAGGATACCGTTGCGATCGGGACCGGATTTTCGGGCTTGATCACCTCGCCTTCTCTCATCTCCCCATCTTTCATCGGGCCTTCTTTGTTGCCTGCCAGCGCAATTTCTGTTGGCGGAATCTCGGTGGGATTGCTCTGCTCAAATTGCTGGGGCGTTTGCTGAACGACCGGAGCCCCTGACGATAATGTGCTCGAAGTGGAAATCGGCGCCAGATTATTGTTACCGAAAGTACGAACCGCAGGCGCGCCGGTATTCGTGTTGTTGACCGGTTGCACAGCCGGCTGTCTTGGCTGCTCCAATTGTGATTGTTGATTGCCTGCCAATTGCGTGGTTGCCGGTTGGCTGTCAGCAGTCAATGGGATGCTTTGCGGCGTCGGCGAATTCATCGCGATCAACCGGCGTTCCTGTTCTTCTTCCTGCTGCGCGCGGTATACGACGTCTTCCACGCTCGGCGGCAAGCTGCCACCGGCAGTACTGTTGCCGCCGGTGTAGACCGCCAGGTAATCCTTTTGTGTAATCCCCGCAGACCGGACGATGTGCGGCGTGACAGTAATAATCAAATCGGTCTGGGCGGATGTCTGATTGGGAGTCGTGAACAGGCGTCCGAGAATTGGGACCATCCCGATGATTGGAATGGTCGCGCGTGAATCGCCTTTGTTCTGTTGGTTAACTCCCGCAACCACGGATGTCACACCATCTTTGATGCGTGCGACGGTTTGCATGGATCGTTGTGTAAAGGTCGGCGTTAATTCGCTCGTGCTGCCTGAAGCCGCGACGTCCGAAGTCTCGAATTTCATCTTTACTTCGACGTAACCTTCGTTAGTGATGGTAGGCGTCGCTTCGATGACGAGGCCGACGTCACGATATTGAATCGAGTCAATACCGCTGCCCAATCCACCAAATCCACCGAACTGGTTGCCAAGAGCTCCATTCACTGCGCCGTTGACTGCGCCATTAAGACCTCCCCCAAGTTGGGAGCCACCACCAAAACCACCGTTAAAACCATACTGGGTGCCAAGACGTACCGGCACGCTTTTGCCGACCTTGGTGGTGTTTGATTGGCCATCGAGGACGTGAATTTGAGTCTTATTCAACAGCTTCGAATTGCCCTTTGATTGCAGCAGCGACAACGTCGTCGGCGGCAAGCCAATCAACGCGCCCATTCCCAGAAAGCTGCCTGCGCCACCAAGAAGATTGACGGTTCCCGCCAAAGCGTTTGCCTGTCCCAATCCACCAAAATTTCCCAGCGAGGACGTCGGCGTTTGCCGATAGTATGGCTTGCCGGTTTCTTTATCCACGTACTCAAGCGCATCCACTTGCACCGGGGAAGTCGCGATCTGATTGCCAATTTTCAGCATGCTGTCGTGCGAGACTTCATAAATATCCACGTCGAGCACAACTTCATTCTTGTTCTTGTCAACCATCTCCAGGATTTGCTGGACGACCTGCAATTCCTGCGGTGTGGCTTTGACCAGAATGATATTGCCGCCACCGCTGCCACCCGCACCGCCGCCTGGGCCGCCGGCAGCCTGATCCAGTGGCTGAACTTGCCGGGCCGCGCCGAGCGCCAATGTGATGACGCCGCGCGCCTGTGTGGCATTGATGTTGCCCAAATAGAAGGCCTTGACCATCAGTTTTTCGAAGCGCGGCTTGTTGGTTGGATTGTCCTGATACACGATGATGGTGCGGCGATCCATCTGCTCGAAAGTGTATTTCTTCATGAACAGGATATTGTCCATCGCCTTGGCCAAAGTCACATCATTCATATCCACGGTGACTTTGTCGTCTTTGACCTGATCATCGAACAGTACGTTCAGCCCCAATTGTTTGCCGAGATTTTTGACGACCGATTTGAAGCTTGCGTCTTTGAATTCAACGTTTTGCAGAAGGTCACGATTGCGCGGCTTGGTCGAAATTTGCAGATCGCTGGTCGGTTTGACATTGCCGGAATTCGTATAAGCGACTGGCTCCAGCCCGTTGGCCAATGCCTTTTGCTGGTCGAGCATCCGCTCCATCTTGATTCGCGCAACTTCGTTGCCCTGATCATAATTAAACGCCGAACGGTAGGCGGTGTAAGCGCCCGGATAATCATTTTGTTCGGCGAGCGCATCGCCACGTTTGACGTACATCAACGACGCCTGCTGCAACGCGCGCATGTAATGAAGCCGATATTCCGGATTGTCCGGCTCAGCCGAAACTGCCAACGCGTAAGCTTGTGCGGCCATGTCCCATTGCTGTGCGTTTTCGTATTTTTTCCCCTCGTTGAAATTCTTTTTGCCCTTACCGCCGCCGGCCAGAGCAGTTCCCGGCAAGATTAGACACAGTGTCAGGAACAAGGCGAGAAATCTGCGAATCGTGATGTTTGTGTTCATGGTGACCTTCTCTTTATTGGTGTTGAACTTCGACAAGCTCTATCTCAAAGCAGGACAGGGTTAGGCGAACCTTGTCCTTGTCATTTACAAAATACTCCTGGCGAAACGCCAAAATACAAAAAATGGTGGAACGACTCGGGTGCCTGCAAACCTTCAAAAAAAATGGGGCGGATTCCGGTGAAACGGGCTGACATTCACTGTTGCGGTACGGATTCAGGTCGAACGCAACTAGCGCTTTCAACGCTCAGGGGCCGGAAGCGTTCCAAATTCATCTACTGCATCTCTTCGACGAAGGTCACCCGGTTGATTTCGTGTAACGTTGTTTGACCTTCAAATACCAGCCGTAAAGCAGATGCGCGCAAACTGCCCAAGCCTTCCTGAATCGCGGTACGGCGGACTTCAGAGCCTGGTTTTCGCGCAATAATCAGTTCCCGGATGGTGTCGGACATATCCAGTAGTTCATGGATTGCGGTCCGGCCGCGATAACCCGTATGGTTGCACGCTTCGCAGCCGACGCTCTTGTAATAAATTCGGTCTTTGAATTTTGATGGCGTCAGACCCGCTTCAATCAAATCGGCATCCGTCGGCTGGTATTTTTCACGACAACGCGGGCAGATAACGCGAACCAGACGCTGCGCCAGCACGCAGTTCAGCGCGGAGACGAAATTGTAGGGTTCGACACCCATATTGATGAATCGCCCGATCACGTCAATCACATTGTTGGCGTGGACGGTCGTGAAAACCAAGTGACCCGTGAGCGCCGAGTTGATGGCAATTTGCGCGGTCTCATTGTCGCGGATTTCGCCGACCATGATCTTGTCTGGATCGTGGCGCAGAATTGAGCGCAAGCCGCGCGCGAAAGTCAGTCCTTTTTTCTCATTGACTGCGATCTGTGCAACACCACGAAGTTGGTATTCGACCGGGTCTTCAATTGTGATGATCTTGTCCTCGTCGTTGCGAATTTCGTTGAGCGCTGCATAAAGGGTCGTCGTTTTACCTGAACCGGTTGGACCAGTTACCAGCACCATTCCATAGGGCTCCAGAATAAAGCGGCGGAATTTCGCGAGCAGGACCGGATCAAAGCCGACAACCTCCAGGCGCAAGTCTTTGAACGATTCATTAATCTGTTCCTTGTCGAGAATACGAATGACCGCATCTTCGCCGTGCGCAGTTGGGATGATCGAAACGCGAAAATCCACATTGCGCCCTCTGATCCGCATGCGGAAACGCCCGTCCTGCGGGACGCGCCGCTCAGCGATGTCTAGTTCCGACATGACCTTGATACGAGAGATGATCGTTTGGTGATGGCGTATGTCAATCGGGTCGCCAGCTTCATAAAGTGCGCCATCGATTCGATAGCGCACAACCATGTCTGAATCACGAGTCTCCATATGAATATCGGAGGCGCGTTTTTCCAGAGCGGTGAAGACAATCGTATCCACCAGCTTGATGATTGGCGACATCTCGCTGTCACCAGACAAGCGGTCAAGATCAAGAACCTCTTCACCATTTTCTGTTTCCTTGACCAACGCTGCGCGGAAGCCTTCAGTTGCTTCCTGCAGCACGCGCTGGGAAGCATCGCCTTTGCGCAACACGGCTTCGATCGCGCTTGCAGTGGCGACTTCGACTTTAAGCGGAATCCGAAGCTGCGCTTTCAACTCGTCAAGCAGCATCAGATCCGACGGATCCGCCATGGCGATGACCATATGACCGTTTTCGCGGCGAAGCGGAACGAATTTGTTCCGCAGCATCAGGTCCACTGGCAGTGACTGCACAAGATTGTAATCAACTGGATGACTTTCGAGAGGGATAAAGTTAAGCCTGTAGCGCCGGGCAACACGTTCTGCTATTTCGCGTTCCGACGCCTGCCCCGGTGTTGAAGAGAGTGAATTGATTTGGTCTGCTGCAGTTGCCATTTTTTAATTTGAAATCTTAGATCTGAAATTATGCTGCTCCTGCCTTGCTGACCATTTGCAATAGCGGCAGGTAAATTGCCAGAAGAATCGTGATTACAACTCCAGCCATTAAAAACAGGATGGCTGGCTCAATCAAACTGGTCAACTGGCCAAGTTTGACTTCAGTCTCCGCGTCGTAAAAGCCAGATACTTCATCCAGCATCTCTCGCAGCGACCCAGAGCGTTCGCCTACACCAATCATATCAGTTGCCAATTCAGGAACCCATCCAGCTTCCGCCAGACTTTCAGTGAATGGCTTGCCCTCACGGACTTTGGGGAGCGCCGGTTCGGTCGAACGCAGCAACTCCCTGTTCGCTACGGAAGCAAGAGCAATTTGGAATGACTCGACTACGGTAATGCCACCTGCCAACAACGTTGCCATGCTGCGGGAAAATTGCGCTGTCGTCATCTGCCTGATCAATTCGCCAATGATCGGAACCTTTAGTATCCAGCGATCCATCGTGCGTCGTCCATTCTCAGTCCGACGCCAAGAAATAATTGCGGCGATAAAACCGACTAATGCTGGTGCAAGCCAGAAGATGTTTTCGCGTACTGCCGATGAAAAACCGACGACAAAAACTGTAATCTTTGGCAAATCAGCGCCCATATTTTCATAAAGTGACGAGAACTGCGGAATGACGAAAGTCGTCAACACAATGATCAACACTACCGCTGCACAAAGCAGCATAACCGGATAGGTAAGAGCACCGCGGATCTTTCGCCGGAGTTGCGCAATTGATTTTGTGAATTCAACATATCGGCGCAACACTTCGTCGAGATTGCCGGAACGTTCACCCGCAAGGATCGAGGCGGTATAAATCTTCGGAAAGGTTTCGCCTTGCGCCGCGAAAGCCTCTGAAAGTGCGCTGCCGGATTTAATTCGCGCTTCTACATCGGCCAGAATAGATCGCAGTTTCGCATTCGGTGAGCGCTGACGCAACATCTGAATGGATTGTAGGACCGGCAATCCAGCATGGAAGAGCGCCGCCAACTGCTGATTGAAGAGAAGAAAGTCGTCAAGTTTGATCTTAACAGAACGTTGTTTGCCGCTCCGAATTCGCATGCCGGCAATCGCGCCAGCAGTTTCGACTGAGAAAATTCGATAACCTTCCTGGGAGAGGCGCAGACGTAGTTCTTGCTCGGACAGACCTTCAACGGTACGTGTCACAATCTCGCCTGCGGGGGTTCCCAGTCTGCAAGTAAACTCTGCCATAAATTGTATTGCTCTCGCTGAATTGAGTTCGCTTTGTGTGAGTAGAGTTCCGTGTACGCCATTAAATAATTGGTGACGCTCAAGTGAGGGTGAACTAGGTTAACTCGCTACTGAGACGATCTGTGGGACAATCGTAAAGGATTGAAGGGGATCCGTTTTTATTATATTCACCAAAACAGTCCATCTCTTCGAGTTGATAAAAACAATCTCAACCATCGAAGTAAGTGCTTAAACATTTATGAGCGTATGAACGCAATTAGGTGGCGGTACACAGTTTGCCTTTTAAAAAGAACTCCGACAGTTCCACGCTCTTAGCCACGTCAAGTTTCATAAAATTTCCGCTTTCTGATTGAATTGTAGATCAGGACGCTTGAGGATGGGAGAGGAAGGCAAAAAGGTAGTGGCACAATCACAACAATTTGATTGTGCCCTTGAATGAGCAACTGCTGTTGGCAACTTTAGCCATATTTGCAGTGGCTCGTGTATGAGGAATTGTGTGAGGTGATGCAGCCTTCCACATTTGTCAAATTAAGGACACAATGTGCTCCCGTTAGTTGGGTAATCAACGCTTGAGCCACAAGACGGCGGAATGAGCGGAACTGTGATTGAATAACCCGACAACCCCTGCGCATTGAACGTTGTCGCAATCCGCAGATTTTGTCCGCCTGTAAACGATCCGACTTTTGTTGCTGTTGCGCCCATCAGAGGCACGTTGGCGAGCGTCACAGTCGCGCCAGATGTATTGCAAACTACCCTCTGACTTCCGTTGGCGTAAAAACTGGCCCAACCAGTGCGTCCGCTGGGAATAATTGTGTTTATCGGGGGTGAGGTACGAACAGATGTAATTCGTTGTTTGTCAGAAGCCAGATAGCAATTTAATGGAAGCTGTCCTGAAAAGGTATTCTCAGTATCGTTGTGAACGAGAAAGAATAAGGTGCCACTAAATGCACTACCACCAGTGGCTAGATCAGGAAGCGGAGAATAAGCATATAATCTTGTGTCAGCTAATGGCGCACCTACTCCAGATACCTGGCTCGGAAAACTATCGAGCACCATTGCGTATGGCAGAAAATCGTATTGTGTGCCGTTAAAAAACATTGTGGCGGTGGTGCCATCAGAATTAGCTGGCGAGGCGAAATTGCCATCGCGGCGTGCCGCAGCCATGGCAGCTAAGCCAAACCTATGCCCTGTTGGCGTTACTACCAACTCGTCTCCAGCCAGATAGTTGAAACTGACCGGGCGACCTTGAGAATCAACTGCGATCACGACCAAATAACCAGCCACATTCGGATCAAGATCCGAGGCGAGGAATGTAGTCGTTTGATTGCCAGTCAGACAGATGAATGCATCGGCAATATTGCATGTACTACTGTCAACAAAAAATACATGCACAACAATATCTTGTGTTGCATGTGCATTCGTAATATTGATACGAGTATTGACCTGTGAACTCAATGCATCACTGACGTAGTAGTTGAAGAAAAGCACACTGCCAAGCTTGTTGTCGCTAACTCCCCGACCCAAAGCCGCGTCACTCGCACTACCAGGCAAGCCAGCGATTCCCTGCGCATTGGCATCAAGCGTTAGGACAAAAAATAGTAAAGCAGAAACGATGGTATATGAAAACCCGAACAATAGACGGCGACGTGAGGCTCGCATCCTGTTCTCCTCTTAATAGCGGCATTAGCCCAGAAACAAGCTTGATCAGGGTGAAAGTATAATAACGTTCATGACCCTATATTTCCTGCCTGAATCCAGCCATTCGGGGTTAAGGCACGACCAGCCAACAGAATTGAAATTCAAGTGAATTCGAAAGTTAATTATTCCTGTTACCCAGTGAGAACTTCAACGGGGATGCTCTTTATAATAAGTTCACGCACTACCACTGTCCCCGGCAAATGCATAAAGGAGCTTCAGGATTATTGACTTGACCACTTTTGAAAGCTAATTATCAGGGACAGAGGCGTGACTGCGAAAGGGTCACTTCACGAGAGAAGGATTGAGGTTCGCTGCCAACGCGCTCAGATTGTAGCCGCGTTTATAGGGGGAGTCAACCAGCATTTCATTAGTCTAAGCCTTATCATTCTGATTTTGTGTTGATTTATCTGATTTTGTGTTGATTTATGGAGCTACTGGCAGAAGGCCAGACTAAAGCCAGGCAAATATTTTTTATAAACTATAAACGGTATTAAAGACGCACTTTTTGAATACTGGAACTGCTGCAAGAGCAGTCACTATGAAAAAAACGTTGTACTCACGCATTGCGACATAATCTAAAGGTAAATCTTGCTGTCAATATTATTGACAGGCCCTGACTTCTTGTCACGCTTGGCTATTATTTTGCAAAAGGCGAGAATTTGCTTGATCCTGTCAAGTTTTCGCAATCTTTTCCCGTAAGGATGAAAGTTCCACTGCCTAGCCGTTGCCCAGTCTGCCGATCGCGCGTGCTTTGTGTCGTTGCGGTAGCGCATCGCGTACAGATTCCGGTCCCTCACATGGAGCAGCCAAATTCACCGCGTTCGAGGTGCGCGCCGCCCCTGACAATCATAGGTCGGAAGGAACGCTTCGCATTGGGCACAGAGTTTTTCGACCATTTCGGCCGCTCCACCCGCCAGGCGAATCCCCAGCAGGCAGCCATCGCCGACAGTCGCCGGGACACAGAGTCCGGCTTTGTCGAGCTAGGAGATCTTTTCATCGGCGACCAGGTGTCCGGGCATTCGCCCAGCAACTTTGACAGTCATGTCGCCCAGATTCGGACGGCCGAAGGCCATCCAGGCACGATTCCAGTACATTGCGTCGCGCCCGAGAACATCGGCGAGCGCCTTAAACGGCACGTCACACTGGCGCAAGTAGAGAGCCTTTTCTACTTCTTCGGTGCATCAGATCAAGTAGGGAAGGACGAAGGATGGGCGCAGCGTAAAGACCTCTCCACCCTGCTTGTGCCGGATGCACCGTAGCACAAGGTCCTTCTGTTTGCCTGAACTGCAGCAATCGAAACTGGCGGCAAACGCTTGCGGGAATAGTTCCGGGTTTTGCTGGTACTGTTTGAGCAGAAACGCCGGGTATTTGCTCAGGTCCGCCACGCACGCCTTGTAGTCCTCTTCACTGTCAAAGAACAGATAGATATGCTGCTGTCCACGGAATGTCGAGATGGGGACCGGCTCTGTTGGCTTCATCACCCAAGAGCTCAGAACATCAGACTCATCCATCCCAACCATTTCTGGGCATCAAACGCTAACCACAAAATCCGCTAGCATCAGAATTTTTTTCTAGCAGATTTATTCCGCCAACAGCAATCGCCCACCCTGATTCTTCCACGCTGGTCGTAAGTCAGTTGGCTAGCCAAAGCAATAACGTCGTGCTAAGCTACCTTCTCTTTTGCTAGGCGCTTGTTTGAGTGGTTTCAAATAGTGGTTGCCTCGACGCATTTAGCAATAAAATTTAAAAGACACTTGCGGCAATCCAACATTTATATAGTTGGGTAATGCTGCTTAATCCTGAAGATTGATATGATTCAGGGAGATTGAATCAACCGTGATCGGCCAGGAACACGATTTTACCCGTCAGTTTGAATCTGCTTTTTCCATCAGACTGGACAGAGGGCGATCAACAACCAGTTCTCCTGCTAGCAAGCTTTGTTTAAGCTTTGTTGGTGGTTTGTGTGCTGGGCGGACCGACCTATTTTTGACCAAACATCACACCTCATTAGGCCGTGGAGAAAATTGTGATGTCGTGTTGGATGGGGAAACGGTGTCCAGATTACACTGCGAAATTGTTCGCCTCGGGGTCGTTTATCTCCTGCACGATTTCAGCCGCAACGGGACATTCATCAATGGTCAGCGCGTACAGCAGGCGCAGTTACAAGATGGCGATCAGCTTCGCATCGGCCATAACATCCTGTTTGTTCATCTCACATCCTCGGTGGGAACCGGGGGACTAAAAAGTCGTGAGACGATGCCTCATCATTTGCCACCTGTGATTGAGTTGAATCCGCATATTGTCATCAAGGGGCTGGAAGAAGGTGTTACACAACCGTTTGGCGAAGAACGGATAACGATCGGCCGCCGAACTGACAACCAAGTTGTGCTTGATGGGGATAATATCTCCAGGAATCATGTGGCGATTGAGCGGCATGGCGGGAAATATTTTGTCTGCGATCTCGATAGCGCTAATGGTACCCATTTGAATGAAGAGCGGGTGAGTTTGGCAGAGTTAAGTGATGGGGACCGACTGCGCATTGGAAATTTTACGCTGACGGTCAGTTTGCGTGATCAGGATTGTGTGTTGAACTTCAAACGGCCGACGAAATGATTGCTGCTGATCGCTTGCGGATTTAGAAACACGCTTGATCTGCAGGCGGTCACCAGCAACCGGATTATATGCTCGGACGCATCATCGGTAATTACGAGATCATCAGCCCGTTTGGCGAAGGCGGGATGGGGGAGTTGTATCTCGGTCGCCACACCCGGTTGGCACGCGAAGTCATTATCAAAACGATTCGTACTGAAGATTTCAGTCCCAAACAGATAGAACATCTGCGCGACCGGCTTGAGCGTGAAGCCTTTGTTCAATCTCAGTTGGATCACCCAAACATTGTCCGGGTTTATGATTTCATCGCCAGCGGGGATACAACTTGTATCGTGATGGAATATGTGCCAGGCCGCGATCTGCGCAAGATGATTATGCGGGAGACCGGCCCTATCGCCGACTACCGTGCGCTCAAACTTTTCAAGCAGGTTCTCGCCGCGATTGATTACGCACACAATTTCATTTATCTGGACAAGACTGGTGCACGCCATCAGGGCATCATCCATCGCGATCTGAAGCCGGCCAACATTCTGGTGACACCCGATGATGTGGTCAAAGTCACTGACTTCGGCATTGTCAAAGTCCGCGGCGTCAAAGGCGGGACACAGATGGGATTCAATCCAGGGACGCCAGAATATATGAGTCCCGAGCAGGCACGAGGCCGCGAGTTGGATCATCGCTCGGATATCTATTCGCTTGGGGTCGTCGTTTACGAAATGCTCACCGGCCACGTCCCGTTTGAAGGCGATGGCAGTGGGACTTCGGATTACGAAATTCGCCGCGGCCATATTGAAATGCCGGTTCCACCAATGGCCGATTTCTACCCCGGCATTCCGGCGGAGTTGGAAAAAGTCGTTCTTAAAGCGCTCGAAAAAGAGCCTGATGACCGCTACCAAACCGCGCACCAGTTCCGTGAGTTGATCGAGGAGTATGAGCAAACTGGCCTGGCGAAAATTACAGGCAGGATGTTCGGCGCTCGACAGACAGTTCTCCAGGAAGGGCGTGGCTCAGGACGGCCCAGTCTGGCTGATGCGCCGACAGTCGGTATTGGCAACACGGTTCTTACCGAACCCAACCATTCATCGAATTCATTCGGCAATTTAAGCAATAATGCAGTCAGCCATTCTTCGGCGAATTCGGCAAGCGCGGAAAATTACGCGCATCCTAGGAACATCAGAGCGGCAGAAGAGCAGAAGTCGAAGCTGCCTCTCTTTTTTGGGATTGCCATATTGGCTTTGTTGACTATCGGAATCAGCTACTGGCTGCTTACCCGTCCGCAACCCTTCATTGATCCAAACCGGGGGCAGATTGTAGTTCCTGCAGATATGATTGCGATTCCTGGTGGTGAATTCATGATGGGGCGGGAGGACGGCAACGATTACGAAAAACCTGTCCATCCAGTCAATGTAGGGTCTTTCCTGATTGACAAATTTGAAGTGACCAACGAGCAATACTCACAATTTGTCCGCCAGACCCGTCATCAGCCACCAAGCCATTGGCCAAAGGGACAATATCAAATCGGTAAAGCCACGCTTCCTGTCGTGAATGTGAGTTGGTATGACGCGAAGGACTACTGTGAGTTGTTGGGGAAGCGGCTTCCCACAGAAGAAGAATGGGAGTTTGCTGCTCGTGGCAAAGATGGCAGGCTTTATCCATATGGCGGTAATCAATGGAAACCGCGCTTCTCTAATGCCAAAGAGGTTGGGCTTGAAGAGCCGCAACCAGTGGGGAGTTACCCTGATGGAGCCAGTCCATTTGGCGTGCTCGACATGGCTGGCAATGCGGCGGAATGGACTGCGTCAGATTACAAACCTTATCCGAATAGCCTCGCCAGTCCGCAAGAAGGAAACAAAATTATTCGTGGTGGCGGATTCAGGGTACTAGCGAAAGAACAAACTGCGACAGATCGTTTCTTTGATCGTCCGAATGTGATGTATGATTTCATCGGTTTCCGTTGCGCAAAGAGCATTAAGTAATCTCATCACACTTTGGCGTTTTCAAAGATGATCACTCTCAAGCACTCAATTCCGTTTCGTCCAATTTTCTCTTTGGCCTTCATCTGGCTTTTCCTTCCATCACAAGTTGCATTTGCACAGCGTCAGTATACTGTCGAAAAGCCGCGCGAGCGTTCTTCGACAGAGCGGGTCGTCTTTAAATCAATTCCCGCTCAGCCATCGAAAAGCGTATTGGCTATCGTTCTTGATCCTGTGATCAATGGCCGGATCGTGGTCAAAGACATCGCCGGGCGCATCATAGAAGATTTCAGTGCGGACAAAGACGGCCAGGCTGAAATCCAGTTGCCACGGGGGAAAACCTATCTGGTCGAGGCGAGTTTCCCTGGCTATCTAAATGCTTCGGGCAAAGCCAGGGCGCTAAAGACAAGTGAAATCATCCGGCTGAAATTGACTCCGAAGTTTGCTACGCTTGTGTTGAGTGGATTGCCGGCAAAAGCGGAGGTCTTTATTGACGATCAGCCCAGGACAACAGCGGACCAGACCGGGATGGCTAGCATCAATGATTTGAAGCCAGGGGACCACTCACTTCTGATTCGCCATCCTGAATACAACGATTACACGGACAGCTTGAAGGGATTGGAAGCAGGTACTTCTATTGCCAATTGGCGAATCTCTCTGGCTCGAGTTGCCAAGTTGACTGTTCAAGGGCCAGTTGGCGCGACTGTTCTGATTGATGGCGCGATGCAGGGGAAAATCAGGGATGACGGAACCGTCAGAATAGATTACGAACTGGATCGCGCTGTCGAGCGAACAATTGGGGTTGAACTATTGGGATTTCAGCCCTGGTCGCGGAGAGAGATACTGGCACCAGGGCCGCGAACGATTACAGTCAAACTTGATCCGGTTGTGACTTCGGCGGGGTGGACGGATTTCTTCAGCACGCTGTCGCAATGGAGTTTCCCAGCGAGCTGGGAATTGGTGGGCGATGCGCGGAACAAGCGGTTGCGGGTGAAAGGGGCGCAGCTTGGATTGCTGAAAGATAAAACGTACCGGGATATTCTGCAGATCAACTTCACTATCTGGCTGGATGATGGCAAAGGGGCGACGTGGGCAGTACGCGCCGATAAGGAAGGCCGCAACTATTACCTGTTTCACCTAGCGGGGCCGAACTCCACGCATCCGGACGGTCCGAAACGTTTTTACACTTATCTGGTTGAAGATGGCAGGGAGCCTATAGAAGTTGGCACTCCCATCCCGATTTTGACGGAATTGAATCAGGAGGCTTCCTACACGATTACGCTGGAAGTGACCGGACACAAGATTCAACATTGGATTACTTCCAATATAAGCGGGCAGAAGGATGACTTGGGGTTTTGGGAGGACGGAAGAAGTACAAAGGGAAAGTTTCTCTATGGCACTTTCGGGTTTCGCTCGCTGGCTGGAGAAGTGTTCACCGTGGATGACTTCATTCTGGAACCGGTGACCAGTCAATAGTATAAAGATTCGCTTAAATTATGGCCAGGAAACGCACGAATAAATACTGGAAGAAAGAGCCCGCCCAAGCAGGATCATTAATGAAAAATTCATCGCAGAATAATTCTCCCGCTGGATGGTTTACGAATCATCTTTCGCGTCGCAAACTTGGCAAGGGATTGATGTGGACGGCGGCGCTTGGCATGGCTGGATTGACGGTCTACAAGCTGTCAGGGGATGACGAGCCCGAAGTCTCTCTTGACTCGCTCGAATTGCAGCGCAAGGAATGGAACGTCGGCTCGACCGAAAAATCGCTTGTCTTTCCGGCAGGGCTGACTGCAACGGATAGTGCGGGCAAAACCTGGAGCGCCTATGACCCAAACTATCTAATCTCCATTTACCAACCGCGCGATTCTCGCTGGCAACCGTTCTTTGTGCCGACGCTGATACAGTCACTTTCGCAAACGTCGCTCGGGAGCCAGATTAAACCGCTACGGACGAACGAGATGATTGATGTTTACAGCCGGGCCGAAGGGTTGCGCACATTGATCGCGTCGTCTGCCAACGCCAATCAGACATTGATCATTTCGGATTTGCCAGGACCGGCTTCCATCGCCGTTGGCGCAGTCATGGCGGATACTGCGGTTCTGGTGCCTGTCTTCGACAATTATCCGCATCCGCTTGGCGTGGTGCGAGCGCACGAAACCCTGGGGGCGATGGTCTATTACGCTCACGAAATAGAAGAGAAGCGCTCAAAGCTGAAGGAGAATTCGCCGGCATTGATGTTGCTTGATGGGAATCGTCTGGCGGCTTATGCCGACCAGGACACGCAGTTCGACAATCGTTATCTGGCCAAATTACCTCCCGCTGATCAATTGAAACAACGTGGTATTCAGCAAGTCATTTACCTGACCAAAGACCAGACGCAGAAGCAGGAACTCGACGATATCAACGAAGATTTCGTCGAATGGCAGAAAAACGGCATTAACGTCCGCATGCTGCCGTTGTCCGAGTTCAAACCTTACGATCAACCTTTGACAGCGACCAGCGGTGCGACCGGGACTTCGCCCACCAATACCTCATCAACAGTGGTGCGGCATTATTACTATGGTGGCTCGCCGTTTTCACATTGGTGGTTTTACGACCACTATTATTACAGCCGCCCAAGCTATGTTTATGGATATGGCGGCGGGCGCAGCCTTCCGCCACCGCCGATTAATTCGCGGCCGACGTTCCAGCCGCCCAGTTACCAACCCCAATCACGTCCGACGGTTTTCAGCGCTTCTCGGGTCGGTACATCCCCCGGAGCAACCGGTGTCGGAAGAACCAAGCCAAGCGGTTTCGGGCGCACCAGCGTGCGCATGGGAAGCGATGGCCGCGTGACCGGAACGCGCTCTGGACGTTCCGGTTCCTATGGACGCAGCGGCGGCGGCTGGTTCGGTGGATAAGCGAATCCGCAATCTGAAACTTCAACTCTAAAACTTCGAATCTGAAAATGATGGTGTTTAACTACACATTTGCTCTTCTCATTGGCGTAGGCATTTATTGGATAGTGATGCTGATTCTGGCTGCGGTTTTTGCCGGCGGCATCTACATGGCCTGGCGCGGGAATGAACAAGGCCGGATTGATGGCAGCCGCCGCTCATTCCTGGCAGGACGCGGACGCGAAGAGGATCACGCGGTTTTTTTCGGGATTCAACTCGTCATACAGGTTTTCGGTGGTGACGATTTGCGCGCCCAGCTGGCGCGGCTGGTTGAGGCCGAAGACGAAACTGATTCGGCGCAGGAAAAGCGACGTTTCATCAAATCAGTCGCTTCGCTGCTGATCGAAAACCAGTACGCCTGGGAATATGGTTTTTGGGATTTTCAGGGAAATGCCAACACCGCCATCAGCAACTTCAACCAGTGGCGTAACGAGATCGAAGCTTCGATGGCGACGGAAGATGTCGAATTGAGCACCGAGGTTGATCGCCTGCACCGCTTTTCCGACCAGAAAGAATATCTGATCGTCACGATGCTGATGCTGATTGATAACCGCGAAGAGGCGGTCGCTGATGATGTGGGCGATTACCAGTTCCGCCCCACTTATGCGCAACTCGTTCAGCCATTTCGGCAGTCAATTAATAGCCTGAACGAAAGCGAATACTGGCGCGCCGCCACTTTCAAGCAGTTGCTGCAAGGCATCAGCGCGCTCGACCCCCGTGTGATTGAACGCGATGGCATCTACGTTTATCCGGGAACTTCTCAGGACGGATTGTCATCAATGGACTTGATCGGCGATGCGGGCTGGAAGTATTTGACGGACCACTCACTGCGGTTCTAATAGACAATTTTGTCCCATCGGCCTTTGTTCTTCCCTCACTTAACGCCCAATCTCTTCTGGTGGTAAGATGTCCCTACCTCTTCATCACTGTCACTTTTTCATAGGGAGATTGAGATGGGCAAGCTCGACAATCTTCGCGACAAACTTCGCGCCAGGGTTTGGGTTTTACTGGCGATAGGGTTGCTGCTGGCGCTGGGCTGGACGATTCCGTTTGCAGCGCAACAACCACTGTTCGACGAAGCACGGATGGTGGCCGAGTTAACTCGGCAGTTACAGCTTTCGCCTGAACTCGCCACTGCCTTAAGCGACATTCTCAAACGCGGGCGTCCGCGGATTGAGAGTCTGTCGCAGCGGATGCAGCAGCAACAGATCGGCAGCCCGCAATTCAACGAACTCCGGAGTCAACTTGAACGGGAACGCCGAGCGATGCTCGAAGAGTTCCTGCCGTTTCTTCAACCGGACCAGCAAATACGGCTGCGTGGCGTGATTAACTCCCTGCCGCCGCTTCCGGCAGCGTCACTGCCACCTTCAGCAATTCGACCGCTCAGCCCAAATTTGCCAAGTGGGGCCTGGTCCGCAGGCGAATTTCTGATTCCACAACCGGCAAACATAGGTCTGCCGACCTCGCGCAGCCGCCGCGCTTCGTCAAATTCTCCGTCACTGGATGAAGAGCAGAAGATTTTGCATTTGCTCAACCGCGCGGGTTTTGGCCCGCGACCAGGTGACATTGCGCGCGTGCGGGAGATGGGCATTGAAAGATATCTGGAAGCGCAGCTTCATCCCGAAGACTTGTCTGATGATTTGCTAACGCGGCCATTACTGGCCATGAGCACTTTGCAGATGACTTCGCCGGAGATCGCCCAGCTTTACTTGCCGCCACCGCCTGCTCCGATACGTCCGACTCCGACACCTACTCCAACAGCGCAGCCAAAGCCCGTCCCTGACGAAGAAACGAAAAAGTCTGACGGCGAGATGAAAAAGCCAGACCCAATGACGGCTTCGGAGGTTGCCAACGCCAGCGAAACAATGCAGGCTTCGCCGTCCATGACTCAGGACACCCAGCCGAAGGCGAAACCAACGCCAACACCACTAACGCAAACCGCTCGACGCCCTCAAACTCCGGCACGTGACCAGCAGCAGCCCCTGCGCGAATTGCAGCAGGCAAAACTGCTGCGCGCAGTTTTCAGCGAAAAGCAGTTGCAGGAAGTGATGGTTGATTTCTGGTTCAATCACTTCAATGTCTTTGCGCAAAAGGACAACGTACGATTGCTGCTGACTTCCTACGAACGCGACGTAATTCGCCCGCACGCGCTCGGCAAATTCAAGGAACTGCTGACGGCCACGGCGCAAAGTCCGGCGATGCTCTATTACCTGGACAATTTCCTGAGCCAGGCCGAAGTCCCCATGCCGCCGCGCAAGGAAGGCGACACTTCACCGCCGCCTCGCCGTCCCGGCGTGAACGAAAATTACGGGCGCGAGCTGATGGAACTCCACACGCTGGGCGTTGATGGGGGCTACACGCAAAAGGATGTGCTGGAAGTCGCGCGCTGCTTCACTGGCTGGACGGTTACGCCAGCGCCGAACTGGTCCTTTGTCTTCCGTCCACGCACACACGACAAAGGCGAAAAGCTCGTGCTCGGCAAACGCATCGCACCCGGCGGCGGCATCGAAGACGGGTTGCGTGTGCTTGATCTGCTGGCCAGGCATCCTTCTACCGCGCAATTCCTTTCCCGCAAGCTCTGCCAGCGTTTCGTCGCCGACGAACCTCCTGAAAGCTTGGTGGATCGCGTTGCCGAAGTTTTCACGCGCACTGAAGGCGACATCCGCCAGGTTGTCCGTGCAATTCTGACCAGCCCGGATTTCTACTCGCCAAAGTATTACCGGAACAAGATCAAATCGCCGCTTGAACTCGCGGCATCGGCCATTCGGGCGACGGGAGCATCCACGGATGGCGCGCAACCGATCATTCAAGCCATTTCGCGAATGGGGGGCGCGCTTTACCTGTGCCAGCCGCCGACCGGCTATTCCGAAGATTCCTCGCGCTGGTTGAGCAGCGCGACGTTACTCGAACGAATGAACTTCGCTGTGGCGCTGATCGGTAACCGGCTGAACGGTACGCGCGTGGACGTCTCCAGATTCGTCGCCGCAGACGCCATGAAGTCTCCAGGGCGTTTGCTTGAGGAATTGCTGGCGGTCCTGATTCACAGCGACGTCTCGAAAGACACCCGAGAGAATCTCGCACGCGTGCTTGACCAGCAACGCGCCAAGATGATGCCGGCGAAGTATGACGAACGCACCGCGCAGCGGAATCGCGAGCAGGTGGTGAGCGGCGTGGCCGCGCTGATTCTGGGTGCGCGCGAGTTTCAGGTGAAGTAAATGTGCCAATTGCCACAGTCACAAAATCTGCCATCTGTCACACAACAATGACGCCACTCATCATCGCCCATCGTGGCGCTTCGGCTTACGAACCCGAAAACACGCTGCGCGCCTTCGAGCTTGCCATCCGGCAGGGAGCGCAAATGATCGAACTTGATCTGCATGCCAGTAGCGATCAACAAGTCGTCGTCATTCATGATTTCACGCTCGATCACACAACCAATCTGAAGGGCCGCGTGAATCAACGGACGCTGGCAGAAATCAAACAAGCCGACGCGGGCAAAGGCGAGCGCATACCGACACTGGAAGAAACGCTTGATCTGACGCAGGGAAAAGTCCGGCTTTATCTGGAAATCAAGGATCCGCGCGCGGCTGCTGGAATCCTGCGAACGATTCGCACGCGGCATTGTCAGGACGAAGTGATGCTCGCTTCCTTCGATATTGATCTGATGAGGCGGCTCGGCGAAGAAATCCGTGACATCGAACTCGGCTTGATTCTGGGTCATCAGACGCTCAATCCAGCGGTGCGATTTCGCGAAGCTTTCCCTTGGATTGCGCTGCGGCACATCAATTACCAAACGCTTTGCCTGCAGGTTGAACTTTGCTTTGGCTATCTTGCCCGCCGAACCAGGGCCAGCGGCAAGAAGCTTTATATCTGGACTGCAGATGACGAAAGGCAGTTTGCGCGAATGACATCCATGGGCGTGGACGGAATCGTCACAAATGTCCCGGATCGCCTGCGCACTTATCTTGAGCAGGCCAAAAGCTGAAGTTTTCTACAAGCTGTAACCACCTCGAGGGATTATCTGTCTCCTCGGTTACCTTTCTGATCAGCCTTATTTAATGGGCCTCCACGCAACTTTTTTCGTAGTCAGGCGTTTTAAGCAGCACGGGTGAACCTCCTGAAATGGCGGTCACGGCAAGTTCTCAGGGGTGGGTTGCTTGCTTGTTGGCCGCCATATTTTTATTCAGAGATCCGTTCGGGTGTGACTGATACAGTGAAACCCTCAAGACCTTTATTCTCAGCGCCAGATCGTCGAAATTCATCCCCAAGAATCAGCTTCAAGTAATATTTGGCGGCCTGCCTGCAGCTTCACACAGTCACTGCGATGCCAGCAGTCGAAACTGGCAGGCATCTGAAAAAGATATTTGGAATGCCTGTTAAGGCATTGCGCCTAGCCCAATGAAGATAATAGTAGTTTTTGGAAGAAGGGATTGGAGGCGGCGATCGGAATCGAACCGATGAATAAAGGTTTTGCAGACCTCTGCCTTACCACTTGGCTACGCCGCCTTCTGAAAATTCGAGATGAAAGAGTGATTTTTCGCGATATATTCAGGCTAAAATCACAATGGGGCTTGATGATCTGCCCCGAAACGAGCGAGTATGCTCCCACATCTCCCCGGTTCCGTCAAGACCCTGAAACTGGCGATTTTGCTTCTATTTGAGCGAAAGGAAACCTTCATAATGCGCACAACGGAATGGTTACTGGGTGGCATTTTATTCATCAGCCTGGTTCATGGCTCGATGTGGTTGGAAGAACAAACCGAGGCGCAGGCAAAGGTTCTGGCGCAGTCGCGTCAACTTCTCGTCGTCACCACGAAGGACTGGAACGCGGTTGACGGCCAACTGCTGCGTTATGAAAGAGCCGCCGGTCAGGCTTGGCGTCCGGTTGGCGAAAAAGTCCCGGTTGTCGTCGGGCGCAATGGCCTGGCTTGGGGAAGGGGGTTGCACGGCGATCCTGCCGGATTGGCCAACGCCTCGGACCCGATCAAAAAAGAAGGCGATGGGCGTTCGCCGGCGGGGATTTTCAGCTTGAGTTCGGCCTTCGGCTACGCGTCGCGCGAGCAGGCGGCGAAGGTGAAACTACCTTACGTACAGGCCACGAAAACATTGGAATGCGTGGACGATTCGCAGTCTCTGAACTACAACCGCGTTCTGGAACGCGGCAGCGTTGCCCAGCCCGATTGGAAAAGTTCGGAGCAAATGCGCCGCGACGATGAGTTATATCGTTGGGGCGTTGTGGTGGATCACAATGCCAATCCGCCGCAGGCTGGTTGCGGTTCCTGTATCTTCCTGCATATCTGGCAGGGAGCGGGGAAGGGCACTGCCGGTTGCACGGCCATGGAATCGGCCAGGATCGAAGCGCTTTTATCCTGGCTTGATCCTCAAAAGAAGCCGCTAATCGTGCAGTTGCCACGGGCGGAATTTGAACGATTCCGCGATCTTTGGGGATTGCCGCGCTAAATCAGTGCTGGCTGTGTCCAAAGGGCCGCCGGACATTGACGAACCCAAACATATTGATGAGTATGTGCAGGCAACGAATATTGCCTTGTCGCGCATTATTCACCTTGCAATGGTTGCTGGGCGAAGTCACATCGGCGCAGGTTGGTAATTACCGGGCAAATCCGAATCAATTTTTTCGTGCTTGAGGACGGGGAATTCGATTGAGCGCGTTGCAACTTCCGCATCCCCGCAAATAAAACAAAAATCTCAGTTCTTGCGGAGCTTCATCATTGACGGCGAAGCGTCCCAGGGTTGTGGCTTTCAACGGGAGATACCATGCGAACACCCTCGCGCTTCACGCGTATTACGTTTCTTTCGATGGTCTTGTTATTCGTCGCCGGCACGCTTTCAGTTCTGGCTGGGCGGGTTTTGGTGACGGGCAAGGCTGGAGGCGGCAACTTTTTTCAAAAGTTGGTCACCCGTCCAATGGACACTGGCGTTTCCAGGATCAAACATACGCTGGGTACATACACTCAACCGTTGGCCGCCTTGCCTTCCCCTGGAGCACTGACTGTGGCGATGGCGCCAACCTGGTCAACCGCCATCGTGCCAGCGGGCGTAACACCACAAGATGCCAATAATACATTCTTTACGGTTGCGCACAACGGAACCAAATTTGTGGCAAGCGGCGGAGAACTGAATGTTATTTCTTCCACCGACGGTGTCAACTGGACATACGACGGCAAAATGTCCGCCGCTACTGTGGTAAGTGTGTTCGACATTACCTGGATTCCATTCCTCAACAAATGGGTGGCCGCCACTAATGTAAACCTCCCAAACGCCACTATTTACACCTCTTCCAACGGCACCTCCTGGACCCCAACCAATTCGGGACTCACAAGCGGGACTGTCAACAACTTTGCAACAGATGGGACGAAAGTCATTGGAACCGTTAACACCGGGGGCCAGTTGGTAAAATCCACCGATGCTAGCACCTGGTCTATTCAGACCCTCACCGGGGTGCTCACGAGCTCGCTTTTTTCAATTATTTATGAGCCGAGTACCAGCAAATGGGTGGCGGTAGGCGGCAGCGGCGGTATCATCACATCACCGGACGGGAACACTTGGACGAAACAGACCTCGCCTGTTTCAACGGGCTTTCGCGCCGTTGCCTACGGCAATGGACGTTATGTTGCAGTCAGTAACAATGCCGGCATAGCGGTCTGGTCAACCGATGCCGTTACCTGGACCCAATCTTCAACAGGTTTGGCCTCCCAGGGCTTAACCAGAATGACCTTTGTCAACGGGGTTTTCGTAGCAGTCGGGACAAACGGAGCTATTATTTCCTCCACCGATGGAGCCACCTGGTCGGCTGCCCACGATTCAGGCACAACCAACCAGAACATAAGCGATGTTGTGGCCAACGGCAGCGGAAGTTCAGCCAAAGTGGTTGCCGTAGGAGGGAGCACGATGCCCATCATCCGCCATATTGATGCCAGCGCCCTGAACACCGCTGCCAGCCCTGAGATCGCCGTGTCTGAAACTCTTGCAGGGAACATCGCTGATGGCGGTTCCTTCAGCTTCGGTTCGACCACGGTCGGCACGCCCGTCACCAAGACCTTTACCGTGACCAACAGCGGCAACGCCAATCTGACGCTGGCAAACTTGAGCGTGCCAACTGGTTTCAGCATCGCTGCCAATTTCGGCAGCGCTACGGTGGCCGGCAGCGGCGGCACGACGACTTTTCAAATCACGATGACGGCGGCGGCGGGCGGCACGCCTAGCGGCACGCTGACTTTCGACAACAACGACGCGGATGAAAATCCTTTCAACTTCACGATCAGCGGCACGGTCTCGTGCCCGACGATCACGGTCAATCCTACGTCGCTTTCCAATGCGGTCTTCGGCGAATCCTACAGCGCCACGATCAGCGCTTCGGGCGGCACCGGGCCGTACACCTTCGCGGTGACCACAGGCGCGCTGCCCGGCGGGTTGTCGCTGTCGAGCGGCGGCGCGCTGACCGGCACGACCAACGCCGTCAACACCTTCAACTTCACCATCACGGCGACCGACACCAGCAACGGCTGCACCGGCTCCAGGGCTTACACCAGTGTCGTCAGCCGGGCCAATACGACGACGACCATCACTTCCGACAATCCCGATCCGTCGGTGACCGGACAAAGCGTGACGGTCAACTTCACGGTCACGACCAATTCCCCCGGCAGCGGCACGCCGACCGGCAACGTCGTGGTAACGGTCAGCGGCGGCGCGGAAACCTGCACCGGAACGGTGGCGGCGGGGACTTGCACCCTGTCACTCAACGCGGCAGGCGCCAGAACACTGACGGCGACTTACGCGCAGACCACGAACTTCAACGGCAGTTCCGACACCGAAGCGCATCAGGTCAACACCGCCAACACGACAACAACCATCACTTCCGACAATCCGGATCCATCCATTGTCGGGCAAGCTGTCGCAGTCAATTTCTCGGTCGTCGGAGCGGCACCGGGTGGCGGCACTCCCACGGGAAACGTCGTGGTAACGATCAGCGGCGGCGCGGAAACCTGCACCGGCATGGTCGCGGCGGGGTCTTGCACGCTCACGCTGACCGGCATCGGAAACAGAACCTTGACGGCGACCTATGCGGGCGATGCCAATTACAACGGCAGTTCCGACACCGAAGCCCATCAGGTCACACTGGCCAACACGACGACGACGATCACCTCCGACAATCCCGACCCGTCGGTCGTCGGGCAAAGCGTGACGGTCAATTACAGCGTGACGGTGAACGCGCCGGGCACGGGCACGCCGACCGGAAACGTCGTGGTGACGGTCAGCGGCGGCAGTGAAACCTGCGTCGGCACGGTGGCGGCGGGGACTTGCACGCTGACGCTTACCTCGGCAGGCGCGCGAACCTTGACGGCGACTTACGCGGGCGATGCGAACTTCAACGGCAGTTCGGACACCGAAGCGCATCAGGTCAACGCCGCCAATACGACGACAACCATTACTTCGGACAATCCCGCCCCTTCAGTCGTGGGCCAGAGCGTGACGGTCAACTACACCGTGACGGCGAACTCGCCCGGCGCGGGAACGCCCACCGGCAATGTCGTGGTGACGATCAGCGGCGGCGCGGAAACCTGCGTCGGCACGGTGGCGGCGGGGACTTGCACGCTGACGCTGACCTCGGCTGGCGCGCGGACATTGACGGCGACTTACGCGGGCGATGCGAACTTCAACGGCAGTTCGGACACCGAAGCGCATCAGGTCAACGCCGCCAATACGACGACGACTATCACCTCCGCCAATCCCGATCCATCGGTCGTGGGCCAGAGCGTGACGGTTAATTTCACTACCCTGTCCATTGCGCCGGGCGCTGGGACGCCAACCGGCAACGTCGTGGTGACGATCAGCGGCGGGGCGGAAACCTGCACCGGCACGGTTGCGGCGGGGACTTGCACGATCACGCTGACTTCGGCAGGCGCGCGAACTCTGACGGCGACCTACGCGGGCAATGCCGATTTCAACGGCAGTTCGGACACCGAAGCGCATCAGGTCAACGCGGCCAATACGACGACGACCATCAGCTCCGACAATCCGGACCCCTCCATTGTCGGGCAAGCTGTCACGGTCAATTTCTCCGTCACGGCAATCGCGCCGGGCGGTGGGACGCCAACCGGCAATGTCGTGGTGACGATCAGCGGCGGCGCGGAAACCTGCACCGGCACGATTGCGGCGGGGACTTGCACGCTCACCCTGACCAATATTGGAAATAGAACCTTGACGGCGACCTATGCGGGAGACGCCAATTACAATGGCAGTTCCGATACCGAAGCGCATCAGGTCACGTTGGCGAACACGACGACGACGATCACGTCGTATACGCCCGATCCGTCGGTGACGGGACAAGCCTACAACGTGGCGGCCAATGTCGCGGTGACGCCTCCGGGAACGGGCACGCCGACCGGAACAGTGACGGTCAGCGATGGCACGGGCGGAACCTGCACGATTACCTTGCCAGCGGCCAGTTGCATACTGACCTCGACCACAGCCGGCGCGAAGACGCTGACGGCGACCTACAGCGGCGATGCGAACTTCAACGGCAGCACCTCGGCGGGCGTGTCGCACACGGTCAACAAGGCGGACACGACAGCGGCGATCTTCTCCGATGCGCCGGATCCGTCGGTGGTCGGGCAGAATGTGACGGTCACGTATACGGTTTCGGTGACTTCGCCAGGTGCTGGAACTCCGACCGGCAATGTCCTGGTTTCGGATGGCGTCAATTCCTGCACCGGAACGGTGACGGCGGGGCAGTGCGTCATCGCCCTGTTTACGCCGGGCGTGCGGACGCTGACGGCGACTTATCAGGGCGATGCGAACTACAACGCCAGCCCGGCTTCCACGGGCGCGGGGCATCAGGTCAACAAAGCGGACACGACGACGACCATCACCTCGGATAATCCCGATCCGTCGGTCTTCGGCCAGGCCATCACGGTCAACTTCACGGTCGCGGCGGCTGCGCCTGGTTCTGGCACGCCGACCGGCAACGTCGTGGTGACGGTCAGCGGCGGGACGGAAACCTGTACCGGAACGGTCGCGGCAGGTTCTTGTACATTGGCGCTGACGGCGGTCGGCAATCGCACGCTGACGGCCACCTATCAGGGCGACACGAGCTACAACGGCAGCACCTCGGCGGGAGCGCCGCATACTGCCAACCAAGCCGACACGGTGACGACGATTGTTTCGGACAATCCGGATTCATCCTTTGTCGGACAGAACCTGACGGTCGTCTTCACGGTCCTGGCAGTACCGCCAGGCGTAGGCACTGCGACCGGCAACGTGGTCGTGACGGCCAGCGGCGGCGCGGAAACCTGCACCGGCACGGTCGCGGGGGGATCCTGCGTCATTACGCTGACCACGCCGGGCGCACGCACGTTGACGGCGACTTACGCGGGCGATACGAACTTCAATGGCGGCACTGACACCGAACCGCACACGGTGGTCGCGCCGCCTTCGATCAGCAAGGCATTCAGTCCGGCCAGCGTGCCGGTTGGCCAGACCTCGACGCTGACCTTCACGATCACCAATCCGGCGGCCAACACCGTCGCGCTGACGGTCGCCGGCTTCACCGACAACTTCCCGAATTCGCCGAATCTGGTGGTGGCCACGCCGCTGACGACGACCAACACTTGCGGCGGCACGCTCCAAGATGGCGGAGGCGGCGCGCTGACTGCGGGCGACACAGGGATCATGCTGACCGGCGGCACGGTGGGCACGGGCGGCACTTGCACCGTCTCGGTCAATGTCACGCCGAACGCGCAAGGGCCGTTCGTCAACATCAGCGGCAACGTCACATCAACCAACGGCGGGACGGGCAACACAGCGACGGCGACGTTGGCAACCAATACGCCGCCAACCATCAGCAGCGACACGCTGACGGTCAAAGCGGGGAGCAATGCGGCCAGCTTCACCATCGCCACGGCGGTTGACCCGGATCAGCCGGTCAATACGCTGGGCATCACGATCAACGGCAATCCGACGACCGCCAGCGGCAATGGCGTGACGGTTAGCGGCGTGACGATCACGCCGTCCGGCGCGGTGACGGCGAACATCGCTACCACCTGCGCGGCGACCAGCGCGACCTTCAATCTGGTGGTGACCGACAATCAAAACGCCACCGGCACCGGCACGCTGACGGTGACAGTCACGCCGAATACGCCCCCAATGCTCGGCTACAACCCGCAAACCGTCATCGCCGGGACGACGCCGAGCATCAATCCGGCAGCCGGGCCGAGCGACAACGGGACGGTCAATCCGCTGATGCTGCAAGGCGTTTCGCCCAACAACGGCGGGCTGACCGTCTCACTCAACGCGGCGACGGGAGCGGTGACGGTGCTCAGCGCGGCGCTCATCGGCAGTTACACCGTGACGATCACCGCGACTGACAATTGCGGGGCGACAACCACTGCCACGCTGGTCATCAACGTGGTCTGTCCGACGATCACGCTCAGCCCGGCGAGTTTGCCGGGCGTAACGATCAACACGGCATATTCGCAAACCATCAGCGCGAGCCCGGCGGGCGGCAATTACAGCTTCGCGGTGACAAGTGGACTGCTGCCGGCGGGCTTGACACTCAACTCGAACGGCGCATTCAGCGGCGCGCCAACGCAAAGCGGGACATTCAATTTCCGCATCACAACGACAGGCTTTGGCGGTTGCACCGGGTTCCAGGATTATGTGCTGATAGTGAGTTGCCCGACCATCACGGTTGATCCGTCGAGCCTGCCGGGCGGATCGGTCGGCGCCAGTTACAGTCAGACGGTGGCCGGCTCGCCCGCCGGGACCTACAGCTACGCGGTGAGCAGCGGCGCATTGCCGGCGGGTTTGACGCTCAACGCCTCGACCGGCGCGATCACCGGCACGCCGACCACCACAGGTTCTTTCAACTTCACGATCACGGCAGCAACCAGCGGGGGGGGCAGTTGCTCCGGTTCACGTACTTACACGGTAGCCATCACCTGCTCGACAATTACGCTCAGCCCGACTTCGCCGCTTCCCGGCGGTCAGGCGGGCGTGGCCTACAGCCAGACGATCAGCGTCTCGCCGGCTGGCAGCCACACCTTCTCGCTGATTTCGGGAAGCCTGCCGAGCGGGATCACGTTGAATCCGGCAACCGGCGTGATCAGCGGATTGCCGTCCACCGTCGGCTCCTTCACCTTCACGATCAAGGCGCAGACGGCTGGCGGTTGCAACGCGACGCAAAGCTACACCCTGGCGATCACCTGTCCGACGGTGGCTCTGTCGCCGGCCAGTTTGCCGAACGGGACAACGGGCACGGCATACACCCAGACGATTTCCGCCTCGCCCTCCGGAGGTGGATACACCTACGCCGTGACCATCGGCAGTTTGCCGGCCGGGTTGAATTTGAATTCTTCGACGGGGGTCTTAAGTGGGACGCCGACCGCGGGCGGCACGTTCAACTTCCGCATTACGGCGACCGGCTTCGGCGGTTGCACGGGCTTTCGCGATTACACCGTGGTCATCAGCGGTGGCGGCTGCCCGACCATCACGTTGCCGGCCAGCCTGCCCAACGGAAACGTCGGGCAGTTATACAACGCCGCCGCCACGGCTTCGCCAGCCGGTCTCTACAGCTACACAATCACGAGCGGCAGCGTGCCGCCGGGGGTCACCTTGTTTGGCGCCAATGGGCTGCTCTTCGGTTATCCGACGGCGGTGGGCAGCTACACCTTTACCGTCACGGCAACGCAGGGAGCTTGTTCGGGCAACCGGATGTACACGGTGCTGATCGGCGCGGGTTTCGCGTCGTCGTTGACGGTCTTCAGCGACTTCGACGGCGACGGCAAGAGCGACCTGTCGGTCTGGCGCGGAAGCGACGGCAACTGGCTGGTCGCCAACAGCGGCGATGGGAAGGTGGAGGCTACGCCGTGGGGAGCAAGTTATGCGCCCTACAACGATGTCACGGTATCGGGCGATTACGATGGCGATGGGAAGACCGACCTGGCCGTCTTCCGTCGTGGCGGCGAGTATGCGGGCTACTGGTTCATCAAACAAAGCAGCGACGGCCAGGTGAAAAGCCATTTCTGGGGGCTGGGGACGGATGTGCCGGTGCCGGGCGATTACGACGGCGATGGCAAAACCGATGTCGCGGTCTGGCGCGGTTCGGCAGGCGCCTGGTACATCGTTCGCAGTTCGGATGGCGGGATAGATGCGAGGACCTGGGGATTTGCGCCGCTGGGCGACGTTCCCGTGCCGGGGGATTACGACGGCGACGGGAAGACGGACGTGGCTGTGTTCCGTCGAAGTACGGGGTTCTGGTATATCCGGCGGAGTTCGGACTCCCTGACGATCAGCACCGAATGGGGCGTTGGCACGGATGTTCCGGTGCCGGGCGATTACGATGGGGATAACCGGACGGACATCGCCGTGTGGCGTGCGTTGGAAGGGAATTGGTACATCGTGGAAAGCAGCAGCGCCGTGACACGGACTGTATCACTGGGGGCTGCGGCGCAAGGGGATGTGCCGGCGGTCGCCGATTACGACGGAGATGGCAAGGCCGATCCGGCCCTCTGGCAGCCGTCGACCGGCGTCTGGACCATCAAGCGCAGCCGGGACAATGTCGAAATGTCGAAGGTTCACGGACAGAGCGGCGACGTGCCGATCATGTCCAAGAGAAATTGAAATCATTTAGACGTTTTGGCCTGCGGCGTGACCCGACGCCCAGGCCCATTGGAAGTTGTATCCGCCGAGCCAGCCGGTTACATCCACGACTTCGCCGATGAAGTGCAAACCAGGTACGCGGCGGGATTCCATTGTTTTTGATGACAGCTCATCCGTGTCCACACCGCCCGCCGTGACTTCGGCTTTGCGGAATCCCTCAGTGCCATTGGGCGTGATTCGCCAGCGATGAATGCTCTCGGCAATGGCGAATAATTCCTTGTTGGAATACTGCCGGAGCGGTTTCGATCCAGCCTGGATTTGCGTCCAGGCCTGGGCGAAACGCTGCGGCCAGTGCTGGCCGAGCAGAGTTTTCAATTCCTTCAAGCTGTCTCGTTCGCTGCCCAGCAACTCCTCAGCGCTGCCATCGGGCAGCAGATCAATCTCAATCGCTTCGCCGGAATTCCAGTAAGAAGAAATTTGCAGGATGGCGGGACCGCTCAAGCCCTGATGCGTGACCAGCAGGTTTTCGCGAAATTGCTGATCTCGCAGGCTGACCACGGCGTCAACGGAAATTCCACTGATTGGGCTGAAAACCCTGCGATCATTTTCCGCCAGCGTGAAGGGCACGAGTGCGGGTTTCGGTTGCACTATTTTTAACCCGAATTGCCGCGCCAGCCGGTGGCCGAAATCGGTTGCGCCCATTTGGGGAATCGAAAGTCCGCCGGTGGCGACGACCAACGATTCGCTTTCAAATCGTCCTTGATTGGTTTCGACGACGAACGTCTGGCTGGTTTTCTCGACCGACTGAATTTTACAGTTGACGCGAATCTCGGCGCGCGCGCGGCGGCATTCTTCCAGCAGCAATCGCACAATTTGTTGGGAGCTGTCGTCGCAAAACAATTGGCCGAGCTTCTTTTCGTGATAGGCGATCTTGTGCTTTCGGACCAGTTCGATGAAATCAAACGGGGTGAATCGGGCCAGCGCGGATTTGTGAAAGTTGGGATTGCGGCAGATGAAATTTTCCGGCGCGGTGTGCAGATTGGTGAAATTGCAGCGCCCGCCGCCGCTGATCAATATCTTTTTGCCAATCTTTTCAGCGTGTTCGATCACCAGCACGGCGCGTCCGCGCTTGCCTGCGGTCAGCGCGCAAAACAGGCCTGCCGCGCCTCCGCCAATTACGATCACATCTTTTTTCATTCGCGTTTGATTCGGAGAATTGAAGCTGTTTACCGAAGGCCGAGATTATCATATCTTCTCTCACTTCTTTTCTTACTTCCGGCAAAGCGCAACAAGCAAGCCTTGATTTTGCGCCCGCCGAAATCTTCTAAAGGGAAACCAAATGGCACTAATTGGAGCAAATGAGTTGAAGCGGAAAATGGTGATCGCTGTCGAAGGACAGCCGTACACCGTGGTCGAAGTGACTTTCGCCAGTCCGAGCGCACGCGGCGCTTCGACAATGGTGCGGACGAGGTTGCGGCATTTATTGACCGATGCCGTGCTGGAAAAATCGTTCAAGACCAGCGAGAAATTCGAAGAGCCGGATGTCGAACTGACGCCCGCTTCGTTTATGTATTCGGATGGCGACGGTTATCACTTTATGGACGATGCTTCCTATGAACAGTTCGCCCTGACCGAAGAACAACTCGGTGACGAACGGCTCTATTTGAAAGATGGCGTGTCGTTGCAGGTTCGAAAATACAATGGCGAGCCGATTTCATTGCAACTGCCGTCGCATGTTGATCTGGCGGTGACAGACGCCGAACCGGGGGTTCGCGGCGATTCGGCTTCGGGCGGGACGACCAAGATGGCGACGCTCGAAACCGGGTTGCAAGTGCGGGTGCCACTCTTTATCAAGGAAGGCGAAGTCATTCGCATCAACACCCAAACCGGCGAATTCGTCAGCCGCGCGAAAGAGTAGCTATGAACAAGGTTCGATGGGGCTTGATTGGTTGTGGCGACATTTCTCGAAAGCGAGTCGCTCCGGCGCTGCGCGATTTGGAAAGCTGCGAATTGGTTGCGGTCAACCGTTCGCGCACGGACTTGGCTGAAAGCTTCGCTCGTGAATTTGGCGCTCGGCGCTGGCATCGCGACTGGCGGGAGTTGATCGCCGACGCGGAAATTGACGCGGTTTACATTTCGACGCCGGTTTATCTGCACGCGCAACAAACCATCGCCGCCGCCGAAGCCGGAAAACACGTGTTGTGCGAAAAGCCGATGGCGATGAACCCGGCAGAATGCGACCGGATGATTTCCGTTTGCCAGGCGAACGGCGTCAAACTGGGCATCGCTTATTACAGGCATTTTTATCCGGTGCTGCTTCGCGCCAGGCAAATCATCGCGGCGGGCGAAATTGGCAAGCCGGTGCTGGCGCAGATCAACGCGTTTGAACGCTTCAACCCGCAGTCAGGTGAAGACAGGCACTGGCTGGTGGAAAAAGCCAAAGCGGGCGGCGGGCCGATGATGGACTTCGGCTGTCATCGGATTGAGGTCCTGATGAATTTGTTTGGCTCAATCAAACGCATCACAAGCCTGGTTGGCAGCGCGCTATTCGAGCGGGAAGTCGAAGATACTTGTGTTGCGAGCTTCGAGTTTGAAAGCAAGCTGCAAGCTGTGTTGACCGTCACGCATGCTTCGTTTGAATCGCAGGATACGCTGGACATTTTCGGCAGCGAAGGTTCGCTTCATCTTCCCTTGCTGAATCAAGGCGAACTGCGTATCAAAACTGCGGCGGGCGATCGAACGGAACATCTTCCGCCGCACGCGAATATTCACCTGCCACTGATAGAAGATTTCACTTGCGCGGTCATTGAGAATCGCGAGCCAAAAGTCGGCGGAGCGATTGGCCGTGAGGTTGCACGAATCGAGGACGCGATTTATGCCGGTGGAATTTGAAATCAGAACTTTGAAAATGATTTTATGCCTTTGCCGATAGCTCACGGTTTGACAGGCGCGAGCATCATTGTTGCCTCGCGTGAAGCTTTTTCGTGGCGAGCTGACTGGTGGCCGTTACTGGTGGGCGCGATGCTGGCCATCTCGCCGGACTTTGACCTGTTTTTTGCCTGGGGGCTGGGATATAGCGAGCGCCTGCATGGCGGCATCTCGCATTCGATATTGTTCGCGATTCCGCTGGGAATGCTGGGCGCATTGCTGGCGCGAAATTTCACCCGGCGGGGAATCGCGATTTATTTTGCCGCCGCGCTCTCTCATGGCTTGCTGGATTTTCTGACCAAGAAAGAGTTCGGCGGAGCCGCGCTGCTCTGGCCTTTTTCGTCACAGAAGCTCAAGCTCGGCTTGTTCAATTATTACGAGTTTACTCCGGCGCCGGGCTTCCAGCCGTTCGGTGAAATTCTGGAACAGGCGCTTGATGTCAGCTATTACGAAATACTGACTTTTGTGCCGTTGTTTATGGCCATCCTTTTTTGGAGCCGCTGGCGGCAGCGGCGCGCGCTGTAAGCGGATAAGGAGATTCGTTTTGCCAGTTATCTTAAATGATTATGAATTGCGTGTGATTGGCGCGCTGGTCGAAAAGCAGATCGCGACGCCAGACTATTACCCAATGACGTTGAACGCGCTGGTTAATGCCTGCAATCAAAAGAACCACCGCGATCCAGTGGTCAGTTACGACGAAGCGACAGTGGTGCGTGCGCTGGATAGTTTGCGCGAGAAGAAACTGGCCTACACCTTTCATGGCTCGGATTCGCGCGTGCCGAAATACGGCCATCTTTTTTCGAAAGGCTACGAATTGAATGAAGCCGAGACGGCTGTGATGACTGTGCTGGCATTGCGCGGCCCGCAAACGCCGGGGGAACTTCGTTCGCGGACGGCCCATTTGCACAATTTTGAAAACCTGCCGGAAGTTGAAACGACTTTGCAGAACCTGTCTTTGCGTGAACAGGCGCTGGTCATCAAGCTGCCGCGACAGTCCGGTTCGCGCGAATCGCGCTTCGCCCATCTGCTTGGCGGAGACATCAACGTGGAGGAACTTGCGGCGACCATGGAAAAAGCCGATGCCACAGCTTCGGCTTCGCGCGGCAGCAATGAGCGAGTCGCAAAGCTGGAAGAAGAGGTCGCCATACTGCGGCAGGGACTGACAGACTTGAAACAACAATTTGCCGAATTCAAGAAGCAGTTTGAATAAACCACGAATTGAACTTTTTAGGAGGTCACCGATGAAAAAGACAAATTTATTGATGATGCTTTTGCTGCTGATTGGCTTGACGGGGGTGACGCTTGCTCAAAATAACCAGGTGCAAGCGGCCCGACGCGAAGACCGCGATCTGGTTCAGCGCGAATTGGTCACACAGATTAATGCAGCCGAGCGCCGCACTTACGAAGTCCAGATTGTGACGGCTGAAACCTATTATGTCAGCCGAACCGAAAGCGGTATTCGTGGACGGGGGCGAGTCAGCACGGATCGTTTCTCCTGGCGGGCGATCTCGTTTGAAGGCCAGATTAATATTCGCCGCAACACCGTCAACAATTTGCGCTGGCAGTTCGAGGACAATCTCAACGATCGGCGCGATGACCGGCGCGACGATCGTCGTTATGACGACCGTCGCTACGATGACCGGAATCAGTCTGGCGTGTTGCGTGCGGGACGCTATGAAATCCAGCTTGTTGCCACAAACCGGTTTCTGTCCGCCGGGAACGACCAGCGGACTGTGGTGCAAAATTCCACCGTTGGACGGCTCTCGCAGTGGGATATTGAAGACGCTGGGAATGGCTTCTATTACGTTCGCTTGGCAGGCACCGGAGATGTCATGACCATTCAAGGGCGTGGCGAAAATGGCGATTCAGTTGTGCTGACCCGACAAAATCGCGGTGACGTCAATCAGTTATGGCTGATTAAGCCGGGGCCGGATAACGGATATTACTTCACCACGCAACGTAACAAGTCGCTTGATTCACCATCAAGCGCGCGGTTCGACGGCGGTCGGATGCAGGTTTACAACAGCAACGGCGAAGCCAATCAGCGATTCCGTCTGCGGCTGATCAGTGACGCCGGCGCGGGCGGCGGGTTTAATCGTGACCGCGACCGCTATGATCGTGACCGTGATCAGTACGGGCGCGACCGTGATCGAAATATTGGCGGTCCAGGGAGCCTGACCTGGAGCGGGCGGGTGGATGATGTCACCGTGCTGGAAATCCGTGACCGGACGGTTCGCGACCGCGTGATTTCCGGCCGTCCGGCGGAAAGTGTCCGCGCCGATTTTACAGGCGCGCTGCCAAATCGCGAGGTGACTGTCACCGTCGAGAAACGGCGTGGACGCGGCGAAGTCCGTATCGTCGAACAACCCACTCGCAGAAACAATTACACCGCGGTGATTCACGTTCGCGATTCATCGGGCGGTGCGGATAATTACGAAATCGAAGTCCGGTGGTACTGAGCATTCCTTCTCAAAAGCGTTGACCGTGTCGTGGCTCTTTCATTTTCCAGTTGTTATTTTTCAATTGTCATATGTCATTGGCGGGAAGCGTTCAATGACATATGGCAAATCAATAATGGCAAACGGAAAATGGAAGTCCGCGACTTTAATCTTAATTCCAACTCTCTTGTGCAACCCGACTTGTAAGACCCGCCACTAAGGGCCAGCCCTTTCTCCCAATACGTTTCAAGTCCCAACAATAGGCGAATTTTCAGCGCTGACGCGTTGAGAGCTTTTTCTAAATCAAACTGCACAACTTTTGTAGGAAGGAAGTTAGGTATGAAATCCTCAACTCTGGTTCGATTATTGTGTTTGTTTTCAGCAGTCTTATTAGCCTGGCCGTTGGCAGGTTCAATGGCACAGCGAGTTCAGAAAACCGATCCCTCGCCGGTTCTTCCCGGCACACAACAAATTGGTTCGGTGCTGATCTACAATTTTTACAACTCGGATAGCTCCCAAAAAGACGTTGACACCACCCTCACTCTCACCAACACCAACCCGAAAGAAGCGGCCACGGTTCATTTGTTCTTCGTCCGTCAGCCTGGCTGCGGCGTCAGTGACACCTATTTGTGCGTAACCGCCGGGGCAACGGTAAAAGTCCGCGCATCGGATTATGATCCGAAAGGCAGCGGATATGCCGTGGCCGTCGCGGTGGATAAAACGACCGGGCAACCGTTGGGCTTCAACTACCTGACCGGTTCAGAAGATGTCAGAACAGCGGATGGACACGGCGGCGCGTTGAACGCATTCGCTGTAAAAGCGAATTTTGAAGGCACTTTGCAGGGAACGAAAAAGGCGGCGGAATCCGCTGCGCTGGTTTTTGACGGCAGCACTACCGGTTATGCCCAGCTTCCCGCAGTGCTGACGCTGGATAAGGTAGCCAGTCCCGCGGACGGCAATGATTCGATTCTGGTCGTCAATCGCATCGGCGGAAATTTGGCCAAGCAGGGCGCGCCAATCGAAGCGGTTTCCGGCCTGGTTTCCAATAGCGGCGGCAGCAAAGTTTCTTTCCAATCCAAGGTGGAATCGTGCCAGTTGCAATCGCCGCTGGCCAAACTTCTTCCGGACAGCAAAGCCGCAATTCCATCCGGGCAAACAGGAGAAATTGAGCTTTCAGATGCCGCCGGGGAAGGTGGTTTTGTCGGCGCGGTTTTGAATGCCAACAACCGCAGCCAGTCATTTTCCGGCGCGCGTAATTTCGATTCAAAAGCAGTTTCTGCCAGCGTCCGTCTGGAAATCCCGGTCGGCGCTGCGCCGGATGCCTGTCGGGCATTGGCGGCGGATGGCGCGGATTTGGAACTGACGATGTCCGGGAATCCGGCGCTGTCGGTCGTGCGCGGCACGAACATTACTTACACGCTGTCTTCCAAAAACAAGGGGTTTGATTCGGCGTTCAACGTCGTCATCCGTGACAGTTTGCCCACGAGTCTGACCTACGTTTCCGCCACGCCGAGCAGCGGTGGCAGTTGCTTTGTGCCCGATGTCGGCGAAAACGGAACCGTGGACTGCACCTGGGCGGGAACCAGCGGATTGCTGGTCACGCGCTCCGTGGTCATCGTCGCGAAGGTTGATGAAACCCTGCCTTCGGGATCGGAAATCGTCAACATCGGCGAAACCTATTCTTCGATCAACGATCCGAACGAATCGAACAACACGCGCATCGTGCGCACAACGGTGACCGCTGATTCCACTGAACTGGTGATTGCCACGCAATCGCTGCCGTTCGGGAAAATCGGGATTCCGTATTCGGCAACACTGGTGGCGGTCAACGGCACGGCGCCGCTGATTTGGAGCATTACTGGCGGCGTGCTGCCGGATGGCCTGCTGCTGAATTCCAGCACCGGTGTGATCAGCGGAACACCCACGCAAACGGGACTTTTCCCGATCACCTTCCGCGTGCTGGATTCGTCGTTCCGCATCGCGCAAAAGAGCTACTTCCTGCAGGTGGTTTCGCAGTTCCGCGCGATCAAAAACGATTTCGACGGCGACGGCAAAGCCGACCTGGCCGTCTGGCGAGGGAATGAAAGCAAATGGCTGATCATCAACAGTTCGGATGGAATCTTGAGAACAGTATTGTGGGGCGCTTCTTATGCGCCATACAACGACGTTCCCGCAACGGGCGATTACGACGGCGATGGCAAAACCGATGTTGCAGTCTGGCGTCCGCTGGATGGCAACTGGTACATCATTAACAGTTCGGACAACTCGATCCGTGTGGAAGCTTTGGGTGTGTCTGGCGATACGCCCGTGCCGGGCGATTACGACGGCGACGGCAAGACGGATATTGCCGTCTGGCGCGGATCGAATACCAACTGGTACATCAAGCTCAGCTCCAACGGCACCACGCAGGAAGTGAGCTGGGGCGCTTCGTACGCGCCGTATTTCGATACGCCGGTTCCGGCGGATTACGACGGCGACGGACGGACGGACATTGCCGTCTGGCGCGGTAACACCAGTGCCTGGTACATCAAACGCAGCTCGGATGGGGCCACGCAACAGGTGTTGTGGGGAACTTCCAACGATCCGCACAACGACACGCCGGTTCCGGCGGATTATGACGGCGACGGCAAAGCCGACGTGACCATCTGGCGCGGCAATGTCAGCAAGTGGTACGGCATCCGCAGCTCGAACGGTTCGTTGCTGGATGCGACCTGGGGCGCTTCCTACTCGCCGTATTTCGACATCCCGGTGCCGAGCGATTATGACGGCGATGGAAAATCCGATGTGGCGGTCTGGCGTTCGTCCACCGGATTCTGGTACGCCCTCCGCAGCACGGACGGCACGACGCTGAGCCAGCAGCACGGTCAGACCGGCGACACGCCGATCCTGCGATAGGAATAGCAGGATCCTCAAATAGAGCGCAGACGACGCGGATGTTACGGATTCAACGGATTTGATCCTGATGAATTTGTGGCCTCCGCGTTCTGCTTTCCAGAAAGGGACTGGTTCAGGGACGCGGTTCGATTCGTTGGTTTTTGCGGCTGGCCCGGGAAACGGAACTGACTTTGGGCTGGGCATCCTGCGCTAGCGCGATTTCGCACAGCGGTTCAGCAAATTGCAGCGCCACCGGCGGATCGTTCGGGTTGTTGCGATTGTTGTCGGAGTTGTCGAAATAGGCCGTCACTTCAATGCGCGTGCCTTTCGGAAGCGGGATCGGTTTTCTGAATTGGTAGGCTGGTTGCCAGTCGTAGCGGTATTGCCTGGCGACGATCAACACTTCGACAGAGCCATCCGGACGATAGGCGGTAGCTTCGAGGGATTTGGCGAAAGGGAAGAGCAAAGGACGAATCGCGACGGCTTCCGCCTCATTATTCAATACCATTGAAGTTTGGACACGCTGATTTTCCGCATTAGCCAGAATTGTCGTTTCAGGCGGAGTAATCGGCGTGTAGCGAACAAGTTTGCTGATTGGTTCTTTAGAAAAATAGAGTGCCAACTGACTTCGGTCCGCTGAGATATTTCCGCCCTTGCTGTAGTGAATTTTCAAAATAATATCTGCTCCGGCGGGAAGCCAATACGCGGTGTTTGAGGGCAAATGACTGCTGGTTTGGCCGGGAACCCAGCTTCCAAGCGGATTGGAACTGGCTTCCGCCACACACGGAAGCACGGGGTCGCCGATTGCTCTGCCCGTTCGTGTGCGCGGAAGATCGTAAATCGAGAATGTCGCGCTCTGAACAATCGTGCCGTCGCCGGGGCGAAAGTCTATCGCGCTGAGCGAGCGGCCGGTTTTGAACTTGGTCGGGAGAACGAAGCACCGAATTTCGACATTGTCTTCGGCAGTGATCTTGGCTTCGTTTTCCAGTTTTAGTTTCAGACTCGAAATGGGTTGCGCGTCGTTGCCCCACTGTAGAATGAAATCCGGCTGGCCGAGTGGCCAAGTCTCGCCTTTGATCAATTGCGCCACTTCGGTTTTGGGATAATCTTTCGCTTCGCCGCGCGGCGCGCCGCCTTCGATCCAGGAAACCAATAATTCAATCTCACGTTGCGGCAGGACATAATCGTGCTCGAACCGGCCGTAGCCTTTGACGGCTTGAAACGGCATCATCCGTTTTTCCAGCACTTCTTCCTTGATGGCTTTGGCCCAGGGCCTGGCTTCTTCGTAAGTCGTCAGCGGAATGTCGGCTTTGATCTTGTTCGGCGCGTGGCAGCCCAGGCAATTGCGCTGCAAGATGCGGATGACTTCCTTGTTGAACATCACCTTGGTGGTGATTGGATCATGCGAACTGCCGGTGCGAGCGGAAAGAAAGAAGGCGCAAACGGCAAACAGCGCGGCGATTGCTGTACGGCGGCGGTTGAACATAACGCTTCTCATAATTTTCAGAAAAGGCCGAACATGGACGCGATGATCGGCAAGACAAGTCCGGCAACGACCAAAATGACGATGACCCAGACGACGGCTTGAACAAACCTGGTATTTCTCAAAGCTTTTTTCCTCCGGCAACAGAATAGGCCACGAATCGCTAGGGAAGCAATCCGTGGCCTACGAGTAATGGAGTTCAGCTTTTACTGTCAGGCAGGCGGCCTGACCTACTTCTCGCTGCTGCTTGCGGCCGCTGGTTTCGCTGCCGGCTTGGCCGCGCTCGCTCCTTCATAGTAATAGCTGAGCCAGCCGATCATCATCTCTTCCCAGGTTTGATCGCCCCAGCGAACGTCTTTCGTCGGGTCGGGGTTGTATTTGTTGCCCGCCGAATTGTCGTAATGCGCGGTGCATTCGATCTTGGTTCCTTTCGGAATGGCGACAGGCTCTTTCGGCACGTAATACGTTTGCCAGTTGAAATCGTACTTCGGCACGCTGAGCAGAATCTTCGATGTGCCGTCAGCAAAGTGCGCCTTGATTTCAAAGTCCTTGCCGCGCAGGTGCATATGCGGCATGAAGCTGGCAATGTGCGCGTCTTCGCTGAACGTGTAAAACGCTTTGACTTCATGGTTGGTCGCGCCGGCGGGAATCTTGAAGCCGGTGTTGAGCACGGGACGCGTCAGGACCTGATGCCTGGGTTCTTCCTTTGCGTACTTCAGGCCGATGGTTGTGACATCCTTCAGTTCCTTGCCGTTCGGCGTGTAATGCAACTGGAACATCAGGGTCGCTCCCGCCGGAACCTTTTTGGCGAATCCGGCTGGAAACTTGGTTGGCTGTTCGCCGGGAGCAAAACCGGCCAGCAAGTTGCCGTCGGTGCGTGTCGGATTTTTCGGATCCTGAATGAAGACGATCACGTGATGCATCGCTTCGCGGCCCGTCGAGCGGATTTCCGCCGCCGTTACCCAGCGGTCTTCACTGAAGTTGGTTGGCACTTTGACGTATTGATAAGCGACGACGCCGGTCGCCGGAATGCTCTGTTCCGGGATGGAAAAGGTCTGATCGGGTTTGCCGATGTTCCAGCCCATCTCGAATTTCGGTGCGGGCGGCAGGTCTTTCGGATTGCCTTCTTTCGCGCCGCCATCCACCCAGGCGATGATTTTGTCAATTTCCGCCTGCGACAAACGGCGGTCATTCATCCATTGACCGTGATTTGGATCGGCGTGCCAGGGAGGCATCTCCTTGCTGACAACCTGCTCCTTGATGGATTTCGCCCACGGACGAACTTCCTTGAAGCTCATCACTGAAAAGGGCCCGATTTCACCCGCGCGATGGCATTCGCTGCAACTTTTGTAAAAGAGCGGCGCGATGTCCTTGCTGAAAGTAACCTCTTTGGCCGGTGATTTAGGTTCGTTGTCGGCGTTCGTGACCGGCAGATTGAATAAACAGAAAGCCGCCAGAAACATCGCGGCGGAAATGGTAGACGCTTTTTTCATCAATTCACCTCTGAACACTTTGCTATGGTTTGAGCAAGCGATGTGCTTGCGGAAATTCACGGGTGCGTTGGCTGATTGCCAGTTCCTGCTTGATTCCCCGGATCGAACTCACATTTCAACATACAACCCAGGCGCAGAAAACCTGCGCTTTTACACGGATTTTCTCGCGCCTTTTGTAAAGTAAGATCAATTGCCGCTGCCAGCCGGAGCATCAACCTTCTTTTTTGCTTTGATCGGGCGGTTGCCCATTTCCACCGTGGCTTCCGTGACTTCGCCTTTTTCGTTGCGGCTGAAGGTCACGTAATTCTGAATCTCGCGAATGAAGAATTTGTTTTCGGCTTCGGGCAACAGTTCGATTCTGGGCTGTCCGGCGATTTCAGCGAAAAGCTGGTTACCGGATTGAACCACCTTCATCTTCATCAATCCGGCGTCATACAGCCCGACGAAGGCGGCCAGTGCTTTGGCGTCCATCCCCGCAACGGCTTTGCGTTCGGGGATGAAGTCAATGTAACCAATCAGCATTTCGTCGTATGTCGGATCGCCCCAGCGCACATCCTTGGCCGGGTCGGGGTTGGCTTTGTTTTTCGCTGAATTGTCGAAGGTCGCCGTGACCTGAATCTTCGTGCCTTTCGGAATCAGCTTCGGTTTGGCCAGCGCGTAATTAGTCTGCCAGCCGAAATCGTAGTTCGGCACGTTGAGCAGGACTTCGGTTTTGCCGTCGGGATAGGTTGCCTTGTATTCCATCGCCGCGCCGCGGTAGTGCATGTGCGGCATCATCGAATAAACGGTGACGTCTTCTTTCGGCTGCCAGCAGGCGGTCGCCTTGTGCGCGGTGGCTCCGGCGGGAATTTTGAAAAAGACATTTTCGATGCCGCGTTTGATCATGCGTTTTTGCGGCGGCTCTTTGGCGAAAATCAACCCGACGGACGAACGATCCTTTTGCACGGAACCGGCGACTTTCGAGTAATGAATCTGGAAAATCAGCGTCGCTCCGGCGGGAACCTTTTTCGCAACACCCGGTTCAAAAACTTCGGGCGGCATGCCCGGTGCGTAGCCGGCGATGACATCGCCCGCGTCGTCTTCGCCGAATTTGCCATTGCAACCGTCGTCATTGACCTTCGCGTCCATCTTGACGCGGCGCAGATAGCCTTCGCGAACAAAGATTGAATTCGGCCCGTCATCGTCAAACATCTTCTGCAATTCTTCCGGGCTGAGCTTGCTGAAATCCTTTCCGCCCGGCGGCACGGCAAAGGCTAGAATGTGATGCACAATGCGGCGATTGCCTGGCCGGGCTTCCGCCATCTGTACATATTTGTCTTCGGTAAAATTGGTCGGAATCGCAAAGTACTGATACTCATCCGGCCCGCTCGCCGCCAGCGTGTATTCTTCGCGCATGGTCAGAATCGCGTCGGGTTTGCCGATGCTCCAGCCTTCGACGAATTTCGGCGTGGGCGGCAGATCTTTCAAGTTGCCTTCCGCCGCGCCGCCATCCACCCAGGCGGTGATCGTGTCAATTTCGGTCTGCGTCAGACTGCGGTCGTTTTTGAATTGCCCAACATGCGGATCGGCATGCCAGGGCGGCATCTGTTTGCCGACGACTTTTTCGCGGATAGATTTGGCCCAGGGGCGAACGTCTTTGTAGCTCATTACCGAGAACGGCGCGGTTTCTCCGGCGCGATGGCATTCGGCGCAGCTTTTGAAGAAGATTGGCGCGATGTCTTTGGTGAACGTCACATTCTTCGATGCGGATTTGGTTTCGATTGCCTGACTTGATGGCGCTTGGAGCCAGAGTGCGGCCCCAAATATCAGCAGCGCGAAGGGGATAAAGCGTTTTTGGTGCATAACAGACATTCTCCTGTTTGATTGAAAGTCTATGGGACGGGAATCGGGAACTACCGGGATCGAGAAAAAGAAATGGGAGAGAAGGAAATTGCGTCTCCGACTCTCCCACTTTTTACTTTGCCTGTTTGGCAACTACTGCCCGCTGCCGCCAGCCGTTGCTTCCTTGGCTTTCTTGGCGCGAGTATTGCCGATTAGAGCTTCGACCACTTCGCCCTTTTCATTTTTGATAATCGTCAGGTCAGTGTCGCTGCCTTTCAAGATGAACTGTGTTTCCGAAACGGGAACGAATTCCAGTTTGGACCGCATCGGAATGGCTACAGTCAATGCATTGCCAACACGCGTCACACTGGCCATCACGCCCGGACCGACTTCGTACTTGCCGGTGTAGGAATCCAGAATCTTCGGATCAAGCGCCACCACCGGCGGCATCTCGGTCACGAAATCCATAAAACCGAGCATCATCTCGTCGTAGGTAGGTTCGCCATAACGAATGTCTTTGGTCGGATCGGGATTGAATTTGTTCTTCGCCGAGTTATCGAAGTATGCGGTGACCATCAACCGGCTGCCGGCGGGAATGCGCTTCGGCTGTTTCAGCAAATAATCGGTTTGCCAGGCGAAATCGTATTTCGGCACGTTCAGCAGCACTTCCGATTTTCCATCCGGATAAATGACCTTGTATTCCATGGATTTGCCGCGCAGGTGCATGTGTGGCATCAATCCGTAGATCGTCGTGTCGCGCTTGACGGTGCGGCAAGCCGTGACGCGGTGATTTTCAGCGCCTGCTGGAATCTTGAACATGACGTTGCCGATGGAATTGGTCGTCATCAGCTTGGTGTCGGGTTTGATCTCCTTGGCGAAAATCAACCCAACCATCGAACGGTCTTTCTCAACTTCGGAACCGGACAGGGTTTGGTTGGAGTAATGCAATTGGAAGCGAATCGTCGCGCCAGCGGGAACCCGGCGAACGACGCCTGCGGGGAAGAAATCCGCCTGACGCCCCGGTGCATAACCGACCAGCATGCTGTCGCCGCCGCCGCGCGCTTTGGGGTCGGCGCAAGCGTCGTCAACCACTGGCTGATCGGGCTTCATGCGCATCAGGAAACCGTCGCGGTAAAACGGCGAATTCTTCAATTGCATTTCCATCATCTTGGCGCGTTGTTCCGGCGAACCGGACATGGTCGGCGAGCCTGGCGGAACGATGAACGCGATGATGTGGTGAACGATCTTGCGATTGGTCGGACGCGCTTCGGCCAGTTGCACGTAGCGGTCTTCTTTGAAGTTGGTCGGCACGTCGAAGTACTGATACTCATCCACGCCCGGTTTGTAGGTGTACTCTTCAGGAATCTGAATGATCACGTCGGGTTTGCCGATGTTCCAGCCTTCTTCAAACGCTGGCGCGGGGGGCAGATCTTTCGGATTGCCTTCCGCTGCGCCGCCATCCACCCAGGCCACAATCGTGTCAATTTCGGCTTGTGTCAGCGTGCGGTTGTTTTTGAAATCGCCAAAATGCGGATCGGCATGCCAGGGCGGCATCGTGCGGTTGGCGACTTTCTCCTTGATGGACTTCGCCCAGGGACGAACGTCCTTGAAACTCATCGTTGAAAACGGAGCGCCTTCGCCCGCGCGATGGCACTCGGAACAGCTTTTGTAAAAGATCGGCGCGACGTCTTTGGTGAAAGTGACGTTTTTGGCCGCATTTTTGATTTTGTTGTTGTTGGCGCTGGTCGTGGCGATAAATGCCAGTCCGGCGACCAGACAGAACGTGACAGCAGCGATAAACGAATAGTTTCTGTTGATCCGCATCTGAAGGTTCCCTCTCTCTAGCCAGGTGTTTGATTTGGTGAATCAGTGGGTATGTCCCGCGACTCCGGCCGCGAATTTAATGACAAACCGCAACCGAGTCAAGCCAATTTGTCCAAGTAATTCAATGACTTCGCTCAATTCTGACCGGTGGGTCAGGCTAATTAGTTGACCGGTCGGACAATATCTCATTGAAGACTGAATGAATGCTCAATCATTTTTTTTTGGTTTGTCGGTGAACTTCGCGACTGGGAAATTTCAGCCGCGCTTGTGATTACGCAAAAGAGGAAGGCCGCGATTGCAGTTTGTAACTGCTCAGCCCTTCGGTAGCGGGGATATGGGCTGACCAGCAAAAATGCTGCTTAACGCCGCCAACACATTGCGGCCTTGTTTTTTGATAGTCGAAATGTAGCCGCGAATTCGACAAAAAGCCTTCGCGCCGCCG
>JAJNQA010000004.1 GCA_021155085.1 Heliomicrobium sp. | reverse complement strand
AGGTATCGCGGAGACGGGAAGCTGGAATACCTGGGGCGAGCGGATCAGCAGGTGAAGCTGAGGGGCTACCGAATCGAACTGGGAGAGATCGAGAGCGAGTTGCAGCGCCATCAAATGGTCGAACAATCGGTCGTCGCGGTTAAAGATCACCCCAGCGGAGACAAGCGGCTGGTTGCGTATATCCTGTTTCGGGGCCAACAGGCATCCGCCAGTGAGTTGCGAAGCTTCCTGCAAAAATCCCTGCCGGATTACATGGTGCCTTCTTTCTTCCTCGCCATCAGTTCGCTGCCGTTGCTACCCAACGGAAAACTGAACCGGGCCGCGCTGCCAATGCCGGAGTGGAACCAGCAAGCGCCGGGAACAGCCTTTGTCGCTCCACGCACCGTGCTTGAATTACAGTTGTCTCGAATCTGGGAAGATGTGCTGGAAATCTCTCCGATCGGAGTGAAAAACAATTTCTTCGAGCTTGGTGGCCATTCCATCATGGCCGTCAGGTTGATGGCCCGCATACAGCAGGACTTCGAACAAAAACTTCCGCTGGCGAAACTCTTCGAGGCCGCAACCGTCGAGAATCTGGCCATCATGCTCCAGGAACGAATCGTTGAATTACCTTGGTCGCCACTGGTTTCCATTCAGCCTCGCGGAAATCGCAGACCGATCTTTTGCGTCCATCCCATGGGAGGCTCGGTTCTCTGCTTCTATCAATTATCAAGGTTCCTCGGCAATGAACAGCCCTTTTACGGCTTACAGGCGCCGGATATTTCGGAAGTCGCGGCAGGCGGCGCAGATGACTATCGAAATATTGAAGAGCGAGCTGCGGCTTACGTCGAAGCCATCCGGCGCGTACAACCGGAAGGGCCTTATCTGCTCGGCGGTTATTCCTTCGGTTCCACAGTCGCCTTCGAAATGGCTCAACAGCTCAAGCGGCAGAAACAGGAGGTGGCGCTGCTGGCCCACTTCGATTCCATCGCGCCGCTCTACAAGCTTGATATTGACGACACAAGCTTACTGATTTTAATGGCGCAGGAAATGGTCACCAATGCAGGGCGCACGCTCCCGCTGGCCAAAGAAGAATTGGCCGGTATGTCGCCCGATGAGCAACTGACTTACATTTTGGAGAAGGTAAATCAAACCGGCATTCTGCCGCCCGACATCAATCCCGAAATTGCCATCTCCTGGACACGAAGTACGCTCGAGGGAGGGAAGATCAGATCGCAGGCGCTGCACGAATACCGTCCCGAGATTTATGACGGTCCCATCACACTTTTCAGAACGGAGGTGATTGCGGACTCGTCCGGCGACCTGATGCCGGAAGAGATTCTTAACCTCCATTTAAGCGACACACATGGATGGGCGCAATTAACGACTCGACCTGTCGAAGTGATTCCGGTCGAAGGAAATCACGAAACGCTCCTTTCTGAACCGCATGTGACCTTGCTGGCTCAACGTCTTCAGGAATGTATTGACCAAATAGAGGCGAGATAACCGAACATGACACTACTGACCTTTCTCTTTAAACATTCATGGAAGCTGATTGTGCTTTCCACTCTGGCTGGTGCCGTAAGCGGCCTGTGTAACGTCGGCCTGATCGCGATGATCAACAAGAGTTTAAGCTCGCCACAGAGTGCTGGGAACCTGGTCTGGCTATTTGCAGGCACGGCCCTGGCAGTTGTGATTTTGCGCGCCCTGACCTCGGTGCTATGGACCTATCTGGCCCAGAATGCAATCTTCGATCTGAGGTTGCAGTTAAGCAGTCAGATACTCAAGGCCCCATTGAAGGATATGGAAGAAATAGGGATCCACCGGTTGATGGCGACGCTCGGAGGAGACGCTGCCGCTATTACAGGCGGTTTGATGTCAATTCCGGCTATTTGCATGCAGCTCGCACTGCTGATTGGCAGCGTCGCCTACTTGGCCTGGCTTTCCTGGACGATCTTCTTCGGGGTGTTGGTGTTTATCGTTTTAGGGACAATCAGCTATCAGGCGGCGATCAAGCAGGGGGTGAAAGTATTCGCCCGCGTGCGCGAACTTGGTGACGACCTGTACAGTCATTTTCGTGCTCTTACGGAAGGAGCCAAAGAATTAAAGATGCATCAGCGTCGGCGCAATGAATTCATCACAGGCGCACTTCAACCGACCCTAAGCGACTTACAAAGAACACAGATTCGCGGCAACAACATTTACATGCTGGCGGGAAGTTGGGGGCAACTTCTCTTTTTTACGTTGATGGGCCTGTTGATTTTCGGATTACCTCAGATTCGGACTATCAGCAGCGAAACCCTGATCGGGTACGCTTTCACGGTTTTGTTCATCATCGGTCCGCTGGAATCGCTCATGTCAACGATTCCGTCCCTGAATAACGCGAGCGTAATTTTGGACAGAGTCGAACAACTCGGCCTCACTCTCTCGACCGGACGAGTCGAAGAACTGCAGTCGGAATCAATCGAAGTGAGTTCAGACTGGACGCAGTTGAGCCTCGTCGAAGTTACTCATACATACAATCGTGAAGGAGAAAGCAGCAAATTCACGCTGGGGCCTTTGAATCTGAATATCTACCCCGGCGAGACGATCTTTGTTATCGGCGGCAATGGGAGCGGGAAGACCACCCTGGCCAAGGTGCTGATCGGGTTGTACGCGCCTGAAAGCGGTGAAATCAGGCTCAACGGCCAGGCCATAAATGAGACGAATCGCGAGTATTACCGGCAGTATTTTTCCGTCGTTCATGCAAATTTTTATCTTTTCAAGGAGTTGTTCGGCCTGGAAAAAACGAATTTGGATGAAGAGGCCGGAGCGTACCTGGGCCGGCTGCAACTGGATCATAAAGTGAAGATCACGAACGGAAAACTGTCAACTATTGACCTCTCGCAGGGGCAGCGAAAGCGATTGGCGCTGCTGACGGCCTACCTGGAAGATCGGCCCATTTATCTCTTCGATGAGTGGGCAGCGGAGCAAGACCCTTATTTTAAAGAGTTGTTTTACCTCGAACTGCTTCCGGAGCTGAAGGCCAGGGGGAAAACCCTGGTTGTTATTACCCACGATGACCGATATTTTCATCTGGCGGACCGCATCATAAAGCTGGATGAAGGGCGCCTCTTTACGAACCAAAAGTTCGACTCGGACGTTTCGGAAATAGCTCCGGCGATCCGAATTTGAGCGGAAGTGGTGGCAGTCGCTACCCGCAATCCCGATTACGTAACTCAACTTCAAGTAAGGTCTGGTGGGGATTAGCCAGCCGTCCCCCTTGTCTAAAAATCTACTTCCAAAATACGGAGATAAAGAATGGCAAAATCCTTCGTCAACATCCGTGCGCAGGAGGAAACGCTTACCTCGTCTTCCGTGGCCGCTCAAACACATGAGCATCACGGCGTAATCGGAAAGGGGTATGGCGCGGCAACTGCCCATCACGGGGAGTTATTTCAGGGGATCCTGGAGTGCGGGGAAAGAGGGGTGCGCAGGGGGCTGGTTTCACTTCCCTGCAGCATATTCAAATCGGAAGCAACGTTCATTCTCGATTCCAGTGGCGTGGTGCGTGTATTTCCGGAATGGAAGGTGAAGGCGCACAGAGCTGCCGAACTGACGCTGAATGCAGGCCGGCAAGCGCGCCTCGGAGGTGTGCTACAGATTTTGAGCGATATCCCGATTGCCTGGGGGCTGGGATCTTCAACCAGCGATGTCACCGCCGCAATTCTGGCTGTAAGCGATGCCTTGGGAGAGGAAATCGAATCGGAGGCGATTGCGCGATTGGCGGTGCAAGCTGAAACGGCCTCCGACTCGATTATGTTTATGTTCAATCGGCACGCAGTGCTGTTCGCCCAGCGCGAAGGGGAAGTGATTGAGGATTTCGGCGGATTCTTACCCACACTCGAGGTTCTGGGATTTAACACCGATCCAAGCGGCCTGGGAATCGACACCCTGAGTTTTCCGGAAGCTCGCTATTCTCTGTGGGAGATCGAAGCATTCCGCCCGCTACTCGGATTACTGCGAAGGGCGATTGATACTCAAAATCCGTATTTGCTAGGACAGGTTGCCAGCGCTAGCGCCGAAATCAACCAGAGCCATTTGCCGAAGCCGCATTACAACCTGATTAAACTCATCGCGGAGCAGGTTCAGGCGCTGGGGCTTCAAGTGGCGCATAGCGGTACCGTGGTCGGATTGTTGTTTGATCCCTGCGATTCGCGAACTGATAGCCAGATCAAATTCGCACGAACGCTGCTGGCCGAGATCGGATTCAAGGAAAGCTGGCGGTTCAAGACCCCCGAACGTTTTTGGAGCAGAAACAGAAAGGAACTGCAGAGTGAAACGCTCTAAAGTTAGCAAAACGGTGGCCGAAGCAGTCGTTCTTCCCAAGCTGATCAATCTGGGAGGTAATTTGATTGGGGCGGCGTTTTTTCTGATGAAGCTGCTTCCTGCTAAATTCATTCTTGAGCGTGCTTGTCAGGAAGGGAGATTGAAGCCCGAATCCGTAATTGTCGAAAGCACTTCCGGGACCTTCGGACTGGCCCTGGCAATCCTTTGCAATCTGGAAAATTACCACCTTTTCATCGTCAGCGATCCGGCAATAGACCGGCCGCTTGCGCGCAGAATGGAAGAATTGGGTACCCAAGTGGATATTGTTGATGAGCCGGCGCCGGTGGGAGGCTTTCAGAGGGCGAGATTGGATCGGATGAAAATTATTCAGGAGGCCTACCCCGATCATTTCTGGCCATCGCAATACAGCAATCCCAATAATCCGGCGGCCTATGCACCCGTTGCTGAACTTCTAACAGAAAACATTGGCCAGATAGATTATTTGATTGGTCCGGTCGGTTCCGGTGGTTCGATGTGCGGCACCAGTTCCTATCTGCGCCTGTTGTTCCCCCGCCTGCGGGTTATTGGCGTTGACAGTCTGGGGAGTGTCTTGTTCGGGCAACCAGACCAGGGAGCCAGGCTCCTGCGCGGCCTGGGAAACAGCCTGATGCCGAAAAATTTATCTCATTCCATGTTTGATGATGTGCATTGGGTCAGCGCGGCGGAAGGATTTGCGGCGACGCGGCTGTTGCATAGGAAACACGCGCTCTACATGGGACCGACCAGCGGGGCCGCCTATCTGGTCGGTCAATGGTACGCGGCGAGATATCCGGAAGCCAGCATCGTTATGCTGCTTCCCGATGAAGGCTATCGGTACCAATCAACAATCTATGACGATGAATGGCTCAAATTAATGGGGGCTTGGATGTCTGAACCGACTTCCGCTCCGCGTCTGGTCGAGCATCCTTGGGAAGCCGGTCCGGAATGGTCGTACATCAACTGGAACCGGCGCGCATACGAACAAGTCATGGGGGGGCCGTTTAGGGAGTAACCCGGACGCCGTATTGAAACACAATGACGAATTGGCTGGTTTTTGTTGAGAGCAATACCAGCGGCACAGGGCGATTATTCGCGAAAGCCGCACGGGAGCAGGGGCTGACGCCCGTCTTACTGAGTTTGGATGCCGCTCGTTATCCCTATGTGATTGAGGACAATTTGCTCACCGTCGAAGTGGATACGCGTGACCAGCACTCGGTATTGGCAGCTTATCGAAAGCTGGCCACCGATGGGATCGTAGCAGGCATAACCTCAAGTTCCGAGTATTACATTGCGATGGCCGCCTCAATCGCCGAGCAGATGCGATTGCCCGGCCCGGAGCCTGGGGCCATCCAACGGTGTCGGGACAAGGCCTGGCAAAGATATCAGTTGAGAAAGGACAACATTCCAGTTCCGGACTTTTATCTGGCTTCTTCTCCCATCGCCGCCGGCGAATTCGCGCAAAGGATCGGATATCCGTTGGTCGTCAAACCTGTCAGTGGTTCCGGCAGCATTGGGGTTAGGTTCTGCCGGAATCGGGAGCAGGTTCTCGCTCACGCCACTCATTTACTGGAGCAAACGGCGAATGAGAGGGGATCGGCGGCGGCGGCTCAGATTCTGATCGAAGCCTATGCCGGAGGAACCGAATATTCGGTCGAAACCTTTGGTTTGGAGGTCGTGGGAATAACAAGGAAATACCTGGGAGCGCTGCCGAATTTCGTTGAAATGGGACACGACCACCCTGCCATTCTTTCGGCGGAAGAAAGAGAAGCCATGGAGCGAGTCGTCAGAGAAACTCTGAAGTCTCTGGGGCTGGGCTGGGGCCCCGCCCACACCGAACTGAAACTGACGGAAAAAGGTCCTGTCATCATTGAAGTCAATCCGCGATTGGCGGGCGGGTTTATTCCTGAGTTAGTGCGTTTTAGCTGCGGAGTAGACCTGATAAGGGAAACAATCAGGTTCGTCACCAGCAAGGAGGTCAGCCTGACAAAAAAATATCAGCGTTACTCCTCCATTCGCTTTCTGCTACCGGAGGAAGAAGGAATCATCTCAGGCATATGGGGGATCGAGGAGGCGAAAGCGGTGTCCGGAGTAGAGTCTGTCATGCTGTATAAGCCGAACGGGTGGATGTTTCGCCCTCAAGGTGATTTTCGTGATCGGATCGGACATGTGCTGGCCTGCGGCAACTCTCCCGGAGAAGCGCTGGAAGCCGTGGAAGAAGCGATGCGGAAGATCACAATAAATGTCAGTCAAGCTCCCTCGAATTTTGGGGATCAATAGGCCTACACACTAACCTGGTGAACGATCTTGGATAATACCGGAAGAATTTCCCGACCGATTTTAAAGCAGGCGCAAGAAATCCTGTTTCGACAGTCCTGGGAGAAGGCCTTCGAGGAACTTGGCTTGATAGCACAGGTTGATTACGCGCATCTCATCATGCTTTATGAGATGGGAATCATCAGGAAGAATCAGGTGGCGACAATCTTAAGGGCGATAAAAGAATTGAATGATTCCGATTTCGAACCTTTGAGGGAGGAGAAGGCGAGTAGAGGGTTGTACCTGTTATATGAAGACTATTTGATTGGTAAAAACGGTCAGGATTGTGGCGGAATGTTGCAAACTGCGAGGTCGCGGAACGATCTCAACGCGACTGTTCTGCGAATGAGACTACGAAAGCCCTACGAAACCTTACTGAGGGAATTATTGCGCTTGCAGGCAGTGCTTTTGCGTCGTGCGCGCCGATATGCTCGTACGGTAATGCCCATTTACACGCATTACCAAGCCGCCGTTCCGGGTACATACGGCCATTATCTGGCAGGCGTGATTCTGGAGGTGAGCAAACATATTGATGGCTTGTTACAGCTCAGAAATCTGTTGAACCAAAGCCCACTCGGGGCGGGAGCCATCGGAGGAACCACTGTTAAGATTGACTCCGCCAGGACAGCCGCTCTGCTGGGGTTCGACAAAACAGTCAATAATTCGATCAGCGCAATTGCCAGCCGTGACTACATACTGTACCTCCTTTCGTTGATTTCCATTATCGGAATTATGATGAGCCGTGTTTCTGCGGACCTGCTTCTTTGGACGACGAATGAATTCAGTTTTCTGGAACTACCCGACGAGTTGGTCGGGTCAAGCTCAGCAATGCCTCAAAAGAGAAATCCCTTTCTGCTTGAGCATGTTCAGGGGAAAAGCGCTTTACTCCTTGGGCACTTCACCAGTTCAGCGACGGCTATGCATGGGAAGCCGTTTACAAACTCAATCGCCGTCAACACTGAAGCCGTGGCTCCGGTCTGGAGCGCGCTGGAAATGGTCACCGAGGTGGTCGTTCTCTTGCGGTTGGTGATCGGCGGAGCCAAGCCGAAGCCGGAGCCTATGCTGCGGCAGACGATCAATGGTTACACGACCGCAACCGAAATTGCGATTCGGCTTGTGCTACAAGCCGGCTGGAACTTCAGGGCGGCCCATCACAAGGTCGGCGAGTTGGTGCTTGAAGCCCAGTGGCGTGGCGAACCACTGGAGGAGACGGTCAGGCGTTGGACGGAAGCCGCTGAGATCAATATTGATCTGGATGGACTTGATCCATCCTCCATCGTGCAAGCGACTGTCAATGGGGGAGGCCCCTCGGAAGGAAGCTTGTCGAAGAACCTGGCTGAGTGCGGAGCGGAATGGAAGAGACAGGCACAGGTATTAAAGCAGCAGGTTGGGAAATGGGGAACTGCGCGCCGGACGCTTCAGGAAGAGGTTGACAGGCTTATTTCCTCGACTATGGCTTCCGGGTCCGCTCAAGAGCCCATGACGCCATCAGCTCGAGATAGCCCGGAGCAAGACGGCTAAAATCCCATTTGCCATTTGTGTCAGCCCTCACACCGGCTGGAAGCATAAGGGCGTGGTCGGCGCCGGAAAACACTTTTATCGTAACGTCTGAGTTCCGATTCAGTGTGAGGGCTTCGGAAATGTTTTTAACGCTTGCATTAACCGGGACAGACATGTCGTTTTCCCCCCAGATTAACAGGATAGGAATCTTTACGTCACTCCAACTGAGCTTGGTGTTGTCCAGGTACTGCGCATTTCTCCAACTCTTGATTTCGTGCTCGTCCGGAAGTTTCGCGGGGATGCCTGCTGGACCTGCCCAGGAATTGGTGGAAGCTTCGTTCAATAGAGCCTGCATTTGTTGAGGATTAGCACCGTCATGAATAAATAAGTGTAGCTTTTCTATGACTGCAATCGCCTGTGAGATGTCCCGCTCAGAAAAGCCTCGTTTACGAAGACGATTGCCCGTTTGATACGTTACAAGTTCAGTGTAACTGATCCCGCCTCCTGACACTCCGATGACGAAGGCAATGTCTTTAGACATGGACGCCGCCGTCGCCGCGACTCCTGCCCCCTGGCTTCCTCCCCAAAGCCCGATTTTGGTGGGAATGACTTCTTTACGCTCTTTGAGCAGTTGCACTCCGTCAAGGACGTCCGTCGCTAAATCACGGGCCTTAACAAGTTCATTGCCATTGATAATTTCGACTTGCCGTTTGTCATATGTGAGCGCAATCAACCCATTGCGCGCAAAAAAATCAGCGTAGAAGCGAAGCCCATCGCGTGTTTGTCTGCCGGATCCATGCACCAGGACAATAGCTGGGTGTGGGCCGGAAGATCGCGGGGTAAAAATCGTTCCGGAGAGATTGCCGTCTCCAGAGCGGACAGTGACTTCCTCTGAGTCATAAGGTAGCGGAGGAACCTGGCCTGTTCGTTCAAGCTCGAAGCGGAGCGGGGGCCCGCCATCGGCGGGCGAAAGCTGCATGACACCCCCCTTGCATGACCCCTTTAATGTCATTTTCTCGCTGCCCTTTCGCATCTCAAGGCTCAACCTCGGGGGGGAATACTGCAGGTTTGCCAGAGGTGTTTCCAACTCCATGGCGTTCGGAATGCTTAATAATGCCCGGATACCGCCGGCATCGTTAAGGATATCAATGATGATGTCTTGTTTGGCCTTGTTCAGCTCTATGTAGCCTTGCCAACGGCCAACGATGAGGTCAGTTTTCGGTCGGTGCATTTTCGTACAAGCGAAGACAAAGAGTGGAATGAGCAAAAAGGTAAGTCGGCGCATAGGGAGTGAACGGTAAACATCAATAGGTAAAAAGATGTAAAGATGTGAATTCGGACCCGATTGCTAGGCCATTCTACCGCAACCGGTGGAAATCGCTCAACCTGATCCGGGCTGAAATCGCAGCCTCAACAACTCTCGATTTAGAAATTCCGCTGCGTCCGGTTTGCGTAGACTCAATCTGGCCGACCTGGTTTGGCCGCAGGCGACAAGCTTTGATGGCAACAATGGTATCAATTGAGCTACTCGAAGCGTTACCTCAGAAGCAAGCGTTATAGTAACTTACGAGTAGCCTTCATCTGGGACAAGGTTGATGGCAGATATACTTTTACTAACTCAAGGAACCTGGGGGGACATCTTTCCTTTTGTTCGAATTGGAAATGATCTCAATGCCCGGGGACACAATGTAACATTACTCAGCAACGAATATTTCACCGAAAAGATCATACAGGCCGGATTTGATAGGAATGCTGCGATCAATATAGAACTGTTCGAAGAGTGGAACAGGAAGAGGAACTACCCCGATAATTGGGAGTCAAGACTTCTGCACATGAAGGAACAGATCGGATGGATTTATGAAATTATTGCCAGGCACAGTCACGCAAAGTTGCCGGTGTTAGTCAGCCACTTCGGGTTGCATTTGCCGGTCCAAATGGCGGTAGACAGGTTCAAGCTACCCTGCCTGACGGTCTTCACGGCTCCATATTTCATGCTCAACACGGCCATTCACGCGGAACATTACGCTGAGCACTCGAAAGTGCTGAATGGCCTCAGAGCCGAAGTGGGACTCACGCCGGTGAAAGATTGGCATCAGTGGATCAGATCTGCGCGTTGCGGGATTGGCTTATGGCCTGAATGGTTCGCGCGGCTTGAGACTGATTGGGAAATAAATTTGGAAACGGTTGGATTTGTGAGCAACGAACAGCCCAATGAAGAGAAAGTTCCTACGGAAATTCAGACCTTTTTACGCAACGGAACCAAGCCGGTTCTGATCAACCACGGGTCCAGCATCCCGATAAACGAGAACTTCTTCCGTATCGGGGTGGAGACCTGTAGAGCAGCCAGGATGCGGGCGGTTGTTGTGACTCAGTATGAAAATTTGGTGCGAGGCTGTCTGGGGGAGGACGTTATGCACTATCGCTTCGCGCATTTCCCAAGTCTGATGCCGCACATGAATGCCATCATTCATGCCGGCGGTATCGGGACAACGGGCAATGCACTTGCCGCCGGCAAGCCACAATTGATTATGGCGATGGGACTTGATGGACATGACAATGGCCATCGTCTTTGCGCCTTGGGCGTTGCGGCACACCTGCCCCCGGCAAAGTGGCAGATTTCGTTGACTGCCGAAACCTTATTCGGGCTTGTCAGGTCTCAACGCGTTGACGAGCGATGCCGGTATATTGCCGGTCTCTTCGAACACACATCCCCGCTTGAGAAAGCATTGAAGGCCATTGAGAAATTCATTGCCTGCCAGTGAGCGTCTGGTCCGGAATTGCGGGCTGAAAAGAACTCGATCACAGGGAACCCTATGCTGAATACTTGCACCCAATGGATGGAAGAAGTCCTTCTCGCAAATTGGACGCGATCCATCAAGCGGTCTGAATTACAGGAGATGTTGTATGAGGCGTCAACGCCCGATATCATCTCCCTGGCTTTAGGTTTGCCCGCGCCGGAACTATTCCCTCGCGAAGCGGTCTCGCGGGCAGCAGCGCATGTGCTGGGAAACGACGAGCGGTCGCTGCAATACGGACCACCATCACAGCTTCTGAAGAAACAAATTGTAGGTTTGATGGCGCAGCGCGGAGTTACCTGCCATGAGGATCAGATATTTCTGACTGCCGGGGCACAGCAGGGGATGAGCCTGCTGACACGGTTGTTACTTAATCCGCAAGGGACCGTGCTGGTGGAAGAAAAGAGTTATACCGGCTTCCAGCAAGTGATAGAGCCATACCAGCCGAATTTACTGACGGTCGGCACTGATTCTGAGACTGGGATGGACGTATCCGCCGTCGAAGCAATTTTGAGCAGCGGCTCTCGCCCGGCATTCATTTATGCCATGAGCGACGGACATAATCCGTTGGGCGTAAGTCTCAGTGCGCAGAAGCGCGCCCGGCTTGCCGAACTTGCCCGAGCTTATCGCGTTCCGATCATCGAGGATGATGCTTACGGCTTCCTGTACTACGGGGATCGCCCCACCCCGCCGCTCAGAGGGTTCGATGATCAATGGGTTTATTACATCGGATCGTTTTCCAAAATTCTTGGGCCTGCGCTCAGGAGCGGATGGATTGTTTTGCCTGAAGCTTTGATCCCGAAACTATCAATCGTGAAAGAGGCCAGCGATATTGATACCGCAACCTTTGCGCAGCGAACCATCGCTGCGTACTTTGAAGCGGAGAATTTTGAAGATCATCTTGCCGGGCTACGCCGAGAATATAAAACGCGGCGAAACACGATGGTCAATGCTTTAAGCGACAAGTTCCCTTCAGATGCGCGGTGGGGGATCCCTGAGACGGGCGTGTTCATCTGGGTCGAACTTCCCGCGGAAATAGATGCCACCGCATTGCTGAAAGTCGCGATCAAAAAAGAGCGAGTGGCCTTCATCCCAGGGCAGTCTTTCACGGTTAATGGGGATAGCCGAGCCGGGAATTGTCTGCGATTGAACTTTTCACACTGCTCTCCTGGGCTTATTGAGGCGGGAATTGAGCGCATAGCGGAAGCCATTGGCCGGTATCGGAACGGGTTGTCATTTGGCGCCAACAGAATGCCCAGGCAATCCGCCTCAGGAGATGCAAGCCCGGAGAAAAGAGATCAAGCATGAAAGTGGTCATTATTGGCGGGGCTGGGGGGATTGGCTCCTCGGTGGCATTCAACCTACTGCTGCTGGGAGACCTTTGCGATGTTGTGCTTGTGGATATTCAGCCACATATGATTACCTCCCATGTCATGGATTTTGAGCAGACGGTTGTGCTGAGCGGGGCGCATTCAGTTCGTGGGGGCAACGAGGCCGAAGTGCTGGACTCTGATGTGGTCGTAATGTGTGCTTCGGTGCCTCTGCGGCTAAATTCCTCCCGTTCGGTGTTCCTGAACGATAATGCGGCCATTGTAAATAGAATTTGCGATTTACTGGTTTCGGCGGAGCCTTATTGGAACGGTGTGCTCATCATGGTCACCAATCCTGTTGACCCTCTTTGCACCTGGATGCAGAGGCGCACGGGAATAAATCGAAGACGCATTCTTGGCTACACTCTCAACGACAGCCTACGCTTACGAACGGGGATTGGCCAGGCATTGAATGTCTCGCCTCAAGGGATTGACGCGTGGGTTCTCGGAGAACATGGAGATTCGAGTGTTCCTTTGTTTGGACGGGTGAAGGTGGGTGGTGTGCCGGTTGTACTGACGGCGGAACAGCGAAGGATGGCGGAGAAATATATGCGCTCCTGGTATGTGCGGCATGTTGCGCTTGATTCTGGCCGGACATCAACGTGGACTTCCGGCCTGGGGATTGCGCGGATGATCGCTTCCATCGCGCACGGAAAGAGAGACCTCTGGCCCGCATCGGTAGTGCTCGCGGGCGAGTACGGTATAGAGGGCGTAAGCGTGAGCGTTCCGGTTTCGCTGGGGCGTGATGGCGCCGAGGAAATCATCGAATGGGAAATTGCTTCTGAGGAGCACGCGGCCTTGCACGTCGCGGCATCGCGCGTCCGCGAAATGACCAACGCCATCAACATTGCGAAGACGACATGAGAGAGACCTGGAAGACGACTGAACTGTTGGGCGTTCCTGTGGCGGCCTACGAACTTGGAGAGAATGAGGTGCATGTCTGGAAGGCATCGCTTGATCCGCCAGCGGGCATAATCGAGAGATTAAACCTTCTTCTTTCGGAAGATGAGCATCAAAGATCGGAGAGGTTTTATCACGCAACGGATCGTCATCAGTTTGTTGCAGGCCGCGGAATCTTAAGGCGGATTCTTTCCGCCTATCTTGAGCTTGCTCCTGACGAACTGAAGTTCGAATACAACCAATACGGCAAACCCTTTCTCTCGCCTGATCGGGGAGGCAGTAAACTCGATTTCAGTCTTTCACATTCCAACGGTATGGCTCTTTATGTGGTCGCGCGAGGACGGCGTGTCGGAATAGACATCGAATTTGCGCAAGAGGATTTTGCCACGCTGGAAATCGCCGAGCGTTTTTTCTCAAAAGAAGAAATCGAATCGCTGAAAGCAGTGCCGATCACTCGGAGAACGGATGCTTTCTTCAATTGCTGGTCGCGTAAGGAAGCATACATCAAAGCTATCGGGATGGGAGTTTCGTATCCGTTGGACGGATTCACGGTGTCTGTGGATCCCGGCACTACTCCGGCGTTGTTGAGAGTCGCTTCAGATGCTTCAGAAGCGGCACGGTGGAAAATGTACGAATTGGAGGTGTCCAACAGACATGCAGCCGCTTTAATCGTCGAGAACCCACCCGTGAGTCTCAGCCTGTTTCAGGCCTCATTCAATCCGGGGGGATAGCAACGGTTGGGCCCCAAATTCTCCACTCCTCTAATCCGAATGGGCATCGTGAACATCACAGCCAAGTCCATCGTCTGACTCCTTATAATCCGCTCTCCAATCACCGCCAAAATCAATTTTGGGGTGAGCCGCCATTTGCCGACCATTCACGATACCACCTACCTGCGCCTGAAAAACTCCATTACAGACAACGAGTTGAACGAAATTTACACTCCGACGGCTGAGGCGTTCGACCTGATTCACACTCTGACTCGCTGCGCATCTCGGGGTGTCAGTGATCATCTGATAACGAGCGTTTTATATTGCACCATCAGAATTCGTGGCAAGCGCGAAAATCGAAGACTTTTTGCCGTCAATTCAACAGTTCAGCGATATTCTTGAAGCGCGAAGCAAAAAGGTCATCAATAAAGACGGCTTTGTACATTGCTTCTTATTCCATGAATTCAACAGGATCGTTGGTTCTTTGGGAATCGCTGTCCGACACCGCAAAATATGGTGGTCGTATGAGATAGTGTCAAATGTTGCCGGAATTGGTTTCCCGCGTAACTCGCTGAATGCCCTTGTGAGTTCAAACCGGTAACTGAACCTTCGCGCATTTTTCTGCGCCGCAAAACCGCAGCCATTTCTTTTCCTGCTTCAGCAACAACTGCCAGATCAAGTGGACTCCGGATTTGACTGTCCGAAAGCGTTTGGCTGCGTCCGTCCGCAAGCGCACCGCCGCAAACGGACTCTCGATGATGTTGCTCGTTTAAGTAGCCGCTGCGATAACCTTGAGCGACGCCCTTGCGCTCGTAGCAGGCGCGCTGCAAATAAGACTCACCTCTTCTTCCAGAGCGGCTTGCAACATTCGCTGCGCGCCCAACCGAGCCAGGCTTTCGAGTGGATCAACAACCGCTTCGGTCGTTACAAACGGACTTTCTTGAGATGCTATAGACTTCAAGAAAAATGACCTTCGGAACAATGTCACAGATCACGAAATTGTGGCGCCTGGCAGGGAAGCCAGCGCAGACGTGGTCGTGTGCCGATTCCGAATTCGGCGCCTGCCTGAATTGCCGAAGAGAGTTTTCACACCGGCGTCAATAATCAAGCGGGGGGCGGTCCTTCGCTCCCCTGAATCTCCAATCCACAATACGATCAGAGTTAAGGTGAGCGTTGGCCGCATTTGATCACTCGCGGCGATTCGCACTTGAACGCCGCTTTGCGAAAGGAGGACAAACATGTCCACGAAATCAACTATCGCTTATGGAGATAACTTTCATTTCTACCACGAGGCATGTGACGACGATCACGTTTACCTGGAACTGGAGGGGATGGAATTTGAAGCCGGCCACGGGCGCGTGATGGTCTCCATCCCGATGCACATCTGGGAGACGATCCGTCCCTTGGGTGGCGCGCGGCTCGAACTGGTCAACCACACGGACGAAGACCTGCTCGCAATGGTCGAGGCGGACGTGGACGAGCGCATCGCCCGGTACGAAGAACTGCTGCGCGAGAATGCGGACCGCGCGGGCTTCGCCAGCCTCTGCGGCCTGTTCGTGTACGGAGGGGCGGACGACCCGCGCGAAGAGCAGATCAAGAGCGGAATGGAACATCACCGCCGCGAGCGGGAACGCCAGCGAACGACTTTGGCGGCAATCAAGGAACTGCGCGAAGCACAGAGCAGGACGGCGAAGGTCTTGCTGAATCTCGACGCACGAAAGATCGCGGCGGAATTATTGATCATGCTGATCGAGCATCTGTCCGAGCAGTATTGCGCCGCGGGCTGGTCCCGCGAGATGGAGACGCGATTGTGGGAGGCGGCGACCGGAAGCGACGACAAGTTTAAGCGGGAAGGTGAACAGGCCCGTTACCTGTCTGAGAAATGCCACGGGTGGGCCGTCTGGGATGAAGTCACCGGCAAGCCCAAGCTCATCGCGTCGAGGGAGTGGGAAGGCATCTACTACAAACAGCTCGCGAAACGGGTCGAGGAGGGAGGTGGCAAATGAAACTTAAAGTACACGACCCGGTCGCCCTGCGCGAAGAACTGCCAAAGCAGAAATTGTGGCGTGGTGATGCCGGCTCCGTCTTCAAGGCGAGGTCGCAAGAGACCCATGGCAACGAAGTTAACGGAACTGACTATTTGATTGCATTCTTACCTGAAATTGGCGGACAGAATTTCGAGATCGTAGTTGATTGGAGACGTTTTGCGCCGCAGATTCCATTCATAAACCCCAAACCGGTTGATGTGTTTCGTTATATACGGACTCAAATGGCGCAGCGTTTCTTCTTTCACCCCGACGCCCTCCCGCAGCAAGCGATGTAATGCCATCGTCATGGCGTAGACGTTGTGAAAGATCAGGCAGTTTGCCACCAGATGGTTGTATTTGATCCTCTTCCGCTGCTCGGCGTCGAGAATGAAGACTGCCTCGCGCACCCCGCAGGGGATGAAGCGGGAGAACAGGGCGATGTATCTATCGGAGATGTGATAGTACCCAATCCCGCCGTACCCGCCGTAACGGATGTGGTATTCCGACAGCAGGTTCTATTCGTACAAGTCCCACTTCGTGCCGTCGGCTGAGGCCGCCCCACAGCCCCGGCAGCCGGAACTGGTTGTAACCGTTGATCATCGTTGTGATCGCCTCGTCGAGGTTTTCCCCCGTGATGTGCCGTTGATTGATCCAGGCAATTTGCCGGCGATCCCGTCCCGTCAGATAGCGTTGATTCTTGGTCACAGGACTGCGTCGTTTAGCCTTCTTCGTTTTAGGATCAACGTACTGTTCGGTCTTTTCAACGATGTCGAAAGCAATCGGGAGCGAGACGCCTTCCACTTGATAGTAGGCGGTGAGAAACTCAAGGCCTTTAACGTGACGCTCAAAAGTGTGACTCCAATGCCAGGCGATGATGTCGTTCTCATCGGTGTAGGGCTTCTCGCTGATGCTGTCATCAATGCTGATAGTCGCCTCCGGAGACTCGACGGTACGCACCAGAGGTTTGACGATCTTCCACAAGTCAGCGCTGTTTTAGGCGGGGAGGCTACTAATCGCGTCACTTGATCGTGACTCAATCGTTCATCCAGCAAGGCCGACAATCCGGTCGCTGTCGTGGGACCAAACGAACTGAGCAAATAGTCGGTGTATAGGTCAAAATGTTCAGCGTTCATCTGTCAAGTCTGCCTGAAAACCTTTCATCGCGTGACATCAGTTATTGATTGGTCACCGCCGCGAGCTTCTTTTGCAGAAAGCGGCGCTCCGGTTCGGAACACGAACAACGTAATGCCTGGCGGAAATGATCCGCCGCTTTGTGGTTTTCGCCAAGCTCCTGCCACAATTCGCCGAGCGTCGCCGGCAACAGGTAATACTGCCGCAACGCAGGATGTTCCAGCACTTTTTCAACTTCGTGCATTCCAGCTACGGCTCCGCGATGTTTGGCAATGGCGACGGCGCGATTCAGCGCGATGACCGGCGAAGGGTTGAGTTCCACCAGCAAGTCATAGAGCCGCACGATCTGTTCCCAATTGGTTAGTTCGTACCGCGTGGCCGCCGCGTGGCAGGAGGCGATGGCCGCCTGCAGATGGTATTCAGTGAATTCCTGCCCCGCCGCGCTCCGGTCAAGGTGATGAAAGCCCATCGCCATCAGACGCCGATCCCAACGCGTCCGATCCTGTTCGGAAAGCAGCGACAATTCGCCGCCCGCGCCAACGCGGGTTGCCAGCCGCGCGGCTTGAAAGAGCATCAGGGACAGCAGCGCGTGGCTTTTCGGCAGATTGGTCGCCCGATGCCGGACGATTAACGAACCCAGGCGAATCGCTTCCTCGCACAAATCGGCGCGCACCAGATTTTCGCCGCTATGCGCCGCGTAGCCTTCATTGAACATCAGGTAGATGACTTCCAGCACCGAATCCAGCCGCGCCGACATCTCTTTGGCCGAAGGCAACTCAAAGGTGATGCCTTCGTCGCGAATCAGCCGTTTGGCGCGCACCAGCCGCTGCGCAATGGTCGGCTCCCTGGCCAGAAAGGCGCGCGCGATTTCGCCGGTTCCAAAACCGCCGACAGTTTTCAGGGTCAGCGCCACGCGAGCTTCGCGGGCAATCGCCGGATGGCAAGCCATAAAAACCATGGCCAGACTATCGTCGAGCGCTTCATTGCCGGCTCCGGCTCCGGCGCGCTGATGGGTGAGCGCTTCCTGCGCCGCAAACGCCCGAATGATTTCTTCCGATTTTTCCTGCAACGAGGCTTCGCGGCGGAGGCGATCAAGGGCATTATTTTTCGCCACCTGAATCAGCCAGGCCGAAGGATTGTCAGGAATCCCGCGATACGACCAAAGCTGCAAGGCCTTGACCAGCGCTTCCTGCACGACTTCCTCGGCCAGATCAATGTGTCGCGGCCCGAACACGCGCACCAGTGTGGCGATCATTTGGCCCGCTTGATGACGGAACAAATGATCCACCAGGGCGGGCACTTTGTTGTCCGAGACTTCAGCCATCGTGTTTGGGGAATAGACAGGATGAACAGGATTTTTCAGGATTTGTTCTCGTCCTGTTGAATCCCGTCAATCCTGTCGAAAGGGGGTTCTCAGCCCGAATAGGAAGACAAATCCTCGACTTGGCGGACTTCGACGCGGCTGCCGAATTCCAGGCTGGGACAGCCGGAAGCCAGCTTGACGGCTTCGTCGTAATCGGCGGCGTTGATGATCCAGTACCCGCCAATGATTTCCTTGGTTTCGGCATACGGGCCATCAGTAACGACGCGATTTTCGCCAACGCCGACGATATGTTTGCCGGGGTCTTCGCGCAGTTTGTTCAACCCGACCAGATGGCCGGATTTTTGCAGGCTGTCGGCCCAGTCGCTGTATTTCTGAATGATGCCCTGAATGATTTCGGGCGTGATCTCAAAGCCTTCGGGAATCTCCATCGAGTCCTGGGAGATAAGCATGTATTGCGGCATAGGTTGTTTCTCCTTGGTCAGTTGGTGGTGTTAATGGCCGGCGGCCATCAGTCAAAGCGAGAAAACGTGGGACGTCATTGTACGCCTCACTCCCGTTTTCGGCCTATAGACGAAGGAGAAATCCGGAATTCGACAGGAGAAGAAAAAAAAAGAAAAGATTTTTGACAGGCTGACTGGGGCGGGAATTACGGCCTGCCTGCCGGAACACTTTGCAGGCAGGCCGTGCTGGTAGAAAAGTTATTTTCCTTTGCCGTCTGTGTTCGGGCTTTGCCAGCGATAGGCGGTCATTGCATTCAGTTCACGGATAAAAATTTCTTCTCCGCAGACGGCGACATGCGCCCAGGTTTCGTCTTCGCTGATGGTTCGTTCATCCAGCAGTTCAAATTCTTTGGGATTGGCTTTGATCAGCAGCAGGATTCCGCGTTCATCCAGCGCCAGAATTCGGTCGCCTTGCGCCACCAGACTGGCATATTTCCCGAAAGGCTTGGAACTGGTCCAGGTGCGTTCGCCTGTTTTCAAATTGATGCAGGTGAACCGCTGATTTCCCAGATGCAGGTAGGCATAACCATTGATGACGACCGGCGTGGACATGTAACCTTGCGCGTTATTGTTCCAGGCTTCCGCCACCTTGAAACTTTCCGATTTTGAAATCTGGTACAGCCATGATTTGTTTTGATAGCTGCTGGTGAAAATGGCGTCCCCGACCACAACCGGCGTCAGGATGTTCATGCCGCGAAAGGATGGAACTGTTTGCGACCACAGCACCGCGCCAGAAATGGGATCAACACCGGCCAGCTTCTCGCGCGTTTGCACGATCAGTTGCCGCTGACCGGCGACTTCGGCCAGCACCGGCGAGGAAAAGGCGCCGCTTTCCATAATATTGCTGCCGCTTTCCATCGTGCGCCAGATGACTTTGCCGGTTGCCTTGTTCAGCTTGACCAGCGAATTGGCCGCCTGGACATAGATCGCTTCGCCGTCAATCAATGGAGAGCAGACCAGGCCGAACTCCGGCGCATTGGTCTTGAATTCTTGGACAAAGTCCACTCGCCACTGTTCCTTGCCGGTTTTGGCGTTCAGGCTGACCAGCACATCGCGCATTCCGGCGACAAACAGGCTCTTGCCGTCATACGCGGGCGTGGCGCGAATCCAGTCGCCGTTTGCTTTGGCGAAGAATGGGACGCTGATCGCGCCTGCCCATTCCGCTTTCCATAACTCCTTGCCGGTTTGGCGATTCAGCGCACGGACAATTTCCGTCGCTTTGTCTTTGGTTTCGGTGACAAAAACGGCGTCTTCACTGACGATTGGCCCGGAATAGCTGGGTGTCAGCGGCGTTTTCCATATTTGCCGCAAGGAATTGGCGGACAAACGCTCCGGCCAGGGAACTCCGGCGACCTTCCCGTCGCGGCTTGGGCCTCGCCATTGACTCCAGGTCGGCTTGGCCGCTTTTCCCTCGGCAATATTCATTTCACTGATTTGCCAGATGGCAACGGCCAGAAAAAATACGATGACTTGGACAGCGCGAATCATCAGTTGGTTCTCCTTGATTATTTGTGCGTAGAGATTTTGAGAATTGGAAATCAAGGAAACCAAATTTCTTTCACGGAAGCGTCACGCAAAACAAACTGCTGCGTGTCAGCAATCCGGTTCAACGATTTGATGGAAGGGGGCCGCGGGCGATGAATTTGGCCGGGTGAGCTTTTCCAGGCAAGTCAGCCGATTCATTGCCTCCTGGTCGTTCGCTCCGCACATTTCCTCGCTGGGGCGAAGGCTGACGCAGACAGCCGGGCGCTCCGGCTTGTCGAAGAGCAGACAATGATTGTCCACCGTCAATTGCGGACAACGAACGCCCGCCGGTTTGCCATTCGGCATTCCGGGAATCGGCGATGAAATGGAGGGGGCAATGCAGCACGCGCCACATCCGATACGACAGTCCATGGCTTGATCTTATGCTTTCGCGGGTGGCGTGGTAAAAGGAAAGAAGCGGATTTCAAAAAACCTCAAACGGCGGAGAACTATTTCGTATGGAAGCAATCCTGACGGTCCCGTTTTTGAAAGCCATGGCGACGCTACTTATTCTGGCAGGCGCAATCTACGGCTTTGTCAGTGAGAGGGTTCCGCCGGATGTGGTTTCGCTGCTGGCGATTCTGGCGTTGCTGCTGACAGGCGTGCTGGGGCCGGGAGATGCGTTTTCCGGATTCAGTCATCCCGCCACGGTTTCAGTCGCGGCGGTGCTGGTGTTGTCTTCCGCGATTGAGCGGACGGGGGTGCTGTCATTGCTGGCGCGGCGCGTGTTGGCTCCGCTGGGCCGTTCGGAGCTTCTTTTCACCGCGGTCATCATGGTGGTCATCGCCATGCTGTCCGCCTTCATCAACAACACGGCGGCGGTTGCGATTTTCATTCCCGTCGTGTTGGAAGTCTGCCGGCGCACGGGGGCGAGTCCGGGACGTGTGCTGATGCCGATGTCGCATGCGGCGACTTTCGGCGGGATGTGTACTTTGATCGGAACATCAACCAATCTGGTGGCGCACGAATTTGCGCGCAACCAGGGGCTGCCGGGCTTTTCGATGTTCGAGATCGGCAAGGTGGGCCTGCCGATGCTGGTGGCGGGATTTGCCTATATCCTGCTGGTCGGACGCTGGTTTCTGCCGCGCACTCAGGTCGCCGCCCCGGAAACGATTGGTCAGGCCGATCCCTATTTGTCGGAAGTGATCGTGATGAACGGTTCGCCCTGGATTGGCAGGGAAGTGAATCGAGAACGATTCATGCGTGACCTGGACGTGGAATTGATTGGTCTGGTGCGTGATGGACAGGTCGTCGGTTTGGAGGAACAGCGACCGCACTTTGCCGCTGGCGATTCGCTGCGGGTGCGGGGGGCTTTGGACAGGGTGCTGGCGCTGGCGGCCGAAGACGGGCTGGAATTGCATCGCCCCTCCGAACGCCAGCCCGCGCCGGTGAGCGACTCCTCCGCGCCGGCTTCTGCTGAAGAAATGCGAGAGCAGAGTGTGCCGGCGGCGGAACCTGCGCCGGATAAACTGCAACTTGCCGAAGTCGTGGTGCTGACCACGTCGGGGCTGATCGGACAGACGATCAAACAGCTTCGATTCGCGGAACGTTACGATGCGGTGGTGCTGGCGGTTCGCCGGCAGGGCGCGCTGACTGAGCGCCCGTCCACAACGCCGCTTCACGCCGGCGATGTGCTGGTCATCGAAGGTTCGCCGGAAGCGCTGCAGGCGTTGGCCGAAACGCGCGGTTTTCTGGTGATTGGCACGCTGGCGCGGGTCACACAACGTCCCCGCCTGTTGCTGATCACCATGCTGGTTTTGGTCAGCGTGGTTGGCGTTGCGGCGCTGGGTTGGCTGCCGATTGTCACGGCCGCGGTCGCCGGATGCGCGGTGTTGATGCTGACAGGCTGTTTGCCGCCGCGCGAGGCGTACCGCGCGATTGATCTGAGCCTGGTCTTTCTGCTTGCCGGAACGCTGGCGCTGGGACTGGCGCTGGAAAAGACCGGCATCACCTCCGGCCTGGCGAAAGGATTGACTGCCCTGACCGGCATGACCGGCCCTTACGTCATTCTGGCTTGTTTCTTTCTGGTTGCAGTGTTGATTTCCGAACTGATGTCGAACAGCGGCACCGTTGCGCTGCTGGCGCCGATTGCGGTGTCGAGCGCGGCGCAGATGGGAATCAATCCAATGGCTTTGATTGCCGCCATTGCGCTGGGCGCTTCCGCGTCGTTTGCGATGCCCATGGGTTATCAGACAAACCTGATGATTTACGGCCCCGGCGGCTATCGCTTCAAGGACTTCGTCAGAATGGGAATCGTGCTCGATCTGCTGCTGGCCATGCTGGCGCTTTGGCTGATTCCGTATTTCTGGCCGCTTGTCCCACGGTAAGAAAAGCTGCCACGGCAGTGGCGGGAGGGCCTCATCATCGGGTTTCTTTCGGCTCCCGCTCACTGCCGTAACTCTTATTGCCCGTATATCAGGGCAGGCAAGATTGAAACCGTGGCGACGGACTTTAGTCTGTCGCCACGCCTGACGACAGACTAAAGTCCGTCCCACGTTTGACTGCTCTGATTTAGGCCTGTAATTCTCCCATCACCTTCAGCAGCGCCGTCTTGAACTTCGCCATCTCTTCTTTTGTGCCAATGCTGATGCGGGCGTGCGTGGGCCAGGCGGGCCAGACGCGGCCAATGTAAATCTTCTCTTTCTGCATGGCGTTGACCAGCCGCCGCGCGGGCATCCTGGCGTTCAGCATGAAGCAGTTGCTGACCGAAGGGACAAACTCGATTTTGTTTTTTTCGAGGAAGGAAAAGACATCTTCGCGAATATCCTTGATGATCTGTCGGCGTTCTGGCACCAGCTTCTTTACTTTCAGACTGGCGGTTGCGCCGGCCATGCCGGTCAGCGGCAGAGCGCCTGCGCCGAAGTTCTTGAGCTTGCCAATCAGATCCGGCCGTCCCATTGCCGCGCCGGCGCGCAGGCCAGCCATTCCGTACAACTTCGAGAAGGTGCGCAGGATGATCACATCCTTGTCCATCGCAACCAGATCGGAACAAAGCGGTTCCTCGCTTAAATGGATGTAGGCTTCGTCGAGCAGCAGGATGGTGTCTTCGGGTTTGTTGGCCAGCGCCCATTCGATGTCGGCGCGCGGCGTGATGGTGCCGGTCGGATTGTTCGGATTGCAGATGTAAATCAATCCGGCTTTGCGTTCGGTCGCGGCTTTGACCATTCCTTTGACATCGTGGGCGTGGGTTGGGGTGAGGGGAACCTTGACGATTTTTGCGCCGATGAACTGTGCGGCACGGCCCCCGGCTTCGTAGCCCGGATCGGACATCACAAACGGTTTTTCTTTAGAACAGAACGCCAGCACAGCGCGGTGCAGCGGATCGCTGGAGCCGGGAAAGGGCAGGATGTATTCAGTGTCCAGGCCTTCCAGATCAGCCAGTGTCTTGGCGAACTCGTCGGTCATTCCATATTCATACCGCCCGCCTTTGGCAATGACTTTGGAAATTGCCTCCAGGGCTTCGGGGCAAGGTCCGAGCGGATTTTCGTTGGCGTTGATCTTGACCGCGTCCGGCGGAATGGGGCCGGTTTTGGAAAGCTGCGCAAAGGCCAGACTGGCTTCGCCGTAAAACGGCAGCGACGCTCCGGCGGCAACCAGCGCCGCCATACGACCGAAGGAGCGGCGGGAAAGCTGCCGCTGCAAGTTCTGCTCTGCGTATTGTGGACTGCTTATGATGCTCATAAAGTTCCTCCTGGGTTTCGGGTCATTCAAGCAGGAAAGCAAATCTTCTGAAGGTTATTCTTTATTTCATTTCCCAGTTTTGATTTTTCATTTGTCATTGCGATGAACTGCGACAGGCTCAATGGAAAAATGAAAAATGGAAACTGGGAAATGGAAAATAAAACGCCCTCGGAATCTTTGCCTGACTGCTTAGGTCAGAGCGTGGCGGAGAAGCTTCAAACGGCTTCACGCCACGCGGGAGTGGGTTGCCGGAATCGCCGGAATCGAGTGCCCCGGCGGGTGAACTAACATCGAATTCACGAGTTTGCCTGTGTGGCGAGTCGTGTCTTCATCGCGACGGATGGCCAGGCCAACTTGGGCCAGCAAGCCGTCTTTTTCAAAAGAAGCGAAAAGTCGCGTATCCAGTCCGATCAAATGCAACTCACCGCCGCGCTGCCGCTGCCGCGCGGCGAGCTGGCGCAGACAATCGGTGGCGGCGGAATCAATCGGACCGGCTTCGGTCAAATCCAGTACCAGGGTTTTCGCGGTGACTTCGCGGATCAGGCGGGTCAGGATTTTTTCGCTGGAAGCAAAGAAAAGCGGGCCGGTCAGCCGGTAGATTTGCATTTCCGCCTGCAGCGTAAGCTGCTTGTCGGCCTGCGATTGCGCCGCTTCGGGAGAGGAGAAAATGGCCGAGGGTTCCTGCTTTGCTGGTTCAGGAACAATTGCTTCAAGCCGTGTTGACTGTGCCGCGCGCTCAACAAACAACAGCATGGCGACGAGCGAACCGATGCCGACGCCGACGATCAAATCGCTGAAAATGACCAAACCAAAGGTCACCAGAAACAGCGCTGCATCCGCGCGATTCATCCGCTTCAATTCGCGAAAGCGCTCGATTCCGATCAGTTGCAACCCCACAGCCACCGTCACCGCCGCCAGGACGACCAGGGGGATATGGCTGACCAGCGAGCGCAGCGGCAACAGAAACAACAATAAAACAAAACTATGCGCGAAAACCGACCAACGGCTGACCGCGCCGGCCTTCGCGCTGGCCACGCTGCGCGCCAGCATCGCCACGCCCGGTGGCGCGCCGAAAAACGGGCAGGTCATATTCGCCACGCCCTGCGCAATCAGTTCGCGGTTGAACTTCACTTCGCCGCGCACCGCATTCAGCCCATTTGGCAGGCGCTCCGGTAACCGGTCCGTCACGACCACTGTCAACAACTGATTGATGGTCAGCAGGCCGGCCAGCGTAAACGCCGGATAAATCAAATCCGAAAAGTCCGAAAAATTCAGCCCGCCAAGGCTGGGATGCGGGAAGCTGTCCGGCAACGCGCCGACGCTGGGCAGTTGCCAGCCGGAAAAATACGCCGCCACGGTCGCCACAACCACGGCGACGAGCGACGCGGGAATGCTCTTTTTCCACAAGGGCAGCAGGAACATCACGCCAATGACCAAGGCGCTGATGGCCAGCGCGTGCGAATCGCCGTGATTCGAAATGCGCGCCACCGCCCACAGATCATCCACCACGCCAAGATCAAATCCCACCGGAGTGGTTTTGACGCCAAAGACGGCTTTCAACTGTGACGAAACAATGATGACGCCCAGGCCGCTGGTGAAGGCGCCGATGACCGATTGGGGCAGATAATGAAAAAATCTTCCCAGGCGCAGCACGCCGATCATCAGCATGATCAGACCGCTCAGTGCGCCCGCGGCCAGCGCCGCGCCAATGCCGTGGCTTTGCACCAGGGCCGCCATCACCGGCACGACCGTGGCGGACAAGCCGCTGACGACCACGGGCGCGTCGGAGATCATCCCGGAAATCGCGCCGCCAATGATTGAGGTGTACAAGCCCGCTTCCGGGCGCAAACCGATGGCGATGGAAAGCGCCATTCCATACGGTACGGCAATCAAGGCCGCCACCGTGCCGCCAAAAAAATCCCCGCGCCGCTGTGCCCACTTTTCCGGCGAGCGCCAATCCGCGGCAAACTTTGAATAGCAGCGGCGCAACTCCATTGCGGGAGTGGCTCGCAAACCAATGAGCGCGCGATCAGCGGGACCTGCTGTCCTGTCGCTCATCGCGCGCCCGGTACAACTTGTTTCGTCTTTCGTCATTGCTTGTGTTGGAAAATCCGCCCCAGACAAATGGGCGATTGATTTAACAGGCATTCCGAAGCGCCAGAAGCGGCCAATCAGCCCTTCCGCACGAAAGCAAACCAGTCCACTCTGGCGCTTTCGGAAAACCATCCCTGTAACCCGTTGCCATTGGGAGCGGCACCGGGAGCGATAGCCACCCGGTTTGCTCAATTGGCGAACTTATGACGTCCGCCAGGCCGCTACCGCTCCCGGTACCGCCCCCATTCGCGACGGCATTACCACCGCATTACCACATCAGGCGCACGCTCAATTGCACGACGCGGGCGAAGTTCGCCTGGGCAGTAATCTTGCCGAAGCTGGAACTGCCGAACGTTGTGTTGGGCGCGCGGAAAACCGGCGTGTTGAACGCATTGATTGCCTCCATTCGGAACTGGGCTTTGAACGATTCAAAAATCACCGTGTCCTTCGTCACGCCGAGGTCCCAGTTGCTCTGGCCAGGCCCACGCACATCCAGCGTCCGGCTGAGCGTGCCGAAGGTGCTGGCCGCCGCGGTTGTGAATGCCGCCACGTTGAAATATCCGCCGTCCGCCGCATTCGGGGACAAGGCGCGCTGCAGGGCATCGGCGGCTTTGATCTCCTGCCCGGCCACCAGGTTCGGACGCTGGCCGCTGCTGTAGGCGTTTGTGTTGTTGTTCGATTGCGTAATCGAAAGCGGATACCCGCTTTGCACAGTGCCGATGACATTGAACTGCCACCCGCCAACCACGCGGTCCATTACGCCGCCGCCGTTCAGAAAAGACTTGCCTTTGCCGAACGGCAATTCATAACTGCCGCTGATGATGAAACGATGTTTCGTGTCAATCGAAGCCAGTCCGTATTCCGGCTCCAGGTTGTAGATGTTCGGCGCAAAGCCCGACGTGCCGGCGTAGTAATTTCCCTGGCCGATGATGTTGTCCTTCATTTCGCTGACGGTGTACGAAGTCAGGAAGCTCAGGTCCTTCGTCAGCCGCTTTTGTCCTTTCACCGTGAAGGAATTGAAGAAGGATTTTCCGGCGCTCGCACCGTGAACGAAGATGTCCGTGAATTGCGGGAACGGCCGCAGCAACTGGCGTTTCTGCACCGTCGCGCCCGAAAGCGCGCCCGTCGTGATGATGCCGAAAAACGGATTCGGCACTGAAGTCAGCAGGTTCGGATCGGTCAACTTATCCGGTGTCAACTGGTTGATGTTGAACGTCGAATCGTTGATGCCGCCGATTTGCAGCTTCGTGCCTTTGCTGCCGTTGTAACTCAGCGTGGCTGTAATGCCGTAGGGCAGTTCGCGCTGCACGTCCACCGAAAACTGCTGGACATAAGCCGGCTTGCGGTTCTGATCCACGAAATGAACCACGTCGCCGACGTTGGTCAGCAGGCCGAGCGAGTTGCCGATGGGTTTATTCAGCCCATTCGGAAAGGGATTGGACAAGGTGGCTCCCGGCGAAACCGTCGAAATCGCCGAAAAGCCCAGCGCGCCCAAACCCGCAATCGTGAAGTTGAAGATCGGCGGCGCGTAAAAGATTCCGTATCCGCCGCGAATCGTGGTCTTGTCGTTCAGCGCATACGCGAAGCCCACACGCGGCGCAAATTTATGATAGGTGTCGGTCTGCGCGCTCGGAGCGCCATTGACGCCGGCGTACAGCAAACCGCCTTTCAAATCCAAGCCCGGCACTTTCAGCGGACTGGCCGCGGTTGGATCGAAACCGACGGTGAAGTGATCTTCGCGCTCCTTCAATCCGGTTTCGATTTCATAACGCAGGCCAGCGTTGATCGTCAGTTTCGAGGTGATGCGGTAATCGTCCTGAAGGTAGAACGCGCCGTAATCCAGATACGCTGACAGCGGCGTGGCAATCTGCGCCGTGTTCTGGCGCGTGAAATCGAACCGGCCCAGCAGGATGTTCGCAATCGCGTTGCCGGTTTCGTTGGAGTTGAAAAAGAACGAACCGCTCGCCTGGCCGTATTCGGTGAAATCCGTCGCCAGCCGCCGGTAATCCGCGCCGAATTTCACGCTGTGTTTGCCGACCAGTTTCGACAGGCTGCCCAGAATGTTGTGCGAGTAATAAACCTGATCGGACGGCGCTGCTGAACCGAACGCGGCGTTCGACGGGCCATAGGCATTGCCGACGATGTTGATGCGGGGGAACTTCTTGAAGTTGATGTCCTTCAAAAAGCTGCTGGCGAAGCCAAGCTGCGCCGGATCGAAGCCCGCGCTGATCGTCGTCGTGTTATCGGCGAAGGTGTTGTACCCGTAGCGCAGGCTCAGGACCGTTGAAGGGCCGAGCGAGACAATGTTGTTGAAGGCCAGGGCGTGAACGTTGCGGAACAGCAGATAGCCATTCGGATTGGCGATATTGCTGTAATAATCGGCCTCGGGTTCGCGGCTGCCGTAATGCGCGTAAAAGCCGCTCATCTTCCAGGTTTCGGTCAGCGAATGATCCAGTTTGAAAGTGTGCTGATCGGCGCGATCCTTCAAGGTCGAAGTGACCGAAGCATTGTTCAGGAATCCGGAGCCATTCGGCTTCGGGAAGAAGGTGACGAGCTTGGCGCCGACCGGATCGAAGCGATTGGCCGGAATGATGTTGCCGGGGAATTGCTGGCCCGTCAGCGGGTCCCGGACAATCAGATTCGGCGTTTGCGAAAAATTCCCTGCGCGTTCCAGTTCCGTCGGCAGCGTGAAGGTTTCGCTCAGGAACGTGCTCATCCGGTAGCCTTCAAACGCCGCCCAGAAAAAGGTTTTGTCTTTGCCGTTGTACAGCCACGGAATGCGCACCGCTCCGCCCACCGAGCCGCCGTAAAGTTTGTAGGGCGCATCGGGTTTGGCAATGCCGCGGCGGTTGTTGAAAAAGTTGTTGGCCTGCAATGCCGACGGACGAATGAATCCGAACAGCGAGCCATGCAAATCGTTGCTGCCCGAACGCGCCGAGGTGTTGAAAAAGCCGCCGCCCGTGCGTCCGGCTTCAGCGTCGTAGGTGTTGACCTGAACTTTGACATCCTGCACGGCTTCAATCGTCGGGATGATGACCGCGCGATTGCGCAGATCCGTGATCGGCACGCCGTCAATGATGTAGTTGTTGCCGCGCACCGGCCCGCCGCCCAGCGAAATTGCCGAAGAACCCGTCTGATCCTGCTGCCGGTTGAAAGTCGGATTGCCGACTGGAATCACCGTCGGCGTGATCGCTGAAATTGCGAAGGGATTGCGCCCCGAGTTTGGCAGATCGTCCAGAATTTGTTTGCTGATGACGGTTCCGGTCGAAGCGGTCGCCGTATCCATCAACGGCACATCACCCGTAATGACCACCGTTTCGGCGACATTGCCAAGTTCCATCGTCAGATCGAGCGTGATCTGTTGCTGCGTTTCGACCAGAATGCCGGAGCGGCCCAGTTTCTTGAAGCCGGCCTGCGTGGCCTCGACCTTGTACGAGCCGGGGTCAACTTTTTCAAAGAAGTATTCTCCGCTGCCATTGGTGACCGTGGTGCGCGCCACATTGGTTGCCGTGTTGACCAGCGTCATCGTGACATTGGGCAGGGCATTCCCCGTGCTGTCGTGCAATGAGCCGCGCAGCGCGCCCTGATAAGATTGCGCGAAGACCTGCGTCGCGCCAAACAGCATCATTATGATCATGGGCAACATCACCCGTCCGCTCAGCCAAACCGGCCTTGGTTTTACAGTGAATCGCGGAGAGAGAATTCGGAAGATTTGATTTACAGCGAAAGCAAATACTTTGCTCGTTAAAGGGGTTTTTGCTAGCATTCGCACCGCTCCTTTCTGGTCAACAATCAATTGGAGTATGGAAACCCCGCAGGCCGCCAAGCTCAAGCGGGGTTTTCCGTTTTCGTCTGATCTGAATCCGTGAAGCCAACTCTAGTGAAGGAATCGCTTGTTTTGTCATTGGCTGAAGTTTCCTCAGCATTTGATGTGCCAGGTCAGGACAAGGCGTTCTTCAATAAAATTGTTAAGCGCTAAACTCCATTGCGCCAAATAGATAGATTTCGCAGCGGGTGGGCAAGGCAAAGAACTCCTGCGCCTGGTCACTTCTACAGTTTGCGGACAAATTTGTTTCTCTCTGGTATTTGGCGACGCAAATGTTGGAAACAGACGGCGGAATCTCTGTCCGTTCCATCTGCCGATGGCGGCGCGCGACACTCTGAGGAGAATATCTGGCAGGAAGAAAAGGGAGAATTCCAGGACAAGCTGGTACAGCATTGCGCGGTTCAAGACTGCTTTCCCGATACAACGGTTGATTGCCGGAACGTGGCGGACAGTTTTGTAGAATTGCCGAATCCTGGGAACAAAAACGCAACTATCGTGATTCGTAAAATCGTTGCCACTTGCCTCCAGCCATTCGCCAATCCAGATGAATTCTTCCGATCATCAGCGCCGCAGTTTTGCCGCTTCTCACTGGCGCGAATTCGGGCTTCCGCATACACTCTCGCACCACTATGCACCCATTTCTACTTCTCCTGATCGGCATGGCTGTCGTGATTGGCGGCATTCTGTTACTGAGGTTGCACGCTTTTCTGGCGTTGCTGCTTGGGGCGCTGGTCGTTGCCGTGCTGACGCCGCACGACGTGCTGTTGCAATTCGCTCTGGCAAAAAAGATGAGCGCGGCAGCCTCCCAACAGCTTGCCGCGCAACTTTTTGTTGATCGCGTTGCCGAAGGCTTCGGCAGGACGGTCGGGCAAATCGGCATCGTCATCGCGATGGCTTCGATCATCGGCGAATGCATGTTGCGCAGCGGCGCGGCGGACCGAATTGTGCGCGCCGCCCTGAAGTTGCTCGGCGAAAAACGCGCGCCGCAGGCGTTTTTGTCGAGCGGCTACCTGCTGGGCATTCCGGTTTTCTTTGACACGGTGTTTTATCTGATGGTTCCGCTGGTCAAGGCGACGCGGCTGCGAACCGGCAGGAATTATCTGCTGTACGTGCTGACCGTGGTGGCGGGCGCGACGATGACGCATTCGCTGGTTCCGCCGACGCCTGGGCCGTTGTTCATTGCCAGTCAGTTCAACGTCAACCTGGCGACGATGATCATGGGGGGAATGATCGTGGGCGCAATTACAGCCACGGCGGGATATGTTTATGCACTATGGGCAAACCGGCGGATGGAAGTGCCACTGCGCGAATCGGAAGAATCATTGAAGCAATTGGAAGAAGTCGCCGCCCGCGATGAAAAGGACCTGCCGTCGTTGTGGGTTTCCCTGCTGCCGATTGTGCTGCCGGTGGCACTGATCACGCTTAATGCCACGGCCGGTTCCGGCGGACAATCCGGCTGGCTGAAGGCGCTGACGATCCTGGGCGACAAAAACATTTCCTTGATTCTGGGCGCGGTCATCGCGCTGCTGGTGCTGTGGCGCTCAAGTTCGGCCAAACAGGGAGAGGATTCCGTCAAAGCCGCGCTTGCCGACGCCGGCGTGATCATTTTGATTACCAGCGCGGGCGGAGCCTTCGGCACGGTGTTGCAACAAACCAATATCGGCGCATTTATCGAACAGATGGCCGCCGGGTATCAATCCGCGATTTTGCCGATGGCTTTCGTCTTGACAGCCATGATTCGCACCGCGCAAGGTTCCGCAACCGTGGCGATGCTGACCGCGGCCGGCGCCTTTTCCGGCATCGCGACGGTCGAGCAATTGGGCTTTCATCCGGTTTACCTGGCGCTGGTCATCGGCTGCGGCTCGAAGCTGATTATGTGGATGAACGACAGCGGCTTCTGGGTGATCACGAAAATGAGCGGCATGACCGAGAAAGAAGGCTTGAAAGCCCTGGTTCCGCTTAACGTGATCATGGGCGTGCTCGGCTTGCTGGTGACGATGCTGGGCGCAAAGCTGTTTCCATTGATTTGAGATGAGTTGAGAAAAAGCAAAAACACCATGACAGACAACAAACACAAAAAAACATCACAGGAATTGCGCAGCCATCGCTGGCTGGGCGTGGATACGGTTCGTGGCTTCGGCCATCGTTCGCGCGCCAAGCAGGTCGGTTACGCGCTGGAAGATTTCGCCGGCAAACCGGTCATCGGCATCATCAACACCTGGAGCGATCTGAGCATCTGCCACAGTCACTTCCGCGTGCGCGCCGAAGAAATCAAGCGCGGCATCTGGCAGGCGGGCGGCTTCCCCGTCGAACTGCCCGCGATGCCAATTACCGAAACGTTCATGAAGCCCAGCCCGATGCTGTACCGTAACTTTCTGGCGATGCAGACCGAAGAGATGCTGCGTTCGCAGCCCGTGGATGGCGTGGTGCTGATGGGTGGTTGCGACAAAACGACGCCGGGTTTGCTGATGGGCGCGATTTCCATGAACCTGCCCGCGATTTACCTGCCCGCCGGGCCGATGCTGCGCGGCAATTGGAACGGACAGCCGCTCGGTTCGGGCAGCGACGTTTGGAAATACTGGGCGGAACGCTGCGCGGGCAACATCACCGACGAACAATGGTCCGAAATGGAAGACGGCATCGCGCGCTCCGCCGGCGTTTGCATGACGATGGGAACTGCTTCGACGATGACAGCCATTGCCGAAGCGATGGGCATGACCTTGCCCGGCGCGTCTTCGATCCCGGCGGTGGACGCCAATCACCAGCGAATGGCGACCAAATGCGGACGCCGCATCGTCGAAATGGTGTGGGAAGATTTGAAACCGAGCGACATTCTGACCGCCGATTCTTTTGACAACTCCATCACGACCGACATGGCCATCGGCGGTTCGACAAATGCCATCATTCACATCGTCGCCATGGCCGGACGCGCCGGGATCAAGATTGATTTGAAGCAGTTTGACGAAATCGCCCAACGCACGCCGGTGGTCGCCAACATTCGCCCGTCAGGGCAGTTTCTGATGGAAGATTTTTACTACGCGGGCGGATTGCGCGCCCTGCTGAGTCAGATTCCTGGGTTGCTGAAGCTGGAGGCGTTGACAGTCAATGGCAAAACGCTCGGCGAAAACATCGCCTCGGCCCAGGTTCACAACGCGGATGTGATTCGCTCAGGTGAGAATCCTGTTTCAGCGAAAGGGGGCACAGCAATTCTCTACGGCAATCTGGCTCCAAATGGCGCGGTGATCAAACCGACCGCCGCCGAACCTCGCTTGCATCAGCACACCGGGCGCGCCGTGGTTTTCAACGACTACAACGACATGGCCGCGCGGATGGACGATGAAGCGCTGGAGATTGACGCCGATTCGGTGATCGTGCTGCAAAACGCCGGTCCTCTGGGCGGTCCCGGTATGCCGGAATGGGGAATGCTGCCGATCCCGAAAAAGCTGCTGAAACAGGGCGTGCGCGATATGGTCAGAATCTCCGATGCGCGAATGAGCGGCACTTCCTACGGCGCGTGCGTGCTGCACGTTTCGCCGGAAAGTTACATCGGCGGGCCGCTGGCGTTTGTTCAAACTGGAGACTTGATCGAACTGGATGTTCCGAACCGAAAGCTGAATCTGCTGGTGAGCGAAGAAGAACTGGCCGAACGCCGCAGCCGTTGGACGCCGCCGCCGCGAAAATACGAACGCGGCTTCACGGCGCTTTACCTGGACCACGTCACGCAAGCTGACCAAGGCTGCGATTTCGATTTCCTGCACGCGGGCGCGCCAACGCCGGAGCCGGAGATTCACTAAACAAACCCGCTTGCGCTTGCCGAAATGCGAAAGCCCACCAGAATGAACATTCGTTGGCGGGCTTTCGCATTTCAAGATTGCGCTGAAATTTTACCGGTCGTTTTCAATCAGTCGTTGCGCGACCGGCGCAAGCTCGTTCAATCGTTCCGCCGACAGCGGCGACAGGAACGGCGGCGGAGAACCGGTTTTCGCGATGCCCGCCAGTTCAGTCGAATAGTGCAGCACTTTGGCCGGACTCCAAGCGTCGCGCAAATCTTCGTGCGGCTAGATTATGCGGTTCGGGCAAGATGAGCGCGCAGGAAGTCCGCAACCTGCGGATCAAGCGCTTCCTCAGGCTGGATAACTTCTCTGTCTTTCAAAATGCATCGGGCTTCTTCTTTGGAAGCACGCCCCAAACTCTGCCTTAAAGCATCACGCCGGAGTTCTTGCTCACGAATTTGCGCTTCAGTTTGAGCCTCTATCCGATACCCGGGGCTTGACTGCCTGGACAGAGCGAAAACGATTAGCTCTTCAAGCGAAACCCCTTCGGTTTGCGCCTGCGCAGACAGATTTTGATGCAGGTGGTCAGGTAGATTCAGAGTCAGAACGCTCATAAGTTATTTCTCCTTGACGGGAATTCTGATTCAATTGGCCGACGCTTGCAAAGCAGCGGTCAAGGTTGCGGCGAATTGTTCAGGGGTTTGAATCTGAATCCCCAGATCACGGCTGGCCAGCCGGAAATCCCTGACATTTCTCGTTACAATCAGGGCATTGGCATTCATCGCGCAATCCACCAGAAAATCATCGCCGGGATCAGAAGCCGATGGCCGCCACGTGTAATAAATCCTCGTAGGCTCAGCCAAATCAAGCAGTAACCCAAGTACAGTGCTGAGCTTTTGCCACCGAACCGGCGAAAGCTTGCGAGTCAGAACGTCGGCGTATTCATATTCAAGCGCCATCGAAGTGCAGGCGGAAAAGTCTTCATTCAGCCAGGCATCCACAATCAAGCCACACACTCCGCCTTGCTTGGTCAGCCCTTCAAACAACACATTTGTGTCAATCACTGCTCGGAGTTTGGCTGCTGGCATTCGGCTGACTCCTGAAAAAAGCTGCCGTTTACTTTTAGCTTTGAGAAACGAGTCGTTGCGCGACCGGCGCAAGCTCGTTCAATCGTTCCGCCGACAGCGGCGACAGGAACGGCGGCGGCGAACCCACCTTGGCAATGCCGGCCAGTTCGGTTGAATAGTGCAGCACTTTGGCCGGACTCCAGGCATCGCGCAAATCTTCGTGCGGGATAAACAGTTCGCGCAGTTGTTCGGCGAGCGCGAAATCGCCGCGCGCGCAGGCTTCAAAAAGCTTCTGGCTGGACAGCGAAGCAATGCAGCCGGAACCGGTGGTGAAGCCGGGCAATTGCCAGTCGCGCGTATGAACAACCGCCGGACGTTCGCCGATGCCGCTGACCACCAGATTGCGGTCAACTCGCGTCAGCAAGGATTCCAGATAGGCGTCATGCTTTGGGTCCTGCCGAACGACGGCGTATTTGATGGCCACACACAATCCGTCAGCCACCAGTTTGGCCACGACATCCAAGCCGGCCTCTTTGTCCGCGCCGAAGTTGTTCTCTTCTTTCAAATATAAAATCAGCTTGGTTTCGGATGCGTCGGCAAATTCGCGCAAGCCCCGCTCCAGTCCCGCCGCGTCGCGCGGATCGCCGCATGGCAGCAGCATCACCGCCGGAAACTTGTATTTGCGCAGCAACTCCGCCTGATCCATCGCGCGGCCATACGAAGGCCCGGTGCTGGGAATCGCCCAATGCTCATCGTCAAAGCCGGACAGCCAGTCCAGCAGCGCTTCGTATTCCCGCAGTGTCACGTGATACAGAAAGGCATTCCCGCCGTATAAAAACCGCGTGATCCCCCCCGACGCGATGTGCCGGACAATCAAATCATTCTGCTCGAAATCCAGCGAACGGCGCGCGTCGTCTTTTCGCGCCAACGGCGGAACCGAAAATACGCCACGCAAATCTTCCAGCTTTACAGGAGTTGTCTTCAAAGCTTTGCCCTCAAAATCAAGTAATAACGCCAAGACGCCAAGAGACAAAGGCGCAAAGGGAATCTTGGAAAATGCAGCATTCAACCCATCAAACCTTTGCGTCTTTGAACCTTTGTGCCTTTGCGTTGAAATCAGATGTTTTATTCAGCCAGCAACATTTTGGCAATCGTCTGTTTCTGCATGTTCGACGTGCCTTCGTAAATCTGGCCGATCTTGCAATCGCGGAAGTATTTTTCGACCGGATAATCCTTGACGTACCCATACCCGCCGTACAAATTCACCGCCAGTGAAGCGACTTCCTCGGCAATTTCCGACGCGAACAGTTTGGCCATCGCCGCCTGTTTGATGAACGGCTGTTTGGCGTCTTTCAGCCGGGCGGCGTTGTAAACCATCAGCCGGGCCGCTTCGATCTTCACTGCCATTTCGGCCAGTTGGAATTGCACGCCCTGATTTTCGCTGATCGCCTGGCCGAACTGTTTGCGTTCCTTGGTGTAGCCGAGCGCGGCTTCAAATGCGGCTTGCGCCAACCCCAGCATCTGCGCGCCGATGCCGATGCGGCCTTCGTTCAGGGTTTCAATCGCGATCTTGTAGCCTTTGCCGACTTCGCCCAGCACGTTTTCCTTCGGCACGCGGCAGTTGTCGAACAGCAGTTCGCAGGTCGAAGAAGCACGGATGCCCAGCTTGTCTTCCTTCTTGCCGACGGTGAAACCTTCAAAACCTTTTTCGACGACGAAAGCGGTGATGCCTTTGTAGCCTTTCGCCGGATCGAGATTGGCGAAGACGATGAAGATGCCCGCTTCGTTGCCGTTTGTGATCCACATCTTGCGCCCGTTGAGCAGGTAATGATCGCCCCGGCTGTCCGAAATGCTTTCGGCGCGAGTTTGCAGCGCGAAAGCGTCCGAACCGGACCCGGCTTCGCTCAGGCAGTACGCGCCGACGGTGTCTGTCGCCAGGCGCGTGATGTATTTCTTCTTTAGCGCTTCGTTCCCGTAATTCATAAAGGCGTTGATCGTCAGTGTGTTGTTCACGTCCACCATCACACTGATCGAAGCGTCCACGCGCGCCAGTTCTTCAATTGCCAGACAGGCCATGAAAAACGACCCACCCGAACCGCCGTACTCGTCGCCCGGCTCAATGCCCATCAACCCCAGTTCAAAACATTTCTGGATGATTTCGGGGCGCATCTTCTGCTTCTCGTCCATCTCGCGGACGTAAGGTTTGATTTCCGCCTCGGCGAATTCGCGGACGCTCGAGGCAAACAGCCGTTCTTCTTCAGATAATACGGTCAACGGTTGAGCGACGGCCTGCTCCAATGCTTCTTGTGCTTGTGCCATAAATTTCCTCTCTGTCATGGCGCAAATGCGGATGATTGCGCGGTATGTTTTGATGATTTGGGTTTACGGAAAAATGAATCGTGATTCAGTTCCGCATCTTACCTTAGCGGTTTTGCTTTGCCAAATTTTGGTCAAATGGTGTCCGGCCCGATTCTAAGATGCTTTGACTGCCCAAGTGAGAGGCGTAGAATGCCGCCGTTTCGCTCCCTTGCTTCAACGAAAATCAGGCGTTTGTTCGGTCCCGATGGCTTGTGTGAAAAAGTACGCCAGACGGTGGACGGGCTGATCGCCAACATTGACCGCATCAACATCAGAGAACCAACACAGGAAAAACCATGACCGACAGAAGAGACTTTCTGAAAACATCGGCAATCGGCTTGATGGGAGGAGCAGCGGCAACGCTGCTCCCCGGCAATTCATTCAACACAATCGCCAATGCGCAAAAACCTGCTGGCGGCCCGCTGAAAAAGGCTGTGCTCATCAGCATGCTGCCCAAACAGATGAGTTATCTCGACCGGTTCAAACTCGCGGTGGACGTGGGCTTTGAAGGCATCGAGGCGCAGACCATCACTGATCCCAAGGAAGCCGATCAAATCAAAGAGGCTTCGATGGCTGCCAAGATTCCGATTCATTCGGTGATGAACATGGCGCATTGGCAGCATCCGCTTTCCAGTCCCGACCCGGAGGATGTGAAAAAGAGTTTGGCGGGAATGGAAACTTCCCTGCGCAATGCCAAGCTGTGGGGCGCGGACAATGTGCTGCTGGTGCCGGCCGTGGTCAGGCCGGACACGACCATTCCCCAAGCCTGGCAGCGTTCGCAGCCGCAGATCAAAAAACTGCTTCCATTGGCCAAGGAACTCGGCGTGGCCATCGGCATCGAACCGGTCTGGAACAAGTTTTTGCTGACGCCTTACGACACCGCCAAGTATGTTGATGAATTCAAGAGTCCCTGGATCAAAGCCTATTTCGATGTTGGCAATATCGTCATGTACGGCTTTCCGCAGGAATGGATTCGCGCGCTGGGCAAACGCATCACCCGGTTCCATCTGAAAGACTTCGATACGCGCACGCGCAACTTCGTCAATTTGCGCGAAGGCAGCATTGACTGGAAAGAAGTTCGCAAGGCGATTGGCGAGATTAACTATTCCGGCTGGCTGACAGTCGAATTGAATGGCGGCGACGAAGCCTATCTGCGCGATGTGGCAAAACGTGTGGACAAGATTTTCGCGGGTGAATAACGCCAACCGTGGAAAAAGCAAAACGCGCTCGCGGAATTTGAATTCCGCGAGCGCGTTTTTTTATCCGGATTTGGCAACGTTTGTTTATTTCAACGCCTGTTCCAATGCTTTGACGATTTCCGCATATCCTTCGCCCTGTTCTGTTCCGATGCCGACCTGTTTGTGAACGACAACGCCGTCACGCCCGAGAATCAGGACCGTCGGCACGGCATCCAGCCCGAAAGCTTTGTAAGCCTGCTGTTCCGGGTCGCGCAAAACGGTCAGCCGCGCATTGTTTTTCTGGGCAAAAGCCTGAATCTCTTCGTCGGTCGCAAAGTTCCGTGCGCCTTGTTTATTGCTGTTGATGCTGACCCAGTAAACCTGCACTCCGCGCGATGAGAACCGGTCGGCGACTTTTTGCAGCACCGGCAGTTCTTTCGACGCCAGCGGAACCCAGGTGCCGCCGAAGGACAACACAATGACCTTGCCCTTCGAATCGGCCAAATTGACCGTGCGTCCGTCGGTCGAATTCAAACTGACTTGCGGCGCCTGCGCCAACACAACACCTGAAACCAGAAACAGCGCCGCCAGAACCAGAGCAACTTTCACTTTCATATTTTTGAACATCTTTTCTCCCACGCTCACAAACGGCGAAATTGCCATTTATGATTGCAGCGATTCCAATGCAACTTTTGCACCAATCGTTTGATCTGCACTTTCCAGGAAGCATCATTCTTGACCTCGTGGTGAAGGCTGTCAAACGCGGGAAAGTTGGAAAGGTTTGGAAAAGGAAGATCGAGCCGGTGAATGCCCAAGTTCACCGGCTCGAAGTTTCGGCTGAGTAAGATTTGCGGCGGCAATACCCCGAATGGCTTTGGACGCTTGCCGAATCAAAATCGCGGTTGCCTGTTGATGGCTGTTGGCTGTTTTCACTGGCAACCCCGATGGCTTTGAGAACGCTGCTGACTGGCCTTCGGAAGCGGTTCGGTTGATTTTGCCGGGACACGGACAAAATCAACTTTCGGCTTCTTCTTGCCCCCTCCACTGATATAAGCGTAAAAACAGAATGAAAACTTGAACGTCCGCAAAACTATTTTTGAAAATTTGCGCCGGGAGCGAAAAAAAAAACGGCTACCCCAAAGAAAAGAAAGGCTTTATGAATTTCAAACTCGTTTCAGATTACGAACCGCAAGGCGATCAGCCCGAAGCAATCGAAGCATTGGTCAGAGGATTGAACGAAGGCGAAAAGCATCAGGTGCTGCTTGGCATTACCGGTTCGGGAAAAACTTTCACCGCCGCGCAAGTCATCGCCCGCGTTAATCGTCCGACGCTGGTGATGGCGCACAACAAGACGCTGGCGGCACAGCTTTATCAGGAGTTCAAAACCTTCTTTCCGGAAAACGCGGTGGAGTATTTCGTCAGCTATTACGATTACTACCAGCCGGAAGCCTACGTCGCGGCGACCGACACCTACATCGAAAAAGAATCCACCGTGAACGATGAAATTGACCGGCTGCGATTGTCAGCGACGCGCAGTTTGTTCGAGCGGCGCGATGTGATCATCGTCGCGTCAGTATCTGCGATTTACGGCATTGGGGACCCCAATGCGTATTACGGAATGGTCCTGTTCGTCGAACCGGGACAAAAAATCAGCCGCAACGAGATCATCAAAAAGCTGGTCGAGTTGCTGTATGAACGTAACGACATCGAATTCGGGCGCGGCAACTTTCGGGTTCGGGGCGACGTGATCGAAGTCTATCCGAGCTACCAGGAGCAGGCCTATCGCATTGAATTGTTCGGAGACGAGATTGACTCGATTTCGACGATTGATCCGCTGCTTGGGGAAGTGATCAAAAAACACGAATCCCGCCTGCCGATTTATCCCAAAACACACTATGTCGCCACCCGCGCCACCACCAAACGCGCCGTCCAAACCATCAAAGCCGAACTGGAAGAATGGGAGCCGCAGTTGATCGCGCAAAACAAACTGATCGAAGCCCAGCGGCTGCACCAGCGTGTGATGTACGACCTGGAGATGTTCAACGAATTGGGGTTCTGCCGGGGCGTCGAAAACTATTCGCGCCACCTGACTGGCCGCCAGCCGGGCGAACCGCCCCCGACGCTGTACGATTATCTGCCCGAAGACACGCTGGTCATCATTGACGAAAGCCATCAATCCGTCCCGCAAATCCGCGCGATGTACACCGGCGACCGTTCGCGAAAAATGAATCTGGTGGATTTCGGTTTCCGCCTGCCTTCGGCGCTCGACAACCGCCCGCTGAAATTTGAAGAGTGGGAACAGCGCGTCGGCCAGGTGATTTACGTTTCCGCCACGCCCGGCCCATATGAGCTGACCAAATCCAGTGGCGTTTTCATCGAACAGGTCATCCGCCCAACCGGCTTGCTCGACCCGGAAGTCGAAATCCGCCCGGTGCGCGGCCAGATTGACGACCTGCTCGGCGAAGTCCGCGAACGCGCCGAACGCAACGAGCGTGTGCTGGTCACAACGCTGACCAAAAAAATGTCCGAAGACCTGACCGATTATTACGGCGACCTGGGCGTCAAAGTCCGCTATATGCATTCGGAAATCGAAACCCTGGAACGCATCAAGATTCTGCGCGACCTGCGCCGGGGCGAATTCGACGTGCTGGTCGGCATCAATCTGCTGCGCGAAGGCCTGGATTTGCCCGAAGTTTCGCTGGTGGCGATTCTGGACGCCGACAAGGAAGGGTTCCTGCGCAGCGAATCCTCGCTGATCCAAACCATCGGCCGCGCCGCCCGCAACTCCCACGGCAAAGCGATTCTCTACGCCGACAAGATGACCGATTCGATGCGCCGCGCCATTGGTGAAACCGAGCGCCGCCGAACCAAACAGATCGAATACAATCTCGCCAACGGCATTACCCCGCAATCCATCATCAAACCCATCGAAGCCACGCTGGTCACGGCCTACGAAGCGGATTACTTCAAGGTGCCGCTGAACCTGGAAGCCTACGACGAATACAGCCCGGAAAAAATTGCCGAAACCATCGTCCAACTCGACCGCGACATGCGCGAAGCCGCGAAACGCTACGAGTTTGAACGCGCGGCGGAACTGCGCGACAAGATCAAATATTTGCGGGAACGGGAGCTTGAGGTAGCATAGCGGCAGGAGAGGTGATCCCCCAATGCCCAAAGTCAAAGACCGTATCGGCCCTTACGAACTGACTCGCAAACTCGGCGAAGGCGCGTTTGGTGAAGTCTGGCTGGCGCACGATTCCAGCGGTTCAGGCACGCGCGAAGCCGCCGTCAAGATCCCGCTCAAATCAGATATTGATCTCGACGCGCTGTTGCAGGAAGCCACGCTCTGGGCGCGCGCGACGGGGCACGCCAACGTGCTCGGCTTTCTGGCCGCGCGAGTTTTTGACGGTCAGGTCGTGCTGGTCAGCGAATTCGCGCCTGACGGTTCGCTCAAAGACTGGCTGCATCGGCACGGCGGACGGGCGCCTTCCATTGCGGCGGCAGTGGAAATGACGCTCGGCATTCTGGCCGGGTTGGAACATCTGCATGCACGCAACATCATTCATCGAGACATCAAACCCGACAACGTCTTGCTGCTCGACCAGATGCCCCGCCTGGCCGATTTCGGCATTTCACGCGTGCTGAAAACCACGGATCGAAGTTCCATTACCGCCGGCACGCCGCCTTACATGGCGCCGGAAGCCTTCAGCCGGATTCGCAATCAACAAACCGACCTCTGGTCCGTGGGCGTGATCTTGTACCAAATGTTGAACGGGCAACTGCCGTTTGACGGTGAAGACATCGCCGAGATTTACGGCGCGGTTCGCAACGAAGATCCGAAACCGCTGCCCTCCGATGTCCCCGCCTGGCTGCGGCAAGTCGTTGCCAAAGCGCTGGCGAAAGAACCGGCCTTGCGTTACCAGACGGCGGCGGAGATGCGCGCCATTCTGACCTCGCAAAGGCTGACGGTGATCGGAGAGAAGATTCAGGCTCCGCCTGACGGTGAAACCGCCGCGACCGCTCCGCAAGCGGTTGAACGCGGGACAACCGCCATTGCCCAGCCCCAGCCAAATCACGAGCCAGTTGCTGCCGAGTCGGCTCACTCCGTCAACACTCCTACGGCGGGAAAGTCGCGCCGATGGGCCATCCTGGGTGCGGAACTGGCATTCGTAATTGTGCTGGCCGTATTTCTGGTGATGAAGCTGCCTGCCATTTCACAAAAAGTTTCTGGCTGGTTGGGCGGTAAACCACCGTTGCCGGATTGGGGAGAGGCCTTCACCGAAAACCTCAACGGCGTCAAACTGGAGATGGTACATGTTCCCGGCGGGGAATTTCTGATGGGTTCGCCCGAAGAGGAGGCGGAACGTTCCAGGGACGAAAGTCCGCAGCATCGTGTCACTGTGCCCGCCCTTTACATCGGCAAATACGAAGTGACCCAAGCGCAATGGAAAACCGTGATGGGCAGCAACCCGTCAAATCCCAGGGGCGGCGACTTGCCGGTGGAATCCGTGTCCTGGGAAGACGCCAAAGCGTTCTGCAAAAAGCTCAGCGGAATGACTCATAAAACTTACCGGTTGCCAAGCGAGGCCGAATGGGAATATGCCTGCCGCGCGGGAACCACCGGCGCTTATGCCGGCGATGTGGATACGATGGCCTGGTACACGAAAAACTCCGGCGGCAAAGCGCATCCGGTCGGCGAAAAGCAACCCAATGCCTTCAAGCTATACGACATGCACGGAAACGTCTGGGAATGGTGCGAAGACGTGCACCACGACAGCTTCGGCGGGCGGAACGGCGATCCGCCCGGTGACGGAAGCGCCTGGCTGAAGGGCGGAGACCCAGGCAACAGAATCTTGCGTGGCGGCGCTTGGCGGTTTGCTTCCCGATATGCCCGTTCAGCCAACCGTGGGCGCGGCTTGCCTGACGCTCACGTGGGGCCTTATGGTCTGCGTGTTGTGGCCTCCGCAACGCCGCAGTAGTGCAAACTGAGCCGTGCCATTAGCCTGGAAGAAGATTGACCTTCACTGACGGCGCATTGTTCGCCGCGACGTTGATCGCGGGCTTGTCGAACGTCAAAAACTCCCCCGTTCCGCTCTTGGACAACTCTTCAGTCAAGGCAATGTAAACACCGTCTGCCGAAGGAAGACAGCGATCCCCCCTGTCGAATCTCTTGCGCGCGAACGAGCAACGCGGCATCCCTCTTGGGGGGCGAAGAAATCGCCGGCAAAAAACTCAGGCTGAAATCTTCCACTGCCTTCTGATGCGTAGCGGCTTTGATGGTACCGTCTTGACGCTTTCGACACAGAGCAAACAACACTTCTCTGAGGGGCACGCTTGGCGCTTAAAAGTCAAATTCCTTACCCAAAAACAGCGCGGATTTGTGGAAATCGTCAAGCCGATGGTGGGGGCTGTTGAATCGCCAGCAGCCTAGAGGGGAGGCGCTCGCTCACGCTCGCGTCAGTCCCAATGTTGCGTGTCCTGATTTAGTCGAAACGACGAAATTTTAGCCCGCCTGACACTGGTCAAAAAGTGCGAAGGCCGAAGAGATTTCTCTTTTCGGCCTTCGCATTTTGAGTAATCACCGGCGGCGGTTACTGATCTTCCTGGTTCTGGCCTGTCGCTGGCGGCGTGCCGCGTCTTGGCGCGGCGCGGCCAACGTGCAGGTGGTCGTAATTCAGCGCGGCATTGAACAACAGCGCAAAGCTGCCGTGGGTTTGATGCCGCCACATTGGATTGTTGGCGAACATCACGACGTGGCCTTTGCCGACGGGAACGTCCACGACGGCGGGTTTATTGGCCAGTTCCGCGCCGCCGGCAAGCATGCCGCTGACCAGCAGTTCTTTTTCCGTGGCGAACCGCAGCACCACGCGCGGCTGCAATTCAGGCGGAGGCAATTGACCTTGAAGCTGCGAGCGGAACTCTTCGGGAATGCCGTCCGCGCTCGGCTGTCTGGCCGGAGCGGGAGGTAATGGTGCGCGACCCTGCACTTCATCCGGATCGTTCACTCCGCCGCGTCCAGTCGGACGGCCTTGTTGTTGCTGACCGAATGCGCCGCCTCCACCGCCGCCGCCAAAACCACCCAAGCCGCCAACCTGGAACAGCGGCGCCTGATTGAAGTAAACGGCCAGCCGTTCGTCGTAACCATAAGCAATCGGACTCTTGCGGTCAGCGAAGCTGGCGTTCATTACCGAACCTCGCGCCATCAGGCTTCTCGATTCCTGAATCGAAACGCCCTCCGTCAAACCGAAATCAATCGGAATCGAAGCATTGTTGCCGATGGTCACAAACAACCCGCCGCTTTCGATGAACTTCTGCAGGTTGGCGACGCCAACCACGCCCATTCCGCCGCGCATGTCGGCGGTGGTGTCGGGCGACTGTCCCATGTTTGGCGTCAGATCGGATTTCTGCCACGGAATGGGCGAATCCTTCTCTCCGCGATTGGCAATGCCGCGCACCAGTGATTGCGCCGAACCCCCGACCGGACCAAAGATGATGACATCCCATTTGTCGCGCAGATTCGGCGTATTGCGCAGCACATGATCCGAAATGTAATCGTAGGGAATGCCCAGCCGGTCGAGTTCGATCCGGTACCAGCCCTCGTTTTGCGTGTTCGTCCAGGTGTGAACCAGCGCGATGCGCGGGACGGCAATCGGATGGCTGGCAACTTCGGGCAGCTTGTCCACGGCATTCGCGGTGATGCCCAGCGCGGCGACTTCCTTCGATAACCGCGCGGCCAAATCCGCCGGATTGCCTTCGGCTTTGATCAGGAACGAACCCGCATTGAAACTGCGGTCGCCGATCTTGAAAGTGTCTTCGGCAGCGGCAATCTTCACGTCCTTCAACCGGAAGCGAAGCTGCGCCAGAGCGCTTTCGGCGTTGTGGTTGATGACGTATCCGGCCTTGCCCGAACCTGCAATACTGCCGGTGACTTTCGCCGGAGCGTTCAGCAAGGTCATCGGCGCTTCCAACACTTTCACATCCTTGACGCGAACGGTTTTTACGTTGCGCAACGGCCCCAGCGTCCAGCCAGTATCGTCATACGGACGCGGATCGTTGACGTTGTAATACTGCGTGTCGAGCAGCATATCGGCCATTCGCGAATACGGCTGATCCATTCGCACGACGTAACTTCCCGCGGCAAATTTGCCTTCCTTGGTTTCAAACTCCTTGTCGGCCTTGTGAACTTCGCAGCCCTGCATCCGCAGCAGGTTGACCAGGTCGGCGGCTTCGTTCGGGCGGGATTCGTCGCCGGGCAACACCCACGCCGCCGGACCTTCGGTTTTGGCCTTGGCCACGGAGCGTTTGCTCTTCAGGTAAAAGTTGTTGAGGAATTTTTCCTTGTTGTTCGATACGTGATTCATCGCCAGCAGAATCGCGCTCTGTTGCAGATTAATGTTATTGCGAATGGACCATTTTACGCGGGGCAGCGGTGGATTGGGCCGGAACCAGTCGCGGTTGGATTGCGCGCCGACCACGCGGTCCTGCGTGTCCGCGCCGCCATTGCCGAAGGTTTCGTAAAACCGGCCAATCGAGTTGTGGCCGTTGGCGACGTAAAACATGTAATTCGGCGCCCAGCCGTCATAAAACCCATGCGTCCACACGCCGGGCACGCCGCGCTTGGTCATCTCTTCGATTTCGTGATACGCCAAATCCTGCCATTCGCTGACCACAATCGGGTCCAGCCAGGCGTTGTACGGCCCCGTCCCGGTCGAGGTGTACAGGAACGGAACCGATTCGTGCAGGTCGTGCAGCACGGTCGGATGAAAATCCAGGAAGGTCGCCATCTGGTTGCGCGTCAGCGCCAGCGCCATGCCCATTGAATCGCGGTTGTTGTCGTGCGCGACGTATTTGCCCCAGTACAACAGGCTCGGCGCGCGTTTGCCTTCATTCGCCTTCCGCCAGTTGTACAGGTCAACCATCATGTCGCGCCCATCCACTTCCAGCGTCGGCGTAATCATCACAATCACGTTTTTGCGAATTGCCTGGATGAACGGCGTTTCTTCGACAGCCAGCCGATAGGCCATTTCCATCAGCATTTCCGGACTGCCGGTTTCGGGCGAATGAATCGAACCCGATGCCCAGTAAATCGCCTTGCCTTCGCCGATTAATTGTTTGGCCTGTTCGTCCGTGAGCTTGCGCGGATCGCCGAGCTTGGCGGTGATCTCTTTGTATTTGGCCAGATTGGCGATGTTCGATTCATCGCCAACGACAACCAGCAACTGTTCCCGGCCCAGTTCGCTTTTTTCCGGCGCGGTGAAAACCTTGACGCGCGGCGTGGCTTTTTCCAGTTCGCGGTAATACCGGTATTGATCTTTTGTATAGGTCAGCTTGTTCGGTGTGCCGACCGGATAACCCAGGATTTTGGCCGGGCTGGGCACCTTGTCCGAAGCTGGCAGATGATCCACGAACTCGGTCAGGAACATCTTGTCCGTCGTATTTTTGATGATGGAGTCGGTGTATTCCTTATCCACTGGCTGAACAGTCTGTCCCTGCGCCTGTCCTGGGTTGGTGGTGAGTGAAAGCAACAGGCTGATGAACGCGAGATGCGTCAAAACACTTCGCAGTCTGGAATGCAGCGAGCGAGTCATAACGGGCCTCCGGTTAAATTTTTCAGTTGTCGTAATGATCGCGCAATGAACAGCGCGATGAAGAATCCAAGCATTGGTTTAGACGAGCAGCATTATGCGGCAGTTACACGCCTATCGGCAATTTGCGGATCACAGTTAGGCGAGCGAACAGCGAAGGTTGAAACCGTTGCCCGCGACAAAGTAGCCGCTTATTTTCCAGCATTAACAGCGCGGGTACCCCAAAATTCACCCCCTTCAACCGAAACTCAGTATTCAAATCAGGAGTAAGAAATGAAACACCACGTCAGTTTGATCCGGGGCATAGTGGTAGTTTTGTCTGTCTAGGTTGCATTGGTGGCAAGTCCAGCCTGGCGCGCTTCTGCTCACTTGCCCACCTCGTCCGCAGCTTTGACGATGGGCGGCTTCGATGTACCCGACTTGATTATTGCAACACCGGATGACGGTGGCCAGGTGACGATCAAAATGCGGCATGGCAGGCACTCGGCAAATGAACTATTTGGCGCGGAAAAGAATGCCAAGCGTGGCATACACGCCTTCGGATTTGCTGGGTGCGGGTGAGTTCGATGCCGATAGCCATTGCGATCTGGTGGCGACGCGACGCGGCTATGGAGAGTCAGCATGTTGGCGTGGCGATGGGCAGGGTCATTTCGAGCCGCAGGCGGCAATCAATACACAGGCCCGGATCACGGCGCTATAAGTTGGCGAAGTCAACCGCACGGGCGGTATCAGCCGCGACTGCTGATCTCAACGGAGAGGGCAACCAGAATTTTGTCATTGCTTCCGGACCTGATGGCGACAGCGTCCCCAGCATTTTTTCGGAGACGGCACAGGCCGCTTTACTCTGTCTACCACCTCGCTTTTCGCCTATGCCGTCGCAGTCGGTGAATTGATCTTGGGCCGGAATCAGATCAGGTTTTTCTGCTTTGTCGCTTGACCCTGGAATCGGTTCCAGACTTTATAATCGGGTCAGTGAGCAATCAGCAGAGCAAAACCGGGCAGAACGGCAAAAACGGCTTTTTGCGAATCGGCGATTTGGCACGGGCGTCCGGCGTCAGCGCAGACACGCTGCGCCATTACGAGCGCAAGGGCTTGCTGAAACCCCGGCGGTCGGCAAACAGCTATCGCGAATATCCGGCGCACGCCGTGGATCGCGTGCGAATGATCCGCAGCGCGCTGGCGCTGGGATTCCGGCTGGATGATCTGACACGCATCTTCAAGGTTCGCGATGCGGGCGGCGCTCCGTGTCGTCAGGTGCGGGAACTGGCTGCAGGCAAACTCGATGAAGTGGAATCCCTGCTGCAAGAGTTGACGACAGTCCGCAACGAACTGCGCAAACTGTTGAAAGAATGGGATCAGCGGCTGGAATCAACTTCGGCGTCAGAACCCGCCCGGTTGCTGGAAACGCTGTCGGCAATCGGTTTTACGAACGGTTCTGCTTCTTCCTTGCTCAACTCAAATCTGTCCAAACGCAAAACCAGGAAGGAGACAAAAAAGAAATGAAAGCTTCAATGCGATTCATGATGTCGGTCGCCTATGTTCTCTGCGTTGCGGTAATCTCGAACGCGCAGCACGCCGAACACCAGCAAAAACAGACCGGAAATGCGAAATCAGAACAGAAAGATTCGCACCGTCACGATGGCCACGCCGAAGATGTCAACAAACGGGGCGACAAAGTCATGGGCTTTTCGCACGCCAAAACCACGCACCATTTTCGCCTGAAAAACGATGGCGGGGCCATTGAAGTCACCGCCAATGACGCCAAAGACACCGCCAGCCGCGATCAAATCCGCACGCACCTGAAACATATCGCCCAAAAGTTCGCCGCCGGCGATTTCACCGCGCCGATGCTGATTCATTCACAAACGCCGCCGGGCGTGCCCGTGATGAAGCGGTTGAAATCGGAGATCAGCTATCGTTTTGAAGAACTGGAACGTGGCGGACAGGTCCGCATTACGACAAACAATCCTGAAGCCATCGCCGCCATTCACGAATTCCTGCGCTTCCAGATTCAGGATCACCGGACCAGCGATGCCGCCGAAGTCGAAAAAGAGCCGAAGTAACTGCTCAAAGCCTGTGCGGCTTGCCAGTGGCAGATATGGAGTGCGGGGACTTATCACCGCTTTTCGTTCTTCCCCAAAGCCTGGCGGTTTCACAAGACGCCAACCGCGAACGAAAAGCTGCGACGAGTCGCAGCACTCCAAAAACTTCGCCGCGTCATGCACGCGTTATTCACGATTCATTCACTTCAGGCCGACAATTCCCAGGGCAATCAGCAAGGTTCGCTGCGTGCCCAGATGGCTGTTGGTGGTGTCGAAGTATTCATCCAGCGAATGCGCGCCTTTGCCGCCTCCACCGCCGTCAATTGTGATTGCCGGAATCTTCAGGCTGATGGGAATGTTGGAATCAGTGCTGCCGGCGGTGAGTTGCGCTTTGACGCCGAGCGCCGCGCTGGCGGCCAGCGCGGTTTTGACAATCGGTGAATCGGCGGGCTGGACGCCCGCCGGACGCTGGCTGACGATTTTCAGTTCGGCGGTGATCGGCGTTTTGTTGGGGCGCGCCTTGTTTTCTTCATCAATGGCGGTTTGGACGGCGCGTTTGAATTCGGCTTCCAGTTTGTTGAGTTCCGGCGCGCCTTCCGAACGCATGTCCACTTCCATCCAGGCGGTGTGGGCGATGGAATTGACCGAAGTCCCGCCTTCGATCTTGCCGACGTTGAACGTGGTTTTGGGTTGCGCGGGAACCTGGAAGCGGGAGATTTTTTCGATGGCGCGTCCCATCGCGTGAACCGGCGAAGGCAAGCCGAACGCGCCGAAACTGTGACCGCCGGGGCCGCGAAACGTCACGCGGTAACGAACCACGCCGACCGCGACATTGGTGATGTCGTCGCCAATGCCGTCCACGGAGATGAAATGCGTGGCGCGGCCTTTCAGTTCTTCGTTGAACAGATGCCGCGCGCCGCGCAAATCGCCCAGACCTTCTTCGCCGACGTTGGCGACGAAAATGATCGTGCCGGCGGTTTCGATCTTTGCCTCGTCCAGCGCGCGGGCGACGGCCAGAATGACTGCCAGTCCACGGCAATCGTCGCCGATGCCGGGTCCCTTCAAAATCGAGCCTTCGTGTTTCACGCGCACATCCGTGCCTTCGGGAAAAACCGTGTCCAGATGCGCGGCCAGCGCCAGCACCGGGCCATTGCCGTTGCCGCCTTTCCCAGGACGTTCGCCCAGCACGTTGCCGACCTGGTCAATGCGGACGTTTTTCAATCCCAGTTCGGTGAAACGTTGTTTGAACCAGGCGGCGCGGCGTTCTTCGTGAAAAGTGGGCGCGGGAATTTCGCAGATGGCGATCTGCTCTTTGATGGTTTGCGCTTCGGAACCTTTCAGATTTTCGAGCGCCTGTCTGACCTTTGGCGAATCAAAAATCTGTTTGAGCGTGGCATCGGCATTTTGGGCATTGGCAACCAGCGAACAATAAACAAGGAGCATTGCGAAGAAGCTCATTCGGCGAATACACAATCTCATTTCGTTGAATTTCCTTTCAGTTGTAACGGCGCCGGACTTTGCTGGCGGCTTTGGGCGAAACACGCAGATCAATCCCCTGTTTTTCGGCGAATTGCTGGAACAGAGCGTAAAACGATTCGCGGTCGCGGGTGTTGATGACCGCCGTTGCGTCCGCCGCTTCGATGGCGTAGGGGTAACCGTTGCCGACAATCACTTCGGCGCGAACAATGTCCAGCACTTCATCGAGCAATCCCTGCCGGTAAACCCACATCGGGATTTCCAGCCGCGCGGGCGGCAACAGCGCGGTCGTTTTCAGGTAAACGAAGCCGAGCGGCTGGCCCTGGCTTTCGAACATTTCCAGGACACTGGGTTGATTCATATCGGCGCTGCCACGCTTACATTCAAAAAACGGCGTGCGCGCGCCCCAGTGCAGCAGGCCGCTGATCAATTCCGCATCATGAAGCTGTCCGGCGTCGGGCAATCCAAAGCAATGCCCAATCATACGAATCAGGTCGCGCGCGTCACTGGCGTCCACGTAACCGATCAACGGAATGCCCGCCTGTTCAGAACATTGCAGTAATTCCAGCATGGCGTTGACGTGCCGTTCGCGCATTTTTTCCTGCAGCCGGTCGGCGAAGGAGATGACCAGCGAACTATCGAACAGCGCAACAGGCAGCGATGAATTGGCGGGACGGCGTTTGGCAAAATCGGCAATCAAACTGCACAGCTTGCCGACTTCCAATTCGAACCGGCGAGCGTTGATTTTCTGTTCGGCGCGGTCGTTTTCGTTTTCGACACGTAAATCCCCCGGCGACAGGACTTCAATTTCAGTTCCCTTGATGTAACTGCCTTCGCGCGTGTGGTGATTTTCAAACCAGGCGACCTGCACCGCGGCAACCGGAATGCTGAAACCCGGATGCGGCGGAATCTGGCTGCCGTCCACGGCAAAGGTCGTGTGGCCGAGCAGCGCTTCGCAGGCCCAGGCGCGCGCTTCCGCGTGGTTGTTCCATTGATTGGGAAACGGCAGGCAAAGATTCGGCGCGGCGTCAAATTCCGCCGTGGGCAGCGCGCCGGGCGTCTTCTGTCCACCCAGACGCGCGATCAATTCGGCGCTCGATAGTTCGGCAAGTTGCCGGAGCTTTTCTTCGTAAATTTTCGACTCGTCATGAAGCGAAGCGTCAAATTCCCGGAAAGAAGCTTCTTTCCGGTGCAATTGAACCAGAATTTTGTCTCGTAAAATCATAGGTAATGGACGACTTCTTAACGTAAAGGGCGGGGCTTTGCAACGCGCCAGGGTGAGCAGGCTTTTAAGATTCGATGGCTTGCCAACCCCGCAAGCCTGTGCTAGTTTTTCGCCTGCTTTTCTCCATCTTCCATTACAACTGACAAAAACCGAAATTACTTTGGAGGCCCGGTATGACCATTACAGAGCGCAAGAGTGGTGACGTGACTATTCTCGATGTCGAAGGCAAGATTTTGCTCGGCGAGGGTGACGTCCAATTGAAGCGCAAAATTGACGAACTGCTCGAAAAGAAAGAAACCAAGCTGCTGGTCAATTTGGCCAACGTGCCTTACATGGACAGCGGCGGACTTGGCGAAATCGTCCGCAGCTATACGACGGTCAAGCGTTCCGGCGGCGATCTGAAGTTGCTCAACGCGACCAAGCGCATTAGTGATTTGCTGACGATTACCAAGCTGATTACTGTCTTCGAAATTCATGAAGACGAAGCAGCCGCGGTTGCCAGTTTTGCCTAATGTGGCCAGATTATGAAGGTGTGATTGCGGGCTGCGGAATTGCTCTGGTCTATTCCGCAGCCCCACTCCAGTAATAATTCGATCCACATTCCGCAAGCCCAATCCGCAATCATTTCGCGGCACCGTACTTCTTCAAAATCTCCACAGTCTTCTCGATGGGCAGTGCCTCAACGCGGTTTCCATCGCGTCCGGTGATGGAGTGTGCCCGAAACAACGAGTTATAGATCGCTTCTTCGGTCGCTTCGACCACGGCTTCAAACAAGGGGGACATGGCGTCATTGCCCAATGTTTGCGTGCTTCGCAGGGCTTCGCCTGCCCGGATTCGATTCTGTTTCGCGGTGCTGAAGGCAATCACGTAATCACCGCTGCCGTTGGTTGACGGCGACCCAGTGCGCCCCAATCCCAGCATTGCCCGCTCCGCCAACCGTTTCAGATTCCGATGATCCATTGGCGCATCCGTCGCCACCACCATGATGATCGAACCGTCAGCCTTGTCGGTTTTCAGAAGATCGCCAACCGCATTTTCAGGGTTTTGGTTCTGCCCGATTCGCCTGCCTTCCAGTTGCTCTTTCAGGTAGTACTTGCCGAGTTCGCGCCCGACCGGAGCGCCGTTGATCATCAGCACGCCGCCGAAATTCGATTGCACCAACACCCCGACCGTGAAACCTCCGAGGTTCCGTGGCAGCAATCTCGATGAAGTCCCAATTCCACCTTTGAAGCCAAAGGCGACTGTTCCCGTGCCCGCGCCAACCGAGCCTTCTTCGACTTCGCCGTTTCTTGCGGATTTCAACGCGGCAAAGACCTCATCGCGCCCGATGTGGCGGCCGCGAATATCGTTCAGGAAGCCATCATTCGTTTCGCCGACCACCGGATTGATGGACCGGACCTGCTCATTGCCCGGCAAGCCGAGCATCCAGTCGAGCAATGCGTCAGCCACACGCGGCACGTTCAGCGTGCCGGTCAGCAGAATCGGGGTTTCAATCTCGCCGAGTTCATTGACCTGCGTCGAACCCATCAGCTTGCCGAATCCATTGCCGACGTGAATCGCCGCCGGGACTTTTTCCTGAAACAGGTTGCCTGTGTGTGGAACGATGGCCGTCACGCCAGTGCGTATGTTGTCGCCTTTGATCAAAGTGGTCTGGCCGACGCCGACGCCTTCGACATCGGTGATGGCGTTATTCTTTCCAGGCGGCAGGATGCCGACGCTGATACCCAGGTCGCGCGCACGCGGACGCGGTGATTGATTGTTGGATTGCGGCATAACTGTAAGCAGGAAAATGGAGGCTAACGCGATTTTGCCGAATAAACTCATTTGCATTTCATTGAGAAGGACAGGAAGTGAATAAGCGTTGAAGGCTATCGCCCGCAACCAGTTGCGCCGGGCGGCGCATGATAGGACGCCAATTGATTTCGCTGCAACGTGGAGCCGTCAATGAGGTAGATCAGAGGCTGCAAGCCTTTCTGGGTGGATTGTAACGGAACTGGAAATTGCCGGACGCACGATGGCTTCGCGGATGGAGTTTCATTCCGCAAATTTCGCCGCCGATTTTCAACGCGGGGCGGATCAAATCGAACGTGCGGCTGGCAGCAGTAACCGCGAAACGCGTTCCACTAACCCGTGTTTCGCATTCCCGCCGCCACGCCATTGATCGTCAGCAGGATTGCGTAAAGCAGTTTTTCGCGGTCTTCCGCCGGGACCTGGCCCGCGCGGCTGCGGGCCAGCAGTTCGACTTGCAGATAGCTCATCGGATCAACATAGGGGTTGCGCACTTCGATCGAACGTTGCAGCACGGGCGAATTGTCGAGCAACCGTTTTTCGCCGGTGATTTGCAGCACGACGCGGCAGGTGCGCTGGTGTTCGTCGGTCAGCAATTTGAAAATCCGCCGGCTGAGTTTGCGGTCAGGCGCGCGTTCCGCATATTGGCGCGCGATTTGGAAATCGGCTTTGGCCAGCGTCATTTCGATGTTCGAGAGGGTGCTGTGGAAAAACGGCCAGCGTTCGTACATTTCGCGCAGCAGGGCCAGGTTTTTTCGCGGACTTTCGGCGACGAAGTTTTCCAGCGCCGTGCCCACCGCCAGCCAGCCGGGCAGCAGATGGCGGCTTTGCGTCCAGCCGAAGACCCAGGGAATCGCGCGCAGATCGTCCAAACTGGTCGAGCCTTGTTTGCGCTTGGCCGGACGGGAGCCGATCCGCAAATGCTGCAATTCCTCGACCGGCGTCGCCTGGGAAAAGTAATCCAGAAAGCCCGGGGTTTCGCGGACGAAGCCGCGATAAACGGCAAAGGCTTGTTCGGAAATCCGTTCCATCGCCGCTTGCCACTGCTCCAGCGAGTTTTCTCCGACGACGTCATGCGAAGAATCACGAAGAAACTCCGGCGTAATATCACTTTGTTTCGTGTTTGCTTCGTGCGTCTTGGTGGATGAACCGTCCGTCAAACTGGCGGCGATGACCGCCGCCGTGGTCAGTTCCAAACTTCGCATGGCGATTTCGGGCAAACTGTATTTGGACGAAATGACTTCGCCCTGTTCGGTGATTTTGATGCGGCTGGCGACGGTGTCGGGCGGTTGCGCCAGAATGGCTTCGTGGCTGGGGCCGCCGCCGCGCCCCACGGTGCCGCCGCGACCGTGAAACAGCCGCAGTTCGACGCCGTGTTCGCGCGCCACCTGCCACAGCCGTTTCTGCGCTTTGTACAGTTCCCAGCTTGAAGTCAGAATGCCGCCGTCCTTGCTGCTGTCGGAATACCCGATCATCACTTCCTGCAGGTTGCCCTGGGCTTCGAGCAGGCAGCGGTAGACGGGATTTTCAAACAGGCGTGCCATCACGTCAGGGGCGCGCCGCAAATCGTCAATGGTTTCAAACAGCGGAGACACGGCCAGTTTGGTCACGCCGGCTTGTTTGGCCAGCACCAGCACGGCCAGCAGATCGCTCATCTCCCGCGTCATGCTGACGATGTAAGTGCGAATGGCCGCTTCGCTGATTTCATCGCGGGCGCGGCGAACGACGCGAAAGACGTTCAGCGTTTCGGTCGTCTCTTCGCTGAAGCGGGCGTCCGCGCCCATCAGCGGGCGCGGCGTCGAAAGCTCCTCGGTCAGCCATTGGGCGCGCTCTTCCTCGCTCATTTCCGAATAACCGCGCGCCAATCCCAAGGCCCCGGTGATTTCAGTCAACGCTTCCAGATGCCGCTGGCTGTGCTGCCGGATGTCGAGCGTGGCCAGATGCAAATCGAAAACTGCCACCTGGCGCATCAACCGGTCAATTTCGCGCGCGGCATAATCCGCTTTGGCCGCGCGCAAACTGTCGCGCACCAGGCGCAGGTCTTCCCAAAGCTCGCCGCCTTTTTTGTAGAAGCTTTTCCGGGCGCTTTTTGATTTTCCCAGGGCCGCAATGATGGGCAGGGCAGGCCGGATGGAGATCAATTCGTTCGGCCGTTCGATTCGCAAGACCGAACCCAGTTCTTCATTCCGCTCCAGGGTGTTCATCAAACGGGCATGGATGAAAGTCAGTTTTTGGCGGTAGGGTTCTTCCGGATTTTGGCGCGCCACGATTCCGGCGGTGACGGGCAGTTGCGCGGCGTCGCGTTTCAGGGATTCCAGTAACTCGCTGGTTGCCGTTGAATACCGCGAAGATTCACTCAAGCGCCGCGCCAGGTCTTGAACCGCGTCGCGATACTTTCTGAGCGCCAGCCGCTGCTGCAATCGCAGCGTGTCCCAGGTGGTTTCCGGTTTGACGAAGGGATTGCCGTCGCGGTCGCCGCCGACCCATGAACCGAACCGCAGCGGCGCCGCTCCATCATTTAGTTTGACGCCGGGAAAGTTCTCCGCCAACCGCAGTCCCAGTTCTTCCATCAGCTTGGGAACCGAATCGAAAAGCGACGAATCGAAGTAGTAAAGCACGTTGTTGACTTCGTCCAGCACCGTCGGTTGCGCATGACGAACTTCGTCGGTCTGCCAGATGGATTCGACTTCGGCGGCCAGCGCGGCGTGGAGTTCATGGCGGCTTCGCGGCGGCAAATTTGGATCATCCACCGCCGTCAGCAGGTCGGCGACGCGGCGATGTTTTTCCAGCAGCGTGCGGCGCGCGGCTTCGGTCGGATGCGCCGTCATCACCGGGACAATCTCCAACCGGTCCACTACCCGCTGTAAACGCTTTCGCAGTTCACCGCCGCTGAACTGCCTGTTTTCCAGGCTCAGTTGCCGAAAGGCATCGGCGACTGAACCTCGCTGCGGCTCGTCCGGCGTGTGCAGTTCGTAAAACCGTTTGCGGCGGATGCGGTGATGTTGTTCGGCAATGTTGACCAGTTGGAAGTAGACCGAAAAGGCCCGGATCAGGCCGATGGCTTCGTCCAGGTTCAGGGAGTGCAAAAGCCGCTTCAACTGCCGTTCAGTCGCAGGCGAATGTTCCGCCCGCAATTGTTTGCACAAGGCGCGCACCTGCTCTTCGGTCTCGAAGAGTTTTTTGCCGCCCAGCCGTTTCAGCGTTTCTCCCAGCAAATCGCCCAGCCGGCGAATGTCATTGCGCAAGGGCGCGTCTTTGGTCGCTTTTTTCGTCGAAGGCTTTTTTTCGTTCATGGTGGTATCTCGCGCGGGGATAATAGGCCAAAGCAGGCTGAGTGGTACAGTACAGTTGGCGGGCGAGATGCCGGCTCGCGCCTGCGAGCCGGCATGCCCGCGCTCTTATTTCCTTGCGAGGAGTTGTTGTATGCCGTTGATTCGATCTTCCATCCGGGTTGCCGTATTGCTGATGGTCGCGGTTCTGATTCCGCCTCCGCTGTTTTCGCAAAACCGTCAAACGGCATCCCCGCCGCAAACTGAACAGATCGGCACGGCCATTGGTGAACTGCTCAAACAACGCCCGCTGGAACCGAAATCGGAAAACCCGGCTGCCGGTTTGGACGGTGATTCGGACCCGGTTTCCGACAAACCGCCCGCCGATGACGCGCCAATCAACGAACTGATTACCTACTGGCGCGCCCGGCGCTACAAAGTTCTCGTCGCGGGAAAAGACAAACCCTCCGACCGGGTGCGCGAACGAATTCTGGAAGCCTGCGAAAATCGTCCGTGGCTGTTTGGGCAGTTGACGCATGCATTGCCGGAAACGGCGGAGACTTACGACCGCATTCACAGGCTGTTGACGGAAAACGGAAAGGAGCAGGACAGCGGGGAAGGCTGGCAACAACCGCTTCGGCATTGGTTGAAATCGAATAGCCTGTATTACCGCGAAGAACTGGTCGAAGAGGTTCGCCGTCTGGGCCAAAGCAACCAGATGGATCTTTCGCCGGTGCATTCTCTGGCGCGATTGGACTGGGACGCGGCAAAACCGATGGTCGAAGCGATGGCGAATGGCGCTGACCCTTTTCGCGCCGCGCAAGCCTGGGGAATGCTTTACGACCAAGCCCGGCGCGCCAATTCAACGCAGGCGGAAGCCTTGCGCGCACAATTAAAATCAATGGCCGTCAATCGCCAGGCTCCTGTTTCGGTTCGTCAAACTGCTTTTCAAAGTTTGATGTCCACGGAATGGAGCGGGCAGGAAGAATGGTATTTGTCGCTATTTGCCGACCCTTCCCTGAGCGGCGTGAAAATTGACGAGAAGAAAGAACCGGCAAAGCCCGAATCCAATCTGGCCGGCGCCAGGAAATCTGATAGTTGGCAACGACTGGACGAAAACAGCGGCGGGTTCAATGTCCTTTGGTTGCCGATTCAGGAAAATCCGGCGAAATGGCTGCCGGTGGCAATGCGGCTGGTGGGCAGCAGCGACCGGACGGTTCATCTGGCGGCAGTCAGTTGTCTTGCGTCATATCTGGCCGCCGACCAGGACATGAAAGAATCGGCCCAGCAAGCCGCGCGCGCATTGCTGCCATGGTTGGCCGATCCGAACTGGGGCGGAAATCTGGAACGCTGGTCGTATCTGGGTGCGCTGGCCAAGATGGAGTTGCCCGAAAGCATGCCGGGCTTGATCTGGATTTTGGACAACGATGAAGATGGCACCAGCCGCGCCGTCGCGGCGGAAGGCTTGATTCGGTATCGAAACCCGCAAGCCAATCCGGCCTTTCGGCGCGCGCTCAACCGCGAAACCAATGAGATGCTGCGCGAGCCTTTCATCGCAGCATTAGCGCAAGCAGGCCCAGCGGATGGCGGTTTTTCCGATGAAGAAGCCGCCGCCGCAATTGGAGCCTACGCGCGCCGCGTCATCACTCCCGAAGGTAAAAAAGAAATTGCTGAAATTGCCGACCTCTCCTCTGACAAAACGTTGCCGCTGCCCGTCAGCATTGGCCGCGTTTACGATGAAAGAGATGACCTGGAACTGACGGAAAGTCTGGCCGCGAAACTTTTCGCGCGCGCCAAAACCTTGCGCGCCGCCGAACCCGTAGCCGCCCGGCGAATGCTTTCCATCGCGGAACGATCCGGCCTGATCGTCGCCGACTTGAATTTGATCGAACGCATCGGCGAAGGCTTCGTTGATCTGGACGCGCTGAAACTGGCGCTGGAATCGCGCGAACGAATGCGAAAGCGTGTCTCCGACGAACTATCCGCGCTTTTCAAAAAAGGCGGTTACGCTGGCGGAATGGCCGCCGTGCTGCTTGGAGAGGAAGACAATTACAGCAACCTGCTGAAAGGCAAGGATGCAAGTGCGCAAACCGCTTTGCTGGCGGCCGCACGCTACGTTCGGGAAAAACTTCCTGTCGAATTGGTCGGCAAACTGCTCGACGCGAATCAAACACTGGCGGCAGCGGCCTATTCTGCTGAATGCTATTTGGAAATCGAAGACAGCGCCGACGCTCGCAAGTTGATTTGGGCCAAACATCCTGGCGAAGCCCGTATTTTAGGCTTGGGCCTGGGCGGGGATGCTTCGATGGGCCAACAGTCAGTCAGTCAATGGGAAGAAATGATGCGGAAGGAGGTGCTTGGCGCAACCGGCCCGGAAGAACTTTATGCCGCAGTCTCCATCCGCATTCCTGGCGCTTCCGGCACTCAGATCATTCGCGTTCGCAACGGACGGGCTGAAATCAGCCTCCACACCTCCGAAGGCCGCAGATTGACACGATGGCTGACGCCCGGCGAACTGCAAGAGTTGAAAGAATTCACTTCCCGCGAAGAGGTCGAAAACCTGAAAGTGCAAGACCTCCAGATGTTTGGCAAGTTTGGATCGGGCATCGTGAGCGTTCAATACTTGCACTTGACCAAACACGGCGGACGCAGAATCCTGCTTAACACTGGATTGCGGCGCGCTCCCAAAAAAGACGCCACCTTGCATGAACAACTGGCCGGACTGTTTTACCAATTCAGCCACACGGGCGAATTCAAACTGCGTTATGAGATGGAAGACCGAATTCCGGGCCTGGAAGTTCTGCTGGCCGACGACAAGCGCAGAGTCTTTACCACTTGTCAGGAAGGCGCGGAACTTCGCGTGCTGATCGAACCGGAAAAAGACGAAAACCTTCTCCCCGTCAATTCAGTGTTTGAATGGCGTTCGCTCACCGCGGGGCGGCTGGGCGCTTCGACCGGTGAACCGCGCTCCTGCGGGTATCAGAATTCCTTTCTGAACGCGCCGGACTGGATGAAGGAATATCGCAACCGCTCTGGCGTGATGATGGACTGGCGCTCGAAGTCCGGCGAAGTCTGGTTTTCGCCCGCCAACATCGAGGGCGAATCCGGTATCTGGAAACTGGAAGAAACCAAAAGCCCGGTCAAAATCGTCAGTGGAACCTATCTGAACTCCATCGCCACGCCGGACGGCAAATGGCTGATCGCGAAAAAGATCGTGCAGACCGCCGATAAATTCGAGATGCAGATTACACGCATCCAGGTGGCGACCGGCCGTGAATTCATCGTCAATGCGCCGCAGCTTGCTAATCATTACCCGCTCGCGTTTGTCGCCGCGCACAAAAAAGTTTTGCTTGGCCAAGGGCATTACCAATACGGACGCGATTTCACCGGCGGAACGAATTACCTGCTGGACGCGGAAACCGGCGCGTTACAGCAAGTCAAAGGCGAATTCCGCCCGTTGCAGGATCAAACCGCCCGCCCGCTGCAAGCGGCGGAAACGCCCAACCAATTTTGGGCGGCGATTTACGATCAGCAGAAAAAGGCGACAGTGGTCGGACGTTACGACGCGCGAATGTTCACCTTCGCGCCTGCGGTCGAACTGCCGGACATCCGCATCGGCAGTCCCGACCTGTGGGTGGATGCGGCAGCGGGCAAGCTCTACGTGACATATCTCGGCCATCTGCTGCGCGTGCCGCTGACGAAATAACCCTGGCTTCCCAGTAAAAGCGCGCCGGAATCCTTATCTTGTGAGGAACTGGCGCGCTACAGTATCATCCCGCCGGTTCAAGACTTTCCTACATCACATCACAATCGTGTTCGGGCAAACGTCCGAAGCGACTCTCCAGGCAGAAAGGCGGGAATTTATGATTGCGGCTCAGTACGATCAAAACACCTTGGCGGAAATTGCGCGCCGGCTGTCTGAATTGCAGCGGCGGATTTTGCAGGCGCTGAAAGACAAAGGGCCGGGCCTGGTGCTGGAAGTAGCCGTCCGCGTCCTGAAATTTCCGGAAGACGTGGTCGGGCCATTGCGCGAGTTGCAGGGGATGGGGCTGCTCGATTCACAAGCCATCCGTGGTCAATTTGGTGGTGAGCTGTTTTCCCTGACTTCAATGGGCGAACAAGTGCTGCGTCTGCTCAACGATCCTGCCTTTCAACTTCCGCTCCAGGCACCGGCGGCAGCCGTTTCCGCCCCGGCAGACCCGCGCCAGCAGGAAGCGGAACTGCTCAACAAACTCGGCGATTTGTCCAAGGAAAAAGGCGATTTTGAAAAAGCTGTTGAGTATTATCAGCAGGCGCTCACCATCACGCGCGAATTGACCGCCAGCGGAGGAACAAAATGACTTGGCCGGCCTGGCTCAGCAATACAACCTTGTGGCTGTGTCTGTTGGCCGGAATGGTCGGCGCGATTTGGGCATTAAGCGAAATCATCGGCGAATTTCGGACGGAAACCATGCGCGCCTTGTGGACCTGGGGCGCGTGGATGCTGGTGGTGGTTAATTTTGTTGCCGCCACGGTGATCTATCTGCTGGCGATTCGATTGATGCCTGACGTAAAAAACTGGCCCGGTGCCCTGCTGGTTGGACTTTCCTGGCCAACCCTGTTTCGGAACATTAGCCTGAAACTGCTTCAGCCGCTGGACGAAAGCAAAGACAGCCCCGCCGCCATTCGTCTGGAAGTGATTTACGGCAACATTCAAAAACTGGCGCTGCAATTGATCAACAGCCGCCTGACGCGCCAGCGCATGCGATTGCTGGCCCGCGCCACGCGCTTTGACCTGCAAGACCTGGAAAAATACGCCCGCCAGATGAGCGCCATCTCGCCCCAGCAGATTGACCTGAAATTCATTGACGAGTTAATGGCGCGCAACGTGGATGAGGATTACAAAAAAGCCCTGCTGGTGGCGCTGGTGATGAACACCTTCACCCGCGACGCGCTCGATGATTTTCTGAGAGAGAACAAAAACAAAGAACTCAGGAGTTAAATTAGCCGATAAACGACTCAGCCAATATCCCGCTGATAGTCAGCGCCCCGCTCGACGCTATCTGATTCAGTCCTATGCTAAACTTCGCCCGTCATCAAACTAGGTAGGATTAGAGGTCAAACATGGAAAACCAAGAGTTAAATCAATTAATTGAGTTGAAAAACAAACTGGCCAAATTGGTTGACTGGGCGGAAGAGTCGGCAAAAGAAGCAAAAAAGGAAGGAATTTACCCACGGATAGCAAGCGTCAACGAATTTATAGCCAACCTGGAAAAAGCAGTTAGCCTGATGGATCAAGGAATTGAGAAAATCAAAATAGGAGGTCAACGCTCTGGTGTTTCAGAGGTTTTTGAATCGTTCCTGCTCATACTAGAAACAATGTTAGCCATGGGAAAACATTTGGTCGAAGATGGTTCCTGGCAGCGTGGGCTTCAACTTTTTAGGGTAGCACGGAATTTCTTTTCTAAGTTTGGTAACTGGCAAGGACAGGCACGAGCTTCAGTTGAAATCGGAGATACACATCTCTTAATGGGCGATTACGAGGTGGCCAAGATGTCTTATCTGGATGCGCAGCGTTATCTGCGAAAAATTGCTGACGAGGCGGGTTTGGCAGTAGTCCAGCAAAAATTGGGGGCATTGGCGTTGTTTATGTATCAGGCGGACGAAGCGGAGACGCAACTCAAAAAAGCCATCGCCTTCTTTGAATCTCACAATGATCAGAAGCGGGCGGAAGTCAGCCGCCAATTGCTGCAACTTGCGCCAGAGGTCAGACAAACGATCCCAGCCTGACAATTCAGACGCAGCCGGAGCACCAACGATGAGCGAAGTCGAAAAATTCCGCCGGGAAGCCTGGGGCATTGAGCGCGTGCTATTTCGCATACGGCGGCCAATTGACGAAGAAAACCTCGTACAGGTTTTTACCGCGCGCGACCGCGAATTGGAACGTGCGATCATTGCGATTGGAGATGCGCCAGCCAATTTGCTGGTCAACGGCGTTTTCGGAGTCGGCAAAACCGTGTTTGTCCAAATGCTTTTGCACGAACTGAAGGCCCAATACGGTGAAGATGTGCTTTGCGTTTCGGAATGTCTGGATAATGCAGATGCGGATTTGGCGACGACGATTTTGCGTGGGGTTTCGCGTGCTTTGAAAACTGAAGACCCGGAAGCAAAGGACTTTGACGATTTACTGACTGGTGTCGAGTTGTCGTCGCAAGTGGCGGACAAAGATGGTGGGAGCGCCAAGCTGAACCTGGGATTTTTTGAGGCAGGCGGCAGCGGCGAAACGAGCGCGACGGAATCTCGAACGCGAAAAGTTGTGCCGAACGCCGCATATCAAGTGCGACAGTTACTGGAACGCGCTCACGGCAGACGGCCCGGACGTCGCCTGGTCGTCGCCGTGGATGATCTGGATAAGCGCGACCCAAACACAGTTCGCGCCAATCTGCTGGCCGCACGTTCTACCTTGCACAATCATCCTTGCTCTTTCGTTTTCACCGGCCATCCTCTGGGCATTCTGCGCGACGCTTATTCCTCACTGGGCGGCATTTTTGATGACCGCATTGAACTGGGGCCGCTTCCGCCGGAATCAATGCGGGAAATGATGCTCAAATACCTTGATGCAGGACGCTCTCCTGGCGCATTGCCGGAACAGATAGGTCTTCATCCTTTTACGGAAGATAGCGCGCAAAAAATCATTGAGCGGTCATTCGGGTTGCCGCGTGTTCTCAATGTCAACTGCTACCACATTCTGAGCGAAGCCGCGATTTCACGGCTGCCTAAAATTGGTCTGACAGAGCTTCAACAATGTTGGCAGGCGGCAGGAGATAGATTGAAGCAAGCCACCAGAGCGGATGTCAGAGGCTTGCTGGAAGTCATCAGCGAACAAACGGAGGGCCTTGATCCGCTGAGCGCTCCAGACGATGTAGTTGATCGTCTGGGAGAAATATTCGGAGTCAACACGCTTGAAGCCATAGTTCATAAACTCAATGAACTGCTTCAGTCTCCGGAAGGGATGCTGGTAGGAATTGAGCGTGGAGGACGAAGTCTTTTTCTGTCAAACCCCTTGCTCCCACCTTCTTCTAACGATTCCACAGAACAACAATCATGAAACCACGCCTCGCAACTATTTTTACTGGCGGCACCATTTCCATGCGGATTGATCCCGCGACCGGCGGCGCGATTCCGATGCTGTCCGGGGAAGAAATCATCGCGCAGGTGCCGGGACTCGGCGACCTGGCCGATTACGATTTGATCAATTTCGACCGGTTGCCGGGCCCGCATTGGTCGGTGCAGCGGATGCTGGAACTGGCGGCGGCGCTGCGGGAAAAGCTTGGCGATGACCGTATTGTCGGCGCGGTGGTCACGCACGGAACCGACACGCTGGAAGAGACGGCGTATTTTCTTGATCTGGTGCTGGCGACCGAAAAGCCCGTGGTGCTGATTGGCGCGATGCGGAATAGTTCGGAACTCAGTTGGGACGGCCCCGAAAATCTGGCGGCGGCGGTGCGTGTGGCGATTGATCCGCAATCGAGAGGGCTGGGCGTGGTGGTGGCCATGAATTCGCAGATCATCTCCGCGCAGGAAGCGACCAAAACGCATACCGAATCCACCGACACTTTTCAGAGCCGCGATTTCGGGCCGCTGGGCTTTGTGGATAAAGACCGGGTGATTGTCATGCGCCGCCCGGGCATTTCGGTAGGAGGGCGTGAGCATATCCTGACCGAACAAGCCGAAGCTCGCGTGGATGTCATCAAGATGTTCATCGGCGCGGATGGGCGGTTCATCAACTTCGCGATTGACGACGGCGCGCGGGCGTTGGTGATCGAAGGATTGGGACGCGGCAACGTGACGATGGCGGCAGTTCCGGCGATTCAGCGGGCGATTGATGCGGGATTGCCGGTGGTGATCACTTCGCGCTGTCCGCGCGGGCGCGTGCTGGACACTTACGCTTACGAAGGCGCGGGCAAACAGCTTCGGCGAATGGGCGTGATTCTGGGCGGCATGCTGCCCAGCCATAAGGCCCGCATCAAGCTGATGCTGGCGCTGGGCGCGGGCTGGAGCGTGGAACAGATTCGAGAATCGTTCGAAGGATAAATCGGAAGATAAAAACCAAATAATTGCTTGGCCTTTTCGCCGCGTTAGCGGCGATTGAGTTTAGCCGTGGGTTTCAACCCACGGTGGTGTGCGATATTTCCCAAGGCGTCGCGTCAGCGACGGCTGAATTCAAACGTCGCTGACGCGACGTAATGTTTTTTCGCGCGCTACCCGGCGTTGAAACGCCGGGCTAAAGTCAGCCGCCGCTATGCGGCGAAGAAAGGCTGAGCAAATGCAAATCAAAAGTGCTGCGCTTGCTTCAGAGAGATTTAGACAACCCGGGAAAAACTTATCAAGTGACGGCGGTCTTGTTAATCGCGCTGGCCTGGCTGGCGGTTTATCACGATGTGATCCGGCGGCTGGTGGGTGATTGGCGGGTGGATGAAAACTACTCGCATGGGTTTCTGATTCCGATCATCAGCGGATACGCAATCTGGACCGAACGGGAGCGAATCTTTTCGACGCCGCTGGAGCCGCGGTTGCTGCCGGGCGCGGCGTTGATGGTCATCGCCATTCTGATGCTGCTGGCCGGGATTCTGGGCGCGGAGTTGTACATCACACGGTTGTCGCTGGTGCTGTCGCTCGCTGGGTTGGCAGTTTATTTCGGCGGCTGGGCCTGGCTGCGGCAATTGCTGTTTCCAATTGGCTTGCTGCTGCTGGCGCTGCCGATTCCCAACATCCTCTTCAATCAAATCGCTTTCCCGCTTCAGTTGATTGCTTCGGATTACGCCACGCGGGTGATCAAATTGCTGGGCATTCCCGCCCTGCGCGAAGGCAACGTCATCGAACTGGCGCGGATGAAGCTGCAAGTGGTCGAAGCCTGCAGCGGGATTCGTTCGCTGGTTTCGCTCACCAGTCTGGCGGTGGTTTATGTTTACTTCACCGAAACGCGCTGGTGGCGGCGAATTGCGCTGGTTGTGGCGGTGGTGCCGATTGCCATTGTCGCCAATGCGTTGCGTGTGGCGGGCACAGGAGTGATGGCGCATTATCGCGGCGCGCAGGCGGCCGAAGGATTTCTGCACAGCTTTTCGGGTTTGATGGTGTTTCTGGTTGCCGTGCTGCTGTTGATCGGCGTGGCGCAACTGCTGACGCTGATTGAACGTTTTGGGCCGCGCCGCCGGACGGCTGTGGACGAGGTTTGAGCGAGATGAAAAAGCGTTTGAGCTATTTGGCGATGCTTTTGTTTTTGTCGTTGGCGGCGGCGAGCGCGCATTACCTGACGCGGGCGGAGGGGCGCGAACACGTTCCGTCGCGGGCTTCATTGGCGCAGTTTCCTCAACAATTCGATTCCTGGCGGCAGACGGACGCGCAGGCACTGAGCGCGGGAACGCTGCGCGAACTGAAGGCGGACGATTATCTTTCCGCCGTTTACACGAATGACCGTGGCGCTTTCGCTTCGCTGTTCATTGCCTATTACGGCAGCCAGCGTCATCGCCAGACGATTCATTCGCCGCAGAACTGTTTGCCTGGCGGCGGCTGGACGATGAGCCGGCACCGGCTGCACACGCTGGGCGAACGCGGCCAAATCAACGAATACCTGATCGAAAAAGACGATGTGCAAACGCTGGCGTTTTACTGGTATCAGGGGCGCGGACGAACGGTGGCCAGCGAATATTGGGCGAAGTTCGATACGCTCCGGGACGCGGTGTGGCTTGATCGTACCGACGGCGCGCTGGTTCGCGTGATTGTGCCAATGGGCAAAGGGGACGGCGCGGAAGAGTTCGCGCGGGCCGTGGGCCTGGATTTTTCGCAAAAGCTGTTGACGATCCTGCCGGGCTTTGTGCCGAATTGAGATCGTTTCCAGGCCGGAACGGATTTTCCTCGCCTGGCTTTATCGTGGTATCTTCGCGCGTCCATCACGGAAAATTCATTCACGAAAGGCAAAATAATTATGCTGCTGGAAGGCAAGAACGGATTGATTGTCGGGGTCGCCAACAAACACAGCATCGCCTGGGCGATTGCGCAATCGGCAATACGCGAAGGCGCGCGGCTGGCGTTCAACTATCAGAACGAACGGTTGAAAGGCAACGTCGAAGAACTGGTCAAAGGCGTTGACGGCGCGAAAGCCTACCAATGCGACGTCGGCAACGATGAAGAAATCGCCGCAATGATGGCCGGCGTCGAAGCCGATCTGGGCAAGCTGGATTTTCTGGTTCATTCGGTGGCCTTTGCGCCGCGCGAGGAACTGACAGGTGATTTCGTCAACACTTCGCGTCAGGGATTTCAGACGGCGCTCGAAGTCAGCGCTTATTCGCTGGTGGCCTTGTCGCGGGCTGCATTGCCGCTGATGAAAGATGGTGGTTCGATTGTCGCGCTGACGTACCTGGGCGCGGAACGCGTCGTGCCGCATTACAACGTGATGGGCGTGGCGAAAGCGGCGCTCGAAGCTTCGGTGCGGTATCTGGCGCACGATTTGGGGCCGAAAGGAATTCGCGTCAACGCCATTTCCGCCGGGCCGATTCGCACGCTGGCCGCGCGCGGCGTGTCCGGCATCACCAAAATGGTCGAACATCACCGCGAGGTTTCCCCGCTGCGTCATGCGACGGAACAGGCGGAAGTGGGCGACACGGCGCTGTTTCTGGTCAGTTCGCTCGGACGCGGAATCACGGGCGAAGTGATTTATGTGGACGGCGGGTATCACATTCTCGGCACGCTCGTTTCGATGGATTGAGCTGCTGCCGCTGTTTTCAGCGGCTTTTATGCAGAGGTTTTTATGCCATTAGTTGGAGGGGTGGTCGTCACGCACGGAAATCTGGCCACGGAGTTGGTCAACGCGGCAGAGACGATCATCAATGAAGATATTCATCACATTACCGCCATTTCCATCGGCTGGCACGACGATGTCGAAACGGCGCGCGAACAGATCGGCAAAGCCATCGAGCGTGTCAACCAAGGCTCCGGCGTGGTGGTGTTGACCGACATGTTCGGCGGCACGCCGACCAACCTGGCATGCACGTTTTTAGGCAACGCGCCCATTGAAGTCGTCACGGGCGTGAATCTTCCAATGATTCTTCGTCTGGCTGACCAGCAGCCGGATGAAGCGCTTTCCATCATCGCCCGCCGAGTTCGCGATCAGGGGCAGAAGACCATTTATCTGGCGAGTGAAGTGCTCGCTCCAGTCAAGCAGGCGGGCAGTAAAGAGTGACTGGCCGCAGGCGTGGCTGGTCGCTGACGAACGATTTCCATGCGACAGCAAACCGTGATCATTACCAACCGATTGGGGCTTCACGCGCGCGCGGCGGCGAAACTGGTGAAGCTGGCAAACACATTCCAGAGCGAGGTCTTTCTGGCGCGTTCGGAATCACGCCACAAAACGGTGGATGCCAAAAGCATCTTTGGAGTGCTGTTACTGGCGGCGACGAAGAACACTGCGATCGAGGTGCTGGCGGAAGGGGCGGATGAAGAAGCGGTTGTGGTTGCGTTATGCAAATTGATCGCAGACAAGTTTGGCGAAGAATAGCACGTCACGATTTCAAATTTGCGGTTTGAAATTCAAGAGCTGAGATTACCGGATGCGTGGCTTGGCCAGAAAAATCCCCGAAGAACGGTTCGAAGGCATAGGCGTTTGTCAGGGCGTTGCCATTGGCAAGGCTTTCCTGGTGGACGATCCGCAGGGGCGTATCGTCCGGGTCTTTTTGCCCAAGGAACAACTTGAATCCGAGGTCCTGCGCTTTCGTGATGCCGCGCGTCTGGCCCAGCAACAGGTCAGGGAAGCCATTGAACGCTTGCGCAAGGCCCTGGGCGCCGATCACGCCTACATTCTGGAAGCCCATCTGCTGATGCTGGAAGACCGCGCCATGGGCCGCCAGATCGAAGCCTTCATTCGCGAAAATCACGCCAATGCCGAATGGGCCGTGCGCGATGTGACGTCGCATCTGCTGGACGCCTACGGCCAGATCGAAGACGAATATCTGCGCGAACGCGGCAGCGACATCCTGGATGTTTCGCACCGGTTGATCAAAACCCTGTCCGGCCACGAAACGCGGGATCTGAACGAGCTGGCCAAAAATTCAATCATTGTGGCCGATGATCTGTTGCCGTCGGTGACGGCGGATTTGAATCCGCGCGGCGTGCTCGGATTTGTGACCAACGTGGGCGGCTGGGCTTCCCATACTTCGATCATTGCCCGCAGCGTCAACATTCCGGCGGTCGTTGGCGTGCGCGGCTTCACCGAACGCATTCGTTCCGGCGAAACCATCATCATTGACGGCACCACCGGCACGGTGATCTTGAACCCTTCCCCGGAAACCCTGCTGTTTTACACCGAACAGCGCCAGCGCCAGCAACAGCAGCAGCTTTATGACATCGAAGAGCGCGATCTGCCCGCCATTACCCGCGACAATTGCGAAATCAAACTGCGCGCCAACATCGAATTGATCGAAGAGATTGACGCCTATCAGCGATTCAACGCGGCGGGCGTCGGACTTTACCGTTCGGAGTTCCTCTATTCCCAAGCCGAATCCGGGCTGCCGACCGAAGACGAACAGTACCAGGCGTATCAGTTTCTGGCCGGCATGGTCGGCGAAGAAGGCGCGGTCGTCCGCACCTTCGATCTGGGCGGCGACAAGCTTCATCTGGAAGGCTTCAAACCGGAGCGCAATCCGGCTCTGGGAATGCGCGCCATCCGGTTGTCGCTGAGCGTCGAGCCGATTTTCCGCACGCAGGTCAAAGCCATCCTGCGCGCCGCTTCGCAAGGCAATCTGAAAATCCTGCTGCCCTTCGTTTCCAACGTGGACGAAGTCCGCGCCGCCAAAAGCATCATTGCCGATGTCGAACGCGAACTGCGCGCCGAACGCGTCCAGCACGAAGAAGACGTCGAAATCGGCGTCATGATCGAAGTTCCGGCGGCGGTGATGATGGCCGAAGCCCTGGCCAGGGAAGCGGACTTTTTCAGCCTCGGCACGAACGACTTGATCCAAAGCCTGCTGGCGGTGGATCGCGGCAACGAAAACGTCAGCGCATTGTTCGATCCGATGCACCCGGCGGTGCTGCGCGCCATCAAGATGGTCGCCGACGCCGGAAACAAAATGCAGATTCGCGTCAACGTCTGTGGCGAAATGGCCTCGAACCCGGCGCAGGTGATTATGCTGCTCGGCCTGGGCTTGCGCGATTTGAGCATGACGCCGAGCGCGATTCCGGCCATTCGCCGCCTGGTTCGTTCGATCAGACTCTCCGACGCCGAAAAGCTCGCTCTGCACGCCATGGGCCTTAACACGCCCGCCGAAGTTCGCCATTACGTGCAAACTCACCTTGCCGATCTGGGTTCGGAGTTCCTGGCCGCCGCGCATTTCGGCTAAACCGAGGGAGCCTATGGAACCCGTGCCGGATTTTGCCAATCTCCTTCACCAACACCTTCGCCGCACGGACTGGGGCGATTTCCCGGACGTGGTCATTCACGCGGAAGAATCACCGGTGAAAAAGCACCCGCGCTACGCGGCGGCAAAAGCTGGCGATGTTTCCGCAGCGAAGGACTTGGTGCTGGAAACCATAACGATTGGCGCAATTGACCGGATCAGCGCGATCATCGGCGCTGGGCAACCACACCTGCTCGCAATTCACGCACTTGAAACGGACGGCGCGAACGCGATTCCAGGAGTTTTAGCGCAGGTTCTGTCGAAGCTGCTCGGACTGCCATTAGCCAACGGCATCATCCAAATCAATCGAGTCAGCCATACCGGCGCTGGCGGATACCACCGTCTTGCGTCTCCCGCGTTGTTTGATGGGCCGGTAAGTGAACCGGAGTATTTTCTGGTAGATGATTTCATTGGCCAGGGAGGCACACTTGCCAATCTTAAAGGCTTTGTCGAAAGTCGCGGAGCCCGCGTTCTTGGCGCAACGGTTTTGACCGGAAAAGCATATTCGGCGAAACTCCGGCTGATGGAAGAAACTCTGCAAGCATTGAGGAGCAAACATGGAAACGAATTCGAACAATGGTGGATTGCCGCCTTCGGCTATGGCTTTGAAAAACTCACTGAGTCAGAAGCCCGCTACCTCCTTCGAGCAGACAATGCTCACGCCATCTCAGCAAGAATTATTGCGTCAGTTCGAAAGGGAGATTGACGAATACTTCGCGAAGTCGCCTCAGTTGGACGCGCTGCCCGCATGCTTCAAAACACTTGCTGCGGTGGAATCCAAATAGCAGCCTGGAACAGCAGTTCAGCCCCACGTAATTACTCGCTCAAAGGATCAACCTATGCCGATAGATGGTGCGGTGTTACAAAACCGCTATTGCATTCTGCGCACGCTCAGCGACAAAGGCGGGATGGGCGTGGTCTATCAAGCCGAAGACCAGCGGCTGGGTAGCACCGTGGTCGTCAAAGAGACTCGCTACCTGCAAATGAAGCCGGAAGTGCGCGATCTGGTGCTGAAAGCCTTCTTCCGCGAAGCCCGCTTGCTGGCCAACCTCCGACACAGCGCACTGCCCCGTGTCACCGATTATTTTGCCGAAGGCGACGGCCATTTTCTGGTCATGGAATTTATTCCTGGCAAAGATTTGGAAGAATTGCTGGCCGAACGCGGCGCGGCATTTCCAGTGGAGGACGTGCTGCGATGGGCAGACCGTTTGCTTGAAGCTTTGGAGTATTTGCACGGCCACGACGAGCCGGTCATTCATCGCGACATTAAACCAGCCAACCTGAAGCTGACGCCTCGCGGCGAAATTATGCTACTCGATTTCGGTCTGGCGAAGGGCGCAGCAGTAGGCTTACAAGCCGCCAGCAGCGTTTTTGGCTACACCAAACAATACGCATCGTTGGAGCAGATCAAAGGGAAAGGGACGGATGCCCGTAGCGACCTCTTTTCGCTGGCGGCGACGCTTTATCACCTGCTGACAGGTGAAATCCCGCCGGATGCCGTCGAACGTGTTTCTGAAGTGGCGACAGGCGATCCTGATCCCTTGAAACCCTTAACGGAGTTAAATCACTCTTTGCCAGCGAATGTTTCCATGGCGATTTCCCACGCATTAGCTCTCAATCTGCATGACCGCCCAGCGACAGCCGCTGCAATGCGTCAGGCATTACAGGTGTCATCCCTCAATTCCGCTCCAACCGTGTCTGATGAACTGGTAACGATTGTCAGACCGCAGCCTCCGCAACCGGAACTACCCAAGCCAAAAACGATCGGATCATTTTCGGAAGATCTGAATGGTGTCAAATTGGCGATGGTCTACGTTCCCGGCGGCAAATTCACGATGGGTTCGGAGATGTACGACGACGAAAAGCCTCCGCACGAAGTCGTGATCCCAAGTTTTTACATCGGCAAGTTTCAGATCACGCAAGCGCAATGGTTAGCCGTGATGGGCGACAAACAGAAACCGCATTTCAAAGGCGACAACCTGCCAGTGGAAAACATATCGTGGGGTGATGCCAAAGAGTTTTGCCAGAAGCTTCAGCAGATAGCCAACAAAGCTTACCGGCTGCCCAGCGAAGCGGAATGGGAGTATGCCTGCCGCGGTGGAACGACGACTGAATTCGCTTTTGGCGATTCTCTGTCTTCTGATCAAGCCAATTTCGATGGCACATTGCCGTATGGCGGCGCACCGAAATCCATCTTCAGGTTTAAAACGACGCCGGTTGGCAGCTTTGAACCGAACGCCTTTGGCCTGTTCGATATGCACGGTAACGTTTCGGAATGGTGCGAAGACGTCTGGCATGATAACTATCAGAAGGCTCCGAAGGATGGGTCAGCTTGGTTGAGTGGTGGAAACTCTGATTTCCGGGTGCTTCGCGGCGGCACGTTTGTCAGCAATGGTCTCGATTGCCGCTCCGCCGGTCGCACCAACTATCTACCCGGTACCCGCCTGTGGTTTATCGGGTTTCGTGTTGTGATATCAGCGCGAACTTCAAACGCTTGACTCTTAGTCTCTTGGCACTTGTTTCTTCGCCTTTACCGAGTGAGGCGAACGTGAGTAACCTAAAGTTTGCTGATGTGCTCAATCCCAGTGATGGGTTGTCCTGCTTGCTGGGCCGAATGCACGCGCCATTGCCCGTCGTCTCGATTCGGGAAATCTTCGCGGTAATGGCCGCCACGACTTTCTTCGCGCCAGAGCGCGGCTTCGGCCATCAGGCGGGCGAGCGTCGCAAAGTTTCGGGTTCGTTCGTTGACGTTTTCTTCGCACATTCGCGTCAACTCTTCCACGGCGACTTTCAAATCTTCCGCGCGGCGAATCAAGCCGACTTTCCACCACATTAATTCTTGCACGCGAGATTTCGTCCGTTGATCTAAGCGCCATTGGGACAGATCGAATTCCGCCGCTTCGGCTTCGGTGTTGCCGGGCAAAGGCAAGGAATCTTCCCGCACCGCCGCTCCGGCGCGCGCGCCGAAAACCAGGCCTTCAAGCAGGGAATTGCTGGCCAGCCGGTTTGCGCCATGAACGCCCGTGCAGGCGACTTCGCCCGCCGCGTACAAACCCGGCAAACTGGTGCGCCCGTGCGTGTCGGTGCGGACGCCGCCCATCACGTAATGCACGGCGGGGCTGACGGGCATCAAGTCTTTCGTTAAATCCAGGCCGTAGCGCAGACAGGTTTCGAAGATATTGGGGAAGCGTTCGCGCAGGAAGCTCGCGCTTAGATGCGTCAGGTCCAGAAACATCCAGCGGGTACTGGTTCGTTTCATCTCGGCGACAATCGCGCGCGCGACGATGTCGCGCGGAGCCAATTCGCCGCGTTCATCGTAGCTTTTGGCGAAGGCGTCGCCGTCGTGATTGCGCAGAATCGCGCCTTCGCCGCGCAAGGCTTCCGACAGCAGAAAACGTGGCGCGTCGGCCAAGGCCAGCGCCGTCGGATGGAACTGGACAAACTCCAGATCGCACATCATTGCTCCGGCGGCATACGCCATTGCCATTCCGTCGCCGGTTGCCACGCTGGGATTGGTCGTTTGCGCGAACAACTGTCCCGCGCCGCCCGTCGCCAGCACAACCGCGCGGGCGAACATTTCGCGGCGCAAACTTTCATCGGGATCAATGAACTGCACGCCGCAACAGCGACCGTCTTCGACCGTCAAGCCGATGGTCGCCGCGTGCGCGACCAATTGAATGTTCGGATGCTTTCTGGCGGCTGCAATCAGTGCGCGGACGATTTCGCGCCCGGTCGAATCGCCGTGGGCGTGCAGGATGCGCCGCCGCGAATGCGCGGCTTCTTGTGTGAAAGCCAGTTCGCCGCCTTCGCGGTCGAACTGCGCGCCCCACTCGATCAACTCGGTGATGTAACGCGGACCTTCTTCCACCAGCACGCGGACGGCTTTTTCATCGCACAGGCCAGCGCCGGCGATGAGCGTGTCTTCGACGTGCAATTCAATTTCGTCGTCGTCTGACAGCGCCACGGCCACGCCGCCCTGTGCATATTCGGTGTTCGATTCGTCCAGGCGGTCTTTGGTCAAAACGGCGACGCGGCCTTCTCTGGCCAATTCCAGCGCAGCGCGCAATCCGGCGACGCCGCTGCCGATGACAATGAATTCTGGTGATGATTGCATAGTCTTGTGTCAGGTTGTGTGAACTCGCGGTTGTTACTTCCAGCCAATTACGCAAAGGAGAAGGCGCATTCTAAACTTGAACCTGCTCTTGAGTCGCGCCCTGAGCAATTCTTTGTCGGCAAGGCGCGCTCTGTGCTAGGCTGCACGCCAGGTCGTCCAACCAAAAATCAATCCGAAAATTGGGAGTCTGAATTCAAACAATGCGAGTTTATGCGCGAACCAAGCTGCTCCACGGCTTTCTGCTTTTTTGTTCATTCGCCTTTTTCCCGTCCTGCAATTCTTCTTCCCCGTCACCAATCAATCCGCAATCGCTGACCGACCGCGAGCGCGATGGCCTGGCCGGAAACGTGAAAGCGGCGTTGACCGCCGACATCATCCTGATGGAACAAAACGGTCAATGGTTGGAAGGCCAACAGGCTTCGGCCACTTCAGTGTACGACGCGGCGGGCAGGCGGATGACGCAAACCCCGTTTCGCGTCGCCATGTCGAACGGGTACGCGATCACGCAGCATGAACTGCTTTTCGATCCGGTCAGCAAGGGTCTTTTCAATCTCGACAATGCGACCAAGAAGTACATCCAGTACGACAGCCAGGGCAACGTCGTCGAAAAAGGCTCTCAGGGGAATGGGCAGAAGAGTGCTGAACTGAGCGTGCAGTATGAATTCGACGCACGCGGAAACTGGACCAAACGCAGCATCTCACGATTGGCGGAAAAAGATGGAAAGCAAATCCTGCTGCCGTCCGAAGTCAGTCATCGTTATCTGGTTTACTTCGATTCCACTGGCGAGTCTCAACCGAAAACAGTTCTGGCTGCCGCTGAAACGAAACTGCTGAAAGCTTCTATCGCCGCGACGCAGGAAAATCTGGACGCCGGGAAAGCGCACTTTTTGCAACGCTGCTCGGCTTGTCACGGCGAAAATGGCAAAGCCCAGACCGATTTTGCCGCCGCGATGCCGGTCAAACCCGCCGATTTGACCGGTGCGAAACTGAGCGGCTTGAGTGAAGGCGAGATTTATTCATTCGTCAGGGGCGGCATCAGCGGGAGCGGAATGCCTGGCTTCAAAAGCCGAATCAGCGATGAGGCGATTTGGCAGATCGCACTTTTCGTCAAACAGCTTTCAAGCAATCTGGTTGAGGAAAAACACAACCAGCTTGCCAAGGCCACGCCCACGCCGAAATCAACTTCGACCGCCGAACCTGAACGGCGATATCCGCTAACCGGCAAAGTGCTTTCGATTGAGCGCGAGATGAAACAGGTCGTCATCGAACATGAAGAGATCAAAGGCTACATGGAAGCGATGGCCATGCCGTTTCCTTTGCTGGATGAAAAGATGCTCGGCAGGTTGAAAAAAGACGACAAGATTCAGGCGACATTGGTGGTTGGCGTGGGTTACTGGCGGTTGGAAAACGTCGTGATCAAATAGAGACGCCAAACAATTCACCACGAAAAGCGCAAAGGGCATAAAACGGAAAACAATCCTTTTTGTGCCCTTTGTGATTTTTGTGGTGAAACCTTATCTCTCCACAACGCGCAAACCTTCGCGCGCGATTCCGTAATTGATTACTTGTCCGCCTGCCTGATTGAGCGCGGCTTCGACATCGGCTTTGCGTCCGGGCTGGCAATAAAATGCCACGCAACCGCCGCCACCCGCCCCGCAGACTTTGGCCGCCTCGCCGCCGTGCCGTTTGGCGATTTCAATCAGTTCGTCAATGAAGGGAGTGGTGATTGTCGGGACCAGTTCGCGGCGGCTGGCCCATTCTTCGGCAAAGATCGCCCCGACCTGATCAAAGGCATTCGCGGTCAACGCTTCATCAATCTTCAGCGCCGTATCGCGAATCCGGTCAAAGCGCTGGAAGACATCGGCGTCACCGTCAATATGCTTTTTGTACATTTCCCAGTTATTGATGCCGGAATTGCGCGGCGCGCCGGTGAAACATAGCGCCACGCGGCTTTCCAATTCGTCGAGGTCGGTTGTGACTTCTTCGCGGATGACGCCTTCAACATCCAGCTTGACGCGCGAAACGCGCCCGAACACCGCGGGGAAGTAATCCTGATACCCGGCGGGGACTTTCAGCACTTGTGTTTCCACGTTGATGGCGATGAACGGCAGACGCTCCGTGGGATAGCGGTCACCAGAAAGTTTGTTCAGCGCGCCGCAAACGGCGATGTTGAGCGCCGAGGAGCCGGCCAGTCCAGCGCCCGCCGGAGCCATGCAGTCGGTTGTGATGTTCAACCCGGTGGAAGGTTTGAAGTGATAGATCAACTTCGAAATCAGCGACAATTCGTCATCGCCGCGAAGCTGTTCCAGCGAGTCTGTCTCCACGCGTGCGCCGCGATCTTTCGATTCGACAATGAATTTACCGTCATTGCGCGTTTCAAGGCGGCATTTCGCGTACTGGTCAATCGCGAAGTTGATGGTTTGCGATTGGTCGTGAAACAGATAGAGCGGCCAGAGGTCAATCGTGCCGCCGGCCAGATCAATCCGAGTAGGTGCTTGCGATTCAATGATCAAAGAATAAACCTCCTAAAATGCTTGGCCGGTCAAAACTGATGGAAACCGGCGCGCTTTGTCCTGTGTGTTTTCACCTTCACACCGTTACTTTTTTTTTCGTCGTCCGCGGATTCTTTTCTGGCGGCATCCCTGGCTTCGTGCAAAGTCTCGTGAAGCGTTTCATGAATCAAGGGCGGATTGATCGGCTCCATTTCCGGCACTTTGGGCGCAACAACATACCGTTCGACCAGATAAAGCGTCAGCGCGATGGCGCAGGCAATCGCCAGCGCAATCAACAAGACAATCCCGACCCGCTGCACTTGTCCAATAATGACGCCGATGGCGCCGCTGAACGAATATCCCAACCCGATCAAAACCAACGCCCAGGCCGCGCAACTGACCAGGGTCAGCGGAACAAAACGCCGCGCGCGCATGTGCGCAAATCCCCACAACACCGCGCTCGCCGTCCGCAATCCATAGATGTATTTGACCAGGAAAATCGAGTAAATGCCGAACCGCGCGCAGAGCTTTTCAAGTCTGGGCTGCGCGCGTTGATACAGGCTGCTGTGCTTGATCCATTCCTTGCCGCGATAGCCAACCAGATAGCTGATCAGGTCCCCGATAAATCCGCCCAGCGTGCCCGTGATCAATGCCTCGCTGAAGCTGAACAGACCGTAATGCGCCAGCACGCCGGCGAACAACAGGGTTAGATCTCCCTCGATCATCACACCGAAGAAGACTGCCCACAGGCCATATTCTCTGATCAAGTCTTCGATTAGCATGTTACTTGGGCTACTTAGGCTACCAGGGCGACAAGGACATCAAGAATAGCCAGAGGCCGGGGCGCCAAAGGCTGCGTGGCCAGGCATCTGCGTTGAGCCGGATTTGCCATCGCCAATATTTTCAGAAGCTGATTTGAGCAACCTGTCATTGAACCATCATCGCTCTTTTTAGACGCTCCAGGGTGATTTTAATCCCGTCTCTCACCTCATAAGCCGCGTAAAGATACTTGATGCCCAAAGACAGCGCAAGCAGGCACTTCCAGCTTTGCCGCGCGGCGGAAAACCAAAATTGACAGCACTTTGAGCCGTTGTTATAGTCCGGCAGCAGGTGAAAAGTTATGGCACAAACGCTATCCTCCATCGAATCTTCTTCAGCCTCTGTCTTGCTTGGTGTGGATTTGGGCACCAACCACATTCGTCTCGGCACGGTTGACCACGCAGGCAAAGTGTTGGCTTTTCGCCGTGAACCCTATCCGGAATCGTCGCTTGTCAATGCACAAGCCCTGACCGATCAGATTTTATCCGTCATCAGGCAGATGATTGAGGAGCAAACCTCCAGCGCGCCGGTCGCCGCCGTGGGGATCGCGCTTCCAGGTTTGTTCAATCAACGAACCCAGCGCGCGGTTTTTTTGCCTCTCCTGCCCACCCTGGCTGAGATTGATCTGGCGAATGGATTTGCGGAAAACCTGGGAGTGCCGGTTTATTTCGACACCAACGCCAATGCCGCGGCCTTTGCCGAACTGAATTGTGGAATTGCGCAAGGCGTGAATGACCTTTTCTATCTGCACATTGGCTCGAATGTCGGCGCGGGAATTGTGATCGGCGGGCGGCTGCGGCGAGGCAAATCCGGTTTGGCGGGCGACATCGGGGAAATGAATATTTATGTGGATCATCTGGGCGAATCGGTTCGCCTGGAGACAATGGCCTCCGCCGAAAACATCGTTCGCCGTACGCGCGAACGCCTGAAACGCGACCGCACGTCTTCGTTGTCTCGCCTGGGCGCCATGGGCGGTTTCACCTACGACGACATCATCGAACAAGCCCACCGCGGCGACGACCTGGCCAAACTGATGCTCAAACGCACCGGAAGTTTTCTGGCCCTGGCCATTGCCGACATTATCAGCCTGCTCAATCTGGAAATGGTCGCCATCGGCGGCGCGCCCGCCGGACGGTCCTTGCTGGTCGAAGCGATTGAGGAAGAAGCGCGCAAACGGGCTTCGGCGGAAGCGATGAACGATTGCCGCATCGTGCCGGCAGAGATTGGCGCGGAAGCCGCAGTGATTGGCGCGGCACTGTTAAGCGGCCATGTCCAATAAATTCTCACGCCTTTGGGTGCGCCTTATCATAGACCTGCATCAACTTATCCGTCGAAACGTGCGTGTATTGCTGCGTCGTCGAAAGCCGCGCGTGTCCCAGCAACTCCTGAATCGCACGTAAATCCGCGCCGTTATCCAACAGGTGCGTCGCGAACGAATGGCGCAAACTGTGCGGGCTGATGTGATGCACGTCGGCGCAGATTTTGACGTACTTGTCCACCATCCTGCCGACGGACCGCGTTGTAATTCGCGTTCCCTGATAGTTCATAAACACCGCCGCCGGATCAATCTTGTCGGGTTCGGCTTCGATCAGCAGTTCGCCGCGCACGGCCAGATACTCCTGCAAGGCCTGCAGCGCGTGATTGCCGAAGGGCACCATGCGTTCCTTGCGGCCTTTGCCTTTGACGCGGACGGTCAGGTTGGTGAAATCAATGTCCATCAGATTCAGGCCGACCAGTTCCGAAACGCGCAGGCCGCTGGCATAAAGCAATTCCAGAATCGCGCGGTCGCGTTTGCCGAGCAGGGTTTCCAGGTCCGGCGATTCGATGAAGCGAACCATTTGTTCGATGGTCAGGTGATTGGGCAGCGTGCGTTCGACGCGCGGGCTGGAAACCAGTTGAGCGGGATTGCTTTCCATCACGCCTTCGCGGCACAGGTAGCGGAAAAAGGTTCGCAGGGTGGCGACTTTGCGGTGGATCGAGCTTTTCTTCTTTTTCTGCTCGTACAGCGAAGCCATGTATTCGCGGATCGTCAGATGATCAATATCGCGAACATTGACCGCGCGGCGTTGGCCATCTTTGTCGGGCGGCGCAACGTAATCGTAAAACTGGATCAAATCGCTTTCGTAATTGCGCAGCGTGTGCGCGGAAGAGTTCTTCTCGTATTTCAGATGCTGCATGAAATCATCAATCTGTTTCTGCACTCCTTTGTCCTCCGACAAGTCAGGTCAACAAAGCCTTGGTGAAAGGGCCGTCATGATAGCACGGCCATTTTGACGGTCAGGCTCATAATTTCAGGAAGCGGCGCTCAACAGTATTTTTTCAAGCTCATCTTCTTCCGCACATCGAAATTCAAGCTGTGCCGCATACACCGGCAGCGGCGATTGCCGGATCATCTCTCCCGGCAAATTGGCGGCGTCTTTTTCGGTCACAATGATTGCCTGAGCCAGCGCTGTGCGCGCTTCGCGAGTGATCCCGGCGAACTCTTCCGCCGTGTAGCGGTGATGATCTTCAAAGTCCCGGCGCATCACGATGTGCATCCCGGCTTTCCGCAAATCTTCATTGAAGCGCTCCGGCTTGGCGATGCCGGAAACGGCGGCCACCGGCTTATGCGCGAATTCGGCAAGCTGGCGGGTTTCTTCGTTTCCCAGCCGCCGCAATTGGGTGATTTCGTGATGGGCATGGAAGACCGGCGTATTTGGCCGAGCGTGTTTCCCGATGGTTTCGATCAGCGGGGCTTTATCAACAAGCTGATCGCTGCGCGTGATGATCACGGCATCAGCCCGCCGCAAACCGGCGAGCGGTTCACGCAATTTGCCGAAGGGAAGCATTCTGGCGTGGCGGAGCGGTTCGGTTGCGTCAATCAGCACAAGATTCAAATCCCGCGCCAGCCGTAAATGCTGAAAGGCGTCGTCGAGAAGAAAGACTGAAACCGGCGCGTGCGTCTCCAGCCAGCTTCCAGCGGCGTAGCGGTCCTGATCCACCACGACGCGGACGCCTGGACAGGATTGCGCCAGCAGGAACGGTTCGTCGCCGGATTCGCGCGCCGAACAGAGAATCTCTTTTCCGTCGGAGACCTCGACGCGGCCTTGCGTTGCGCGTTTGTAGCCGCGGCTGAGGATTGCGACCCGATGCCCGGCGTCGCGCAGGTAGTTCGCGATGAAGGCCACGCAGGGCGTTTTGCCGGTCCCGCCAACGCTCAGATTGCCTATGCTGATGACCGGCGCGCGGAGGTGGTAAGTTTTGAGAAGGCCGCGCTGGTACGCTACTATCCGCGCTTTCACCGCGAGTTCATACAGTTTTGCCGGCGGATAAAGCAGCGTGCGCGCCAAAGGCGATTCGATCATGGTTCGTTGGTTCGCAGACTTCGCAGTCCGCCGTTGCATCGTTTTCACTTGCCGGATTCATCGTCTCACGGATGCCGGATTCCAGAAAGAGCCTGTCATGACCAAAGCAGCAAAAGCGGCGGGTGCATTGATCGAACATCTTTTCAAGGAGCACGAACGGTTCCTGTGGGGACTGTGTTACCGGATGACCGGCAACGCCGCGGATTCAGACGATTTGGTTCAAGAGACTTTCGTGCGCGCGATGAGCAGCCCTCCGGCCAGGATGGATGAATCGTTGCGCCCCTGGCTGGTGCAGGTGGCGATGAATTTGAGCCGCGATTTGCTGCGGCGGCGTAAGCGGCAAGTTTACGAAGGTCCCTGGCTGCCCTCGCCAATTGAAACCGGAGACGAAGTTTCCTTTTTGCCCGAACCGGCCGACGAAAGCGCGAATCCGGCAGCACGTTACGATTTGCTCGAGAGTGTTTCCTTCGCTTTTCTGCTGGCGCTCGAAACCCTGACTCCGGCGCAGCGAGCAGTGCTGTTGCTGCGCGATGTGTTTGATTATTCGGTCAGCGAAACCGCCATGGCGTTGCGGATGACTGAATCAAACATCAAAACCACGCATCACCGCGCGCGGCAGGCGATGAGCGGCTATGACCAGTCACGGCTGATTCCGACGCGTGAAGTGCAAACGCAAACCCGGCAGGTGATGGAGAAATTTCTGGCTTGCCTGGCCAATCACGATGTCGCCGGAATCGAAAGCCTGTTGGCGCTTGACGCGCGGCAATTAAGCGACGGCGGCGGCGAGTTCCTGGCGGCTCGCGCACCTGTTGTCGGGCGAGAAAAGATCGCGCTCTTCAACTCGCGCATTTCGCGGCTGCGGGAACCAGCCGAAATGAAATTTGGCTGGCGAATGGTCAATGGAATGCCTGCGATCATCTTCGAATTTACCGTCAGGGTCGAACCGTATGCGCCACGCCATCTGACGCTCTGTGAACTGGACGGTGAAGGCCGAATCCGCCGGATTTACAATGTGCTGGCCACGCGCAAATTGACGGCGGTGCCGCCTGTGGACTGACCTGCTTTGATGGGTTATCTTTTGCCCCGTCTGACAAGCTCAACATCATTTCTAACTCACACAGGAGAGCAATCGCACGATGCATTCCCACAACGGCCACGCACCGCTGACCGAATTGCGTTTTGACTGGACTTCGCAGGAGATCGAGGCAATTTACAATCTGCCGCTGCCGGAACTGATCTTTCGCGCGCAAACGATTCATCGCCATCATCACAATCCGGAAGAGATTCAGGGCTGCACGCTGCTCAGCATCAAGACCGGCGGCTGTCCCGAAGATTGTGCCTACTGTCCGCAATCGGCGCATTATCAAACCGGCGTCGCCCGTCAGGCACTGCTCGATATTGACGAGACACTGGCCGCGGCAGCCAGAGCCAGGGATCAAGGGGCGACGCGGTTTTGCATGGGCGCGGCCTGGCGCGACGCTCCGAGCGGCCGGGAGTTTGACCGCGTGCTGGCAATGGTTCGCGGCGTGCGCTCGCTCGGGCTGGAAGCCTGCTGCACCCTGGGAATGCTCAATGATGAGCAAGCCGAGGCGCTGGCTGAAGCGGGTTTGACCGCGTACAACCACAATCTCGACACCTCGCCGGAGTTTTACGGCGAGATCATCACGACGCGAACTTACGATGAACGCCTGGCCACACTCGAACGAGTGCGCCGCTCGGGCGTCACGGTTTGCAGCGGCGGCATCATCGGCCTGGGCGAAACGCGCGCGGATCGCTACCGTCTGCTGAAACAATTGGCGATGCAGCAGCCTCATCCTGAAAGCGTACCGATCAATTTGCTGGTCAAAGTCGAAGGAACGCCGCTGGCCGTGCAACGCGAAACCGACCCGCTCGAACTGGTGCGAATGATCGCGACGGCGCGAATTTTGATGCCGGCCTCCATGGTTCGCTTGAGCGCGGGACGTTTGTCGCTGTCAGATGAAGCGCAGGCATTGTGCTTTCTGGCTGGGGCGAATTCGATCTTTATGGGGGAGAAACTGCTGACGACGCCGAATCCTGAACGTGACCGTGATCAGGCGTTGCTGGGCAGGTTGGGAATGAGGTTGCAAGCGAATTCACAAACACATCCGGCTGGGAATTTGTCAGTTTCTCAAACCGGATGCTAAGATCACACGCGATTTTCTCCTCATATCGCTTTCACTTAAAAACAGGATTTCGCTAACAGCAAACCATCACCGTTTTGACTGGGAGAGTTGAATGCAGCATAACGATTCACCACCCGTGCGGCTTGTGCAGATTGAGCCGCTGAAAAAATCCGCCACGTCTTCAGCTCCTGAATTGAATCTTCCGGCACTGACTGAAGAGCAGATTTTCCGCAAGAAAGCTTATGTCGGGTTTCGCAAAATCGTCGGTTTTGCTTACACCAAACATTCCTGGGGAGCGACGCGGCGCTGGTTGCTGCCAAAAGTCTTGCCGGACAAGGTGCTCTATCGCTGGAAACCGTATCAACGCGGCGGCTGCAATCGCTGCGGGCTGTGCTGCAAAATTGTTTTTCGCTGCCCTTTCTTTCACGAAGAGGGACAAACGACGGCTTGTAATATCTATACTTCGGAAAAGCACTCGCCGGATGGATGCGTGGTCTTTCCCATTGATCCGCGTGATCTGGCTGAAGTCCAACGTGAAGTCGCGCCTGCTCCATGTCCGTTTTACTACGAGGGGCAACCGGAGCATCCAACTACCTGGGGCGCACTCAAGGCTGAAATTCGTGCCGAGTTGGGGCGCCGAGTCAATAAACTGAAAGAGGCCTTTGATTGACACTGCGCCGAAATGGAGACCACGTTGGCTGAACCTGTATACGAAAGCCTGCAACATCGTGTGATGCAGTCGCCGTTTGCCGAGGTTCTAGGGTTGGAACCGGTTGAAGCAAAGACTGGTCAGGTCATGTTGCGGATGCCATTCTCAGAAAGCTTGCTGCAATCGTTGGGACGCGTTCATGGCGGAGCGCTCTTCAGTCTGGCCGATCATGCCTCAGGCTGGGCTGCCTATTCCACGCTGGACCAGCACGAACGGTGCGCAACCCTGGAAATGAAGATCAATTACATCGCTGCGCTCCATAACGAAGACTGCATTGCTGAAGCCCGTGTCATTCACAGAGGTCGGACAAGCATAGTTGTCGAAGCAGAGATCAAAACCCCGGCAGGCCGCCTGGTTGCTAAAACGCTTGCAACCTTTATCGTCCTCAAAAGTGCCGAATAATTCATTTGCTGTTCCCGCCTTCGCTTTACCGCACCAAAACGTCAATCCTGTCTCACCGATTGGTATGGGGTGAAGTTCGATAGACACTCCACGTTCCTTTCTTTTCTTGGGGACGGCTCTAAAACTTCTTCAAAATCAACTCTTTAGAAGGATGAGTCGGGCGCGCTTCCGCCCTGGCACACGTCTTGTTACTGTGTTGGCGCAACCAGAAGAAACAGGAATCGGCAGGAGTAAAGTAAATAAAAATTTGGCCTGAGGGCATCAAGTTCTTTACAAGTTCGGCGCGCGGAGGAGAGCAAGGGGGTATTTCGGAGCCGCAGGTCGTCTGCGTGACTTTGAAATTTTCCAAAGCGCGTCCGTAAGATTTCCCGGCAACCACTCGCAGGTTGAGATGGGAATAAACGCCGCGTAGCAAATGTAAAGGGGGCTGAAGGAATCGTCTTTCAGCGTTTGCTACGCGGCGTTTCGCATTTACAGCTCAGCAAGGCTTTCAGATATTCCTGGATTCAAAAATCTGGATTTGATCCGAAAATTCATACCGCTATCCATATGCAATGAATCTTCCGCCTTTATTTTCCAAAACATATAGTTATTGTAACTCTTGTGCAGTCATTGGTTTATTATTCTTGAAGGATTGGTGTAAGACTTTAAGAATTTTGTCTTCCGAGTCGGAACAATTCTTGCTTTTTAACTGCCTGACAGTTTCTTTCTCTTTAGTCTTCAATCACAACTCTCAAAAAGACTGTATCTGATTCCTCAAATCAAAGTAGTTCAACCAAGCAGAATTTGCCGATTTGGAAAACGATGATTGGGAATCATAACCATCAGGCAACGATCCATCAGGAGGATATAAAATGGATAGATCTCCCGCGAAAAGATTTGCTTGGCGGCTACCAAGCATCTTGTTTCTTTTGGTGGCGTTTTTTGGCTTTGCTATTGCTCAAACTGGCTCATCCACCATCAATGGCATTGTCCAGGACGCGCAAGGGAATGGAATTTCGGGCGCAAAAGTAACGCTTAAAAACCCCAGTAAAAATTTCAGCCGCGATACAATTAGTGATTCTTCTGGCAATTTCCTGTTTACGGTGATCCCCCCAGATACTTATGTTGTCGAAGTTGAGGCTACGGGATTCAAGAAAAATGTGCTTAGCGACGTCAAAGCACTCGTTGATAATCGCGTTACAGTGAATGTTTCGCTTGAAGTGGGTCAGGTGACTGAAGTTGTCAATGTGTCTGCGTCAGCGGCAGAAAACATCATTAACACACAGGATGCCAGTCTGGGCAATAACTTTGTCGCCCAACAGATCATTCAACTTCCGCTGAATGCCCGTAATGTTGGTAACCTGCTGAGCCTGCAACCAGGTGTGACGCAAAGTGGTTATGTTGCCGGTGGCCGTAGCGATCAGGCCAACCTCACCATTGACGGGGTTGACGCCAACGATCAGCAGGATGGCACGGCCTTTAGCCCGGTGATTCGGGTGAGTCCGGACACGATTGAAGAGTTTCGCGTAACAACGGTCAACGCCAACTCAACACAGGGCCGATCATCCGGTGCGCAAGTCGGATTCATCACGAAAAGCGGCACGAACCAGTTTCACGGGAATTTGTATGAATATCACCGCAATACGGTGACAACGGCCAACAACTTTTTTAACAATCGTAGCGGTGTGGACCGTCCGAAACTGATCCGAAATCTGTTTGGCGGAAGTTTGGGCGGGCCCGTCGTCAAGGACCGTTTCTTCTTCTTTTATAACTACGAAGGACGGCGAGATGCCAGAGGCGGCAGTACGGTGAGAACGGTACCACTGGCCAGTCTGGGGCGTGGAGAAGTGAAATTCTTTGCGTCAAACGGCCAGCAAATTACTCTGACCGCAGCCCAGATCAACAGTCTGACGAGCAATGGCACCCCGACAGGAGTTCCGGTGGTTGACGTCAATCCTGCCGCGCTGGCTGTCTTGGCGGCTGCCGCGCAGCGCTACCCTTCCAATGACAACACCGTTGGCGATGGATTGAACACCGGCGGTTTTCGTTTTAATGCGCCCCTGCCTGTCAGGCTCGGAGCGCACACAACTCGTCTTGATTTCAAATTGAGCGAAGCACACTCATTTTTCGTCCGTGGAAATTATCAGAACGACACCACTGTGACGGGACAGGAATTCCCCGATACTCCGGCACGCGGGAACTGGAGCCATCCGAAGGCGATGGCCATTGGTTATATCTGGACGGCGAGTCCAACCCTGATCAACGACTTTCGGTTCGGCCTGACGCGGGATGCGTTCACCAATCTGGGAGACGCCTCCGTCAATGCGGTGACATTCCGTCAAACGTTTTCAGATCGTGGTTATGCACGCGATTTCAGCCGGGTGACTCCCGTGTTGAATTTCACGGATAATCTCAACTGGCGGCCAAGCAATAGTCACAGCCTTGATTTCGGCACAAACATCCGCCTTATTCGCAACAAGCGCACCAATTTTGCGGCGGCGTTTGACAATGGCGTGATGAATCACTCCTTCTATTCCGGCGCAGGTGCCGTGCTGAGCACGCCGGTCAATGCTTCTCTGCCGACGCTCTTCCCAACCCTGCCTGCGGGAACGACGATCCGCACCGACTGGAACAACAACGCCCGTATCGCGCTGGCACAGGTTATTGGCCGCTTGTCGCAATATACGGCCGTCTTCAACTTCGGACTGGATGGCAAACCGTTATCGTCAGGCAGCCCGGCCACACGAGAGTTCGCCACGGAAGAGTATGACGTGTATGGCCAGGATGTTTGGCGGTTAGGTTCCGACCTGACCTTGACGATGGGTTTGCGATATGGCTTGAGCCGTCCGGTTTATGAAACCCAGGGCTTCCAGGCTTCACCGAATATTGGGTTGCAGGATTACCTGGAACGGCGTATCGCCGCCGCCAAACAGGGCATCAATTACACCGATCCGATTCAGATCCTGAAGTCTGGTCCGGCCAATGATGCTCAAGACTTCTATCCATGGGACAAAAATAACTTCCAGCCCCGAATCGCCGCCGCCTGGAACCCGAAATTCAAAGAGGGATTTCTGGCCAAGGTCTTCGGTAAGGATGGCGCTTCGACTTTCCGCGGCGGGTTCGCCATAACGAATGACTATTTCGGTCAGGCGCTGGCGGTCAACTTCGATGGCAACAATACGCTGGGCTTCCAGTCCAACCTGACCATCTCCGCCAACACTTACAACGTGACAACCAACCCGGCGCCGCTGTTTACGGGATTGGGCATGGACATCCGCTCCCTGCCAAGAATTACCGTTCCCACCAGCCTGACTTTCCCGCAGCAGCAACCGCTGGATGATCGCCGCCGCATCGAAGGCTCGCTCGATAACAATCTGCGTTCGCCCATCAACTACGTTTGGAACTTCACCTACAGCCGTCTGCTTCCGGGCGGGCTGGCGGTTGAAGCTTCTTATATCGGCCGTAAAGCGCGTAACCTGCTGGCTTCGCGTGATGCAATGGCGCTGAACAACATTACCGATCCAAAATCGGGGCAGGATTGGTATACGGCAGCGGGTATTTTGCAGGATTTGCGTATCAAGAACACGCCCATCTCGCAAATTCCCAATTTACCGTTTTTCGATAATCTTTACGCCAGTGGCAGTGTGGCAGTGGCGGTGGATGACTACCTCGGGACGGATTACGCAGCCTCCCGTTATACCAACACGCAGGCCGCTTATGCTGCGATGGCTGACGTGTTGGCCACGGACTGGACTTCACTGCAGGACGCGCTTGATCTGGGCACAGGCAACCGGCTGTTTTTCAATCGCCAGTACGGCGCGCTTTCAGCTTACGGAACGATTGGCAGTTCTGACTATCATGGCGGCTCATTGAGCATCCGTCAGCGGTTCAAATCGCTGCTTTGGGATTTGAACTACACATTGTCGAAATCCATGGATGATGCATCCGGGCTGCAGACCAGCGGCGTGTTTGGTGCGGCGTTTATTCTGAATCCGTTGCGCCAGCGTGATAACCGTTCGGTGTCTGATTTTGATGTGCGCCACATCGTCAATTTCAACTCGGTTTGGGATATGCCGTTTGGCAAAGGGAAAACCTTCTTCGGAAACTCCAACACCGCGCTTGATTATATCGTGGGTGGCTGGCAACTCGGCACGATTGCCCGTTACAGCAGCGGTTTGCCCGTCGTTGACCCATTCGACAATAACGGCTGGGCGACCAATTGGAATATCCGCAGCTACGGTGTGTTGGTCAGGCCATTGGAATCTTCGCCGACGCGGGGAACGGGCACGGCGGCGCCGAATCTGTTTAGTGACACAACCTATGCCTATCAGAGCTATCGCAGTCCCCGGGCCGGCGAAACGGGAAATCGCAACTTACTTCGCTATCCCGGCTTTTTCTCCTTGGACTTCGGGCTTTACAAGGTGTTCAAGATGCCCTTTAACGAAAACCACAACCTGCAATTCCGCTGGGAGGTTTTCAACGCGACGAACACGCAGAGCTTTACCGGTGTGACAGGGTTCAGTGTTGGTTTGGATCCATATCTGGGCGGGTCGGGCGGAGTGCCATTGCCGAACTTCGCCAATTTTACCGGTATCCAGGGTGATCCTCGCATTATGCAATTTGCCTTGCGCTACCAATTCTAGTTTTTCAGCGCAATGCTGAAGACAGGGCAAGGGCTGGCCCGGCAGTGATCGCTGCCGGGCCAGCTTTTTTATTGGTGGAAAAGCTTGTTGGCCGCAACCTCCGGGCAGTCTGATTGGTTTGGGTTTCCGAAAACCTTGGAGATTTAGTCATTGAAATCATCAGCCCTGAAAGCCGCTCACGAGACCGAGGCGACAAATTTTATGAGTACGAACAAGGCGGCGTGCGTGAATACTGGCTGATTGATCCGCCGCGTAAACAGGCTAAATTTTACCAACGCGGCGAAGACGGAATCTTCCGGCCGGTCGTTGCCGATGACGACGGCAAATATCATAGCCGCGTACCTGACGGTTTCTGGTTGCAAGTGGATTGGCTCTGGCAACCGCCGACACCTGCACTGATGAGTGTGATGAAGGAATGGATGCTGATTTGATCTGAAACTGACGGACCTTCGAGCTAGGTGATGCTGCCACCATCTACCGTCACAACCTCGCCAACCATATAGCTGTTTCTTTCCGAAACCATGAAGGCGGCGAACTCCGCCAGTTCTTCAGGCTTGCCGCTGCGGGCTTTGGCGACCCAGAAATTATGCATTTCCAGCAAACGTTCGGGGAGCATTTCCGCCAGTTCCGTGTCGAAGATACCGGCGGCGATGGCGTTGACCACTATGTTGAATTGCGCGGCTTCGCGCGAAAGGCATTTGGTGAAACCGATGACGGCGGCTTTTGATGTGGCGTAATGCACCGCGGTTGGCAGCGCGCGCACCGCGCCGATGCTGGTGATATTCAGAATGCTGCCGGAGCGTTGGCGCAGCATGTGTTTGTAGATCGGCTTGGTAATATTGAAAAGGCTGTGGACGTTGGTATCCACGACTTCATGCCAGGCGTGCTCGGTCATTGTGGCGAAGTTATCCGCGCGATTGATCGCCGCGTTGTTGACCAGAATATCAATGCGCCCAAACTCATGATGAATTTCACGTACCATCTTGTTGATGGCGGGCCGATCGGTGACGGAGATTTTATACGCCAGGGCTTTCCGTCCATGAGCGCGAATCATTTCAAGCACTTCACTGGCCGCATCGTCCCGCGAATGATAGTTGAATGCCACGTCCGCGCCTTCGCGCGCGAAGACATTGCATAAAGCACGCCCAATGCCGCGCGATCCTCCGGTGATGATCGCTTTCTTTCCTTCGAGCAGTCCCATAAGTCGGTTGAGAGAATTTGTCAGTTTGCCTGATGTAAGGTTGATGATCGTTAGGTAATGCTGACTGGGCTGACGGTTTCGCCCGGTTCGACGACCTGTTTGAGCGGGGCGACCCGTTCTTCGGTCTTCCGCATCAATTCAGCCACAATTCGCCGGGTTGCGTCAGGGATCGCAAGTCTGGATGCCGCCAACTGCATCGAAGCCATCTCTGCCGGATTGTGAATCAGCCGCCGCACGATGGGAACAATGTCACTCGCCCGTTCCAGCAGCACACCGGCGCTATACCGGGACAGCATTTTGGCCGTTTGTGATTCCTGTGGCATCGGCGGTGTCGTTGTGTCGGCAATGATGGGCAGCCGTGAGGCCAGCGCTTCGAACGTCGTCAGTCCGCCCAGTTTCGAGACCATCACGTCCGCCGCGCCCATCAATTTCTCCATCGCATTCGTGTAGCCGATAACCCTGGTGGGGAAAGGCGCGCGCCTGGCCATGCTTTCAATCTGTTCGCGCAGCTTGTCGTTGCGTCCGGCGAGAAAGATCGCCTGCGCATTTTTGATCTGCTCTCCCTGCTCAATCATCTTCTCAAAAATGTGTGGGATGTTGCCGCCGCCGACCCAGCCGGCGTTGATGAACATCGTGAAGCGTTCCGGATCAAGACCAAGCTCGGCGCGGGCCGCGAGTTTGTCGTCTTCACTTTGCACCTGAAACTTGGGGTGGATGGGAATGCCGCAGATTTTGATCTTCTCCTCGGCGACGCCGTAATCCAGCAACTGCTGCCGGGCTTCTTCGGTTGCGACCAGATACAAGCTGACTTCGTCACAGGCCCAGCCGCGCCAGAATCCATAACAAGGATCGGTCACCACCGTGACCAGGGGAACGCGATCCAAAAGCCCGAGTTCGCGCAGCATGCGCCCGAAAAAATGCTGCGTCATGGGATGCACCGAAACCACGACCTGCGGACAGTATTTTTCAAACAACTGCCGCACATACCGCGAAGTCATCCGGTAAAGCAGGTTCGATTCATTGGGCCGAAATCGCTCAATCGCCCAGTAGTAATACTTCATCAATGGCTGATGGTATCGCAGCAGATAGTTATAGAATTCGGCGCACTTTTGAGCCAGAAAATGCGACTCTTCAATCGCGCGCGCGACATTGACCAGACAATCAGCGGCGCCGAACCGTTTCAATCCATCAGCAATGGCGGCGGCGGCGCTGGTGTGTCCGCCGCCGGTTTCAGAGGTAATGATCAGGAATTTCTTGGAGTTTTCTTCAGACATTTAGCGCCTTGAGAAAGCCATTTAAGGAAAGGCGTCAGGGGCTGGCAGCCACCGGCCACCACACCAACACCAATCAGGTCTTCAGGCAGTGCTTGGCTCAAGCACCGTGGAGCCTTCTGCCTTGTGCGATTTCTTCAACTGGCCTTCCAGCTTTTTGATCTGAATCAAATGCTTTGGGTTGAACGCCAGAGACGGGTAATAGCAGTTCGATTCGTGCGTGCAATAACAGCCGTTCTTGACGTGTTCACGGCGAACCTGCATTTCCGGCGAATTCCACAGCGCCCAGAAGTCCCAATTGTAATCGCGCAGGTTGCCGATCGGGTCAAGATTCTCGCAGCTTGAAACGGTGCCTTCATCGTAAATCACGCCGCCAGTCGTGCCCGCGTGGCAGCGCAGTTGCGCCTTCTGCTGTTCTTCCGTGCGGGCGATCAGTTCGTGCATGTAAATGTCAACGGCCGCTTTGAAATAACCGCCTTTGCCGCTGTAATGATTCTTGATCACGCCGCGCTGCGAATCCGAATCAATCATCTGTGACAGCTTGCGGTAACGGCCCAGATCAATGTTTAACTCATCGGCATTGGCGGACGGCGGGCGGATGTAATTGACGTTGATTTTGTCCGGCTTCAGTTCGTAGCGCAGAAAGTCGTACCACTCGAAGATGCGATCCTGATTCGAGTTCATAAAGCAGGTGCAGGTCTGCACATCCAGACGCGGAACCTCCTTTTGAATCTCCTGAAGCTGGCGCGCCGTGCCGATGGCTTTGTCCCAGCTTCCAACCTTGCCGCGAATCTTTTCGTGGTCTTCTTTCAACCCGTCAATGCCGAGCGCGACGGTGACGTTCAGGTTCGGACATTCGTCCAAAATGCGCGAAACGTCAGGCATAATGCGCTGCTGAATTCCGCCGTTCGACATCAGGTAAACCGATTCCAGACCGTTGTTTTCGTAAAATGCGCGGACGACTTCCGGCAGGTCTTTGCGCGTAAACGGCTCTCCGCCGGCAATGATCAGAATCGGCAGCTTGCCGCCGAGCGTTTCGCTGATGCGGACAAGGTTTTCGGTCGTCATTTGCAGCTTTTTGCGCGGCTTGTCATCCAGCTCTTCGGTGAAAAAGCAATGCACACAGCGCATGTCGCAAACCGACGTGATCAGAATATTCAGAATTACCGGCGACGTGACGCCCCCCATCAGCACCTTGCCATAGCGTTTGATAAGTTCAAGGTTGAGATTCATAAGAGTCCTCGTGTGATGCTATAAAAACAGTATTCTGGGGAAGATTAGTAACGCGGTATTAAGCGTCGTTTGACAGGCAAAGTCAAACGACGGCCCCCCTTGGCAAAACCGCCTTCAACCCGCCTCTTCAGCCAAATTCAGCAGGGTGGCTTCCATCGCAATCTGGCGGTTGATATTGACCCGCAATCGCTTGCGCACCTCATCGAATTTCCCGCTCCAAATCATCAAACGGCGCAGTCCAATTTGGGCGGCAAGCGGTTCCAGACGCTCAACTACGTCAATGTTAATGATTGATTCGGGGTTGGCGCCGGCTGCCAGCAGGAGCAGGTCGCGCAGCAGCGACATAAGCAGTCGAAGTTCCTTCTCGAATTCCTCCCGTTCTTTCTTGCCGATGTGCTCGGCGGCTTTAAGCAGACGAAAGCGGCTTTCACCAGTAACCAGCAATTCCAACAGCTTAATCAATGCCTGGCGTTCCTGCCGGTAGGCAGACAGATCAAACGCAGTCGCCTGACCGATCCGGCCTTCGGTGACACGCGCCAGCAGTTTGGTATCGGGAGCAGGACGGGGATAGTTCACGGTCAGATACTTCTCCATCTCCGTGACGGAAAGCGGCGTGAAGGTGAGCCGCTGCGCGCGCGAACGGATCGTCTGCAAAAGGGAATTGGGGCGCGAGGTAATCAGGATGATGGTCGAAGTGGGGGGCGGTTCCTCAAGCGTTTTGAGCAGGGAGTTGGCTGCCTCTTCGCGCAATCGGTCGGCTTCGTCAATCAGGAAGAATCGTTGGCGGCCTTCCCGCGGGTGATAGTAGACCTCGTCGGCCAGCGCCCGCGTCTGAGCGATCTTGATATATTGACCGTCCGGTTGAATCGTCGTGACATCGCCGTAGGTCCCGGCGTCAATTCGGTGACAGACAGCGCACTCATCGCAGCTATCAACGGCCAAACTGCCCGCAGGCGCTTTCTGGCAGTTTGCCGCTTTGGCCATTGCCAGCGCGAATTGCCGTTTGCCGACGCCATCCGGCCCGGCAAAGATCAGCGTCGCGGAAATTCGCCCACCGCCGAGCAGCCGTTGCAGGATTCGTTTGTTGCGTTCATTCCCAAGAAGATTGGCGAAAGACATGGTTTCAGTATAGTAATGGATCGCAGTCACAAAAAGCCGAAAACTGACGAAATCAGGAAATTCATTCACGAACTTATGCAGACGGAAGATTATCAATACCTATACGAACTGGAAGAACGTTTCTGGTGGTTTGCCGGAATGCGCGATGTTACCGCCAGCCTGCTTGACCCACTGTTGCCGGCGCGTGATCGGGCAATACTGGACGCCGGTTGCGGTACGGGCGGAAACTTGGAATGGCTGGCCCGCTACGCTGGCAACGGGCGGGTGGCGGGAATTGATCTGATTTCCACCGCGCTGGAATTTTGCCGCCAGCGCGGACACCGGCAACTGGCGCAGGCGTCGGCGACGGATTTACCCTTCGTGGACGAATCCTTCGATTTGGTGACAAGCTTCGATGTGCTGGTGCAGATTCCCGGCGAAGGTTCCGACGAACAAGCCATGCGGGAAATGTGGCGGGTTTTGCGCCAGGACGGAATTGCTTTTGTGCGCTGCGCCGCCTATCAATGGATGCGCAGCGGCCACGACGAAGCGCTCGGCACGCAACGACGCTACGAACTCGATGAATTGTGCGAAAAAATGGAGCACGCAGGGTTTCAGGTGCTGCGGGCGACTTATGCAAACAGCTTGTTGTTTCCCATCGCCGCAGTGCGGCGACTGGCGCTGAAAAGGCTGGGTCTGGCGGACAGCGGTTCTGATGTGAAACCTCTGCCGGCGGAATTGGCCTGGCTCAATCAATTGCTGTTGAACGCATTGCTGTGGGAAGCGCGACAGTTGCGAAATCCGAAAATGAAACTTCCTGCCGGTTTATCAACCATCTGCATTGCGCAAAAAGTCAGCCGCATCTGACAGCTTTGCGCTGCGGATGACTGCAACGCTAGAATCCCAGGCGATGACAACACTGCTCGGTAAAACAGAAGAAGAATTGATCGAATTGGCCAAACAGGTGGGCGAAGCTGCATTTCGCGGCAAACAGCTTTATCAGTGGATGTACAAACGCCGTGCGCTTGATTTCACGCAAATGACTGATCTTTCCAAATCGCTGCGCGAAAAGTTGAGCGAGGCCGCAACCATCACTGAAACCAAAATCGAACGGGTTTTCTATTCAACCGACGGGACACGGCGATATTTGCTGCGGCTCGGCGATGGGCGCGAAGCCGAGGCTGTTTTCATGCCCGAAGAGCGGCGCGACACGATTTGCATCAGTTGTCAGGTCGGCTGTGCCGTTGGCTGCAAATTCTGCATGACCGCGCAGCTCGGCGTGAAACGAAATATGACCGCGGGTGAAATCATCTCGCAGGTTGTCATCGTGCTGAACGAAGTTTATGGCGAAGGTGCGGAAACTCCGCACGGCACAAATCTTGTTTTTATGGGGATGGGCGAAAGCTTTCTGAACTATCAGGAAGTAATGAAGTCCATCCGCGTCATGGCTGATGAAAACGGTTTAGGCATCAGCCCGAAGCGCGTGACGGTTTCGACCTCCGGCATCGTGCCTCGCATTTACGATTTCGCCAATGAGCCGGTGCGCCCGCACCTGGCCATATCGCTATCGGCGACGGCTGAAGAACAGCGCAACGAGCTGATGCCGATCAATCGTAAATACACACTGGCGAATTTGATGAAGGCTTGCCGTGAATATCCACTCGATGAGCGCGAGCGGCTGACGTTCGAGTATGTGATGCTCGATGGTGTGAATGACAGCGCTGACGACGCGCGGCGATTGGTCAGACTGCTGAACGGCATTCGCGCGAAAGTGAATTTGATCCCGCACAACCCCGCGCCGGAATTGCCTTACCGTGCCTCCACTTTGGATCGCATCCTGGCCTTTCAAAAGATTCTGGTGGACAAGGAAGTGCCCGCGTTCATTCGCCGCCCACGTGGACAGGACATTTCAGCCGCCTGCGGGCAACTGGCAGCGCGGCATCAGGCGCAAAGCTGAAAAGGGAACTCACGGAAAAATGATGGTGCTTGTAAGTTCGCGCTTATATCCAACGTCTTGAAGACCGCGCCAGTCAGCAGGTAGAGCGCGTTCGGCGGTGCGGCGACCGACAGCCGAATTTGAATGGCGAGTAAGGCAAAGAGGCGGATGGCACGCTTGCCTTGCCCACGGCTATCGCGTACATTACGGCGCATTGCTCCCGTAGCTCAGTGGATAGAGCATCTGCCTTCTAAGCAGAGGGCCGCTGGTTCGAGTCCAGCCGGGGGCATGCGAAGACAAGCGGTGACGGGCAGGCTTTTACGTGCTGGCAAGTGCGGAAGTGGTGCCCGTTATCCTTTTTCCTCCTCTTCATTGTCTCAAACGTTCACAATTGCGGTCATCCACTTTTCAGAAGGTATGCGATGAGATTTATCATCCACGGGGCCGGAGCGGTCGGCAGCTTAGTCGGCGGAAGACTGGCCGACAGCGGCGCGGAAGTTGTGCTGATTGCCAGACCTGCTCACGCTGAGGCCATCAATCAGCGCGGGCTGGAAATCAAGTCTCCGAAAGGGGACCGCCTGGTCAGGAAATTAAGCGCCGTCACCTCACCGCACGAAATCACGACTCACTCGAATGACGTCATCTTCCTGACAGTCAAATCTGCGCAAACTGAGCACTCGGTTCAATCCCTGCGCGAGGTTTTTCCGGAGGAAACGCCGGTTTTCTGCCTGCAAAATGGTGTGCGTAATGAAGAGTTTACGGCGCGCCGGTTTCTAAACGTTTATGGCGCAGTGGCTACGTTGTGCGCGACTTTCCTGTCACCGGGGGTTGTCGCTCACACTTTCAACAACATCATCTCCATTGGAAATTACCCCCTCGGCTGCGAAGAGCTTGGGCTGGAGGTGGCGGAGCTGTTGCAAAATGCCGGTTTCCGCGCCACGACGCACGATTCGATCATGGCCATCAAGTGGAGCAAGCTGATTCTAAATCTAAACAACGCCACCTACGCGATTCTGGATAAGCATTTGCAGCTTGGCTTGGCGACGCCGGCAATCAGTCACTTTATGGCCGATGTCGAAGAGGAAGGCCTGCATGTGCTGAACGCGGCGAACATTTCGGTGGAAGACCCAAATAACCCGATTGATTTCGACCTGCGCCTGGCCAATTTGCGCAACGTGGTGGAAGACGCGGAGAAAATCCAGGAAGCGGAAAGACTGCCAATGGATTTGCGCACGTATCCTTCGACGTGGATGGACTTGAAACTGAAACGCGGCGATACCGAAGCAGGTTTTTTTAACGGTGAGGTTATTTTACTGGGTGAGAAATACGGGGTGCCCACGCCTTACAATTCCGCTCTGTTGAATCTAGTTGAGACAATGGCGATGGAAGGAACCACTCCGGGACTCTACACACTGGAAGACCTGCACAATCAGGTCGAACAACAACGCCTCAAGCTTTATCACAGTTAACATCCCCGCCGATCTTTTCTCCCGGAATGGAATCCCGAAGCAGGACGCGAACGGTAACAAAGTTGAGCGAGAAAGTTAGCGCGGTTCTCGCCCCGCTTCATCGTTGGCTGTCCGCGTCCTGGCGGTGTGGGGGATCTCACGACAAAGTGGCACCTCGGGCCGCAAGCTTCCCCAGAAGTTTCAGAAGTAGGATTGATCAAAGTGATTGTGGGTAACCGGCAAACAGAAGGTTGCCGGGCGAAGAATGGGGGAAACAACTTGCGCTGAAAATGGCGCGAGAGGAAAGCCCCACAACTTCCCTCTCGCCTTGGCCGCCCAAATTGGCAATTTTGCGCAATCAATAGGGGGAGGCCAAAAATCAATCTATTAGATCGGATTTCATTTCGGTGGATGGTTTTGGTGGAACAGGTTACTAACCCGTTCCACCAGCGGAAAAGTTCTCCCGTACCTGCAAATGAAAACTGATCTAGGTGGAGCAGATCAGGCTTTTACTCATTCAATCGCGGCAAAGCCGGCCTAATTTTTATCTCCGCCACAATTCCTGTTTAACTCTCTCTCTTAACTCTCTCTCTTAACTCTCTCTCTCAACGATTCGAATTTTATGCAATTCCGGGCGGGGAGCTATACGTAGTTCTACGTGTTTTGAGATTGGGATCATTTCCTGGCGGCAAGATTGTCGAGCGCGGCAAGAATTTCTTTTTCGGCTGGCTGAGTTACTGTGCGCAGATCGAATGCCAGCTTGTCCTCAACGATGCGGGCAATAATCGGAGGAACGTTCAAGCGGAGTTTCTCTTCCAATTCGCCGGCGCCCATCAACGGACTGGTGACAGTAATGAGTGTGGTTGACAGTTTTGTTTCCGGAGCGGAGCCTCCACCGACGACCGAATAGCCGTCAATCAGTTTGAATACAAATCTGCTGTTCAGCTTTCGTGCGCGACGGACGAAGGCGCGGGCACGGAACGCGATTGCATCTTTTGATAAATGCAGCGCCGTCTGGACAGGATTTTCTTCAATCGTCCGTTTTCTGAGGTACGCCGTAACAGTTGCCTCGAGCGCAGCATATGTCAGTTTGTCCACACGCAAAGCGCGCATCAGCGGATTGCTTTTGATGCGTTTAACCGGCTCCGCTTCTCCAAGAATGATTCCAGCTTGCGGGCCGCCAAACAGCTTGTCGCCGCTGAATGTCACAATGGATGCGCCCGCCTTGAGCGAGTGCGCAACACCAGGTTCGTCGTGAATGCCGAGCGGGTTTAGATCAACCAGACACCCGCTGCCCAAATCTTCCACCAGCGGCAGGTTTCGTTCACGCGCCAGCCGTGACAAATCTTCGAGGGCAGGCTTTTCGGTAAAACCGACGATGCGATAGTTCGACGGATGACAGCGTAGAATGACTTTGGTGTGCTCATTGATGGCACGCTCATAATCACTGATGCGCGTGCGGTTGGTTGTGCCGACTTCACGGATGCGCGCGCCGGATTTGGCGATCACGTCCGGAATGCGAAAGCTGCCGCCGATTTCAATCAGCTCGCCGCGCGAAATCAGCACCTCACCGCCTTCGGCCAAAGTGTTCAGGGTAATCAGCACCGCCGCCGCGCAGTTGTTTACCACCGCCGCCGCCTCGCAAGCCAGCAGTTCACGCCAGCAGGCTTCCAATCCGTCGCCGCGTCTGCCGCGTTTGCCGGTGGTCAAGTCATATTCAAGATTGCAGTAATCCCGGGCGACTTCGTTGATGGCTTCGAGCGCCGCCTGACTGAGTGGAGCGCGGCCCAGATTGGTGTGCAGGACAACGCCGGTGGCATTGATTACCCGCTGCGTTCGCGCCTGCTGGCGACGCGCAAATCGTGCTTGCAGTCTTTTCTCAATCTCACCGGCAAGTTCCGCCGCATCGCCAAATGGGGTGTGGTTGCCGTTGGCACTGACAACCTCCCGGCGGAACTCTTCCAACACTTCGCGGAGGCGGTCGCGGACCACATCGCGTCCGGATTCAGCGATCAGCGCCTGGAAGCTTTCGCGCCGGAGTAGTTGGTCAATCGAAGGTAGATTTCTTAGAAGAGATGCGCTCATAAAATTTAGGCAACCAGTCAGCAATCGGGCGGGAGCATAATTCATCAACTGTGATCTCTCAATTGTTTACCGAAAACTGACAAAAAATCAGACCAGCCAACCGTTGAGTATGTCAAAACATCGTTTTGTTGCAGTTTGGGCAATTCCAAAGGATCAAGTATGCAAGCAGTCAAAAAAATGATCGTAAGTTCGCTGCTGTTCGCCGCAATCTGTTTTGGTGCGCTGAGCGGAAAGCTCGGACATTCCGTTCACGCCAAGATCAGTCCGGGGCCGCCGCTGGGTTTCACCGGCGCGCCGGGCGAAGGCACTTGCGTCGGTTGCCATTACACATTCAATCAGCCAAATCCGCCGAATACCGGCGGCAAAGTTGAGATTACAGGATTGCCAGCGAGCTACGCGTCAGGACAGAGCTATACGGTGACCGTGACCGTTTCGCATCCGACAGCGCGCGCCTGGGGATTTGAATTGACGGCGCTTGATTTGAGCGGGACTTCATCCACGATCGGCGCGCTGACGGTCACCACTCCGGCAACTGTTCTCAAACGCGATTCCAGCGATTCCGGGCAACAGCGCATTTATCTTTCACATGGTGGCGAGGCGGGAATTGCGCAGGGCAAACCCGGATCGAATAGTTGGTCGTTCAGTTGGACGGCTCCGGCGGCTTCCGTCGGCGACGTCACGTTTTATGCGGTGGGCAACGCCGCCAATAACCAGATTTCGCCGGAAGACGATTACATCTACACCACCTCGGTCAAAGTCGCGTCGCCCTCCGCCGGCAATCGCGCGCCAGTATTTTCGGCGTTGCCGGATCGCGTCGCTGGTGTTGGCGACCGGATCAGTTTCAGCGTTGCCGCAACCGATCCCGACAACCATCCTTTGACGGTTTCGGCCACCAGGCTGACCAACGCCACGTTTGACTCATCCACCCGGCGCTTCAGCTTCACGCCTGCTGCCAATCAGCTTGGCAATCAACAGGTAACTTTCACCGCCAGCGACGGGCAGTTGCAAACACAGCAGACGATCCAATTTCAAGTCCTAGGCGAAAGTTTGCAAGCATTGACCAGGCTGTCAAAAAACAGCGGGCCTTCGCCCTATCTGGACTTCAGCCAGGCTTCAGCAATCAACCTGACGGCAGAAGGCTCCTTCGGCGCGAACGCCGCGATTCTGTTCAATGGATTGCCGCTGACTTCGCAGACGACGGCCAATGGATTATCGGCAACAGTTCAGGGCAGCGAACTGAGCGCCCCCGGAGCGTTCATCGTGCGCGTGCGGCTGGGCAACAACACACTGACCAATGCTCGCGTGCTGGCGCTGACTTCGGCTCCTGTTCCGCAAATTGCGACAACTGTGGATGCGGCGAGTTACGCGGCGACAGTTGCGCCGGGACAGATTGTCGCCTTGTTTGGCACGGATCTGGTGCAGGGGAATGGCGTGGCCATTTCCAGCGTTTTGCCGTTGCCGCGCTCCTTGCAGAACTCAACGCTCTACATCAACGGCGTCGCCGTGCCGCTCTACTTCACTTCCGGAAATCAGATCAACTACCAGGTGCCTTACGCAACAGCGTCCGGTTCGGCATCGGTCGTGATTTTGCGCGATGAGGGTCTCGCCTCTTATGGTTCGGTCAATGTTTCAGCGGTTGCGCCAGCATTGTTCGCTGCCGACGCTTCAGGCAAGGGGCAAGCCGCCGCGCAAAACTCAGACTTTTCAACCAACGGCGACCCGGCAACAAACCCACAAGCCAGACGCGCGCGCAAAGGCGATTATGTGATCCTGTATGGAACCGGCTGCGGCGCGCAGTTCGTCAACGCCAGCAACAATCAACCGCTGACAGCAAAAGACGGCGAAGCCGCAACCAGCATTCCGTTATTGGCCACCAGTACGCTGCCAACCGTAACCATTGGGGGAAAGAACGCAACGGTTTATTTCAGCGGCCTGGTTCCTGGTTTTGTCAGCTTGTGGCAGTTGAATGTGCAGGTGCCAAATGAAGCTCCAAGCGGCGCGAGCGTTGATGTCGTGGTGAGTGTGGGGGAGAAGACGGCCAATCGTGTGACGATTGCAGTGGAATAAGGCCCGTTCAAGCTTTCAGCAAATCGAGAATTTGTTGCGCGGCACGTTCGGACGCGTTCGCTTCGCCCAGCTTGTTGCGAACTTCGGCCAAGTCTTTCCGGGCTTGCATCAGCCGGTTCGGATCGCCGAGAAACGCCACAATCTCTTTTGACAGCCGCACGGCATTCAATTCGCTTTGCAGCAACTCTGGCGCAATTTCCCGCCCCGCAATCAGGTTCGGCATTCCGACAAATGGCACGTTGATCAGCGGCCAGAAGATTCTCCAATTCAACTGCGACGCTCTGTACACGACGATCAGCGGCGTGCCGATGATTGCCGTTTCCAGCGTGGCGGTGCCGCTGGCAACAACGGCCAGATCTGCCGCCGCAATGGCGTTATATGTGTCTTGTTCGATCAAATGAAGATTGGAGATTGAATCGAGCTGGGCTGCGATTTCCGCCCGAGCGAAGGTTCGCGCCAGCGGCAGAATGATTTGGAAGTGCGGATGTGTTTGGTTGAGTGCATTCGCCGTTTCCAGCAGCGGTTGCAAGATGTGCCTCAATTCCGAGTGGCGGCTACCCGGCAAAAATGCGATGAGCGGTTTTGATGGATCGAGATGGTGATGCGCGCAGAATTCATCCCGGTTCCTGGTCACGCGCACACTGTCGAGCAGTGGGTGGCCGACGTATTCCACTTCGACGCCGTGCTGCCGATAGTACTCAGGCTCGAACGGCAGGATGACCAGCATTTTTTCAACATCGCGTTTGATGCCGCGGATGCGGTAACTGCGCCAGGCCCAAATCTGCGGGCTGATGTAATAAACAACGCGATGCCCGTCTTTTCGCAGTTTTCTGGCCAACCGCAAATTGAACTCCGGCCAATCAATCAACACCACAACCCGCGGGCGGCGTTCATTGGCGGCTTCGCGCAATCGCCGGAAAACGCGCAGAAATTTTGGCAGTGCTCGCGCGACTTCCACCGCGCCCATAATCGCCACTTCGCGCGCATCCACCAGTGTCTCGACCCCTGCCAGGCGCATTTCGTCGCCGCCCGCACCAAAAAATTCAAACGACAAATCGGGCCGCAGAACGCGCAGCGCGGCAGCCAGCTTCGCGCCGTGCTTGTCGCCGGAGGCTTCGCCAGCCACGATCATCAGTTGGAATGCAGATTGGATGGTGGTCATTTGGACATCCGGAAAAGATTCGGTTACATCTTTCCCCACAGCATCAGAATGCCAATGGCAATGAAGGCGACGGCAGCGGCTTTGTGCAAATATTCGGCGTTGATGTAGTTGGCCATGACGCTGCCCAGCACGACGCCGATCAGCGACACGGCGGCCAGCGCCAGCGATGCGCCGAGAAAGACCGTGAAAGGCTGTTTTGTTTGCGCGGCCATCGTAATCGCCGCGAGCTGGGTTTTGTCGCCCATCTCCGCCAAAAAAATCAGTCCGAAAGTCGTCAGGAAAGTTTTGAAGTTCATATTCAGCTATTTCCACTCCCCAATCTCAAATCCGGATTCAGTAAATTTCGGCCTCGCCTTCCGGCCTTGTGCGCCAGCGGCGGTGAATCCAGAGCCATTGATCAGGGTAGCGGCGAACGATGGATTCAATGACTTTGGTGTACTGCGCGGTATTCACCCGCACGTCGTGTTCGCGATTGCCGGTAATGATGGTTTCGATGGGCGGTTCGAAATGAAGCCGGTGAATCTTTGCCGCTTCGTCCCACACGATGTATCCGGGCAGGACAATTGCACCGGTTCTAAGCGCCAGTGTTGCCACGCCTGCCGTCGTGCAAGCCTGAACGCCGAAGAAATCGCAGAAGACGCCTTCTTCGCGCGAAGAGTTCAGATCGGCCAGAATGCCAACCACGCCGCCTGATTTCAGGGTTCTCAACACTTCACGGACAGAGTTCTTTTTATCAATGCTGCGATTGCCAAAGCGTGTGCGATTACTTTCGGCCAACTGTTCAACCAGCGGGTTGTCCACGCGCCGCGCCAGAAAAGACATTGGGTGGCCGTAAATTGAATGGGCAAAGACCGACAATTCCCACGCGCCGATGTGACCCGTTAGCAGAATAACGCCACGACCCGCAGCGACTGCGTCAAGGTAATTGTTCAGCCCGACGTAATTGACGATGGATTCGATGTTGTCGCGACTGAGTCGGGGGAACTGGCTGATTTCGCCAAGCAGGCGGCCAAGATTGCGAAACGTGCCGCGCTTGAGTCGCGCCCGTTCGCCCTCGTTCATTTCAGGGAACGCGAGTCGCAGATTGATTTCGGCATGGTGGCTCAAGTGAGGCAAGACCCAATGCGCAAGCGCGCCAACCATCTGACCGGCTTTAAGCGCCAACCCGCGTGGCAGCAATCCGGCGCATTTCAGAATGGTCCATCCGACGGCAAATTCGGTATAGCTGCGCATAAGACCGCGCCGTTTAATCGTCTCACGGATGGCGGCTTGATCTGATTGATTGTTTTCTAAAGCCACTTGATGCAAGCGACCGCGAAGCTAGCACGTGGCGCAACAGAGTGTCAATTTGCGCATCCCGCTTCATCGTTTCGTCCAAAGCAGGGTTGTGTTGTATGCTCTTGCGGCAGTCAAACACTCGATTTTCCGGCTGCGATTTCAACTAACACTTATTCCGCACTCCATCAAATTCAAATGACCAAACGCGAAATCAAAGTTGCGCACAGTCCCGATTCGGACGACGCATTTATGTTTTACGGCCTTGCCACAGACAAGCTGGACACGGGCGATCTGCATTTCACGCATGTTCTGAAGGACATTCAATCACTCAATCAGATTGCGATGACCACACGCGAATATGACGTAACGGCGGTGTCGTTTCACGCTTACGCGTACATCGCGGATAACTATGCGCTGCTGCCGCATGGCGCAAGCATTGGCGACGGCTACGGCCCAATTGTTGTCGCCCGTGAATCGGTTCCGGCCAGCGAATTGAAAAATCTGCGCATTGCCATCCCTGGCAAACTGACCAGCGCGTATCTGGCGTTGCGGCTGCATACGCCAGAGTTTGAATTTGGCATTGAACCGTTCAATGAAATCATTGATTTGGTCGAGGCGGGAAAATACGACGCAGGCTTATTGATTCACGAAGGCCAGTTGACCTTCCACGAACAAGGTCTAAGCAAGATTGTTGATCTTGGCGAGTGGTGGAAACAAGAAACCGGATTGCCGCTGCCGATGGGCGGCAACGCGATCAAACGCGACCTGGGCACGGAATTGCAAAAGCGTGTTTCCTACTGGCTTCACCGCTCGATTCAGTTTTCGATGGACAATCGCCAGGACGCGCTGGCGTACGCAATGCAATTCGCTCGCGACATGCCGGTTGAAACCGCTGACAAATTCGTTGCGATGTGGGTCAATAGTTCAACGCTTGGCTATACCGACCGCGACCGTCAGGCCGTGCAATTGTTGCTGGACGAGGGGTTCAAGAAAGGGGTGATTCCAAACCAGGTCAAGGTCGACTTTGTCGAATAGTTCATCCGCTCATTCGATTGAAAGTTCGAGTTGGTCGGTCAGCAGCGTCGCGCCGATTACGCCGACTGGCAACGACAGCAAATTGATGCCGGGAATAAGCAGCATCAGATAGCTTGCCGTGCCAAAACCCAGTGCCAATGATTTATTGCGCCCGATCACGCAAAGTTTTTTTCCAAACGGCATTCCGCGCGCTGACAGCGGCACGTCCAAAAAATCCAGCCCACAAAGAAAAACAGCCACAACAATTCCCATCGGCGTCCCCACCGGCGGAAACAGGATGCTCAAAACCAGTGCCGCCAATGCTGCCGCGATATGGAACAACGCCAGTTTCAAGCCTTCAATCATGGCCCGGCTCCAACTGAATCCGGAACGATATTCAGTTCCTGTGCTGATTGCGTGTGCTTTGCGGCTGAGCATTTCACTAAACGGCGCCAGCAGCACCCGCGCCAGCGGCAAATAAGCGAAATAACCGAGCAGCAGCGCCAGCAGGAAGGTAATTATCTGCGCCAGCAACTTCAGTTCATTTCCAAACAGTTCCGCAAGTAATTGTCCAATCAGCCATGCGCAACCAAACGCCAATGACAGCAGTAGCACGACCGTTAGCGCAATCGGAATTAACGATAGGGCCAGCAGCGCCGGGTGGCGAATCAACATTCGCAGGCCAGCGAAGAAAAATCGCATCCCCCAACCAAAGTGGTAAAACGGATTCGCCGAACCGGCCCGGTAGTTTTGTAAAGAAGGATTTTTTGAAGTCACCTGGAAAAGTTTGTTTCGCGATCTCAGTTCAATTTGATGCTCATTGGCGAAGTTCCGCCGGAAATGGAAAGGGTCAGCCCATCAAGCCTGATTGTGCCTCGACCCGTTTCAAAAAAGAGAACGCCACGTCGTTCCTCTTGCGATGAAATGGCGGAAGCAAGCGGCAGCCCCGTTGCCTCGTAACTTTCGATGGTGCGCTGACGTGCATCTATCCGGTAAAAGCTGTTTCCATAAAATCTCATTACACGCTTCAGTGCGTTCTTTGGCGTCAGCGGCTTGAGCGGTTTGCCATTGGCATCGCGTAACTCGAATTTGAGGGAGGCGGAATTTACTGTCGCCGAAGTCTGATTCGCCAGTTGCACATCAACCGCGATGACTCCAGCCAGTGGCAAATTGGCGTCAAATCTCTCCAATGACAGATCGCCATCAAGAGCCTTTGCACTGATATTGAAACCTGTCGAACTATTTGTTGGCGGCAGCGGCGTGGTGTTCGAAGGCAGTGGCGCAACGTTATAAAGCCTGCCACCGCAAGCGCAGCAAACAATAAGCAAGACCGCCAGCACAAAACTGAAAATGAATCGCCAATCCATACTCGGCAATTTAGTTGCAGCAGATCAACACTGTCAATCATCCGATCCTCAGAAACAGGATTGTCTGACGCGCAACTCATATCTTAATTGCTGTGAAACTAAAAAAGAGGGGAAGTTTGCGGTGCTGGACTGAGTGAAAAATGATCTTCCAGAAATATTTATGGGGGCCCTTTCGGTCCCCCGATTCAGCAGCGTCCTCAGCCATTAGGGTATTTACCGCTGCTAGTTGCTTGGCATCTTACTGAAGTCAAGCAATTTTGACAAGGCTCAATCAAAAAAAAATGTGCAGTCAGATAAATGACTGTCAGTGCGAGAAAGTCTAGTTACGCAAGAGGTTTAACAAGTCTTCTTCGCTAATTACATTAACTTTTAACTCTTGAGCTTTGGTTAATTTTGAGCCTGAGTCTAACCCCGCAACCAAGTAGCTGGTGCGTTTACTGACGGCGCTACTGACTCTGCCACCTCTGGCTTCAATGTAAGCCTTTGCCTCGTCACGGGTCATTGTCGGCAACGTTCCGGTTAAGACAAAAATTTTCCCCTCGAAAATTCTTGGTACAGATTCCGTCGTCTCATGCGAGTTTTCCGTCCTAACCCCGGCGGTTTCCAATCGGCGAATTTGTTCCAGATGGCGAGGCTGCCGGAACCATTCGAAAATTGAAGTGGCGACGACTTCTCCGATTTCGTGGATTTGCGCCAACTCTTCACTTGTTGCTGCAGCCAGTTTGCTCAGGCTGCCAAAATGATTCGCCAAAATCGTCGCCGTGCGCTCGCCAACGTGACGAATGCCCAAACCGTAAATCAGTCGCGCCATTCCCGCATCTTTGCTTGTTTCAATTTGAGCAAGCAGATTGTCAACGGATTTCCCGCCCATTCTTTCCAGGTTGGTCACTTCATCGCGCCTGTCTGCTAACTGATACAAATCGGCCAAATCGCTTACCAGTGCTGGCAGCGTTACTGGGTGGCCGTTTTCATCAACAACGAGTTCTCCTTTCTTATTGCGTTGTGGGCGTGGCGAAGTCAGTTGCTCAACCAGAGATTCGCCCAAGCCTTCAATTCGCATTGCTCGCCTGGATGCGAAATGCAGCAGTGACGCGCGGAGTTTTGCGGGGCAGTCCGGATTTGGACACCGTGTAACGGCCTCATCTTTTGGTTTGATCAGTTTTGTTTCGCAAACTGGACAGTGCTGGGGAAACTCAAATTCAGTCTCTTCGCCGGTGCGACGTTCGATGATGACTTTGATAACCTGGGGGATGATCTCGCCGCTTTTCTCAATGAAAACAAAATCTCCCTGCATCACTCCCAGGCGTTTCATTTCGTCCGAGTTGTGCAGGCTTGCACGCGCGACAGTGGTGCCGGCGAGTTGCACCGGTTCGAGCACCGCAACTGGTGTGATGGCGCCGGTTCTACCAACTTGATAGATCACATCCAGCAGTCGTGTTGACGCTTGTCTGGCAGGATATTTATAAGCAATCGCCCAACGAGGAGATTTGGAAGTCGTGCCAAGTTCCTCTTGAATGGCAACTTGATTGACTTTCACCACAACGCCGTCAATCTCGTAGTTCAATTCGTCGCGTCGCGTATCCCATTCATTGCAATAGGCAATGACATCTTCGATGGTAGAGCAATGACAGCGATGTTGGTTGACCTTGAAACCATGCCGCGCCATCCATTCCAGCGATTCCAGGTGAGAGGCGAAGGCGGGCGTTCCGTTAAACAAAAGCTGGTAGCAGAAAATGTCCAGACGACGGTCCGCAACTGCCTGGGCGTCGAGTTGCCGGATCGCGCCGGAGGCGGCGTTGCGCGGATTGGCGAAGGCAGGCAATTCCAACTCGGCTCGCTCGCGATTGATGCGCTCAAAGGCTTCGCGCGGCAGATAGACTTCGCCGCGAACTTCAATTTCCACGTTTTCCGTGGCGTTGATCCGTAAAGGCACAGAACGGATCGTTTTCGCATTATTTGTCACGACTTCGCCGCGCGAGCCATCGCCACGGGTCACCGCGCGCGCCAGCAAGCCGTGTTCGTAAATTAGTGACAGACTTAGGCCGTCAATCTTCAATTCAGCAACATAATCAAAAGCTCGTCCACCTGCCAGCTTTTCGCAACGGCGCGCCCATTCCCGCAGATCGTCAATGCTATAGCTGTTGTCGAGTGAGAGCATCGGGCGTTTATGGAAGTATTCTTCAAATCCTTCCGCCGGTTGGCCGGAAACACGCTGGGTTGGACTGTCGGGCGTGATCAGATCAGGGTGTTCTGCTTCCAACTCTTTCAGTCTTCGCATCAGCGCGTCATACTCAACGTCGGCAACGGTTGGATTGTTGAGCACATAATAGTTGTAGTCATGCTCATTGATCCGGCGGCGCAGATCGGCAAGTTCTTTTTCCATAATCGTTTTCCCGGCCATGACGAATCTCGTTCAGTCTCGTTTTGATTGGCGAAAAGCAATCAGAGGATATTTACGCATCAAGAGGGACAGCCCTATAATCGCCTTCGGTTTAAGTCGTAAGGCGGCAGGTAACTTAACTTGAAGCCGCCGGTTTCATCAAGCGATTGCCCGAACTGCACAAAATGGCCAATTCCACTGAAATCATTCACAGAAAGATCAGCCACTTCGAACTTTGCGCTCATCAGGAAGTCGAGTTTCGCCACAAGACAACCTTGCTGGAAGATGTCGAACTCATACACCAACCACTGACTGAAACCAGACTTGAGGATCTGGACCTGAACGTTGAGGTTCTGGGAAAAAGGCTCAGCTATCCGCTTGTCATTACCGGGATGACCGGCGGCGCGGAAGAGGTCGGCGTCTTCAACCGCGAAATTGCCGCGCTGGCTGACCGGCTCGGCATTGGTTTTGGTGTCGGATCGCAGCGGGTGATGCTCCGTTACCCGGAAATCAAACATACTTTCGAAGTGCGGGATGTTGCGCCAAATATGCTGCTCTTCGGCAATCTCGGTATTGCCCAGGCGCGCGAGATGACCACGCCGGAAGTCATTCGCCTGGCCGAAGACATCGGCGCCGACGCGATGTGCATTCATCTGAATACTGCGATGGAAGTAATTCAGGAAAACGGTGATCACGATTTTCATGGATCGCTGGAAGCCATTGAAAGACTGGTTGCCGAATCGCAACTGCCGATTGTTGTCAAAGAAACTGGCTGTGGCTTTGCCCGTGAAAGCGGTTTGCGATTGGCTGAAGCCGGTGTGGAATGGATTGATGTTTCCGGGGCGGGGGGGACTTCGTGGGTCGGGGTTGAAACCATTCGCAACCGGGCGCTGCGGCATCTGGGCGAAGCGTTCTGGGATTGGGGGGTACCGACGGCAGCCAGCATCTGCGAGTTGCGAAATCTCAATCTAAATTTGATCGCTTCAGGCGGCATCCGCACAGGGTTGCAGGCGGTAAAGGCGTTGGCGCTGGGCGCGAAAGTCGTTGGAGTAGCACTGCCGATTTTGCGGGCCTATGTTTCCGGCGGAACTGAAGCTGTGGAGAATTTCCTGCGGATGTTTTTTGATGAACTGCGCGTGGCCTTGATGCTCTGTGGCTGTGCCAGAGTCGCCGACCTGAAGTCTGAACATGCTGTTATCAGCGGTAAATTGCTCAACTGGATGTCGCAACGCAACCTGCAATGATTCAAACATCCTGGCTCGATGCTGAAGAAATTTGTCTGGTCACGGCTGTGGATGTTGAATTCAACGCCGCCGTTTCCCTGCTCACTTCTAAAACGTTTTCGACCGAATTCCAGATCAAAACCTGCCGGGGGAGTCTTGGCCAACGCCGAATCACGGTTCTGCAATGTGGAATGGGTGCGCCCGGATTTGCCGAACGGCTGGCGAATTATCTGGAAATAAGTCGTCCAGACGTGCTGCTGGTCGCAGGATTGGCGGGAGGCCTGGCTCCTGGACTGAAATCCGGCGACGCGGTGGTTTATGACATTTGCCAGGGCGCGCGCGGCGGCTTTGGCGCATCAGCCTCAAAAGAAAAGCCATCACACCGTGAACAAAACGCGAGCATTCGTTGCGATGATCAGATATCAGAATGTTTATTCGAGCTATCGAAGTCATCCGGGCAGCGGTGTTTTCGCGGTTCGGGCGTGACGGTTGATCGAATCATCACAGAGGCGCAAAGCAAAATTTTGTTGGGCGTCAAATATCAGGCGGTGGCAGTTGATATGGAAAGCTACGGCCTGCTGGGCGTCTGTGCGGCGTTCAGTTTGCCCGCCGCTGTCTTGCGCGTAATTTCGGACGAAGCTGGGCACAATCTGCCCGACTTCAATTTCGCGGCAAGCGCAGATGGTCAGATGGATATTTGGCGAACTGCGAGAGTGATGGCGGCCCGCCCAAGGGCTTCAGTAAGGTTCTTGTGGGGCATTAAATTGGTCTTGAAAAGTCTGCGCACAAATCTGGAAGTCGTTTTGAATGCGTAACTTGGTAAAGCCAAATGGCAAAAAGTGTGAAGGATCACTTGGTTGACAAGGAAAGACTCGCTCCCCTAGAGTTTGGCGCGATCTTCCGAGCGCGGCCCCGGCGCAGATACTTTCAGCCGCTGCCGCTTTTAAGAATAAGCCCCTTTGAAAAACAAGAAGGAAACAAGAAGGAGAATACCCAAAAATGAAAAACCTGGCACTCTCGGCGGTAGAGGCGCGGCCCAGAATTGAGACCAAAGAAGGCACTTACAAAGTCGCTTCCACAACACTAATCGTAACCACGGACGACCGGGTGGAGCTGAAAACCATTACCCAGGAAATTATCGATTTTGTTGCACAAACGCCTGTTCGGGAAGGAGTTGTGCAAATTTCATCACTTCACACGACGGCTGGAATCATGCTCAATGAAACCCAGGATGCGCTGCTTGGAGATATGAAAGCCATGTTTGAGCAAGTCGTTCCACGTGGCGTTTATTACAAACACAACGATCCGCTCTTTTCCGATTGCGACCGCCGGAATGCCGATGCCCATCTGCGAGCCATCGTCGTCGGTCCCAGCCTCTCCATTCCGATTGAAAACGGCAAAATGAAACTGGGGACCTGGCAGCAAATTCTTTTCACCGAATTCGACGGTCCGAATCATCGCAAAGTCCACATTCAAGTCATGGGAATCTGACGCGGTTTTCAGTTTTCAGTTTTCAGTTTTCAGCGGCTTGCAATCAGCCGCGGGTGATTGCTGGAAACTGGAAACTGGAAACTGGAAACTATGAAAGCTTTCGTTACTGGCGCGACAGGTTTCATTGGCGGCAACCTGGTTCGGGCATTGTTGGCGGAGGGCCATCAAGTGCGCGCGCTGGTTCGTCCGGAAAGTGACCAACGCAACATTGCCGGTTTGCCGATTGAAAGTGTCGCCGGAGATTTGGACGACAGGAAAAAACTGGCCGAACAGGTCGCGGGTTGCGATTGTGTGTTCCACGTTGCAGCTCATTACTCTTTATGGGCGAAAGACCGCGACGCAATTTATCGTGCCAATGTCACCGGCACGAAGAATCTGTTGGCGGCGGCGCAATCCGCACGAATCAAACGCTTCATCCACACCAGTTCCGTCGCCGCCATCGGAGTTCCCGCTTCCGGCACGGTTGCCAATGAAGAAACCCAAACCACTGTTGAAGCACTGGTCAGCGATTACAAAAAATCCAAGTTTCTGGCCGAACAAGCCGCCCGCGAAGCCGCGCGAAATGGGCAGGACGTCGTCATCGTCAATCCTTCGACACCCATCGGCGCGCACGATGTAAAGCCGACACCAACGGGCGAAATCATCCTGCGTTTTTTGCAGGATCGCATGCCCGCCTACGTCCACACCGGCCTGAATCTGATTGACGTTGACGATGTCGTGCGCGGCCACATACTGGCCTGGCAAAAGGGGCGCACCGGCGAGCGATACATCCTTGGCAACCGCAATCTGACGCTCAAAGAAATGCTGGAAATCCTGGCGGCCATCACCGGCAAGCCCGCGCCGCGATTCGCCGTTCCACACGCCATTCCGCTGGCAGTCGCTTTCGTTGACGAAATGATCCTGGCGCGTTATTTCGGCAAAACGCCGCAAGTTTCGTTCTCTTCCGTGCGCATGTCGCGGAAGGCGATGTATTACGACTCCTCGAAGGCAATCCGCGAACTTGGCCTGCCGCAAAACTCAATTGAAAACGCGATTGAAAAAGCCTTCCGATGGTTCGGCAATAATGGTTACGTTTAAATGTAATCGTCCGTGCTGGTTGAGCCTACTGGAGTAATTTGAGCGGGATCGAACGCAGGAAGGCCACCTCTGTCTCCTTCTTCCGATTGGGAAGCACGCCGAGCAACGCAATGTCGCCATCTCCACGCCGCAAAGTGACGATCACAACAAAATCGCGGTGGCCTTTGCGCAACGCGATCTTATCCATCCCGATGACTTTCAATGCCGTGAACTCGCTCCAGTTGACCGATCGCGCCACACCACGGTTGATCGCCCCCAGAACCGCGTCATAACTGACCTCCTGCTTGCGCGCCACGTCGCTAACCGTACTGTTGATCAACTGCCGCAGCAGGGATTGATCAAAGGCCTTCGTGTGTGGCGAGCGCGGCTCGTACCAATCGCATTGCTGCGTGGTCGTCGGATGATTGTCGCAAGTCGGACAGCGGTAACGCTTCGGGCGTAACTCGATGAACACGCGCTGTTCCAGAATCGGCAAATGCCTCAACCGGATCGGATCCTCGTGGCTCAGTCCCGTCCCATATGAATCTGCTTGAAAACAGGCAAGTTAATTGAAATCGAGAAGCGGCGATTAGTCGCAGGGCGAATCCCCTCGACGTCAGATAAACTGACGTTGGGAAATTAACGAGAGGAGGATTCGTCCTGCTGAAACCGATCATAACTGAATCACTAACGCTCGTCAGTCTGCTGCTCCGCGCAATTGATCGAGTCAACACACAAAGCATCTTCGATCACGACCCCGATGAATCAAGGTCGCTGCCAGTCTGATCAAGCTCTCGTTACAGGCGTTCAACTGGGCGAAGTATCGAGAGCAAACCGGCGCCGCCAAAATCAGCTGCGCCTTTAATTGGGCTCAGGGCGTCCCGCAGCAGTTTGTCTTTCAGGCCTCAGGCAAAGTCCACGATCTGAAAGCGACCTCGGCGCTGGTTTGGAGCGCCAGCTGGTTCCAGCCCTATCCTTTCGAGCAGGATGTTCGCAGGTTTCAGATCACGATGGCAGATGCCTTGTTCAGGCGCGGCGGTCAGCGCTTGCCCAGCCTGCTTCATAATTCTTGCGGCATGTTCCAACGGCATCCCTTCCTTTGGGATGATAGAGCGCAAGTCGCTGCCATTAAGGAACTGCATCACAAGAAACATTTTGCCGTCGGGCGTCTCACCGGTGTCGTGAATCCCCACGATTCCAGGATGGTAGAAGCGCGAGAGGGCTTCGAACTCCTGCCGGAACTTCTTTCTGAACCACGGCTCGCGCTGCGATTGCTCCTGAAGGATTTTGATGACGACGGGTCGCCCGTGAAACTGTTAGTCGCGAGCCAAGTAGACGACGCCAATCGCACCGCGCCCAAGCTCTTTTTCAAACAAGTAGCGGTCTTTCAGCAGTCCGACCGCAGATGTATTCTTCTGGTGCGGTCGCGTTGGCTCGGATTCCGTAGCATCCGCCTCAGGCAAGGTTTTTTGCTAATTGCGCGGCATTTGTTGACGAAACGATTCCAGCGCGTTATTCCGGTATCCAGGCACAGGGATCGTTGTTTCGCGATTGACCGTGATTCATTCCAATGAAATCTCTCGATCAGGCAGTCCATCGTTTTCGGCAGTTGTACGGCGGCGGCGAAATCAGCGCGCTGCGGGCACCGGCGCGCATCAACATTCTGGGCGAACACGTGGATTATGTTTCGTATTTGCCAACTGCGTCGCTGGCGTTCGGCAGCCGCGAACACGAAATGCTGATGCTCTTTCGCCCGACAGACCGCTGCGAGGTGCGCGGCGCTTCGATGGACAAGCGGTTTTCGGCTTTCCGCTTCTCCCTGACCCAGAGCCAGCCGCCCGGTCAGAACCAGCAGAATTGGGAAGAGTTCGTTTTCAATCGTCCGATTCCTTTGCCGCATTGGAGCAATTACGTCAAAGGCGCAATCAGCTTCGCACAGTGGAAATCAGGTGCGAAACTCAAACATGGGTTCGACTTTCTGATTGATTCAACGATTCCGCCCAACAGCGGGGCGTCTTCTTCGTCGGCGCTGACGGTTTTGGCGGGAGCGGCAATCCGAATGGTGAATCAAATCGAATTCAGCCTCGGCGAAATCGCGCAGGAGTCTTCGCAGGCCGAATGGTTTCTGGGGACGCGCGGCGGCGCGCTGGATCACAAGGCAATCTGTCTGGCGCGGCCTGGACATGCGGTTCACATCTTCCACTGGAAAGATGACATTGAGCAGATTCCCCTGCCTGATAAAGGTTATTGCTGGGTCACGTTCTTTTCCCACGCCGCCGACAAAGGGCGTGAGATCATGCTGGAATACAACGAACGCGCGGCGGTCTCGCGCTTATTAATCCCGGCATTTTGGAATGATCGGGAAAGGGAGGTGCCTGAAACGGCGACGCTTGAGGATATTGCGCAAATCTATCCGCAGACCTTTCTTGAATGCGAACGCGTGTTTCCGGCGCTGGTGAAAGAGAGGCGGAATCGTCCTCTCAAATTGCTTGACCGCATGCGGCATCACGCGGGCGAAACCGTGCGCGTGAAAGCAGCGGTCGCTCTGCCGTCTGAAACGTCTTATTCAGTTGAAGCGAGAATGAGGGTGCTCGGCCAGTTGATCACCAGGTCGCACCACAGCCTGCGCGATCTTTACGAAGTTTACACGCCGGAAGTGGATCGTCTGATTGACGCTGTTACGAGCGATCCGCAAGTGTACGGCGCGCGGTTGATGGGCGGCGGTTTCGGCGGCAATGTGCTGGCGCTGACGACCGTCGAAAATGCGGCGGCATTGATTGACCACGTACAGGCGGAGTTTTACACGCCTCAAAATCGCGATGGCGTCGGCGAAGGCGCAGTGATGATTTCCACGCCCGGCGACGGGCTTTCAGCAGTTGAACTCTGAACAAAAGAGGAATGCGGCCATGGCGGCAACACACACACAGACCGCTCCAATTCGCAATCTGCGCTGGTGGATCGGCGGATTGCTGTTTGCTTCGACTGTGATTAATTATCTGGACCGGCAGACACTGTCGAACCTGGCGCCTTACCTGAAACAGGATTACGGCTGGACGAACACTGATTACGCCAATCTGGTGATCGCGTTTCGCATCGCTTATTCAGTTGGACAAACAGTCTGTGGCCGATTGCTGGATCGCATTGGCACCCGGACCGGGCTGACGATTTCCGTTATCTGGTACTCGGTTGTTTCCATGCTCACGTCGTTTGCCGTCGGCTGGAAAAGCTTCGCGGGATTTCGTTTTCTGCTCGGCATCGGCGAATCGGCCAACTGGCCGGCGGCGACCAAAGCCGTTTCCGAATGGTTCCCGAAACGTGAACGCGGACTGGCGACGGCGCTGTTTGACAGCGGCTCTTCCATCGGCGGTGCGATTGCGCCCTTTCTCATCATTCCGATCTACCTGCACTGGGGCTGGCGTCCGGCCTTCATTATTCCGGGAATTTTGGGCTTTCTGTGGCTGATCGTCTGGCGGCGGCTCTACTATCCGCCCGAAACCCATCCGCGCATCAGCGCCGAAGAGCGCGAAATGATTTTGCAGGACAAACGCGAATCCGCTCCCGAACACGCCGGGCCGCGTCCGCGCTGGCACGAACTGCTGAAGCTGCCGCAAACCTGGGGCACGATTGCCTCCAAAGCCCTGACCGATCCGGTCTGGTTTTTCGTTACCGACTGGTTTCCGATCTATCTGGTTGCCAAGGGAGTCAAACTGGAAAGTGCTTTTATCGCTTATTGGGTTCCGTTTATTGCGGCGGATTTGGGGAATTTCTTCGGCGGCTGGGTGTCTGGTGTTTTGATCAAGCGTGGCTGGTCGCTGGGCGCGGCGCGCAAGGCGCTGGTGATTTTCGGCGGGCTGGGCGTGACGCTGTTGATCCCGACGATTTTCACGACCAATCTGTTTGTGATCGCGCTACTGTTTGGCGCGGCGACGTTCGCCTATGCGGCATTTTCGACGATTGCCAACGTTCTGCCGTCGGATTTGTACACCAGCGAATCGGTCGCTTCAGTCAGCGGCATGAGCGGCACCGCCGCCGGCATCGGAACGATCATCGCATTCAAACTGATCGGCTACTTTTCCGACGAACGCGCGGCACAGGCGGCCACTTCGTTCGACCCGATTGTGGTCATTGCCGGACTGGTTCCGCTGGCCGGAATGATTCTGGTCTTGCTTCTGGTTCGCAATACAAAAGCGACCGAGCAAGGTTTGGTGCGACGGATATGAAACCACTCAAAATCGGCATCAGCGGTGTCCGCGGCATCGTCGGCGAAACCTTCACGCCGGAGTTGGTCGTCGAATTTGCGCAAGCCTTCGGAACCTATTTTGAAAGCGGCAAACTGCTGGTTTGCCGGGATACCAGGGCATCAGGACCGATGGTGCGCGCGGCGGTGATGGCTGGATTGCTGTCGGCGGGCTGCGAAGTGATTGATCTGGGCATCTGCCCGACGCCGACGATGCAGCTTGCAATCAAGTACTTCAACGCCGCCGGAGGCATTTCGATCACCGCCGGCCACAATCCTGCGCCCTGGAACGCGCTGAAATTCGTTCGCAGTGACGGGCTTTACCTCAACACAACACAAGCCGAAGAATTGCTCGACATCCTTCATCAAGGGGAATTTGCCAAAGCCAGATGGAACGAGATTCAAACCCACATTGAGACACGTGACGTCGTTGAACATCATATCGAAGTTTTGAAACGAGTCTTCGATGTGGAAGCCATCCGCGCGCGCAAACTGACCGTGGCGGTGGATTGCTGCAATGGAGCCTGTTCGGTGCTCAGCCCAAGATGGCTTGAAGAATTAGGCTGCCGCGTGCTGGCGATCAATGACGAAATCGGCTCGCCTTTCCCGCACAATCCCGAACCGAAGCGCGAAACGATGGCGCAGCTTCGCGCTGTGGTCAAAGCCGGCCAGGCCGACATTGGATTTGCGCACGACGCGGACGGCGAACGCATCGGCATCGTCACCGAAACCGGCGAAGCGTTGTCCGAGGAGTTGACGCTGGCGATTGCGGCGGAAATCGTGCTGAGCCAGAAACCAGGCGTCGTCGTCACGAATCTTTCAACCTCGCGCACAATAGAAGCCATTGCCGAACGTTATAACTCCGCTGTTATTCGCACACCGGTCGGCCAGCCGTACATTTCCGAGGCGATACTTGAAAACAATGCTGTGCTTGGCGGCGAAGGCAACGGCGCAGTAACCATTCCGAAGGTTCAGGTGACGAACGACGCCGCAGCAACCATTGGCTTGATCCTCGAACATCTGGCGAAATCTGGAAAGCGGATTTCGGACCTCTCCGCCAGCCTGCCGCGCTTCACGATGCTGAAACATTATGTGCCCGTTGCACCGAATCTGCTCTTTTCGGTTTTGAATGAAGTTCGCAGCGAAGCTGAGACGGCTGGCGCTGCTGACGTTGACTTGAGCGACGGCATTAAACTTTCGTGGCCGGATGGCTGGCTGCATATCCGCGCGTCGAACACGGAATCCATGATCCGTATCATTGCCGAAGCAGAGAATGAATCGCGAGCCAGCGGTCTGCTGGATTGGGCAATTGATCGGTTGAAATAGGACAAAATTCTTATGCGCGCAATTCCCACTCTTAAAATCAGCATCTCCGGCGTGCGCGGTGTGATCGGCCAATCATTGACGCCGACCCTGCTGACGCGATTTGCACAGGCGTTCGGAACTTACGTTGGCTCCGGCACGATTGTCATCGGACGCGACACTCGAACTTCAGGCGAGATGGTTCGGCAGGCGGTCATTGCCGGACTGCTTTCCAGCGGCTGCCGCGTGATTGATCTGGACGTTTGTCCGGTGCCGACCGTGCAATTGATCGTGCGCCAGCGCAAAGCTTCCGGCGGCATCGCCATCACCGCCAGTCACAATCCGGCGGAATGGAATGCGCTGAAGTTCATCAACTCCGATGGGCTTTTCCTGAGTACGGGGCAGGCGCGCGAATTGCTCGATATTTATCATCAGGGCGATTACACGAAAGTCGCCGGCGGTGAGATGCGAAGCGTTGAGCCATTTACCGGAGCGCTAGATGCTCATATCAAAGCAATCATCGCCGCCGTGGGCAAACTTCCCGCGAACAATCGCAAGCTGAAAGTGGCGCTTGATTCCTGCAACGGCGCGGGTTCGATCATCGCGCCGCGTTTGCTGGAAGAACTGGGCGCGGAAGCCGTAACGGTCAACACCACTCCCGATGGTTCGTTTCCGCGTGGAGCGGAGCCAATCGCCGAAAACCTGCGGCAACTCTGCCAGCTTGTGAAAGAGAGCAAGGCCGATGTCGGTTTTGCGCAGGATATGGATGCGGATCGTTTGGCTGTGGTCTCGGAACTCGGCGAACCGATTGGCGAAGATTACACGCTGGCACTGGCAACGCGCTTGGTGCTGGCCAAATCGCCAGGCGCGGTGGTGACAAATCTTTCGACGACTTCAGCGATGGATGATGTGGTGAAGATGTTCAATTGCCCGTTGCACCGGTCGAAAATCGGCGAAGCGAACGTCACCGAGATGATGCAGCAAGTCGGCGCGGTGATCGGCGGTGAAGGCAATGGTGGCGTGATTTATCCGAGCATCAATTTCTGCCGTGATAGCCATGTCGGAATGGCCTTGATCCTGCATTTATTATCAGAGACAGGCCGCTCAGTCTCTGATTTGATGGGCGATTTGCCGCATTACGTCATGATCAAGGAAAAACTGCCCTGTCCATCGGACAAGATTGGCGGAGTGCTGAACATGATTCGCCAGGATTTTGCCAGTCAGCAACTGGATTTGCGGGACGGCGTCAAAGTCAACTTCGCGGATGGCTGGCTGCACGTGCGGGGATCGAATACCGAACCGATTATTCGTCTGGCGACGGAAGCGAAAGACAAGCTGCGGGCAAGAGAAATTCTTGAAATGGTTTTTGAAAAAGTGGAGCGGTTGCTCAGATAAAAAGTAAGGCTGCGATCGCAAGGACCGCAGCCTTTTAGAGCACCATAGCAGAGAGATAATGAAACAAGTGCCGATGGGTAAAATCTGACTTGCCGCCGTTTACCTTAATACAACAAGATGTAGCTAGGACCTTCCTGTTTCAGTAAAACAACCAACTTGCGTTCTTGAGCAAAACGGCCCTGACGCCTTTCAGCGTTGAGCGGCAAGGCTTTCCATTCTCAGAAGAAGCCTGTCCTCGCAAGTTTCAACCGGTATCTCAGTGTTGAGACCAAACTCGGATTGCAAATTGCGGACTTCAGAAGACGATAATTCAATCCCAGCAAAGCGCTGTTGGCGCGATTCGTTCATCTAAAGCTTTCTGGGTTTGCCGCCGATTTTATCTATCGGCTGACTTCCCTCCTTCTCCTGCGCTTTTGCGGCACCAGCTAACAAAAGAACATCGGCTTCTCTTTTCCCGCAAAAGCAAGCGCAGAGTAGGGGATTCACTGTCATCTGTCCAACTCATTGTTGTAATCCATCCGATCAATTATGCTAATGACTTGAACTTGAATTTAAGATCGGGAGATTGATTATGGAAATGTCGCAGTATCGGACTTTTCGGGCTGTCGCGGAATCGCTCAACTTTACTCGCGCGGCGGAACGCTTGCATCTGACTCAATCAGCGGTCAGCCATCAGATCAAGGCATTGGAGGAAGAACTTGGAGAACCGCTTTTCATTCGCGCCAAACGGGGTGTAAAGCTTTCGCAGGCTGGCAAGATTGCGCTTGAATACGTTGAGCGAATCCTGGACGACACCGAGGCCTTGCGTGAACGGATTGCCGGGCGCGAGCGTTCGCCGGTGGGCCGCGTGCGAGTGGCGGCAGCGACGCAGGCCTTTGTGTATTTGTTCGCGCCATTGTTTGAATCGTTTATGGATACTCACCAGGGCATTGACCTGGCGTTTCGCACGACGGTCAGCACCGAACACACGGTTGCGGACATTCTGAACGGCGCATCGGACGTGGGTTTTGCTTCGCTGGCGGTTTATTCGCCAAATTTGCAGGTGACAAAATTATTTGAGGATGAGTTGAGTCTGATCGTCAGCAAAGATCATAAGCTGGCCAAAAAACGCGCCGCCTCGGTGAAAGAAATTGAAAATGAGAAACTGATATTGTTTGAACGCGGATCTTCGATCCGGCGGGCGACAGATCAATTCTTCGATCAAATCAGTGTGCGGCCTGATTTGGCACTGGAATCGAACGACACCTTTTTCATCAAGCGAATGGTGGAGCGCGGGCTTGGCGTGTCGTTGCTGCCGGCGTGGACGGTGCGGGACGAAGTCTTGTCGGGCAAGCTGGCGCAGCTTCAAATCAGCGGTCACCGGCTGCGGCGTTCTGTGGCGCTGGTCTCGCTGGGGCGCTTTCAGCCCTCACCGACACGCGCTTTTATCTCTTATGTGCTTCACCACAAGGCCGAAATTCAGGCGATGGCCGAAGGCGAGAAAAAGGCGAAGCCGTAGCCTGACTAGACGGCATTGGGATGAGCCACTATCATCTGCGCCGCAGTTCGTTCCGCAACTTCAACCGAATTCAATTAAAGAAGGAGAGCTTTGTGATTCCCAGGTTGCGCGAAAGTTTCAACGCGAATTTTACAGAAGAAACGCACCAGCACTTTTTGGAGGCGCTGGATGCAGATGTCGGCGTGAAGATCGAGTTTCGCCCATGTGAAACGCCTGTCTTTTTGCCGAACGATTTGCTGACAGAAATGCAGCAGGCTGGAAAGGAATTAATCGCGCAACTCTGCACGCCGGAATACCTGGCTGCATCGGCTCGCGCAGTTCCGGCGGAGTTCAATACGCCGAACGAAGGGCCGCATCCGCACTTCATTCAGGTTGATTTTGCGATTACGCAGGATGCTGATGGCCGGCTGGCGCCGAAGCTGATTGAACTGCAAGGTTGTGCGTCGTTGTATGTTTTTCAGTATGTTCTGCCGCATCTGTATCAGCGCTTTTATGACTTGAGAGGGTTAAATTACCTGCTCGACGGACTGACGGACAAAGGCTATTTGGATTTGCTGCGCGGTGTTTTTCTGGGCAGTCACAAACCAGAGCAGGTGGTGCTGATGGAGATTGATCCGCTATCCCAAAAGACACTGCCGGATTTCTGCGCGACGGAGAAGCTGCTAGGGATTCCCTTCGTTGACGTGTCGGAAATCATCAAGCGCGGCAAAAAGCTGTTTTACATTCGGAATGGGCAAGAGATTGAAATCCGCCGCATCTACAACCGCGTGATTATTGATGAATTCGTCCGCAAAGGAGTGACGGCCAACTTCGATTTTCGCGATGAGCTGGATGTCGAATGGGCGGGGCATCCAAACTGGTACTTTCGAATGAGCAAGTTCTCGCTTCCTTTTTTGAATCACCGGACGGTTCCTCGCGCCTGGTTTCTGGATCAGTTGGAGGAATATCCGTCCGATCTGGAAAACTTCGTGCTCAAACCTTTGTTTTCGTTCGCCGGCAGTGGCGTGAAGGTCAGCATCACGCGGGAAGACTTGGATGCGGTTCCGGCAAGCGAACGAGGTGATTTCCTGCTGCAGGAAAAAGTTGCCTATGCGCCTGTGATTGAAACTCTGGACGAACCAAGCAAGGTTGAAATTCGGATAATGTTCATCTGGCCAGATGATGCGGCAGAGCCGATGGCGGTGACGACACTGACGCGATTGAGCAAAGGCACGATGATGGGTGTGGATTTCAACAAGAACAAAACCTGGGTCGGATCTTCCTGCTCTTTCTTTGAGGTGTAACCAAGAATGAGAGTGATGGCCGTGGATTACGGAACGAAAGCCATTGGTCTGGCAATCTCCGACGAGTTGCAGTTGACCGTGCGCCCTTTGACAACCATTCGCCGCGAAAAGCGGGATCGAAACCGAATCGTCGAACATATTGGCCATCTGGTTTCCGAACACGAAGTTAGCGCGTTGGTGGTCGGTCTGCCATTGAATATGGATGGCACCCGCGGGGAAGCGGTTGATAAAGTGGAGCGGTTCATTGCCGGATTGCAGCCTCGTCTTTCGATTCCAATCTGGACGATTGACGAGCGGCTGACTTCTCACGAAGCGGATCAGCTCCTGCGCGAAATGGGCGTGAGCCCCAAAGAGCGGAAAACAAAATCGGACGAATACGCGGCAGTGCTGATTCTTCAGGATTACCTTGACGGGCAATCGCGCCAGAAATCTGTTGATGACTCTTCGTCGTCATCTTTTTTTTAATCATTGGAAATGCAACAAAAGTCTCGAAGCAAAATCACGTTCAGATCATTTCTTCTTCTTTTTCTCATCGGTGTAATTGCCGTTACTGGCGGATGGTTCTGGCTGAATGCCGAAATTAATCGCCCTCATACGCACCAGGCAGCGCAGAAGATTGTCACCATTGAACCGGGCGCAAGCACTTCGATCATTCTTGCCCGGTTACAGCGCGCAGGGATTTTGGATGGAGAACTACCCGTGAAATTGTGGCTGCGGTTCATTGAACCGGGCCGCAAATTCAAGGCGGGCGATTACGCGTTCAAATCGCCAATCTCGCCCCGGCAGGTGATCAATCAACTGGTCCGCGGCGATGTTGCCACCCAGCAATTCACCATTCCGGAGGGCTACAATCAATACGACATTGCGCGTGTCCTAGCCGGGCTGCAAGGGCTGAAGCAATCCGCATCGGCCGCGCCCGAAGATATGTTGCGGCTGTTCAGGAACCCTTCTTTGATTTCCGACCTCGATCCCGCAGCGACAACGCTGGAGGGCTACCTCTTCCCGGATACCTATGAATACACCACCAATACAACGCATGAGCAATTAGTCGAGGTGATGGTCAAACGTTTCCGCAGGGTCTACACGGCAGATTTACAGAATCGCGCCGCACAGTTGGGAATGGGGACGCGTCAAGTCGTCACACTTGCGTCACTGATCGAAAAAGAAGCCAAACTAGACAGTGAGCGGGAGTTGATTTCGTCAGTCTTTCAACGACGGTTGAAACTGGGAGTGCCGCTGGCTTGCGATCCAACGGTAATCTATGCGGCGCTGGTTGAAGGAAAATATCGTGGCAAAATCTACCAGAGCGATCTGGATCGCGATTCCGCGTATAACACGTACAAACAAGCGGGATTGCCGCCGGGACCAATTGCTTCGCCGGGCAGACGCTCCATTCAGGCAGCCCTGAACCCGGCTGAGACGAATTACTTATATTTTGTTGTGGATGCAGCAAAGAATGATGGTTCGCACAAATTTTCGGCCAGTTCAGCCGACCACGAAAATGCGGTGAGGTTGCTTCGGCAGGCTGAGCGAAATGGTGGAAAATAGAATGGCGGCTGGAGAGGCAGGTTGATTGACCTCACCAGCCGCTGATATGCAGGCGTTTATTCTCCCGACAATTCTTTCATCGTCGTGACAAGAATTTCCGTATATTCGGTGGTGTGTGCGGTGCCACCCAAATCGCGTGTCCTCACCTTCTTTACAGCCAGAGTGTGGATGATGGCTCTTTCAATTAAATCGGCAGCCGGGCGTTCCCCCAGATAGCGAAGCATCAGTACTGCGGATTGCAAGAGCGCCGTTGGATTAGCCAGATTTTTACCAGCGATATCCGGCGCACTACCGTGAACAGCTTCAAATACCGCGCCAAGCTCGCCAAAATTCGCACCCGGCACTATGCCAAGACCACCAACCAATCCCGCTACTAAATCCGAAACAATGTCACCATATAAGTTTTCAAGTAATAGCACGTCGAACTGTTGAGGGTTCATCACTAACTGCATGCAGGTATTGTCAATGATCTTGTCGTCGGCTTGGATATCAGGATATTCCGCCGCGATTTTGCGGAAGCAATCCAGGAAAAGGCCATCCGACAATTTCATAATGTTGGCCTTGTGAACGGCCGTCACTTTTTTGCGGCCTTCACGGCGAGCGTATTCGAACGCAAACCGAGCAATGCGGGTTGAAGCTTTTTCAGTGATGATCTTTATGCTTTCAACGACGCCAGGTACAACGACGTGCTCCAACCCGGAATACAAGTCCTCGGTATTTTCACGAACGACGACCAAATCAAGCTCACCAAACGGCGTGACGATTCCGGGTAAGGTCCAGACCGGACGAAGGTTGGCATACAGATCCAGCGTCTTCCGTAAGCGAACATTGACGCTGGCAAAGCCGGTGCCGACGGGAGTCGTCAGAGGGCCCTTGAGCGCGACTTTGTTGCGCTTAATGGATTCCAGCACCTGTTCGGGCAGCGGGTCGCCGAAGCGCGTCAGAGCTTCAGCACCAGCGACGAAGCTCTCCCATTCGATGTCAACGCCAGAAGCTTCAATGATGCGGACGACTGCGGCAGTGATCTCCGGCCCGATCCCGTCGCCGGGAATAAGTGTGACTTTATGTGGCATAGGTTTGAGTTTGGAGTTATGAGTTTAGAGTTTGAATTTCTGATTGATTTAAGACTGCATAACTTTAATCTCGAAGCAGCAAACTTTCAACGCTGTGAACCAGGCGAATAGTGAAGACAAGATCTGTCAGAGGGTGATATTAACTGCAGGAACTAAGCAAGTAAGGAAGCGGTAAGGGGACAATAGTAAAGATCAGAATTTGATACGTTAAGAAGTTGAATTGGCAAACAACTCAAGTTTGGCTCCAATCTTCTGTAACAGGGCGGCGAGGTTTAGCCCTAATCCAGTAAGATAGATCAGTACAACCGTGCCAATCAAGACCAGCATAAGAGAATACTCGACCAAATCCTGGCCGCGTTCATCAGTGAGGAAGTTTTTCAATCCTTGAATCATTCGAATATTTGCTCGACTTTTTGGGATGCCACTCCACCTTTATCGCACAGGCCCAGGCAGCGAGTCCGTGCGCTGGCGTATTTAGACACAACCGACCCCAAATCCCAAGGAATTTTCAGAAAATCGGGCAGTCGTGAATATGAATTAAAGGGGTCGCTGGGAGCACAAGGCGAGCAGGACGGGGCAACTGGATACGCCTTGAAATCAAGTGTGAACTGATGGTAGCAGTCTGACGGTTAGGGCAAACGGGGGAAGTGGTGTGGATGCCGACCACTACACCAATTTTCAATCAAACCATTTCCTTACCCAACTGGGCTCGGAGTTCTTGTTCGCGAATCATTGCATTGCGGAGTAACTGCTCATACTGCGTCACAGAACGCTCGGAACGCGCCAGTTCTTCGCGAAGCGCACGAACTTCAGATTGAAGCTCGGCAATATGGCTAAGCGCACGGCGCAACCGCTGTTCAGGCGCAAGCTCGAAAATCGAAACGTTATTAAACGCCTTTTCCTGCCAGTGTTCGAAAGCGTCCGTTTCAATAATTTGTTGATTAACAAGTTGAATCGCTGCACTCATTGTTGGCTATCTCCTGTTTGCCTTATTGATTTACTGTTGTCTCTTGTCACGTTCATTCTTCGGCGCTGCCAGTAAGTTTGGGAAGTTCAATGTCTCCATTTCAAGTTTTGAACGGGAAAAGGCCGTCTCACTTGCGCGCAGAACATTGAAGTCAATGACGTTGCCGTGCAATGAACCATCTAGTTTCAAATTATCCGGATTCCGCATTACTACTGCGGCGTGCCGGTGAACCGCTATAGCTACAGAAGGATGAAAGCTTTAGTTATGGCAAAGAACAGCAAAAAAAAATAATCGAAACAACAATAATAATAACTATTGGTGGAGCTCACAGAAGAGTTTCCAAAGGGGGCAATTCAGGTCAGTTTGCCGGAGCCAGGGGCGGCAGAGGATGTATCCGGCGATCAAAAGGGGCTTGTCATCGTTGCTGTCAGTTTCCCGGCTAGACTTCAGCCGTTCCGCTGCATAAGAGGGAACTATCTTAACCGACCAACACTCATTACCGGTTCAAGTGTTTCTGACTGCGGGGCTGCTGTCAGGCAACTTCGAATATAGCATAGTCATTAAATGCCACGAAACGATTTTTAATTGCAGGGGTATTTTTTTCGCTACAGAGCCTTTCCCGTGATGCAACGGTTAAATTCCCCGGCAGCGATTTCACCCAGGATGTTATCTGTCCGGCGGCGGCGTCCAAAAATTGTGCTAAAATTGCCGTCTGATTGCCAATCAACAATTCTTCTTCGGAGGTCAGTCTAAACAAATGGCCGCACAAATATTGAATGGTGTGGAAGTCGCCAACCTGATCAAGCAGCGAGTTGCGACTCGCGTTAGCGAACTGAAAATCCGTGAAATCAAGCCTGGTCTGGCTGCGGTGCTTGTCGGAGAAGACCCGGCTTCAAAAGTGTATGTTGGTAATAAAGTCAAAACTTGCCAGGAAATAGGACTTCATTCCGAAAAATATGAATTGCCGAAAGAGACAAAGACAGAAGAATTGCTGTCATTAGTCGAGAGGCTCAATCAAAATGATGAGATTGATGGAATACTTGTGCAAACTCCATTGCCTCCACAGATTGAAACCCGGCGTATTTTGGAAGCCGTTGACCCGGCCAAAGATGTAGATGGGTTTCACGCCGTCAACGTCGGGCGGTTGGTTCAAGGGCAGGAATCGCTCGTTGCTTGTACCCCGGCAGGTGTGATTGAACTGCTTGACCATTACCAAATTCCTATTTCTGGGGCACATGCAGTCGTTGTTGGCCGCAGCGACATTGTTGGCAAGCCAATGTCCTTGTTACTGCTTCATCGCAATGCAACGGTGACGATATGCCACTCAAAAACTCGCGACCTCGCCACTATTACTCGACAGGCGGACATTCTGATTGCTGCCATCGGACGAACGGCCATGATCACCGGTGATCATGTCCGAGAAGGTGCGGTTGTTGTGGATGTTGGGATGAATGACGTAACGACCACAGAAGAAGTCAACCGCATCTTTGGTGACGCAGAACGTCCAAAACGTTTGGAGGTGTTGGCCAAACGGGGGCGAACACTGGTTGGCGATGTTGAACCGCGTACGGTGGCGCAAAAGGCAGCATGGCTGACTCCTGTGCCGGGCGGCGTCGGTCCGTTGACGATTGCCATGCTGATGCAGAACACGCTGCGCGCGGCAGAGATGCGGCGCAGAAAGTAAAAGAACTCATTCCCCTTATGCTCAAGGTTGGATTGACAGGCGGAATCGCAACTGGAAAGTCGTATGTGGTGAGCGTCCTGCGCGAGCTTGGCTGCGAGGTGCTTGACGCTGATTTGACGGCACGCGAGGTGGTTGAGCCGGGACAGCCAGCTTTTAATGAAATCGTCTCTCACTTTGGCCACGAGATTCTCGGCCAGGATGGCAAAATTGACCGAGCCAAACTTGGCGCGATTGTGTTTGCAGATGCTGGGCACCGCGAAAAACTCAACGCCATCATCCACCCCCATATTTTTGAATTGCAGGCACGATGGTTGGCCGAAGTCGCAGGGCGTGACCCCCAGGCAATCGCCATTATTGACGCCGCACTGATGATCGAGACCGGTTCTTATCGCCGCTTTGATAAATTGATTGTTGTTTATTGCGACCCGGAAATTCAATTGGAACGGTTGATGCTTCGTAATCACCTGTCCCGTGATGAGGCGTTGGCGCGCATCTCAGCGCAAATGCCATCCGCTGAAAAGTTGAAATACGCCGATTTCACAATCAATACCTCGCTGGGTTTGGAAGACACGCGTCAACAAGCCGAGGCCCTTTACACTCAACTATACGCTTTCTCATCTGTCTGACATGGGCAGATGGTATTTTACCCCGCGCCCAAGATAGTGTTATGATCCCGTCGTTAACCCACTAGATAAAGTATCTTCTGAGAACTGACAGTTGCCCTCGGATTGAAATAATGCTTGTAGCACTTTCGATTGCCGGCTTCGATCCCTCTGGCGGCGCGGGGGTGTTGGCGGACATCAAGACATTCAGCGCGTTCGGATGTTTCGGCATAGCGGCGGTTACGTCCCTGACTTCGCAAAACACAATTGCTGTTTATGGCGCTTTTCATCAAACGGCGGAAGTGCTGCGTGCGCAACTCGAGCCAATCGTCAATGATTTTCGGATTTCGGCAGTGAAGGTCGGAATGTTGCCGACTCGCGAAACCGTGGAAGTAACGGCGGACATGATTAAACGCCATGGATTGCCTAATGTAGTTGTAGATACGGTTCTCCGTTCCACCAGCGGATACGATCTGGCAGGAGAAGGGGCAATCAGGTGTCTGATTGAGCGATTGTTTCCGCTCGCGGATCTGATCACGCCCAATCTGGCCGAGGCATCGCGTCTGACCGGGCTTGAGGTGGAAGACCTGGAAGGGATGAAAAATGCCGCACGTCTGATTCATGAAATGTGTTCGCCGGAAACGGTGAAACCGTCGGCGCTCCACGCCGTTTTGGTCAAGGGGGGCCATCTTTCCAGAGACGCGACCGATGTGCTTTTCGACGGGCATGAGTTTCACCTTTTTCACGCCCCGCGGATCATCACACGGAGTACGCATGGTACGGGCTGCACACTCTCATCGGCGATTGCCGCGTCGCTGGCTCGTGGCTGTAATGTTCAGCAGGCTGTAACGAAAGCCAAGCGTTATCTGGAAGCCGGATTGCTCTCGGCTCCCAACATCGGGCGCGGCGCGGGGCCGCTCAACCATGCAATTGGCAGAACGGTAATTAGCTGGCCGGACGCGGATGTGACGTAACAGAACGCAATTCGTTCAACTTTTTTATGGACAAACTTCGGGAAAAAGAGAGCATCGCCTTGACCGAATCCGAGTTGTTCGTTCGGCAATCGGATGAAAGCGTTGCGTTGTTCGATCCGCAGCGCATCACCGATGCGCTGGTGCGCGAAACTGGTTTGGGGCGGGAACTCGCCGAGCAAATCAGCCTGGAAGTCAAAGACCAGATCGAACGCTCCGGCATTCGGGCGTTGACCGCGCCATTGATTCGCGGGCTGGTGGATGCGCGTCTGCTTGAATATGGATTGGTTCCCGAATACCGCCAGCACGCACGTTTGGGCGTGCCTCTTTACGACGTGGATCGAATGATCCAATCTGGAGCCAGCGACACGACCAGGCTTCATGGCCCGGAGGGAACCAGTCTGGCACTGGCTGAAGCAATCAAGCGCGAATATGCCATTCTGACGGTTTTTTCGGATGCCGTCGCCAGTGCGCATTACTCTGGCGATTTATTTCTGGAAAACCTGGGCGAAATTGACCGGCCAACGACGATGACCGGCTCAATTGATTTTATTAAGCGCTACGGCATCAGGCTTCCGGGCGGCTTCATCGGCTCGCGTCCGGCCAAACGGGCCGAAGTGCTGGCTTCACATTTGGTCACTTACACAGCGGCGTTGCAAGGGTATTTCAGCGATGCACTGGCGTGGGATTCGGTCAATTTCGCATTTGCGCCGATGCTCACCGGGTTGAGCCAGCGCGAAATCAAACAGCTTGCGCAGGGCTTGTTGTTCGAGCTTTCGGCTCCGGTTGTCGCACGCGGAGGTCAACCCGTCCGCTGCGACCTTCATTTGGATTGGGAAGCCCCCGCCTATTTGCGTGATTTGCCAGTGGTGGGCGCGGGCGGAGAGAAATTCAATAGCTCCTACGGCACGATGAGCGATACCGCGCGGCTCTTCCTCAAAGCGCTATTTGAAGTGTATCTGGAAGGCGACGGGCAGGGGTTGCCCTTTATTGGGCCGCGCCCGGTGCTGCATCTGACGAATGCGTTCTTCGATAATCCAAACACGCCGGCGACTCAGGGCTTTCTTGATCTGGTTTGCCGCGCGGCGGCCGAGCGCGGCGGCGTGGTCCTGGCATTTGATCGCCCGAACGGCAATGAAGCGGGATCAGCATTCACCCCGCGTTATGGCGTCAGCGCCGATAAACTGCAACGCGCGACCGAAAGCTGGCAATGGCGCGCCGCCATCTTTTCCTCGGTTGCCATCAATTTGCCGCGCATCGGATACCAGGCCGAAGCCAGCCAGTCAAAGGTTTTTGAACTGCTGACTGGCTTGCTTGAGTTGGCGGCGCAAGCTTCGCTGGAAAAACGCATCTTCCTCGAAAAGCTGCTGGCACGTGGCGAAGCCGGTGCACTGGCAATGCTGGCGATGCGCCCGGATAAGGAACCGTTTTTGCCGCTCAGTTGGACTTCGCACGCCATCTGCTCAATCGGACTGGCTGAACTGGCGCAATTCGTGACTGGTGAACCGCTTGAATCTTCGCCCAAAGCGCAAACGTTCGCCGCCGATGTCGTCACCCACCTCAGCACGGAAGCCGAACGTTTGTCTGCAAAACACAAAGTTCGTTTCCTGCTGGCGGAATCGCGCGACCTGACAGCTCCACATCGGCTGGCCAGATTGGATGTCAATCGCTTTGGTTCGGACGTTGTCAGGCAGGCGCTGAACAGGCAGTCCCTGAAGCGGAGTCCGGCTCCGGAAAACGCGAACGAGGAAGACGAACTTTTTTATTCCAATTCGGCCGAACTCCCGGCGGAGTGCGCCATCGGCGCAGCGGATAAACTCCGAATCGAAGGCGCAGTGCAAGGCAAGGCGATTTGGGGGGGGGCCAGTGAAATCTGGCTGGGCCAAACGCTTCCTTCCTCCGAACAGCTTTCAGATTTTGTCCTGCATGCTTTCCAGCAAACCAAAGTTTCAGCCATCACATTCTCACCTGAATTTACAGTCTGTTCGGTCTGCCGCGCCGTTTCGCGCGGGCGGCATCAAGCGTGCCCGCAATGTGGCGCCACGAGAGTGGACGGACTGGCGCAGGCGACCAACCGGTATAGCTTTACCTCGAAATGGCCGTCATGGATGCTCGCCGAACTGAACCTGCGCAAGCACGAAGGCGAGGCGTGACAATTTTGCCCGATCCGCCGCCATATGCTACTTTTGCCATTTCAAGGCAGCGGCAAATCACTCGCTGTTGCCCGACCCCGTAACAAACCAACAAGGCTAACCTGAGATGAAAAGACTGATAAGGCTATTCGTGTATCAACGGGAACAGGCGAAGTTGCTCAGCACTTTGTTGATTGTGGTTTTGCTGGGAGCCCTGAGTATGGCGCAGGCAGATTCGGTTGCGATTGTGACGTTGACGATGGCCAACGGCGACCATGTGTCGGGGCGCTTTGTGGCCGCCACGGCGGATCGTCTGGAAATTGAAACGACTTATGCCGGGCGAATCAGCGTTCGTGTCTCGGAAATCAAAAACTGGCAAACCGGTGACGAAAAGCTGCGCAAACAAGTCAGCACATCATTGGCCAGCAAAGTCAGCAACAGGCCGAACCTGGCGGAGGCAAAGAAGGTGACGGCTTCTGCAGCCCGTTCGGCAAAAACGGATTCGTGGCAGCGTTCGGTCAATCTTGCTTATACACTGGCGCGCGGAAACGTCAATTCCAGCGATCTCAACGTGGCATTCGGACTTTCACGCAAGCGTTCCGCCAGCCGGGTGGCGTTCAATTCACTGGGGCGGTACGGTGTGCGTAATGGCGCGCAAATCGCGCATCTGTTCACGACGCTGTTGCGATATGAACGCACGGCCAACAAAGTCCCTGCTTTCATTGAAACCGTCTTTGAAATTGACCGCATCAAAAAACTCGATTACCGATTCAGCGAAAGCATCGGGTTGAGTTATCCGGCGATGAAGAAGGAAACGCAGACGCTCAACTTCGATTTCGGCACCGGCGTCACGCGCGAAGTTTTCAGCACCGGCGTCGAACGCACCACCGCGACCAGTCTGCTGCGCGCTGCCGCGACGCAGAAGATCAACAAGAAGGCGCAACTGAGTCAGCAATTGACCTTTTCCTCCGATCTGCTCAACCCGAGCGAATACCGCATGCAAACCGACGTTTCGCTGACCATGCCGATTACCAAATTTGTGGCGTTGAAGCTGTCCGGCTTCAACCGCTTCGACAATCGCCCGCAAACCAATGTCAAGCAAAACGATTTTTCGTTGCTGACCGGATTCAGCTTCAACTTTTAAGCTGGCCACAAATCATAAATCTCGAATTTGAATTTGTAAGTAATAAGGAAAGATGCCCAAACGAACTGACATCCACAAAATACTGATCATTGGCTCAGGCCCGATTGTCATCGGCCAGGCCTGCGAATTTGATTACTCTGGCACGCAAGCCTGCCGCGCGCTCAAACAGGAAGGCTTTGAGGTGGTGCTGGTCAATTCCAATCCGGCGACAATCATGACCGACCCGGAACTGGCTGACCGCACTTATGTCGAACCGCTCACGGTCGAAGCGCTCACGGCTATTATCGAGCGCGAACGGCCAGACGCATTATTACCGACTGTTGGCGGACAGACGGCGTTAAATCTGACAGTGAAATTGGCCGAAGGCGGCGTGCTGGAAAAATTCAGCGTCGAGTTGATCGGCGCAAAACTGGAAGCGATCAGGATTGGCGAAGACCGCCTGCTTTTCAAACAAGCGATGGACGAGATTGGTCTTCAAATGCCGAAAGCGCGTTTTTGTCACACGCAGCAGGAAGCGCAGGCGGCAGCGGAAGAAATAGATTTTCCGATCATCATTCGTCCCAGCTTCACGCTGGGCGGCACGGGCGGCGGCATCGCCTACAATTACGAAGAGTTTGAAGAAATCGCCGAACGCGGTCTGACCGCCAGCCCGATCAGCGAAATTCTGGTTGAAGAATCCATCATCGGCTGGAAAGAATTCGAGCTGGAAGTGATGCGCGATCTGGCGGACAACGTGGTCATTATTTGCTCGATTGAAAACTTCGATGCGATGGGCGTCCACACCGGCGATTCGATCACCGTCGCTCCGGCGCAAACGCTGACCGACCGCGAATACCAGATGATGCGCGATGCCTCCATCAAGATCATTCGCAAAGTCGGCGTCGAAACCGGCGGTTCAAATATCCAATTCGCCGTCAGCCCGCGCGACGGCAGTTTGCGTGTGATCGAAATGAACCCGCGCGTTTCGCGCTCGTCGGCGCTGGCCTCGAAAGCCACGGGCTTTCCCATTGCCAAAATCGCGGCCAAACTCGCCGTCGGTTACACGCTGGACGAAATCCCGAACGACATCACCAAGAAAACTCCTGCCTCGTTCGAACCGACGATTGATTACGTCGTCGTCAAAATTCCGAAGTGGGCGTTTGAAAAGTTTCCCGGCTCGGAAGACACGCTCGGCACACAGATGAAATCGGTCGGCGAAGTGATGGCAATTGGACGGACTTTCAAGGAAGCCTTTTTGAAAGGCGTGCGAAGCCTGGAACGGCGCAACTCACCATACGTCGGTTACGTGGACGACGAAACTCTGCGGCGGAAGCTGATCATTCCAAATTCGGAGCGGATTCATTACCTGCACGCGGCATTCGAGCGCGGCTGGACGCTGGAGGAAATGTATGAACTGACGAACATTGATCCGTGGTTTCTGAGCCAGCTTCGCCAGATTGTCGAAATGCAGACCGAAATCAAGCAGGAAGACTTGCAATCGCTGACCGCCGATCACATTCGCCAAGCGAAGCGAATGGGTTTTTCCGACGCTCGAATTGCCGACTTGCTGAAAGTTTCGGAAGACGATATTCGCGCCAAACGTCTCGGCCAAGGCGTCCGCCCCGCCTACAAACGCGTGGACACCTGCGGCGCGGAGTTTGAATCCTTCACGCCATATCTGTATTCGACCTACGAAACCGAGTGCGAAGCCAATCCGAGCGACAAAAAGAAGATCATGATTTTAGGCTCCGGCCCGAACCGCATTGGCCAGGGAATCGAATTCGATTACTGCTGCTGTCACGCGGCGTTCGCGCTGAAGGAAGACGGTTATGAAACGATCATGGTCAACTGCAATCCCGAAACCGTTTCGACCGATTATGACACGGCGGATCGTTTGTACTTCGAGCCGCTGACCTTCGAAGACGTGATGCACATCGTCGAGCTGGAAAAACCGGAAGGCGTGATTGTGCAGTTCGGCGGGCAGACGCCACTCAATCTGGCGATGCGCCTGCACAAGGCCGGCGTCCCGATCATCGGCACCAGCCCCGAATCCATTGACCTGGCCGAAGACCGCAAGCGCTTCGGCAAACTGATTGCCGATCTGAATATTCCGCAGCCGGTCAATGGCACGGCCGTCACCGTGGAAGAAGCCAAGCGTGTGGCCGCCGCCATCGGCTACCCTGTGCTGGTGCGACCGAGTTACGTGCTGGGCGGACGGGCGATGATGATCGTGTATGACGAAGCCAGTCTGGAAGGTTACATGAAAAACGCCGTCGAAGCTTCGCCGGAAAAGCCCGTGCTGATTGATCGCTTTCTGGAAGACGCTTTCGAGGTGGATGTGGACGCGCTGGCCGACGGCGAGCGCTGCGTGATTGCAGGCATTCAGGAACATATCGAAGAAGCAGGCATTCACTCCGGCGATTCCTCGTGCGTGCTGCCGCCTTACATGGTCAAGCCCGAACACCTGGACACCATGCGCCGCTACACGCGCCAATTGGCACGGGCGTTGGAAGTGCGCGGCCTGATGAACATCCAGTTCGCCATCAAGGATGAAATTGTCTATGTGCTCGAAGTAAACCCGCGCGCCTCCCGGACGGTTCCGTTCGTCTCAAAAGCGACGGGAGTTCCGCTGGCCAAGATCGCTTCGCGTTTGATGACCGGACGCAAATTGAGCGAGTTCAACCTGCCGGACGAACTGACGGTGAGCAGTTTCTTTATCAAGGGGCCGGTTTTTCCCTTCGCCAAATTCCCCGGCGTTGATCCGGTGCTGGGGCCGGAAATGCGCTCGACCGGCGAAGTGATGGGAATGGCCGACAGCTTCGGCGGCGCGTTTGCCAAAGCGCAGATGGGCGCGAACGCGCCTTTGCCGACGGAAGGCACGGCGTTCATCAGCGTCAATGACAACGACAAAAAGAACGCCGTTCGCATCGCCAAGCGCCTGCATGACCTCGGATTCAAAATTGTGGCCACGCGCGGAACCGCCGGTTTTCTGACCGATGCCGGCGTGCATTGTGAGCGGGTGTTCAAAGTCAACGAAGGCCGCCCGAATGTCGTGGACCTGATCAAGAGCGACGAGATTGACCTGATCGTCAACACGCCGCTGGGCCGTGCGTCGTTTTACGACGAACGCGCGATTCGCCGGGCTGCCATGCAATACAGCGTCGTCACCTTCACCACGCTGACCGGCGCGAACGCGGCGGCGAACGCCATTGCCACGATGCTTAAAGAAGGCAAGCTGAGCGTGATGAGTTTGCAGGAACATCACGCCTGAGGGAGACAAACAAGCCTTGAGCCAGCAAACCGCCTCATTCATTGCAGAACTGGAAAAAGCCGAGCGGCTGCTTTCGCGGCGCGACGCGCGTCTGCGGGGCTTGATTAAACGCTACGGCCCCTGCGTCATTCGTCCGCACACACGTTATTTTCACACGCTGGTCGGCTCGATCATTTCGCAACAGCTTTCGACCAAAGCCGCCGACACGATCCACAAACGCTTTCTGGCGCTGTACGCGCCCAGCCGATTGCCCAAACCGGCGCAGATTCTGGAAACCCCGGACGAGCATTTGCGCGGCACGGGAATCTCGTTTCAAAAGATTTCTTATATCAAAGACATCGCGGCCAAGACCGAAGACGGCACGCTGAAGTTTTCCAAACTCTCCCGGCTGACCGATGAAGAAGTCATCGCCATGCTGACCCAGGTTAAAGGCATAGGAGTTTGGACGGTTCACATGTTTTTGATCTTTTCGCTGGGGCGGATGGACGTGCTTCCAGTCGGCGATTTGGGCATCCGCCGGGCGATTCAATTAAGTTACGGTTTCGACCAGTTGCCGACCGCGCCGGAAATGGAACGCATCGCCAGCGAAAACGGCTGGCGGCCTTACTGCTCCATCGCTTCGTGGTATCTGTGGCGCAGTTTGGAGAACAAGGCTGAATGAGCCGCTTTTGATTTTCACTGGCGGCGCGGGTATCCTCCGAACTTACCAGCCTCATTTCGCAACTGAAAAACAATCTCTTATGGCAGTAAACATTCGCAATTTTTCGATCATCGCCCATATTGACCACGGCAAAACGACGCTTTCCGACCGCTTGCTGGAAGCGACCGGCGCGCTGGAACAGCGCGAAATGTCGGATCAGGTTCTGGATGCAATGGATTTGGAGCGCGAGCGCGGCATCACCATCAAAGCCCACGCCGTTCGCCTGAACTACAAAGCCCAGGATGGACAGGATTACATTCTCAACCTGATTGACACTCCGGGCCACGTGGATTTCTCGTATGAAGTTTCGCGCAGCCTGTCCGCCTGCGAAGGCGCGCTGTTGATCGTGGACGCCAGTCAGGGCGTCGAAGCGCAGACGCTGGCCAACGCGTATCTGGCGGTGGATCATCACCTGGAACTGGTTCCCGTCATCAACAAAATTGACCTTCCCAGCGCCGACCCGGAGCGAGTCAAAGAGCAGATTGAGCAGGTGATCGGTGTCAGCACACACAACGCCGTTCTGGCTTCAGCTAAATCAGGCATCGGCATCACGGACATTCTGGAAGCCATCGTGCGCGACGTTCCACCGCCAAAAGGCTTAACCGAGGCTCCGCTCAAAGCATTGATCTTCGATTCGTGGTTCGATCCGTACCGCGGCGTCATCGTCATGGTGCGCGTAATTGACGGCGAATTGCGCAAAGGCACGAAGATTCGGCTGATGGCCAAGGGCACGACGCACGAAGTCGAAGAACTGGGTGTACTGACGCCGAAACCGCGTCCCATCGAAAAGCTGGGCGCGGGCGAAGTCGGGTTCATCGTCGCCAATATCAAAACGGTGGCGGATGTCAGCATCGGCGACACGGTCACCGAAACCGCGCGCCCGACGCCTGAGCCTTTTCCTGGCTTTCAGGAAATCAAGCCGATGGTTTTCGCCGGTTTGTATCCCATCGAACCGAATCAATACGTGGAGTTGCGCGACGCGCTGGAAAAACTTCGTTTGAACGATTCGTCGTTCTTCTTCGAGCCGGAAGTTTCGACTGCGCTCGGCTTCGGTTTTCGCTGCGGCTTTCTGGGCTTGCTGCACATGGAAATTGTGCAGGAGCGGCTGGAACGCGAATTCAATGTTGATCTGATCACCACCGCGCCCGGCGTGCGGTATCGCATCACGGACGTGCGCGGCGATGTTCACGAAGTTGACAATCCATCGAAGCTGCCGCCATCGGGCGACATCGTCAAGTTTGAAGAACCGATCATCACCGCCATGATTCTGACCAACGAAGAATTTCTCGGCGGTATCCTGGCGCTGCTCGACGAAAAGCGCGGCATTCAAAAGGGCTTCGATTATGTTGCGCCGACACGCGTGAAACTGACGTACGAAGTGCCGCTCAACGAGATCGTGCTGGACTTTTTCGACCGGCTGAAATCCATCTCGCGCGGGTACGCCTCGCTCGATTATCACCTGGCGGGGTATCGCGATTCTGAACTGGTGAAGCTGGACATTATGGTCGCCGGCGATCAGGTGGACGCGCTGTCGCTGATCGTACACAAAGACGTTGCCTACGCGCGGGGCCGTTTGCTGGTGGATAAGATGCGCAAACTGATCCCCCGCCAGATGTTCGAAGTCGCCATCCAGGCCGCCATCGGCACCCGCGTCATCGCCCGTGAAACCATCAAGGCCGTCGGCAAAAACGTCCTGGCCAAATGCTACGGCGGCGATATCTCGCGCAAACGCAAGCTGTTGGAAAAGCAAAAAGAAGGCAAAAAGCGCATGAAACGCGTCGGTAAAGTTGAAATCCCACAGGAAGCCTTCCTGGCCGTGCTCAAGGTCAATGAATAGCACGCTCCATTTGGATGCAATGTGAGGAGCAGAAAAAGTAGAGATGAAACATTATGACAATTGATGAAAAGTTGACTCGTTTGGAACAGGAAATTGATTCGTTAAATTCAGTGGTTGATTTGGCGCTCGAAGAGGGAACAGGCGCCGACGCGCAAGCCTTGAAGCTTCAGATTGCCGCCAGGTTCGAGAGTTGCGAGGGAATATTGAAATCAGTCAGAAGAGACATCGCCGATAAAGACAGGGATGATCCCCTTCGTCGGACGGTGCTTGCTCTTCGTGACCAACTGTCCTTGCTGCTTGACCGGTACGAAGGGCAGCCTGGTGCAGGGCAGAGTAAAGCGGCGACATCCTGACCTGTGGCGCCATCGAATTCCGGAAACCGGACCGGCGAAAGAAACCCGTGACTTGTGGGAATTGTGAAAAACAAGTAACAGAGAGGAAAGGCTTCAATGGCGGATTCAACAGCGCCAATCACCATGCATGCCGCGCGCACGGCCATGAACCGCGATCCTGCGGTGCGTGCGTGGATCGAACAGTGGCTCAAGGCACAAGAGCGTGCAAGGTATCTCGCGGCGGCAGAGGGAAGCGAGGAGTCATTTGAAAACCACTGGCTGTATACAAGGCCAGAGACAATGCACGAACGCGCGCTCGACGGCTACGCGGCTTACATCGCCCAAACACAGGGGGGACTGAAAATTCTGTAAGTACCATAAGCGGCGTGATCAAATTGCTCCGGGGCGAGGTCGGTCAGAAGCCGCCAATGCTTCGCCGCCACGGAGCGGTTCTTCCGCAACCAGCGCCTTTTCGCTTTGCGCTCCCACCCGAAAATACCCCCCCGCTCATCCAAGCCACAAAATACCCGTTGCGATAGTTTACCGTCGGGGCTACATTGCGCTTATGGATAAACAGAACATGACCTCAAAAGAGGCCGCCACACGTCTTGGAACTGCAGGCGGGCGCATCCGGCAACTTGTGCTCGCTGGCGGTCCGACAGCACGCCAGCTCGGTCGCGATCTGATGGTCAGGGCTTCAGATTTGGCCGGGGGAAAGGTTTATGGCACATGTGGCCGCCCTCTGAAGGTGGGCGCTGACGGCGGAGTTTCGACCGCGACTAACGCGCCGGTTCAGGGGAGGCCCTTGCCGGGGACGGGGCGGAACATGGCTCAGCGAACATGGAAAAAGGCGATGACCAAAGCGGGCAAGCGATGACGTGCTGCCGCGAATGCAAGGCATTGAATCCAAACGGCGTCCTCATCTGCGTATATTGCGATGCATCATTGCCGCCGGGCACCTCCTTTAGCCCCACATCGTTATCAAAATTCAGCCTGACTTCACAAATGAAGCGAAGGTTGTTTTACCTTGCGGTTGCCGCCATCGTCCTGGTGCTCATAAAACTGGCAAGCTAAATCAGACCACAAAAGATTGGTACACGTGGGACGGACTTTAGTCTGTCTCCACGCCGGGACAGACTAAAGTCCGTCCCACGTTTGGTTGTTCCGATTTAGTGGAAGGATTCAAAATTATTCCTCCCACACATTCACCATTCGGCATTCACTATTTGCCATTATTGGACAGAAGAGTTTCCTGTCGGCGAATGGGCAATGAGTAATGGCCAATCAGTCAAGATGGTGGGACAAGAGTCTGAATGCCGAGCCGGAGTCCCTTCTCCATTTTCAAAATTTTTTCTTCAATTTGTGAAAACCTCTTGGAACTTTATGCTTCGTGCTGCGTGTACCCACCCAAGCAGACGGACGGTGAGTTTGAATGGAGTGAGGCCATTCAAAACTACAAAACATCGAAAGTCGGCAACCATTCAGCCAGCAAAAAGTTCGCAGAAGGCCCGATGATGAGTGAGGCATCATCGGGCCTCTCTCCTTTTAAGGCACTGAATTCTGACTCATCTTTTGATCCGGGCAAAATAAAGAAGCCGGCCGTGATTGACCGGCTTCCGCTTCTCTTCCTTCATGAGCCATTGGTTTTCCAGAAATCCTTTATGGCTGACACCGCTTCTGCGTTGATCTGCGGAATTTCCCCGGTTGCCTTACCGATGATGCCGGAGAGTCCGCCACCGAAGACGACCTCCATGTTTGCAGCATTCACGATTGCCCCGCATTTATGGTCAGCATAATGAGTAACGGAACCTTCAACCAAGGTCACTCCCGCATCCGTGTTGCCAGGCATCGCTTTCGTAAAGTGCGCCATATCTCCCGCGCCGAAAGCAACAATGACAGCCTCAGCACTGCCGCGATATGACTGGCAGGATTTGACGATCAGACTCGCCAGTTCGTCTTTATCAATTGGCGGAACAATCCGATCAAGGAAGATATTACTGGCGATAAACGGTATCGCCAGACGGTCGTGGCCATTCTGAATCGCCAGCAGGAAGGAATTTTCAATGGAGGCAGCGACCGAATCACGTGTCGGATCAAAGCCGGCTTCCCCCTGATGGCCCATCGCCCCCGATGCGGCGTGCGCGATTGCCTTGATGCCGGATTTGGCAAGATTGCCGGAACTGGTCCACACGGAAGCCCCCAGCGGGACCATGTTCAAATCTTTCAACGATGGATCCGTTGGAGTGTTATTCGCCGAAACTGTTTGCGTTGACTTGTAGGACATATAGACGCTCCTTGGTTGATGATTGAACAGAGTCTCTTGCCAGGCCCGGTTTATTGCGCAGGCGCTGTGCAATAAACCGGGCCTGGCAAGAG
>JAJNQA010000108.1 GCA_021155085.1 Heliomicrobium sp. | reverse complement strand
ATGCCATGGCATCGCGCCGCACCAACCAACTATTTCACATTGATCCTGACCGCATTGGCCGCGCGGCCATCCACAGTCAGCGCCAGATCAATTTCTCCTTTTCCGATCAGGCTGCGCGGAATGCGCACATTGATCTGATCCTGTCCCGCAAATTCACCCGGATCGCCCGCGTACAGCACCTCCGAATTGACGGCCCCATCCATCAGGACTGTCACGCCGCTCAGCGCACTGCGAAACCGCCAGCCGGTGCCGAACAGCAACAGAAAGACCTGATCCGTTTCCGGCCCCAGATCAATCGGCACGGAAACAAATTTCGAGCCGTCAAATCGCACCGCCGGTTCGTAAATCAGCGCCCCATCGGCTTTGACGCGCAGCACAACGGCGGCAGCCGGGCCTTGCCCGCTGGCATTCGCCGTGAACAACCCAGGCGCGACGCTGGCGATGGTGGCATTGCCGGTTGAAACCAGGCCGTCGCCGCTGGTAATCGTGACGGTTGCCGCCCCCGCGGCAGTGCTGGGCGGGATTTGATAATTGATCTGCCCCGGCGCAACGAAAAACAGCGGTGCAAGCCGTTCGACGCCTGCGCTGTCACGAACCCTGACCGTCGTTCCGCCCAGTTGCGTCGGCAACGGCAAGGTGCTGGCAATTTCGACCTTCGTCGCCAGGCTGCCGCCAAAAGCCGCGACAATGGCTTCCTGAGCAAGCGTCTGGCCCAGGAAGCTGGCGGCGGAAACCGTCGCCACGCTGCGCGTCAAAGTCACCGCGCCGCTCGTGAATGTCGCCGGCAAAATGTTTGCGAATGGATCGGAGACTTCGCGGGCAATCGGCGAATCGCTGAAGCTGAGCGCCGAATTCGCCCCGTTCCCCGCCGCCGCCGCCGTGAACGTCAGCGTGAGGATCTGGCGCACGCCCGCGGCAAAGCCTTGCCCGGCGGGCAGGGCCACTGCCAGACCCACACGCCCGTTTGCCGCTTGCAAACCATTGACATTGAGCGTTGCGCCGGTGGCTCCATTGCCGAGTGCGGCGGAAACGAATTGCAGTTGTGCCGGATCGAAGCCGAGGCTGAAACCAAGCGCGTTTTCGTTCCCCTGCGCATCGAGTTCGATGGCGACCGCGCCCTGCTGGCCGCGCTCAATGCTGGCGTTGCCGATTCGCAAGGCGCGGGCCTGTTGCACGGATGCCTCTTTCAGCATTCTGAAATCCGCATTCCGCAATTGCGCGGGTACGGTCGGCCCGCCCGCCGCCACCACCGGATCGAGTCCGGCGGCGTAACGTCCAGCCTGCACCCAGTCAGCAATGCTCAGGCTGCCATTGCCTCTGGCCTCTTTCGGCGCGACATCGGCGCGCTGAAATTCGCTGCCCGCGTTCGCCTGATCGAGTCCGGCGACGAAACGCCCCACCTGCACCCAATCCGAAATTGTCACCGTGCCATTGCCGCTGCCGTTCGGGCGCGGCGCGACATCGGCTTCGTAGCCGGTGGAGATCGTCACCGTCCCAGCGGCGTAACTGGCCGGCAACGGATTCGCGGTCGCGTCCACCACTTCCCGGCTGATGGGTTGATCGCCGAAGCCAACGCTGGCTGAAGCCGCCTGCGTGTTGTTGGCAACCGTGAAGGTGACAACCATAAGTTGGCTCGTCCCCGCCGCGAAGCTTTGGCCTGAAGGCAATGAAATCGCCACGCCCAGCCGTCCCTGCCCGGTCTGCAATCCATTGACATTGAGCGAAGCGCTGGCCGCGCCGCTGCCCGGCACGACTTGTGGATTGCTCAGGATGGCGGCATCGAACGTCAAACTGAATCCGAGCGCGTTTTCATTGCCTTGCGCCACCAGTTCGACCGGCACCTGAACTGTGCCGCCCGGCGAACCTTGTGCATTGCCTGCGCGAACAACGCGATTTGTCGGTTGGGGATCAATGCCGGTTCCGCTGATCGGAATGGCGAAGGTCGGCTGGTCAGGATCATTGCTCGCAATGGTGAGCATCCCGCTTTGATTGCCCGCCGCTGTGGGAGCAAACCGTACAGTGGCGGTTTGCTGCGCGCCCGCCGCCACGCTGAAGCTGGCGGCGGAAGTGACGCTGAACCGTGCATTGGTGCTGGTGATTCCAGTGACGTTGAGTGTGTCCGTTCCGGTGTTGCTGATGGTCAAGGTGCGATCCGCCGTCGCGCTCAGGTTGACGTTGCCGAATCCCAGCGTGGACGGCGTCACGATGATGTTCGGTCCGGCGGCCACGGCTTGCGGCGCAACGACGGCGCGTATGGCAGCGTTGGCGGGCGTCGGCGGCATTCCCGAAGTCAGCGGCTGGAAGCCGGCGCCGGTGAATGAAAAATAGGTTTTTTGCGCCTGCGGGCCGTTCTTATCCAACCAGAACACCACGCCGTTTGACGGGCTCGGCACCTGGTATCCGATGTACCAGTCGCCTCCGGTAATCGTTGGGCCGTTTTGAATCGGAATGTCCACAAAGTCCGGAAACAGCAGCGGTGGAATCGTCACGCTTTGATCCAGCAGCAGCGGTGGCGACGCCGGCGGCTGGTTGTCCCCCGTCATTCCATTGAAAGCGATCAGCCGGATCTGCTGCCCGGAAGGATTCGGCTGGCCAAAGGCCTGCCCGATGAAAACCCGCACGGTTTGCAGCTTCGACGGATAAACGGACGGCGTAAAGCGGTTGGCGACCATCAATCCGTTGCCGGAAACGCCTGTTTCAACCGAACCGTCATCCAGCTTCAACTCTTCGGGCAGTTGATCGGCTTTCACCTGATAACCCATCGCCTCGAAGGCGTTCAGATCATTTCGCGTAATCTGTTCGCGCAAACCAAGCGGAATTTTCGGGTCCATGATGCCCAGGTACACCCCGGACTGCGCGTCGTCTTTCCAGTGGCTGGCCTGCTCGCCATCGCCGCCCATCGCGTCCGGACGGCCTGTTGAAAACGCCAGTTCGCTTCCGCCCGCGAAAAAGATTTGCGCTCCACCAGAGGAAAGGATTCGATTGGCCGTCGGGAAAGCATTGGTGGTGATGCCGGGGCGGAACCGGAAAAAGTCCAGCACCGCCGAATTCAAGCCCAAGGCCGGCAGTAGTTCGCTCAACCCCACACGCGAAATGAACCCCAGCACATGGCCGAGTTCGTGCGTGGCAATCGCGTCAAAATCATTTTTGTCCGCCGCGATGCCGTCACTTGGGTCGAAGTCGTAGGGAAACGCAGAGTTGAATCCAATCGAAGGCGGGTTTCCGAATTGCTGCCGTTCGGCGTCCGGGTCAGCCACGGCATTGATCAGCCCGTAAACTCGCAGCAGGGCCGATGGCGAAATAATCGCCGCCGTCTGGCCGATGTCGGTCGCCAGTTGCCCGCTCGGCAGCGCGTTGTAGAGCGCCGCCAGTTGCGGATTGGCCGCGCCCTGAATCAGCTTTGTGCGCACCGACGGGTAAAGCGTGGCATCTCCCAACGGTTGTTCCGCCGTCGCGCCAATCGCCCCCGCCGGATAATCCTGGCCAAAACGCCTGGGACCGAAATCCACATCAATCACCACGGTGATTGGCGTTCGGATCAATGATTCCCAGGTCTGCGCCGCGCGAATGAAGGCAGCCTTGGCCGCCGGAAATCCATCAAGCTGCGCCGTGCTGCGCAAAATAATCCTTAATCCCGTTTGCGCCTGCTGGCGCGAAGATAATCCAGGCTCTCCGTGGTTGATTGCCCGCAAGGGCAATTCCGGATCGCGGCGCGCGAACGCCTGCGCCTGCTCCGAAGTCGCCTGCCGGCAAACCGTCTGATTGCCATCCTGATAAAGCACAAATCCGCTCGCTTCGGCGGCGGTGATCTTCAAATCGGTTTGAATCGCGGCCGTGGAAAAGGCAGGTCTGACTTCTTCAATATCCGCTTGTGCGCCGGCCTGCGCGCTGACTGGCCGCGCCAAAAACTTCGTTGCTCCCAGCCAGAAAAGCAACATTCCCAACGAGAAAAAAATTGCGACTGCAATTCCCTGCTTCAGGGATTTGTAACTTCGTAACCGCATTGTGTATCTCCTGATTTCGTTCGACACTGTTTTGTCATTGAGTTCACGGCAAGCAAGCGTTTGCATTACCGGAATAAGCCTCAAAGGGTCTGCCCACGATGTTCCGGCTTGACTGTATTTCGCCGTCAAACCGTCCATTCAACGCGCTAAGCCGCACATTCTAAAGATAGATCAAATTTTGGTGCGTTTTCGATTGGGGCAATCCGACGAGTTTGCCAATTTCCAGGGGAATTGAGGGCAACAGGATAAATTGACCTCTATGCTGATGTGAAAACGAGCGGAATCGTTTGTTCCGGCTGGAATCGTCCAAAGCTAAAGAGAAGGGGAATCTGGTAGGCGAACGGCGAGCCGTTTTCAAGAAGTTTCGGCGACCGTGTATTCAAAGGTATACAAGTGTTTTCCGTCAGCAATCTCAATCGTCATCCGGCCTGAAAGCCCTGCCAACTGTTCAGTACCTGAATCCGGCACAACCGTAACGGTCAGTTGTCCCGCCCCGCGCGTCATCGTGCCGCTGTGCTGAAGTGCGAAACTGCCGCTGCGCCCTTGAAGTGTGCCGCTGACCTGCTCCATTGCCACATACCCCGCAGAGCCTTTGACGCTGGTCCCGACGGCCAGCATCTGCCCCTTGCTGGTCGCTTCCAGGTCGCCGTGGAATTGTTTATCAATCGTCATTCTGCCGACGGATTGGTCGTCCTGCGGTTGGGGTGTCAGCTTTACTTCAAACGTGCCGCTTGCATTCCTGGTCATCGTATCTCCTGTTTGTATGCGACATAACGGCCAGCTTCAGTTAGCTTGAAAATGGGCGCGGGGCATGGCGTTAAACTGCTGCATCGGCGAAATCCTGAGGTGACGACAGTAGCTTGAGCTGAAACGCATGAGTCAGAGTGCTGTCATCCGGCACAATCGCCCCATACTGAACAGTGTATTGCTCAAGCTGTAGTTCGGTCGCATCTTTAGCTTCTTCCAGCACGGCTGCTGCCTCCTCAAGGCCGAAGTAGCGAAATCCTTCAACTGCTGACCGGTACTGCGCTTCATTGAGCGCTTCAAGTGCGTGGTCAACTCCTCCGTTCATAACCATGCCGTGGAGCAAGAGTAAGGCACTGAGTGCTGTGTCTCCTTCTCGCGGGTCGGAACCACCCGCCTCAAGTGCGGCTCGATTCCAAATCACAACTTGGAGAGAAAGACTCATAGACCTCGTCCTTTACCGCGTTCAAGGGTTAGTTGCCACACCAAATCTTGGAGTGGCAGCCAGCAGCGACTATAGACCCCGTTCCGGCGCGAGCACAAATTCTTCATGGCTTTGTGCGTATTCACGCCGCTTGCCGCGCAACGCTATTCGGTTTCGGTTGCCGTTGCCGCGCAAGCTGTGAACTATAGATTCGTGTCAGCAGGTCATAGATCACCATCTCCTGCGCGCGATGTGATGACCGCAGCAACCGGTTGGCGTGCATATGCAGATGGCTGGCGGCAATGTTGGCAAGCGAGTTCGTCAATTGTCCTTCTGCTTCCGCCGCGCGAAGCTCTTCGGCAATCGCCCGCAGCCGGATCGAACGGCGCGAGAAAACTTCCAGGCCCGCCGCCAGTGAACTCTCTCCGTCTTTTGACGAATCGAGCAGGGCTTCCAGCGCTTTGCGCTCCTTCCGGTAACGCTCGCCGAGTTGGTCAATCAGAGCTTCATCGGCCTTGAACTCCGCCAGAAAGCTGGCGCGCGAGGCCTTCAGAATGTCCGCCTTTGCCGCCAGATCGAAGCCGAAATCGTTCAGCATTCGATCCATTCCGCACAGCGCCAGCCGCCAGCGGTCATTGCTTCCCGCGTCATCTTGATCAAGCAAGCTGACGATTTCAGCAATAGCATCGCTGTCGGCGAAAGAAACCTGCTCTGAAAGTTCAATGCCTGCCGCTCCGCCGTAACGTTCTACTTCGCGTTCGTAGGTGTCGAGTTGCATGCGCCAGACGCGCCCGTCTGCCAGCATTGGTCCGAGCGCCGCTTGCAGCCGTGGCCAGACGGCTTCGCGCAACCGTTCCGGCTGGCCGCGGAAGCGTACGCGGACGTGCCAATCGGGATCGTTGTAGCGAAGGAAAAACCACTGATCCGCCGCACCTTTGGCCATCACATCTTCGGCGACCGTAGCCAGGACTTCACGAATGACCTGATCCGCAGTCACCGCGCCGCAATAGATTTTCGCGTACAGCCATTCCGAACCGGGCGGGAAGGAGCGGGGGACTTGGGGAAGGGGGGACAGGGAGATGGGGGGGGCGGGGGGAAGTTCGCTCGTCACGGCAGTTCCCCAGTTCCCCGGTTCCCTGGCTCCCTGTCCCCTTGTCTCCCATTCTCCTTGTTTTAAAAAGGGCACAACCAATTCATGAACGTAGCGTGCGCCTTCGGCGTCCTGCGCGCATAACTGTTCCGGCGCGGGCCATAGTTCCTGCAATCGCGCGCTGGTACGCCCTTTGACGATGTGCGCGAAGGAATCCACGCTCAATGGATTTTCCAAATCCACCGGCAGCGTGTTGTCTCCGTCAGCCAGCACGGCAAAGCGCGGCAACCGGCGTTCGGCGCGCCATTGCGAGACAACGCGAAACCGTTCCTCGCCATTTGCTTCAGCAATACGCTTCAGTTCTTCTTCGGTGACTGTCCATTGTGCGGGCGAAAGCATGACGCGGCCATAAGTCACCCGCGGCAAAAATGGCGCGCCGTCCAGCGAACTCCAGCTCCAGGCCACACCATTTGTGCCCTGCGTCTGCAACTCGGCCAGAAAGCGATAAACCGTGGAGCTTTCACGCCCCCAGTTGTGCGCGCTGGTCAGGCGGGGAATCACTTCACATCCCAGCCGTGCCGAACGAAGCACAATCCGGTCCCCTTGCACAGACAGCAACAAATCGGTCACGGCCAACTGCCGGTCGTGCGCCGCGCCGGAATTCCCCAGATAAGGGATCTCGTATTCTCGCAGTACAGGACGCGCCAGCACATTGCCGATGCGGCCTTCCGGCAAATGCGCCAACTCGGCGAAGACCGCGTCAGAATGAAAGGATTCTTCGGCGCGCAAATACTGCGCGACTTCTTTGTGCAATTCGGCATCGGCATGACAGAAACGTCCCAGCAGAGTTGCGCCCGTCGGACCTCCGGCGGATTCGAGCCAGAGTTGAAAATCGCCCTGCTCAACCGCCTCCGCGGAAACGGCGGCCAGACGGCACATGACACTGAAACTGTTTGGCAAGGGCGTTTGTTCTTTCGATTGCAAAGCCTTGAGGTCGCCATCGCTCAACTTGATTTCGGTTGCGCCGCTCATCCAGGCTTCGCTGCATTTGCGCAGCAGAAAAGCGTCCTGAGCCTGCCACGTCGCAGCCCATTCCGACCTTGCCGGAAACGCCAGACCGTTAAGCAACGGCGCATTGCCGCCTTCCGCTCCTGCTGGAAAGCCTATGCCGAGATCGTCATCCAGCGCTTCAACCAGCGGAACTTCGCGGCCCTCGTAACGCGCGGTAAAAGCCTTTTTGAACCGGTCCAGTTCCACCTCGAACGGTTTGCCAAAGATCCGATGCAGCGCTTCAACGCCCTTGCTGATTTCCTGAATCACGGCGTCGCCGAGGGAAGCCTGATGGGCCGGGCGGATCATATCCACCTGAAACAAGCGCGGCAGTTCTACTTTGGCGGGTAAAGTCTCCAATCGGCCAGCCACGGCGCGATAAACTTCCGGGCGCGCGCCCAGCCCGGCCGCATCAATCGCCGCCAGCGCATCGCGTGTCTGTTCCAGAATCGCCGACGCGCCCTGCCCAGCTTCAAGCTGCTGCAATTGCGCAATCAGCGGATGAATCGGCTCCGCGCCCGTCACTGGCAAAGCCAGGTCGGCGACCAGAATCTGGTTGTCAATCAATTGCTCGATGAACTGCGTGGCGTCTTCAATCGTGATTTCGTCGTCATTTATCTCCGCCACCAGCGACGACGCCAGGTCGGCAATGGTCGCACCCTGTTCGGCCCGGCGCAGCGTGAATTCAATGCAGTCGCTGTTTTCAACCGCAACCAGATGGTAGGTGCGCGCGCGGCCATTCACTCTGGATTCCACGTAGCGCACGCGATCCGCCATGGCGTACAGGCTGCTGTTCGGGCGATAAGTCAACGCGCTGCGCACGCCGGCTTCGCGTCCGAGCGCGTCCACCAGCGCAAACAGATAATCCATATCCAGCCGTGTGTGCCGCTGGCAATCCGCCTGGCCGGCGATGGTCAGTTGCGTGTGCTCGCCAATTTTGCCGAGCGTGGTAGCCGCGAAAAGTCCGAACGGGGTTGAACGTCCGCACATCCGTGAAAAGTACCGGACCAATGCGCCTTCGACACGCTGGCCGCGTTTCCCATCCGGATCAGTCACCCACGACTCCAGGTAATCATGCAAATCCGGCGAAGCGACAAACAGAGCATCTTGAATTTCAGGCCGCGCCACCAGCGCCCGCAATCCTTCGCGCAACTTCGCGCGATCCGCACTCAGCGATTCCGCGGTTGCCGCCTGCGTTGTTGAAGTCCAGTTCATAAATTCGCCGAACGGTAGCAACGGCGCCCGCATGACGAAAAAGCCGGAGGGTTTGAATTCAAACTTCGACTTCCCTGCTTCCGTTGACCTCGGAATGCCAGAACGTTTTTCTTGTTTTGCGAATGTCATTTTTTTCCTTCAACAAGTACCGGCAACAACCACCGGTTTCTTACCTTGACTTCGGCGGGATTGAAATCAGCAGCGAGCGATCCCAGTTCGGTTCCCAGTCGGTGCAGGCGGCCAGCAGAGACAGCCCAACCCCGGCAACTCCATCCAACAAACCGGGTTTGTTTATCCAAAACACTTCCGTGCCCGCCTCATCCGTGTCTCCAATTGAAAATCCGCCGATGCCCTGGCCTGGACGCTGAAAAGCCAGCGCCTGCTCATACCAGGCGAGCGCCGCCGTCCGGAACCGCGCCTCGCCCGTTGCCTGAAACGCCCGATTGAAAATATGCGCATTGCCCGCCGCTCCGTGGCACAAACTGACATCAAAAACGCCAGCGCTTTCACCTGAACGTCTTGCGGCTTTCAACAGAATTTCCGTGGCTTCCTGCTCCCAGTTCGCCTGGCCCACGCATTTGGCGGCATAAAGCAGCGCCATGCCGATTCCCAAATCTCCATAACACCAGGCGACCTTCGACGCCTCGCGCTCAATCCCCCGTCCCGCCCACGTGCTGAAATAAGACTCGGACTCCGCCGTCTCCTTTTGCGCCAACAACCATCGCACAGCCCCTTCCAGCAAATGCCGCGAGCGCTCCGGTTCAATTCCGGCGGAAACAATCCTGCCAAGCAGGGCAATGATTCCCGGCACTCCATGCGCCAGCCCCAGATTGTAATAACCATTCGGGCAAATCTGCCGCTGCCATTCGGGCAATAAAACAGGACTGGTATGCCAGGTGATAAACGGCCCATCGTGTTCGGCCGTTTCCCATAACTTGTTGACAATCCTGGTCAGGATATCCGACGCCACAGCAGTGGCGTGTTTCCGCCGATCCAGAGCGTAAACGCCCTGTCCGACAAGCCCGACAACCAGGTCGTAATTGGATTGCCGTTCCGGTTGCGCCAAATGTTCTGTCAGCAATTCATCCACCGATCCGCAGTTTTCCGTCTCGTCCTGATCGAAAAGCGTTTCTGAAAGATTGGCGATGATCCAGCCAATTCCCGTAAACCCGCCGAAAAGCCAGAGTGAATCCAGATGTTCGGGCGCCTCGTCAATTGCTTCGTTCAAGTAACGAAGCGCCTGTTCTGCATATTGGTCATTGCCCAAAGCCTTTGCCGAATACGCGTAAAAAAGCGCGACCTCCGCCTTCCACGAGGTCAGCAACGAAAGCTGCAATACGCTGGGATGATCCGTGTTCCAAATCGCTTTTGGCGTCATCGCCGCAGGCAGGGATTCGGCAATACGCTCAATCGCCTCCAACGCCCTTTGGCGCTGATCGCCATCGAGCAAAGGCTGCCATTTCCCGGCAAGCCCCTGTTTCGCCAATGAAGCAGTCATAGACATTGTGTCATTCCCTTTCCGGATCAAAAGAAAGCGTTGAGTAATCTGGACCGATCACCCAACGCTATTTCTTCTATCGCTCTTTCACTATCTGGCTTTAATGCATCCAATGCCGCTCGGACAGGCTGGGTGAATGGATTGCGTTTTGCACGTGGCGCCGCAGGTATTCGTAAAGGTCGCTCCGCCTTTCACGTCATCGGCATTTTTCACGTTCAAGTCGCTGATGGTTTCCTTTTTGACGGCCAGTTTGTTCAATTTCTTTGTTTCGTTTTTTTTCGACATGGTGTTTTCTCCTTTTGTTTTTCAGTTCGTTTCGGTCTGGAATCGTTTCAGATCAATGACTGCCGGCGATCAGCCAGGTCATTAGCTATTTTGCCCGGCGGGTGTCCCCAACCCGATGGGTTTCGGTTTCGTCGGGCATGGGCGGGCGGTAACAATGGTGCCGCCTTTGACCTTATCCGCTTCCGGCACGTTCAGATCGGCAATGGTTTCTTTTTTGACATCCAGACGGTTTAGTTTCTTGGTTCCCTTTTTGTTCGACATAACTTTTATTCTCCTTTTGATTAAAGTTCAGTTTCGATTTTGTTTACCTTAGCGGCTCTCTTTCCGCCGCCACCTGTTAAGGCGGAACTCTCCCTGAAAAACTATCATTGGGTAAAAAGTTTTTTGAGTTTTCCGATCAGTGCTGCAAACAGTGGGACGGGATCATTGCCATGACAAATGCCGCCGAATTGCTGATGCAACCGGCGGCATTTGTTTGCTGTTTGCGAATTTATCTTCGGGTTATTTCAGAAAACGATCCATGAACCGTGTCGAGATGTTGCCCGACTGGAAGTCTGGATCGTCTAGGATTCTCAGATGAATGGGGATTGTCGTTTTGATGCCCTCGACGACCATGGACTCCAGGGCGCGACGCATGCGGGCGATGGCGCGCTCGCGGGTGCGGCTGTGAACAATTACTTTGGCAATCAGCGAATCGTAATAAGGCGGAACGAAGTAACCGCCGTAAATGGCGGTGTCCACCCGTACGCCCGGGCCGTTGGGCAAATTCAGATTCGTGATCCGTCCGGGGCTGGGCGTGAAGGTGACAGGATCTTCCGCGTTGATGCGGCATTCGATGGCGTGGCCAACGAACATCAGTTCATCCTGGGTGTAATTCAGTGGTTCTCCGGCGGCGATGCGAATCTGTGCCGCGACCAAATCAGAGACTGTCACCATCTCGGTCACAGGGTGCTCGACCTGGATCCGCGTATTCATTTCCATGAAGTAAAAGCTGCCGTCTTCATCAAGCAGAAATTCAATCGTCCCCGCGTTGTTGTAGCCAATTCGTTGACAGGCTTCGACAGCGACGCGTCCCATCTCCTGACGCAGTTCGTAGCTGACCGCGGGCGATGGCGATTCTTCAATCAGTTTTTGATGACGCCGCTGAACGGAACATTCGCGTTCGCCAAGATGGATGGCGTTGCCGTAATTGTCGCCAAGCACCTGAATCTCGATGTGACGCGGATTTTCGATGTATTTTTCAATGTAAACGCCGCTGTTTTTGAAAGCGACCTCAGCTTCGGCGCGCGCTGTCTGGTAAGCGTTGAGCAATTCCGTGCGATTGTGGGCGATCCGCATTCCACGCCCCCCGCCACCGGCGGTGGCTTTGATCAGTACCGGATATTTAATGCGCTCGGCTTCGCTGATGGCGGTCTCTTCATCCTCGATGAGGCCGTCGCTGCCGGGCGTAACGGGCACTCCAGCGGCTTTCATTGTGCGCTTGGCTTCGGATTTGTCGCCCATCATCCGAATCACTGCCGGAGTCGGACCGATGAAATCAATATTGCACTCCTCACAAACTTCGGCGAAGTGGGCATTTTCGGAAAGAAACCCATAGCCGGGATGTATGGCGTCAACGTTGGTGATTTCAGCGGCGGCGATGATCTGTGTAATATTCAGGTAGCTTTGGGCTGAAGGAGGCGGCCCAATGCAGACAGCTTCGTCGGCAAATCGCACATGCAAGCTGTCGCGGTCAGCTTCCGAATGTACCGCAACAGTCTTGATGCCCAGTTCCCGACAGGCCCAAATGATACGGCAGGCGATTTCACCACGATTCGCAATAAGAATCTTTTTGAACATAACTCAGTTTGCAGCTTTCAGTTCTCAGATTTCAGCTTTTAGTTGGTGGTGGCAGGCACTCCATTTCTGAAAACTGAAAACTGAAAACTGAAAACTAAACTTTGATTCCAAACAGGGGCTGGCCGAATTCTACCGGCTGGCCGTTCTCGACGAAGATCTTTTCGATCCTGCCACTTGCGTCGGACGGAATTTCGTTCATCAGCTTCATGGCTTCGATAATGCAAAGTACCTTGCCTTCTTCGATCATGTCGCCGGTGTTCACGAAGGGCGAGGTAGTCGGAGAGGGAGAGCGGTAAAAGGTGCCGACGATCGGTGAAGTTACAATATGAAGAGTTTCTTCCTGTGGAGCAGGTGTGGCTGCAGAAACACTGGTTTGTGGCGCGGGAACCGTGGAACTGACTGGCGCGGACACGATTCTAGGTTCAATCAATTCTCGCACTTCTGCCCCAGCCGGATTGACTGAAACTCTCTCAACGCCTTTCATAAGCCGCAGTTTGAAATCGCCCCGCACAAGCTCAAATTCGTTAAACTGTTTTTCAGAGATGAGATCAATCAGTTGCTTAATCTCTGACAAACTGAGGTTGTCCGCCGGTTCCGCGACTGTTTTTTTCCTTACAGCTTCGGCTTTTTGTGAATCAGCGCCTGTGCCGATTGTGCGCGTAGCCGGGCGCTTGGTCTTACGCTCTGTTTTTCTCATATCGCTTTAGCCATTTATCTAAGACAGGAAAGTGAAAGCCCCAACCGCGCGATACCCCGCACGGTTGAGGCTAAAAACAAAGTGTGCGAGAAACCACACCGATGCTACCTATTTCTTCTCAGCTTTTTCGTCTTTATCCGTAACAGCTTTCTTGTCTTCACTGCCGATGAATTCGATCAATGCCATCTCAGCGCCATCGCCCTTGCGAGGGCCAAGCTTGTAAATACGCGTATAACCACCGGGTCGCTCCGCGAAACGCTCCGCCAACTCACTGGTCAATTTCTTGAGCGCTGCAACGCCAGCCGTGCGCTCGGCAGTTTGATCATGCTGTTTGCTGTCGAAATTGGAGTTGCCTGGAAAAAACGACTTCGCCGCCTGGCGAGCGGCATGGACAGCCGCCTCTTTGTTGCCCGCTTGAGTTGCAGCATGGGCGCGGCGTCCCAGCGTTACGACTTTTTCGACATATGGACGAAGTTCTTTCGCCTTTGGCAGCGTGGTGATGACCCGCTCGTGAAGCACAAATGATGTGCAAAGATTGCGCAGCAGCGCCTTACGATGCGATGACGTGCGGCCTAATTTTCTGTGTGCGACAAGGTGTCTCATTGCTTTATCTTCCTCAGCGTAACTTCTTTGCCGGAGCTTTCAGGCTCGCCATGCCAATCTGTCCGGCGGCAAGCCCGGCCAGAGCACTACATCTCCGGTCCTCTGACCATATTTCCATTTTCATCGAATTTCATTCCCAAACCCAAGCCCATGGTTTGCAGAATGTCTTTAATCTCGTTGAGCGATTTACGTCCGAAATTTTTGGTCTTGAGCATTTCGGCTTCACTCTTCTGCACAAGATCGCGGATTGTCTTGATATCCGAATTCTTCAGGCAATTATATGAGCGGACGGAGAGCTCAAGTTCATCAACGGATTTGTCCAAATGCTCGTTGAATGGTTGCGAAGGCCTGCTGCTGGCAATCGCCTCGACTGGTGGCTCGACCTCTTCCTCGAAGTTGATAAAGATCGTCATATGATCCTTGATCAACTTCGCGGCCAAACCAATGCCATGCTCAGGCGTAATACTGCCATTGGTCCAGACTTCAAGCAGCAGCTTGTCATAATCCGTGTCTTGACCCAGTCGGGCAGCTTCAACGTGGAAATTCACCTTCGTGACCGGCGAATGTACGGAGTCCACAGGGATATAGCCAACCGGCAAATCATCGTCGAAATTACGGTCAGCGGAGACGTAACCACGTCCTCGTTTCAACCTCAATTCGATGTTCAGATTGCCGCCTTCGCTGACCGTGGCAATATGGACATTCGGATCAAGAATCTCCACATCGTCGTCAGCCTCAATATCGGAGGAAGTCATTTTGCCCGGTTCAGAACGTGAAACACGAATGGTTTTCGCTTCACCGGAATGAAGTTTGAACGGAATCTGCTTTAAGTTAAGAATGATGTCCGTTGCATCCTCAACCACACCTGGGATCGAGGAGAATTCATGCAAAACGCCTTCAATGCGGACTGCTGTAATGGCTGCGCCTTCGATTGACGAAAGCAATGCGCGGCGCAGGCTGTTACCAATTGTTGTACCGAAACCGCGCTCGAAGGGCTGGGCTGAGAAACGCCCGTAGCGATCCGTCATGGTTTCGCATGTCAAACGCTTCGGTTTCTGGAATCCTGTCCACATGCTGTTCTTCTGTCTCCAACTTTTACGAACCCTACAAAACGCGCCTCGCAGCTTGCCGTCAAATTCCGCTCGCTGGCAACGCCGCCTTCACTTCAATCACATCTTGCCAGTGAAGGCCTGTAATCGTGCCCGCGAACGCGGCCAAGCGGCGGACACGACTACTTGCTATACAACTCGACAATGAGTTGTTCCCTGATCTCAGGATCAATGTCCTCGCGCCGCGGCAAAGCTGTCACACGCCCGACCAGTTTGTCAGAGTTGACGATGTCCAGCCAGCCCGGGCGGCCACGACCGCCAGAGGTTTGAAAAGAGCCCTGAATATGAGTGTTTTCAGTGCTTTTTTCACGAACCGCGACTTCGTCTCCGATTTTGATCTGAAACGATGGGATGTTGACCTTGCGGCCATTGACCTGAACGTGACCGTGACGCACAAACTGGCGTGCCTGACGGCGCGACATGGCAAAGCCAAGCCGGTAAATCACATTATCAAGCCGACGCTCCAGGAGCGTAAGCAGGTTTTCACCTGTCACGCCCTTTTGGCCTGCAGCTTTCTCAAAGTAATTACGGAACTGGGTTTCAAGCAAGTTGTAAATGCGCTTGACACGCTGCTTTTCACGCAACTGCTCTCCGTAACCGCCGACCGTTTTACGCTTGGCGTTCGGGCCATGCTGACCCGGCGGATTGGTTCCGCGCTTCTCGATCGGACACGAGGGCTTGTAGCACTTCTCGCCTTTGAGATAAAGCTTCATTCCTTCGCGCCGACACAGGCGACATTGTTTGCCTCTATCTCTTGCCAAACTATTTCCTCCGTTAATCCTTCTGCCATTTGCTGGCAGCCATCTTTTTGCAGCGGCTTGAGCGATTTGCCTCAGTCAGCCAACTCCGGCTTTATACGTGTATTCCATATTCAGCCGGAAACTGACGCCGCCTTAAACAATTCAATCGAAATGAACTACACGCGACGGCGTTTCGGCGGACGACAACCGTTGTGCGGCACCGGCGTTACGTCGCGGATCAGCTTGATCTCAATTCCTGCCGCTTGAATCGCACGAACGGCGGATTCACGTCCAGAACCAGGGCCTTTAACTCGCACTTCGCAGCCGCGCATACCAGAATCTCGCGCGATCCCCGCAGCCTTATTTGCTGCTTGTTGCGCCGCAAATGGAGTTCCCTTGCGCGAACCGCGAAACCCCATCGCGCCAGACGAGGACTGAGCAACCAGGTTGCCCTGCAAATCCGTGATGCTGACCAACGTGTTATTGAAAGTCGCCTGAATGTGGACGATACCCTGCGGAATATTCTTCTTTTCTTTCTTCTTGAAAGTCTTTTTCTTACCGGCGGCCTTGCCGGCGGTCTGCTGCTGTTTTGGTGGCATAATTCAGTTTGTCCCTTGTCCCTTGTCCGCGGATGCGCGAATCAACGACTGAAACTGGATCAGTTCCTACTTCTTACCTGCGACCTTCTTCTTCGCAACGGTGGCGCGGCGCGGTCCTTTGCGTGTACGAGCATTGGTGCTGGTACGTTGCCCGCGGACTGGTAAACCACGGCGATGGCGCAAGCCACGATAACATCCGATGTCCATCAATCGTTTGATGTCCAATTGAATCTGCTTGCGCAGATCGCCCTCGACGTTGCCGCCCTGATCTACGATCAGGCGAATACGGCCCAACTCTTCTTCGCTCAAGTCACGAATCTTCTTATTGATATCCACCTGAGCCTCAGTGAGGATATTCGTTGCACGCGACTTTCCAATCCCGTAAATATAGGTTAGACCAATCTGAGCGCGCTTTTGCGGTGGTAAATCCACTCCTGATACACGAGCCATTGACTTTCTCCATCAAGTCTTTCAAACCCCAGGCTTGAGATTTGAATTCTGAAAAATTTATCCCTGTCTTTGCTTATGCTTCGGGTTCACGCAAATAACACGAACCACGCCGTGCCGGTGAATGATCTTGCATTTATCGCAAATCTTTTTGACTGATGCTCTAACTTTCATTTCAGCCTCTCGTTCGTTTGGGATTGTTTACTTGAAGCGGTAGACGATGCGCCCACGAGTCAGGTCGTACGGTGAAAGTTCGACCAAAACCTTATCTCCTGGGAGAATTTTGATGAAATTCTTTCGCATACGTCCCGAGATGTGTGCGAGCACTTGATGCTTATTTTCGAGTTCAACCTTGAACATCGCATTTGGGAGAGTTTCAAGCACCGTCGCTTGCACTTCTATGGCATCTTCTTTCGACATACCCTCTCAGTTCAGTATAGTTATCTTTACAGCTAAATTGCGAAACCCGCATTATAACCGCGAGTCTCATTTTTGCAAGGCAAATGCCACAAATGCTGTTCACAACATCAGCGAACCGTCTTCCAGCGCGGTCAGCACAACTGGTCCATCTTCCGTGACAGCAATAGTGTGCTCAAAATGAGAAGATGCCTTGCCGTCCTTCGTCTTCACTGTCCATCCGTCACCCAAAACCTTCACCTCATGGGTTCCCGCATTGACCATTGGCTCAATTGCCAGAACCCAGCCTTCCTTCAACTTCGGTCCCGTCCCCGGGCGACCATAGTTCGGCACCTGTGGATCTTCGTGCATACGTTGGCCAATACCATGTCCGCAAAAATCACGAACAATCGTATAGCCATTCTCTTCAACAAACTCCTGTACTGCGTAAGAGACGTCGTAAAGGCGATTCCCGGGAATCATTTTTTCCATCGCACGGAAAAGCGAGGATCGTGTAATCTCGAGCAGCTTTTCCAGTCCTGGTGAAATTCGCCCGACCGGCACACTTATCGCGGCATCACCAACGTAACCATCCAGGGTTGCGCCACAATCAAGCTTAATGATGTCACCTTCGCGCAATTTTCGATCGGATGGAATTCCATGAACGACTTCGTCATTCACTGAAGCACAGATAGAAGCGGGAAAGCTGCGATATCCCTTGAAAGTCGGATAAGCCCCAGCAGAACGAATCTTTTTTTCTGCGTAAGAATCTAACTGATGAGTCGTAACCCCCGGCTCGACCATCTTTCGCAAGTCGCGCAGAGTTTCTGCGACAATCAATCCCGCGCGCCGCATTCTATCCAACTCGTTCCGAGATTTGCGAATAACCATTTCACTCTTTACTTGTACGAAGCTTTCTCGTTGCTTAATCGTCAAACAGCAACAACCCCTTCAATCACCCGGCAAAGCTTCCCGAAAACTTCGCTCACCAAACCTTCGCCCTCAATTTCAATTAATCGCCCACTTCTCCTGTAATATTCGATCAGCGGAGCAGTTGAAGTTTTATATTCTTCAAACCGACGAGTGACGGAATCAGGATTATCATCGCTGCGCTGCTTGAGCGGCTCTCCATCCAAATCGCAAACCCCAGCCAGCCTTGGTGGACGGAAATAGATGTTATAAATTTCGCCACAAGTTGGACAAGTTCGGCGTCCGGTCAGCCTCTTGAATAACACTTCTTCTGGAGTAATCACTCGCACCAGAAAAACATCTTTCCCTTGTTTCTCTGACAAATCTTCCAGCAAATTGGCTTGGTTGATCGTGCGCGGATAGCCATCAAGTATATAACCATTCTCACAATCAGACTGTGACGTTCGTGTCAGAATTACCTGAGCGAGAATTTCATCGCTGACGAGTTTTCCCGCCGCAAGCGTTTTCTTGATCTCTTTCCCAAGCTCTGTATCCGCCTGCGCCATTTCCCGCAAAATATCCCCTGTCGAAATTTGTGGGTAGCCATATTTTTCGGATAGCAGACGGGCTTGAGTTCCCTTGCCTGCTCCCGGTGGCCCAATCATCACAATAATTCTCGACATAAGAGGCTAAATTCTGCTCGGGTATTGATCAACCACTTGCTAAGTTGCGCGCCGCCCGCGCAATCTCGCGCCGCGCGGCCCAAGAAATCCGTCATAGTGACGCATCACTAATTGAGCTTCAACCTGGCTAATCGTGTCCATTGCTACGCCAACAACAATCAGAAGACTTGTGCCGCCGAAGTAGAATGAGATTCCCAATCCGGTCAGAATCCAACTTACCCCAGGAATATTCTGGATAATGCTATCAAGCCAGGGCCCAATGAATGGCAAATATTGAACTTTGAATCCGCTGATCATAATCTGAGGAATCAGGCAAACAACGACAAGGTATAACGCGCCGACAGTTGTCAATCGCACAAGAATCGAGTTCAAATAATCACCGGTTCGTTTTCCAGGTCGAATCCCTGGAATGAACGCGCCTTGCTTCCGCAGATTTTCTGCAACTTCGTCGGCGTTAAATACAATCGAAACGTAAAAGAATGAGAACAGAACAATTCCTGCGATAAACAAAAGTTCGTAAACAGGGTGTCCCCCACTCAATGCAGTGTTGACGGCCTGCAACCAACTCCAATTGCCGAAGGTTGCAAGTGTCTGCGGAATCGCCAGTACGGAAGAAGCGAAGATGACAGGGATGACACCAGCGATATTTACCTTCAATGGCAGATGCGAAGACTGAGTCGTCACCATCTTGTTTCCCACCATACGCCGTGTGTGGTTCGTGGGAATTTTTCGCGTACCGCGTTCAAAAAATACAATTGCAGCGGTCACCGCGAGCATTACAATCAGAAGTATGATCACAACCACTGCCGAGCCTGGATCCTTGACGCGTTCCCATAACTGTTGAATAGCGCTTGGAACACCAACGACAATACCTGCAAAAATCAGCAAACTGATGCCGTTACCAATACCTCGCTCGGTGATCTGCTCGCCAATCCACATCACCAGGATCGTCCCCGCAGTCAGCGTCAGCATGGCAACCAGGGAGAAACCAATTCCACCAGTTCCAAGCACCAAAGGCCGTCCAGTGGAATCGGCTTGTCGCTGTAACCAGTAACCAAGGCTTACCCCCTGTATCAGTGCCAGCACCACTGTCAAATAACGCGTATACTGGTTGATTTTTCGCCGGCCAAGCTCACCCTCTTCCTGAATCTTCTTCAAAGCTGGATAAACTGAAGTCATCAACTGAAGAATAATCGAAGACGTGATGTAGGGCATTATGCCAAGCGCAAAGATCGAGATCCTGCGGAAGTTACCACCCGAGAACAGATCCAACGCCCCGAACAATCCGCCAGCTGCCTGATTCCAGAAATTTTTAAGCGCTTCCTGATCCAGGCCCGGAACCGGTACGTGAATGCCGAAACGATATGCGGCCAGCATCGCCAGCGTAAAAATCACGCGCCTCCGCAATTCAGGCACCTTGAACAGATTGCGAATCGCATTGATAAATGACTCGAACATAACTACCCCTCAGAAGATGACAGAGATCAATCTCAGCGCTGGCTATTCGCTGGGCTTCGCTGAAATAACGTCCACCTTGCCCCCGGCAGCTTCGATCTTTTGCCTGGCAGATGCGGTAAAGCGGTGCGCGCTGATCGTCAATCCCTTGCTCAGTTCGCCGTTGCCGAGAATTGCAATTGAACGTTGCAGTGATTTCCGAACCAATCCTTTTTCAACCAAAGCTTCAGGAGTGACGATAGCGTCAGCTTCAAACAGCTCCCCCAACCTTTCCAGATTTACTTCCGCCCACTCACGTTTGAAGATGTTAGTAAATCCGCGCTTCGGCAGCCGCCGATGCAATGGCATCTGACCACCTTCAAAACCACGCTTCGCTGAATAACCGGAGCGAGACTTCTGTCCTTTGTTGCCGCGACCGGAGGTCTTGCCCAATCCAGAGCCAGGGCCCCGTCCGATACGCTTTTTCTTATGAGTTGCGCCTTCGGGCGCCTTCAAATTGTTCAAGCCGATAGCCATAACGTTTCCTCAGAAAATATCCGACAAATTCTAGTATGTCGTCTTTATGCTTCCTTGAGCTTTGCCAGAGAAGCCAACGACAAACTGAAGTTTGCCGGACATCAGTAATGCTATTCAACAATTCGCAGCAAATGCGGGACTTTCGCCACCATTCCCCGAATGGAGTCATTGTCAGGACGCTCAACAATTTGATTGAGCTTCGTGAACCCCAGACTTCGCACAATCACTTTATGCTTTTCAGGAGTGGCAATTGAGCTGCGGTACCATTGGATCTTGACCTTATTTTCGTTTGTCTCGTTTGCCATACTTACAATTCCTCCACTGTGCGGCCGCGCAGACGCGCAACTTCTTCCTTGCTTCTCATGTTCGCGAGCGCATCAAAGGTGGCGCGAATAACATTATGAGAATTGTTCGAGCCCAGAGACTTGGTCAGGATGTTACTGACACCAACTGCATTCATAACCGCGCGCACGGGACCACCAGCGATCACGCCGGTGCCTTCGACGGCAGGTTTGAGCATCACTCTGCCTGCACCGAATCTCCCGACCATTGGGTGTGGCAGCGTCGTTCCCACCAGGGGAACACGAATCAGATTTCGTTTGGCCGATTCCAGTGCTTTACGGATGGCCTGCGGCACTTCCTTGGCTTTGCCGGTGCCGAAACCGACGATTCCATGCTGATTGCCAACAACCACTAATGCAGCAAACGACATGTTTTTGCCGCCCTTGACCACTTTGGTGACGCGGTTGATCGAGATCACCTGATCCGTCAAATCCAACCCGTCAGGATTGATTCTGCTGTCCATAAATACGTTTCTCCGAACTTGTGGTTAGAATTGCAAACCGGCTTCGCGGGCGGCTTCGGCCAGCGATTTCACGCGACCGTGATATATGTAACCGCCGCGATCGAACACCACGCTGCTGATGCCCTTCTCTTTGGCGCGTTCGGCAATCAATTTGCCAATTACTTTAGCTGCATCAATGTTGCCGCCGCTGCCAATGCCGGCGCTCTTTTCAACGCTCGAAGCTGAGCAGAGCGTTTCGCCTTTCTGATCATCAATCACTTGCGCGTAAATATGATTGAGACTGCGAAAAACCGCCAGGCGTGGACGCTCCGGCGTGCCATGCACTTTTTTGCGAATACGGGTATGAACCGCGCGTCGCACTATCTGTCTGGATTTCTTTGCCATAATGATTTCTCTATCTTTGCCAAACGATGAGCCAGCCTTGACCTTTCATCTAAAAAGAACCGTACCCCTTCGTTCAGTCCCGGAAATTCATCGCTTATTTGCCGGTCTTGCCAGGCTTCAGTTTCATCGGACGGTCGGCGTAGCGAATCCCTTTCCCCTTGTAAGCATCAGGCTTGCGAAGACGATTCATATTGGCCGCAACTTGCCCAATCTTCTCCCTGTCAATGCCGGAAAGGGTGATCGTTGTCTGGTATTGAGTAATCGTACGCGGCAGTTTCTCGACCTTCGCCGTGATTCCTTCCGGCAGCACGAACTCAATTCCGTGGGAATAGCCGAGCGCGAGCGTGATGCTGCGCCCCTTCAACTCCGCCTTGTAACCGACACCAACCACATCCATCTCTTGCGTGAATCCCTGTGAAACGCCTTTAACAGCATTGGCAACCAGCGCCCGCGTTGTTCCGTGGATTGCGGTGTACTGGTTGTCCTGACGTTCGGCAATCAGCTTGCCGTCCTCAACTTTCAGGGTAACGCCAGCCGGAATGGGTGCCGTCAATTTGCCTTTTGGCCCCTGCACTTCAACTACCGAATCCGTAATGTTGATCTTTACGTCCTTCGGAATCTCGATTGTTTTTTTACCTACTCGTGACATAACTTTACTCGTCTGCTGAAGTTTGTAGCGCCGACTTTCGCCAACTCCTGCCCGCCAGAATTCCTGGCTGAACGCCGAACTACAAACAATTTAGTAAACGCTGCACAGCAATTCGCCGCCAACCTTCGCTTTACGCGCGTTTTTGCCGGTCATCACTCCTTGCGATGTGCTCAGAATGTTGACGCCCAAGCCGCCGAGGACTTTTGGCACCTCGGCGCTTCCCACATATACACGGAGACTCGGACGCGAGACACGCTTCAACTGCGAAATCACGCTTTCGCCTTTCGGGCCGTAGCGCAGGAAGATTCGCAATGTACGAGCGTGACTGCCTTCGCTGGTCTTAATGCTGTAATTGGTGATGTAGCCCTCTTCCTTCAGGATTCGCGCAACCTCGATCTTCAAGCGCGAAGCCGGCACATCTACCTTTGTATGACGCGCGCCAATCGCGTTTCGCATGCGCGTCAACATATCTGAAATTGGATCAACAATCATTGTTTGCACTCCACTCGAAACTTGGTCCCTCTACCAACTCGATTTCGTCACGCCGGGAATATCGCCTTGCAGCGCCAACTGGCGGAAGCAGATACGGCAGAGATTATATTTACGCAGGTAGGCGCGCGGACGGCCACAACGCTTACATCGGTTGTAACCGCGCACTTTGAATTTCGGTCTCCGGTTCGCTTGAACGATCTTTGAAGTCTTTGCCATGGTTTCTTAAGTTCCCTAGTTTTGCCGGAACGGCATTCCCATATGGCGCAGCAAAGCGCGCGCCTCTTCATCCGTTCTGGCCGTCGTCACAATGCACACGTTCATCCCGCGCGCCTTGTCAATCTTGCCAAAATCAATTTCCGGGAAGATCAACTGATCTTTCAGACCGATCGTGTAATTGCCGCGCCCGTCGAATGCCTTCGGGCTGACGCCGCGAAAGTCGCGCACACGTGGCAGCGCCAGACTAACCAGACGGTCCAGGAATTCGTACATCCGGTCGCCGCGCAGCGTGACCATTGCGCCGATACTCATTCCTTCGCGCAGCTTGAATGCCGCAATGGACTTTTTCGCCTTGGTCACCACCGGTTTTTGACCGGCGATGATCATCAAATCGCCTACCGCAGCGTCAAGTGCTTTGGCATTTGCAATCGCTTCGCCCAAGCCGACGTTAATGACGATCTTTTCCAGCTTCGGAATGCTCATCGGATTGGTGTAGCTGAACTCTTTGACGAGCGCCGGAGCCACTTCCTTATCGAATTTTTCTTTGAGTCGTGCAGCCATACTAAAAATCCCAGATTTCAGAATTGAAATCGTGTTTATTCGAGCGCCGAGCCAGTCTTCTTCGAGACTCGCACCTTGCGGCCATCTTGCAAAATCTGATAGCCGACACGGGTCGGCACCCCATTTTCGAGCAACATTACATTCGAGACATCAATCGGCGCTTCTCGATCAACGATGCCGCCGGCAACGCCTTTCTGGCGATTCGGACGCTCGAAGTGTTTCAAAATGTTGACGCCTTCAACCAGCACTTTGCGCTTCTGTGTCAACACCTCAACCACACGGCCACGTTTGCCTTTATCGCGGCCAGAAATAACGATCACCTGATCGTTCTTTTTGATCTTCATTCTCGTTGGCATAATTCGTTTCCTCTCTCGCCCAATCTTGATGCTAAATCACTTCCGGAGCGAGGCTCACGATCTTCATAAAGCCCTTCTCGCGAAGCTCGCGAGCGACGGGACCGAATACGCGCGTTCCCACCGGATCGCCATCGGGCTTGATGATCACTGCCGCATTCTCATCGAAGCGAATATACGTTCCGTCCTTGCGGCGAACTTCCTTGCGGGTGCGAACGATCACGGCATTGACGACCTGCTTCTTTTTGACCGTGCCATCCGGAGAAGCTTCTTTGACTGAAGCCTTGATAATGTCTCCCACACTGGCCCGCTTGCCGATGTTGCCTCCCAAAGGCAGAATCATCGCAATCTTCTTCGCCCCGGAGTTATCAGCGACCTGCAACAACGATCGCATTTGTAATGCCATATCTAGCCTCCTTACGCCTGTTGCCATTGGGTGGTCAATTGCGATGAACAAATGACGACCGACAACGGACAAAACCTACTTGCTTGCCTTGCGCAACACTTCGACGACACGCCACCGCTTGCGCGCCGACAGCGGGCGGGTTTCAACGATGCGAACCTGATCGCCAATGGCCACGCCGTCAATCTCATTATGCGCCATGAACTTCGCCCGCTTACGCACGTAACGCTTGTAAACAGGATGCTTGACCACGCGATCAACACGCACAACCACTGTCTTTTGCATCTTGTCGCTGGTCACAATACCGATTTTTTCGGTGCGACGACCGCGAGCTTTCTCAGCCGTTGCGGCAGCAGTCCCAGCCGGAGCCGCTTGCGCGCCTTCGTCGGCAGCCTGCGCTTCTAAATTGTCGTTTATCTCTTCCATACTCGATTCACGTTTGCCGCGTTTTCATTGCCGCAGCTTGAGAAGGTCCACTACTTTTCGACGCCGAGCGCCCGCCCGCGGAGAATGGTTTTAATTTGCGCAAACTCTTTTCTCTCTCTGCGGATTTGCCCGACTGTATCCACATCGCCAAGCGCCTTTTTGAAATTCAGGCGGAACAGCGATTCCCTGATTTCGGCGAGACGCTTGATCAATTCCTCGCTTGAATTCTCACGAACTTTGTCCAGCTTGTGCCTCATAGCGCCCCTCCTTCCTGGTCTTGACGCGAAACGAACTTGGTTCTGATCGGCAACTTTGCCGCCGCCAACTCCATCGCACGCCGGGCTGTGACTTCGTCAACCCCTTCCATCTCAAAAATGATCCGGCCCGGTTTAACCACGGAAACCCAGCCTTCCGGCGCGCCTTTGCCCTTACCCATACGGGTTTCAGCAGGTTTCTTGGTGATTGGCTTATCAGGAAAAATACGAATCCAGAGCTTGCCGCCACGCTTGACATAGCGGGTGATGGCAACACGGCCGGCCTCGATCTGATTGCCTGTCACCCAGGCCACTTCCATCGCCTTCAGCGCGAATTCGCCGAAAGCGATGTTCGTTCCCCTTTTGGCCGCGCCCGCACGGCGGCCACGTTGCTGTTTACGATACTTAACCTTTTTGGGAATTTTATATACAGCCATTGTTTAGCTCTCAGAAACGACAGACAGTCGTTACGAAAAAGTTACTACCGTTTCATCATCGCTTCGCGCGGATCCATGATGTCGCCGCGGTAAACCCAGACCTTGATGCCAATAACGCCGAATGTCGTGTGGGCTTCGGCAAAACCGTAATCCACATCTGCGCGCAGTGTATGCAGCGGCAAACGACCTTGCAGCGTCCATTCCGAACGCGCGATTTCCGCGCCGTTCAACCGCCCGGAAACGCGCACCTTGATGCCTTGCGCGCCGAAGCGCATGGCCTCTTCAACCGATTTACGCATGGCACGGCGGAAGGCGATACGCTTTTCCAGTTGCTGGGCGATCTTTTCGGCTTGTAACTGCGCGTTGAGCTCCGGCTTGTTGATCTCACGAATGTCAATCAGGATGTCGCGCTTGGTACGGCGGCTCATTTCCTGTTTGAGCTTGTCAATCTCCGCGCCCTTGCGTCCGATGATAATCCCCGGACGTGAAGTGTAGATGATAATGCGCAAGCGGTTGGCCGCACGATCAATATCAACCTGCGAAACGCCAGCTTGGGCGAAACGCTTCTTCAGTTCCTTCTTCAGCTTCAGGTCTTCCAACAACAGCTTGCCGAAGTCTTTTTTCGCAAACCAGCGCGAATGCCAACTGCGGTTGTAGCCAAGCCGGAAGCCGTAAGGATGTACTTTCTGACCCATTATTATCTCCGTTGCCGAAATCTATAAACCCTATTCAGCTAGCGCCTTACGGGCTTTTTTGTCCGCCCGCTTCTCAGTCGAAACCACGACGGTCAGGTGACTGTAATGCCGACGCTCTCGATAAGCCCGTCCCATGGGAGCAGGGCGCACACGGCGGCGATGTTTTGTCACGCCCGTGTCGGCGTAGCATGCCTTCACCCACAACTCGTCCACGTCCACGATCACGTTTTCTTTCTCAGCCAACTGCTCGGCATTGGCGCGAGCCGATTCCAGAACCTTGTAGATCAGGCCGGCTGAACGCTTATTAGTGTAGCGCAGCAACTCTCGCGCCTCGCCGTAGAGCAGGCCGCGAATCAAATCCATGACCAATTTGGCCTTTTGCGACGAAATCTTGACGTTTGTAGCTTTCGCAATTGCTTCCATTTTCCGAACCTCTGTTCTTGCGAGCAAGGCGGTAATCAAGGCACCCAGGCAAAACACGCCTGAAGCTTTCCTCTTGCCCCCTCTGCCCTTCTTATCTCTTCCCGGAGGCTTTTTCCGCCTTGTCCGCGTGCCCTTTGAAGGTGCGCGTCGGCGCGAATTCACCAAGCTTATGTCCGACCATGTTCTCAGTGACGTAGACCGGAATGAACTTTTTGCCGTTGTGAACTGCCAGCGTGTGCCCCACCATCTCAGGGTAGATTGTCGAGCGGCGCGACCAAGTCTTGTGGACTTTCTTTTCGCTTGCCGCATTCATCCTTTCGATGGCTTTCAACAGATGACTGTCAATAAACGGGCCTTTTTTGACTGAACGTGCCATAGCTTTGATCTCAAATCTCAAATCTGAGATTTATTTGGTTCTCCGTTTGACGATGAACTTATCGGTGCGTTTGTTGTTGCGAGTCTTGTAACCACGCGTCGGCTGTCCCCAGGGAGTCACCGGATTGCGTCCTCCTGAAGTTTTTCCTTCGCCACCCCCGTGCGGGTGATCCACCGGATTCATCGCCACTCCGCGCACAGTCGGACGAACGCCTTTCCAGCGAGTGCGGCCAGCTTTGCCCACGGAAACATTTTCGTGTTCGGAATTCCCGACCTGACCAACGGTCGCCATGCAGTCCACTGAAACCAGCCGGATTTCGCCAGAAGGCAGGCGAAGCTGAGCCACGCCACCTTCTTTGGCGACCAACTGCGCGAAGCTGCCGGCGCTGCGAGCCATCTGGCCGCCTTTGCCAGGCTTCAACTCGATATTGTGAATCTGAGTGCCGAGAGGAATGTTTTTGATCGGGAGCGCATTGCCAGTCAGGATGTCCGCTTCAGGGCCGGAGAGTATATCCTGACCAACTTGCAATCCAGCCGCTGCGATGATGTAGCGCTTCTCGCCATCGGCGTAATTGACCAGTGCAATGCGGGCTGAACGATTCGGATCATATTCAATCGTCGCCACTTTGCCTGGAATCCCATACTTATCGCGCTTGAAATCAATGATTCGGTAATGTCGCTTGTGACCGCCGCCACGATGGCGCACGGTAATCTTTCCCAGATTATTGCGGCCGCTGGTGCGCTTCTTGGTATCCAGCAGCGGCTTGTACGGCTGATCCGTCGTCAGATCATCATTTGTCAGATAAGTCTGATAGCGTCTCGCTGGACTGGTTGGTGATAGCTTCTTGATTCCCATCTTTCCCTCGTGGTTTGGAATTCAAGGCTGCAAGTAGTCTTTCAGCCCTGACTCCGAACTTCAGCTAAATCGTATCCGCGTATTCCACAGTATTACCCGACACCAGAGTGACGTAGGCTTTTCTCCAGTCAGATTTTCGCCCGACGGTACGGCCACGGCGAACTGACTTGCCACGGTAATTGACCACTCGCACTTGATCCACTTTCACCTTGAAGATCGTTTCGACCGCATTCTTGATCGAATACTTGTTGGCGTCGCCGGCAACACGGAAGGCCAGCACCTGGCGGTCGCGTTTGATGGTCTTTTTATTTTTGCTGTCGCGGATGTCGCGTGTGCTCTCTTCCTTCAACCGGAGCGCCTTTTCCGTAATCACCGGCGCTTTGAGCACATCCCAAATCGTTTTCATAGTTCGTTCCTCAACCAAACTGCGCAACAGTTACTTGCTCAGCTTTTCCTGCAGAGCGTTGATCGCGTCACGCGTGAAGACAATCTTGTCGTGATAAAGCACGTCGTAAATGTTGACGTTAACGTCGGCCGCGAGCTTCACGCCCGGAACATTGCGCGATGAGAGAATCAGATTCTGCTGCGGAGTGGTCTCTACAATCAGCGTTTTATTATCCCAGCCAAAACCACCGGCGACGGAGATAAAACTCTTCGTCTTGTGATCCGCCAGGTCGAATTGCTCAACAACGATCAGGTTGCCTTCGCGCAGTCTCTCAGATAGTGCGGACTTGAGCGCGCCACGCTTCATTTTCTTCGGCATTTCCGATTTCCAATCGCGCGGCTGCGGGCCGTGAACATTGCCGCCGCCTTTCCACAAAGGGGAACGTAAACTGGCAACACGGGCCCGGCCAGTGCCCTTTTGACGCCAGAGTTTTTTGCCGCTGCCGCGTACTTCGCCGCGCGTTTTGGTTGCGACCGTGCCCTGACGCTGATTGGTCAGATAGTTGTTGACCGCGAAATAGATCAGAGCTTCGTTGAGCGGCGCGCCGAAAATTTCTTCTTTCAGCTCAAGCTCGCCGACGCTTTCGTTTTTTAGATTTTTTACTTCAACGGTTGGCATCACTGCCCTCTCGGGAAATTCGGTTTGGCAGCCTGATGGCTGAACTCCAAACAGTTAATCGGTTTCTTTCTTCTTGATCAGCACGTAAGCACCTGTCGGGCCAGGCACTGCACCACGAACCAGAATCAGGTTGTCTTCCGCGTTGACCTTCACAATCTTGAGATTTTTGATCGTCTTGCGCTCGACGCCCATATGGCCGGCCATCCGCGTGCCTTTAATCACGCGTGAAGGATAAGCCGAGGCACCGATGGAACCTGGGGCGCGGTGAAACATTGAACCGTGGGATTTGCGTCCACCGCTAAATCCATGACGCTTGATAAAACCGGCGAACCCACGACCTTTGCTGGTGCCAATAACGTCAATTATGTCGTTTTCAGCAAACTGATTTGCCAATACCTGATCGCCGACCTTGATCTCGTCGTTGCTCTGTTCCAGCCGAAATTCGCGCAGAATTTTGGTTGGCGGCACACCCGCCTTCGCAAAGTGGCCTTTCATCGGCTTGTTGGTGTTTTTCGGATTCTTCTCCTCCACCAAACCGAGTTGCACCGCTTCATAACCGTCAGTCGAGACGGTCTTACGCTGCACGACCACACATGGGCCAGCCTTGATCACCGTCACGGGCGTAACCGTCCCGTCCGGCGCGAAAATCTGGGTCATTCCCAGCTTTTTACCGATAATTCCGTTCACCATTTTTGCTTCCTGGTGGATGGCAACTGATGATTAGCCTGCAAGTACAATCAATCACCAATCACCTCTGATTTACCTGCGATCACGACCGAAAGCCTTGATTTCAGCGTCCACGCCAGCGGGCAGATCAAGCTTCATCAATGCATCCATTGTTTGCGGCGTCGGATCAAGAATATCCATCAGACGCTTGTGAGTGCGAATCTCGAATTGTTCGCGGGATTTCTTATCCACGTGCGGCGACTTCAAAACGGTGACTTTGTTTTTCACCGTTGGCAGCGGAATCGGTCCCGCCACGCGAGCGCCAGTGCGCTTGGCCGTCTCGACGATTTCCGCCGTTGACTGATCCAGCACGCGATAATCGTAAGCTTTCAGGCGAATTCTGATTTTGTCGTTCAGCATAACTCTTTGTCCCTCGTTCAGTTGCCGACCGCCTCAGCCGCCGGCAACTGACGAATGACCAAATTTACTCGATGATGTCGGAGACGGTGCCAGCGCCGACCGTCCGGCCGCCTTCGCGGATCGCGAAACGCAAGCCCTTCTCCATCGCGATCGGAGCGATTAACTCGATCTCCATCGCAATATTGTCTCCCGGCATGATCATCTCTGTCCCTTCCGGCAACTGTGCGACTCCGGTCACATCCGTCGTCCGGAAGTAGAACTGCGGACGGTACCCTGTGAAGAATGGCGTATGCCGCCCTCCCTCTTCCTTCGTCAGGATGTAGGCTTCCGCCTTGAATTTCGTGTGCGGCTTGATCGAACCCGGCTTGGCGATCACCTGGCCACGCTCGATCTCTTTCCGGTCCACGCCGCGCAGCAGCAAGCCGACGTTGTCCCCAGCACGGCCTTCGTCCAGCAACTTCTTGAACATTTCCACGCCCGTCACCACCGTGTTGCGCGTGTCCTTGATCCCGATGATTTCCACCGTCTCCCCAACCTTGACGATGCCTCGCTCGATGCGGCCTGTTGCCACAGTGCCGCGTCCGGAAATCGAGAAAATGTCCTCCACCGGCATCAGGAACGGCTTGTCAATCGCCCGCTCCGGCGTCGGGATGTAGCTATCCACCGCCGCCATCAACTCATCAATCTTCGACTCCCATTCCGCA
>JAJNQA010000074.1 GCA_021155085.1 Heliomicrobium sp. | reverse complement strand
CTTCGACCAGCGCAATCACTGCGTCCGGGCCCTGATCGTAAACGGCTTTGATTTCTTCGCGACTCAACATGCTTGCTTTTTACGCTAAACTCTTTTGCTCGTCTGTCTGCTTGCTCGCAGACTGGGCTGAGCAGTTACTTCTTTTCAATCAATAAGGGCGCTTGGGTCAAGCGCATAATGCCAAAACGACTGCGCTAGAGTAAAACGGCCGATGCGTGGCGTCAATTGAGAAGATGGCGAAAGAGAGAAAGTCCGGTCAATGTGCATCTTGCAGGGCTTGAAGAAGCTGTACTATTATCAAAGCACTCCGTTACAGACGTTCCGATTCTCTATTTTCTTAAGACACGGTTGAAAGCTGAGAGGTTTTCCAGAACTCTAGAACTCCAGAACTAATGATGAGGAAGCATAACACGCCCCCACGCGTGGCAAAAAAGCGGACAGGCTAGTCCAAATATTCGGTAGCTTGTCCAGCAAGGAGATAGTGATGAGCAAGCGACCGACCAACCGCGAAAAACTGCTGCTTAAATTCCAGCAAATGACTGATAGCGAAATTGAGGATCTCCTCGCCTACGTCTCTCTAAAGGAGCGGACAAGCTACAGAGATCAGAGCGTACAGGCAAATCAATTGAATTCTCTGATGAATGAGGACGAACTTCTCGTTACGCTTAGCGGAGCCTATGAAAATCGGCGTGCGCTCCAAGTGTTTGAATGGGAAACGGCAAGACGAAAAGCCGAAGTACGGGTGGGGATTTCCATACATTGATGAACTTCAACTTTCAAGTCTTAAAGTGTGCAGCTTTCAATACTTCTGCTGAAGCTGGGACTGCTTTGCTCTTTTTTTGTTTGATTGCGGGCTTCGCGTTCGGACAGGAAACGCAGTCTCTGAACCAAGCGCGGCAAGGTGAGTTTATTTCGCAGTTGGCTGGTGGGGATGAAGAACAACGGCTCAACTCAATGATACGCATCATTGAGTTGTTTGATGTTGAGCCGAATTCAGCCACATCACAGGCCTTTACTGCGCTGACACACTCCTTGCAACACGATTCCTCAGCCCACGTCCGTGCTTTGTCGGCTCGCACATTTGAAAAGTGCTGTGGCGAGCAAGCAATTCCAACATTACTCGCTGCTCTGGCGATTGAACGTGAGATTCCCGTTCGGAAGGCGATAATTTATGCTTTGGCTCAATACCGCTCTTCACAGATTTCCATTGCACTGATCCCATTTCTAAACGACAAAACACCTGACATTCGTGGTGCAACAGCCTTCGCCCTGGCAGAAAGAGGCGATGCCAATTCATTGGACGCTCTGTTGCAACTTCTGCAAAAACGCCAAAAGGACGAAGACGCTTTTTCGCGCAGTCAAGCCATACGAGCGCTAGGCAGAATTGGTAACCACTCCGCGATTGAAGTTTTGGTCAAGTCGCTCCTTCGCGATAAGTCGCCGGAAGTTCGGCGGCAGGCGGCTTATGCACTTGGGGGAATTGCCAATAAACAAGATGTGAAAGCGATTGAAACACTTCACGAAGCCAGTTTGCAGTCTGATCCATACCTCGCAGGCATTGCCAAGGAAGCATTGGATAAAGTCAATCTGCGCAATCCTTAGGAGATTGTTTTTTCAATGGACATCATTGCGGTATCCGAAAAAATGAATTTTCAAAAAAATGAATTTTGCTGGACATCGGCAGGAAGGATAAGTATCATCCGACCTGTCGCCCTTGACAAAACCGGTCGCATCCGTGATCGGGAAAAGTGACGAGCAGCACAATCGAATGATCAAACTCGCGGCATTTAAGGCTTGAAGTCTATAAACCAGCGGGTGTTTTCAACGGGACTAGCAAGATGATCAGTACAAAAAAGAGCCGTGGATCGCACCAGGTTTTCTCGCCATTTACGACAATCATTGCCAGAAAGGTCTTTTTAATGGTGATTGTCGCCGTTGCCATGTTTTCGGCAACAATAGTTTCTTTGGCGAATTCCAAGGACAAAGAGGAAAGGAAGTCAGCTACGACCGAAGTCGGCGTCAGCAATTTCGGGAAGGTGGAAGAATTCTATTATCGAGGCGCGCAGCCGAAAGATGATGAATATGATCGGCTTGCTGCCCTGGGAATCAAAACCATCATTGATTTGCGCAATGACCCGAAGGATTATGCCAAGTCTAAAGCGGAAACCGCCGGGCTGAAATACGTCAACCTGCCCATGAGTGACAAGGATTATCCTGCCAACGATGCGGCGGACAAATTCCTTTCTCTTGTCAATGACAAAGGCAATTGGCCGGTCTACGTGCATTGCGCTGGGGGGCGTCATCGCACAGGTGCGATGACAGCCGTTTTCCGCATGAAGATTCAGGGCTGGAATGTTGATCAGGCTTATGACGAAATGAAGGACTACGATTTTTACACTCGCTGGGGCCACAAAGCGATGAAGACGTTTGTCTTCGATTATTATCGGGGATTGTCGCAGCGTGGTGAGCATCAGAATACACAATTGGTGGAATCGCTCGTCCAATCAAACGAAAAGTAATAGAGAGATAAATTTTCATTCTGAAAAAGGGCGCGCCCAAACTTTTCGCGCCCTTTTTCTTTAGCCCCGCCTGGACCCCCTGCAAACTGGCTGATTCCGAGCCAGTGCCCCATCCAATACAAAATAATCAGCATTTGAACGGCGTGACCCTTATTTATCCTGGCCGTTATTAAATCCATAATCCTCAACGGAGAGCAGTATATGAATAGAAGAGAATTCTTCCTTCGACGGTTTTGTTTTTCCTTGCGTCAGCAATCACCGCTTTTATTATCAGCGTGCTGTTGCGCGCTATTTTTAGCCGCCACAGTTCACGCTTCATCCGAAGACGGAAAGCATAAAGAGAGAGACAAATCGTCCGAAGAAGTCGAAGTCAAAAACTTCGGTAACGTCAATGATCACATTTATCGTGGTGGGCAGCCTGAAGAGGACGAGTATAAGAAATTGGCCGCCACTGGGATTAAGACCGTCATTGACTTGCGAGACGATGCCAAGGGGAAAGCTCGCAAACTGACTGAACGCGCCGGGATGCGGTATATCAACCTTGGCCTGGATGATAAAACTCCGCCAACCCTGGAAGAGTCAAACCGATTTCTCAGCCTGGTCAACGATCAAGCCAATTGGCCGGTCTTCGTGCATTGCGCGGGGGGGAGGCATCGGACGGGAGTTTTGATTGCCGTCTACCGAATGGAAGTTGATGGCTGGAACGCCCGGCAGGCCTACGATGAGATGAAGGACTTCAAGTTCTATTCAAGTTGGGGGCACGGCGATATGAAGGATTATGTTTTCGACTACTACCGGAAGATGTCCGAAGCTCGTTGGCAAAACGTTACCGCGCCAACGAATCGCGCTCGTCGCGGTTCTGAAGCAGAGCGGAAGGAATAAGCCGGCAAGCTGCTATTTTTTGTACTGCTCCAGTTTGCGATAAAGCGTCTTCCGGCCAATGCCGAGCAGACGCGCGGCTTTGGCTTTGTCGCCGCTGGTAAACAGTAGCGTTTGATTGATCATTAATTGTTCGACTTCTTCCATCTTCATGGGCACATGGAGTTGAATATTAGCCGCCTGGTCGGGCATTGCCTGAGCGCGAATGGTTTCCGGCAAATCCTGTTCGTTGATGACCCGGCCGGCGGCGACAATTACCGCCCGTTCCACACAGTTCTCCAATTCGCGCACATTTCCCGGCCACGGATAAGTTTTCAGCATGCGCAGCGCCTGATCGGAAATTCCGGCCACACGCTTTCCGCTTTTCTGCTGAAACCGTTCGATGAAGTAGGCGACCAACTGTTCGATATCGTCCGCTCGTTCGCGCAAAGGCGGCAGGACAATCGGGTAAACATTGAGCCGGTAAAACAAGTCGCGACGAAAACGCCCTTCTTCAATTTCCCTTTCCAGGTCTTTGTTTGTAGCGGCGACCACCCGAACGTCGGTTTTGATCACTTCGTTTCCGCCGACACGAGTAAATTCCCCATCTTGCAGAACGCGCAACAAACTCACCTGCGCCGCCAGACTCATTTCGCCGATTTCATCCAGAAACAGCGTGCCGCCATTGGCTTCTTCAAAACGTCCGATACGCCGCGAGCGGGCGTCAGTGAATGCTCCGCGTTCGTGGCCGAACAATTCGGTTTCCAGCAGGGATGGCGGAATGGCGCCACAGTTGATTTTGACGAATGGCCTGGAAGCCCGGCGCGAATTGAACTGAAGCAGGCTGGCGATCAACTCCTTGCCGGTTCCCGATTCCCCTTGCAGCAGAACGGTTGTATTGCTGTCGGCGACAGACAAGGCCATTTCAATCGCACGGCGAATTTTAGGCGCGGAGCCGATGATTCGTTCGCCCGCCCGTGCATCGTTCAATTCGCGTTTGAGCCGGATGACTTCGGCGGCCAGCCGGTCTTTCTCCAGGGCGATGGCAATCTGGCTGGAAATGCCATTGAGCACCTGCACGTCATAATCGGAAAACTTCGTCGTTTCGTTGACCCAGACCAGCGCAATGATGCCGAGCACTTTTTCCTTGACCGTGATGGGAGCAATCAATGCCGACTTGCCTTTGATGACTTGAGAAAAAAGATAGCGCGCAATTGGCGAAGTCCGCGAATCTTCCAGTCTGAGCGTCTGGCCTTCGTCAAGCAGTTCCCGCACCGCAGGATGATCCGGCAACCGCAGAGTTCGCGCTTCACGATATTTCGGCTCCACCGATTTGCGCAGGTCGAAGCCGCGCCGCGCGCGCAATTCGTCAAAGTGAAGCTGTTCGCCCTGATTGTCCAATATTGCAATGCAGCCATAATCAGCTTTCAGCAGGCCGAGGGCGCGGTCAATGACAAAGTCCGTGATCTCGTTGAAATCGGTTCGCGTGTTGATGTCGTTGGAAATTTCCAGCATCAACTTGGTGATTTCGACTTCTTTCTCTTTTTCCTGGTAAAGCTGCGTATATTGCAACCCGATGGAGACCTGCCCGGCCAGCCATTCGACCAGTTTGACTTCTGTTTCCGTCCAGCGATGCGGCTGATGGCAGTAATGCAAGCCCATCACGCCGAGTAGTTCGTTGCGGTAGACGAATGGCGCCACCAGCACTGACCGCGTGCCGATCAGTTGCAGCGTCGTTTTTACCCAGGCCGGAATATTGGCCGACAGTGTGTCATCCACCGCGTAATGCCTGGCGCGCGGCAGATATTGTTTGATGCTGTCGAAAGGAACCAGCGAACTGGGAATATTCAGCCCCAGCCCCGGCGTCAGATTGTTATCGCCCAGATATTCGTGGCTGACGCGAAAGCCGCCTTCCGGCGAAGGCGTGATGACGTTGCAACGATCCACCGCCAGCCGCTGACCGACTTCGGTCACCGCAGCCTGCAAAAACTTGTCAATATCAATGACACTGACGGCGTCGGGGTTGATGCGATTCAAAATCGCCTCCCGCGCCTCGTACATTTCGATCAGTTTTGATTGAAGCACTTCCTGCATAATTTCAACTGTCGGCTTAGACGGAAATTGAGGTTACGGAGCCGTAATCGTGGGAAAGAATCGTCCGGTGAGCTTGCTGCTGTTCGTTCAGCCCCAGCACATCATTCCAGTTGCGTAAAATCGGCAGGGCAAGCTCGCCTGCCAATTCGCCGACATTCATTCCATCCAGAAACTTCAAATCATGTTCGCGATAACAGTGCGGAGGCAGCATCAGGAACTCTCCGCGAAACTTGTCGCGCGAATTTAAGAAATCAACACCAGAAAGCAAACCCGCCACGGTCACGCCTTCGCCGAAGAAGATGTTATTGACCGGCGCAACGTGGAGCCGCGTGCCAAAAACTTCATTCATTTCTTCAACGGCTTCTTTCAACATCGGGTAAAAAACCAGGCCGGTTGCCAGTGTGCCGTAAACCTTCCTGGCTTTCCCCAGGCTGAAATCGCCGTTTTCACGCATTTTGGCGAGCTGCTTCATTCGCTTTGCATGCGAATCGAAAAATTGCCGCACCATCCCAACACCATCTTCAATTTGCGGGTACGCATCGTCATCCGCCGAAGCCCGCACGATTCGGTAATGCGACTTGGGCGGAATTTTGCGACCGGCGCGAATGTAAAACTCGTCACCCAAAAACGCGAAAACGGTGCCGAGTTTTTTCTTCAAATCATTCTGAATCGGCGTCACCAGATCAATGATTTCGCCGCAGAACTCGTCAGTTACAGCGACCAGGCGATTCCGGTATTTATGTTTGTCGGTGATGCCGAGCGGCACAATCGCCGTCGAAACAATGCCGGGATGCAATTGCGCCAAATCATAAATGGTTTTGACCAGTTGCTGGCCGTCGTTGAGCGTCGGGCAGAGCACAACTTGCGCGTGGATTTCGATGCCGTGGTCAATGAAATGCTTCATCTGTGCGATGACGTCAATTTTCTTCTCAATGCCGAGCAGATATGCCCGTAGCTCAAGATCGGTGGCGTGAACCGACACATACTGCGGCGACAATCGCTGTTCGATGACGCGCTGCACTTCCGCTTTCGAAACCGTCGTCAGCGTTGAGTAGTTGCCGTACATAAACGAAAAGCGAATGTCTTCATCGCGCACCCACAGCGACTGCCGCGAGCCTTCCGGGTTTTGTTGAATGAAACAGAAAATACAATCATTGCCGCACTGGCGCGGCATCATCGGCTCGAATTCAATGCCCCAGCGTTCGCTTTCGTCCTTGTCAACTTCAAGCTGCCATTCTTCGCCGTCGGCCTTGATCACTTCCAGCGTCAGGTCTTCTTCTCCTGCGGTCAGAAACTTAAAATCAAGCGCGTCACGCACTCGTTTGCCATTAATTGTCCAAACCCGGTCGCCCGCTTCAAGCTCAAACTCAGCAGCGAGTGAATCCGGTTCAACTTCGATAATTTTGATTCCTTTTGCCATAACTTTTTTTGACGCCGGTCATTCCTTGACGGTCACAACTTGATTCACGGCGATATCTTTCAGCACGTCCACTTTGCCGCTGGGCCAGCTTACTTCAATCGTTTTCACTTTGCTTGCTTTGCCAATTCCGAAATGAATGCGCAGATCGTTTTGCGAATAGTAACTGCCGCCGCTGCGAACTTCATTGATCTGCGTGCGCTCTTCGGTCACGCATTTGATGCGGGCGCCGATCCCGGAGCGATTGGATTTTGTGCCGACAGCTTTTATTGAAATCCAGTTATTGCCGCTGTCTTTCGGCGTGTCGAGCCGCATCAGCACCGGCGAATCATTCACCGGATTGATCACCACATCCACATCACCATCGTTGTCGAAATCGCCGAACGCACAACCCCGGCTGGAAGTCGGCTCCATCAACGCGCCGCCGATTTTTTCTGTTATGTCCTGAAAGCTTTTATTGCGCAAATTGCGATAGAGCACCTTTCGCTGTGGATACCCCGCTTCCGTCGTCAGCTTTTCGACTTCGGGGTAAACGTGCCCGTTGACCAACAGAATATCCAGCCAACCATCGTTGTCCGGATCGAAGAAGCCGCAGCCCCAGCCCAGCCAGCGCGTATTCAGGCCGATGCCGCTGGCAAAGGTCACGTCGTCGAAATTGTTTTTTCCCAGGTTGCGATAAAGTGTTGAAGTATCTCCCGAAAAGTTGGTCTTGAAAATATCGAGCAGTCCGTCGCCGTCGAAATCGCCCGCGCTGACACCCATCCCCGCCTGGGGCTTACCGTCGCCGCTGTAGGCCGCGCCCGATTCGACGCCGATGTCGGTGAATGTGCCGTCTTTGTTGTTGTGGTAAAGCGCTGCCGGAGCCGAATCATTGGCCACGTAAATGTCGGGCCAGGTGTCATTGTCGAAATCGGCAATCAGAACGCCGAGTGCATAGGTGCCGAAGGTTTTGCGTATTCCGGTTTTTTCGGAAATATCATTGAATGTGCCGTCGCCGTTATTTTGAAACAGCGTATTCACTCCACCAGTCAGCCCTGGTGGACCGCAGGCGACCATTACACCTTTGTAAAGACACGGACCGGTTTCCGGCGTTGGCGCGGTTTTCACATCAAAATCAATGTAGCTGCCGACGAACAAGTCCAGGTCGCCGTCCTTGTCGTAATCCAGAAAAGCACTGCCCGAACCCCATTTGGTTTTGTTCACGCCGACCCCTGCCTTGTCGGTTGTGTCTGTGAATGTGCCATTGCCATTGTTTTTATAGAGCGCATTCTTGCCAACGTAGGACACGAACAGATCGTCATAACCGTCATTGTTGTAATCACCAATGCAAACAGCCTGTCCCCACCCTGAGCGCCGCAGTCCGGCTTTATCGGTCACGTCAGTGAATGTGCCATTGCGGTTGTTGCGATACAAATGATTCGTCGGCTCCTGTGCTTTTGGGATGCCGGTGAAGCGTGTGCCATTAACGAAGAACAGATCAAGCCAGCCATCGTTGTCATAATCGAACCACGCCACGCCGCAGCCGGTGGTTTCCAGCAAATACCTGTTTTTGTGTTCATCCCCATAGATGGTCTTATGCGTCAGTCCGGCGGATTTGGCGACGTTGACGAAGGTGACTTTGAACTCGGCGGAAATGGCGGACTGCGCGGAGATTGAATCAGGCTGACTGGCGGACACTGCCGCCAACAGAAAGAGAACCAGTGACAAACGGATGATGCTCATTATCCGCTCACTATAAATTGCGGTTCACGGCATCTGCAAATGTTATCGGCAATTACAACACGTGATGCGTGACGTAGGAAATTTGCGCCGGGACGCCGCCGTTCACTTTTACCTTCACCAGTATCTGGTAATTTTCCGGCAGCTTCGGACGCAGACCCGCAGGCTCCGTGTTGAGGTGTTGGATCAGATCACGAATGTAATCAGGCTTAGTCACGTATTCGGCGGCGGCTTGCGTGCCCAGTGTGGTGATGCCAGCCAGGATCAGCATTCGCTTTTCGCCATTGAGTCCCTGCAGCAGGCTCACGACTGCATAGTCTTCGGAAATCTGGCTGCGTGATGGGCCGTCCTGTCTGGCGAAATAGCGTGCCTGCTCGCCAGGCTGAGGGCGTGTGTTGACGATGCCGAAGGATTTATTGCCTTGCTCGTCCGGCATGGGTTTGAAAACAAACTCCTGGCGTTGGGGCAAATCGCGCAGAAAAAGGTTTTCGGCAGGCGAACCAAGCACAACAATGTTTTCAGTCTTCAAGTCTTCCCAGTTCAATAACAGGCTGCGTTTGACGCGTGAGACGTGTCTCAATTTTGCAAAAAGCTCGCCGAGTTGAAACGCGCCCATCACTTCACCGATGCCGGTGTAATGCTCAATGACGGGTTGTTTGCTCTGCTCAATCTCGGATTGCGGAATGATTGGCGAGCCGATGCTGCTTCCTGGTGAGTCGAGCGATTTCAGGAGCTTCATGCCGTTTTCCGCGGTGCCCTGGAAAAGCGTGTTGCTGTAAACGACCAGAACAGGCTCAGGCGAACGCAGCATATCACCCCATAATGGCTCGATTTCCTGACGATTAAGCGGATCGTTGTCGCTTTCCACTCCAACTGTACTGGCTCTGGCAAGCTCCAGGGCCCTGGAGCGGTAAAAGAAGGTCAACGCCCCAAACAGTACAGTCAGCAGGACAGAAGCGATGGCAATGATTTGCCATCGATTCTGTCCTGCTGACTGCGGTGCTGTGCCTTGATGAAATTCCGCCGTTCTTGCATCCGATGCCGCGATCGCTGCATATGCACCGCTGACAAGTCCGGATGCCGCTCCCTCTAAATTCATGGTCAATTGCTCCAGGCTGGCAGGCGTATTCAACGTTTTGCCGTTGGCAGGCTTTATTGGAGCGTAAGAAAACACCGGAGTGTACTGACCTTTCGGCAGATCAATCAGGACTTTATCTCCCTTGCCTTCGGTTGAATAATATTCAGCGAGTTTGGTGCGCAGGCGACCGGCCTGAACGCGGACAGTTGAATCAATACGTGGGTTGTAATCTTCATTGCGTCCGAAAACTTCCGTGGCGATGACGTATTCCTTAAGCTGGCTCTCCTGGTCATCGATGGCCTTCCCAGCCACGAAACGTAGAAAACCTCTCAGGCTGTCCGCGCTGTGAAGTGTGTGGCTCTGAAGCACTCTTTCTAGCTGCTCGAGCTTTTCTTCTCTGCTTACTTCCATTTTGAAACTTATGTTACTGATACGTTACAAATTTCAGGTAACCTTCAGTTCTGGTGCTTGCTAACAAATTGAAAACATTGAAAGTAACCGTATTATACGGTTTCGTAACGCCAAAACCAATCCACCATCGCTATTCTAATGCGGCTAGAAATCACTCGCTGTCCACAAAAGTATATTCAATCTGGAATTAGCCACGGCTTTGCTGGGATGTATTCAAAAATACCGGCTGGGCAGATCGAAACTGAGGATTGAGGTTCCGTCTCTCCCTATCAGCATTATCAACATGGGTGAGTGTTTCAGATTTTCCAGCACCCCATTTTTCAATCGTAGGAATAAAAATTGATTTTCAGCCGAGTCAGCCTGTGACCACGGGTTTATGGCTCAAACTGAAGACATTGGTTGTGCTTTGCTGGGAGAAATCAAGGGCTTCTTTAGATGGAGAAGCCCGGATGTCAGGTCATTTGACCGGGCACTGATCCAACCCGCAAACAGGCGCCTGCTTCGTGTTTTTCGGGCAGGCCTGCTGCGATCATGAATCATCAGGCATTCCACTCTTGACCGATGAGCAGTCCCAGGCTTTTCCGGTCTTTCACAGGAGGGTAGTTATCATCATGAGGGCAAAAGAGAAATTCTCCATCCTCGCACTATGCGCGACACTGTGCATTGCACTATGGCCTGAAAACACTTTCGGGCAGGCTGTGTATGGCAGCGTTTTCGGGACAGTCACTGATTCGTCCGGAGCTGCTGTGCCCGGCGCGACCGTGACGATTACAAATGTCGGCACCAATGTGGTTGAGACAACCAGGACGAATTCGGACGGAAACTATAATCAGACTCGTCTGATTCCTGGCATGTACAAAATCAAGGTCGAAGCGAGTAACTTTAAGACTGCGGTGATTGACTCGGTCGTCGTCAACGTGGATACCGCTTCGACCGCTAATGTCACGCTGCAAGCCGGGGCCGTTACGGAAGAGATCACCATTACGGCGGAAGCGCCGCTATTGAAAACAGACCGCGCTGATGTGGCGACCACCTTTGAGGCGCGGCAAGTCACTGACCTGCCGATTCTTGACCGCAACTTTACGAAACTCATTTTGCTGACGCCCGGCACGCAGCAACTGGGATGGCAACACGCCGCCAGTGAAAATCCGCAAGGTTCGACCCAGACGATGGTCAACGGTCAGAATTTCAGCGGCACCGGTTATCAACTTGACGGCACCGAGAATCGTGATCCGATTCTCGGCATTATCGTCATCAATCCGAACTTTGAAGCCATCGGGGAAGCCAAAGTCACCTCGCAGAATTACGACGCGGAGTTCGGCCAGGCCATCGCGGGCGTCGCCTCTGTTTCGACCCGTTCGGGCACAAACGACCTGCACGGCGCGGCTTACCTTTTCCGGCAGAACGATGTGTTGCAGGCGCGCAATCCATTTTCTCAATCCCGCCGCGATGCACTGACGGGAAAATTCCTTCCCGACACGCTGCGCAATCAGTTTGGCGGCGCGCTGGGCGGACCGATCATCAAGGACAGATTTTTCCTGTTTGGCGATTACGACGGCTTGCGCAGCAAAATCGGAGGGTCAAGGCTGATCACCGTGCCGACGGCCGCCGCGCGCACGGGGGATTTGACCGCCTACGGCAGAGACATCTTTGATCCCGCGACTTCGGTTTTCAACGCGAACGGCGATTTAACGGCTCGTACCCAGTTTGCCGGAAATAGAATTCCTACCGCGCGCCTTTCGCCACAGGCGCTGAACTTGTTGAAACTCATTCCCCTGCCGAACGCGGCGGGAAGACCGGGCACCAACGGCACGATTGAAAACTATGTCGCTTCCGGCAGTGAAGGCTTTGATAAAGACAGCTTCGACGTGCGCGCTGATTTCAGAGCCAGCGAGAAGTTGAGCATGTTCGGACGCTACAGCTTCGCGGACTTCGCGCGGAATGGCCCAACGGCTTTTGGCGAGGGCGGCGGACAGCAACTGGTGACGCTCGGCGGAACTTCAAAAGTGCGTAATCAGAGCGTGGCGTATGGCTTCGATTACAGTTGGTCGTCAACGCTGGTGACCGATTTCCGCTTCGGGTTTTTCCGCTACAAAGTGAACGTTCTGCCGTTTGACTTCGGTAAGAAGACAGCGGAAGACGCAGGCATCAGAGGGCTGAACCTGGATGATTTCAGTTCCGGCCTCTTCGGAGGCTTCATTGAAATTCCGGGGACGGACGACAACAGCGGTTTCAGAATCGGCTCCGGCCTCGGCGTCAACCGCTGCAATTGCCCGCTCGATCAGGACGAGAACCAGTTCCAATTCGTGACCAACACGACGAAGTTCGTCAACAATCACACCTTCAAATTCGGTGTGGACCTGCGGCGCGCTTTCAATCTGCGCGTGCCTTCGGACGTGCATCGCTCCGGCGAACTGACTTTCAACAATGGCCGCACAGCGGGCGTCAATGGCGGCGGTCTGGGTTTGGCCACGTTCCTGCTCGGCGATGTGACCAACTTCGGGCGCTATATCAGTTCGAACACGGACGCGCGCGAACGACAATGGCGGCATTTTTATTATGGCCAGGATTCCTGGCGCGCGACGCAGAAGCTGACCGTCAATTATGGTTTGCGCCTGGATGTCATCAATCCGCAATCGCTCAACAATCCCGGCAACGGCGGTTTTCTGAGCCTGGAAACCGGGCAGATCAGCACTGCCGGCGTCGGCTCAACCAGCCTCAACGGCAATGTCGAAAACAGCTACAACTTCGCGCCGCGGTTGAGCGTGGCTTACAAGGTCAATGACAAACTGGTGGTGCGCGCCGGTTACGGACGCAGCTACGACATTGGCGTGTTCGGTTCGGTCTTTGGCCATTCGGTGACACAGAACCTGCCGGTGCTGGCCGTGCAGCGCGTCAACAATGGCGATTTCAATCGCGTCTTCAATCTGGCGGACGGAGCGCCGGCATTCACGCAATTCTTCGGTTTGAACAACGCGCCAAATCGGGGCGGCACGCCGAACGCGACGCTGCCGACAAACGGCCAGTTCTTCCTGCCGGACGGCGTCTTTGCGCGCGTGCTGCCGAGCAAGATGCGGCTTCCCACGGTTGACGCCTATAACGTCACCGTGCAGTACCAACTGACCAACAAGATGTCTGTCGAAGCCGCTTACGTCGCCAACAAAGGCACGCACGTCTTCGCGGGCGATGGGCCGGATGTAAACGTCAATCAGGTGCCGATTGCCGGTTACCGTCCAGGCCGCAACGGAACCCTGGCCAAACCCTTCTTTCAAAAATTCGGCTGGTCGCAGGATATCGCCTTCTTCTGCAACTGCGCCGATAACCGTTACAACTCGCTTCAGCTTAAACTGGACAAGCGTTTTTCGGACGGCTACTCGGTGCTGATGCATTACACCTATCAGAATCAGGCGCAGGATGACGGCGGCTACTTCTTCTTCGACGCCAACCTGAATCGTGGCCCCGCGGGCTGGGCGCGCGATCACGCTTTTGTCCTGTCGCAGGTCTACGAACTGCCCGTCGGCAAGGGCAAGAAGTTCCTGGGCGATCTTTCGCGGCCTGCGGATTTACTGCTGGGCGGATGGCAGTTCAATTCCAATACGACGATTCAGAGTGGATTACCGTTCGATAATTCCTTCGATACGGGCGGTATCTCTGACACGGGAACTGGCCGTCCGAACGTCAATGGTGAAGTAAAAACCGGCACAACCCGTGGCGCTGATGGAACGATCAGGTATTTCACTGATTTGAGCGTCTTCAGCGCTCCGGCTGTAGGCACCTTCGGCAACCAGAAACGCAACAGTTTGCGCGGGCCAGGCTACTGGCGCACCGACGCATCGCTGTTCAAGAAATTCAAGATCACCGAAACCCATGAACTTGAATTCCGCGTTGAATCGGTCAACTTCTTCAACCACGTCAATCTGAACAATCCGGATGGTTTTATCGGCAAGTTCAACGGCAGTACGCTCACTCCGTCCGGCGGCGCGGGCGTTATCAATTCCACCGCTTACGGGGGGACAGACCCGCAACGGAACTTCCAATTCGCGCTCAGATACAAGTTCTAAATGAACTGAGACGGCGAATTCATTCCGGGACGGGGTGATCACCGTCCCGGTCATTACTGATCCGAGGGAGCCATCACCAGGCTCCCTCGTTTTTTACGTGTTATTCTTCGCCCTGCAATCAGGATTCACATCTTCAAGGAGTGCTGAAACGTGAAGCGATTGGGAAATTTCTGCCTGGCTTTGTTGATTTGCGCTGGGGGGATTACTGAAATTGCTCTGGCCCAACAGGCTGCCAGCAATTCGGCAGCAGCGCTGACCGAAGAGCGTGCGCTTTTCAATGCCGGGCGTTATGACGAAGTCATTCAGAAGCTAAGCCGGTTGGAAAACGGACAGGGCCGCGATCCAAGAGAGGTCAGTTATTTGATGGGCTTGTCCTGGTATCACAAACGCGAATATCAACGTGCTCTGGTATATCTGCAAGCCGTGGTTCGTCATGGTAATGAAGCGCCGGGTGATAGTTCCGTGGTGCGTGAATACTATGAATGCCAGCAGGCGCTCGGGCTTTCGCATTACCTGCTTGGCCAACTGGCGGAAGCGATTCCTTATCTGGAACAAACCGTTAGCCGGTTTCCCAACAACAATGAACTGATTTATGCGCTGGGAATGGCCTGCGTGCAAACGCGCCAGCCTGACAAAGCGCGCGCAGCCTTCAGCCGCATGTTCCGACTCGCATCGGATTCCGCTGGCGCACATTTGCTGACCGCGCAAATGATGATTCGCGTGGAAATGGAAGAATTCGCCGAGGCCGAATTGAAAAAGGCGCTGGAGAAAGACCCGAGATTGCCGCAAGCCAATTATTTGCTCGGACAGAACGCGATTTACAAAAGCCGCTACGACGAGGGAATCGCGCTGCTGGAAAGGGAACTGGCGATCAATCCGAACAACGCCATGGCTTATTACAAGATCGGCGACGCCCTGACGCGGCAACTGAAATGGGACGAAGCCATCACTCAGTTGCAGAAATCCATCTGGCTCAATCCCTTTTACAGCGGGCCGTACATTCTGCTCGGAAAGTCTTATCTGAAAAAGAAACAGCTCCCGAACGCCGAAGGCATGCTCAAACGCGCGATTCAATTCGATCCGAACAACAAGTCCGCGCATTACCTGCTCGGCCAGGTTTATCAGCAACTGGGGCGGGCGGAAGATGCCAAACAGGAATTCGCCCTTGCCGAAAAACTGCAAGGCAATCTGGAGAATCCTGATAAATGAAGTCAGGTTATCTGCTGACAATTTTCTTTGCGTTACTGGCTTTACTGCCGGGAAACCCGCACTCCGCATTTGGAAATGGAGGCAAAAGGGATGTCCGCGATTCAACGTTTACAGACGTTGCCGCGCAAGCCGGATTGACACAGCCGATCATTTACGGCGGGGTTGATTCGAAACGCTACATCATCGAAACCAACGGCTGCGGTGTCGCCTTTTACGATTACGACAACGACGGCTGGATGGACATCCTGACGCTGAACGGTTCGCGGCTCGAAGCTTTTCCGAAAGGCAGTGAGCCGGTGTCTCGCCTTTACAAAAACAACCGCAACGGCACGTTTACCGACGTGACTGCGAAGGCCGGATTCACAAAAACGGGTTTTGCTTCCGGCCTCTGCATTGGCGATTTCGACAACGACGGTTTTGACGATTTGTTCGTGACCTACTGGGGCGCGAATGTGCTTTACCGAAACCTGGGGAACGGTTCGTTTGCGGATGTGACGAAAAAGGCCCGGCTTGATTCTACCCGGCTTGATTCTGCCCGGCTTGATTCTGAAAGCCTGCGCTGGGGATCGGGCAGTTCATTCATTGACTATGACCGCGACGGCGATCTTGACCTGTTCGTCTCGAACTACTTGAACTTCGATCCGAAGACCGCGCCTGAACCCGGCAAAGGCGCGAATTGCGCCTGGAAGGGAATCCCCGTCAACTGTGGCCCGAAAGGCTTGCCCTTCGCCCGCAACTGGTTTTATCGGAACAATGGCGACGGTACATTCACGGATGTTTCGGACGTCTCCGGCATCAGCAAGGTCACCGGGCGGTATCCGATGTCCGTGGCGGCGGCGGACTTTGACGAAGACGGCTGGGTTGATTTGTATGTCGCCTGCGATTCGACGGCGAGCATCTTGTACCACAACAATGGAAACGGCAGCTTCAACGACACCGCGCTTGAAAGCGGCGCGGCCTACAACGAAGACGGCCAGCCGCAAGCCGGCATGGGATTAGGCGTTGGTGATTACGACCGCGATGGCCGCCTGGATATATTCAAAACCCATTTTGCCGACGACACCCCGATTTTGTATCACAATTCCGGCAAAGGCTTGTTTGAAGACGTGACTCTGGCCGCGGGATTCGGCGCGGCGACGAAATACATCAGTTGGGGAGCGGGAATGCCGGATGTGGACAACGACGGCTGGCCTGACATTTTCTGGGTGACTGGGAATGTTTATCCAGAAGTTGAAAAGCATTTCAAACAATATCCGCACCGCAGCCCGCGCCAGGTATTTCGCAATCTGGGCAATGGCAGGTTTCAGGATGTCTCGGCAAACAGCGGTTCCGGCGTCACCACACCGCATTCCAGCCGGGGCGCAGCCTTCGGCGATTTTGACAATGACGGCGACACGGACGTGCTGGTGATGAATATGAATCATCCGCCTTCACTGCTGCGCAACGATTACACCGGTGGCCATCACTGGCTGAAGGTGAAGCTGACAGGCGTCAAATCAAATCGCACGGCGTTGGGTGCGCGCGTCATCGTCACCATCGGCGAACGAAAACAGGCGCAAGCCGTATTGAGTCAGGCCAGCTATTACTCGCACGACGATCTGCGGCTGCATTTCGGACTGGGCGATAAATTGCAAGCCGACCGTATTGATGTTTACTGGCCGAGCGGACAAGTGGATACGCTGAAAGATGTAAAGGCTGATCAAGTGTTGAAGATCAAGGAAGGCGAGATTTTGAAGCCGCAATAAATCTAAGGTGTCGGTGGTTTCAGGCGGCGGTCGAGCTGTTGCGCCCGCTGGAAGGCCTCCGCAGCCATTTTCCTGTCGCCTTTCTTTCTCAGCGCCACTCCCATCTGATAATGCGCCGGAGCGTACTCCGGGTCTTTTTTGATGGCCGATTCAAACAGGCTGAGGGCTGTGGACAAGTCACCTACCTTCATTTTCTGAATTCCCGTGTTGGTGTCGAATGTTGCCGCCTGGTTGTTGGATTTGAGTTTGTTCAGCCGGGCGGCTTCCTGAAACTCTGCGCGGGCGGCGTCCATTTCGCCTTTTTGCCGGAGCGCGTTGCCAAGCGTGTTGTGAATTTCCGGGCTGAGCGGGGAGAGTTTGATTGCTGTGCGGAAGGCGTTAATCGCCGTTTCCGTTTCGCCTTTCTGCTGAAGCGTGGTGCCGAGCATGTAATGCGCTTCAGAGAAATCCGCTTTTGCGGCGACTGCGCCGCGAAAGGCTTTTGCCGCTTCGTCGAGCTTGGATTGCTGCATCAGCGTGATGCCAAGCGTGTAATGGGCTTCGTGAAGTGACGGCTGCAACGCGACGCTGCGGTTGAGCGCGTCCACCGCTCCAGTGAAATCGTCCGTGTATTTCAGCGCCACTCCCAGGTTATACCAGGCTTCGGCTTCATTCGGACTGAGACTGAGCAGTTTGCGATAGTTGGCGATGGCGGCGGCGTAATCGGCTTTTTGAATCAGCGCCAGGCCCAGATTGTTCAGCATTACGGTGTTGTTCGGATCCAGCTTCAATGCCGCCTGAAACTCCGCCACCGCCGCCACCGCATCACGCTTCTGAATGAAGGTCAGGCCGAGTTGGTTGTGAGCTTCGACGAGGCGCGGTTGATCCGGTTTCAGGCGGATCGCTTCTCGCAGTTCGGCAATGGCGTCGTCGGTCTGTTCGTCTGTGTAAAGCGCCAAACCAAGCGCGATGCGGGCGTCGGCGACTTTGGGATTCAACTTGACGGCGCGCCGTAGCTCTTCAATCGCTTCCGGCAGCGCGCCGGTTTTTTGCAGGCAGACGCCGAGGTAGTAACTCGATTCAAAATGATTCGGATTCAGCCGCACGGCTTGGCGCAGCGAAGGAATGGCTGCGGCGTATTGCCGCGAAAACCAGCGCGTCACACCCAGGCGGAAATGCGCTTCGTGAAAATCCGGTTTGAGCCGGATGGCGGTTTCAAATCCGGCGATGGCTCCGGCTAGGTCCCCGGCTTGCCCCAGCGCGAATCCCAGCGCGCTGTGCGCGGCGGCAAACTCCGGCTGCGCGGCAATTGCCGCACGAAAAGCGGCGATGGCTTCGCTGGACTGGCCTTTCTGTTGTAATGCGAGCCCAAGATTGGCGTTGGCTTCGGCGAACTCCGGTTTGAAGCGCAGGGCTTCGCGGAAAGAAGCGATGGCGGCGTCCGTCTGGCCTTGTTGCCCAAGGGTCATTCCGAGCGCGTTGTGGGCTTCGGCAAATTCTGGTTTCAGCTTGATTGCTGCGTGAAACGACAGAATGGCTTGCGCAAAATTGTTCCGTTGGATTGCTCCCAGACCTTGTTCGTAATGCTGTTCGGCTGTAGCCGCTGGATGTGCTGAAGATTTGGCAGGGGGCTTGGTCTGGCGTCCGTTTTTTTGCGCTAGGACAGGGTGACCGGACAGCGTCAGGATTGAGACGATAATGATTGATTGAAAGAAAGTTGGAAGCTCAGAACGTCTCACTGCTTGCCACCGCTTGTGACGCACGCTTCAGCGGAAAATTACAATCCTTCCACTGAAGCGTGTTCAAGCTTTGGTTACTGCTCAGGGCTACAGTAACTCGTCAATTGACTTGTAGGGCAGTCCCTGTGATTCGGCCACCGCTTCATACGTGATGTGACCGGCGTAGGTGTTCACACCCGCCTTCAGATGCGGGTCGGATTTGATCGCGTCCCTGAAGCCTTTGTTGGCCAGTTTCAAACCGAAGGGCAGCGTCGCGTTTGTCAGCGCAAAGGTCGAAGTGCGCGGCACCGCGCCGGGCATGTTGGCGACACAGTAATGCAGCACGTCTTCCACGAAATAGGTCGGATTGCTGTGCGTGGTCGGGTGAGTCGTTTCAATGCATCCGCCCTGATCCACGGCCACATCCACGATGACCGCGCCCTTGTGCATGGTTTTCAGCATGAACTTCTTGACCAGGTGGGGAGCCGACGCGCCCGGAATCAGAACCGCGCCGATGACCAAATCGGCGTTGGCTATGGATTCCTGCACGTTGTAATCGTTCGACATCAGGGTTTTGATCTGCGCGCCGAAGATGTCGTCCAGGTACCGCAGCCGGTCGAGATTCCGGTCCAGCACCGTGACATTCGCGCCCAGGCCGACGGCCATCTTGATCGAATTGATGCCGACCACGCCGCCGCCGATGATGACGACTTTCGCGGGCAGCACGCCCGGCACGCCGCCCATCAGCACGCCGCGTCCGCCTTCAGGCTTTTGCAGGTAATGTGCGCCGACTTGCACTGCCATACGGCCCGCGACTTCCGACATCGGCGTCAGCAGCGGCAGGTGGCCTTCGTCGTTGGTGATGGTTTCGTAGGCGACACCGGTGACTTTGCGTTCCAGCATGACCTGTGTCAGCTTCAAATCCGGCGCCAGATGCAGGTAGGTAAAAAGCAGTTGGCCTTCGCGCATCCGCTGATATTCGGGGCCGACCGGTTCTTTGACTTTGACGATCATCTCGCCACGTGCCCAGACTTCGTCGGCGGATTCCACGATCTGACCCGCGGCGGCGACGAATTCCTCATCGCTGATGCCGCTGCCGATGCCGGCGCTTTTCTCAACGAGTACGGTATGGCCGTAATCACTCAAGGTTTTGACGCCGGCGGGCGTCAAGCCAACGCGGCTTTCATTGTCTTTAATTTCTTTCGGTAAACCGATAATCATTTTTTCTTCTCCTCTTTGGTGGACTCTGGGGTGGGCACAGTGCTTCTCTCTCTTTTTTGGCAATGGCCGATGACGACTCCCAAAACGGCTCCGCAGGTAATATTGCTTTCGCCCAAATCCCTGCACCTCGCTTCAGCCCAGGTGCGGGAGCCTTCCTTGTCCTGGCTGGAAGGCACACTGTCACAGAACCCTGGCGAAGGTTGGCTGTTCTGCAAACAGGCACCGAGGAAAACCGTGCCGGCGGCTGTGCCGGCAATCATGTTTTTGCCTTTGGTGCGGGCGAAGGCTTCTTTCAGACAGGCGTCTTCATCAGCCGTTTCGCCAAGCCGCTCTCCGGCCTTCTGGTCTTGTTGGACCTCTTTTCCCATCTGCGAAAAGTAGTAAATGCAGGCGCCCGCGCCCAGCATCATCAGCAGCAGGACTGCCGCCGCGATGGACAATGCGATCTTCCAGCCTTTGGACATGGTTGCCTCCGGTTATTCTTCGGTGGTGGAGTCAGATGATTCAGCTTTAGGTGATTCGTCCTTGGGCAGGTCTTTGCTGCCGACGATGGTCAAGTTCATGCCGATTTGGACGCTGACCTGTTTGCCGCCCACGTCAATGAGGGTCTTGGCGTTCAAATACCAACCCAGCGAGCCGGTGGAAAACTCCTTGACTTCGGCCATCATCGGAATGTCGTTGATGACGACTTTGACGGGTTGCGCCGATTCGCGGAAATCGGCACGGGTAATTGCGCTTTTTGTTTTGTTCATTCGTAATTGCTCCTGATAATTTTGGATAGTGTTGGTTTACTGATTGCCTTGAGACTTCGCCCAGGCGCTGACCTTCCTCTGCCAGTCGGTGCGACGCATGGTCTGACTTTCGGCAACGAATTGAGTCAATAAGGCGGGCGTGACGCCAGCCAGCAATTCGCTCTCGCCGCTTTCGTCATACTGATCCTTGTTCAAGCGGTAAATTCTGACCGCTCCATTTTCATAGCGCCAAACTTCGGAAACACCGACAGCAGCAAAGATTGGAAGCCGGTCCATCGAACCGTGCGTAACATCAACCTCAATGATCAAATCAGGGGGCGGATCCGTTGCCAGGTTAATGCGTTTTTTACTCCGGATGGCTTCAGGGTGACGAATATAAAAACAGGAATCCGGCTCGAAGCCGCGTTTGAGGTCTCGCCGTTTAAAGGTGTTTGAGCCGGCATTCTCGAAATCAATATCCAACTCCAGGAGAATCGCTTCAACCAATGATGCCAGCAAACGATTTTGCCGATCGTGTTCGTAGCTGATGATCATAATTTGTAGCGTTCCCTCGTCATAAGTGAAGCGAGTGCCGCCGTGTTCACCCTGTTCTTCCAGCAGACGCTCGTAGGTTTCCCAACTGACATCGTGAAGGATGACGTTTGGCTGTTCGATCAGTTGTTCGGCTGTGCTGACTGCCATAATTCGCATTCCTGTTTAATCCGGTTTATCTCCTTCCTCGATTATCTGTAATGAGTCCGGTCGCAATATTGCGGGATTTGTTCCATTACCTTCCGGCAATAGTTGCTGCTCTGGCCAAATTCGTTGCAAACCGCCTGTGCCCAGGCACCACTTTTGAAGCGATCTTTCCACTTTGGCACGTCGTCGCAAAAGCCGGGGGTCGCAACGCAAGTCTTCAAACATCCGTCCAAAAACACTGCCGAGAAGGCAGCGCCTTTGATGGATTCGTTTTTCCCGATACGGGCAGCCGCTGCCTTGACGCAACCAAGTTCGTACGTACTTGCACCGAAGTCTTTTCCAGCGGATTCGATTTCCGGCTTTTCACGTTCAATATCTTCCTCGGTTTGCCGGATAAAGTAGGAACATGTGCCCATCGCGAGAAGCAGAAAGAACAGCCCTGCCAGAGCGGCGAAAGCAAACTTATTCATCGTCTATCCTCCCGCGTGTCCCTCAATTTGCCGGAACGTTTCTGTCATTGGCGATTGTCGAAAACGTCAATCTGGGCCTTCTGCAATCTGCCGCTGTAATCCACGTAAATCGCCTTCCACTCCGAAAAGATGTCGAGCGAGGAAGCCATTGCGCCTTCGCGGTGGCCGTTGCCTGTGGCTTTGGTGCCGCCGAAGGGCAGATGGACTTCCGCGCCGATGGTCGCCGAATTGACGTAAAAAATGCCGGTGTACATCCGCTCCATCGCCGTGAACGCCTGATTCACGTCCTGCGTGTAGATCGAAGACGATAAGCCGTACTTCACGCCATTGCCGATTTCGATGGCTTCATCCAGATCGTTGCAGGGAATGATGCTGAGCACCGGGCCGAAAATTTCTTCCTGAGCGATGCGCATGTTCGGCGCGACATCGGTGAAGATCGTCGGTTCGATAAAAAAGCCGTGCTTGTGTTCGCCTTTGGTCAGGCGATTGCCGCCCAGATGCAGCGTTGCGCCGTCGTGGCTCTTGCCGATTTCGATGTAACCCAGAATCTTGTCCACGGCGGCTTGATTGATGACTGGACCGACTTCGACGGTTTTCTTCAGGCCATTGCCGACGCGCAGGGCCTTGGTTTTCTCGGTCAGCTTTTCGACGAACTGTTTGTAGACGGCTTTGTGAACGACGATGCGTGAACTGGCGGTGCATCGCTGCCCAGTGGTTCCGAACGCGCCCCAGACCGTGCCTTCGGCGGCAAGATCCAGATCGGCGTCGTCCATGATCATGATCACGTTCTTGCCACCCATCTCCAGCGAACAGAGCTTGCCGTGCTGCGCGGCGTTGGTGGAAACGATGCGGCCGGTTTCGGTCGAGCCGGTGAAGGAAACAAGGCGAACGTCGCGGTGCGTGGTGAGCGGCGCGCCAGCGGCTTCGCCCAGGCCGGTGACCACATTGATGACGCCGGGCGGAATGCCTGCGGCTTCCGCGGCCTTGACCAGATTGATGGTGGAAAGCGGCGTATCTTCGGCGGGTTTGATGACCAGTGTGTTGCCGCAAACCAGCGCCGGCATCATTTTCCAGGAGGGAATCGCCATCGGAAAATTCCACGGCGTGATCATCGCGCACAATCCCACCGGTTGCCGAACGCACATGGCCATCTTGTTCTGCAATTCCGACGGTGTGGTGTAACCGTGCAGGCGGCGGCCTTCGCCGGCGGCGTAGAAAGTCATATCAATCGCTTCCTGCACATCGCCGCGCGCCTCTTTCAGGACTTTGCCCATTTCGCGCGTCATTTCAATGGAATACTGCTCTTTGCGATCAATCAAAATCTGGCCGAGCTTGTAGAGCATTTCGGCGCGCTTCGGCGCGGGCGTCGCTTTCCATTTCGGAAAGGCTTCGTGAGCGGCGGCGACCGCCGCTTGCACGTCTTCGTCGGTTGAAGCAGGGAACTGGCCGATCAGTTCGCGTGTGTCTGCAGGGTTGCGGTTCTCCAGCATCTGACCGCTTGCGGGTTTGACCCAGCGGCCGCCAATGTAGTTTTTATAGGTTTCGGTTTTGGTGCTTGGTTTTGCTTGAGCCATTTGTATTTGATGATTCAGAGATGAAATTTGAGATTTGAGATGAAGACTTACTTCGCGCGCCAGTCAAGTCCGGCGAGTTGCACGGATTCGATTGAAAGCGTTTTTCGCGCTTTCTGTCCATCGGGTGTTGTGTGGCAAAGCAGACAACTCACCCGTGCATCCCGCCATTTGCCTGGGTGTTTATGCACTCGCTCCAACTCCTCGAATTTGGCGGGAGTATGGCATTTCATGCAATCTTCGCGCGCTTTGACGCCCATGTGCTCGGCGCGGGATGACATGGCTTTGGCTTTATTCTTGGTTGAAAGATAGTAAAGACCGCCGACGACTACGATAACGATACCAACAAAAATCAGATCGCGTGGTTTCATCGAATTTCCCCAGACCGGAATGAGTTTGCCTGCTCTAGTCGGCGAATGTAACAAACCCTTTGAGCAAGTGTCTAGTGGCTATGCTGTTTGCTTTGATAGTTTAGCGCAGGGTATTTATCATCACTCACTCACACCAAGTTCAATTGGCAGTGATTCATCCCAAACTAGGAGTAAAGCATTTGCAAACCGTCAACACTGATTCAAACTCGCCTCGTTACGACGAAAGACCCTGGGGCAATTTCACCGTGCTGGACGAAGGCGCGGGTTACAAAGTCAAACGCATCGAAGTGCTGCCCGGCAAACGCCTGAGCTATCAAAAACACGCCCAGCGCGCCGAGCATTGGTTTGTGACTCAGGGAACCGCCAAGGTGACGCTCGATGGCACAGAGATTCTGCTCAATCCCGGCCAGTACGTGGACATTGCCATCGGCGCTGCGCATCGGGTCGAAAATCCCGGCGCGGAAAACGTGATCTTCATCGAAGTTCAGCGTGGCGCTTATTTGGGTGAAGACGACATCGTGCGGCTGCAGGACGATTTTGGGCGCACGCAAGAGGAAACCGCGATGCCGAAAGTTCAAGTCAAATGATTGATGCACAAACAATGAAATACGGTGAACAGTCATCAGGTTTGCATATTGCCCTGGTCGAGCCGGAAATTCCGCCGAACACTGGGAATATTGCGCGGTCGTGTGGCGCAACCTTCACGGTCTTGCATCTGGTCGGCAAGCTGGGCTTTCGCACGGATGAAAAAGCGCTCCACCGCGCGGGGCTGGATTACTGGGACAAGGTGGAGATTCATTACCATCGCAATATCGAAGCCTTGCAACAGTTCCTGCCCGAAAGCCGCTTTATGTTCTTTTCGACCAAGGCTGAACGGGTTTACACCGACTGGCAATATCAACTCAATGATTGTCTGGTGTTTGGCCGCGAATCGCGCGGATTGCCCGAAGAGTTATTGCGCGCGAATTGGGAGCGTTGCCTGCGCATTCCCATGCCGAACCCGAATATTCGCTCGATGAATCTGGCGACTTCCGTCGGAATCGCTTTGTACGAGGCGCTGCGGCAAACCAGCCTGTCAACGAAGTGATGTTATGAAACGGCTGCTGAAGTTTTACCGATATGTTTTTGCCTGGGAAAACTACCTGCTGCTGGCGCGGGTGATTCGCGCGGCCTGGCTGGTCAGGAAATATCTGCCGGAAAACATTCCCTCGCCGCATTTCGCTTCGGCGTTGGGCGTGGTGGAAAAACTTTACCTGCCGACGCAGCCGGGTTGGACAATTTCGAGCGATGAAAAGGTCGTTCGCTTTGCCAGCTTCGTCATTAACTTTCCATTCGAATGGGGCAAATGCGTGCAGCAGTCTTTGATCGTTTACCGGCTGCTGAATGGCTATGGCATTCCGGCCAGAATTTGCTTCGGCGTCAGCCAGGATGATTCATCAACCGACGGCCACGCCTGGGTGATCAGGCTGGACGAGCCGGAGCGCGCCATCGCGGAAACGGTGGATCCGCGCGAACGGTTCAAGCTGGTTTATGCTTCACCGTTGCCGGTATTGGGTCAGCGTGTATAAGTCGCAGGCGGGCAAGATGCCCGCGACACCGGCGAGCAGGGATGCTCGCGCTTCCAGTCTTTTTCGAGGAGGTTGTTTTGCCGCAGGATTTATCGTTTTACCACCAACCGATCAGTCATCTTTTTTCCCTGCCGGTCAGCGCAGAGCAGTGGGATCAATACCGGCTGAGCGAGGAACAAATTCAGTTCTTCAACGAAAACGGCTATCTGGCGGGAATCCGCATTCTGGACGACGGCCAGGTTGAAGAGTTGCGCGAGCAGTTGAAAGACTTGATGACGCCCGGCAGCGACGGCCACGAACTGTTTTACGAATATCACTCGAACGAATCGCTGGACCCGCCAAAAGTTTTGTTTCACGCGCTGGGCGCCTGGCGGATCAAACCGGGCTTTCATGACATTTTGTGGCATCCGGCGTTCGTCGTTCCGGCCTCGCAGTTGCTGGGCGGCGCGGTTCGGTTTTGGCACGATCAACTTTTCTGCAAGCCCGCACAGCACGGCGGCGTGGTCGCCTGGCATCAGGATTATTCCTATTGGACGCGGACAACGCCTTTGCAGCATCTGACCTGCTGGATTGGCCTTGACGATTCAACGCGCGAAAACGGCTGCGTGCATTACGTGCCCGGCAGCCATCGCTGGCCAGATTTGCCGGTCACCGGCTTGACCGGTGATATGGACGCGATTCAAACCGTGCTGACCGATGAACAGAAAGCGCTGTTCAAACCGGTCGCGATTGAGTTGAAGAAAGGCGAGTGTTCTTTTCACCACGCGAGGCTGATTCACGGTTCGTACGCGAACACGACCACGCGGCCTCGGCGCGCGACGGTCATCAACGTTTTCCGCGATGGCGTGATGTCGAATTCAAACGAGCCGCCACTCGCGGGCGTACTTGTCATTCCGAAAGGTGAGAAAATGGGCGGGCAGTTTTTCCCGCTGTTATTTGATCCAAACGGTGCAACATAGCCGGAAGCTGTCTCAGTGGTGTAGCGCAGGTTTTACGAAGATTCAGGCTGGCTTTCAGCTTTGCGAAAAATTGATTGCCGGTTTGAGGGCGTGGACTTATATCCCGCGCCGTTTCGCACCCGGATACTAAGCAACCAGTCGCCAGCTTTTCCGTCACTAACGCAGATAGTCGTCAAAAAGTATGATAAGAGACAAATTCCTTCCTCTGCTCCAACAAAAATATCCTAACGAGCGAGTGCTAGTAAGCCCAGCTTCTGGCCCTATTGTGGTGTTTCCAGCCAAACATTCAGATGTCGGAGAATTGGAAATATGGGACGATGGAGATGAAGCAACCATTAGTATCGGAGAGATTACTCACGGACATTTTAACCCGTATAAACCGGAGTTGAATCAAGACGAAATAGACACCGAAGTGACTGAAATGGTTTTAGACTTTCTTGAAGACATGTTTGCAGACAGGATACTACTCTGGAAGGCACGAAAAGGCGGAAGTGGCGGCTGGCAACAACTCGATTTTACAGAACCACTGATGGAACAAAGCAAAGATGCAGACTATTACGTCTGGTCTGGACCTTATGGGCAAGTGATGCCTAACAATGGCAGGTAGCGGGGGCTACGGAGCGAATTTCTCTACACTGCGCCAGTGTTATGCAGGGCCTCTTTTATGCCCGATTTCAGGCAATTCATTCACATGAAATACCGACTGGCAATTTTTGACTTCGATGGAACTTTGGCGGATTCGTTTCCATTCTTTATTCGCGTCTTTAACCAACTCGCCGAACAACATGGGTTTAAGGGAATCGAGCCGGATTTGGCCCCGAGTTTTAGGCACTATAGCGCCAAGCAGATGATGGAGAAGGTCGGGATGCCTGCCTGGAAACTCCCGTTTGTGGCCAAGAGTTTTACTTCGCTGATGAGCCAGAATGCGGCCAGCATCTCGCTGTTTGAACAGGTGGATGAAACGCTGCTTCATTTGGCGAACAACGGAGTTACTCTGGCTATCGTCTCGTCAAACGACTACGACAACGTGAGCCAGATTCTGGGGCCTGCAAATACCAGGCTGATTCGCCAATTTGAGTGCGGAATGTCCATTTTCGGCAAACCGCCCAGAATTCGAAAGGTGCTCAAAATGACCGGCATTCCCAGCCACGAAGCCCTCTACATCGGCGATCAAGTCAGCGATCTGGAGGCGGCGCGGAAGGCGAAAATTGCTTTTGGAGCCGTGTCCTGGGGATACGGCGCGATTGAATCTCTGCGAGAGCATTGCCCTGAAGAGGAATTCGAGCATGTTTCCGCCCTCCGAAGAATCGCCTGACTGATGGCTTCATTTCACGCGCTGAAGCGTCATCTCGAAGAACTTGCGCCACTGTTTGCCGTCCATCGAAAACTCGCCGATCTCAAGCCACTGCCCGGCGTCGGTGAGTTTGATGGTGTATCTGATTTCGCCGCCTTGCTGCGGAGGGCGAAAGCTCCAGATCAAGCCTTTCTCGATCGGAGTGACATTGGCGTCAATGTAGTTTCCGTCGGCGCGGAAAGCGCGAAACAGGTATTTCCTGGCCGCCGAATCGTAGGAGATTACGGCCAGGGCGTTGTGTACGACGCCTTCCTGCCCTGAACTTGCCAGCTTTCCCGTGCCCAGCCCTTCGACGATGATGACCGTGCCGTTCAGTTTGCTCTGCACGGCTTCGGTCTGTTTGAAGGTGCTGCGTCCGCCGGGGCCCATTTCGATCCAGCCTTCGCCTTTCCAGTCGCCGGTCAGAAAGTCCAGCTTTTTCATTTCCGCCGCCGAGGCAGTTGAAGGCAATTGAGCCATTGCCGCGACCGGTGTCAGCAGCATCAGAGATACGCCGAGTAACAGAATCAGCTTTTTCATTCAATTCTCCTTTTGGTATTGGCCAACCATGATTTGCCGGATGGCGGGCGCGATGATGAAACAGGCGACGCCGCCGAAGATGGCGTATTTCCAGGTCATGATCTGAAACGCCATGGCGATGAAAAACAAAATGCCGATGACGCGCACCACGTGCGCAATTGCATTTGCCTGACGAATTTTCTGCCGGGTGTCCATTGTTGAAGCTTTCCTCCGCTTGTTGAAATCGTTCGTGCTTTACCGCTGCTGCCGGCAATCTACGACGGGTTTTCAAAAAATGGGGGGACGTTCTTCCGGACGGGCGGTTTTTCCGACTGAATGGCAGGCGTTTCGATTGGCAGACGTTCGCCGGTTTGCCACAATCCCGCCGCGATGAATCCACACTGGCAACGTTACTGGGAAGAGATGCGGCGGTACTTGCGCTACGGCTTACTTGCGCCCGTCATTGCCTTGTTGCCGTTTCTGCTCAATCTTTCCTACTGGCGGGAGCATGGCGGGTTTCGTGTCGGAATGATTTCTTCGCTGATTTACGGGACGGTCATTGGGCTGATCATCTTTTTCTGCTTCGGAGCGGTTTACGCCGTGTTGACCTGGATCATGATCAAGACGGGGAAGTTCTATCAGCCGCCGATCTGGGGACAGATTTTTCTGGGCAGTTTCGGCGCGGTGACGGGCATGTGGCTGGTGGCGATTGGCAGAAGCGCATGGTTTGGCAGGCCGGAAAATTTTCCTGATTTTTTACCATTGCTGGTTTTCAGCGGAAGCATCGCGACCGCGTTCTCGCTTTTCTTTGCCTACCGGCAGGCCAGGGAAGAAGCGCTGGCCATGCGCGCCGAATCCGCCGAAGCCAGCCTGCACGTGCTGGAACAGCAGATGCGCCCGCATTTTCTGTTCAATGCATTGAACAGTCTGGCCGAACTGATCGAATCGGGGCAGAAGAACGCGGCGGAAACCACTTACAAGCTTTCGGATTTATACCGCCGGATTCTGGCCAATTCCGGGGCGAAGACTTCTTCGCTGGCGTCGGAGCTGGAAATTGTCAGGGCGTATCTGGAACTGGAGCAGTTGCGGTTTGGCGACCGGCTGCAATTTGAAATTCAGGCGCCGGAAAACAGCGGGGAGATATTTTTGCCCAGCCTGATGTTGCAAACCCTGGTCGAAAACGCGATCAAACACGGTGTTGCTCCGTCCGTGGTTGGTGGGAAAGTCGTGGTTGAAATCGGGCGCGACGGCACCGCGGGGTATCGGTTGAGCGTTGCCAACACTGGTGCGCCGCTGCCATCGAGCAAGAGCCTAGCCGGCAAAAGTATGGCGAATAATGGCACTGGCCTGGCCAACACGCGCGCGCGCCTTGATCTGTTGTACGGCGACTGGCACGGCTTTGACCTTCGCCGCGATGAGCAGGGCCGGACTGTCGCCGGCTTTCATTTCACAGGAGAGCGGATTGGCTGAGCCGAAGCGAATCCTGATCGTGGACGATGAGCAGTTGGCGCGGCAGCGCGTCACCCGCTACGTGCGGCAATTCAGCCCGGAGTTCGAGATTGAGGAGGCCGAAAGCGGAATCCGCGCGGTTGAAATGATCAACTCGTTCCGTCCCGAAGTCGTGTTCCTGGATGTCGAGATGCCGGGCTTGAATGGGTTGGAGGTGTTGCAGCAATTCGAGGAGCGGCCTTTCCACGTCATTTTCCAAACGGCCTACGATCAATTCGCCATTCGTGCCTTTGAAGAACACGCCTGTGACTATCTGCTCAAACCGTTCACCGCCGAGCGGCTGCATCAGGCGCTGGCGCGCGCGCTGGGGCGCGTTGCCGGCGAAGAGCGATTACGGGCGCTCGAAGCCCAATTGGCCAGGCGCGAGGGCGCGCAAGCTTATCTGCGCAAATTGACGGTCAAACAGGGCAGTCGGTTGCGTGTGGTGATGGACGAGGAAATCTTCTGCTTCGTCAGCCGTGATCATTACACCTGTGTCTATTTCGAGAACGGGCCGGCAGGCATTGTGGAAGGGATTTGTGATCTGTCGTTGACCCGATTGGCGGACCGGCTGGACCCGGAAGACTTTCGACAATTGCATCGGAATAACATTGTACGCGCCTCCACCATCGTTGGCCTCTCGCGCTCACCACAAGGGGAAGTTTCCGTCGAATTGTCGAACGGCATGAAACTGCCTGTTTCGCGCAGCAACCAGCGCGAGGCGAAAGAATTGGTGAAAGGCGGAAGGATGAAAGATGAAGGATGAAACAGATCGAATATTTTTACCTCATCCTTCCGCCTTCATCCTTCATCCTTTCTTGCGGTACTTGTCAATCAATCCGGCCATTCCGTCGGTTTTGCCGTTGTTGCGGAAGGAATAGTACTGCTTCAGGTTTTCCATCAACTGGGCATTGGCTTCCTTCAGTTGGGCGTTGCCCTCGGTGGCGGCGACCGCGCGTGCCAGCCAGTCAATCACTTCGTCCATTTTTTCCAGCGCCTTGGTCATTTGCTCAGGCTTTTGTTCCTTCTGATATTGCTGCGCCAGGGTCTGGTATTCTTCACTGGAAAGGTTGACGAGTTGGAGCAGAATGCTGGGTTCGTAGGATTCGATGCCGACTGCTTTCTCGAAACTTTCCTTGGCGGCGGTTTTATTGTTCGAGATTACCTGCAGAATGCCCTGTGCCTGGTACAAACGCCACAGCCAGGAATTGCGGTATTCCTTCCATTTGGCGTCTTCCATCCAGGAAGGTTTTTTGTCCGCCTCCATCAATTCGACGCCTTTGACGCCTGATTTCAAGGCTTCCTGAATGAGCCTGGAGGTCGGCGGCATTTTTTGCGCCTGATTGGCGCCCGCCCAGGTGATCTGGACATGGATCGTTACATCCTCGGGGTTCTTTTCCAGATACTTGGCGCTTTCGTTCAGCGCCTCATCGAATTTATTGGCGGTGAAGTAGGCTTCGATTAAAGACGGTCTGACCAGATCAGGTTCGCCAGGCTGATTGAAGGTGTTGGAGAACTCCTGCGCCATTTTGATTTTCTGATTGTTATCCTGAATCCGGTAGATTTCGTTGGCGATGGTGCCGGCGACTTCCAGACGTTTGACGCCTTTGGGAAACTTTTTGGCGTAATCAGCCGCCGCTTTCATTTTGGCTTCGGTGTTTGCCGCTTTAACGATTTTTTCCAGAGCGTTCCGCTCGTCTCCGGAAAGCTGTGGTCCCTGCTCTTTCTTTTGGTCCTGGGCATTCGCGGCCACTGTCAGAGCCGTCATAAAAACCAGTGCGAGCAGACTGACCAGTAACCCACGCACTTTGGGCACAAACGTTGATTCCATTTTTGACCTCGTCTTGTTTGATTTGAATTGGAAATAATGTGGGCGAATGCCACATCACTGCGGCGGATTATACTTCACCGTCCGGCGGACTGTCAGGTGTGCCGGAAAGTTCTGTCAGGCGGCAAGACACGTCCGCGTCCTGCCGGTCTCAAATCTTAAATCTTGATGTTGTAAACCTTGATTTTGCTGTTGAGCGTGGTGTTGTTCATGCCCAGCAGCTTCGCGGCGCGGCTCTGATGTCCGCCGGTAATTTCCAGAGCGCGACGAATCAGTTCGATTTCGAAGCGGGAGACTTCGTCGTAGAACGAAATGCCGCGCGCGACATCCAATGCCGCCGCGTTTTCGGACAAATCTCCGGTTGCCCCGGTTCGCGTTGGCGGTTGAATGATCTCTCCTCGCAGGCATTCCATCGTGATTTCGTTGCCGCGCGCAACGATGACCGCGCGCTCGATGGCTGTCTCCAATTCGCGCACATTGCCCGGCCAGGCATAGGTTTCGATTGCGCTGAGCACTTCCGGAGACACCTGATCGGTGATCGAACGGCCGTTTTCGTCGTTGTATTTGCGGATGAAATATTGCGCCAGCGGCAAAATATCTTCCTTGCGGTTGCGCAGTGGCGGCAGATGGATGTTGATGACGTTGAGCCGGTAAAACAGGTCTTCGCGAAAATCGCCGTTTTTTACAGCGCGCTGCAAGTCGGTATTTGTCGCCGCAATAATGCGCGTGTCCACGCGGCGCGGTTGCGTGTCACCCAAAGGCGTGAACTCGCGCTCCTGAATCACGCGCAGCAATCGCGCCTGCGTTTCGGGTGGAATCGTGCTGATTTCGTCCAGGAAGATGGAACCGGCATCGGCAACTTCAAACAGCCCTTTTTTGGCGGCAATTGCGCCGGTGAAAGCGCCTTTCGTATGGCCGAATAACTCTGATTCCAGAAGTTCCGAAGGGATGTTGCTGCAATTGACGGCGACGAACTGCCCCGATTCAGCCCGCGGGCTGGAAAAATGAATGGTGCGGGCGACGACTTCCTTGCCGGTGCCCGATTCGCCCGTGATCAGCACTGTTGAACGCGCGGGCGCGACTTGTTCGATCAGATCGTAAACTTCGCGGATGGCCGGAGAATTGCCGACGATGCGGTTGCGGTCGCCGGAGGTTTTCAATGTGCGGCGCAATACCCGGCGCTCTTCATCCCCTCGCCGGCGGGAAAATCCGGCGGCGACAGTCTTCAAAATCTGCTCGTTCTCGAATGGTTTGCGAATGCAGTTGAATGCGCCAAGCTGCCAGGCGGCAATCGCCGTGTCGAAGGTCGCATACGCCGTGATCATGATGACCGCCGCTTCGCGGTCGAGCTTGAGCAGTTCTTCCAGCGTGCGCAGGCCCCCAATGCCGGGCATGGAAACGTCGAGCAGCACCACGTCATAAGGCCGCTCGCCGAACCGCGCCAGCCCTTCTTCTCCGGTTTTCGCCAGATCCACACGATAGCCGTCCTGCGACAGAACTGTTTCCAGCACATCGCGCATGACTTCTTCGTCATCAACAACCAGTACATTGCCTTTTTTTGCCATAGTAATCTTGAATCTCTTGTCCAGTGCAAAGATGCCGAGATTATCAATCATCCATTCGTTAAAAGACAATCGGGCAAAAAACGGGGAGGGGCATAAATCCCCCTCCCCGATAATTGGAATTTTCTGCTTGGCTCTGGCTTTAGAATTCCAGCCGCAGCGCGAGTTGAATTACGCGCGGATGGCTGCTGAAAACATTTCTTGACTGCCCGAAGTTGCTTGGAATCAGCCCAATTTGATTGAAGCTGGTGGCCACCAGACTGGTTGTGTCCACGGGGAGCACCGTGCTGACTGAGCCGGGCACGAACTGCGGGCGGTTGAACGCATTGATGAAATCGGCTCGCACCTGGACGCGGAAGCTTTCGGTAAAGCCAAAATTCTTTTTGACCGAAATATCCCAGTTGTTGATGTCGTCGAGCCGCAGGAAGGCGTTGCGTCCGAGGTTCGAGCGAGTGCCTTCGCGGGCCTGAATGAAGCGGGCGCTCGGATCATTGGCGACATAGGCGACAATGCCCGGACTGCCGAAGGCGACGGTTGCGCCTGTTCGGTCAACGGCGTAAACCGTGCTGGCCGTATTGCCCCTGCCATTCAGGTTCAAGATGGCGCGATCGCCTGCCGAATCGGCATTTAGATTCGCGTCAACGCCGCTGCGCGCCGTGGCGAAGCCGCCTCGCTCGTAGGTATACACGGGACTGATCATAAAGCCGCCGAGAATCGCGCGCAGGAAGCGGTTTCCGTTGCGGAAGAACGGCAGTTCAAAATTGCCTCCGAAGGTGAAACGATGCGGACGATGAAACGCCGAAGGTCCTTTTTCATCGCGGTAATTCAGGAAGTTCTGCGCCCGGCGTGGTGAAAGCACCGTGCTGAACAACTCGGCGGTCGCGTTGTCAATGAACTTGCTGTAGGTATAGGCCGCGATAATGTCAAAACCTTTCGAGAGCCGCTTGCTCAGTTGCACCGACCCCGCGTCGTAGGTGGAATAACCGTTTGATGAGAACGCGACCAGCGGCTGGGCATTGAAGCCCGCCGTGTTATAGGCCGGAACGATCAGCGGACGCTGGAGAATGTCGCCCAATGTCAGGCTCAGCCCGGAAAGCTGCGCCGCTGTCGGCGCGTTGAAGAAGGTCGGCAGTGACGACTGCTCAACCCGCGACTGTGTATTGAGCCGGTTTTGCGTCAACAGGTGAACGCCGCGCGTGCCCAGGTAGCGCAACTCGATTGCATAATCCTTGGCGAATTGACGCTGGATGCTGAGCGAGTAGCTCAGGGAATAAGGCACTTTCTGATCGGGGATGTAAGACGAAGTTGCCGCGCGCGCCGTCGCCGGATCAGTCAATCCGCCCGTGGGAATGGGTGGAATTCCTCCGCCCGCCAGGAAGTTCGCCTGATTCGCCGTGGGAAGAATAGTCCGCGTCTGGTTAAACTGCGGTGGCAGCGACAGGATGTACAGGTTGTCGAAAATCACGTCGTAGGCCATCGTGAACCCTGCGCGGATCGAAGTCTGGTTGTTGTTGCCGAACAACCGGCCCAGCATTCCTGAACTGAAGTTGGGCGCATAAGCCAGACCGATGCGCGGCGCGAAGTTGCGCTTTTGCGCTTCCGGTTCGCGGAAATCAATCAGGCCCGGCACGGACGAAATTGCATTCAGGCTCTGCTGCCGCGCGCCGAACGGAAGCTGTTGATAGGAGTAGGCCAGCCCGGCGGTCAATGTCCAGTTCGGGCGGAAACGCCATTCATCCTGAGCGTAGGGAAAGACCAGCCATTGATTGCCGTAATATGGCGATTCGCCCACGGTGCGTTCAGCCAGCGCATCCGGGCTGCGGTCGAGCAGAAATTGTTCCGTGGAGTTGTACTGGTAATCGCCGCGCTGGCGCTGAACGAAGGACTGCGGCGAGATGATCCGCCGAACGTCAATGCCGAACTTGAACGAATGATTGCCTGGCCGCCAGGCCAGATTGGTCACGATTTGGTAATTGTTTTCAATGCCGAACTGCGGCGCGACCGGATTGGGGCCGATGTCCAGTCCCAGATCACCCAGCCCAATATTCGGGAAAGTGTCCAGGCCGGGAAAAGGAATATCCGGCACGACAATCCGATCCAGCGAACGGCGATAAGCCAGACGCAACTCATAATTCACCGCTGGGGTGAAGGTGTGCAGGAAGGTATAAGAGAAAAGCCGCCCATCCACTGGCCGGTTGGTATAAAACGCCGGCAGCGTCGCGCTGTTATCAATTTCGCGGTAACGATTGAAGATGAAGCGCGTGCGGTGTTGCGTCCGGTCGCTCTGATTAAAGTCCAGGTTGGCGACAATATTGTTCTGATTGTAGAAACTCGGCGCGGAGAAACTGGCCGGCCCCACTGGAATCGAGCGCCCCAGCACTGTGATGGTGTCATCGGCGGTCGCCGCGACCGGAACAAAGCGATTGAAAATGCCCAGATTCCCCTGCGACAAACCTGGAATCGCGTTCAGGGCAGCGAATCCTTCCGCTGTCGGCGTGGTCACGCCAAGCGGCGTCGCTGCCGAACCGCTTTGCAGCCGCTCGAACTGGACGAAGAAAAACGCCCTGTCCTTGCCGCTGATGACTGGCGATCCGCCCTGGCCAAAGCGCGGCAGATAAAGCGGCCCGCCGATGTTGCCGCCGAAACGTCCATAATCATAGCGTGGCATGAACTCTCTGCCCGGCACGTTGCGCTCGCGCACGAAGCCCTGCTCGATTTGCCGCACATCAAGCGCGTTTAGATGGCGATTCTGAAAATACCCGAACGCCGCGCCATGCCATTCATTTGATCCGCTTTTGGTGACGGTCAGAAACTGTCCGCCGTTCGACCGGTTGAATTCGGCGGAGAATTGATTGGTCAGGAGCGAGAATTCAGAAACCGACTCATTTGAAATGTAAATGGAAGGGCCGGTCACTGACTTATCATTGTTATCAATGCCGTCCACCACGAAATTGTTGTTGCGCGCGCGCTGTCCGCCAATGGCGCCACCTGTTCCCACACCAACGCCGCCGCCGCTGGTCACGTTTGCCGCCAGCAACGCCAGGTTGTAAACGCCGCCGCCAAGCGCTGTTTGAGGCAGTTCGACCGATTGGCGAGTATCGAATGTCCGTTGCAGATTGGTCGTGGTCGTCTGCACCAATTCCAGACCCCCGGCTGAAATTTCTACTGTTTCTCCCTGAATGCCGGCTGTCAGCGCCGCCGGTACGTCGGTCGTCTGATTAAGCTGCACCCGCACATCATTCAAAATAAGAGGCCGGAAACCTGCTGACTCGATCCGCAACGTGTAACTCCCGCCCAGCAGATTATTGAACTGAAACTGGCCGTCACCGCCGCTTGTGGTTGTATAAACCTCATTTGTGCGCGTATTGGTTAGAGTAATCGTGGCCTGGGGCACAACCGCGCCGACCTGATCTTTCACCAGGCCGCGCACGTTTCCTGTCGTCTGTTGCGCGAAACCCACCGTCGAAATCAATCCTGCCACGAGTAAAACAACAGGAAAGAGCAAATATCTTAGATTTACCCTGAATGTCTTGAATTGCATAAATTCCTCCTTCAAAGCGAATGGTTTACTAAACGGCCGCACTTTGACCAAAGGCGGCGTAACCTGATTGATGGGAAACCGGGGATCTTCTTAGGGGAGTGTTGCTAGCGCTGAGAATGAAAAGCGTATGATGAAAGAACACCCTTCAACTTCATCTTCGCTCTTCATTGCCTGGGTGTAAATTGTGCCAATTCTTAAAGAATTCAAGAAAAAAGTTTCACTATTGATTAGGCAAATACCAAGCCAACTGAAAGCCATAAGGTAAATTCAACAAGGCAAAGATGATGACCTGGAAAATTGAAAACCGGAAATTCAGTTTTTTGAATTTCGATTCGGATTTCTGAATGTTTGATCCGTGAACGCGCTCAGTTGGTTGCGTTTACGGAATCCTGACGCATAACATCACATCCTGTGATTCACTTTCATTTGGTACGCAAACAAGGCTTATGACTGAAAAACTGTATTGGCTGCAACCACGCACCACACACTTCAACGCGTTTGTCGAAGAGTCCCGGCTGGAAAACGGCCAGCGAATCATCGTGCTCAATCAATCGGCTTTCTACCCAACCGGCGGAGGTCAGCCCTGCGATGTTGGCAGAATTGGCAATGGCAAAGTCATTGCCGTCGAAATGGCCGGCGATGGACGAATCCAGCACAAGCTGGAAGCCGACGTTGACCCGGTTGTCGGAACAGAAGTCGAGTGCGAAATTGACTGGCTGCGCCGCCGCGAGATGATGCAGCAGCACACCGGACAGCACATCCTTTCGCAAGCCTTCTTTCAGCTTTTCGGCGCCGAAACACGCGGCTTTCGCATCACCGACCGCGCGACGGAAATTGATTTGACGCTGGAGCTACAGCCCAGCGAAGTCGAACAAGCCATCATTCGCGCCGAAGAACTCGCCAACAGCATCGTTTTTGACAATCGCGAAATCCGCATCCACGAAGTCTCGCCCGAAGAAGCCGCCCGCCTGCCGCTGCGCAAGGAAAGCTTCATCACGGACTGCATCCGCGTCATCGAAATCGCCGATTACGACTGGTCACCCTGCGGCGGCACGCACGCCCAGCGCACAGGCGAAGTTGGCCTGATCGCCGTTCGCGCCTGGGAACGCGCCAAAAAGATGACCCGCGTCCATTTCGTCTGCGGCGTTCGCGCCCTGAAAGATTACCGTCTGGCGAACCGGGTTTCCGAGGCCATCGCCCTGAAATTCAGCGGCAGCCGCGAAGACGCTGAAAGCTCGGTAGACCGGCTGATCGAAGAAAACAAACGCCTTTCCCGCCGTGTCCGCGAACTTGCCGAACTCGCCGCCAAGGTCGAAGCGGCGGAACTGCTCGAAGCGACAACGGCAAAGAATGGCCTTCGCGTGGTCGAACACGTCTTTCACGACCGTGAGTTTGAAGAAGTGAAACTGATCGCTCACCGGCTGGTGGACGGCGAAAATGTGATCGCTTTGCTGGCGGTGCGTGAAAAAGAAATGGCGCGTTTGGTCTTCGCGCGTTCGGCGAATCTCTCCGCTGATATGAATGCTTTGATCAAAGCCGCGTGTGAAAAGCTTGGCGGGCGAGGCGGCGGCAAGTCTGATTTTGCGCAGGGCGGTGGAATGCAGATTGAGCAATTGACTGCCGCGATGGATGCTGCGAAAGCAATCTTTTGATGGCGCACAATTCAAGAGGCGATCATCAATCACTCTTCGATCCGCCGGACCGCAGAATGCTCCAGGCCAAGTAAGCTCCCAGCAGCACCGCGAAGAAAAAGCCGATGGCGAACAGCGTCCCCAGCCAGCGTTCCCAGCCCGGCGGACGAAACACTGACAGCAGAATTGCCAGGCCAACGATGAACGCCGACGCGATGACGCCGAGCACAATCCGGTTGGCCAGCCTTTCCAGCCGGACGAGCAACGGTTCGAAAGCATTGGGTTTCATGCCGACTTCAAAGCCGCCGCGTTCGATTTCGGTCAGAAGCTGCCGCAGTTGTTGCGGGATTTCCACGCCCAACCTGGCTACGTCCACGCCGGCCTGCCCCAGTTTTTTGATCATCCGGCGCGGCGAAAACAGCCGCATCATCAGTTGGTCCGCGTACGGTTCGATGACTTCGATCAGATGGAAATTTGGGTCCAGGCGCGTGCCGATGCCTTCGGCAATGATGATGGTTTTGACCAGCAGCGCCAGGTGCGGCGGCAGGTTCAGCCGGTGGCGGCGGATGATGGCGAAGGCGTCGTTGAACAGCGGCGTCAGGTTGATCTGGCCGATTGGCAATCCAAAATAGGGTCTAACCAGATGTTCCAGGTCGCGGCGCAATTCGGCGCGGTCAACGCGCTGTTTGGTGGCATCCAGTTCCAGGACCGCTTCTGCCAGGCGGTCGAAATCCTGACGCGTCAGCGCCAGGATCAGGTTGGCCAGATAATCCTGTGTCTTATCGTTCACCGTGCCGACCATGCCGAAATCAATCAGCCCGAAACGGCTGTCCGGCTGGATGAAGAAGTTGCCGGGATGCAGATCGCCGTGAAAGAAGCCGTCTTCAAACACCATCTTCAGAATGGCGCGCGTGCCGCGACGGGCGAGTTCCGGGCGGTCAATGCCGAATTCATCGAGCGCCGAAATTTCGCTGACTTTGACGCCGCGGATGCGTTCCTGCGTCAGCACGCGCGAAGTCGTCGTTTCCCAGAAGATGCGTGGAATATGGACGGTTGCATCATTGGCGAAGTTGGCGGCGAAGCGTTCGGCGTTCTGGCCTTCGCGAATGTAATCCAGTTCGGCGCGCAAACTCAGCGCGAATTCCTGCGCCAGTCCCAGCAGATCGTAGCGTTTGGCAAGCTCCCAGCGGCGGTTCAGGGCGGCGGCGGCGTTGTGCAGAATCTCCAGGTCTTCTTCAAGCTGTTCGACGACGTTGGGGCGGCGGACTTTGATAATGACTTCCGTGCCGTCGCGTAACCGCGCGCCATAAACCTGCCCAATGGAAGCGGCGGCCAGCGGTTCGGCATCAAAATTTAAGAACAATGTTTCGACCGATTGGCCAAGCTCTGTTTCGATGATTTCCCGCGCCACGTCGGAATCGAATGGCGGCGCTTCGTCCTGCAGCTTGGCGAATTCCAGCAAATATTCCGGCGGCAGCAGATCAGGCCGCGTTGAAAGAAGCTGTCCCAGCTTGATGAATGTCGTGCCCAATTCTTCCAGTGCGACGCGGATGTGTTGCGGCGGCGTCAAGCTTTGATTCCCGGAAGATTGTCCCGGCAGTTCGTGATGAAAGGGCGAAAAGCGATCCAGCCCCAGTGAGCCCAGCAAAAAGCCGAACCCATGTCTGGTCAGAACTTCGGCAATCTGCCGGTAACGATGAAGATGCGTGTCTTTGGCGGTCGCAAGTAAAGCCATCAGCGTGTTTTGGTCTCCTGAATTCCGAATCTGCAGCCAGCTTATCAGCCTGAGGTGATCAGTCAAAACTGTGCCCTGACTCTGGCCATTGCTTTGCAAGGTTGTTTGCAAAGTTGAAAGGTGGTCAAATTTTGGGCGCAAGGAAAGGGCAAAATGAAAGAACAAAAGATCATTCCTCCAAAAACATCACGTCAGAAAAGAGTGCCGGGCAGTTCGATTCGTATTTCCGCCGACCAGGCATTTTCGCGAACTGTCGGCGCGCCGCTCATTCCGGGGAACGACGTTCGGCTGTTACGGGACGCGCGCGAAAATTATCCGGCCTGGCTGGCGGCGATTGAGTCCGCTGAACGCACAATTCATTTCGAAAGCTACATCATTCACGAAGACGAACAGGGACGACTTTTTGCCGAAGCCCTGGGGAAAAAGGCGCGCGCCGGAGTGAAGGTTCGTCTGATTTACGATTGGATGGGCGGGCTGTTCCCAACCTCAAACAAGTTTTGGCGCGCGCTGCAATCGGCGGGGGTCGAAGTACGTTGTTTTAATCGGCCCCGGCTGGACAGCCCGTTGGGCTGGTTGGGCCGCGATCACCGCAAGATGCTGGCGGTGGACGGGCGCGTGGGTTTCGTCGCGGGGTTATGCGTCGGGCAAATGTGGGTCGGCGATCCGGAGAAAGGCGTTGAAGGCTGGCGCGACACCGGCATTGAAGTTCGCGGCCCGGCGGTGGCCGACATCGAACAGGCCTTCGCGATGATGTGGGCGGAAATGGGTGAACCGTTGCCGGAGGAGGAACTGGTTGAGGCCGCGAATCTTCCGCCCGCGGGCGAGATGCATTTGCGTGTCGTCGCCAGCCTGCCGAACACCGCGGCGCTGTACCGGTTGGATCAAATTATTGCCGCGACGGCGCGCGAGACGCTTTGGTTGACGGATGCGTATTTTGCCGGAACATCACCTTACGTGCAGGCGCTGAGGTCAGCGGCAATGGATGGCGTGGATGTCCGCCTGCTGGTTCCACAGGCGAACGATATTCCGGTGATGCGTGCTTTATCGCGTTCCGGCTACCGCCCCCTGCTCGAAGCCGGCGTGCGCGTTTACGAGTGGAACGGCCCGATGATTCACGCCAAAACCGCCGTCGCCGATGGCCGTTGGGCGCGCGTCGGTTCGTCTAATCTCAATCTGGCAAGCTGGATCACCAATTGGGAGTTGGATGTGGTGATCGAAGACGCAGGCTTTGGCGAAGCGATGGAACAGATGTTCCTGCAGGATTTGGAAAATGCGACCGAGATTGTGCTGACCGCGAAACGGCGCGTCTTCAAACCCCGGCGGCCCAGAGCCCGACGGTTGCGCGAAAAGTTCGGACTAAGCACTTCCGGGCGGACGGCGGCGGGAGCGGTTCGATTTGGGAATGCCGTCAGTGCCGCCATTTCCAATCGCCGCATTTTGAGCCCCGCCGAAGCGCGCATTATGTTCAGCGCGGGAGTCTTACTGCTGCTTTTTGCCGTTGTCGCCATCCTCTGGCCGCGCTGGATTTCAGTTCCCCTGGGCGTCTTGGCCGTGTGGGTGGCGGTTTCGTTGTTTATCAGAGCCTACAAACTGCATCAGGAAGGCCAGCAGGAAGAACTGGCACTGAAAAATGCCGTCGAGACTGACCTGGCTCCGGCCAGCAAAAATTCACTGATCGAGCAGGACATGGAGTAAGGATGTAATGCGCGAAGTAAAACGGTTTCGAGTGGCGACCTACAACATCCACAAATGCGTGGGAATTGACAGAGTGCTGCGCCCGGAACGCATTGCCGAGGTTCTGCGCGAACTTGACGCCGACATTGTCGGCTTGCAGGAAGTGCTTTGTGTGCAGGGACAGGAAAACTATGACGACCAGGCGCATTATCTGGCGCGCGAACTGGGAATGGAGTTCCGCCTGGGCGAAAACCGGCAGTTGCGCGGCGGGGCGTATGGCAATGTCGTTCTGAGCCGGTTTCCAATGATCGCCGCGCGCAATCACGACATCAGCGTAGAGGGCCGTGAACAGCGCGGCTGCCTGCGCGTGGATATTGATCTGCACAGCGAACAACCACTGCACATTTACAACGTCCATCTCGGCACGTCCTTTGTCGAACGCCGCCATCAGGCGCGCAAGCTGCTCCACGAAGATGTCTTGAAAAACAACGATCATATCGGACCGCGCGTTTTGGTGGGCGATTTCAACGAATGGACGCGCGGGCTGGCGTCCCGGCTGCTGCACGAACATTTTCAAAATGCTGATTTGCGGCTGCACCTGGGACGTGCGCGAACCTATCCCGGCGTCCTGCCTTTTCTGCATCTCGATCACATCTACTTCGACGAATCGCTGGAACTGCTGGAAGCCAGGCTGCACCGGAGCCGCACCGCACTGGTTGCTTCAGACCATCTGCCCATCGTGGCGGATTTCCGCGTGCGACATTTTTAGATCCGATTTCAGTTCGGTGTACGAGTTTTGGTGGAACAAGCCGATAAACCGCTCCACCGGCAGTAAAGCGTCTCTCCGCCGTAAAAAGGAAAACAAATCTAAATCGCGCCCACCGGAAAAATACCAAAAACTACGTATACCCTTTGGCTATTCGCTCGATAATAATGAACTTTACTTTTTTGAAGTGCTGGATTGACCTGAGCGGCTGGTCAATCCGAGTATTTGATGCCACTACGATTGGCGGTTTGGGGTTGGAATCAGCGGCATTTGCCCAATCGGGTACCTCACTATAAACGCATAATATCTGCATAACCTGCTCCTCGAAGTTGTAACCTTAACTGACGGCGCCCGGATTCGTTGTTTGCCAGCATTTTCGTTGCGCAACGTGAACCCGTACCCTGCCAACAAGGTTTACTGCCGGGATGCTTGTCATTAACTGCAAATCCAAATTGATTCGATCGGACAATCAATTGTCTGGGATTCCTGCTGCATTCGATTAGTTGAACCCAAACACACGAACTACACCAAACAGTTCTTCGGACGGCAGATTGCTGCTGCCGAAGAGCGAGGAGAAACTGAATGAAGCGTGAACAAAACTCTCCCCCTGAATCATCCCGGTTAAGAGGCGTGGCGAAATCGCTCTTGCGCTACCGGTTACTGATCGTCTTTGCCCTGATTGCGGCGTGCATTGTGATTGGCGCGCTGCCACGCAACGCGGCGGCGACGCGCACCTATCAATATCTGGCGTCAGCTTTCGGCGTGCCGGTTGTTGCACCAAAGGCCGCCATGGTTTCGCCGGCTGCTGTTCTGGCAAACTACGCCTTTAGTGGTGGAAGTTTAGCGCCCACTTCGCAGGATGCCAGTGTGACTGCTTCAAACATAAACTTCACCGGCAGCGCGGCTTCGCCGTATCCTGCCCCCGATTTTCCGTACTTGTTTTTGACTCAGTCCTGTCCCATATGAATCTGCTTGAAAACAGACAAGTTATTTGAAATCGAGAAGCGGCGATTAGTCGCAGGGCGAATCCCCTCGACGTCAGATAAACTGACGTTGGGAAATTAACGAGAGGAGAATTCGTCCTGCTGAAACCGATCATAACTGAATCACTAACGCTCGTCAGTCTGCTGCTCCGCGCAATTGATCGAGTCAACACACAAAGCATCTTCGATCACGACCCCTATGAATCAAGACGGAAAGCTTTGCCGGGGTCGCGCTTGTTGAAGATTCTGGTCTTCTACCAATTGCTCAAAGATCCTACACAACGCGGCTTGGTGCGGGCGGTAGAAGAATCACAAGATGCCCGCCAGGCTCTGGGCTTTCTTCCTGCCCGCAACACCTTGTCCAATGCGCTCTCCCAACGACAGATTGAGCAGATGATCGAGGCTTGGGCGATGCTGCTCAAGCATTACAGTCCGCAGATTGCAAAGATCGGCAAAAAGTTTGCCCGGATTGCGGCCGTCGATGCCAGTCTGATCAAGCTCTCGTTACAGGCGTTCAACTGGGCGAAGTATCGAAAGCAAACCGGCGCCGCCAAAATCACCTGCGTCTTTGATTGGGTTCAGGGCGTCCCGCAGCAGTTTGTCTTTCAGGCTTCAGGCAAAGTCCACGATCTGAAAGCGACCTCGGAACTGGTCTGGAGCGCCGGCTGGACTTATCTTTTTGACCGGGGCTATTTCTCCTTCGATCTGCTGGCCGCATTACTCAATGTCGGCGCCCATTTCGTGATCCGGCTCAAGCAGCGCGTCGAGTATCGGATCTTGGAGCGTCACGACATCCCTGAGTTCAGACTGCCTGCCGGGATGCGAGCGATCCGCAGCGATTGGACCATCCTGCTGCCCGGTTGGGATCGGGATGTTGTTTTGCGCCTGGTCAGTTATCAACTGACAAATGGCAAATTGATCCGCGTCCTGACCGACCGGCATGATCTTTCGGCTCTTTCGATTGCACAGCTCTACAAAGAGAGATGGACAATTGAAAACTGGTGGCGTTGGCTCAAACGCCTTTATAAAGTCAAAGAACCATTGGGTCGTAGTGAAAACACCTTGCCGCTGCAAATCGTTGCCGCTTTTGTCACAGACCTCTTGCTGCGCGTTTTCAAACAAGGCGGCGGATTCAAGGGTAGCCTTTATGAGTTCGTGACGACCTGCCGGGATTTATCTCTTGTGCCGCTGTCTCGACTCGGCTCCTTGCAGGATGCACTTCTTGCCGTTGCTAAAATGCTTGGACTTGAAGTTGGACCATCTAAGTTGAAAACTTGATAGTAACTCAAGCACCTTTTTCATATGGGACAGGACTGTTTTTGACTGTTCCGGCTGGTGCGACCAACGCCACAACTGCTGTCAGTAGTAACAGTTACTTTCAATTTACGCTGACTCCGAATGGGACTATCAACTTAACCAACATGACTTTTGGCGTTGGTGGCAATAACGCCCCATCCGGCGGAGTTCAGAAAGAAGGCTATGTGGTGAGGAGCAGCGCAGATGGTTATGCAAGTAACCTCGCCAGTGGCATAGCACCCGTCCAGTTTAGCTCGCTCAGTACGATTACAGTGGATTTATCTGCCGCTGCTTTCCAGAATCTCAATTCGGCAGTGACCTTCCGCATTTATGGGTTTATCAATACATCTATTGGCGCCGAACGCGACCCCGCCATCGTTTTTAATAATATTACGTTCAATGGTACTGTGGCGGCTCCACCAGTGCCGGAGATCAATCTGAAAGGCAACGGCAATCCGATTGCCAACAATAGCTTCAGTCCGAGTACCACCAACGACACGGATTTCGGTTTCGTGGCGGCTGGCAGCGGAGCGGTGGAAAAGACCTACACGATTGAAAACCTCCTGGGCACCGGGCCGCTTAATCTGACCGGCCCACAGCAGAATCCGGTGCAGCCACTGGTTGCGTTGGGAGGTACAGACGCCGCCTCATTCAGTGTCACGGCGCAGCCTTCCACGCCTATCGCGGGCGGCAGTTCAACGACGTTCAAAATCAGCTTCAATCCCAGCACGGCAGGAACCAAAAACGCTTCCGTGACCATTGCAAACGATGATGCGGACGAAGGCTCGTATTTGTTTTTGATTCGAGCCGCCACCTGCATCAGTAATCCGGTCGTCACGACGACGGCGGACAGCGGCGCGGGCAGTTTGCGCGAAGCGATAGCCAATGCCTGCCCCGGCGCGACCATTACGTTCGCCTCGCCGTTGTTTGACACGGCACAAACCATCACCCTGACCTCAGGCGTGTTGACGATTGACAAGGATCTGACGATCAATGGTCCAGGGGCCAAGCTGTTGACGATTAACGGGAATAATGCCGACCGGGTATTTTTAATCAATGCAAACGTCATCGCCGCGATTACTGGCGTAACGATCACCGGTGGCAGTAGCACCCCTGTCCCAACACTTTTCAACACCACAAACGGCGGCGGCATTTTTGTTCTCGGAAGTGGCCAGTTGACTCTGAACAATTGCACCATCTTCAATAATGCGACGACGAGCGGCGGAAACGGTGGCGGCATTTGTAACAACGGTACGCTGACCGTAACCAACAGTACGATCTCCGGCAATACGACGAGCGGCGACGGCGGCGGCATCCTTAATAACGGAATAAATTCAACGCTGACGGTGACGAACAGCACCATCTCCGGCAATACTGCTAGTAATAATGGCGGCGGCATTAGCAGCGGCGGTACCCTGAGTGTAGGTAACAGCACCATCACCAACAACTCGGCAAGCGCCGGCGGCGGCATTATCAATTTCAGTTCGATGTCGCTCAAAAGCTCCATCGTTGCCGGGAATACGGCCATAAACAGGCCTGATCTCTTTTCCAATTCAGGAACTTCCCAAGGCTACAATCTATTCGGCAGCGGGACGATAAGCCCTGGTTTCACCACCGTCGCCACCGACATTCTCGCCAGCAGTCCCGGCCTTGGCCCCCTGGCCGATAACGGTGGCTCGACCTTGACGCACACGCCGCTGCCAGGCAGCCCGGCGCTTGACAAGGGCAACGCCTTCGGTCAGAACACGGATCAGATCGGGCAGGTGCGTCCGAACGATATTGCATCAATTCCAGCGGCCAGTGGCGGAGACAATTCCGACATCGGGGCATACGAGGTTTACAACACGCCGCCGACAGTCACTCCCATTCCGTTGGCGCGCGTGGCGGGCAGCAGTCCCACCTCCGGCCCCATCGCCAATGTCACTGACCTGGAAACGCCGCCTGGCGATTTGACCGTGACCATTAACGACTCGACCAGCGCCACGTTGAACGGGGTGCGCGTCAGCAATTTGATCAATGCCAACGGCACAATTACGGCGCAAGTCGTAGTGGACTGCACTGCCACGACCGCGACTTTCACGCTCAAAGTCACCGATGGCGGCGGCTTGACCGCAACCGCTCCACTGACTGTGACGGTCACGCCCAACACACCGCCCGCAGTCAGCTATGCCAATCAAACCGTCACAGCGGGCACGACTCCCGGCTTTGGCCCAAGTGCCGCCACTGATAACGGCGCGATTACCGGATTTGCCTTGCAAGGCATCTCGCCCGCCAGCGGTTTGTCGCTGAGCGTGAATCCAGCCAACGGGCAGGTGACAGTCACCGGCGCAACCATTGCGCAGGCTTACACCGTCGTCATTCGCGCCACGGATAACTGTGGCGCTCACAGCGACGCGCAATTCACGGTCAATGTGGTTTGTCCGACCATTACGTTCGTTCAAACGAATTTGCCCGGCGCAACGGTCAACGCGGCGTACAACCAAAGCCTGACGGCCTTGCCGGCGGGCGGCAATTATACTTTCGCGGTTACCAGCGGATTGCTGCCACAAGGGTTGACGCTCAACAGCAACGGCTCATTCAGCGGCGCGCCGACGCAAAGCGGCACGTTCAACTTCCGCGTCACGGCAACAGGTTTTGGCGGTTGCACAAGCTTTTATGATTACGTGCTGACGGTGGCTTGCTCCGGCATCAGCATTACGACCAACAGCTTGCCGGGCGGAAGCATCGGCACGCTTTACAATCAGACGGTGACGGCATCGCCGGCTGCCACTTACAGCTTCACGGTTTCCAGCGGAACGCTGCCGCCGGGACTGACCTTGAACGCTGCTTCGGGCGAAATCAGCGGCACGCCGACCACCAGCGGTTCGTTCAACTTCACGGTTTCGGCCAGTTCCAATGGCTGCTCGGCCAGTCAGAGTCTGACCATCGTCATCGGCTGCGCAACGGCGACGCTGACTCCGGGCAGTTTGCCCGCGGGACAAGCCGGCCAGGCCTATTCGCAAACCTTCGCGGTCAATCCAGCCGGCAGTTACACGTTTTCCATTTCCCTGGGCAGTCTGCCCGCCGGATTGACCTTCAATGCGGCAACCGGTGTCATCAGCGGCACACCGACAACAACCGGAACCAGCACCTTCACCCTGAAGGCGCAATCGGCCAACGGCTGCGAGACCACCGGCAGTTACACACTGGTGATCAATTGCCCGATCGTCAGTTTGAATCCGGCCACGTTGCCGAACGGGACCAGCGGAACGGCTTATAGCCAGACAGTGACGGCAACGCCGGCGGGCGGCAATTACTCGCTGACGGTCAGTGCCGGAAGTTTGCCGCCGGGATTGAATCTGAACGCCTCCACCGGCCTGTTGTCCGGCACGCCAGGGACGAATGGCAGTTTCACCTTCACGGTGACGGCCACGGGTTTTGGCGGATGCAGCAGCAACCGCCAGTACACAGTGCAAATCGGCGGCGGCGGCGGTTGCCAGACCATCACGCTGCCCGCCAGCTTGCCGAACGGAAGCACCGGGCAACTGTTCAGTCAATCGGTCGCGGCCTCTCCGGCGGGGGCCTACAGCTATGCGGTGACGGCGGGAAGTTTGCCGGCGGGGCTGACACTCTACCCTTCGTTCGGCTTGATTTTTGGCTATCCGCTGACATCGGGCAGCTACGCTTTCACCATCACCGCAACAGGAGCGGGCAATTGCACGGCCAGCCAGCAGTACTCCGTGCTGATCGGCGGCGCCAGCCTGCAATTGCCGTCGGTCAATGACTTCGGCGGCGACAAGCGCAGCGATTTCACACTCTGGCGCGCCAGCCAGGCGCAGTGGCTGATTCTGGACAGCGTCACCGGAGCGGCGCAAACCCAGGCCTGGGGCGAAACTGATGATGTGACTGCGTCAGGCGATTATGACGGCGACGGCAAGGCCGATCTGGCGAACTTCGGCAAAGACGGGCGCTGGCGGATTCGTCTCAGCAACGATGATTCAACGCAGGAAATCGTCTGGGGCCAGGCCGGAGATGAAGTCGCCGCGGGAGATTACGACGGCGACGGCAAAACCGATCTGGCCGTCTGGCGAGGCGCGGAAAGCGCCTGGCACATCCGTCGCAGTTCCGACGGCCAGACGCAAACCGAGTTGTGGGGATCGAGCCTTGCTCCTTACAACGATCTGGCGGTTCCGGGCGATTACGACGGCGACGGCAAAACGGACGTGGCGGTCTTCCGTCGCGGTGGCGAACACGCCGGCTACTGGTTCATCAAACAGAGTTCGGATGGAAAGGTCGTCAGCAAACATTGGGGGCTGGCAACCGACACGCCAATGCCGGGCGATTACGATGGCGACGGGAAAGCGGACATTGCCGTCTGGCGCGGTTCGGCAGGCGGTTGGTACTTCATCCAGAGCACAGACGGCGCGATTGCCGGCAGGTTGCTGGGTTCGGCCAGCACCGACCTGCCGATGCTGGGCGATTATGACGGCGACGGGAAAGCCGACATCACCGTCTGGCGGAAATCGGAAGGCCGTTGGTACATTCTGCAAAGCCTGGACGGCACCATCCGCGAATTGACGCAAGGTCAGGCCGGAGACATTCCGGCAGGCCGCGCGCGACGGTAAGTCAACGGAAGTCCAGCGGACGGCCAATCCGCTGGACTTCCCATTTCAACCTGCCTTTTCTCCTCCTCGGTATAAGCCTTTCAGCATAATTTCCAGTCGCTTGCGGATGCGGCTTCACAGCCTGCGGCATCTCTGCTGTAATGCCCGCTATGAATGTTCTTGTCCTGAATTGTGGAAGCTCCAGCATTAAATTTCAGATGATCGCCACTGATCTGGAAAAGATCGGGCAGAATGCGGATCGCCGCCTGGCGCGCGGGATGATTGAACGCATTGGCGGTGAAGCCATCTGCTCGTTTCAGGCCGAAGGCCAGCCGAAACAACGTTCCACGGCGCAACTCCGCGACATTCGCGCGGCAGTGGATTTGATCATTCGCTGGCTTTGTTCGTCCCAGGCCGGACTGGCGGAGGTTCGCAGCGTCTCCGATATTCACGCGGTCGGCCATCGCGTGGTTCACGGCGGCGAGCAGTTCACGCAGTCCGTGTTGATCAGCGACGAGGTGCTGCGCAGCCTGGACGATTGCATTGACCTGGCGCCGCTGCACAACCCCGCAAACATCAAAGGTATTCTGGCTTCGCGTGAACTGCTGGGCGGTGGAATCCAACAGGTTGCCGTTTTCGACACCGCATTTCACCAAACGCTGCCGGAACACGCTTATTTGTACGCGCTGCCGTACCAGTTCTACCGCCGCCACAAAGTCCGCCGCTACGGTTTCCACGGCACCTCGCACCGCTACGTCGCCTACCGCTACCGTCATTTGCTGAACGTTCCCCGCCAGCAGGTCAACATCATCACACTGCATCTGGGCAATGGCTGTTCGGCGGCGGCCATCAAGGCCGGCGATTCGATTGACACTTCCATGGGCATGACGCCGCTGGAAGGCCTGGTGATGGGCACGCGCTCCGGCGACCTGGACCCTTCGATTATTGACTTCCTGATGTCAAAAGAAGGCTTGACCGCGCAGGAAACCGAAGGGCTGCTGAACAAACAATCCGGCCTGCTGGGCATTTCCGGGCTGACCAACGATATGCGTGAGTTGCTCGACGAAGCCCGTGAAAACAAAGACCGTCGCGCGCTGCTGGCCATCGAACTGTTTTGTTACCGCGCCCGCAAATACATCGGGGCGTACTTGGCCGCAATGGGCGGCGCGGATGCCGTCGTGTTCACCGGCGGCATCGGCGAAAATGCGGCGGAAATCCGCACGCGAATTTGTCAGGGACTGGAATGGTGCGGTTTGCAGTTGGATGAAAGCGCCAATTCAACACTGACTGGCGGGCGCGAAGGTTTGATCAGCACCTATGAATCCCGGCTGAAGGCTTATGTGATTCCGACGGATGAAGAGTTGTTGATTGCGCGCGACACGGTTCGCTGTGTCAGTCAGGGCAAAGCGGCTGGTTGACATCATTCCACAGTCATATATTCTCCGATGGCCTTGTCATTCCCGTTCAACATTACTGCTGGATGGCGAATGCCGTGCTTTTCGCGCGAGGATCGCCGCGGGATCGAAACGTCCCACGCTCCACAGGGCGCCGCCAACCATTGCCGGAGTTTTCCGTTATTGCCGCAACCAGATCAATTGGGTGACGGCGGGCTTCAGGCAAAAAGATGGAAGGCGGCTTTCGGTTTTCCCTTATGGCAAAACCGCCGCTCACCTGAAAAGGTGATGATCGCCGCGTTGCTCAATACGTTGGGCAACGGCCGGTGACGGGTCCTTGCAGATCGCCATGGCATTTCGCCGTGCTCTGAGGAACGCCGGTACCTAACAGTCGGGGGAGGCGGCTACCAATTCCCCCCGATGTTTTTTCAAACCGCCGCAATGGGTGAAATCACGCAAGCAGTCAGCAGCCTGGAAAACCTCTTTCGCGCCTGGCGCGATGTTCGCTCCCACGTTTCACGAACTTCGTGGCCGCACATCACCAGCGAAATGAACGAAATTGACGCTTCGCCGCTTCAGTCCCTGACCGAAATCCAACGGGCCTTGGAGCGCAATGCCTACCAATTCCAGAAAAAACTCGGCTACACCAAACGAAAGAGCGGAGGTTCCCGGCGGGGAATCACCATTCACTCGGTTCGGGATCGGATCGTGCAGCGCGCCATTTTGAACGTGCTCCATACCTCCGACGCCAAACTGAAACAGCGACTGGGAACCATTCCCGCAGTTCTTAATTCGCCAGTCAGTTTTGCCGGCGTACCTGGACGCGGCGTTCCCGAAGCGATTGCCAGTATTGTCGAACTGATTCGGCAGGGAGCGGGCGGGTTTGTCTATTCGGATATGAAAGATTTCTTCCCCTGCATTCCCCGGCACGAGGTCGTCGCGTTCATCCGCGCGAATGTGGCGGACGAGCAATTCGCCGGATTGTTCGAGCAGGCGCTGGAAACGGAACTGAGCAACCCGGAAGAGCTTCGCGAAATGCTTGCGCTGTTTCCGGGTGCGGAAATCGGTGTGGCGCAAGGATCACTGCTTTCGGTTTTGGCCGGAAACATTGTCATGCGCCGGTTTGACGAAGTGCTGAACACGGGCGACATCGCGATGATCCGTTACCTGGATGATTTCGTGATTCTGGCGGCGGATGTTGCCACCGCAGAAAAAGCTTTCAGCCTAGCCCAGTCGGAACTTGCCCGCCTGGGAATGGCTTGCTACGCGCCCGGCGACGGCAGCCAGAAAGCCTTCATCGGGAAAGTTGCTGACGGCTTCGATTTTCTTGGCTGCCGGATTCATCCCGATGGTGTTTCGCCGTCCCGGAAAAACCAGCGCAAACTGCTGCGCGATGTTCAAGCCGTTATTCGCGAGGCGAAAAAGGAAATTCTCGCTTTCAAGGAAGACGAGGCGCGGCGGCGCAGAACCGAACCTGCCTACCTGCAAGCGCTCAGCCAGATTGATCGCAAGCTGCGCGGCTGGGGAGACGTTTATCAATTCGTGTCGAACCGGGTTCCGTTTTCGCAGATGGATAAAGCGGTGGATCGAATGCTGGAAGACTTTCGTCTGTGGTTTGCGCGCCAAACGAAAGACACCGGCTTGCGCGTTCGCCGCAGAATGTCCGGGGTCGCGCTGCTGGCCGATACGCCGCCCAAAGTCCGGGGCAGCGATGTGGAGACCGTGGAGATTTTAGGAGACAAAGACTTGACGGCCGCGCTGCGCCAGGGGATCAAAGAAGCCGACGAAGGACAGACTGTTTCCTGGGAGCAGGCCAAGCAGGAGCTTTGATCTTGGATTACACAATTGAGAGCACACCAAAAGCTTTGGATTAGAGATTAAAGTTGAAAGATAGGACGCCTGACATTCTCACGGCTTGGCCTCCCAAAGTAGCAGGCTTAAAGGTCCATTGACGCGCTGCTTCTAGCGCTGTTTCAAGGAGAGATTTTGGCCCTTCGATGGCAGTCGCCTCGATGACGCGCCCTTCTTCAGAAATCAGCACTTGAATTTTGACCACTCCTGTTACTCTCGCCATTCGCGCTTCAGAGGGATAAGTGGGGTGGACTTTCTTGATTACTTGCTCCAGCAGAACTCCATTTGACACGTTGATTCTTTTCGGACGTGCAGTACTGGCTTTGCTGTCAGAGGAATTTTCTTGCCTCGCTTCAGGCGCTTTCCACGTTGGCTGTGCTTCTCTGGCTGCGGTTTCCGTGCTCTGATGAGAAAGGGCATCGTATAGTTTGCGCTCTTCCTCGACCATTCCAGGCACCGAAGCTGCTAATTCTGGCGTCCTTTGCAGTAATTGTTCAGTTTTCGATTTATGGGAGATTGCCAATTCGTGCAGTCCAAGTTGTTCACTTAAAACAGCGGCTGTCACTCTTAGGCGGACCACATGGGAAAGGCTCTTGTCGTCTTCTTTCCCCTCCAAAAAAGCGAGCGCCTGCTGCTTGATCAGTAATGACAAGTGAGGTAAGGGAGACGCTCCTTGTAAATATGTGGGGGCCTCGAGGAAGGAGGATATCCAGTAGTGCTTTTCCAGGTCCTGCCCCAAATACTTCATCAGTGCTGGTTCAAAACGGGTTCCCAATCTCTTGCGACCTAGATTGAACAATTCCGCGAGTCGTTGATTATCTAGTCCCCATCCGCCCTGACTCTTTACTTGGCGATCAAGTTCTGCGAATGCAGTATCCGCTGGTGATTGCCCAACAGCCACCATGAGAGTACTAAAGGTGAAAATCATTAGAGAGGCCAGTACGATTTTTTTACTTTTCATAGATTACACTCCAAATTTCGACGCAGACCTAACGATGTTTCGTGTTCTCCATCTCACGTAATTCGCGGCGGAGGATTTTGCCAACGGCGCTCTTCGGCAAACCTTCAACGATTTCGATGATCGAAGGCACTTTGTATTTGGCCAGATTCGTTTTGCAGAATTCCAGCAACTCCTCAACCGTCGCAGGCACGCCGGGTTTCAGCACGATAAAGGCTTTGACGGCTTCGCCGCGATACTGGTCGGGAACGCCGATGACGACGGCTTCCAGCACCGCCGGGTGCGTGAAGAGAACGTCTTCGAGTTCGGTTGGGTAGACGTTGAAGCCGCTGACGATGATCATATCCTTCTTGCGCTGGACGATGTAAAAGTAGCCGTCTTCGTCCATGCGGGCGACATCGCCGGTGTATAGCCAGCATCCTTGAGCGTCGGCGCGCAGTGCGATGGCGGTTTCTTCGGGACGGTTCCAGTACCCTTTCATCACCTGCGGGCCGCGAATGCAGAGTTCGCCTTCCTGGCCGAGCGGAACTTCGGTCAATCCGGTTTCCAAATCCACAATCTTGATGTCGGTCGAAGGGTACGTCAGGCCGATGCTGCCGGGTTTGCGCCGCGCCAGCGTAGGCGTCGAATGCGTCGTCGGCGAGGTTTCGGTCAGGCCGTAACCTTCGTAGAGCATCGCGCCGCTCAGTTGCTCGAACTGTTCGATCACCTCAACCGGCAGCGGAGCCGAGCCGCTGTTGAAGCGCCGCACGTATTCCAGGCCGCAGGTTTTGATTTCGGGATGATTGAGCATGGAAATGTACAACGTCGGCACGCCGGGAAAGAACGTCGGTTTGTATTGTTTGATGGCCTGGATCAGCAGGTTGGGATCGAACTTCGGAATGGGAATCTGCATCGCGCCGTTCCAGGTTGCCAGCAGCAGACCGACCGTCTGGCCGTAGATGTGAAAGTACGGAATGACCATCAAGTAACGTTCATCGCCGCGCTGCGTCAGTTCGCGTCCCCAGACATAAGACTGAATGACATTGGCGTAAAGATTGAAGTGCGTCAGCATTGCGCCTTTCGGAACGCCGGTCGTGCCGCCGGTGTATTGCAACACGGCGACATCTTCTTCCGGCGTGATGCTGACGCGCGGCAGCGAGATTTCGGCGACATCCTCAATCAAACTCTTGAACGAAAGTGTTCCTTCAGGCGCGGGCGGCGCGGTTTCCGGCTTGGCGGAATATTCCGGCAGGCTGGTGACGATGACGTTTTTGATCTGGGTGTTGGCTTTGACGCCGAGCACGATCGGCGTCATCAGATCCAGCACGATGATGGCTTTGATGCCGGCGTCTTTGGCGACCATCTCGACTTCGCGCGGGGTGTAGATCGGATTGATGTTCGTGACAATCGCGCCCAGCCGCACGATGGCGAAAAAGCTGACCAGATATTGCGGGCAGTTCGGCAGCATAATGCCTACGCGGTCGCCTTTCGCGATGCCGAGTTTGGACAGGGAAGTCGCCAGCCGATCCACTTGCGATTTGACTTCGCCGAAGGTCAGAAATGCGCCCAGGAATGCGGTCGCCGGTCTGTCCCGAAAGTTGGAGCCGGCAATTTGCAGGATTTGATAGAGCGGCTGGCGCGGCAGATTGAGTACCGCCGGAACCCAGAAATCGTAATGTTTCAGCCAGGGTTTGGCAGCGTAAGGTGAATCTGTGTTGGTCTGCATTGGTGCCTGGTTCTCCAAGTGAGTTAGGTCTGCAAAACAAACTGGCATAGACAGGACTTACAGGATTTATGAACAGAATTTACAGGACTAACTGATAATCAGTGTTGACAGGCATTTTCTCTTCTTTTGTCAATCTTGTTATCAATCCTGTTCATCCTGTCTATGCTTGTTTTTTGTTGATGGACTTGGTTGATCATCTGATCGGTTTGCCCCATTCGACAGCGTTTCGGAGCGCGGGTTTCAGAATCTTGCCGCCGGGATTGCGCGGCAGCATGTCCGGGCGAATGATGATGTATTGGGGAACTTTGAAATCGGCCAGCAGCGTGCGAGCGAAAGCGGCGACTTCGGCGGGATCAAGCTGTTGACCGGGGCGGGGAACAATCACCGCGCCGACTTTTTCGCCCATTACTTCATCTGGAACGCCGATGACGGCGACTTCAAAGACGCCGGGATGCGCGGCCAGCGCGTTTTCGACTTCGACGCAGTACACGTTTTCGCCCCCGCGGCAGATCATGTCCTTCTTGCGGTCAACAATGTAAACGAAGCCTTCCGGGCTGAGCCGCGCCATATCGCCTGTGTGCAGCCAGCCGTTGACGAAGGCGTCTTCGGTCGCCTGCGGCTTGTTCCAATAGCCTTTGACGACGTTTGCGCCGCGAATCAGCAATTCGCCGACGCCGCTTTCGGCGTCCACTTCAAACAACTCCAAATCCACGACGGGCGCGGCAAAACCGACCGAATCCGCGTGGGTGTGCGAGTATTCGTGCGGCAGGAACGTCGCCACCGAAGACGTTTCAGACAAGCCAAAGCCATTGCCGACGCGCGCATTCGGAAACGCTTCGATCAGTTTGCCGACCAGTTCCGGCGCAATCGGCGCGCCGCCGTAGGTCAGCCAGCGGACGTGGCTGACATCGAAATCTTTGAAATTCGGCTGGCTGATTGCCAGCCAGTGAATCGCCGGAACCGAAGTGACGGAGTTGGTGCGCTCTTCGACGATGGCTTTCAGAAACGCCTGCACGTTGAACGTGGGCATAATCACCGAAGTGCTGCCGCTGGCGCAGCAACACAGAAACTGCGAGTTGCAACCGGTGACGTGAAAGAGCGGGACCGAAATCAGCGTCCGCACGCTGCCATCGGTCGGCAGGTTGACGACGCGGACGCAGTTTTCATTGTTGGCCAGGAAGTTGCCGTGCGTGGTCATCGCGCCTTTGGGAAAACCCGTCGTGCCACTGGTGTAAAAGATTGCGGAGACATCTTCCTGCTGCAACTCTTCGATGGCGAACGGCGCGCCGTCCGGCAGGGCTTCGCCAGTCTTGAACGAAAACTTCGCGCCGGAATCGTTAATGACGTACTCGACTTCCGGTTCGGCAAAGCGCGTATTGACCGGCACGGCAATCGCCCCGGCGAGTTGAATTCCCCAGAACGCCACACACCATGCCAATCCATTTCCGAGTTGAATCGCCACCCGGTCGCCACGCTCAACGCCCAGCGATTTCAACCCGCCCGCCACGCGCGCGGCGCGATCCCAAAGCTCCTGGTAATTAATGCGCTCGCCGCCTAATTCAACAACCGCTTCAGCGTTCGGAGATTTATCAACCGTTGCGCGCAGCATCGCGACCAACGAATTGTGCAGATTGTCGTAGCGCGAAATGCCGTCGGCTCCGCGCGTGATGCCGGAATAGTCGAATGGACGAATCATCAATAAGCTCCTTGTGTCTCGAAAATCTTGCGCGGGTTTTCGACCAGCATCGTTTGCAGTTGCTCGTCGGTCACGCCGCGCGTTTTCAGTGCCGGAATTACGTCGTTATGAATATGCAGAAAATGCCAGTTTGGCAGAACGGCGGGCAGCGCACGTTCCGGCAACCAATCATTGAAACAAGCTGCGTCGTGCGACAAGACCATCTTGCCGGCGTGGCCGCGTTCGCACATTTTGGCGACAGTGTCCACGCGGTCTTCAAACGGCAGCAGCACGTCAATGCCGAAGCGATCCATGCCGAGATAGGAACCGGCGGCGATCAACTCTTCCAGGTAGGCAATGTCGGTCGTGTCGCCGCTGTGGCCGATGATGACGCGCGACAGGTCTACGCCTTCTTCGGCAAAAATCTCTTGCTGTTCCAATCCGCGTTTGGTGTGCGCGTGCGTGTGTGTGGAAATCGGGACACCGGTTCGGCGATGAGCTTGCGCGGTGGCGCGCAGGACTCGTTCGATTCCCGGCGTTACACCGGGTGAGTCGGTCGCGCACTTCAGGATGCCGGCTTTGACGCCAGTGCCGGCGATGCCTTGTTCAATGTCGCGGACGAACATCTCGGTCATGAATTCAGGCCCGCCGAGTTCCGTGCCGGGACCCTGAAAGTGAAAAAAGAAAGGAACGTCGTTATAAGTGTAAACGCCGGTGGCGACGATGATGTTGATGTCGGTTTGCGCTGCGATTCGTTGAATGCGCGGGATATAGCGGCCCAAACCAATTACCGTCAAATCAACCACGGTGTCCACGCCGCGCGCTTTCAATTCGTTCAACCTCGCGATGGCGTCGGTGACGCGCTGCTCTTCGTCGCCCCAGCCTTCGGGGAAGTTCTGCATGATCTCGGTCGAAAGCACGAAGATATGTTCGTGCATCAGTGTCACGCCAAGCTTCTCCGCGTCAACCGCGCCACGCACGGTGTTGATTTGTGGCATTGGTTTGCCCTCCTGCCGTATTCAGTAAAGGAAGTGCGAATGCATCTTGTTCAAAAGGCGCAGTATTTTGGATTAGCCCGTCAAAGTTGACAAGCTCACCATTGAGTTTGACATTGAAGATAAAAAAGATACCAGCGAAACAGGCGAATCGTTGAATTGAATGCCGGGAGTTTGTTGGAGTGCGGGTGGTTGGTGGCGCTTGTCTTTCCAATCAGCCAGTCACCCGCCCACGCCCGCGCGCTGGAAGCGCTGCGCACCGAGGCTGCGCTCGGCAGCCTTGGGTGTACGTTTTGCGCGAATTGACTGATCCTCTCAGATTTGAGAGGATCGCCGCATCTGAAAGAAAGGACGCTTCTCTTTGCGAATCATCAGTAAGCGGCGATTACGGCAATTCTGGGAGCAGTACCCTGACGCCGAAGAACCGCTGATGCACTGGTATCGAGTGACGAAAAAAGCTGCCTGGAAGTCGCTGGCCGATGCACAGGTGGATTTTCGGCATGCCGATTCGGTGGGGGCTTGCACAGTGTTCAACATCAAGGGCAATCACTACCGCTTGATTGCCGGGGTGCGTTACGAGATGCAGCGTGTGTTCGTGCTGAAAATCATGACGCATAAGCAATACGACACGGAGGATTGGAAGAATGAGTGCCGTTGTTACGAAAAAACGAGCAAAGCCGAATGATCCAGGGCGCAGCTTCAATCCGCGCAAGTACGCCGAATTGCTGGCGCAAACTTTACCGGCGGCGATCACGAATGAAGAAGAGTTGGAACAGTTCACCGTGATCGTTGACCGGCTGGCGGTGAAACAGAACCTGTCGCCGGAAGAACACCGGTTGCTGGAACTGCTTTCGACACTGATAGAAGTTTACGAAGACGCGCATTACCCGATCCCGGACGCTCCGCCGCATGTGATGATTCAGGGCTTTATGCAGGAACGCGGTCTGCGAAACAGGGACCTGGAACCGATTCTGGGTTCCAGCGGCGTGACTTCGGAAGTCATCAGCGGCAAACGCAAACCAAGCAAAACGCAAATCAAAAAGCTGGCGGAACTCTTTCAGGTTTCGCCGGAACTGTTTGTCTCAACGACAATCGAATAACTACAAAATCAACTTAGTCAGGAAAACGCGAAATGCCACACAATCTTTTCAATACGCTTCAAGGATTCGATCTCGGAAATGGAGAAACCGGCAACTTCTATTCGCTGCCGGAACTGGAAAAACAGGGCGTCGGGCCGATCTCGAAACTGCCCATCAGCATTCGCATCGTGCTGGAATCGGTGCTGCGCAATTGCGACGGCAAGAAAGTCAAAGAAGCCGACGTGCGCGCCGTCGCCAACTGGGCGGCCAATGCCGACCGGACGGCGGAAATTCCGTTCGTCGTCGCGCGCATCGTGCTGCAGGATTTTACCGGAGTGCCGCTGCTGGTGGATTTGGCGGCGATGCGCTCGACGGTGGCCGCACTCGGCAAGAATCCGAAGATTATCGAACCGCTCGTGCCAGTGGATTTGGTGGTGGATCACTCCGTGCAGGTGGACGTGGCCGGAACTTCCGACGCATTGCAGCGGAACATGGCGATTGAGTTTGAACGCAACCGCGCCCGCTACCAGTTTCTGAAATGGGGCATGCAGGCGTTTGATACGTTCAAAGTCGTCCCGCCGGGAATCGGCATTGTGCATCAGGTCAACCTGGAATATCTGGCGAAAGGCGTGCTCAGCAAGGATGAGATTTACTATCCGGACACACTGGTCGGGACCGATTCGCATACGACGATGATTAATGGTTTGGGCGTGGTGGCCTGGGGCGTTGGCGGCATCGAAGCCGAAGCCGGGATGCTGGGACAGCCGGTGTACTTCCTGACGCCGGATGTGATCGGCGTTCACATGACCGGCAGTTTGAATGAAGGCGTGACCGCGACCGACCTGGTGCTGCATTGCACGGAGATGCTGCGCAAGGCGAAGGTTGTCGGCAAATTCGTCGAATACTTTGGCGAAGGCGCGGCTTCGCTGTCGCTGACCGACCGCGCGACGATTGCGAACATGGCGCCGGAATATGGCGCAACGATGGGCTTTTTCGGCGTGGACGAAGAAACCTGCAACTACCTGAGGGCCACGGGACGCACGGAAGAACAGGTCAATGCCTTCCGAAACTATTTCAAAGCCCAGGGCATGTTCGGCATTCCCGGACGGGGCGAAATCGAATACAGCCAGACATTGGAATTGAACCTGGCCGCTGTCTCGCCGAACGTGGCCGGGCCAAAACGCCCGCAAGACCGCATAGAACTGTTCAACCTGAAAGGCAAATTCCTGGACCTGTTCCAGAAGTCGGTCAGTGAAGCTGGTTATGGCAAATCGCTGGCGGAGATGGAACAACGCTTTGAAACCACCATCGGCGTACGCGGCCGTTTGCCGGAACCATTGACGGGCGGCGGTGAGCAGGAGTCGGAAAGTGTGCCTGATTCCAAGGGCGTGGATGTCAGTATGAAAAACACCAGCACCCAGTCCGAAGTCGAAATGATGAACAATCGTCCAACGCCGGACCGTGTTGGCGATGCGCCTGCACAGGCGTTCCCGGCGGCTTCCGCTTCGCTGGGACACGGCGATGTGTTGATTGCGGCGATTACTTCATGCACGAATACATCCAATCCCAGCGTCATGCTGGCGGCGGGGTTGCTGGCCAAGAAGGCCGTGGATAAGGGACTGCGCGTCAAACCGCAGGTCAAAACTTCGCTCGGCCCCGGCTCGCGCGTGGTTTCGGATTATTTGAACAAGACCGGGTTGCAACCTTACCTGGATCAACTCGGCTTTCAGGTCGTCGGTTATGGATGCACGACCTGCATCGGCAATTCCGGCCCGCTTGATCCGAAGATCGAGGAAGTCGTCGTTCAGCACGATTTGATCGCGGCCAGCGTGCTTTCGGGCAATCGCAATTTCGAAGCGCGCGTGCATCAATCCATCAAGGCCAATTTCCTGATGAGTCCGCCGCTGGTGGTGGCTTTTGCGCTGGCCGGGCGCGTGGATATTGATATGTCGAAGGAGCCGATTGGCATTGGCCGTGGCAATCAGGAAGTGTTTTTGAAAGACATCTGGCCGACCACGGAAGAGATTCGCGCGCAGTTGAGTGCCGCGATGGAGCCGGAAACCTACCGCCGGCTGTATTCTGACTTCACGGCGGAAAACCCGCTGTGGAACGACGTTCCGTCCAGCACCGGAGACGTTTACGAATGGGATGAGACGTCAACCTACATTCAGCAGCCGCCGTTTTTCACGAACTTCGGCATGGAATCCGGCAAGATCGTCAACCTTCTTGGCGCGCGTCCGTTGGGAATTTTTGGCGATTCGGTGACCACCGATCACATCAGCCCGGCAGGCGCGATCAAGGCGACTTCGCCTGCTGGCAGGTATTTGATTGAAAAAGGCGTCGAACCCCAGAACTTCAACAGCTATGGTTCGCGGCGCGGCAACGACCGTGTCATGACGCGCGGAACATTCGCCAACGTCCGCATCAAGAATCTGATGGTTCCCGGCGTCGAAGGCGGCGTGACCATGCATCATCCCCATGGCGAGCAAATGAGCATTTATGACGCTGCCATCAAGTATCAGGCTGCCGATGTTCCGCTCATTGTCATCGCGGGCCAGGAATACGGCACGGGCAGTTCACGCGATTGGGCGGCCAAGGGCACTCGCTTGTTGGGCGTGAAAGCCGTCGTCGCGCAAAGCTTCGAGCGTATTCACCGCAGCAATCTGGTTGGCATGGGCGTGCTGCCGTTGCAGTTCCAGGATGGCGTCAATGCCCAGACGCTGGAACTGGATGGCTCTGAAACGTTCGATGTGACGGGGCTGGATGGCGAGGTGAAACCGCAGCAGGATGTCACGCTGGTGATTCATCGCGCTGATGGACGCACGGAAGAGGTTCGGGTCAGGCTGCGAATTGATACGCCGATTGAAATTGATTACTACCAGCACGGCGGCATTTTGCCGTATGTATTACGGCAATTGATCGCACAGGCATAGTTCTGTTGCTGCCATTCATTTGGATCACTTCCACAAGGCGCAAGGATGAGTCTTTCATCTTTGCGCCTTGCTGTTTTTATCTCTTGAATTTGAGGTTTTGCGGGCTTGCTAATACACATCTTGATGGACATCCAATTGATGGTTGTGGATTGTGAAAGCAATTTTTTCCAACAGAATTATTCCGCATATTTTCCTTTTCCTAGAGAACTTCGTCCCGCCAAGCGCCGTTAGTTTGGCTGTCACTAACAAGGCGATAACAGAGGGGAGAAGGAACGCATGAGCGTGAGGTTTTGGTTGCTTCTGTTATGCAAAGCTAAAAATTTCAGAACTCGGAGAAGGAGAAAAACATGAAGAAGTTGTTACAGGGATTGACCGTTTCAGCGTTGATGTTGGCAGGCCTGGCAGTGTCGGCTTCGGCCCAATCAAGTGTGGCGTCCACCAAGGTGAAGGTCGGATTTGATTTCACCGTCGGGAACAAGCAATTGCCTGCCGGCGAATATCGAATCAAGGCGGTGAATGATGGGCCCGGCAGACTGCTTCGGGTGGAAAGCCTGGATGGAAAAGCGACGGCCATCATCTCTGGAATCAAAAGCTCGAATCGCGGCAGCCTCAAGGCGGATCAAGTGAAATTCAACAGATATGGCGACCAGTATTTTTTGAGCACGGTTCGCTTTGGAAACGAGCCAACAGTTCATCAAGTTGTCAGAAGCCGCTCCGAGCGCAAGGCCGAGGATCAGGCAACCAGGACGGCTCGTTCTGAACAGAAAAGCGTGACGATCCCAACCACGGGCCAATAAATAAATTTAGAGAGAAGCAGGGAGGAAAAGAATGCCGCCAACAAGCCATGGCTTGTTGGCGGCATTTCAGTTTTGTTTATTTGAAAACTTAGCGCACGCTGAAGTCCATCCATTGCTCGGTGCGGGCAAGTTTCTTCTTGGCCAATCCATCCGTGACGATCAGATGCAGCAGATATTCGCCTTCGGGAAAATTGTTCAGCCGCAACTGGGCCACGTAATCAAAGCGCTTCGGGTTTGTGCCGGGCGTGACTTCCAGCAGCCGGGCAGGGAATTGATGAATTGGTTTGCCGTCGCGATAGATTTCGGCCTGCACTGTGATTTGCGGCGAAGCGTGTTTCTTGTCAGTTGTGGCGTTGTAAATTGCGGCACCGTATTGCAGCCAGCCAACGCGCGGAAACTGGCGAACGTAAGGCGAGGCAGGCAGGCTACTGGGCGGCGAGTTATCTGCATTCGTTTTTTCCGTTCGAGCCGCTGAAGCCGTGGCAGCCGCGGGAAGCTTCGGCGCGGTCAGGATCAGACCGGACATCGCCAGCCTCCCCTTGCTCAGGTCGGGCACTTGAATGAATTGGCTGGCCGAACCGGAACTCCCCGAAGCGTCGTCGCGCAACACGGCGCGGAATTGATACGCGCCCGGCTTTTTCAGCGGAAAGTCCTTGCGATAGGCCAATCCGTTGGTCAGTGCCTGCTGGTACTGCTGTTCGGTGAAACTGAGGTTGATGCGATTGGCGGTCATATCCACGGTTGCGCCCTTTTCGTCGAAGGCGAACGCAGCCAGGTCGAGATTGAGTTGCTTCTGCCCGTTCGGACCATCCTTGAATGTCAGCTTCGAGCAATCAATGTGGAAGAGCGTGCGAACCAGCGGCCCTTCCTTGGCGGCGTTGAAAAAGTACGGTGTCATCCGTACGGTCAAATCACGTTTGCCGAGCGGCGAAAGCAGTGCGGCCAGAATCTGCTGCCCGCGGGACTTTGGTTGTTCAGGTTCCGCGGCTTCCTTCTCGCCGAAAAATCCCGCATTTGTTCGAACAGTCAGTCCCGGGCGAAGCGCCTTGAGTTTGATCTTGTGGAATTTCCGGTCGAACTTTTCGTCGTCGGGATCGAATCCGACAATGTAATAGCTTTGCTGGTCATAAAGCGCTTCCTGAATGCCAATGTTCAGATCGTTGGTGTTGGTGACGGTGAAACCGCCGGTCAGGTTCGACAGGAAGACCGGCCCTTCCAGCGCGGCCTGCGCCGAATCAATGGCGTCGGAAAAAGCGCTGGCGCTTGGCCTGCCGCCGACATCCGCGCCTGGATTGAAGGGTTGAAGGCCCTTCGCGTCAATCGAGTAAACGACCACGCTGGAGCGCCGGGCGACTTCGGCCACGCTTTGCAACTGTTGCAGGATCAACTGGCTGGTGTTGTCGTCATTGCTTTCGCTGTTGATGCGGAATCCGTCGGAAAGCAACACCACGCTCTTGCGACCGGGCAGACTGCGCAAACCCTGCACGACGAAATTGATCGCACCCAGGGTGCCGGTGGTAAATGAAGTTCCGCGAAACTCTTCGAACTGATCCAGGATGCTCTGTTTCTCGCTTTGATCATCCGTGACTTCCGCGCCGCTGTCGCTGAAGGTCGGGTTCATATCGCGGCTCAATGGATTCCAGGTCAGTTTTTCAATCGCCGAATACAGGATGCGCTTGTCACTGGTGAACTGTTCCAGCAGCCCCATCCCATTGCCGGTGCGGATGATGGCAACCAGATCGCCCTCCTGCATCTGCTCGGCCACGAACTTTCGCAGGGTTTCGCGGACGAACTCCGTGCTCTTAAACGAAAGCCCCAGGTCATCCACGATAAAGGCCATCGTGCGGTGAATTTCCGACGGTTCAATTTGGCGTGTCGGCATGGATTCCGGCGCGGGTTTGGCGTCGCTTTTCTTTTTTGCCGCAAGATCGCGTTTGACCAGATTCGGCAGATTGATGTGTTTGAAATACGTGATTGGCTGTTTTTTGCCATCCACGGTGAGTTCAAAATCTTCCTGCGTCAAATCTTCGACGTGGCGGCTTTTCTTGTCCGTGACGACGGCATCCACCTGCACAAGCTGCGTGTTGATCCGAACAGTGTCCTGGTTTGACGAAGGGCTTTGAGTAGAAGGCGGTTGCTGAATTTGCTGCGCGAGCGGTTTGATTGGCAGGCTGGCGACAAGCATGATTCCAATCAGAAACGCACTGGTAACCCGTTGAATTTTGAACATTTGCTCTCCCGTCGTTGATTGTCGAAATGGAATAATCGGTCTGCTGACAACGACGAAGGATGCAAGCAGAGTGGTCACGAGCCTTTTGTAAATTGCAGGTAAATTCAATCCATCAGCCTGATGGCGCGGTGAAAAATCCGCTCGCGGATCAAATAAAGCTTTGATTTAGCGACATAAATCCGCGAAATTGCCACTTGAGAATGAGAAATTGCATTTTGAGTAATTGCCGCACTGATTGAGGTGCGCAGTTACGACTTACAACATGTTTGCCAGCCAAAAAGGAGATGACTTTTATGCCACTTGCCACGATTGATGCCATCAAAAGAGTCGCACCGAATGCGAAAAACAATTACCTGGAATCCATTGAAGAAGGAGGCTCGCTCTTTCTGGCAAATGGAATTACAACGCCATTGCGCATGGCGCATTTTTTGGCTCAGGCGCTGCACGAAACCGGCGGATTCAGCATTTTGCGGGAAAACATGAATTACAAAGCTTCGCGGCTGATAGAAATCTTCGGCGTTGGACGGCATTCAGCCGCCATTACCGGCGCCGAAGCTGCGGAACTGGCAGGCAAGCCGGAAGTGATTGCCGAAAGAGTGTACGGGCTTGGCAATCCGCACAAAGCACGTGAACTTGGCAATCTCTCGCCAGGCGATGGATTTCGCTATCGCGGCAATGGGATCCTGCAAACTACCGGACGCGGCAGTCACAAACAGACGGGTTTGGCCTGCGGAGTGGATTTTGAGGGAAACCCCGATTTGGTGGTCGCGCCGGAGCACGCGTTGAAACCCGCTTTGCACGAATGGACAAGCAAGAATTTGAATCTGTTCGCCGACAGAAACGATATTCGCACCATCACGAAAAAGATCAACGGCGGTTTTAATGGATTGCAAGACCGGCAGGCAAGGTTTAACAAAATCTGGCCTTTGCTGAAAAACGACGATCAACCTGACGATGCTTCAAGAGCAGGCGCGGAAGATGACGACGTGAAATCGTTGCAGGAAAAATTGAATATTTTGGGAGCCAATCCGAAGCTGGTCGTTGATGGACGCTACGGGGCGGCGACACGCGAAGCCGTCAGAGATTTTCAAGCCATTGCCGGGTTGACCCGGGATGGAATTGCCGGTCCGGTCACTCTGGCAGCCATTCAATTGCGATTGGATGCAATTCGGGGCATTTGACGCCCAGGAAATCAATCGGCCTTAAATTTCTTACGCCTCCATCAATTGGCCTCAATTGATGGAGGCGTAAGAAAACAAATAGGACTGCGAATCAATGACCGAAGGGCAGTGAGTGCGGATACTTTCTGTCCCCCGGCGGTGAAACGGTCTCAAAAAAGAAGATTTCAACGTCTTCTTTTAGTGTGAATCGCGCGTGACTTCCGTCCCGCTGTGGCCAACCAGAAAATCGAAATCCGCGCCCTGATCCGCCTGCAAGACGTGATCAATGTACAGTCTGGTGTAGCCTCGGTCGGAATGCGCGGGCGGCGGCGTCCAAAGTTCGCGGCGGCGAGCGAGTTCCGCGTCGCTGACATCCAGATGAAGCTTTCGCTCGGTTACATCCAGTTCGATGAAATCACCATTTTCTACCAGCGCCAGCGTGCCGCCGGCCGCCGCTTCGGGCGCAACGTGCAAAACGACGGTTCCATAAGCCGTGCCGCTCATGCGCGCATCGGAAATCCGCACCATGTCGGTGATGCCCTGGCGGAGCAGTTTCGGCGGCAGCGGCATATTGCCGACTTCGGCCATTCCTGGGTAGCCTTTCGGGCCGCAGTTTTTCATCACCATCACGCAGGTTTCGTCAATGTCCAGGGTTTCGTCGTCAATCCGGGCGTGGAGGTCTTCGATGTTTTCAAACACCACGGCGCGACCGCGATGCTTCATCAGTTCCGGTGTCGCGGCGGAAGGTTTCAGCACCGCGCCGTCCGGCGCCAGATTCCCCCGCAACACGGTGATGCCGCCATCTTGTTTGAACGGCGTTTCCACGGTGTGGATCACTTCGCGGTTGAAGCATTCAGCCGCACCATTGGCGTTATTTTCGCCGATGGTGCGGCCAGTGACGGTCAGGGCGTCGCGATGAATCAGATCGCCGAGTTCGCGGATGACCACCGGCACGCCGCCCGCATAATAAAAATCCTCCATCAGGTATTTGCCCGAAGGCGCCAGATTGACCAGACAGGGAACACCGCGTCCGAGTTCGTCAATGTCCGAAAGCGTGAATTCCACACCAAGCCTGCCCGCAATCGCCAGCAAATGCACCACGGCGTTGGTCGAACCGCCAATCGCCGCCAGCACACGCACGGCGTTTTCAAACGCCTTTCGGGTCAGAATCTGCGACATCTTCAACTCTTCGTGAACCATTTCGACAATGCGCCGTCCGGCCTGATGCGCCAGAGCGTAACGGCGCGAATCCACCGCCGGAATGGCGGCATTGGTCGGCAAGGCAATGCCCATCGCTTCGACCAGACTGGCCATCGTCGAAGCCGTGCCCATCGTCATGCAGTGGCCGGTTGAACGCGACATGCAACCTTCGGCTTCCTGAAAATCGCACAGGCTCATTTCACCGCTGCGGACCATTTCGCTGAACTGCCAGACCTGCGTGCCGGAGCCGATTTCCGCGCCGCGATATTTGCCATTGAGCATCGGCCCGCCGGAAACCATCAAGCTGGGTAGATCGCAACTGGCCGCGCCCATCAGCAGCGCGGGCGTCGTTTTGTCGCATCCGGCCAGCAAAATCACGCCGTCCATCGGATTGCCGCGAATGGATTCTTCGACATCCATGCTGGCCAGATTGCGAAACAGCATCGCCGTCGGGCGCAGCAGCGGTTCGCCCAGCGACATCACGGGGAATTCCACCGGAAAGCCGCCAGCTTCATAAACGCCGCGTTTGACGTGTTCGGCAATTTGCCGAAAGTGGCCGTTGCAGGGCGTCAGTTCCGACCAGGTGTTGCAGATGCCAATGACCGGGCGTCCGTCGAAAACATGATCGGGGTGGCCCTGATTTTTCATCCAGCTTCGGTGGATGAAGCCTGACTTGTCGAGTTTTCCAAACCAGCTTGCGCTGCGAAATTTGCGTGATGTAGTCATAGAGTTTTCCTTAGGTTTTGATTGCTCTCCGGGCGGAGAAGTGGTTGATATAAGCGAAATTGACGGCGGACGCAATCAGCCTTCAGCGTTGACAGGCGGGCCGAGGGGATGCGAAACGCCTATGTCATTGCGATCACGAACATGATCCTGCACGGCATCGAAGCCCCCAACATCATCCACACCAACACGCTGACCGAAAACATAGCCGACATTCAGGACAAAGACCGCTTCGACGTGGTGCTGGCCAATCCGCCCTTCGGCGGTAAAGAGCGTAAGGAAGTGCAGCAGAACTTCCCCATCCGTACAGGTGAAACAGCGTTTCTGTTCCTGCAACATTTCATCAAGATTTTGCGCGCGGGCGGACGCGGCGGCATCGTCATCAAAAACACATTTCTGTCGAATACGGACAACGCTTCGGTCAGTTTGCGCAAGCTGTTGCTGGAAAGCTGCAACCTGCATACGGTGCTGGATTGCCCCGGCGGCACGTTCCAGGGCGCGGGCGTCAAAACTGTCGTGCTGTTTCTTGAGAAAGGCGCGCCGACGCGCAAGGTCTGGTTTTATCAACTCGATCCGGGCCGCAATCTGGGCAAGACCAATCCGCTGAATGATGATGATTTTACGGAGTTCGTCGCGCTGCAACGCAGCTTCGCAACTTCGCCCAAATCGTGGAGCGTGGACGCCGCCAGCATTGACCCGGCGACCTTTGATCTTTCGGTCAAGAACCCGAACGGCGGGGAAGCCATCACGCACCGCAGCCCGCAGGAAATTATGGATGAGATTGCCGCGCTGGAGGCGGAGAGTGCGGACGTGTTACAAGCCATCAAAGAACTGCTGAGGTAATTCACAAGGAGGCCATTCGCCATGAGTTCTGATGACCAACCTGGGTTTCTTCCATCGCACGGTAATTATCAGGAATTGCTTTCTTATCAAAAGGCCGAAGTCGTTTACGACTTGACCTATCGTTTTTGCGAACGGTTTCTGAAACGCGGCGACCGCACAATTGATCAGATGGTGCAGGCAGCGCGCTCCGGCAAACAAAACATTGCCGAGGGCAGCAAGGCCGCCCGTACCTCGAAAGAAATGGAAATCAAGCTGACCAACGTCGCTCGCGCCAGTTTGGAAGAACTGCTGCTGGATTATCAGGATTATTTGCGCGTGCGGGATTTGCGCCGCTGGGAAAAGGACTCCAAAGAGGCGCTTTACATTCGCAAGCTCGCCAAGCAAACGCCGCTGACGTTTGAAACCTTCCGTGAGTTTTGCGAAACCCGTTCCGACGAAGTGGTGGCAAACATCGCCATCTGCCTGATTCATCAGACGAATTATTTACTCGATCAACAGATAAAATGGCAGGAACAGGATTTCATCAACGAAGGCGGATTGCGGGAAAAGATGACCCGCGTACGATTGCAGAATCGAAACAAACCCCAAAACCGGGAAAGCAATTCCAGAAAACCAAACAAGCCAGGTGATCAGAAATGAACGATCAACGAGTACTGGGAATGGGATTAATAGGAGCTATTGGAGTCATGGCTTTACTACAAGTCCTGACTGTCTGGGAAGTCATCCCTCCAATCACTCCCAATACTCCCAGCAAAGCCATTACCATTGAGCGCCTAAAGGCAACGCAAACGAATGGGGGGGGATGAAAGCGGGCTGGGAAGAAAAGACCCTTGACCAGATCGCCATCAATTTAGATAGCAAGCGTATTCCGATCACCAAAGCGGATCGCGCCAGCGGCGAGTATCCGTATTATGGCGCATCGGGAATCGTGGATTATGTGGCAGATTACATCTTTGATGGAGATGCGCTGCTTGTTTCTGAGGATGGGGCTAACTTGCTGGCGCGTCCCACGCCAATTGCATTTTCTGTGACGGGCAAATATTAGGTGAACAATCACGCCCACATTTTGAAGTTCGATAACTCTGCAACCCAGCGCTTCGTCGAGCTTTATCTTGAAAGTATTCCGCTTGACGAATACATCACTGGTGCAGCGCAACCCAAGCTGAATCAGAAAGCGTTGAACTCAATTCCAATTCCATTCCCGTCACTCCCCGAACAGCAGCGGATCGTCGGCATCCTCGACGAAGCGTTTGACGGCATCGCTACCGCCAAAGCCAGCGCCGAACGGAACCGCCAGAACGCCCGTGCGCTGTTTGAAAGCCACCTGCAATCCGTCTTCACGCAGCGCGGCGAGGAAGGCGACCTTCTGGTGGCAATGACAGAACAGGCAGCCGGATTGCTTGGCAGCCCGATTCTCGTACCGGAGCCGAACAAGTTTCTTCACAACCAACGGCTCGGATTGGTCATCAATAAACCGGGCGTGGCGTGGACAAACGAATTCTTCTTTCATGTTTTCAATACACGATACGTTCGCAAAGAGATTCACGACAGCGCATCAGGCGTGAAGGTTCGGCATACATCACCAACGAAAATCGGCGAGGTTGTCGTTTTGTTTCCTACTTCTGTTTCCGAGCAAATGGCGATCGTTGCCAAACTCAACGATCTTGATGAAGAAACCCAACGCCTCGAATCCATCTACCAACAAAAGCTCGCGGCGCTGGACGAATTGAAAAAATCGCTGCTGCATCAGGCGTTCACCGGGCAATTGTGACCGCCTCTTCGTCTCGGTAGAGACGGCTGATTTTAGGCAGGTCGTTTACGGCCTGTAAAACTGCCGATTACGTGCTGGAATTTCGCAACACCAAACTGGCCGTCATCGAAGCCGAATTACGCGAGCTTTGGAGCGAACCCGACACCCGCGCTCGCTTGCTGGAAGGGCTGGCCGAAAAAGGCTTTGGCAAAGAACAGATGGCCGAAATGCAAAAGGTGATTGACGCCGAAAAGAGCGACTTGTTCGATGTGCTGGCGCACGTGGCTTACGCGCTGGCGCCGAAGATTCGGAATGTCTTCACCAGCTTCCAACGATTTCTTTACCAGCCTCCGGCTCGGGATCGGCAACTATCTCCATAAACTATACTTATCAATCCTTCAGCTAGTTTTTTGTGGAAACCATCCGGCGTCTTGTCCATCTTCCAATGAGCAGGTAGAATCGCTAATCAATTGACATCCAACAATGAAAACAATCAGCTTGTACGCCGCCTCGCTTTCTACAGCGATTGGCAATCTTGCGCGGCGGGCACAAGGTTAGAGGAGTAGTTAGACCGAATGGATAATCTGCCAAAATCAGCAGTCAATATCGAAGACGAAATGCGGCGTAGCTATCTGGACTACGCCATGTCCGTGATCATCGGGCGCGCTTTGCCTGATGTGCGCGACGGGTTGAAGCCGGTGCATCGCCGGATTCTTTACTCGATGAACGAAAAAGGGCTGGTGCCCGGCAAGCCGTACAAGAAATCCGCCAACGTCGTCGGTGATGTGCTCGGCGGATATCACCCGCATGGGGATTCGGCGGTGTACGATTCGATGGTGCGCATGGCGCAGGATTTTTCGCTGCGCTACCCGTTGATTGACGGACAGGGAAACTGGGGCAGCATTGATGGCGACAGCGCGGCGGCATACCGCTACACCGAAGCGCGTCTGCATCGCATCGCCACTGAGATGCTGGCCGACATCGAAAAAGAGACCGTCAAATTCATCCCCAACTACGACGAATCGCGGCAGGAGCCGACGGTGCTGCCGACGCGAATCCCGAATTTGCTGATCAATGGTTCGGACGGCATTGCGGTTGGCATGGCGACGAAGATTCCGCCGCACAATCTGAACGAAATCATCGAAGCGACAATTTATCTGCTTCAGCACCCGAAGGCGACCGTCGCTGATTTGATGAAGATCGTGCCGGGGCCGGATTTTCCCACCGGCGGCTTCATTTACGGGCGCGAAGGCATCAAGCTGGCCTACGAAACCGGACGCGGCGTGATGCAGGTGCGCGCGCGGGCGGCGATTGATCGGATTGGGCGCGGCGCGCAGGAACGCGACGCCATCGTCATTACGGAAATTCCTTTCCAGGTCAACAAGTCCAAACTGATCGAACAGATTGCCGACCTGGTCAATGAAAAACGCGTCGAAGGCATCAGCGAAATCCGCGATGAAAGCGACCGCGAATCAACGGCGCAGAAGAAAGTCCGCATTGTCATTGAACTCAAGCGCGACGCCATTCCGCAGATCATTCTGAACAAGCTGTACAAGCTGACGCAGATGCAGACTTCGTTCGGCGTGATCAATCTGTCCATCGTCAACGGCCAGCCGAGAATTCTGCCGCTGAACGATACGCTCAGTGAATTCATCACCTTCCGCCGCGAAGTCGTGCGCAACCGCACGCTGTACGAACTGAAAAAAGCCAGGTTGCGCGCGCACATCTTGGAAGGTTTGTTGAAGGCGATTGACATCATTGACGAGATCATCAAGCACATTCGCGCGTCGAAATCCGCCGATGAGGCCAAGGGCGGTTTGATCTCCAAATTTCAGTTCAGCGACATTCAGGCGCAGGCGATTCTGGATATGCAGCTTCGTCGGCTGGCGGCGCTGGAACGCCAAAAACTGCTTGACGAATATCAGGAGCTGATCAGGCTGATTGCCGAACTGGAAGAGATTCTGAACAACGAAACGACGCTCCGGCGAGTGATTGTCAAGGAGCTGCGCGAAGTCCAGAAAGCCTATTCCGACGAGCGCCGCACGCAGATTGTGGACAGCGGCGTCGAATTGACGCTGGAAGATTTGATTGCCGATGAAGACGTGGTCATCACGCTGTCGCATTCCGGTTATATCAAGCGCACGGCGCTGACGACCTACAAATCCCAGCGGCGTGGCGGGACCGGGCGCAAGGGGATGAGCACGAAAGCGGAAGATCTGGTTTCGCATCTGTTCATTGCCTCGACGCATAGCTACCTGATGTTTTTTACCTCGCAAGGCCAGGTCTACAAGCTGAAGGTTCACGAAATTCCCGATTCGCAGGCCGCCGGCCGTGGCAAGGCGATGGTCAATCTGATCAATCTGCCGAGCACGGAAAAGATCGCGGGCGTCATTCCGGTGCGGTCTTTTTCCGAAGGCCAGTTTGCGGTGATGGTGACGCGCAAAGGCGTGGTCAAAAAGACGGAGCTTTCCGAATTTGCCAACATCCGCGCCAATGGCATTATTGCGATGGGGGTGGATGAAGGCGATGAATTGATTTCCGTCGAACTGACCGATGGCAAGAAGAAGATCTTCATCGCCACCCACGAGGGACAGGCCATCTGTTTCGAGGAAGATGAAGTGCGCGACATGGGCCGTCAGGCGCGCGGGGTGCGCGGAATCACGTTGAAGGAGCAGGATTACGTCGTCAGCGTCGTCGCCGTTTCCGGCGACCAGCAGATGCTCAGCGTGACCGAAAACGGATTCGGCAAACAGACGCGAATAAGCGAGTACCGTGTCACCGGTCGCGGCGGCAAGGGCGTCATCAACCTGAAGACCACCGACAAGACGGGCAACGTCGTTGCTGTCATGCCTGTCACCAAGGACAGCGAAGTGCTGATCATCACCAGCAATGGCAAGTTGATTCGCATTGAGGCGGAAACGATTCGCGCGACGGGCCGCAGCGCGCAGGGGGTCAAACTGATTGACGCTTCGGGCGGTGATTCGGTCGCCAGCGCTTCGCTGGTCGAACAGCAGCCGGGACAGATTGTGGAAGAAGATGCGGGCGAGAAGTAATCCATGTCAAGTACGCAGTTAAGTACGCAATGGAGTCTCAATCGTCTCTTGACGATTCTTTTCGCCTCCGCCTTTCTGGTTTTTTCCGGTTGTTCGAGGCAGGCACTGCTTGATCAGGCGCAGACGGCCTGGGATGGCGGCGATTACAAGACCGCCGCCGAATGCTACGAGGAGTATTTGAAAAAGACTCCTCAAGGCGAAAGGGCAGGCTTTGCCCGGATGCAGGCGGCAACGGTTTGCCGCCGCGATCTCAAGGAATATGACCGCGCGATTCAACACTACCTGCATTTCATTGAAGACTTTCCGAAGTCTCCGGAAATCTATCAGGCAAGGCTGAGTCTGGCCGAATGCTACACCGCAACGCTGAAATTCCGCGAAGCGATCAATGAAAACGAAAGCGCGCTGCCGCTGGCATCGAATGATTCTGAACGGCGGCGTATTCGGTTGAAAATCGCCGATCAATATTACGAATTGAAAGACCTGGGGCAGGCCCTCGCCGAGTATGAGAAGGTGACGAAAGACGCCGCTTATGACGAATCGTCCGAACTGGCCCTGTTGAAAATCAGCGGTATACATACGTTGCGGGACGAATTTGACGAAGCGATTCCAAGTTATCGAGCCGTGGCGGAACATACGCAGGACGCCGCATTGCGGCGAATGACTCGGATTCGATTGGCTGATTGTTACGAGCGAACTTTTCAGTATGATCTGGCAGTGCAAACTTTGCAGGAGACGGAACCTGATCCGGCATCGCCCAACTACATCACGCAGCGGATCGCATCCATCCAGGAGCAGGCGCGACAGCGCAATCTGACTCCGGCAGCAAGTTTGAACTGGAAGAAGAAGTAAGAACTTTACGGAAATAAATCCCAAGAGGAGCATTTATGCCATTTTTCAAAAGTCGCGGTCCGTCGAAAGGGAGAAGTTCTGGTTCGGGCGGATCGAACAGATCAGGCAGTGGTGGGGGTGGCGGCGGCAGACCCGGTGGAAGAGGGGGCAGACCAGGTGGCGGCAAGCCGGGCGGCAGACCTGGCGGCAAGCCTTTCGGCAAGAAGAAGGCGTCCAAAAAGAGGCGTTTTTCCAAAAAAGCCGCCAAAAAAGCCACCGTTCCAAATATTGAAAACACCGGAATGGAAGGGCTCTATTTCCGCGATTTGATGGAAGCAGAGCAACTGGTTCACGTCAAATTAACCAACGGCGAAGAAGTCAGCGGTTATGTGCGTTATTACGACAAAGACGTCATCAGCATCGGCCCCTCTGATGACAGTCCCAAGATGTTTGTTCGTAAAGACGGCATTCGCTATCTGTACGAAATCGAAGAGGAATAGAACAGCCTTTAGGATTGACGAACCTGCCCCGCGTTTTTGATTCTGTTCGTCACCTCCGGCGCTCCTTTCGTTGCATCACCCACGGAAGGAGCGCCCATTACTCAGCAAATTCAGAAGATTCAGGCCAATTGAGCGGCGCCACGGTAGTCAGCAGTTGCCGGGAAATCCGAGACCGCCTCGGAATAATTTCTCTCCGACAACGGATCATGCACGCAGGAGACCGTGAACATGACTATTGCAGAATGGATCGTCTATCTGGCGATGATTTACGCGGCGGTTGGGGTGTTGTTTGCCATCGCTTTTATTGCTTTCGGCGCCGGGCGAATTGATGCAGCGGCGAAAGGCTCGCCGCTCGCATTTCGATTGCTGATCCTGCCGGGCGCTGCCGCTCTGTGGCCGGTTCTGCTGAAAAGATGGCTGCGCGGATCAACCCAACCGCCGGTTAAAAACAATCCGCATCGCCGGGCATTTCAGGAGGGGATGCAATGATTCGCCCGCTGCGCCGCGTCCACCGTGTGGCGATGGTCTTACTGACCCTGGCCTTGATCATCCTTTTTATCGCTGGATTGCTCATTCGGCCAAATCCGCAACCTCCCAACAATCCGCAGTTCACTCTGGCGCCAACGCCGGGAGGGTTGCGATGAGCCATACCTACACTTCGATTGGCTGGAACCGCCAGAAGAAGCTTTACGACGGTGTCATGGCCGCGGGCATCATTGTTTATCTGGGGCTGTTCATTGGCATCGGATCCCTTGTTCATCCAAACGCCACCCTTGAAACACTCTTGATTCGGGCATTTGGCACCTGCGCGCTGCTGATGCTGCACATTATTTTGATCATCGGTCCCTTGTGCCGGTTGTTCCCGCGGCTGCTGCCGTTGCTTTACAACCGGCGGCATCTGGGCGTGACGATGTTTCTGGTGGGGCTGGCGCACAGCGGATTCGCGCTTTTTCAATTTCATGCGCTCGGAGATTTGAATCCGCTGGTCAGCGTTCTGGTCAGCAATACGCGCTACAACAGCCTGGCCAATTTCCCCTTTCAACCGCTTGGACTGGCCGCCTTGCTGATTCTGTTTTTGATGGCGGCGACGAGCCACGATTTCTGGCTGGCCAATTTGACCGCGCCGGTGTGGAAGCGTCTGCATATGCTGGTGTATGTCGCTTACGGATTGATTATTGCGCACGTGGTGCTCGGCGTCTTGCAGGCGGAGACCAGTCCGATTCTGGCGTCGGCTCTGGGCGCCGGAATGATTGTCGTGCTCGGACTGCATTTGATTGCGGGCAATCGCGAACGCGCAGTTGATCGCCCGAAGACCACTGCGGATTCGAAAACCGGCTTCGTGGACGTGTGCAGTGTGGATGAAATCAGGGAGAACTGCGCGAAAGTCGTGACGGTTAGCGGCGAACGCGTGGCAGTTTTCAAATACGACGGCAAGGTTTCGGCCATCTCGAACGTTTGCCAGCATCAGAACGGCCCCCTGGGCGAAGGCAAAATTATTGATGGCTGCGTGACCTGCCCCTGGCACGGCTATCAATACCTGCCGGATTCGGGCGCTTCGCCGCCACCCTTTGCTGAGAAAGTCCCGACTTTCAATCTCATTGTTGTCAATGGGCGCGTGCTGGTAGATCCAACGCCGAACGCCCCCGGAACCAAGGTCTCACCAGCCAGTATCTGAGCCAAAGTCTGAGCCAAAATCCGAGAGGAGCGCCAGGATCATGAATACACAAGAGCCGGAAGAATTTTATGTCGGGTATTTGCCGAAAGCTCCGCGCGGAATTGCTGGCGCGGTGCGGCGAGCCATTGCCGGCTTGCTGGCGATTGCCGCTGTCGCCGCCGTCGCACTGGTTTTCGGCCAGCACCGTTTTGCTGCCAGCTACTTTGAATTCGGCAATGTGCGCGAATTCGAGGGGGAATTGATTGAAACCCCCTTTCCCCATTTACTGGTTCGCCGTGACGAAGCCGCCAAATTGGCATTGCCGTTTATGACCTACGCTCTCGTTGGGGAAGGCAAGCATGGCGTGGCAGCGGAGATTGCCGGATTCGGCGGACGTCGCGTCAAGCTTCGCGGCACGCTGATTCATCGGGATGACACCTCGATGATCGAAGTCGTGACCGGCTCCATTTCAACAGCCTCCGCTGCACAGGGAGAATCCCTTCCCGGCCCCACGCTGGAAACCTTGGGCGAGCAAACGCTTGCCGGGGAGATTGTGGACAGCAAATGCTACCTGGGCGTGATGAATCCCGGCCACACAAAGCCGCATCGCGAATGCGCCTCGCTCTGCATTCGCGGAGGAATCCCGCCGCTGTTCGTCGTCAAAGACGCCGAAGGCCAAAGCGTGAACCTCTGGCTGGTTTCCGACACTGGCGAGCCGGTCAATCAACTAGTCCTGGATTTCGTCGCCGAGCCAGTCCAGATTACCGGCCAAGTCAAACGCTCCGGCGATCAACTCTATCTTTACGCCAATCCGCAAACAATCCGGCAACGGAAATAACCCTACCGAATTTATTGCGCTGAACTTTATTTTCCGGACGTGAACACTTTTGTGCGCGAATTCGCCCTTATCCATTGAGAGAAAATAAAGCTGTATGGGGGATGCAGAAGTCTTGCCACAGTTCCGTTTAGGAATATAGTGTCCGCATCGCGTCAATAAACTGTCTGCTGGCAATTGGTACAAGCCAAATCGGCGGAAAAACTATCTACCGATCGGAGATCAAAAAATGAACGAAAAAGAATGGACGATCATGGTCTATATGGCTGGCGATAATAATCTAGCCGTTGATATGGCTTATGCCATGGAGCAGATAAAAGAGGTTGCGGGAAAAAGCTCCGATAAGCTGAACCTGTTGGTTTACTATGACGGGTGTTCGCCTGATATTCCGACACTCTACTGTGATTTCTCCGATCCGAAAGATCCTAAATATGTGTCATCGGAATCGGTGGATGCCTACAAGCCCTACCCGGTCTCCAAAAAACGCAACGAAAACGCAGCCGACACAAAGTCAATCCTGAATTTTGTTGACTGGTGCGTTAACGTTAATGAGGAGAAGACTAAACGCGGTCGAAGGGCTGAAAAGTATGCGCTGATTTTCTCAGGGCATTCACTCGGCTTTGCAGACAAAGGTTTATTTAAGGACGAGACCTCCGGGAAATCCATGAAGATTATGGATTTGTCTTTAGCGCTGCAGAGACTTGTTCTGACTAAAAAGGAACTGGAAATGCGCGAATGGAATCCCAAAATTGAGGTTGAATTGATGTTGACCAATACAGATTTGTTACTCGGCCAGCCTCTAGATATTTTGGGATTCGACAGTTGCCTGATGGGCATGTTGGAAGTGGGTTATCAGTTCGCCGGCCTTACGAAGACCATGATCGTCTCGGAGGGAAGCATCCCCAGCGCTGGTTGGAGCTACGCAAAGATACTGACAGACCTGACCAATAAGCGTTACAAAAACACCCAGGACCTGGCTGGGCATTTTGTCAAAAGCTTCATTGAAAGTCAGGACAAATACATTATTGGAGGCATTTCCGTAGACATGGCCGCTTGGGATATGAACCAATTTTTCGAGTTGGCCGATCAAGTGAACTTTCTCGGAGAGGATTTAATTAAGTGTTTCGAGCTTAACAATGGCAAGAAAAGCCGCGTCTACAAGCAAATGGAACGAATTATTCTTCAGGTTCACTGGAAATGTCAGTCCTATATGTTCGATCAGAATGTTGATCTTGGAGATTTTTGCGAGCTGCTTATACAGGAATGCGAGTCGGTCGTGCAGGAAGAATTGTCTGGCGGCGACGATACGGAGGTTTTATCGAATGTGATTGTTCGCTGCCGGCAGGTTCTAACAGCGCTTGAAAGCGCTGTTATTCTGAGCGGCTTTAGCGGTGGAGAGTATCAATACTCCAATGGCGTCTCTTTGTTTTTTCCCTGGTCATTGGAAGCATACGAGGTATCGAAGAAGAACTATCAGGGAACCTGGTTTTCGCTGGAGCTTAGAAATGCGGTTAGCTGGACTAGTGACAGATTGACTGGTGACAAATTGACTGGAGACAAATTGATTGGTTGGGACGATTTTCTCAAGAAATATCTCAAAGAGGTCTCCCGGCGCGCCCAGGCTCCGATCACGGCGAAGAGGTCTTCGGAACGATCCCAGGAATTGATTCTCGATTCTTCCGACTCGAAGAAATACGTGTACGTTTCGGGAGTCAATTTTTATGAGCGGCTAGACTCATCATCGCTTGAAGATACTGAGAGCCTAATGACTGATCCAGGTCATTCAGAAAGTTCAGTCAGACAGGGTGGATCGGGAAGCTCAGTCAGACAGGGTGGATCGGGAAGTTCAGTCAGACAGGGTGGATCGGGAAGTTCAGTCAGACAGGGTGGATCGGGAAGCTCAGTCAGACAGGGTGGATCGGGAAGCTCAGTCAGACAGGGTGGATCGGGAAGCTCAGTCAGACAAGGGGGATCGGGAAGCTCAGTCAGGCAAGGGGGATCGGCGAGTGGTGGCGCGGATGGCTTCTTTAACGCCTTGAAGCTAAGGAAAAATACCGTGGTCCGATGGGACATTTCCGGGTTTACGAAAAACCCTGAGGAAGAGAAAAAAGCTGAGAAAGGCGAGCCGGAATCCTAGATGCAATCGGCACGGTTTTATTGACTTAGGCCAATTCGTTTTGCCAGGGCGATAAAACGCGGATCAGAATGAAGCTTTTCATACTCGTAACCGGTTCCGATATATCGCAGTAGCAGATCGCGTTCTGTGAAGGCTCGTTCGAGCATCTCCATTGCCTTGTCATTATCGCCGAGCGCTGAATAGATTACTGCCAAAAGGGCGGGCGAAGCGTATCCGCTAGTCGTTTCGATCCTCTTCAAGATAGCGCGTGCCTCGCCACGTTTTTCTGGTATTTGGGCATACGTTGCCGCCAGATAGACCAGAGGCTGACTATATTTCTCTTCCCCGCCCGACAGCGAAACCGCTTTCCTGTAGTACTCGGCAGCCTTCTGGTATAAGCCCTTTCCCGCATAGGCATATCCTAAAGCAATTGGCGGAACATCTTTGTCCGGTTCTAAGGCTCGAGCATCCTGATATGATTGAAGCGCGTCATCAAACCTTTTTGCCGCCGTAAGGATGGCCCCTTTCCAGAGCAATGTCAGCCGCTGGTTAATTGGATCCCGAATTCTTTGCTGTTCGAGTTCGGCCAGGGCAGCGTCATGGCGACCCATTACCGAAAGCAAGAGCGCATAATTGTTATGTGCGGTATCGAGGTTTGGACTAAGCTCAATTGCCCGCAAGTATTCTTCTTCTGCACCTCGCCAATCGAACTCGTATTCCTTTACTGTTGCCAATAAGACATGAGCTTTCGCAAGTTTGGGGTCTATTTCCAAGGCTCGTGCGGTCATTGTTTTGGCCTTGGGCATAAGTTCGTGTGGGTTGCCATTTCCGTTCGCCTGATACCAGTAAATCAATGCAATTTCGACATAGGCAGCGGCAAAATCCGGATCAAGCACTATGGCTTTCTCAAAATATGCAAGCGCCTTGCCTTTATTAGTATCTACAGGGCCATTGTTAAGTTCGACCAGACCGTTGAGGTAGTAGCGATAGGCTTCAGAGTTTTCCGTAACGCTCTTGGCAAGACGCTTGGATTGTGAATCCGTCAGCTTCAAAAGCATTTGTTGGGAAGCCGCCTGAGCGATCTCATTTTGAACTCGTAAAATGTTGCCAGCCTTCGGTTGGTATTGCCCCCCGGTGATTTGTCGATCGTTGGCGGCATCTACAAGGCCAAACCGAATCACAAGTTCTTCGCCAATTTGGGTGACGCTACCCGTCACGATCGCGCGGACGCCCAGTTGAGTCGCAATACTGCGCAGATCGAGATTTTCTCCGCGAAACTTAAAACTTGAGTTGCGAGAGATCACCTTCAGTTGCGGCAACTCCGAAAGGCGGTCAATCAAGCTCTGGCTCAGACCGTCCGAGAGATAGGCCAGGTCCGGGTTTCCACTTCGATTCTCAAATGGAAGAACCGCGATGGAATCAATTGGCTTGCTGGGAGCGGGAGCAAGAAGAAAAAGATAGGTGGCTGACGAAACGATTGCCAGAAGAACCACGGCGATGAGCGCGGAACGGGCTTTGTGGGTTTGAGCCTGCCGAAACAGTCCCGCCGAGCCCGGCGACGGCCCGAACGACGCGGGTTCAGCCGAATTCACTTGTTCAACGCGCGTCGGGCCTGGCGCCTGGGGTTCGATTGTCTGAACCGGCTGTTTGATGAACAGGGTTGCCGCTTCCGAAGCTGCGCTGGATTCGCGCTCGGCGTCGAGTTCCAACCGGCGATGAAATCGTTTTAGTTCTGCGGCCAATTGAGCGGATGACTGGTAACGTTGTTCGCGGTTTTTGGCCAGCAACTTGTCTAAGATTTCTTTCAATTGCGCGGGCGGATCGGACAAAGATTCGGTCAACGGCGCTGGCTCACGTTCCAGGATGGCGACGAAAATATCTGGCATGCTTTCGCCGTGAAATGGGCGCTCACCGGTCAGCATTTCGTACAGTACTACGCCCAGGCTCCACTGATCGCTGCGCGAATCCAGTTTCTGACCGCGCGTTTGTTCGGGCGACATGTAATTGACAGTGCCCAGAATCGTGCCCGGCGCGGTGTTTTTCAGAAGCGTCTTTGCGCCGGAAAGGTTTTCGGAGGTGGCTTCGGCCTGCTGGATTCCGGCCAGACCGAAATCCAGCACCTTCACGAATCCATCGTGCCGCACCATGATGTTTTCCGGTTTGATGTCGCGATGGACAATGCCTGCGCCGTGCGCTGCGGCCAGAGCATTGGCGATTTGATGAGCGATGTCCAGGGCTTCAAGCAGCGGAATTGGTCCCTGGCTGATGCGGCTGCGCAGCGTTTCGCCTTCGACGTATTCCTGCGCGATGTAATAGGTTCCATCGGATTCTCCGATTTCGTGAATCGTGACAATGTTCGGATGGTTGGTGGCGCTGGCCGCTTTGGCCTCTGTTTCAAAGCGGCGTGAACGTTCAGGATTGCCGACGAACTTGTCGGGCAACAGCTTGAGCGCCACCTTGCGACCCAATTGCTTATCTTCAGCCAGCCAGACTTCGCCCATGCCGCCCACGCCCAGTTGCGCGAGAATTTTGTAGTGGCTGATCATTCGCCCGGCCAGCGAAATCTGGTGTTGTTGCGCCAGCAGCGTCGCGGCCATTTCCAGGGCAGGACGGTCGAGAAATTCTTGGTCTTTGTTGTGGCCCAGCAGCCTTTCGACCTCATCAAGCAACTCGGTATCCGGCCCACAAGCCTGGATCAAAAAGGCGCGGCGCTCGGCGGGCGCGAGTTCCAGCGCCTCGTTGAAAAGTCGGCCGATGCGTTGATAGCGTTCTGGGGTCATATCGTGGCGCTCAATTGCTGTTGCAACCAGGCCTGGGCCATGCGCCAATCGCGGCGCACAGTGCTGAGAGAAACCTGCATCACTTCGGCGACCTCTTCCAAACTCAGCCCGCCAAAGAATCGCAATTCGACAATGCGGGATTGGCGCGAATCAAGTTTTTCCAGCGCGGTCAGCGCATCGTCCAATGCCACCAGGTCTGGATTTTGCCGTATGCCGATGTCGGCGGCTTCAGACAACGAGACTTGAACCGCCCGCCCGCCGCGTTTTGCCGCCTGCTGCTCCTGAGCAAAGCGTACCAGAATGTGCCGCATCAATATTGCTGACACACCCAAAAAATGTGCGCGGTTTTGCCATTCGACCTGCCGCCAATCAATCAGCCGCATGACGGCTTCATTGACCAGCGCCGTGGTTTGCAACACATGCCCCTGCCGCTCTCCCGCCAGATAGGCATGGGCCAGCCGGTGCAATTCGCGGTGCACCAGCGGCGTCAATTGCTCAAACGCGCTCTGGTCTCCCTGATTCCAGGCAACCAGCAATTTGGTGATATTTGGTGTTGTTGCGGGTTCCAAAGCTACTCCAAGCCATTTCAATGAAAGCTCTCATAAAGTAGCACAGGGCTGTGGTTTCAGCTATTGCCTACCGCTTCGCTGATTTTTTTTCGGAACGTGAACGCTTTTGTGCGCGATTTCGCCCTTACCCATTGAGAGCAAGCAAAACGCAGCCCAAGCGCAACCCGCAAAGGCTGAGTGAAAGCACGGTAACCAGCAATGCTAACCCTATATCCCTGATCAGAGGGGCGACCGGAGGAATGATGGAAATCGAAACCTTGAAGGCAATGAATGAAGGCATTTTTCTCGAACTGCTGAAGATGATGGAAATCATCGGCTTGTTCGCCAGCATGCTGGCAATCGCTGGTTTCGCCGTATATCTGGCCGGCATCGCCTGGCTTTATTGGGAAGACACGCGCCAGCCCGTACTCCGCCTGCAACGACCTGACCCGGCACACGTGCCGGAATCGCCCGTGCCGACTGAAAACTTCTACCACGAAAAGGAGAAACTCAGTGTCGAATCAATTCATTTCCACAATGTTTCCGGCTAACACAAATGTCGTAGTGATCAGCGGCGGGAAACAAACCATCCCGCTGATAGCAGCAATCGCGATAGAAGTGCAGAAGACTGTCGGAATGGTGAAGATATTTCTGAATTCTGTACTCGATTCCTATGAAAATGGCTGGTTTAGGCCCTTATTTTCACAGGAGTCGAGCTGAGAGGTGACGTGTCCGTGCGAGAAACCGTGTAGGCGTATGTCTTACTTTGAAAAGGAATTTGAAGAAAAGTTTGCTCGCGAGTCTCTGGCGTTGAGGCTGGTTTTATGCATAATTCGCCCCAGCACAATTCCAAGTTTGTGATCAAAAAAAAGAATCAGGCGATGTCAGGTCTGGATTTCCATTCGACCATCGCCAGGAGTTGAGTTGGTAATTCGTCTCGCGCTCTCCCAAAAACCTTATTCACCGTACCACTGATTTACCTGTAGCGAAGGTGATCAATCGGTGCGAAATATTTTAACGTTTACAGTCGCGGAATACTTACTCAGGCTATCTCGAATTTGCCTGCGGGTAATCCTGCGTGAAAAAGCGCCGCCATTTCCAAATCAACGATTTCAGTAGCTTCATCAGCTTAGATATATAAGGAGAAACGTGAAATTTACTCTACACACAAAACCACCCGCCCTGTTATCTCGTCGAATTTTGCTGCTGGGGATTTGTCTTGCCTTCTCAACCATCGCCCTTGGTTGGGGAATCGGACGGATTCAGGGAGCGGTCGGTGTGGCCGGAAACTGGTTCGGCTTTACCCGGCAGGCCAGCGCGCAACCTGCGCAAGCCGGCAAGGGGGGCAAAGCCCTCATCGGCAACTTTGACATTCGCGTCAATGGCAAGGGCGAACTTGCCAAAGTGCTTTCCGGCAATGTGGCCGAAAGGCGCGGCGCTTCGAGTGAAGAGCAACTCAAGGCGCAGGTGCAAACGCAGGGACGCTCCATCCAGCAGGGATTGGCGAAATTGCGCGAGTCCGTGCCCACTGCCGAAGTCAAAATTTCATCGCAACTGGCCGCCGTCGAAATGGTGCGCGCCCCGAACGGGTTGACGCCGCCTTACGATGGCCAGGCGGTGGACATCGTGCGCGGTTTTCTGCGCGCGAACAAAGGCATTTACGGTCTGACCGACGCCGACATTGACACCATGCATTCGTTCGGCGAAAGCGTCAGCCGGACAAGCGGACTGCGAATGGTGCGAATGGAGCAGATGGTCAACGGACGGCCCATCTTCCAAAGCGAAACGCGCTTCACGCTGTCGCGTGATGGCCGCCTGATTCGTTCGGTGGGATTGTTCGTTCCTCGTTCGGGAGCCGCGCCTTCGCTGGGCAAAGTCATCACCGCGCAGCAAGCCCTGACGAAGGCGATGGCTTCGGTCGGCATCACGCTGGGCGCGGCGGAAATGGTTACGGTCAACACCAAAGCCAACGGCGCGGAAACCGAAGTCGTGGCCAACGACCTGCAAATCGCCGGCAATGTGCCGAGCCGGTTGGTGTACTTTCCGGCAGCGCCCGGCGTGCTGATTCCGGCCTGGTCGCAGGTGACGTTCACCAATGGCGAACAGGATTGGTATACGCTGGTGGATGCCGTCACGGGAACGGTGCTCTGGCGCAAAAACATTCGTAACAACGCTTCGACCCATGAAGCCCGGTTCCGCGTTTATGTCCAGGCGGACGGCAAGACGCCCGCGGACAGTCCCGCGCCGAATTCGCCATCCACTGCTCTGCCTGGCGGCGGCACGCAATTTCCCGAAATCCTGCCCACCATCGTCAACATGCTGACCGTGCAGGACATTGTGGCCAGCCCCAACGGCTGGATTGACGATTGTCCGGCGGGCGGTTGCACCGCGAACGAAACGCAGACGATTGGCAACAACGTGCATGCCTATATGGATCGTGTAGGCGGGGGGGATGCTAACGTCCCTGACACGGCGGCATCGAGTGTGCTCGATGGCAATGGCAAACCGACCGGCAACCCGGATGCAAATACCCGGAACCGCGATTTTCTCGGCACCAGTCCTCGCGATTTCCAGACGAATTTCCTGCCAGCGCCGCAGGGCGGCAACCCGGAGGCGGGACAGACGGCTACTGGGAACGGCAACAATGGCACGCTCGCGGTTGACCAGTTCCGGCGCGGCGTGGTGACGCAGATGTTCTACACGTCGAACTGGTACCACGACCAACTCTATGCCCTGGGCTTTGATGAAGCGGCGGCCAACTTCCAGCAGACGAACTTCAGCGGCATGGGGTTGGGCGGCGACCGCGTGCTGGCCGAAGTGCAGGATGCATCGGGCACCAATAATGCCAATTTCTCCACGCCTCCGGACGGCATGTCGGGTCGCGCGCAGATGTTCCGCTTCACCGGCCCTACGGTTGATCGCGATGGCAGCCTGGATGCCGAGATCGTGATTCACGAATTGACCCACGGCACCAGCAATCGGCTGGTCGGCAATGGCGGCGGATTGATTTGGAGTCCGGGCGGCGGTATGGGCGAAGGCTGGAGCGATTTCTACGCGCTTTCGCTGCTTAACAACACCAATGCGGACAACCCGGATGGGCGTTACACGAGCGGCGCGTACGCCACGTACAAGCTGGGCGGCTTGCTCGACAATTACGTTTACGGCATCCGCCGCTTCCCCTATTCGACTGACAACACCGTCAACCCGATGACCTGGGCGGACACCGACGACACCACCACCAATTACGCAGGCGGCATTCCCATCAGCCCGCTGGGCTTCGAATTCGGCGGCGCCTTTGAAGTCCATAACATCGGCGAAATCTGGGCGCTGAGCTTGTGGGAAGTCCGCAGCCGCATCATCGCGGCCAATGGCGGGAATGTCCCGGCCGGCAACCTCATCACGCTGGGGATTGTCACGGACGCGATGAAGATGACGCCGATCAACCCCACTTTCACTGAAGCGCGCGACGCACTGATTGACGCCGACTGCGCGACCAACGCCTGCGCCAACGAAGCCTCGATCTGGGCGGGCTTTGCGGATCGCGGCCTGGGTTACAACGCATTGTCGCCGCTGGCGATCAATGGCAACTTCAACATCGGGCACCAGGGGCTCACCGAGTCTTTCCAAAATCCGTACCTCGATTTGGGGGCGACGACGATCAATGACACCTTCGGCAACAACAACGGCGTCATTGAACCGGGCGAGGCGATCAAGATCATCGTCAACCTGAAAAACCCCTGGCGCAGCGCGTCGAAGAATGTGGCATCGGCCACCGCAACGCTGACCGCGTTGACTGCCGGTGTTGTCGTGACGGACGCCAATTCGGCTTACGGAGCGATCCCGGCGCAGGGAACGGCTGCTGGCGACACATTCACTTTCACGGTTCCACCCAGCGCGACTTGCGGCCAGTTGCTGAAATTCACCGTCCAGACCACCAGCGCGCTGGGGGCTTCGACGCTGAGTCTGGCCTTCCGTGTCGGACAGGCCACAGGCACGGGCGCGCCGGTCACGCTGACGCGTACGGTTCCCGCGAGCGGGCTGAACATCCCGGATAATGACCCGCGCGGCGTGTTGGATACCTTCACCATCAGCCAGGACATGGAAATTGCCGATCTCGACTTCCGGGTGGACAGCCTGGAGCACTCGTTCTCCGGCGATGTGACCGTTTTGCTGAAAGGTCCGGACGGTTACGGGTCGGATTTGATTTGGCTGCGCAACGCCTTGTTCGGCGGAGGTAATGGCGACAACTTCACCAATACCGTCATTGATGACCAGGCTGTGAATGACTTGAATCAATCTCCGGATTCATCCGCGCCCTTCACCGGCAGTTGGCTGCCCGCCTTCAATTCGCCGGTGTGGAACCTGTTTGGCGATCCGGCGGTCTTTCCTGATCCGGTGGGCCAGTTAAGCTACTACAACGGCAAGAGCACGCAGGGAGACTGGAAAGTGCTGGTCGCCGACAATTTCCAGGTTGATTCCGGCAAGCTCAATTCCTGGTCGCTGATCGTGACGCCGAAGACGTTTTCCTGCGCGGCCTTCACTCCGATGGTGGCCGTCAGCGGGATAAAAACTGTGTCCGGCACTTTCCTCCCCGGCAATCCAATCACCTACACGGTGACGCTGACCAACAACGGCGCGTTGACGCAACCGGACAATGCCGGAAACGAATTCAGCGACATCTTGCCGTCACAATTGACGCTGGTCAGTGCCAGCGCCAGTTCCGGTACGGCGACAACGGCAGGCAACACCGTGAACTGGAACGGCTCAATCCCGCCCGCTGGCGGCACCGTCACCATCACGATCAATGCCACCATCAACGGGAACGCATCCGGAACGGTCTCCAATCAGGGAACGATTTCCTTTGACGCAACGGCGGACGGCACCAACGAGTCAACTGCGGTGACGGACGATCCCAACACGGTGGCGCCGAATGATCCAACCACATTCACGGTTAGCTGTCCGATGATTACCCTGTCCGCTCTTCCCGGAGGCCCGGCAGGCACGGGCTATAACCAGACCATCGTTGCATCGCCGGCGGCGGCTTACACCTACACGCAAACCGCTGGAACGCTTCCTCCCGGATTGACGCTTGCCGCCAACGGCACGTTGAGCGGCACGCCGACGACGGTTGGCGCGTTCACGTTCACTGTCACTGCCAGTCTGGGGGCATGCACGGGCGAGCGCACATACACGCTGGTGATTGACTGCCCAATAATCACGCTGGCTCCGACCAGCTTCCCGAACGCCGAAGTCGGTACGGCATACAACCAGACGATCACGGCCAGTCCGGCGGGCGGCAATTACAATTATGCCGTCACCGGCGGCTTCCTGCCGACGGGGCTGACGCTCAATCCGGCGACTGGAGCTATCACCGGCACGCCGTCGCAGGGCGGAAACTTCAATTTCCGTGTGACAGTTACCGGCTTCGGATCGTGCAGCACGTTCCGGGATTACCAGATTCTGGTTCCGGGCTGTGCCTTGATTACCATCCTTTCGGTCAAGCTCGACAATGGAACGGTGGGCACGGCATACAGTCAGACGGTTTCGGTCGCGCCACCCGCCACGGGGTCGTTCACGTACAGTGTGACCAGTGGCGCGCTGCCGGTGGGGTTGAGTTTGGATCCGGCAACCGGTGTCATCAGCGGCACGCCGACTGCGACCGGCAGTTACAGCTTCCGCGTCACTGCAGCGCTTGACGGCTGTTCCGGCTCTCGCGACTACACGGTCGTAATTGGTTGCGAAACCATTGCGCTCGGTCCCGCGACAATTCCGGCGGGGCAGGCAGGCGTGGCTTACAGCCAAACTGTCAGCGTCACACCGGCGGGCAGCTATACTTTCAGTTTGACGGCGGGCAGTTTGCCGTCCGGGCTGACGCTGCATCCGACCACGGGCGTCATCAGTGGCACGCCGTCCGTCACCGGCACGAGCACTTTCACGGTCCAGGCGCTCAGCGCCAGTGGATGTTCCGGCACGCAGAGTTACACGCTGGTCATCGGCTGTCCGACGGTGACGGTCAACCCGGCGACCTTACCGGGCGGAACAACGGGAACGGCATACAGCCAGACCCTGAGCGCTTCTCCCGCTGGCGGCAGTTACACCTTCTCGTCCACAGGGACTCTGCCGGCAGGCTTGTCGCTGAATCCGGCGACGGGATTGCTCAGCGGGACGCCGTCCGCGAACGGAACGTTCACCTTCACGGTGACAGCGACCGGCTTCGGCGGATGCACGGGCAGCCGAGAATATACGGTCACCATTGGCACGGGCAGTTGTCCTGCGATCACGCTTCCCGCGAGTCTGCCGAATGGGAGCGTTGGAACGCTTTACAGTAATTCGGCCACGGCTTCTCCGGCAGGAAGTTACAACTACACGGCTGTCGGCAGCCTGCCGCCAGGGACCACGTTGTACAACAGCATCGGGCTGATCTTCGGCTATCCGACGGCGGCGGGCAGCTATACCTTCACGATCACGGCAACTGCCGGAGCCTGTTCGGGCAGCCGGCAATACACTGTGCTGATCAACGCGGGCTTCGCGTCGTCGCTGACGGTCTTCAGTGACTTCGATGGCGATGGCAAGAGCGATTTGTCGGTCTTCCGTGGCACGGACGGAAGCTGGCTGGTGGCGAACAGCGGCAATGGGCAATTGCAATCCATGCCGTGGGGATCAAGCGCCGCGCCTTATTACGACCTGGCGGTATCGGGCGATTACGACGGCGACGGCAAAACCGATCAAGCCGTCTTCCGCCGCGGCACTGATCTGGCTGGTTACTGGTTCATCAAACGGAGCAGCGACGGTCAGGTGATTCGCCAACAATGGGGACTGGGAACGGACGTTCCTGTTGCAGGCGATTTCGATGGCGATGGCAAGACGGATATCGCCGTCTGGCGTGGTTCGGCGGGGGCCTGGTACATCCTGCGGAGTTCGGATGGCAGCGTGGAAGGAATTGCCTGGGGCATTGCTTCGGTCGGGGATATTCCCGTGCCGGGCGATTACGACGGTGATTTCAAAACCGATGTGGCCGTCTTCCGCCGAAGTACAGGCGATTGGCACATCCAACGGAGTTCGGACGGTCAGACACTGAGCGTGAAATGGGGCGTCGGAACGGACGTGGCGGTGCCGGGCGATTACGACGGCGACGGCAAGACGGACTTGGCGGTGTGGCGGCCTTCGGAAGGGAACTGGTACATCATCCACAGTGGAACTGCCGCGATCCAGACTGTGTCGTTGGGCGCCGCCTCGGAAGGCGACGTGCCGACAGCCGCCGATTACGACGGAGACGGCAAAGCCGATGCGGCGATTTGGCGAGCGTCCACGGGAATGTGGACGGTCAAACGCAGCAGCGACAATGTCGAAATGGTGAAGGCGCATGGTCAAAGCGGCGATGTGCCAATCATGGCTCGTGGAAACAACTAAGAGCGCGTTCAAGATTAACTTCCCGAAGTAGGACAAGGGTGTCATCTTGTCCTACTTCAAACGCTGCGATGAAACAGGGAGGTTGATTTTTAACGTCCCCTTAAGGCCAAAGAAGGCTCTTTGCATTAAGCGCTTCCAGACCTTTTTAAAAAGGGATCCCGTCCTGAAAATGAAGCAGGCGGAATCCCTTTTTCGTCTCCGGATAATTGGCTGAAATTGGCGCCGGAAATTTCAGCCGCCATTTTCTGCTCAGGGGAGGACACCCCTTCATAAGGCATATTATGCAAGCTTTTCCTGGCAGAAATTTCTCGTGCGATACACCGACGATTCCGGTATTTCACTGGTAACTATTCCACGCCTACTTTCCCTGGGCAGGGACTGACTTTCAATACACAATTTCAATTTCATGGGGATTACTTTGCCAAAACGTCTTACCGGGCAGACTTGGTAAGATGCTTGTTTCGGTAATTTCGCCGGCAACAACACCTGGATTCGATCTCGCCTGGAATGGCCAGAGGAGCATTCCGGAAGTCTTCCATCCAGCTTGCCCGAGTGTTTGCCTGCGCTGATTTTCCCGAACCACAAGAACATGCGGAAGGAGATTTACATGCGAAAAATTACACACAGTTTTTCCCGGCTACGGTTTAGACACAAGCTTTTCGTGCTGACGCTGGTTGCCATGATTGCGTGCGGAACCGGAGCGGTGGTTTTGCGGGGGCGTTCGGCCAGTGCGCAAGACGGTAAGTTGACAGTCGGCCCGCTGGCCGCGCAGCAAATGGCGCTGATGGCGCAAATGAAAGCGACTCGCACCAGCGCGCAGAAAAAGATCGGTTCGCGGCTGCTGATTGCGCAACAGAAAGAGGCCAAGACCTTGCCGGCCATCCTGTCCACGTTGCGAACCAGCGTCGAAATGAATGATGCCCGCGAGCCGCTGGTGGATATTCGCGTCACCAATCGGACGGCGGTGTTGAAGCGGTTCGATACGATGAAAGTCCAGGTTGTGCGGGATTCCGCCAACACCCTGCGGGCGTATGTGCCGTTCAATCTGCTGGAAACGGTCGCGGGCCTGCCCGAAGTCGTCTCAGTTCGCGAGCCGGACAAGTTCTTTCACAACAGCTCCAACGACAAGGCAAACGTCAATGTGGCGGCGCGGGAGCGGGCCAATGGTTTGGCCGTCGGGAAAGGATTCGACCAGCGTGCGGCGCAGATGCGCGAAAAAGTGCGCGCGGCGCTGGGCGGGATGAAGCCAAAGGCAGGCTTCCCGGCATTCCCAATGGCGCTGAACGTTTCCGAAGGCGACAAGACGCATCGCGCGGAGGACGCGCGGAATGTTTTTGGCGTCAACGGCACGGGCGTCAAAATCGGTGTCATTTCCGATGGCGTGGACTCGCTGGCCGCGCTGCAGGCATCAGGCGATCTGCCGGCAGGCATTACGGTGCTGTCCGGGCAGGCAGGTTCGGGGGATGAAGGCTCGGCCATGCTGGAAATCGTTCACGATCTCGCGCCGGGCGCGCAACTCTACTTCGCCACGGCGGCCGGCGGTCCGGGGCAGTTTGCCCAGAACATCCGCGATTTGGCGGCAGCCGGTTGCCAGATCATCGTGGATGACATCATCTATCTGGTTGAATCGCCGTTGCACGACGGTCAGCCGACCGCCGGGCCAGGCTCCGGTTCGGTGCTGGGTATTGTCGCCAATGCCGTCAATGACGTGACGGCGGCGGGTGTGAATTACTTTTCCTCCGCTGGGAACGAAGGCCAGGCGACCAAGGCGACCTCCGGCACCTGGGAAGGAAACTTCGTTCCCAACGGCACTCCCGGTTCGCTGGCGGGAGCAGGGCCTGTCAACAACTTCGGCGATGGCGGGCAGTCCATTTTGGTGGAGTCTGGCGGCGCTGGCATTCCGCCGTTGTTGCATTGGGCCGATCCGCTGACCACATCGGCGAATGACTATGACCTGTATGTCTTGAATGGCGCGCTGACCACCATCTTCGATGCGTCCACTGGCACACAAGACGGCACAGGCGGCGATGACGAACCGATCGAGCTCATTGGCGGCGGCGCCTTTGCGGGCGAACGCCTGGTGATCGCGAAATTCGCCGATGACGGCAACGCCGCGAACGGGACCACGGAGTTTCTAAGTCTGCGCCTTTTCCGTGGCGAACTCGACGATGCTCTGGCCACCACTGGCTCAACGCACGGACACTCTTCCTCCGCGCTGGCTTTCAGCGTGGCGGCAACGCCGGTAGCCAATTCGCTTGATGGAACCACGGCAATCGGTCCATTCCCCAATCCCTTCACCGCCGCAAATGAGCTTGAAAGCTTCAGTTCCGACGGTCCGCGCCGGATTCTTTTCGGCGCAAATAACCAGCCGATTACGCCCGGCAATGTCAGCGCAACCGGCGGAATCCTGCGGCAAAAGCCAGACATCACGGCGGCGGACGGCGTTTCGACTGCCGCGCCCGGTTTCGCTACTTTTTACGGCACATCGGCGGCGGCTCCGCACGCGGCGGCGATTGCGGCCCTGCTGTTGTCGGCGAATCCAGCGCTGACTCCGGCGCAAGTGCGCACCGCGCTGATTTCATCGGCGATTGATATCGAAGGGCCTGGAGTAGACCGCGATTCCGGCGCGGGCATCGTCATGGCTTACGAGGCGCTGCAAGCCATTGGCGCGACGCCACAGGCGTTCCTGAGTTTGAATTCCGTCGTGTTAACCGAAGCGGCCGGTGACAATGATGGTTTTGCGGAACCTTGCGAGCGGTTGAATTACTCGGTTGTGCTGGCAAATGCCGGCCTGGCCAATGCCACAGCCATTTCGGCGGTGCTGACTTCTTCGACGCCGGGGGTGGTCATCAATCAAGGCATGTCGGCCTATCCGAACCTTGCCGCTTCCGCCAGCGCGAGCAATACGACGCCGTTTTCGGTCACGCTGCCTTGCAGCCTGGCTTGCGGCGTGACGGTTAACTTCACCTTGACGGTGACCTACGCTGGCAGCAACCTCAGTCCACAGACCATCACTTTCAGCACGAAAACAGGCGCTCCGGGCACACCAGTGACCTTCAGTTACACCGGGCCAGCGGTGCCGATTCCGGACGGTCTTGACGGGGATGTGCCAGGCGCGGCGGCCAACGCCGATCTGCTTGTCGCCGGATTGCCGGGCAATATTTTCGATCTTGATTTCCGGTTCGACGGCACCAGTTGCACTTCCACGGCGGGGGCGACCACGGTCGGGCTGGATCACCGTTTCGTTAACGACCTGCAGATCACGTTGAGAGCGCCGGATGGGACGTCTGTGCTGGTCATTGACCGAACTGACGGCAATGGCAACAACTTCTGCCAGACGCTGCTCGACGATGAATCCGCCGGGGGTTCGATCCAGGCCGTGGTTTCAGCCAACGCGCCGTTCACGGGTTCGTTCAAACCGAATTTGCCGCTTTCGGCATTCGACGCTCTTGGCGGCAATGGCACATGGCAACTGCAGGCGCAGGACTTCTTTGATATTGACACCGGCAACATCCGCGCCTTCTCGCTGATTATCACGCCGGCGGTTTGCGCGACGGCCCCGTGCTCGCTTTCCCAGTCAGATATCCTAATCACTCCGGGGCCGGGTCAGACGACTGCGGTAGTGACTTACGATCCGTCCATCACGGGCGGTTGCGGCGTCGTGACCTGCGTTCCACCCTCCGGCTCGACTTTCAACCTGGGAGTCACGCCGGTTGTCTGCACGCCGCAGGCGGGCAGCCCGATCAACTTCAACGTGACGCTTGGTTGCGCGCCTGTCACGCTCGGCGCATTGACAGGCTCAACCGCGGGCACGCCATACAATCAATCAGCAGCGGCCAGCCCGGCGGGTTCCTATACCTACTCAGTGATGAGCGGGGCATTGCCGACAGGATTGACGCTGAATCCGACGACCGGCGCGGTGACAGGAACGCCGGCAGTTGCGGGCACGTTCAACTTCACACTCAAAGCGGCTGACAATGTGAATCCCTGCATGGGAACGAGGGCTTACACGCTGGTGATTACCTGCCCGACAGTCGTTCTGTCTCCGTTGAACCTGCCGAACGGCGAAGTCGGCACGGCGTATAACCAGGCGATTGCCGCCAGTCCGGCGGGTGGGAATTACAACTATTCCGTGACTGTTGGCTCGCTGCCGTCAGGGTTGACCTTGAACCCGACGACGGGGTTGATCAGCGGATCTCCCACGGTCACGGGCAACTATGCATTCACCATCACGGCGACCGGATTCGGATCGTGTACCGGTTTCCTGAATTACACGCTATTGGTTGGCACTTGCGCGCCGATTACGGTCAGTCCGGCGAGTTTGCCGGGCGGAGAGGTTGGCGCGGCTTACAATCAGACGATTTCGGCGGCGCCGGCGGGACCCTACGCCTATTCAGTCACGAGCGGCGTGATGCCGCCCGGATTGAGTCTGAATGCGACGACCGGCGTCATTGCCGGAACGCCGGCCACGACGGGCAGTTTCAGTTTTCGCGTGTCGGCAATACTGGATGGCTGTTCCGGTTCGCGTGACTATGTGGTGACGATTGGGTGCCCGGCGATCACGCTGAATCCGGCCACGATTCCTGCCGGACAGGCAGGCGTTGCGTACAGTCAAACCTTCAGTGTCTTGCCCGCGGGCGGCTATACCTTCAGCCTGATGGCGGGAAGTTTGCCGTCAGGATTGACACTGAATCCGGCGACGGGTGTCATCAGCGGAACGGCGATTTCAACAGGCACCAGCACGTTTACGGTCAAGGCCGAAGGGGCTGGCGCCTGTTCCGCCACGCGAAGCTATACGCTGGTTATGGGGTGTCCAACCGTTAGCGTCAACCCGGCTGGTTTGCCTGGAGGAACCACAGGGACGGCGTACAGCCAGACAATTTCAGCATCGCCTGCTGGCGGCAGTTACACCTACGCCGTGACCAGCGGCAGCCTTCCGGCGGGGTTGAATTTGAATCCGGCCACGGGAGGCCTGAGCGGAACGCCGACGGCCAATGGCACTTTTAACTTCACTGTGACGGCGACGGGCTTCGGCGGATGCACGGGCACTCGCAGCTACGCCGTCACGATCGGAAGTGGTGGCTGTCCGACCATTACCTTGCCGGCGACGCAGCCGAATGGGAATGTCGGAACTTTTTACAATAGTTACGCCGTGGCTTCGCCGTCCGGCAGTTACAACTACACGGCGACGGGCAGCCTGCCGCCGGGGACGACGCTTTATAACAGTATCGGGCTGATCTCTGGTTACCCGACGGCGCCCGGCAGCTACACCTTTACCGTCACCGCCACGGCTGGAGCCTGTTCGGGCAGCCAGACGTATACGGTGATCATCGGGGCAGGTTTCGCTTCCTCGTTGACTGTTTCCAGCGATTTCGACGGCGACGGCAAGAGTGATCTGTCGGTCTGGCGCGGCAGAGATGGCAACTGGCTGGTGACAAACAGCGGCGATGGACAGTTGCGATCCACGTCGTGGGGAGCGAGTTATGCGCCCTATAACGATGTCACGGTGTCGGGCGACTACGACGGAGATGGGAAGACCGATCTCGCCGTCTTCCGGCGCGGCGGCGACCAGGCAGGTTATTGGTACATCAGCCGGAGCAGCGACGGCCAGGTCATGCGGCAACACTGGGGACTGGGAACAGACATTCCCCTGCCGGGGGATTACGACGGAGACGGCAAGACCGATATTGCCGTCTGGCGCGGTTCGGCGGGAGCCTGGTACATCCTGCGCAGTTCGGATGGCGGCGTGGAGGGCATTACCTGGGGAATCGCCTCCGTGGGAGATGTTCCCGTGCCCGGTGATTATGACGGCGACGGCAAGACGGATGTTGCGGTCTTCCGCCGGAGTGACGGGTACTGGCATCTGAAGCGGAGTTCGGACGGCATCGCCATCAGTTCGAAGTGGGGGATCGGAACAGACATCGCCGTGCCGGGCGATTACGACGGAGACGGACGGACGGACCTGGCGGTCTTTCGCGCGTCGGAAGGCAACTGGTATATCGCGCAAAGCGGCAACCCGGCGATCTTGACCAGGCATTGGGCGACCGGATCGCAGGGCGATATTCCCGTGCCGGGCGACTTTGACGGCGATGGAAAAGCCGATTTTGCGGTCTGGAACGAACCTACTGGCTCGTGGCTGGTGAATGGCAGCCGCGACGATTCGACGCTTTCGAAGAGTCATGGCCAAAGCGGCGATATGCCCGTGATGGCGCGTAGAAACTAACGGAGTGCCGAAACTCAGACAGAAATGGCGAGCCGTAGTTGCTCGCCATTTCTGTGTTTACTCAACGTTCATTTTCCGGCTTGAATCCGACGGAATTTGATTCAGCCTACACTTCCACCGGAATCCGCGCCGCCGCCTTTCCTTTTTCCTCATTGACGAACCAGAGCAGAAACATTCCGACCACAAAGAAAACGGCGATGGCCAGAATGGCCGGGCGCTGGCTGCCGTAAATCTTGGTCAGGGAGCCGAAGACGAATGGCCCCAAAAACGCCAGGGCTTTGCCGGCGATGCCCAGGAATCCAAAAAACTCCGCCGCGTTCTCTTTGGGCGTAAACAGCGCCAGCAGGCTGCGTGTGACCGACTGGCAGGAACCCATTCCGATGCCGACCAGCGTCGCCGCCACCCAGAAAGCCGTTTTGTCATGAGCCCGCCAGGCCAGGATGACGGCGATGATCCAGACGACCAGCGAAATATTGATTGTCAGTTTCTGGCCGATCCGGTCGGCAATGAAGCCGAAGAGAAAGGCTCCGGCGGCGGCGACAACATTCAGAATGATGAACATCATCGTGATTTCGCCCTGCGAAAAGCCAATCGTATCCACGGCGTAAATCGCCGCGAAGCCGATGACGGTGACGATGCCGTCGTTGTAGACCAGAAAGGCGATCAGGAGTTTGACCAGTTCGCGATAGCGTTTGATTTCGCGCAAGGTCTTCTTCAACTGCTTGAAACCGACTGTCAGATAGCTTTGCCCCGGCGGCAGTTGCTGCGGGATGCTGCGGTCGCGCAGAAACAGAAATGTCGGAATCACCGCAATGGCGTAATACACCGCGACGACCACCGGAATCAGCCGCGCTTTGGAAAGGTCGCTGGGCGACGGATTCGCCTTGATGCCTTCCGCCAGCGGACCGCATAGCGCCACGCAGACCAATCCGCTCAGATACCCAAGCGCCCATTTGATGCCGGAGATTTTTCCGGCATTCGAATCATTGGAGATTCCAGGCAGAAAGCTGTCAATGAACACGCCGCCTCCGGCAAAGCCCAGATTGGCGATGATGAAAAACGTCATCGCCATCACCGTCATTCCCGGCCCGGCAAACCACAGCGCCGCGGTGAAAAAGACGATTGTCAGCGCGCAAACGCCCAGAAACTTTTTGCGGCTGCCGGCGAAATCCGCAATCGCGCCCAGAATCGGCGCGGTCAGGGCAATCACCACCTCCGAAGCCGACAGCGCAATCCCCCACAGGAATGTGCCCTGCGTCGAATCGCCGACGACGATGTCCTTGAAAAAATTGGCATAGAACGCCGTGATGATGACCGTCGTGAACGTCGAATCCGCGACATCGTAAAAACACCATCCGGCAATCTCTTTTTTGGTGACAGGCGGTTGCGGCGGCGGAGTTGTAGTCATGGGTTTCGCGTGCTGTGCGGTTAGTAGGGGCCGCGAATGCGCGGCGCGACTTTCTGCTGGTAGAAGGCTTGAAGCTGGCGATGAACCTCTTCGCCAAGCGGAGGCAAGTCTGACGCGGCCGTGTTGGCGGCGACTTGTTGCGGCGTGGTCGCGCCGGGAATAACAACCGTTACTGCATCGTAATCCAAAATCCAGCGCATTGCCCACTGCGCCATCATCATTCCCTCCGGCACAAACTGCCGAAGCTCGTCGGCCAGTTCCACGCCGGTTTCAAACGGCAGGCCGGCGAAGGTTTCACCAACGTTGAAAAACTGACCGTCCCGGTTGTAGTTGCGATGGTCGCTGGCCGCGAAGCCAGACTGCTTTGTCAGCTTGCCGCTAAGCAGGCCACTGGCCAAAGGCAAACGGACAATCAACGCGACGGATTTGGCCCTGGCGGCTTCAAACAGTTCAGCAATCGGTTTTTGCCGAAAGACATTGAAGATGATTTGCAGCGAACTCAAACCATCCTGTTCCAGACAGATCAGGGCTTCTTCCATGGATTCGACGCTCGCGCCGAAGCTTTTGATCTTGCCTTGCTGTTTCAGCTTTCGCAGCCAGTCGAAGACTTCGCCCTGCCGCATCACTTCCGTCGGAATGCAGTGAAGCTGCGTCAGATCCAGCGCATCTGTTTGCAGTCGCCGGAGCGATTCTTCGGTGGCGGCGCGAATGGTGGCTTCGGTGTAATTGTCCGGGTAAATGCCCAGCCGTCCGAGCTTCGTGGCGACAAAGACCGAGGCGCGCGCGGATTTGAAAAACTCGCCGATCAAGGCTTCGCTGCGTCCGCCGCCGTAAACATCTGCTGTATCGAAAAAGTTGACGCCATGGTCAACCGCCTGCGCAAGAATCTCGAACGCCTGTTGGTCTGAAACTTCGCCCCAGTCGCCGCCGCCAAGTTGCCAGCAACCCAGGCCGATTTCAGAACAGGCGAAATCCGTGTGATTGAATTTGCGATGGTTCATTCAAGGAAGGAAAGCAACGTGGAACAGACTTTAGTCTGTTAACAGTGCAAACAGACTAAAGTCTGTTCCACGTTATTCTGATGTTTATCGAACGCCGAGCAGCAGGTCCACGACCAACTGATCCAGCTTTTCGTAGGGAAGTTTCTTTTTCGCCAGCGCGACGCGATCCAGATCGAGCGATTTGATTTGTTTGGCGCGTTCCGCCGTGAATTTGACCGGAATGGCCTCGAAGTTCGGATCGGAGGATTTGATCTCCGCCAGCAGCGCCTGAATGTCCGGATCATCCTCGAATTGCGCGGCCTTCTCTTTCAGAATCAGGTAGGTTCGCATGCAGCCCGCCGCGAAATCCCACACGCCTTCTTCATCTTCGCTGCGGTAGGCGTGCGCGTCGAAATGGCGCGGCCCGTCGTAAGCGTCTTCCAGCAATCGGACCAGATAGAACATCGCCTTCAGCGATTCCGAACCGAAGCGCAAGTCCTGGTCGAAACGGCAGCCCTTTTGATCGTTCAGGTCAATGTGGAAGAGCTTGCCCGCTTCGATGGCCTGGGAAACGACGTGGTAGAAGTTCAGCCCGGCCATGTGTTCGTGGCCCACTTCCGGATTGACGCCGACCATTTCCGGATGATCCAGCGTGTTGATGAAGCCCAAGTAGGAGCCTGTGGAAGGGAAGTAAATGTCGCCGCGCGGTTCGTTCGGCTTGGCTTCCATCGCGAATTTGTAGCCGTAGCCTTGCGAGATGGAGTATTCGCACAGGAAGTTGATGGCTTCGCGGAACCATTTGATGGCTTCGCGAGCGTCTTTGGCGGCGTCCACTTCCGCGCCTTCGCGCCCGCCCCAGAAGACGTAAATCTTCGCGCCGACTTCCGCGCCCAAATCCATGGACTGCATGGTTTTCTGAATGGCATACAGCCGAACGCGCGGATCGTTCGAGGTGAATGCGCCGTCCTTGAACACTGGATCGCCGAACAAGTTGGTCGTTGCCATCGGCACAACCATGCCGTAATCGCTCAAGGCTTGTTTGAAGTCATGAACAATCTTGTCGCGCTCCGCCGCCGTGGCATTGATCGGAACCAGATCGTTGTCATGGAAATTGACGCCATACGCGCCGAGTTTGGAAAGCTCCTTGACGATGGTTGGCGCGGAAATGGCCGCGCGCGTCGGTTCGCCGAACGGATCGCGCCCCGGATTGCCAACCGTCCAGAGGCCAAAGGTGAATTTATGCTCTTTCTGCGGAATTAGACTGCTCATGAATCGCTCCTTCGCATTGTGCTTAAGTCTGGGATATTGAAGTTTGGATGTCGGATCAACCTGTGTAAGGCGGGGATTGTAGCTGAGATGCGTTGTCGTAGAAAGGGATAGGCGAACGCCTGGAAACAAAAAAGCAGTGCGCCTCAAACTGGCTTTCGTTCTGTTGCCCGCTTTCCCAGGCCGGATGTATCCTGCGTCAGGAGACATCTTAATGAACATTCAAACGACGACCATCGAAGTTGACCAATCCACAGCGGCGATACTGCAAACACTGAAGGCGGAAGCCGAAGCGCAAGGAAAAACGCTTGCCGCCTTGCTGTCGCCGCTGCTTCCAACAAATGGTGTGCATTCATCTGGAGAAATCACTTTGGAGGAAGAAAAGCAGGAAGAGCGTCCATTCTACGAAACGGCTACGACCGAAGAATGGCTGAAAGCTTTCAACGAATGGGTCGCAAGCCACGATCCGAACACGCCTGTGATTCTCGATGACAGCCGAGAAGCCATTTATGGAGATGACGGGCGGTAACTGCAATTCGATCATGCTTTACTTGATTGATACCAACATACTCTTGCGGCTGGCGGAACCAGTTCATCCGATGCATTCAGCAGCGCAGAGCCGCCGCCATGAACGTTCACCGAATCACTCAGCTTCTAACCTTCAACAAAGGTAACTTCAAACGCTTCACGAATATCCTGGCCGTCAGCCCAACCAAGTTATTGCCGCCGCCTCAGCAAGAACCGAATTCATAAATTCATTTCTTACAGCAACCCAGCGACAAGATTCCGCAAGATCGCGCAAGACCGCTCAGGTTCCTTTCGCTACTCTCCTCCATCGTCAATTCACACTACATCAACCAACCAAGGAGAGTGCAGTTATGATCGAAAAAGGCGCACCCGTCGCGGAACCGAAAGGCAAGCTTGGCGTCCTGCTCGTGGGCATGGGCGCAGTTACCACGACCTTCATCGCCGGCGTCGAAGCCATCAAAAAAGGCCTGGCCAAACCCATCGGCAGTTTGACACAAATGGGAACCATCCGGCTGGGCAAACGCACCGAAGGCCGCAGCCCGCTGATCAAGGATTTCGTGCCGCTGGCTGACCTGAACGATCTGGTTTTCGGCACCTGGGACATCTTTGAAGACAATGCCTACGAGGCGGCCCTGCACGCAGGCGTTCTGGAAAAAGAGATTCTGCTCCAATTGAAACCGCAGCTTTCCCGCGTCAAACCGATGTCGGCGGTTTTCGATCAGGAGTACGTCAAACGCCTGAGCGGTACGAACATCAAAAAGGGCGAAAGCAAGATGGATTTGGCGCTGCAATTGATGGTGGACATCGCCGACTTCAAAAAGAAAAACAACTGCTCGCGAATGGTCATGGTCTGGTGCGCTTCGACCGAAATCTTCATCAAACAGCACGCGGTTCATAAAACCATTGCCAGCTTTGAAAAGGCGATGCAGGCAAATCACAAAGCCATCGCGCCTTCGATGATTTACGCCTACGCCGCCTTGAAATCCGGCGTCGGCTTCGCCAACGGTGCGCCGAACCTGACAGTGGATATTCCCGCGTTGACCCAACTGGCCGAGCAGCAAAACCTGCCAATCTGCGGGAAAGACTTCAAAACCGGCCAGACCTTGATGAAGACGATGATTGCGCCAGGGTTGAAAGCCAGAATGCTGGGGCTGGCCGGATGGTATTCGACCAACATCCTGGGCAACCGCGACGGCGAAGTGCTGGACGATCCAGGCTCGTTCAAGACCAAGGAGGAATCGAAGCTTTCCGTTCTCGAACACATTTTGCAGCCGGAAGTTTACCCCGATCTTTACAGCGACTTTTCACACATCGTGCGGATCAACTATTACCCGCCGCGCGGCGACAACAAGGAAGGCTGGGACAACATAGACATCTTCGGCTGGTTGGGTTACCCGATGCAGATCAAGATTGACTTCCTCTGCCGCGACTCGATCCTGGCCGCGCCGATTGTGCTGGATTTGGCGCTGTTTATGGACCTGGCGCAACGCACCGGGATGCGCGGCATTCAGGAATGGCTGTCGTTTTACTTCAAATCGCCGATGTGCGCGCCGCAGCTTTATCCTGAACACGATCTGTTCATTCAGTTGATGAAGCTGAAAAACACGCTCCGCCATCTGCGTGGCGAAGAACTGATTACTCATTTGGGTTTGGAATACTACGACTAACCGGCGGTTCTCAGCCGAAAAGCAAAAAGCTCAGGCCGTTTCAGCCTGAGCTTTTTGCTTTTCACATTTTCTCGCCGCAATTCCCGCAGACACCGCAACGGCAAACATAAACCAGCTTGCCTGACCGTGATCTCCTGCATTTGTTGCGGTGCCTGCGCGAACTGCGGCGAGCGAAAACTTCCTGCATTTAAAGCATTCAGAGCAGGGGGCGACTTTGATCGGAGTAGCGCTTGAGCTTCATGTTCAGCGTCTGAACGCGCAAGCCGAGCAGTCTGGATGCCTTGGTCTGGCTGTTTCCGCATTGCTGCAACGCGGTCGCGATCAGGTTGCGCTCGAAATCATCCACGATTTGGGGGAGGTCCACGCCCTCGGGCGGCAGTGATTTCAGTCTTGCATACCGAATTCTTGACGGTAGCACGGATTCATCAATCTGTGGCGGGGGCAGGCAGTTGATGGCGCTTTCCAGCACGGACTCCAGTTCGTCCAGATTGTCTTCCCACGCGTATTCTTGCAACGCGTGCATCGCCGCCGGACTAATCTCGTGTTCGCCTTTGTGCAGGCGCTGTGAAATGCGCGCAACAATCTGTTTTGTCAGATAGGGAATGTCTTCGCTGCGATCGCGCAATGGTTTGATGGTGAAGCTGAACGGACGGAGCATCTCGACCAAACCGTAGGCAATTCGATTTTCGGCGGTGCGATCCGCCGGATTCCATTCAGACGCGAAAATCAATCGTTGACGCCATTGGCCGTTGCGTTCGCGCCAGCGTTGCTCTTCCAGATACACCGCGAAGCGCTGTTGCAGCAGCAGCGGCAGGCTGGTCAGTTCGTTGATGTAGATGGTGCCCTGTTTGACGGTTTCGATCATTCCGTGCGGCCCGAAAAGCAAGCCATGCAGGGCTTCGCTGCTCAAACCGTGAGCGTTGACGGCAAAAAACGGTTGTCCCCATTGCGCGCTGGCTTGATGTAACACACGCGCAACCTGTTCCTGCCGCAATCCACGTTCTCCGATCAGCAAGACAGGATGCGACTGCGCCGCCTGAACGCCGATGAAGGCCTTCAAATCGGCCACATTCTGGCTGACACCGGCAAAACACTCATAGTTTTCGTATGAAATCGCTCGCTGACCATTAATCAACGTCAGCGCCGGGCGTGGTTGCGGAGCAACTGGTTGTTGTAATGGTGGAACGCTGACCGGACTCGGCATTGGATTCGGCAGTGACATCAAACGACCTCCTTGGAGAAAAACGGGAGCGCGAGCATCCTGCTCACATGGTGCCGCGAGCATTTTTGCTCGCCAGATTCGGACAGGTTGGAGTCTCGTACAAACCTGAGTAAATGTCTTCAAGCTTCAGTAAAAACCGGTAAAACCTGTAAATGACTTGTAAAATGGCTTCAACGCACTTCCACCGAAGCGGGATGGTTCGATGTATACTTCCCCGCGAAGTTCGTTCACGAGGTTATTGGCGGGTTTATGAAAATGTTGAAGCTCAAGGAGTTTCTCCGGCAACACGCGCTTTGGGTGGGGCTGATCGCGGTGGCGATTCCGCTGCTGGCGCATCTGTGGTTGCAGTACAAATCACTTTCGCAACTGGAATCCACACTGCCGTATCAGCGCAAGGCATACATGCGCAAGTACCTTTCCCAGGTGCTCGAGAAAGTCATTGTTTATTACGAAGAGAAGGCCGAAGAGGTACTGAACGTCCCCTCCACTGCGTTCAATCATACGTATCCGAACCCGGATTACGACCCGCGCACGGCGATAGACTTTGATCAAGTCGGCGAGTATTTTACCCAACATAAATTCAACGGTGCGCGGATGCTGTTTGTGGGCATCATCAGCGGAAGAGAAGAACCGTCTTACGTCACCATCAGTTTTTACAATCCGCAATCCAATGAGTTTGGCGCGAAGGTCAGCCGGGAGGAACGCTCCGTCGCGCATGCGGCGGCGGCAAACTGGATGGCGATGATCATGACCAAGTCCGAGCCGAAATCCCTGCGTCCAACCGTGGACGAACGCGACTCAAAAAATCGTGTCATCGTCAAACCGATTGTTGATTCGAACAAGCATGTTGTCGGCGTGGCCGGGATGTTTCTGGATGATCAGGTCTTCGTCAAGGAATATCTTTCCCCGGCAATCAGCGAACTGACGCCCAGATGGTTCCCGGATGAATACCAGCAAGCCATCGTTACGGTATTGAATCAGGAAGACAAACTGGTCTTCGCCAATCAGCAATACGAAGGCAAGGCCTTCGAAGTCGGCTGGCCGTTTCAGTTCATTTACACCGACTGGTTTCTGGGCATCCGCATGCGGCATATGACTGAAGAGGAATGGAGCCGCCGGTATTTTTTGATCAACCTGGCGTTTTCAGCGCTGACTGCGCTGGTGCTGATCGGAGGGATCGTCATGGCTTTGCGAACGGCTTCGCGCGCCATGAAGCTGTCGCAAATGAAGGCCGACTTTGTTTCCAACGTTTCGCACGAACTGCGCACGCCACTGGCGTCCATCCGGGTGTTCGGCGAATTCCTGAAGCTGGGCAGGGTCAAAGACCAGCTCAAGATTCGCGAATACGGCGATTACATCGAAACCGAAAGCCGCCGGCTGACGCAGTTAATCAACAACATTCTGGACTTTTCCAAGATCGAATCCGGGCAGAAGACTTACCAGTTCGAACAAACGAACGTCGAGCACGTCGTCACCGACACGCTGAAAACCTTTGAAGTGGTGCTGGAACAGAACGGTTTCACCATCAATCTGGAAAAGCCGCAACAAGCGCTGCCGCCTGTCGTGATTGACCAGGAAGCCATCGCGCAGGCATTCATCAACCTGCTGGATAACGCCGTGAAATATTCCGGCGAGGCAAAGGAAATCAACGTCGTTCTGGGACAGCAGGCCGGCTTTGTCACCGTGGCTGTGCGGGATTACGGCGTGGGTATCGCCACCGAAGAATGCGAAAAGGTCTTTGAGAAGTTTTATCGCGTCGGTAATGTGCTGGTCCACGATGTGAAGGGCAGCGGCCTGGGGCTGTCCATCGTCAAACACATCGTCGAAGCGCATCAGGGAAAGGTGACTGTGGAAAGCGAAGTCGGCGCGGGCAGCACCTTTGTCATTCATTTGCCGATTGATGATGGGACAATGCCAAAACCCGCCCAGCGGGAAGGGAAAGACGAAGAGTCCACGTTTGGAAGCGAATTACAGATCAGCGGTCAGACGAGCCACTGAAAAAGTTCGTCGTACTGCTTTCAGGCGGAACGACGCGGCTGAGATAACGTTTGCTCGGCGCCGGATCGCGGACACTCTGTCCGCGCTGGAGAGCCTGCCTGGACCGCGGACATTCTGTCCGCAATCCAGGTGCTGAAATGAATTAGAGAGTAGGAGCCAGCAAAAGGATGAACGGAAAAGTTTTAATTGTGGAAGATGACCAGGCGATGGCCGTCGCATTGCGGGATGGGTTTGAATACGAAGGCTATGCCGTGCAAGTCGCGCGCGATGGCGCGGCGGGTTTGAAACTGGCCACCGAGCGGGAACTGGATTTGATTATCCTGGATGTGATGCTGCCCAAGATGAGCGGATTCGATGTCTGCAAGCAGCTTCGTTCCACGGGCAAGGAAACGCCGATCATTATGTTGACGGCGCGCGGCCAGGAAATAGACAAGGTCGTCGGGCTGAAAATCGGCGCGGATGATTACGTCACCAAACCCTTCAGCTTTATGGAACTGATGGCGCGCGTCGAAGCATTGATGCGCCGCTCGCACCGCAAACCGGAAACCTCCACCGACGAATTCAACTTCGGAGACATTGCCGTTAATTTCAAACGCTTTGAAGTCACCAAGTCCGGCGCGCCGTTGGAAATGTCGCCGCGCGAATTCAACATCCTGAAATACTTTATCGAACACCGCGGCGAAGTCATCACGCGGGATCAGTTGCTGGATTCGGTCTGGGGATATGGCAGCTTTCCGCTGACGCGAACGGTGGATATGCACATCGCCAAGCTGCGGCAGAAGATCGAAGACGCGCCGCACGATCCGAAACACGTCATCACGGTGCATCGGGTCGGGTACAAGTTCGTCGTGTGACGCATTCAGTGGGTCATCGCGTACACGATCACATTCATTCCCAGGCGGTAGGCAGCCAGCCCATACTTCAGCGGGTAACGCGGTTCATCAATCCATTCCCAGGCATCGCCGTTGTCGGAATTGCGCGCGATGAAGACCATGACGCGGCCCTCGTCGTTGACGATGGCGTCGAAGTGAGGCACGACGCCGCCTTTTTCATCGGTTCTGCCGTAATAAATGGCGTTGCCGACATTGGGGACCTGAATCACTTCGTCAATGTCGAAGTAGCAATGAAACAGCGGGTGGTCGAGCGGAAGTTCCTTGATTTCATATTCCGGGAAGACCCGGCGCATCTGATCCTGCACGTTGTACCACTCATATTCGCCCCAGAAGTCGTCCAGGATGAGGAACCCGCCGCGCAGCAGGTATTCGCGCAGCGCCGCGGCGTCTTCCTGATTCAGTTCCATGTTGCCTGGTTCGACGGCGTAAATGAACGGGTAATTGAAAATCCGTTTATCCGTCATTGAGATGGCGACGGGGTCATCCGAAATGTTCATCCCGCTGCGCACCCAGTTGCGCAAACCCATGATGAATTGCTCGTCGGCTTTCGGATAATCGGTCGTCCAACTGCGCCGCCAGCCACCGGAAGGGTAAATCAGGCGTGCGAAGGTGAATTCCCCGATGTTATGAGTACGATTCGGATCCCGGTTGGGACGGAATTCGGAGCGTGGCGAAGGGCGCTGGCTGCTTGCGACCGGCGAAAGAACCATCAGAACACATAAAATCAGGAACCCGGCGATTACCCGCATAGCAAATCTCCTCCTCAAACTTCGATCAGAAACTTCTCTACGAAATGACGGTTGCTACCTTCTGGCCGTCACGAGTTTTTTCTTCAGCCGGTGCTTCGATGTTCAGGAATCTGTGAAAAGCGTCGTCAGTCAGGGCTGCCGCGACGCCTTCGCCAATGGCTCTGCCACTGGCATGCTGCCAGATGCGCAGGTCATTTCGCGCAAAGCCGGCATCCGCCAGCATCCGCCGCCGCTCCGTCAGTGGCAGTTGGTAATAATCATTCGTCATGCTTTTCGCTTGCCCTGTGTCTACTGCTGCTCAAACCGAATTTTGGTAAAGCGCCTGCAATTGCGAGCCGTGATAATAATGCGCCAGGATTGGCTCAAACGCGTATCCGCGTTCTGCCATCAATGCCGCGCCAATCTGGCAAAGCCCGACACCGTGTCCCCAACCCGCTCCAATCAAGGTGAACTGTTCGGGCGCTTTTGAATCATTGCCGGAAGTTTCGATCACAAACGCCGAACTGTAAAGGTGAGACGGCGAAAGCGCCCGGCGAATCTCCAATTCCTTGCCGATGACAAGTGTTTCGCGCTCGCCGGCAATTCGCAGTTTGACCAGACGCCCGGAGGCGGCGCGTTCGACCGGTTCGAGTTTGTGAATCGCGCCGAAATCAATTCCCAGCTTACGGCGCAGAAGTTCCTGTAACTCTTCCTGAGCAAGCGTTATGCGCCAGCGGTAAAAGTCGCGCGTTGCACGGTCAAAATCCGGCAGAATTTTGCCGAGCACTTTCGCGTCGGTCGTGTTGCAGAAGGCTGGGGGGGGGTGGCGAATCCACTTTTCGGCATTCGTTTCTTCGGTCAATGGCAGCGCGAATTCCACTGGAAGCGTCTCGCCGTCGTAGGCCACAGCCAGATAGGGAAATTTTTCGTTCGCCCAGGCCGCGTCGAAGCTTTCCGTCATTCCGCCACAGGATTTGGAAAAGCGAGCGTCGCACAGTTCTTCGTTGAACGTCAGCACCTGCCCGAACGTCGCCCGGATCACGTCGAAAACCATTGGCGAAGTTGCTTTTGTGATGCCCTGGTAACGCTGGCAGTGGTCGTCTGCGCAGACGGCAAAATCAGTGTGGCTTTCCTGATCGTACCAGCGGATCAAGTGTTTTTCGCCATTGACGATTTCAATCTTCGGCTCGCTTTTGACTCGCGGCTTTTTCCATAGGGGCAATTGCGCCAGCAGCCAACTGCGGGAAATCACGGCATGCGCTTTGAGCAACTCGGCGTCCGCCAGCGCGCTCATTTCGGAGGAAATAACGCTGGTCAAATAAGCTTCGACCATGACTTCGTTGATGACGGTCAACCGTTTGTCCGCGCCGAGCCTGAGCCGCAGCGCGCCTTGAAATTGCTGGTCCTGTTTCTGCTGCCAGTGAAAATCAATGCCGATGATCACGTCGTGGACGAGGAACGACGCTGTGGGTTCCATTGGAGACAACTTGATTTCAGCGCCCGCGCTGAAACGTCTTCCGCCAGCGTCCACAACCTCCACGCGGCCGCAGGCGGTGACTGCCTGATAGCTGCCCGCATTGAAACGCACGCCGCTTGCATCGGCAAAGTCGCCTTGCAGTTCAAAACTGACCGTCTCAACTGCGTTCATCAATCCGACCGAGACGATGGGTTCAGACTCGATTTGCCTCACGGCTTTGCTCTCCGCTCAGGCTGATGATCGCCAGCCATTGCTGAAACCGGGTGTCGTCAAGCGACACTTCCGCGTAAATCCGTTCCAAATCCCGCCGGGTAATCCGGGCGTAATGATCGGGGTGCGGCACGACCATTACGCCTGCCAGATCAATCGCGCCGGGACTGACCAGCAACTGTTTCTCTCCTTCGGCAAAGTAACAGTCGGGCCGGTGTTTGGCGCGCGGGAGGACGAAAATTGTCCATTGTTCATCCCAGTAAGTCGCCACCAGGTTGAACATCGGCTCTTCGTTGGCGGCGGTGACTTCACCTAGCGCATTGACCGCATGAGCGAACCAGCCGATCAATGCTTCTCGCTGATCGGTTTGCGCGGCGACAAAATTGAGACGATACCGCTCCGAAGTTATCAGCCGCAGTCCTTCCGCCGTCTTTTGCGTTGAGAAGTACTTCACGTCGTCGAAGAGCGGAACCGACTTGCTGGAACAGGCTTGAAAGTGCAGATGATCGGGCGCGGAAGCGCCGCAGCGCGCGCCGTTGTAAAGCGTGAACCAGCCTTCGCCCAATTCCCGCGTCAGATCGAGAAACGCGCCAAAGCTGCCGTTGATTTCCTGCGGCGTGTGCTGGCGAGAAGCGATCACAAGGTGGTCCCGGAGCACGGGAAACGGATTGCACAGGATGACGAAGGAAGCGCCGAAGGCAATGCCTTTTTCTTCTTTGGGCAGATTGTCCGGACAAAGAAAGCATGGACGCTGCCCGATGGTTGCGGCGTCTACTTTGGCTTCGGCGCTGACGATGCGTTTAGGATTGAACTGCGTCAGCACTTCCGAGCCTTTGACGCTGAAACTTTTGTATTCAACCTGATTGAACCCAGCAACGGCGTCTCGCAATGCTGGCCAGGTTTCGATTTGCTGCTGAAGCAATGCTTTTGCAAGCGCGTTCGTGCTGAGAAGACGATCCTTCCAACTCATCGTTCTTTCTCCGCGTTGAATTGCTGCCGCGCCAGAATCTCCAGTGTGCGCAGACGGTCTTTGTAAACGTCGTAGCGATTCGCCGTCGGAAGCGGCAGCGCGCTGTCGGAATTGCCCGACCAGCGCCGCGCGTAATAAAGCGAATCGTAAATCCGGCCAACCTCAAATTTCCGGCTGAGGCGCAGCACGACAGCATAATCTTCGCCGTAACTGGTGTTCGGCAGGCCAATCTGCCGCAGCACCGTCACGTCAAACGCGCGCGGCGCGCCCAGTCCATTGATCCGAAGCGCGTTGTTGCGCCCGTTCTCGCGCGTCCATTCGCGGTGATCAATCAAACCCGGCGGCAGTTCGTTCAGGTCGAAGTCAACAATCGTGTACGAACCGATCACCATCGCATAGCTTTTGCCTTCAGACCTGGCGGCTTCAAATTCCGCCACCACGCGCGCCAGCGTCTGTTCCCCGCTGTAAATGTCGTCCGAATCCAGTTGCACGGCGAAGCGTCCGCAACGTTCGGAATAAACAGCTTCGTTCCAGCAGCCGCCAATGCCCAGATCGGTTCGCGTTGGCGTCAAGTGAATCAGCTTCGGATTTTCCGCCGCCAACTCCCGCAAAGTGTCAGTCGTGCCGTCGGTCGAATGGTTGTCCACCACGATCACGTTGAAATCGAAATCGGTCCGCTGCGCCAGCGCGCTGCGTACGGCGTCAGCAATCGTTTTGACACGATTGCGAACCGGAATAATGACACTCGCCTTGACCGGGAATTGCTCGCTCGATTCCGGCACGGCGTCGAAGTCCGGTTCCAGCCAGGCGCCCAGCCGCTGCAAATGCGCGGTGGCAAGCTGTTCCATCTCGATCTGGTAATCGCGTTTGCGCGGGTCAACGTAATCGAACAGCTTTTCGCCGGACGCGCGGGCGTCCACGATGGTGCGCGTGTAAAGCGGTTCGGGAATGCGCAGAATCCCAGCATCAATGGAAAGCTTCAGCCGCAGATCGTACAGCCCGCCCCAGCTCAGACTTTCCGGAATTTCGCCGTGATGATGCAGTGACGCGTCAATCGCTTTGCGCGAAAGCAGCACAACCGACCCGAAATCGAAGTTGTCGCGAATGCTGCCGAGTTGGTAATCAATCAAGGGATGGTCGCTGACTTCGTCGCCATTGCGCTGCCGGAAATCCGAATACAGCCAACCCGCGCCGGAATCCTCGGCGACTTGGAGAAACCGCTCCAACGCCCGCGCGCCGAGTTCGACTGCACCGCCCGGCAAAATCAGCAACAGATAATCCGTCTTCCAGGTTTCGAGCAAGGCGCGAATGGCAGCGCCGGAGAAAATCGAATCCACTTTGATGATTTCGATTCCTTCCGCTGAAATTTCAAGGTCTTCAGCGCCTGCGGAAGGCAAAGCAATGGTCAATCGTTTCATAATCTCAAATCTCAAATTTCTCTTGGCCGGTTAATAATGAATCCGGACATTTTGTTGAGCCGGAAAAATTCGCCCAATTCCTGTTCGATCACCTGGCGGTGGCTGCGCGCGGCGTGGCGCATCAGCAGGCGCTGATTGTCGCGCACGATCAAACCCAGATGGCCAATATCCAATCCTTCGCGGCCTGAAACAAAATAGATGATGTCACTATCCAGCAGCCAGCGGCTGACCGAATCAATTCGGTGTTTGGGAAAATAGCGGTAGTGGGCCAGTTTCGGCGGCAGGGATTTGAGGAAGAAGAGCGGTTTTTCGCGAGACAGGGTTTCCTCGCCAAGGGTCATTTCCGTCAGTCTGCCGTGCTCGACCTGATGCCGGGACCAGTCGGTCGTGTAATGCAATCGGCTGCGATAGCTCACTTCGCCATTCGAGTACCGAATGTTCCTTATTTCCGCCGGAAATTCTTCCGTATTTCTGATTCGCGCCAGCGCCAGGACGGTTTCCAGAAAGGTCAGACAGTCGAATGAATCCATTCGCGTCACCAGAACTTCGGGTTGCGTGGGCGAGCCAATCAGCGGTTTGCGGTTGTAGGGAAAGCCGAGCAATCTTTCCGAAAGCAGCTTCATTCGGCCGCTGACCGATTTCACCTGCCGGGAGTCCCGCAGCAGTTGGCGCACAAACTGCTCGTCGGGGAGTTGCCCATTATGAGATTGCGCATTGTTTGCAAACGAACCTGTCAAAACCACCTCTCTGGTTATTTTGCGCGAAACACGGGCGAAGTCAGCCGCGCCGGCAGCAGCACCAGATCTTCCACCAGACAGCCGATGATCGTGACGGCGGAAAGCAGCCCGAAGGAACTGATCGGTTCAAAGTTGGAAACCGCGAAAATTGCGAACGTTACTGCCAGCGCGATATTCGCGTAAATCATGGGACGGCCAGATAACCGCATGCTTTCAATAATTGCGTCGCGCAGGGAAAGTCCTTCGCACTGGACGCGCCGGAAACGGACGATGAACTGCACGGCGTTGTCTACCGCCAGCCCCAGCACGACACTTGCGACCAGGCTGGTCGTCAGATTCAAGGGAATTCCGCGCCAGCCCATAAATCCGAAAAAGAAGAGCACCGGAATCAGATTCGGCACCAGCGCGGTCAATCCCACCCGCAGCGAACGAAACAGTATCGCCAGCATCAGAAAAATCGTGACCAGCGCAATCGCGATGCTTTGCACCTGCTCGCCCGCAATTTTATCCGAGGTGCGATTCAGCAGAACGAAGGTTCCCGTCGCATACACACGGAACTCCGGCAGCAGTTCCTTTCCTTTTGCCTCGACCTGACGAATGGCGGCAGCCATCGCCTGCGAGCCGGAGAGGTTGGACCGGATCAAAATCCGTGCTTTACGCCCGTCTTCGGTCAGGAAGCTTTTCAATTGATCGCGTTCCGAAAGCAGATCGGAAACCACCCGCGCATCCGCTGGAATCGCATAAGACTGCGGATCATTTCGATTGAACGCCCGGTTCAGATGTTTGATGAATTCAATAACCGACAAGGTGTGGTCAATGCCTTGCCCGGTCGGATTCCGGTGCTTTTCGGCAAATGCCTGCAATTCGGCAATCCGTTGTAAGACGTCCGGCTTTTCAATTTCGCCCGCTTGTCTGCCTTCCACAATGATGTCGAAAGTGACCGCGCCCGAAAGCCGCTTGTTGACTTCGGCCAGGTTGACGCTGGTTTCCGAACTCGGTTTGAAAAAATGGAAGTAGTCAATGTCAATTTTGATGCGGCGGACTCCGATCACGCTGATGATGATGATGATGGCCGTCAGCGCATACAACAGCCGCTGATTCGATGTCGCCCAGCGTCCGGTTTCTTCCAGCAGGGTGACCATCTTGCCCATCATCCCGCAGCGGAAGGCCAGCGCCCGCGCAGGCAGCACGGCCAGCATTGCCGGCACGAAAGTCAGCGACAACACCATCGTGAATGCCGCACCGATGGCGGCATAAACGGCTGTCGAACGAACCGCCGGAATTTCCGTAAAGGCGAGTGACAGAAAACCCGCAATAATCGTCAGGGCGGAAACCACCACCGGCAGATTGATGAAGCCCATTGCCGATTCAATGACTCCCTCTTTCTCTTTCTCATCCAGCTTTCCCTGGGCGATATAGGAAATTCCGATCTGATTGATGACGTGGATCATGTACGAACAGCCAATCGCCAGCATGAGCGTCGGCAACATGAGCGCCAAAATCGTAAACGGCGCATTGAAGTACGCCATTAATCCCAGCAGCCACAGCAAGCCGATGCCGATGGTCGCCAGAGGCATCGCTACCGCGATGACCGACCTGAAGCAAAGCCACAGCACCCCCGCAATCAGAAGTATTGTCAGCGGAAGAAACACTGCCAGGTCCTTTTTCACTGACGCCGTTGCCCGCCACTGTGAAAAAGGGTCGCCTGCCAGAAAAGTCGGGGTGAATCCAGACTGTTTGGTCAGCTCATAAATTTGCCGGGTGATCTCGTGACGATTTTTGGTGGTGTCCGGTTTGAGCAGGATGTTGAGGGCAGCGGTTCGGCCATCGGTGGAAACGACATTGCCGGCGAAGATCTTGTCGCTGGTGGCGACGGCGCGGGCTTCGTCCAGCCGCGGCCCGGCTTCAAGCTTTTCGGGAATCAGTTTTTCAAGTGAAGCGCCTTCCTCGCCGTCCTCCAGACTTCGCGCGTAGGGAACATTGTTCAGGCTCAGGATTTCGGCCACGCCGCTGATGCGTTCGATCTGTTGATGAAGTTTTCTCAGCCGAAGCAGGTTTTCGGGGGCAAAGATGTCGTCGCAAACGACGGCAATCAGCAGATAATCATCGGCCCCGAACTGTTTGCGCGCTTCGGCGAAATCGCGCCGTTCCTGGCTGTCGTACGCGACGAAAGCCAGGGGCGACACGTCTAATTCCATCCCTCGCCGCAATCCAAAAGCGAAGAAGGCGGTCAGCGCAATGACAACTGCAATGATCAGGCGCGGGCGACGAACGACGAATTGACTCACCATTTTCTACGCCCTTTATTTTCCGGCATCCAGTTTTTGGCTGGCGGCGGTAACTGAGGCTTTGAGATTGTCTTCGGTGAAGATTTTATCGGACAGTCCTTTGTCATATTCAATCTTGCGTGTCTCCAGTTTGAGCATCAGCTTTTGTGCCACATCCTCGATGGCGACGCGAGAAATGCTCTGGCGGTTTTGAATGGTTTTGATTTCTTCAAACGTCATTTTTTTGCTCAGTTCGCCGCCTTCTCCAAACAGCTCGAAGCGCGCGGGCTGCTGATCCTGCTCGCGGAAATAACCGACGATTCGCGGAAATGCCAGATTCAGGTTCGGTTTGGCCTTGAATTCAATTTTGATGAGCGACTGGCCATTTTCCGTTTCGCGCTCACCGGCGGAATGCGAGTACTGGCCGAGTTCCATTCCCAGCAGTTCCTGCACCGTCACTTTTGCGCCGCGAAATCCAAGCTGGCGCGACGAATCGAGTTTGGCCAGCTTCTTCAACCCGGCCAGATAGGAAAACGCCTCAGTCGGCTGGCCGTTTTTTTCGACCGCCAGAATCACCTTGTCGGACTCTTCTTTCGGGGCCAGCACGGTCATGAAACTCGACGCGCCGTCAGCGGAATACTTCCGCTGTAACCGGAACTCGACCTGATCGCGTTTGCCGTCGGAATTTTCCGATGTCATGCGCATTTCGGCCGTGAAGTCCTTGCTGCCGTTCTGGGTGATCATTTGCTGGACCATCGCGCCGGCATCCGGCAAAGGTTTGGCCGAATCGGCCTTCGGCGTTTCAGCGCCGGTCGAAGACGGCGCCGGTGAGGAATCATTGCAAGCGCAAAGCAGGGCGCTCAACACTAATAGAACCGTGCGGAAAACTCTCTGCATTTCGATCTCCCGTTTCGGGTGTGTTTTGGGTTGTCTTGATTGTTCGGATTCGATGAATGATGCAGCCAATTGACGCTGGCTGACAAAGCCTAATACCACACTGCTTTTCAACTCTGCAATGCGCTAACGGTTAGAACGTCCGCGATCCAATCGGCATCCGCTCAATTACTAAAGCCGAAAAGCCATCGTTACCCACTCGCCATCCGGCTTCGATTCAGCCAGTTCAAACTGTTGCACATTCAATGCCGCGATGACATCGTCGCCTTGCTCCCGCAGGATGCCGGAGACAATCAAGATGCCTTGCGGCTTCATCACGGCGGGGAAGTCAGGCGCGAGCGGAATGATTACATCCGCGGTCAGATTGGCCAGAACGACGTCAAATTCCTGGCCTTCATAACTGCCGAGCTTGTTGACTTCGATCTCGATGTCCTCCGCCACGCGATTGATTTCGGCGTTTTCGAGAGCGACCTCGATGGCTTCGGGATCAACGTCGAAGGCGGAGACTCGCGAGCCAGGATGGAGTTTAATAGCCGCGATTGCCAGAATGCCTGTGCCCGTTCCGACATCCAACAGCGCCCCGCTTCCAGAAGCCGGTGGCCAATATTTTTCCAGCATCTCCAAACAACCGCGCGTGGTTTCGTGGGTTCCCGTTCCAAATGCCATGCCGGGATCAATTTGAATGACGACGCGGTCATTTTCTTTGACTTGATCGAGCTTCCAGGAAGGCGCAACCAGCAATCGCTGGCCGATCGGAATCGGTTCCCAGCCTTTTTTCCATTCCGACATCCAGTCCTGATCGGCGATGGTCGTAGATTCGACTCTGCGCAGGGCGAATTCGGGCAGGTCAATCAACTTCAGGTGATGCAGGATTTGCTGACGCAACTTTTCAACGTCAGGCGCGGCATCAAAATACGCCCGAAGCGTGACAAAGTCCGAGGCGTCCTCGGAGACTTCCAGACCGGTGGTGTTCAGCGTCCAGAGTTGTGTGGTGGCTGCGGTTTCAGCCACTCGTGCGATTTCGACTTCGACAGCGTGCCAGACTTTTGTGCTCATTGTGGTGATTAGATTTTGTGCTCCTGAATTCCCAGCTCATCCAGCAGGCGCGGATCGTCGCGCCATTGTTCCTGAACCCGTACGAATAAATTCAGACGGACGTGGCGGCCAAGCATTTTTTCAATGTCGCGCCGGGCTTTCGTGCCGATGACTTTCAGCATCTGGCCGCCCTTGCCGATGATGATCGGTTTTTGCGAGTCGCGCTCGACGTAGATCACGCAGTGGATTTCGGTCGCGTTTCCCTGTTCCTCCCATTTTTCGGTGCGAACGGCGGTGGAGTAGGGAAGTTCCTGCTGCGTCAACTCCAGAATCTTTTCCCGGACGAGTTCCGCGGCGATGTTGCGCTCAAGCTGATCAGTGAAAATGTCCGGGTCTTCGTAATGCGGTTCGCCTTCGGGCAGGTGTTCGAGCAACTTCTGGACGAACAATTCGTTGTTTTCGCCTTTGAGCGCCGAGAGCGGGATGACTTCAGTGAAATTGTATTCCTGAGTGTACTGCTCAATCAGGGGCAGCAAGGCCGACTTGTCCGCCAGCTTGTCAATTTTGTTGAGCAGCAGGAACGTGGGTTTGTTCGTCTGCTTGATCAGATCGAGCGCGAATTTATCGCCCGCGCCGAAACTGGTCGTCGCGTCGCGCATGAGCAGAACGACATCCACCTGCATCAGCGCATCCACGACGTATTGCATCATCCGCCGGTTCAGGGCGTAACCCGGTTTGTGAATGCCCGGCGTGTCCACAAAGACAATCTGGCCTTCCGGGCGAGTGATAATGCCTTGAATGCGAGTGCGCGTGGTTTGCGGTTTGGCGGACACGGCGGCGATGTGTTCGCCGACCAATGCATTGAGTAAGGTTGATTTTCCGGCGTTTGGGCGGCCAACGAGCGCGGCCAGGCCGGATTTTCGGTTTTCAGTCATATTCTCGGTCATCCATTTGCAAACCTGCAGTGAGCTTGAATTCACGCGCATTGTGTGTGGCCAATGTCAGGTCGCTAGCCAGCGCGTGTACATAAATACTTTAATCCTTTGTAGCTTTATTACATTCAGATTGGTTTGCCTGGCTATTGTCATGCAAGTCAGGCGGTTTTCAGTGCCCATTGGCGGGTTTGCTGACGGAGGCCTCGGCCGGTTGGGCCTGGCTCTCGGTTTCAGGCGGCAGCTTTTGAATGCGCAAACGCGAAACGCGGCGCTCATCGGCTTCAAGAACTTCAAAGCGCAGGCTGCGAAATTCGACGGTTTCTCCAATCATCGGCAAATACCCCAGTTGATTGATAACCAGGCCGGCGACCGTCGTGAAATCATCCGCAGCCAGTTCGGTGCCGAATTCCCGCTCGATTTTGCCGATTTCAACATCGCCGCGAACCACGCAAACGTCTTCGGACTCATTAACGATTTCGACTTCGGCGGCCTGTGGTTCGGGTTCGTCCTCGTCTTCGATTTCGCCGACGATTTCTTCAATCAGATCTTCAAGCGTGACCAAGCCGGCCAGGCCGCCGTATTCGTCAATCACTACGGCCATCTGCGCCTTGGCCTTCTGCATTTCGCGCAGGAGATCGTCAATCGGCTTCGATTCAGGAACTTCATAAAGCTGACGGCGGGCGATTTCCAGCGCTTTGCGATCGGTTTCACCGCTTGCCCAGAATTTCAGCAAGTCGCGGACATAGATGACACCTTCGATGTTATCAATTTGCTCGCGGTAAACGGGCAGGCGGGAATACTTCGATTCGATCATCCGATCACGCACTTCCTCGATCGTCGCACCGGCTTCGACCGCGACGATTTTCGGACGCGGCGTCATTACTTCGACGACCGTGCGGTCGCTGAAGCGGATGATGGATTGAATCATCTCGCCTTCTTCCTGTTCGATGATTCCTTCCTCTTCGCCGACATCCAGAAAGGCCTGTAATTGTTCTTCATCGGCGGCGGCGCTATTTTCCGCTTCTTGTTGCGTTTGTGCCGGAGGCTCAGGCTCACGCTGAAAGGCGCGCAGCGCACGGTAAAGCGGGTGGGCAATTGCGCCAAGCAGCGGCCATAACAGGCTCAACGGCAGCCGCAGCCCCAGCAAAGCGCGCTGCGGATCGTTCTGTGTAATGATCAGGGGCACGATTTGACGGAAGATGATGACCGTCAGAATCATTCCCCCAAAGGCCGTGGAGAGAAAATGTTGCGGGTAGACCTGATTGGCGATTGAACTGATCAGAATCGCCAGAGAGGCTATCGAAATGTGTATGCCGAAGGTCAGTGTGAAACTGAGCTGATGGTAATGCTCCAGAATTGAGCGCCAGAACTTGGCGTGAGGGCTGCCTTCCGCTTCGCCGGCGAGCACACGCAATGACACATCGCTCAGTTCATCAAGTGCGCTTTTGGCAGTGGCGGTAACGACCAGCATCACGATGAAGATGCTGGTCAAAACTATTTCAGATTCCATAAGTGGTCAGCAACCCTTGATTCATCATCCGCAGCGGAATGCTGGCGAACGGCTGAACCTGGGTAATTAACGAAGCAGTGCTTTTCTCAACTTTCTTTCCAAGCGATTCATTTCGCCGTTGTCGGTCTCGTGATCATATCCGGCAAGGTGGAGCGTGCCGTGAATAATCAAATGTTCGATCTCGCGCTCGAACGCCAGGCCGAGTTCCGCCGCATAACGTTCGGCGGTTTCGACTGAAATTACGACATCGCCCAGATGACCGGCTTCGCATTCATCTTCGAAATCCTCTGGGAACCCATCCGGCGATTCGTGATATGCGAATGAGAGAACGTCTGTCGGTTTATCAAATCCGCGGTACTGCCGGTTCAGACTGCGCATTGCGCGGTCGCGGATGAATGTGATCGTCAATCCGGCATCTGCTCGCCCAATTCGGTGAAGCACTTCCCGTGCCAGTTTTACGGCTTCCTGAAGATCAACCGGCCGCAGCCGCTGCCGATTGAGAATCTCAATCAGTGGCTGAGACGCCTTTCCGTTCCCGCTAGAGGCTGATCTTCTTATTGTGCTCATCGTAAGCCCTGATGATCATCATAACGAGCTGATGACGGACAACGTCGCGTTCATCGAAATGGATAAATTCTATTCCCTGAATGTTGCTGACGACTCGCTGCGCTTCGACCAGGCCGGATTTGCGGCCTGAGGGCAGGTCAATCTGCGTTACGTCGCCGGTAATGACCGCCTTCGAGCCGAAGCCAATGCGCGTCAGAAACATTTTCATCTGTTCCGAAGTGGTGTTCTGTGCCTCGTCCAGAATGATAAAGGCATCCGCCAGGGTGCGTCCCCGCATGAAAGCCAGCGGCGCGACTTCAATGACGCGTTTTTCCAGAAACTTGGTCGCGCGCTCGTAATCCATCAGATCGAACAGCGCGTCGTAAAGCGGGCGCAAATAAGGATCAACCTTGTCCTGTAAATCGCCGGGCAGAAAACCCAGCTTTTCGCCGGCTTCGACCGCCGGGCGCGCCAGCACAATGCGATTGACGCGCTTCGACATCAGATACTGCACGGCCATGGCCACCGCAAGATACGTCTTGCCCGTGCCCGCCGGACCAATTCCGAAAACAATGTCATTGTTTTCGATGGCTTCCATGTATCGTTTTTGATTGGGACCTTTGGCCGTGACTTGCTTGCGGCCAGCCGGGTTGATGCGCTTTTGACCGGTCAGCAATTCGCGCAGGCTTGATGTGCGGTCATCGGCAATTTGTTTGAAGGCAGTACGGAGTTCGTTGGCCGACGGCGTGCGGCCTTCGTTAAAAAGCTGTCCGTAATCTTTCAGGATGCGTTCGACAATGGCGACATCGGCTTCGTCGCCTTCGACCAGCAATTCCGCGCCACGCCCGCCGACGCGAACGCTGAGCAGTGACTCCAGATACTTGATATTCTGATCCTGCGGGCCGAACAACGATTCCAGCCCACGTTCCGGCAATGTGATTTTTAGACTACGCAGGGGGTACCTTTCTTCGTTGGACAGGGCAGCCTTAATCGGGTCATGAAAAACACTCTGCCCATTACCCTGTCGCTGCCAGTACTGTTGTTATTGAGCGAACGGAAAGCTACTACACGGTTTAGGGGGTGTCAATTGTCGTACTTGCTGAAACGGCATTCAGGCAAATCTATTCCCCTGATCTTCTTCGAACGCCACTTCCTTGGCCACATTCCGGAAAGGACTTCAAAAAACTTGCTCGAACAGGATACAATCCGATTGCTGGCGCATGGCCTTGCACTGAAGTTGTTTTGCTTTGCCACCTGTTTTCTGCTGACCGCAAGGTCATCCCTCGGTCAAGCTTAAGCGTGATCGTCCGCCAGTTCACACTCAACAACAGGAGTTCGGGTTGTATGCTGGAAGAACGAAGATGTCCGGTTTGCGGCGAGACGTACCTTCCGCTGGTTGAATATTGCAAGAAGGATAACCAGCCGTTGGTGGTTGTCAGCACATTGCTCGGACAGATACTGGATCAGCGATATCGGCTCGATCGAATCCTTGGCTATGGCGGGATGGGCGTGGTTTACCGTGCGACTCACGTTAAAACCAGACAGGAGCGCGCGGTCAAAGTTCTGCATCCGGAGATGATCGAGAAGGAGGGGATGCTTCGGCGCTTCGAGACGGAAGCAGTTGCCGCCAGCATGATCGAGAGCGATAAGGCCGTGAAAATCGTGGATTTTCAGGTAACCTCCGAGAAACTCGCCTATCTGGTGATGGAGATGGTCGAAGGCATGGTCCTGCGGAATCTGATCACGCCGGACGGCATGGAATACCAGCGCGCCGTTGAAATCACCTGCCAGATCTGCGAAGCCGTTCAGGCCGCGCACGAAAAGAAAATCATTCACCGCGACCTGAAACCCGATAACGTCATCGTCAGGCGCACTGGAACTCAGGACCTCGTCAAGGTGCTGGATTTCGGCATCGCCAAACTGCGCGAAGACGACCAGAACGATTCCAGCGCACCGCAGACCAAGGTCGGCACGATCATGGGCACGCCGCAGTACATGTCGCCGGAACAGTGCCGCGGCATTCGCAGTGAAGATTTGAAACCGGCGTCGGATGTTTACAGCATTGGCATCATCGCCTACGAAATGCTCTGCGGCAGAGTGCCGTTTGATGGACAGAACGCCCTGGAGCTGATTGACAAGCATAAGCATGAGCCGCCCACAAATATCAAACACTATAATTCCACGGTTCCGGTCAGCATTGCCCATGTCGTGATGCGATCTCTTGCCAAAATGCCTGAAGACCGTTGGGAATCGGCGGAAAAACTGGCGCAGGAGCTGCGTATCGCTTTGCGTGAAGCGCGCGGCGGAAAGACGCAGCCAGGCGAACCCGTCGTCACCGAAGTTCTGACCGGCCAGCTATGGACAGGACATCTACCGTTAGACAATCCAGGCGGCCCAGCCAGCGATCCGAAAGACGCCAAACGACGCGAGACATTGCCGATTGAGTCGGTTACCCCGCACGTGCCCACTCCGATTCCGGTCATTGAGCCGGCCCCCCAGCCGAATTGGCTGAAACGCGGGGTGATTGCGGCGGCCTTGATGTTGCTTGCCAGTGTTGGCATCTACTGGCTGGCCATCCCTGGCCAAAATCAGAAAAACAACCCCGAACCGGCGACTCAGCCAAAAACGATCAGTGACCAATTCGGCGAGATGGTGTTGATTTCCGGCGGCACATTTATGATGGGCAGTAATTCAGGGGAACCGGACGAAAATCCTGTCCGGTCGGTCAGCGTCAAGGATTTTTATCTTGATCGGTACGAAGTGACCAATCAGCAGTACAAGAAATTCGTGGACGCCACGAAATACACCCCGCCGAAATCCTGGAAGAACGGCATGTATGATCAGGCGGAGACTCTGTTACCCGTCACCTATGTCACCTGGAACGATGCCGTCGCATACGCGAAATGGGCCGGGAAACGTCTGCCGTCGGAAGCCGAATGGGAGTTCGCCGCGCGTAGCGGCAAAAGCGAGTATGTTTATCCCTGGGGGGCGGAATGGGAAGATGGCTATGCGAACGTCGCCCGGACGCGTTTGCTGCTGACCCCGGTCGGCGGTTTTGCGAATGACCGCAATGAGGCGGGCGTCTTTGATCTGATGGGCAATGTCAGCGAATGGGTTCAGGATGATTACCGCACCTATCGCAATGAACCAATTGATGGTTGTGACGGGTGCAAGGTGTTTCGTGGCGGCAATACGATTGAAGAAATCAGAGATAGCCGAGCCGCGAAACGCTGGGGGATTTTCCCGGATGTGCCGGCGAAATACGCGGATGGCGTATTTCCAAAAGTTGGATTTCGTTGTGCGCGCAACGCCAGGTAGCTTGCTGCGGCGGGTTGCGCCACCGGAGTCGTTCAATCTGGATATTTATGAAGCTTCACTATGCCATTATTCTGAGCGGCAGTTTGGCTCTTGTCGGGCTGACGGCTTCCACGCTGGCGCAAAAGCCAAAGGGGCCGAGCATCGGCAAGGTAAAGGGGGGCAGCCCCTCCGGGCCAAGCATCGGTAAATCCGCGGTGGAGGGCACCGGCACCAAAGCTGAACAGGGCCGGGTCATAGACATACCCAGAGTTAAAGTGGTTCAAGTCGCGCCCAACAAAGGCTATCTGGCGCTGTTCACCAGGCCTCATGCCAGGGTTGTCATCACTCCGCTCTCCGGCGAAAACGAACCCGGCAAACCCTTGTCGCCGGGAATTGCCGATACAGAAGGACTGGTGGTTTTTCCCGGCCTCGCCCCGGGCAATTACAAGCTGGAAATTACCTGCCAGGATTATGAACCGCTGGATGACACGGTGAATATCGAGAAAGGAAAACAGACCGCGCGCCTTGCGCCGCTCGCTTCCAAATTCGCCACTTTGCGCATTGGACTTGCGGGGCAGGCCGACAAAGACGTCCTCGTCAAACTCAACAACGAGCCATTCGAGAAGACGAAAATTGAAGCGGGACAACTGGTTTTTGAGCGAGTGCCTGTCGGCAAACAGACGTTCACTTTCAGCAAAGCGGGTTATCAGGATTGGACGCAGGAGTTCGAGATTCGTCCGGGCAATAATTTTTTCTCGGCGGCGATGAAAGAAGCGGTTGTTGCCGTGACCATCCAGACGCAGCCGCACGCCGAGGTTTACATTGACAGTGACGCAAAACGCGAAGCTTCGGAAACAGGAGAATTACAGCTCAATCTGCTGCCGGGCACGCGGAACGTGCGTGTTACCCTGCCGGGTTATGAACCTGCCGGGAAGGTGCTCAATCTGACATTGGAGCCGCGCGCGCTCACCGTCCCGATTGCTCTAACGCCGATTGCGGAAGACTCCGCCTTTGACGAACCGTTCAATCCTCAGGTGAAAACCTGGACTCCATTCCCGCTCCCCGCTGGATGGCAATTGCAGACGGCACGGCCCCGCGGAATGCGCCTGACAGGAGAGTTGCCTGCCTTTGTTTTTAACACCTCGCTTCCCAACCGCCGCTTCAACATCTACAAAGACTTTGACATGTTGATGAACGTCCGATTGACCAACGGCAGGGGGGTGGCCTGGATCGTGCGCGCCCAGGACGAAAAGAATTACTACCTTTTTGAGTTGGACAACGAAAAAAAGGAATTGCTTTTCTGCATTTACCAGAACGGGCAGCGGCGGCAAATCAAAGTGGCCAGTACCGTCATCGGCCTGGATGACAAACAGCGTTCCTATCGGATCATTCTGGAAGTCAGAGGCAATCAATTCACCCACAAGATAGTGATTGATGATCCGAATGATCCGAAACCTCTCGGCATCGTTTTCGAAGACAGCACTTTCGCCTACGGAGGCGTCGGGCTGCGGGCGTTTACCAACGCTGAAGTTTTCATTGATCAATTCTCGATTCTGAAGCCGCAAAATAGCGCTCAGAGAACAGCGCGTTGAAACTGTGCCTGAAGTTTTGCAACCCATTTGATCTTTCCCGACAATGACCATCAGCCTTCAACGACCCTCGGTCAATGGGGGCCATCGGAACAAGTAGTTACACTCAAATGCAACGTGGAGAAAGTATGTCGCAACGGTGGATAGAGAAACTGGCCTTTCTGGCTATGTTATGGCTTGGCGCCGCAATTCTGGTTTCGCCCGTGATGGGGCAGGGGACTTCGACTGTTCATGGAGCCATTAGTGGATACATTCATGAAGCGGGCAATGCAAATGCTCCTGTCCCGAAAGCCCGGATTCGTATTGTCGAGCTGGAATCCGGATTCGAGTTCGTGACAATTGCCGACGGCAAGGGCGAATATTTATTGCCGAATTTGCGCCCCGGCGTCTATCAGATTACGGCGGAAGCCCCGAACTATCGCCAGATTTCCCCACAAGACAAGGAATACCAGGCAGGCGAGCGTTCAGAGATCACGGGATTTGCTGTCTTTGCCACCCGGGTCAGCCCGGTGAAACCGCCGCCGCTTTCGTTGATGAAATTGGCAGCGGCTGCGCCCGGCACGCCGCCCGGGACCACGCCAGTTGCCGGCACGGGCGCTGGTCAGTCGGCGGCATCCACACCGGACTCGAGTCTGCAGCGGCTGGTCAGTCTTGGCGATGCATCAAGGTCGGCCAACTTTGACACCAGAGTTCTGCTGGGATTGCCGCTGGCAGGGAATCGCAGCTTCGATCAACTGGCGCTGCTGACTCCAGGCGTCGCTCCGCCGCCGCAAGCCATTGGCAATACGACTGGCCCCGGCGTTGGGGCGGGGGTTGGCACTTCCGGACAGTTTGCGGTCAACGGGCTTCGTTCACGCGCGAACAATTTTACCGTGGACGGCTCCGACAACAACGATGAAGATATTGGCGTGCGCCGCCAGGGGTTCACCGCGCTGGTTCCGCAAGCAGTGGAAAGCGTGCAAAACTTCAATATTTTCACCGCGCTTCCGACTTCCCAGTATGGGCGCAATCTGGGCGCGCAGGTCAACGCCGTGTCGCGGGGAGGCACACAGCAGTTTCACGGCTCGCTGTATGGCTTTTACACCGACCGCCGGTTGAAAGCGCGTGACGCTTTTGACCAAACCGGAGGCGCGGATGATGTGCTGCGGCGGGCGAACGGCCAGCCTGTTGTGTTCGATCCGGATGGCGCCAGAACGACATTCCCGCTGCCCGATCCGCTGGCGGGAGAAAACCCGTTTACGCGCGGCCAGTACGGCTTCACGCTGAGCGGCCCGGTGACCAAACGCAACACATTGTTTTTCGCTTCGTTCGAGCGGCAGGACGTGAACGCCACCAGGGAATCGCATTTCTCCGTCCCGACCGTCGGCGAGCGCGGCCTGTTCGGCAGCGGCGAGACCGGACTGACGGTGAGAACCGCGAACAATCAAACGCGCCAGGCTTTCCCGACCTCCGCCGTCGGTGATTACTACTTCAGCCTGCTTCCATTTGCCAACAATCCAGGCGGGCCTTTTGGCCGGAATACTTATACGGAACAATTGCCAGCCAGCGCTGATGGAACGATCTTTTCATTGAAGCTGGAGCAGCCGTTTATGGCCTACACCAAACAACACCTGCTGACGGGCCGGTACAATTTCACCGGCGATGCGACAACGCTGCCCGTGACGGGCGAAGCCATCTACTCTTCGCTGCGCGCCAAAGTGCGGACGCAGAATCTGTCGCTCTTTTTGATCAGCACCTTTTCGCCTGTGCTTTCAAATGAAGCGCGATTCTCTTATGGCCGCACCCGGCTCAGATTTGACGAAGTGAGAAATCCGCGGTTACTGCCTTCCAGGGCGCTTCCCAACACGCCATTCCTGTTGAATGCGAGATGCTTTTCCAATGCCACCTTCCCGACAGACGGTCAGACTTCTTATGTTCCTTCCTGCTTTACCAGCGAAACGGAAGCCTTCACGGGGGCAATTGGACAAGTCATTGTGTCCGGCTTCAGTCCGGTGGGAACGGACGTGTTCAATTTCCCGCAGCGCCGCGTCAACAACACCTTTCAATTCGCCGATTCGCTGACCTACACCCGGACGATTCATCGCGTGCAGGCGGGCGTGGACACGCGCCACACGCAGCTCAACAGCGAGCTTGATCGCAACTTCCGCTCTGTCGCCTATTTCAACGGCAGCCTGGATGTCTCCAGATTTTTTGGCGACCGTCAGCCGTTTACGCCGGACCGGGATTATTTTCTTGGCGCGGATTTGGTCGCGTTGGGCGCGGCCAGCGGCTTTTTTCAAACCTTCTCTTTTACGAATGATTCCGCCATCGGCTTGCGCTACTGGCAGAACAACTTTTTCCTGCTCGATCAGATCAGCCTCAAACCGAACTTCAAGTTGACGCTCGGTCTGCGCTACGAAGTGAATACAGTGCCGCGCGAATCCAACCGGCGGATTGAAAGGACCTTCACCTCGGAGGAAGTTCGTGGGTTCATTGCCGAAGAGAAAAAAATCGGTGCTTCCGGATTGGAACGTTATCTGGCCGGACGCGACGGCATTTTCGAGGGCGACTATAACAATTTCGCGCCGCACTTTGCCTTCGCCTGGGATCCGTGGCGCGATGGCAAGACCGTGCTGAGGGGCGGATACGGCATTTACTTCGACCAGATCCCCGGCGCGGTGATCAGCCAATCAAGAAATGTGTTTCCCAGTTTTCTGACCATCAATCTGGCGGGCGCAATTGGCGGTTCCGGCACCGCGGGCGCGTTCAATCCCAGCCTGCTTTCTGTTCCAGGAACACTGAACACGCTTAACCGCAACCTGGAATTATTCAGAGGAAAAAACCTGGTCGAAATCGTGCTGGCTCTGGCGAACCTGAGAGACCCGTCATTGGGAGCGTTTTATCCCGCTGCTCCAAATTTCGTGTTGCCGGTGGCGGATTTGCGGACCCCGTCCTCGCAACATTGGTCTCTGGCGTTGGAAAGGGAATTGCTGCCCAATTTGCTTGTTTCGATGGCCTACGTGGGAACGAAAGGGACGAATTTGCTGCGGCTGGGAACTCCCAACCTCGGGCCGAATGCCATCCCGGTGATTGACGGGAGGATTTTGCAGGGAGATCAGATCGTGGCGCGCGGATTTGCCGCCTCGCCAAGTCAGAATCTGAGCTTTCAGCGGCAGTTTCCGCTGCTGGGTTCGTTCACTTCCATCGAATCGGATGCCAATTCGATCTACCACAGTTTGCAGACCGAAGCTTCGCTGCGGCTGACGCGCGGCGTGCAGTTCACGTCGGCCTACACCTGGTCGCATGCAATTGACGAAGTTTCCGATCTGTTCCCGCTGGCGGGCGCGCGCGGGTTGCCGCAAAACAGTTTCAATCGCCGTGCTGAACGCGGGGATGCCAACTTCGATGTGCGCCACCGCTTTGCGCAAAGCTTCATTTGGGATTTGCCGTTCTTCAGGCAGGTGGACCCGATGCACCGCAATCTGCTTGGCGGCTGGCAACTGGCAGGAATTGCCACCCTGCAAACCGGACAGCCTTTCACGGTGGTTTCTGGCATTGACGTAAACCTGGATGGCAACCTGACCGACCGGTTGAATACGATCAATGGTATCCGCGAAGTGAACGAAGGAGCCGTCCGGTATGATTTTTCTCTTCCTGCTCAGATGCCCGCCGCATTGAACGCCCAGCGTGCGCTGCTGGCCGCCGCCGGGCAGGATGGAGCCGTTGGCCGCAACACCTTCCGGGCGCCGGGAATCGCCGTGTTTGACCTGGCCCTCAACAAGAATTTCCGCTTCACTGAATCTCAAAATCTGGAATTCCGTACGGAGATTTTCAACCTCTTCAATCGCACTCATTTCGGCATTCCGATTCATACGCTGTTCGGGCCGGGCTTGGGCAGGTCTGTGAATACAACTGTTCCGGCGCGAACCGTGCAGTTCGGCCTCAGGTATAAGTTTTAACTTTCCGTTTGAGTGTGGACAAGGCAGGACAATTTGCCAAATTGTCCTGCCACGCAGGTGGAGAACTTTGAAAACGCTTAGCCATGTGATTGAACGAACGCGACTGGCAGACAGGCTTGGGCAGCGCAACGCGTTTGACGGCGCAAAACCTGGCGAGGGAGATTGCGGCGGCAGCCTCGGCGCGGATCACCGTCGTCAATCCCACGCCTTGAGAATGCCAACGGACGCAGGTCCGATGCATTTGTCGTGAGAGTGGAATGAGTGTGCGTCCGGGCGGGATTTCCCAGGTTGTCTTGCCTGGATTGTGTAGTTCGCCTACACTGCGCGCCGTCAGCCGGCTGCTGGTAACCCACGTTCACTGGCAGCAGCCTTAAGCAGATCAACCACGAGCGGACGAACGCTTTTCTCATTCGCCGAGATAGAGCTGGGTTCTGTAGTCGGCGTGTTATTTGACCGGAGAAAGAATGAACGAGCAGCCTACCGGATTCCCCCATCGGCGGCTACTTCCCGCGCTCGCGCTGGTAGCACTGGCGTGCGCGTTGGCGCTGGGTGATTTCGCTTTGAAATCAGATCGCGTCCAAGCGCGCGGAGCGCAGTCTTTGCAGCCCGCACAGCCGTCGCTTGCCAATGATGGCGCGAATGTCTTCAGCCCGTTTCCAACTCAAACCAATAACAATTTGCAGTGGACGCAAACCGCCGGGCCATATGGCGGCTTCGTCACGGCGTTTGGCCTGAATGGGACAATCCTGTTCGCCGGAACCGAAGGCGCGGGCGTGTTTCGTTCGACGGATAGCGGCCAGAATTGGACGCCAGCCAGCAACGGGCTGACCAATCGAACGATTCGCGCTTTTACCGTCAACGGGACAAATCTGTTTGCCGGAACCGAAGGCGGCGGCGTGTATCGCTCCTCCGACAATGGTGCAAACTGGACGCAGGTCAATAATGGCCTGGCCAACACGACGGTGCGCGCGCTGGCTGTCAGCGGCACGGCGCTGCTGGCCGGGACCACTGCGGGGATTTTCAGTTCGAGCAATAACGGGCAAAGTTGGTCGCCGCTGGTGTCCAGCACCAACGTCACTTCTCTGGTGGTAAGCGGCTCAACTGTTTATGTCGGGACGGAGGGCGCTGGCATCCTGCGATCCGTCAACAGTGGAATTTACACTTCGTTGCCGAACGCCGGATTAACCAACCCATTCATCACCGCCCTGACCGTCAATGGAGCCAGTCTGTTTGCCGGGACAAATACCGGCGTTTTTCGTTTCAGCGAAAGTAATCAGAACTGGACGCGAGTCAACACCGGCCTGACCAATACCGTTGTTCGCGCGTTTGCCGTCGGCGGAACGAATTTATTCGCCGCGACGGACGGCGGCGTATTTCGCTCTGCGAATGCCGGAGATAGTTGGTCGGCTGTCAGCACCGGCTTGACGAATTCCGCTGTTCGCGCCCTGGCCGTCAGCGAAGCGAATCTGTTTGCCGGAACGTTTGGAGGCGGCGTTTTCCGTTCAGGCGATAGCGGCGCAACTTGGATACCGGTCAGCAATGGCATCGTCAACACGCTGGTTCGAGCGTTCGTTGCGAGCGGCGCGAATCTGTTCGCTGCAACGGAAGGCGCAGGCGTGTTTCGCTCGGGGGACAATGGACAGACCTGGACGCAGGTCAACAACGGTTTGACCAACACCGCCGTGCGCGCGCTGGCGGTCAGCGGAACGACGCTGTTTGCCGGAACGCAAGGTAGTGGCGTGTTTCGTTCGTCTGATAACGGCCAAAGCTGGATTGCTTCAAGCACTGGTTTGACCAGCCTGGTTGTGCGGAGCTTTTTCGTAAACGGGACGACGATTCTGGCCGGCACGGATGGAAATGTCTTCCGCTCGACAGACAATGGGCAGACTTGGGCGGCGACCAGCCCGCTGGCGCCCATTTTGAATGTCGAAGCGCTGCTGGTCAGCGGCACCAGTATTTTTGCCGGAACGGAAGGGAACGGAGCATTCCGTTCCACGAACGAAGGACTGAATTGGACGCCGGTGCTGGCTGAAACCAACATTCGCACATTGACGCTGACCGGGACGAACATTTTCGCCGGGACGGGCGGCGGCGTTTATCTTTCCACGGACAACGGACTGAACTGGAGATCGGTCAGCACAGGTCTGACCAACGCCAATGTGCGCGCTTTTGCCGTCAGCGGAACAAGTCTGTTCGCCGGAACGGAAGGCGGCGGCGTCTATCGTTCGATTAATGCCGGGCAAACCTGGACGGCGATCAACAGCGGTCTGAGCGATACGACGGTGCGCGCCCTGATCGTCAACGGGACGAATCTGATCGCCGGGACGGCCGGAAGCGGTGCATTTGCCGCCAGTCTCAGCGATTGCGTGTATGCCATTTCGCCCGGAAGCCAGGCTTTTGGAATCGAAGGCGGCGCGGGCAGTGTGGCCGTCGTCACGGCGAGCGGCTGCGAATGGACTGCGGTCAGTAATGCCAATTGGATTGTGATCAATTCAGGGGCGTCCGGACTGGGCGCTGGTTCGGTCAGCTATGCGGTTGACGCCAACACGTCGGCCAGCGCGCGTACCGGGACAGTCGCCATCGCGGGCAAATCCTTCACAGTGACGCAGCCCGGCGTCGTGTCCAATCCGGTTCCAACGCTGACCGGGGTGACTCCGAACACGGTGACGGCCAGTGCCGCGGGTTTTACACTGAGCCTGACGGGAGGCAATTTCAACGGCAATTCGCGCGTGCAGTGGAACGGCTTCGACCGTCCGACCACTTTTGTCAGCGCCACGCAGTTGACAGCGGAAATTCCCGCCACGGACATCTTCGGCACAGGCACGGCCAGCGTCGGCGTTGTCAATCCTTCGCCGGGCGGCGGCGCGTCCAGTTTGCAGCGGGTGACAATTACGCCAGCTTGCAGTTTTACGATTTCTCCAACCAGCCGGTTGACCAACGCAAGCGGCGGCACAGCCAACGTGACGGTGACAACAAGCAGCGGCTGCGGCTGGATTGCTTCGAGCAACGCTTCCTGGATCACCATTTCGTCCGGCGCTTCCGGCACGGGTTCCGGAACTGTGAATTATTCCGTGGAAGCAAATACGGCAACCACCCCTCGGGCCGGGACGATGACGATTGCCGGGCAAACTTTCACGGTCATGCAATCCGGAACCGGATCCAATCCCAGCCCGATTGTGACCGCACTTAGCCCGACTTCCGTGATCGCCGGCGGGCTGGGATTCACGTTGACGGTCACTGGCAGCAATTTTGTTCCCACTTCCATTGTGAATTGGCGTACCGGGCAGAATGCCGCGCGGCCCACCACATTTGTCAGCAGCACGCAATTGACGGCGCAAATTTCCGCCACGGACATTTCGGGCGGCGGAACTGCCGCCGTCAGTGTTACGAATCCCGCGCCGGGCGGCAGCACTTCCAGTGCCGTCAATTTGGTGATCGAGCCGCGTCCCACCGTCGCCGAAGTGGAGCCGAACGATTTGCCGTCACAGGCCACGCCCATTCAGGTTCCCAACCTGATCAATGGCGCGGCGGCATTTGGCGATTGGGCGAATCTGGTTTATTCCGCCAATGGCGATGCCGATCCGATCGAAGATTTGTACGCCGTGACGCTGACGCAAACGGCGCAACTGGACATACGGCTTCTGGGGAACACGCAGGTTGATCTGGATCTGTTCCTGCTGCGGGATGAAGGCGGCGTGATTTCCTTCCTGCAACGTTCCACCAGCACGGCGGCCAGCGAACGCATCGTGACGCCGCTGATGCCGCCGGGCCGTTATCTGATCGGCGTTTCCAGTCTTTCCGGCGCGGGAACCTATTCCTTGCAGGTGACGAATGTTGACTCCAACACGTCAAAAACACCGACGATCACAAACGCGATTTTGTCCTCCACACTCGTGGTTCACGGCGCGAATTTTCAATCCAATTCCGTGGTCAGGATTAACGACGTGGAGGCTATTACCACGCCCATCAGCAGCACGCAGTTATCGGCGCAGGTGCTAAATCCGACGGCGGTCAATCGCATCAAGGTTGTCAGTCCAAACCAGCCCGCGGGGGCAGATACGTCAAATGAAGTTTCTGTTTTCGTCAATCCCGCCAACCAGCGGTTAGTGCGCGTTGGCAGTGTTTTCAACACCGCGCCGAATGCCGTCAAAGTGCCGATTGAACTGGCCGCGCAGGGCGGAGAAAGCTCCGTCAGCTTCAGCTTGAAGTTCAATATAGATTTGATGACTTACCGGCGCGTCGAACTGGCTCCGGGGTTGAATGCGACACTGAGCGAGGATTTGAACCGGATCACCCTGGGTTTGGTCGGCATCCGGTTGACGCTGCCGACCGGGCAGAGTTTTCTGGCCGGGGCGCGACCGTTGCTCAACGCCAGTTTCACGGCCGCGCCCGGCGCGGGGGGAAGCACGACGACGCTGACCTTTGACGATGTGCCGGTGGCGCGTTCTTCCGGGTTCAATTTCAAAACGGCGGCCATTGCGATCAATCAAGCCAATCTCGTTCCAGTGCTCGCCGGGATCAGTCCGGCTGCGGCAATGGCCGGCGGCGAAAGCTTCACGCTGACGGTCAACGGCGCGAATTTCGCCTATAACTCCGTCGTTCGCTGGCAGGGGAGCGAACGCGCGACGACTTTCGTTTCGCCCGCACAACTGACGGCGGCGATTCCGGCCGGCGATATTGCCAGCGTGGGGGCGCCCGCCGTCACGGTTTTCAATCCCTCACCCGGCGGCGGCGAATCAAACGCGCGGAATTTTACGATCAACCAATCCTGTAACTACATGCTGCAACCCGCCGCCCAGAACTTCACCGCCGACGGCGGCACGGGCAGTTTCAGCGTGACGGTCAACAGCGGCTGCGAATGGACGGCGACCAGCAACGCCAACTGGATTGGAATCACTTCGGGCAGCGGCTCAGGCCCCGGCACGGTTGATTTCGCGGTTGAACCAAACACCAACAGCAATCCGCGCAGCGGAATCCTTTCTGTCGGTGGGCAGAGCTTCACCGTCACCCAATCGGGCGTTGTGCTGAACCCACCGCCAACGCTCAGCAGCCTGAGTCCGGCTTCGATTGCCGGAAGCGGCCCGGCGTTTACGCTGACAGTTACTGGCGCGAACTTCGTCCCGGCTTCGGCGGTGCAGTGGAACGGCGGCAATCGCGCGACGACTTTCGTCAGCAGCACGCAATTGACCGCGCAAATTCCGGCCAGCGACATCGCCACTGCCGGGACGGTCAGGATCACTGTTTTCAATCCTGCGCCGGGAGGCGGGCGTTCGATTGAATTGCCTTTCACCGTCACCTGCGGCTTTGCAATTCAACCGTCAAGCCAGGCTTTCACGCCGGCTGGCGGCACGGGCACGGTCAATGTCACTGCGCCGATTGGCTGCACATGGACGGCGTCGAGCAACGTTTCCTGGATCAGAGTTACTTCCGGCGCAAGCGGGTCAGGTCCCGGCGCCGTTGGCTTCGCGGTTGATCCCAACACAGGCGCGGCGCGCACCGGGACGATGACCATTGCCGGACAGACCTTCACCGTCTCGCAGGATTGCACCGGAACGGCGATTTTGGCTCAGCCTGCCGGACAGACGGTTTGCGCCGGTGCGCCCGTCAAATTTTCAGTGACGGCGGCGGGTGCGGGAACGCTCGGGTTTCAGTGGCGAAAGAACGGCGCGAACATCGCTGGCGCAACCGGCGCAACTTATACGATTGCCGCAGCCACAGCCGGTGACCCCGGAGATTACAGTGTCATCGTAACTGGCGCGTGCGGCGTTGTGACTTCCGATGTTGCCACGCTGATTGTGAATACGCCGCCAGGCATTACCGCGCAGCCGGCAAATCAAACTGCTCCGCCCGGCGCGACCGCGACGTTCACGGCGGCAGCGGCGGGCAATCCAGCGCCGACGCTGCAATGGCAAGTCAGCGTGGATGGCGTCACATTCACCAACCTCGCCGGCGCAACGGGCACGACGCTGACGCTGGCGAATCTGACGTTGGCGCTGAACGGCAATCGCTACCGCGCTGTTTTCACCAACACCTGCGCTTCGGTGACAAGCAACGTTGCGACGCTGACCGTCGCCTGCCCGGCGATTGCCGTCAATCCAGCTTCGTTGCCGGAGGCGACGGTCGGCTTGCCTTACAGCCAGACGTTTACGGCCAGCGGCGGCGCGACGCCTTACAGTTTCAGCGCCAATTCGCCAATTCCCGGATTAAGCCTGACCGCGAGCGGCGTACTCACTGGCACGCCAACACAGAGCGGCGCGTTTTCTTTCACGCTGACCGTGACCGACGCCAATGGTTGCACGGCCAGCCGCAATTACACGCTGACGGCAAGCTGCGTTTATGACATCGCGCCGCGAAGCCAAGGTTTCACGGCCAGCGGCGGCACAGGCAACGTAACCGTGACGACCGCGAATGGATGCAGTTGGCAGGCGGTGAGCAATGCCGCGTGGATCAGAATCACTTCCGGAATCGGCGGCGCGGGAACTGGAACTGTCAGCTTCAGCGTCGAAGCCAATTCCGGCGCGGCGCGCAACGGCACGCTGACCATCGCCGGGCAGACATTTACCGTGATGCAGGGCTGCATTGATACCTTCATCGCCGCGCATCCGGCCAATCAAACGGTTTGCGCGGGTGCGCCGGTCATCTTTTCGGTGACGGCGACAGGCGCAACGCCGATCAATTATCAATGGCAAAAGGACGGCGTGAACATTGCCGGCGCAACGGGCGCGAGCTTAATAATCGCGGCTGCGGCGGTAACTGATGCGGGAAATTACAGCGTAGCGATTACTGGCGCCTGCAGCAGTCTGACTTCCAACATCGCTGCGCTGACCGTCAACACGCCGCCCAACATCACGACGCAACCAGGCAACCAAAGCGTCTCGCCCGGGGCGACCGCGACTTTTACGGCATCGGCGACGGGGAATCCAGCGCCAACCGTGCAATGGCAAATCAGCACGGACGGCGTAAATTTTTTAGACGTCCCCGGTGCGACCAGCGCGACGCTGATTGTCAGCAACGTGCAGGTTTCGCAAACCGGCAGTCGTTATCGCGCTGTTTTCTCGAACTCTTGCGCTTCAGTTGCCAGCAACGTCGCCATACTTTCGGTTGCCTGTCCGGCAATTACGATCAACCCGGCTGCCTTGCCCAACGGAATTACCGGCGCGCCCTACAGCCAGACGTTTACAGCGACAGGAGGCGTTGCGCCTTACAGCTTCAGCTTCACCTCGAATTCGCCGATTCCGGGATTGAATTTCTCGGACAACGGCTCGCTTACCGGAACGCCGGCGCAGGGCGGGGTGTTTTCGTTTACGTTGACGATCACGGATGCCAACGGCTGTTCGGTCAGTAAAAACTATTCGTTGACGATTCTTTGCGCCTACGCCATCGCGCCGCAAAGTCAGGACTTTCCGGCCAGTGGCGGCACAGGCAGTGTTGCGCTGACGACCGGCAACGGGTGCAGTTGGACGGCGGTCAGCAACGTTTCGTGGATCAGGATAACTTCGGGAAGCAGCGGAGCAGGTTCCGGCGCGGTCGGTTATGCGGTTGATGCCAACTCCGGCGCGGCGCGCACCGGGACGATCACGATTGCCGAACAAACCTTCACCGTCAGGCAGGGCTGCCTGGACACGGTAATTGCGGCGCATCCGGCCAGCCAGACCGTTTGTGCGGGCGCGCCGGTGATTTTTTCGGTGACGGCTTCGGGCGCGGGAACGGTCGGCTATCAGTGGCGAAAGAACGGCGCGAATATCGCGGGCGCAACCAGCGGCAGCTACCTTATCCCGGCGGCATCGGCCGGCGACGCGGGCGATTACAGCGTGATCGTGACCGGCGCTTGCGGCAGCGTGACTTCCAACGTCGCGACGCTGTCCATCAGCACGCCGCCCAGTTTGACGACGCAGCCGGGCAATCAAACCATCGCGCCCGGCGCGACGGCAGTTTTCACCGCCTCCGCCACCGGAGCGCCTGCGCCGACTGTGCAATGGCAGGTCAGCGCGGACGGCATCAACTTCAGCAATGTGCCCGGAGCAACCAGCGCGACTTTAACCATCAACAACGCGGTGCTGGCGCAGAACGGCAACCGGTATCGCGCTGTTTTCACCAACTCCTGCGGAGCGGCGGTCAGCAATGTTGTCACGCTGACAGTTGCCTGCCCGGCGATTACGCTCAGTCCCGGCTCGTTGGCCAATTCCACGACGGGCGCAGTGTACAGCCAGCTTTTTACGGCGAATGGCGGCGCAGCGCCATACAGCTTTGGGCTCAGCCAGCAAATCCCCGGGTTGAGTCTGGCGGCGAATGGCCCCACGGCAGCCATGCTGGCGGGGACGCCAACGCAAAGCGGGGCATTCTCTTTTACCGTGACGGCGACCGACGTCAACGGCTGCGCCGTCAGCCGCAACTATGTGTTGACGATTATTTGCGCTTACGACATTGCGCCGCGCAGCCAGGCGTTCGCGGCCAGCGGCGGCGGCGGAACGGCGGCAGTGGCGACGGGAAGCAATTGCACCTGGTCGGCTACCAGCAACGTCCCGTGGCTGACGATCACGGCAGGAGAAAGCGGCACCGGTTCCGGCCCGGTTGTTTACGCTGTCGCCGCCAATTCCAGCTTGAACCCGCGCACAGGCACGCTGACCATTGCGGGCCAGATTTTCACCGTCACCCAGGAAGGAGTTCCTCCCAATTCGCGTCCGACCTTGACGGGCCTGAGTCCGAGCGAAGCCAGAGTCGGCGGCGGCGCGTTCGCACTGACGGTCAATGGCCGCGATTTCGTCAATGGAGCGGTGATTCGCTGGAACAACAGCGACCGGACGACGACCTTTCTCAGTTCCACGCAAGTGACGGCGCTGATTCTGCCCGGCGACATTGCGAATCCGGGAATCGCCACCATCACCGTTTTCAATCCGGCTCCAGGCGGAGGACTGTCCAATGCGCTGAGTTTTAACGTCACGCTGTTGATCTGCGATTACGTGGTTCAGCCCTCCGAACAGACATTCGCTTCGGGCGGCGGCACGGGAACCGTCGGCGTCACGACCAGCAGCGATTGCTCCTGGACGGCAACCAGCAACGTGCCATGGATCACTATCACGTCCGGCGCGAACAATTCAGGCTCCGGCGTGGTGGGGTACAGCGTCGGGCCGAACACCGGCCCGCAGCGAACCGGTTTCCTGACGATTGCCGGAAAGACTTTCACTGTCACGCAGGGCTGCATAGACACCGCGATCACCGCGCAACCGCTCAGCCAGACGATCTGCGCCGGCGCATCGGTTACATTTTCGGCCACGGCAGTCGGTGCGGGAACGCTCGGCTATCAGTGGCGCAAGAACGGCGTGAACATTTCCGGGGCGACCGGCAGCACTTACACGCTGGCCGCGGCGGGCACAGGCGATGCGGGCAGTTACAGCGTGGTTGTGACCGGCGCTTGCGACAGCGTGACCTCCAGCGTTGCCACGCTGGCCGTAAACTCGCCGCCCGGCATCATCACGCAGCCAGGCAGTCAGACCATTGCTCCCGGCGCAACGGCCACGTTTTCAGTGTCGGCCCATGGCATTCCTGCGCCGGCTGTCCAGTGGCAATTCAGTACGGACGGCGTCAATTTCGCCAATGTCCCCGGCGGGAATGGAGAAACCCTGGTGGTGTCGAACGTGACGCTGGCGCAGAACGGACACCGTTACCGCGCCGTTTTCACGAACTCATGCGGAACAACGACAAGCAATGTCGTGACGCTCAACGTGACCTGCCCGAATATCACCATCGCCCCCGCCACCTTGCCGAACGGCAGCACCGGCGCAAGTTACAACCAGGCATTGTCGGCCAGCGGCGGTGCGACTCCTTACAGCTTCAGCATCAGCGCGGGCGGTTTGCCGCCGGGAGTCAGTTTGTCAGCCGGAGGCGCGTTCACCGGCACGCCTGTGCAGAGCGGCACCTTCAGCTTTACCGTTTCGGTGACCGATGCCAACGGCTGCATCGGCAATCGCGCTTATACCCTGGCGGTTGGCTGTGTTTTCGACATCACGCCGAAAAGCCAGGGCTTTCCGGCCAATGGCGGCGCGGATATTGTCATCGTCAGCACGGCCAGCGGCTGCGGGTGGACCGCGTCCAGCAACGCCAACTGGATCGCCATCACCTCCGGCACGCTTGGCTCCGGCAACGGCCAGGTCAGTTATTCCGTCTCGGCAAACGCGGACACCAATCCGCGCAGCGGAACGCTGAACATTGCCGGGCAAACCTTTACGATCACACAGGCCGGCAATACGCCCAATCCGGTGCCCGTCATCAGCGGATTGAACCCTTCCTCAGTGGCGGCAGGGAGCCCTACGTTCACGTTGACGATCAACGGCGCGAACTTTGTTCCCGGCGCGGTGGTGCGGCTGAACGGAATTGACCGGCAGACGGTTTTTCTCAGCGCGGCGCAATTGACGATCCAGATTCTGGCGACAGACGTTGCCGCCGCAGGCCCGGTGCAAATCACCGCCGTCAACCCGCCGCCGGGCGGCGGAAATTCCGCCACGGTGACGCTGACGGTGACGCCCGCAATTTCCGGGTTCACGCTTTCCGGCAGGATTACCTATTCCGACCTGGGCCGCGCAGTTCCCGGAGCGATTGTGACGGCTTCCGTGCCCGGCCAGCCGTTAAATTCTTCCCTGCCGAGCGCGGCGGACGGCCAATACGTGCTTTCGGGATTGGCCAGCGGCAATTACATCATCACGGCGGCGAAGAGCGGCAACATCAACGGCATTACGGCCTTCGACGCGGCGCGCATCCTGCAACGGCTGGCGGCGAACGACCCGTTCGGAGGCATTCAGCGCAAAGCCGCTGACACGGACGGCGATGGTCAGGTGGACGTGCTGGACGCGCAGCGCATCGCCAACTTCGTGGTCGGCAAAGGAGAACTGGCGCTGGCCGGTCAGTGGATTACCGAACCGGATCGCAAACTCCTGCCGGTCAGCGGCAATCTGCCGGATCAAAATTTTCAGGCGGTCCTGGTTGGCGACGTGACGCGCAACTGGTCGGCGTCCAATTCGCTGACGATCACCGCCGTCACCAGCGTCACGCTGAATTTGAAGAACCCCGCCAGCGGCAGCGCGGTAAATTTGCCTGGCGTGACCATCAGCGGTACGGGCTTCACGCCAGACTTGGCGCTGGTGGTGACTTTCCCCGATGGCGGCCAGATGAAACTGAGCGGCGCGCAGATTGTGGCCGCTTCGCCGGAATCCTTTACCGCCGTGCTTCCGTTGAATGAGCGGGGGCTGTGGACGTTTCGCGTCGTTAATGCGGAGGGGGAAATGTTCGGAGCCTTTGTGGTAAAGGTCGAATGACTTGCCCTGCGTGCGTCGCTCGCCTACACTGCGCAGCGTCAGCCGACTGCTACGTCCTTAGCAGCATTCCGTGGGCAGTCTTCGAAGACAACACGTTCAATTTCAGCTCGTGGGAGAAAGTATGAGCCCCTTTTATCTGCAATCGTTTTTTCGGAGCAGCCTTTGGTCTTTGTTGGTGGTCCTGCTTTGTGTCGGCAGTGGGATGGGAACGGCACAAGCAGCCGATCCGGGCAGCGCCATTTCCTCTGACGCCGCCATCAGTGGGCAAAAGGCTGGCTCGGTGCTCATCTACCCGATTTATACTTCGTCGGCAACCTCCGCCAACGTGCAGAACACCAAAATCAACATCACCAATCTTTCGACCACGAGTGCTACATCCATTCACTTGTTCTTTGTCTCTGATAGTTGCTTTCCCACGGACGCCTTTATTTGTTTGACGCCAATTCAAACAGCGACGTTTCTGGCCTCGGATGTGGACCCAGGGGTATCCGGATTCATGATTGCCATCGCGACGGATTTGAACACGGGCTGCCCGATCAGTTTCAATTTTTTGCAGGGCGACGAATGGGTGAAGTTTGCCACAGGTCATGCGGCCAAGCTGCAGGCGGAAGCGGTGGCAGCGCTCTTTACTGGCAGCCTCAGTGGCTGCAATGCGAGTTCGGCGACGGCCACACTCTTCTTCAATGGAAGCAGCACGGGATACAACCAACTGCCGCGCACGCTGGCACTGGATAGTATTTCCAGCCGCGCGGACGGAAACAGCACACTGCTGATTCTGTGCCGGATTGGTGGGAATCTTGCCTTATCATATCCCACGATTGGTACGGTTTCAGGGACGCTTTATGACGGAGTGGCTGCGAGTGGATATCCATTTAGCTTCTCCGCTTCCTGCCAACTCCGCACTGAACTAAGGAATAGTTTTCCAGTAACTAATCCGGTTTTCGAAATTGCGATTCCAAGCGGAAAACGAGGCTGGCTGTCGCTCAGCGCGACCAGCGACATTGGCTTGGTGGGCGCAGTGGTCAACTTCAATGCAAACAGTACGAATCTCCGTTCGGCATTCAACGGCGGACAGTTGCTGCATGCGCTGACCTTATCCACAACCAACAGTTTGATGATGCCGGTTTTTCCGTTCTCCTGTTGAACAGGCGGATTTGAACCCATTGTGGGAGTTTGAAAATGCGACCCCATTCCCCATTGATACGTGTCTGTACGTCCCTGCTGCTGTTGGTGTGTTTGGCGGCATCTATTTGGGCGGCGGACCCTGGAACCCTTCTGCCATCCTCTTCAATTCTGAGCGATCAGAAAATGGGATCAGTGCTTTTTTACAATTACTACCGGGCGGACCTGGCCAGCACCGGCGACGATACCGAAATCAACATCACCAACACCCATTCGACCAGTTCTGTTGCGGTGCGCTTCTATTTTGTCAACGGAACAACGGGCGCGCCGGTCAGTTTCACGGTCTTGATTGCGCCAACGCAGACGTTCAGTTTGCTGTCATCGAGTGTAGTGACGTCAACCACGTCGGGGCACGTGCTGGCGGTGGCAGTTGACAGTGCGACCGGTTGCCCGACCAGCCATAACTTTCTGATTGGTTCGGAATCAGTCAAATTAGCTTCGGGCTACCGGGCCAGGCTTGGCGCGGTGGCGTTTGCCGCGCTCTTCTCGGGGCGATTGTCAGGGTGCGGGGCGGGCTCGACGACGACGACGATTGCTTTCAACGGAACCAGCACGGGTTACAACGCGGTGTCGCGCACCGTGGCGCTCAACTCTTTTCCGTCGCGAGCGGATGGAAACAGCCATTTGCTGATTGTTAATCGAGTGGGCGGCAACCTGACCAGCAGCGCCAGTTCTATCGGGCAGCTTTCTGGGCTTCTCTACAATGATGCAGAGAGCGTCTTGAGTTTCAGTTCAAGCGTGACGACGTGCCAGTTTACTGCCACCCTGGGCAGCGGTTTCCCAACCGTTACCCCTTCTCTGGATACATTTATTCCCGCTGGACGCAGCGGTTGGATGAAACTCTACAATTCGCAGGTGGACACGGCGCTGTTGGGAGCGACGTTGCAATTCAATCCAAACAGCTTTTCGACTGCGGGTGGCTACACCGGCGGTCAGAACCTCCACACTCAAACGCTGACGACTACTGCCGGCTACACCGTTCCGGTCAGCGTGCCGGCATTTGTCAACGCGCCGACCATTTCCAGCATCAGTCCAAGTTCCGCTACGGTGGGTGGCTCGGCCTTTACACTGACGGTTAATGGCAGCGGCTTTACGACTTCTTCGGTTGTTCGATGGAGGGGGGCGGATCGGGCGACGACTTTTGTCTCAGAAACGCAACTGCGGGCGTCAATTTCAGCCGGCGACCTTGCCAGCGCAGGAACGGCTTCCGTCACCGTTTACAATCCATTGTTCGATGTCGTCTCGTCTGCTGCAACCTTTACCATCTCCCAATCCTGCGCCGGAAGTTTTTCAATCGTTCCAACCAGCCAGTCCTCCAACGCTGCGGGCGGCAGTGGAAGTGTTGGCGTGACCGCTGGCCCCGGATGCAGTTGGACGGCGGCGAGTAATGCCAGTTGGATCGCGATTAGTTCCGGAGCGAGTGGGGCAGGGAATGGAACAGTCAGTTATTCCGTGGCGCTGAACGCCAGCACGACTTCGCGGACGGGAACGATGACGATAGCTGGGCAGACCTTCACAGTAACGCAGTCGGGAGGGCAGTCGCTGGCGGCGGTCTCCGCTGCCAGTTTCTCGACTACAAATGGGCTGGCTCCGGAGTCTGTCGCGGCGAGTTTCGGAAATGGGCTGGCAACTTCCACTGTTCTCGCTTCTACGCTGCCCTTGCCGACGACTTTGGGCGGTTCGACGGTCACGGTGCGAGACGTATCAGGGACAGATCGTCTTGCCCCACTTTTCTTTGTTTCCTCAGGCCAGGTTAATTTTCAGGTTCCAGCGGGAACTGGCCTTGGAACGGCAACAGTGATTGCTCGCGCCGGCAATAACAGTATTTCGGTTGGCACCGTGCAGGTCGCTCAAGTCGCGCCGGGACTTTTCACTGCGAGTTCCACGGGCCAGGGTGCGGCTTTCGGGCGCGCTTTGCGTATCAAGGGCGATGGGTCTCAAAGTTATGAGCCTTTGACGGAAGCGAATAACGCTGCGCGAACGATCAATCTCGGACCTCCGTCCGATCTGGTGTACCTGGTGCTGCGTGGAACTGGCATTCGCGGGCGCAGCAGCCTGGCGAATGTCGCGGCGAAGATCGGCGGCGCGGATGCTTCGGTTACTTATGCGGGGGTGGCGACCGATTCGCCGTTCGCAACCGGTAATGGTGTTGGTGAAGATCAGGTGAATGTGCTGGTTCCGCGCAGTCTGGCCGGGCGCGGTTTGGTGGATGTAGTGCTGACAGTGGACAGCAAAGTTGCAAACACGGTGCAGGTCAGCATTGGCACGGCGACTGAGGCGCCCGCTGTCGCCTCCATTTCTCCCACCGCGCCACTGGTCAGCAGCAGCAGCCAGAGCATTATCGTCAACGGCACAAGCTTTCAATCCGGCTTGTCCGTGACGCTGACCTCTCCGAGTGGAAGCGCGGCCACGTTGAGCGGTGCGCAGATTCAAAGCGTCACGGCGACTTCGTTTGTGATGCTCGCCACGCTCAATTTCACCGGCATCTGGAACCTGCGCGTCAACAATTCTGACGGCGGACAATCGAACATTTTTAACTTCACGGTCGGCACAAACTGCACCTATTCAATCAATCCCACCAGCCAATCTTTCGTCGCCGTTGGCGGAACCGGAAGCGTGGCGGTTACGGCGGGCAGCGGTTGCGGATGGACGGCAACCAGCAACGCCGCTTGGATTACCGTCACTTCCGGTGCGAGCGGCAATGGAAACGGCACGGTCAGTTACTCGGTCGCGGTGAATACTGGCGCGGCGCGCAGCGGAGCGATCACGATTGCCGGGCAAACCTTCACCGTGACGCAAGGCTGCACGGACACGGCAATTACATCGCCTCCCATTAACCAGGCTGTTTGCCCCGGTTCGCCGGTCAGTTTCTCCGTCACGGCGACGGGCGCGGGGACGCTCAGTTATCAATGGCGCAAGAACACCATTAACATTCCGGGCGCGACCGGCAGCACATTTACCATCCCATCGGCGGTGGCGGGCGATGCGGGCGCTTACAGTGTGGTGGTGACGGGAGCTTGTGACAGCGTCACCTCAAGCGCCGTTACCTTGACCATCAATTCTGCGCCGAGTGTTACGACGCAGCCGGTGAATCAAAGCGTCACGGTGGGAGGAAGCGCGACATTTACGGCGGCGGCTTCGGGCGTTCCAGCGCCATCCGTTCAGTGGCAGGTCAGCACGGACGGCGTCAGTTTCAGCAATGTCAGCGGCGCGACCAGCACGACTTTGACCTTGAGCAATGTCACGCTGGCTCAGAATGGCACTCGCTACCGGGCGGTGTTCACCAATTCCTGTGGAACGGCAACAAGCAATCCCGCAACGCTTAGCTTGAGCTGCCCGGCCATCAATCTCAGTCCGACGACCTTGCCCAATGCGAGCACCGGCGCGCCCTACAGCCAGACGTTGGCAACCAGCGGTGGTGTGGCTCCTTTCACCTTCAGTTTGATCGCGGGGAGTTTGCCCACGGGGTTGAGCTTGTCTGCAGCGGGCCTGCTTTCGGGTATGCCGACGCAGGGTGGAACGTTCAATTTCACCATCAGGGCGACGGACGCGAACAGTTGTTTTGGCAGCCGCGCCTACAGTTTGACGATTGGCTGTGCGTTCGACATTTCACCGAAAAGCAAGAATTTCGCCGCTGACGGCGGGCCGGATAGTGTCAGCGTGATTGCGGGAAGTGGCTGCACCTGGACGGCGGCAAGCAATGAAAGCTGGATCACCATCACCGGAGGAGGAAGCGGCGCGGGCAATGGGCTGGTGAACTACTTGGTTACGGCCAATACGGGTACGAGTCAGCGCGCGGGCACGATGACGATTGCCGGGCTGACTTTCACCGTAACTCAGGCCGGTGTAAATCCGAATCCGACGCCGTTCATCAGCAGCCTGTCGCCGTCTTCAATTGCCGCTGGCAGCGCCGCCTTTGTTTTGACGGTCAATGGATCGAATTTCGTCGGTGGAGCGGTCGTGCGATTGAATGGAAACGACCGGCAGACGAATTTCGTCAATGCTTCGCAACTGACGGCGCAGATTCCGGCGACGGATCTTGCGGTGGCCAGCTCGGCACAGATCACGGTCGTCAATCCCGCGCCGGGCGGCGGCGCTTCCAATGTGTCGGTGCTGACGATTACTCCCGTGGTTTCAGGCTTCACGCTCTCTGGCAGAATCACCTATTCCGATGTTGGCCGCCCCGTGCCGGGAGCTGTCGTGACGTCTTCCGCGCCGGGCACAACGCCGATTTCTTCACCACCTTCCGGCAGTAATGGGTTTTATTCGATTTCGGGATTGGCCGCTGGAAATTACATCATCACTCCGTCGAAAAGCGGCAACGTAAATGGCATCACGGCGTTCGATGCGGCGCGCATCATGCAGCGGCTGGCGGCGGGAGACCCATTCGCTGGAATTCAGCGCAAAGCCGCCGATGTGGATGGCAATGACATCATTAACGTCGGCGATGCGCTGCGCATCGCAAACTACATCGTTGGCGCGCCTGATGTCGGACAAGTCGGAAAGTGGACATTTGATCGGGAAAGCCGGATTGCCGGGGTGATTGGCAATTTGACGGATCAGGACTTTCAGGCAGCTTTGATCGGCGATGTGACGCGCACCTGGTTGCCGGACAATTCGCTGGCAATTACCGCCGTGTCGCCTGTCAGGTTGAATTTGCAGAATCAGGCGACGGGCGAAGCGATGGGGCTTCCGGGCGTGATGATCAACGGTGTGGGGTTTGCGCCGGGCTTGACGCTGGTGGTGAAGTTCCCCGATGGCGGCGAGATGCGGTTGCTCGAATCGCAGATTCTGGACATCAAATCCGACTCGTTCACGGCGCTGGTCGGACTTCCCGGCCCGGGGTTGTGGGCGTTGCGTGTCATCAACCCGGACGGAAAAAGCTCGGATGTTTTTGTCGTGCGGGTTGAGTAATGACCGGTGCGAGACTGACAGTCGCATTCACGCACCTTAATGAGGAGTATCCCCTATGTTCTTTGGGAGATTTAGACGTTTAATCCGGCCTATTTTGATGCGAAACCGGCATTGGTTATTGACCGCGATGTTGCTGGCGATTGGGCCGCAACTTTGGGCGCAAACGCCGGTGACGGTCGTTTCGGCGGCCAGTTCCAGCGGGAATGCGCTTGCGCCGGATTGCGCTGCGGCAGCCTACGGGCAGAATTTGGCCACGGGACTGGCGATTGCGGATAAGTTGCCGCTGCCGACCACACTCGGCGGAACGACGGTCAAGGTAAACGGTATCGCCGCACAACTCTTTTTCGTCTTCTTTGACCAGGTCAATTTCATCATTCCGAAAGACGCCGGGACAGGTGATGCCACAATTGAAATTACCTCGGGCAACGGCATTGTTTCGAGAGGCACGTTTCGCCTCAATCGCGTCGGGCCGGCGATTTTCAGTCAGAACAATGGGTCAGGGCCTCCAGTGGCTTACGTTTTACGCTACCGGAATTTTGCGTTGGTTCCGAATGAGCCGCCGATCTCGGATTACGACTCGGCACTGGGCAAATTCGTTCCCAGAGCGATTGATCTGGGGCCGCCGGAAGACCTGGTCTTTCTGGTTTTCTATCTTTCCGGGATTCGCAATGCGCCGAACCCAAGCCCCGACGGCAATGTCAACCGATCGGTCAGCGTCATTATCGGCGGAAGTAATATCCAACCGGAGTATGCCGGAGCTTCGCCCGATCTGGCCGGGGCGGATCAAATCAACCTGATCATTCCACGAAGCCTGATCGGGCGCGGACGAATTTCGATGACTGTCACCAGTGAAGGAGCGGTGTCGAACCAGGTTGAACTGGTGATCGCGACGCCGCCGGGCAGCACGCCGCCGAATATCACCGGGTTTAGCGCTCCACAGGTGCTGGCTGGGCAGACAATAACGGTCAGCGGTTCGGGCTTTTCGACGAATGCCGCGGAAAATCTGGTGCGGATCGCGGATGTAGAGGCGCGCGTCGTTTCCGGGTCGGCGACGCAGTTGGTCGTGGAAATCCCCTTCGGCGTCAAAACCGGTAAGGTCAGTGTCAGCACTCCACGAGGCGAAGGCGTCAGCGCGAGCACGCTGGGAGTGAAGACTTCCGTGAGCGGCTTTGTGGTGGATACTTCGGCCCAGCCGCAGCCTCTTCGTAGTGTCCTGGTGCGGGCGAAAGTCGGAGACAAACCGGAAGTTGCCGTCCGCACCACCGACAAAGGCACCTTTGTGTTGCCAGATATGGAGCCGGGAACGGCTTTTATTCAGGTGGACGGCTCCTCTGTTTCCTCGCTCCTGCCGTATACCTCATGGAATACCAAGGTGCGCATTTCGCCGAATCAGGATAATCGCTTTGATACGCCAATTGCATTGCAGCAGATTACAGGAAACTCCATCAATCTTTCCTCGGACCTGGAATCCGTTGCAGGAAAACAGAAAGGGCGGCCCTCCGGCAGTGAAGTTTTGTTCCAGACGCAAACTCCGATCCGGCTGACAGCGCAAGATGTTGCGCTGGACATTCCCGCCGGAGCCAAAATTACAACTGCGGCGGGAACGCCAGCCACGCTCAGTCTAACCATTGTGGCCGGCAGCCGTGTGCCAACGCGCCTGCCGGAAGCCGTTTTCAGCAGCCGGATCGTTCAGGTCACTCCGTTTGGCGCGAAGATTGATCCGGGCGCGAAACTGACATTTCCAAATTCGGAGGCATTCCCACCGGGCACGAAGCTGGATCTTTACGGCTTCAACAAAGATGCGGAAGTTAATATTCAAGACGGATTCGTCAAACTCGGGACGGCGACCGTTTCCGCCGACGGGCAGCGTGTTGAAACAGCCACCGACGCGATCAAAGAAACCAGTTACTTCTTCGCCGCTTTGCGCCAACTGCGAACCACTGCCATCGGACAGATCGTCGAAAACAATAAACCCATGCGGCAGGCTCTGGTGCAGGTGCGGGGTCAAACCGATTTCACGGATGGCAATGGAGGCTTCGTCCCACGCGATGTGGCCGTTCCGCAAACAGGAAACATACAGGCGGAAGCCGTCGTGCAGCGGCCCAATGGGCGCGTGGAATACAATGTGTTCCCGAAGGCCCCGACGCCAGGAGGCATCACCGATTTCGGCAGACTTTCCATTGATACCCTGACCAGTAATTTGGCACCGGTGTTACTGGTTCCCACGCAAAGCCTGCTGAACGTCGGACAGCCAAAGGACGAGCCGTTTACGGCTTACGATCCCGACGAAGGACAAACAATCAGGGCGCAGTTCACGCTTGATCCGCAAAGTCCGAATGCCAACCGCGACCCGCGATTTGCTCAGTTGGAGTTGAAGGCCAACGGGGACGGCCTGTTGAAATTTAATCCGCAGGAACGTGACATCGGCGAGTACGCACTGACGATTTCAGTTGAAGATAGCGCTGAGCAGAAACTGGTGGTTCGCAAGGTTATTGCCATCAGTGTTGTGGGAACGCCAGGTGTGGTGACGCTCGATCAGCAGCCTATGGTGGCGTGCGAACCAACGTTTCCTTCGGGGCCGTCGGTGAAACTGACCTGGATGGCCGCGCCTCGCGCAACCGCCTACGACGTGATCCGCGGGACCAGCGAAGTCGTGGGAAGCAACATCACCGAAACCAGCTTTACCGACCTCAGAGGTCTGACTGCGGGGGGCAATTACACGTACCGTGTCGTCGCCAAAAATCCGGCGGGCACTGGCTTGCCGTCAAATCAGGTGCCGGTTCAAATTCCGCAGAACATTTGCGCTTCCAAACCCGTGACGATTTCCTTCGATACGATTACCGGGACACCCGTCACCGGCGGAACCATCGTGGTTCCGGTGCTGGTCGGTGATTTGAGCGGGCGAAATGTGATTGCCTACGAATTCGATCTTGGCTTCGATTCGGGCGTATTGCAGTTTTTGGATACCGACATCGTGGATACGCTCAGCAGTGGCATGAACGTGGTCAAGAATCCCAGCGGAAATGTGTTGAAAGTGGCGGCCTTCGTTGGCACGCCGGTCGGCGGCCCGGTGCGCACGCTGATCCGGCTGCGATTTATGATCAAAGGAAGCCAGGGCGCGACCACTCCGCTCCGGTGGCTGCGGTTTCTGCTCAATGAAGGCGACCCGCTGCCATCCACGAAGGATGACAATTTCACCGTCAGATGAATGAAGCTTGCGCAGAAATCGGCTGGCGAAGCCTGTGAAATGCCGCGGCATCGCCACTTTTATCCTGAATATCCTGTCCGACAGCTTTCGTGTTCTGATTTAGTCGAAGGAGATGCCCCCAATGTCCTCCCAATTTCCAGACCGCTCTTTGACGCGTCAGGTTTCAGTCATTTGGTGTTTGGTGATGTGCGGAATCGCGATTGCGCTTTGGCAGCCGTGGGCGACACCACAAGCGTCGAAAAGATCGCAAAACAGCGTGCCGGTCAGTGTGGTCTCGGCGGCCAGTTTCGATTCGCTGGTCGCGCCGGAATCCATTGCCTCGGCCTTTGGCGGCGGATTATCAAAAAATATCGTGATTGCGGAAAGTCGCCCATTGCCGATTCAACTGGACGGCACAATGGTCACGATCAAAGACAGCGCGGGCGCAGAACGGTTTGCTCCCCTGTTTTTTGTTTCCCCAACCCAGATCAACTTTCTTGTTCCACCGGGGACTGCGCCCGGCAATGGCCGGATCATCGTTCGCGCTGGTGATGGATTGGTTTCGACAGGAGACATCAATGTGGGGGCGACTGCTCCCGCGTTGCTGACCGCGAACGGCAACGGCGTTGGCGTTCCGGCGGGAACAGTTCTTCGCGTCAGGGCAGGCGCGGCTTTGTATGAAGACCTGGCGGAAGGGATGCCGGGGGCAAGGCTGCCGAAGCCGATTGACCTGGGGCCAGACACGGACAATGTCGCGCTGGTGTTGTATGCCACGGGGTTGAAGGGCGTTCCGAACACGGACGGCGACGGCAATAATGGCAGCGCCGAAAATGTTCGTGTTTTGCTGGGTGGTCTTGATGTTCCGCCTTTGTATTCCGGACCATCGGATTTCATCGGCGTGGAGCAAATCAATCTGCTGCTCCCACGCTCTCTGATTAAACGAGGCCGGATCAATTTGTCGCTGGCCACACTGAATCCGGTTTCCAGCAAAACTTCCAACCAGACGGAAGTGGAAATCGCCGGGCCGCGCAACGATTCGCCGCCCACCATCGAGCGAATCAATATTCTGAATGGCGACAGCGGAGCGCTGGTTCGAGATCGAATTGAAATTTTCGGACAAGGCTTTTCCTCAAACTCCAAAGAAAACACGGTACGCGTCGGCAACATTGAAGCGCTGGTTGAGGAAGCCTCGCCGGGCAGGCTTCTGGTCAGGGTTCCGTTCGGCGCGGCCAGCGGGACTCTCTCGGTCATCACACAGCGCGGCGAAGGGCGAAGCGCCGCGCCATTGCGCGTCAAAACTTCCGTCAGCGGTTCGATCAAGGACACGCGCAACCAGCCGATTCGCGGCGTCAAAGTCACGCTGTTGCGAGACGGCAGAACCGGATTCACCAACGACGAGGGCGTTTTTATCCTCTCCGATGTTCCGCGTGCCAGCGCTGACTGGATAGAAGTAGACGGCAGCAGCGTGGGGTTCACACTGGCTTACCCCGATCCGCCGGTCAAAGTCCGGATCGAGGAAAACCGCGACAACACAATTGAAAGCCCGATTTACCTGCAACAAAAAAGCGGTGTTCAAACTCCGATCAGCGGCACAGGCAATCTGACCGAGGATTCTGAGCGCACGCTGATTGCCGCCGCTCCCGATCAGACCACCGGTGAGATTCGTTTCAATATCGCTGCTGGAACCCGGGCCACTTTTCCTGACGGACGCGCCAATGGCACGCTGGTTTTGAATGCAGTCGAAAACGGACTGACGCCGGTCAAACTTCCCGATAGCGTATTTAGTTCCTCCATCGCCCAGATTGCCAATTTTGGAGTCAAGCTGAATCCCGGCGGTAAACTCAGTTTTCCGAACACGGACAAATTGCCGCCGGGAACGTCCGCTGTGCTTTACAAATATGAAGTCGCCCGCTGCCCGGAAATCACTGTGGGCACGTCAGCTTGCAAACGCGGAGAATGGATTCCGTTCAGCACACCGGTGGTCGTCAATGCTGACACCATTGAAACTGCTGAAAACGCCATTACCGAAACCAGCTATTACTTTGTCGCGGCAATGCGGCCGACAACCACGGCTGTGGGACGCGTGGTCGAAGACGTCAGCGAAGTTTCGGACAAACCGCCCGTGCGCGGCGCGGTTGTTCGCGTGCGCGGCCAGGAAGCCATTACAGACGGCAATGGCGGGTTTGTCCTGCGCGGTATTCTGGCCAACTCCGGAGACAGGATTTCCGCCGAAGTCAGTTGGATTCGCCCCGATGGCCGCGTTTATCGCCAGCAGGGAACCTTTGTGGATGCAGTCGTCAACGGCCTGACCATTTTGGGCGAAATCCGGCTGGAAACAGAGGCGACCAATCGCGCGCCGATTGCGCTGGTGCCGAACGTCATCAATCTGATTGCCGGAAGGGAACTAAACGTGACCTTTAGCGCGGGCGATCCCGAAGGTCAGCCAATCAACATTACCGTCAGCAATCAGCGCATCGCCCAGGTCAACAAAATTGCGGACAATCTTTATTCGCTGCGGCTGACGCCTTCGCTGAGCGATGTGGGGGAAATCAAGCTGTCGCTGAGCGTGACGGACAACTTGAAAGGGCAGACCTACGACATTCGCCTGATTATTCGTGTTCCGCTGACAGCCAGGGCCGGCACCGTCTTTACCGATGAAGACCTCGCCGTCAATTTCACGCTCGCGGGAAATGATCCCGAAGGCAAACCGCTGACGTTTGTTATTGTCAGCAATCCGGCGAACGGAACGCTCACCGGCAGTGGGGCGGCGCAGACTTATAAACCGAATCTGAATTACAACGGGCCGGATCGGTTTACCTTTTACGTCAGCAACGGATTTGAGCGCAGCGACGAAGCGACGATTACGATACTGATTCGCGCGGTCAACGATCCGCCGTCGCTGGCCGTGCCTGCCGGAGCGCAAAGTACCAATTCCGGCGATATGCTGCGGTTTTTGGTTTCAGCCAGCGACCCGGACAGCGCCAATCTGAAAATCACCGCTTCCAATTTGCCGTCTGGCGCGGAGTGCAGGCAAACCGGCAACACCTGCCAGTTCGTCTGGACTCCGGCGGGAACGCAAACCGGCAGTTATCAAATCCTGTTTCGGGTCGAAGACGATGATGCTTCGCAGCGATTGAGCGATGAAAAGTCCGTTTCGATCACGGTCGTCAATCGTCCGCCGGTGCTGCGCGCCATCGAAGCGAAATTCGTGGACGAAAGCAAAGACTTAAGTTTTATGCTTTTTGCCGACGATCCCGACCTGGGCCAATCGCTGACCTTCAGTTCGGACAATCTGCCGGAAAATGCCAGCCTCACTCAGAACGGGCAATTCAATTGGACGCCGGGCTTTACGCAAGCTGGCGTGTACTCTTTGAATGTCACCGTCACGGATAACGGAAATCCGCGCCGAAGCGACAACAACGTCGTCAGAATCACGGTCAATAACGTCAATCGTCCGCCGGTCGCTTCCGGGCAAACCGTTCCTGGCAATGAAGACACACCTTTGGAGTTTGCATTCACTGCGACTGACCCGGATGACGATTTGTTGACTTACGTTGTTCTCAGTCCGCCGCGCAACGGCGTCCTGGTGGGCGAGGGCAAAAATCGCACCTACAAACCCAACCTTAATTTCAACGGCACGGACAGTTTTACCTATAAGGCCAGCGACGGCAGCCTGGACAGCAATACGGCTGTGGTTAATCTGGTTCTTCGGCCCGTGAATGATTCTCCCACGTTGGCAGTGCCCGGCGCGCAACAGGCGATAGTTGGCGAACCGTTGCGCTTCGTCGTGACGGCGGCGGATGTGGATGGCGATACCGTGCGGCTGTCCGTGCCTCTGGATTTGCCGCCGAACGCGAACTTCAATCCGGCGACGGGCGAGTTTTCGTGGATGCCCAGACTCGAACAGCGAATGCTTACGCCGTACAAAGTGACTTTCATTGGCACGGACAGCGGGTCGCCGGCTCTTTCCGCCATCGGCCAGGTCGAAATCAGCGTCAACGAACAATGGCGCCGAACGAACGGCCCGCCCGGCGCGAACGTTCTGGCATTGGCCATCAGCGGCCCGAACATCTTTGCCGGAACCGAGGGCGGCATTTACGTGTCCGAAAACAACGGCGAGAGTTGGCGGCAACTGGATGGCCTGCGCGGTTTCACGGTTCGCGCCTTGTTGCCCAGGCAACAGCGGATTTTCGCCGGTACGGAAAGCGGCGTGTATGTTTCCGAAGACAATGGCGGAAGCTGGCGCAAGGCCAGCAATGGATTGCCAGCAAATGGCCAGGCGGCCAGCGTGTTAGCTCTGGCCGTGGATAATCAAAATCAGATTTTTGCGGGGACCTACGGCGGCGGCGTTTTTGTCACCACCAATGGCGGCGCGAACTGGACCAGTTTGAGTGACGGATTACCTGTCAAACCCGGAACCGCGAACAAAGAAGTCTATGCGTTGGCGGTCATTCAAGGCCGTCTGCTGGCCGGAACGAACGAAGGCGTTTATGCCCTGAATGCGAGCGTTAACCGATGGCTGTTTTCCAGCAATGGAATGCCAGGGGCGCCGCACACCTATTCATTAGCGATCAATGGCAATAATGTTTATGCCGCCACCAATGACGGCGTTTTCGTGACCGGCGACAGCGGCGCAAACTGGAGAACGCTGGCAACCGGGTTGCCAGCCAATACCGCCGCCACTTCAATCGCCTTCAGCGGGCTGACGATTTTTGCCGGAACGTACGGCGGCGGCGTTTATGCGTTCAGCAATAATTCGCCGGGCTGGTCGCCGGTCAATGACGGGTTGGCCGAATCGCACATTCTTTCAATGCTTGTTCTGGGCGAACACCTTTTTGCCGGAACCGAAGGCGCGGGCGTTTTTGCCGCCTCTTCGGCGGTTTCCAGTTGGACAAAAATCAACAATGGTCTGGCCGTGCCGATTGTCTTGTCGCTGGCCAGCAGCGGCGCGAATCTGTTCGCCGGAACGTACGGCGGCGGCGTTTGTCTTTCCACCAACAACGGCACGAACTGGACGCCAGTCAACAATGGATTGGCGGGGCGCGAAGTGTACTCGCTGGCGATCAATGGAACTCGCGTTTTCGCCGGAACCAACGACGGCGTGTCAATCAGAGAGATCGGTAGTGACAACGGCGTAAACTGGTCGCCTTCCGCGAATGGGATGCCCGGCGCGCCACATGTTTATGCGCTGGCGGTTTCAGCGGGCAGAGTTTGGGCCGGGACCAATGACGGCGTATTTGTCACCGGCAATAACGGCGCAAGCTGGATGCGCGTCAGTAATGGATTACCAAACGAAATCGCCATCACCGCACTGGCCGCCACGCCGGACAGAATCTTTGCCGGAACCTATGACCGTGGAATTTACATGACCACGAATCTGGGCACGAATTGGACGCCGGTCAATAATGGATTGAGCAGTTCGAGGGTGCTGTCATTGGCGGCGTCCGGGGGCAGAGTCTTTGCCGGAACCGAAGGCGGCGGAATTTTCGCCAGCTTCAACAATGGCGTGAACTGGCGACCCGCCAACAATGGTTTGCCCGCTGACTCCACGGTGATGACCTTGCTGGCCAGTGGCGAAACTCTGTGGGCTGGATTGCGCAACGACGGCGTTTACGCGGCGACCAGCCAGGGGAGCCAGGGTGGCCCGGCAATCCGTTGGACGCCATTCAACAATGGGTTGGCGCTGCCTGTTTCGGTTGCTGCTCTTCACTTTAAAGAAAATTCGCTTTTCGCCGGATCGGACAGAGGGGCGTTCGTTTCGGTCGGAAATGTGACCTCCTGGCAGCAGTCCACGGAGGGCATGTTTGGCACGAAAGCACTGGCACTGGCCGTCAACAATGGCGGCGTGGTGGCTGGGACTTATGGCGGCGGCGCTTTTGTCACGGCGAACGACGGAACCGATTGGATCGCAGCCAATAATGGATTGGCCAGAAATCGTGTTTTCGCGCTTTTCTACTCCAGCGAAGTCTTGCTGGCCGGAACCAATGACGGCGTTTATGCCAGTTTCGATGATGGCGTGAATTGGGTGGAATCAAACAACGGTTTAACTGGCGTGCCGCAGGTGTATGCCTTCACCAATTTGGGCAGGAACATCTTTGCCGCGACCAACGATGGCATTTTTACAACCAGCGACAATGGCGCGAACTGGGCTGCGGCCAGCAGCGGGTTGCCATCTGAAAAAGCTGTTCTTTCACTGACTGTCAGTGGGAATTCGATCTTTGCCGGAACGTATCAGGGCGGATTGTTCCTCAGCACGAATCTCGGCGTCAGTTGGTCGCGCGCTGATAATGGAATCCCAGTCGGAGCCGGTATTCTTGCGCTGGCCGTCAGCGGAGCCAATGTTTTTGCCGGAACCGACAAAGGGCTTTTCGTCACGAACAACAATGGCGGGAACTGGACTCCGGCCAACACCGGATTACTACCCGGCGTTCCGATTACTTCGCTGGCCGTTAGCGGGAACCTGATTTTTGCCGGAACTTATGGCGCGGGCGTATTTGTCACGAATAACAATGGGCTTAGGTGGACTCCGGCCAGTCGTGGAATTTTCACTCCCGGACTGAACAATCCGGCCAATCAACTCATTATTGTTTCTTCGCTGGTGATCAAACAGGGAACGCTGTTCGCCGGAATAACAGGGCAGGGAGTTTGGGTCCTCAAGTTTTAAGCCCGTTTCGCCAAATTGGGGGAAGACCGTTGACAACAATTTTTCGGACGCTTGCCTTCGTCGTGGTTTTATCTTCGTCCTGCCTGGGACAAGATTTTTCGCGACTAGAAGTCTTCGGCGGCTACTCTTTTTTTCGCGTTGCCGAAGGAAAAACGGAGGTGAAAATCAGTGGGGACGTCATCACAGCTTCGCGCGGCTCCGGCAAATTTCACGGTTGGAACGCATCTCTTGTCTATAACCCAACGCGGCGGCTGGGAATTGTCGGCGAGTTCAGCGAAGTTTATGGCCAAATGGCTTATAAGCTTCGCATCTTTGACGTGTCTGCCGGTTTTGATGCTGCTTCCGTTTTCAAGTCTCTGCTCGCAGGGCCGCAGTATTCCTGGCGCGGAAAAAGGATCACGGTTTCGGCTCGCGCACTGGCAGGAGCCGCTGTGATAGACCAATCCGCCAATTTAACCGGTCAGGTAATGACTGTGCGGGGGCTTTCTTACGCGTTGGATTTTGGAGGTGGAATGGATTTCCGGATCAACCGTCACTTTTCCTGGCGCACGATCCAGGTTGATTATGTTTTGACACGCTTCCGCGAACGAATCGGTGGGGAAGTTCGACAACATAACATGCGAGTTTCTACAGGCATGATTCTGCATTTGTTCAAGCGATAGACGTTCTTCAAAAAATCCTCGTGGCACAATGGTTGCTGCACTATTTACGTCGTTCCAACATTGGAATAGGGGGCGAAAGGTGCATGAGCAAAATAGAAAATTCCACATTTTCAAATTTGGAGGGGAAATGAAAGCATGGATCGAGAGTCTTGGTTGTTTGATGCTGTTGTTGATTGGCGTGTCGTTGACCGTCTTGTCTCCACAATCGGCAAATGCGCAAGGCCGTTCGAGAGACAGAGACAGAGACAGAGATAGAGGCACAAGAGAAGTTTACACCGGCACAATCTACTATTTCGGTGGGCCGCGGGGCAGTGTCTCAACCACGTTTACATTGAACATTGACAGCTTGTCGCCGGACAGCGAGGTTCAGCGGTTTGTCGAAACATTGCAGCGAGATGGGCAGGATGGCCTGCTGCGAGTACTGGGCAAGGAAAAACGGGGAACGCTGCAAGTCGGTTCCAGCATTGGCCGCGACATCAACGCGGTCTGGGTCACAGAGGAAGAGGAAGGGCGCAAGATCACGATCCTTTCCGAGCGCTGGCTGGGATTTGGCGAATTACGACGCGGCGCACGATCCGTGGACTATCCGTTTGCCTATATCGAACTGTTCGTGGACGACCAGGGCAAAGGCGAAGGCACGATGATTCCGGCTGGCCGGGTGCGATACAAAAGGGGGAAAACCATCGAAATTGAAAATTTCGGTATTTACCCTGCGCGATTGATGGGCGTCCGACGCCGGGGCAGATAGTTACCACTGCGAAAATTTCGAGATCGTGAAACACGTCATTTTCCATTTGCCAAGCGTTATTTTTCATTTGTCATTGCCCGAACAACGATTCTGGCCGGGATGGCGGATGAAAAATCCAACCTGGCAAATGGAAAATGAAGTCTGTTTTGTCACCCGCTGATGCATTGATCCGTTTTCTTTTCCGCTCTTCTTTTCTCACCGCTTTTCTTTTCTGATTGATGGCCCCTCGGTTCGTCTGCTGCTAGAATGCGGCTTCCGCACGTCTTTCCAACAACCCAAACATCCTAGGAGGTTCGCATGCGAAAAAGATCATTCGCATTTGTCGCTGCGCTTTTCATTGCTTCGACAGTTATGCAATCCGGTGTGCAGCATGCACAGTCGCCAGCCAAATCGGCGTCAGGGTATCTGATGCCGCCGAAAGTTATCGTTGATATGCTGGACGCGCCGCCGACGCCGGGAGTCAGCATTGCGCCTGACCGGCGTACAGTCGCCCTGCTTGCCCGGCGCAGCATGCCCACATTGGCGGATCTGGCGGAGCCGATTCATCGCATCGCCGGCGCGCGCATCAATCCGAAAACCAATGGACGGCAGCAACGAGGCGGCGGCATCACAGCCATCACGCTGAAGTCCATCGCCGATGGGACGGAAAAGAAAATCACTGTTCCGGCGAATGCGAACATCAGCGGCGTCAGCTTTTCGCCCGATGGCAAGCGGCTTTCTTTCACCAACACGAAGGATAATGGGATTGAACTGTGGGTTGCCGATACGGCGACCGGGCAATCGAAACTGGTGAGCGGAACGGATCGGTTGAATGGAACCACGGGTGATCCCTGCGACTGGCTGAAAGATGGCGTCACCTTGTTATGCCAGCTTGTGCCTTCGGGCCGAGGTCCAATGCCTGCCGCGCCAGCGGTTCCGACCGGCCCGAACATTCAAGAGAATTACGGCAAAGCTTCTCCAGCCGCCACCGTGCAGGATTTGATCAAGACCAATTATGACGAGGAATTGTTCGATTATTACTTCACCAGCCAACTGGCGGCGATTGACAGCGCCACTGGACGCAAGACCTTGATCGGGCGTCCGGGGATTTTGTCGAACGTGGCAGCCTCGCCCAGCGGCGAGTACATCCTGATTTCACGCATCAAGCGGCCTTTTTCTCGACTGGTTCCGATGGGCGGGTTCCCGAACGATGTGGAAATCTGGAATCGTCGCGGTGAAGTGGCCAGGAAAATCGCTGATGTGCCTTCGAGCGAAGGCATTCCAATCAATGGAACGCAAACCGGTCCGCGCGGGATTCGCTGGCGGCCGGACGCGCCGGCTACGATCACCTGGGTCGAAGCGCTGGACGGCGGAAATCTGAAAAACAATGTGCCGCACCGCGACAAAGTCGTTGCCTTGGCGGCTCCCTTTTCCTCCGCGCCCATCGAAGTCGCCAAGACGGAGTGGCGATTCGGCGGTCTGTCGTACACTGAAAAAGGACTCATGCTGCTCAGCGAATCCGACCGCGCCACGCGCCGCATCCGAACCTGGATTCTGGAAACCGGCGCGGAGCCGCGCAAACTGTGGGAGCGCAGGCAGCAGGACGCATACAGCAATCCCGGCTCGCCGGTCATTCGCCGGGACGGTGGGGCGGGCGGCGGCGGCGGGTTCGGCGGAGGTTTCGGCGCCGGGTTGATCATGCAGCGTGGCGATTTCATCTATCTGACTGGACAAGGCTCCTCGCCCGAAGGGGACCGGCCTTTCCTCGACCGGCTCGATCTGAAAACGCTCAAGGCCGAGCGGCTCTTCCGTTGCGGCGAAAAATCCTATGAGTCCGTGGTCGCACCGCTTGATGACGACGCGAAGACCGTCCTGACCGTGTACGAAACCAGTTCGGAAGTGCCGAACTATTTTGTGCGCGATCTGGCTGCCGGAACCAAACGCGCCATCACTCAATTCAAAGATCCTGCGCCGCAACTTTCTGGCGTCGAAAAACAATTCGTCACGTATCAGCGAAAAGACGGCGTGAAGTTGTCCGGCACGCTGTACCTGCCACCGGGCTACAAAAAAGGCGAGCGGCTGCCGCTGATTATGTGGGCATATCCGCGCGAATTCACCGATTCGGACACCGCCAGCCAGATTTCCGGCTCACCCTATCGCTTTACCCGCGTGAGCGGCATTTCGCATCTGTTTTTACTGACCCAGGGGTACGCAATTTTCGACAACCCGACCATGCCGATTGTCGGCGCGGGCGAAACGGCGAACGATAATTACGTCCAACAACTCGTCGCCAGCGCGGAAGCCGCCGTCAACAAAGTGGTGGAAATGGGGGTCGCTGACCGGGACCGCATTGGTGTTGGCGGCCACAGCTATGGAGCCTTCATGACGGCCAATTTGCTGGCGCATTCGGATTTGTTCCGGGCGGGCATTGCTCGCAGCGGCGCGTACAACCGGACGTTGACGCCGTTCGGTTTCCAGGCCGAGCGCCGCACTTTCTGGGAAGTGCCGGACGTTTACGCGAAAATGTCGCCGTTCTGGTACGCCAACAAAGTCAACGAGCCGATCCTGCTGATTCACGGCGAGGCGGACGACAACTCCGGGACTTTTCCGATTCAGTCGGAACGGTTTTATATGGCGCTCAAAGGGCACGGTGCGACGGTTCGTTACGTGACGCTCCCTTACGAAGCGCATGGCTACACAGGGCGTGAATCTGTGATGCACACCTTGACGGAGATGATTAACTGGGCGGATAAATACGTGAAGAATGCCGGTCCGCGCCAGGCGGCCCGTGCCGCGACAAACTGATAGGTTCATATTTTGCCCGCTTTTCGAGCCACCGGACTGGCGCACTACCGCCAGTCCGGTGGCCAGCCATTCTCCCCTGTGATCGCTACTGTAAAGATTCTTCAGCCAATCTGTATCTGGAAAAGTCATCTGATGTTTTCGGATACAAGCTCGTCGCAGTCTGACAATCCAGATTACCCATGGAACCTATGTTTTCGACTGGCACGATAACTGCTGGTTGAAAAAGCAGCTAGTTGAAAAAAGTAGCTAAAAGAAGTCTACAGATTCGGCTACTTTGATGTTCTAAGGACAGTGAAATGGCCTGACAGGCAATTTCACTGAGTAGCCGAGTATCGGCTGCCTGAGGGAATGAGGTTTTGGGGAGAGTCTTATTACCTCAGGCAGCCGTCTGCACACGCCCTGCCAGCGTCTCGTAAAGAAATAAGGAGTACAAATGTTAGTTGAATTTACGGTGGTTCCGCTTGGTTTGGGAGATAGCCTGGCCGAGCCAGTGGCGGAAGCGCTTAAAATCGTGGATGACTCCGGGATACAGTACCAACTTACTCCCGCGGGAACCTGTCTGGAGGGAGAATGGGATGAAGTAATGACGGTCATCCGGCAATGCCATACCAGACTGCTTGGCCGGTCTGTTCATGTGATTACCACTATTCGCATTGAAGATGAGATTGGCGCACGCAACAAACTTAGAAGCAATGTCTCGTCTGTGGAAAAGAAACTAGGCAGAAAGATGGATACCTGAACATTGTACCTTTAACAACTCAACTCCAAGCACCGAGCCATTTTTCCCTTCCTACGTTCCCCAACATCAGACTTCTTCAATGCAGTCAGGAGTTATTTTCCTCCTTGCAGGCCAGCCGATAACTTACTTTTCGAAATAGCCACAGAAGGATTGGGAACAGCGATTGCCAACATTCTTCCAAAAGTGAATGTCAATGCAGGCATTCAAAAGACAGTAAATCATTCAGGAAAAGGAGAAACTTTTATGCGTTATTTCTTGTTGGTGGCCGCATGCCTGTTGGGACTGGCCACTATTTCCTTCGCGCAGACAGATAAAAAGGCTGAGGTCTTTCTCGGTTACTCCAATCTTCAAGCCGAAGGGATTCCAGATCGCAATGATCCGAATAACGTATTCGATGACGATTTTTTCGATCGTCGAAAAGGGCTGCATGGCGGCAATGCGTCAGTCACTGGATACTTTTTTTCAAGGTTGGGAATCACAGGTGATTTTTCTTTCCATCGCACGGAGGACACGACAGACTTTACCGGTATGAGAAATTCAATTGACACGCGGGTCATCTACTTTATGGCCGGTCCGCAATTCAAACTGAGGAACGACAGCCGTCTCGAACCCTTTGTCCGTGTGTTGGCGGGCGGCGCGCACACCAGATTTGAAGTCAGTTCGCAACAAACTACTTCAAATGGGACGATCACCAATTCTTTCGATACCGGCAAAACGGATTTCGCGATGGCGGTTGGCGGCGGACTGGACATTCGTCTGAGTGACCGCTTCAGCATCCGCGCCTTCCAGGTAGATTACGTTCCCATTTTTCTGCGAGACCGTTCCATCAATGTCCTGGGCCAGACAGGGGCAATTCAACCATTCACACTGGAAGGGCAGCGGCAGGATCACATCAGGGTTTCCGTTGGCCTTGTCTTCTAACTCAACAACCATTGTTTGAAAAAAAACAGTTAGTCGGCCAGGTTGTCGGCGGATGCGGAAAGTCTTGGTCCGCCGACTTTCTCAATTTGCCAAGGCTAACGATCATCTGGCATCAACTTTGCTGAGATACATTTATTCAAAGTTTGGCTGCCGGTCGGGGGCAACATTGTGTGTTAAGCCTTCCAAGCGTCACAACTGTTCAAGTACAGAAGGAGGAGGGGTCAATGAGCGCAGTGGCACAATTGAAGGTTTCTTTTGAAGAAGAATCACCATTGGAAGCGTCTTGCAGAGAAGAGTTAAGAAAAGCGTTGAGATTGATCGAACAATTACAAAAAGAGTCTCGCGATTTACGCGACCGTCTTGCAGAGAAAAACCAATTGGCTGAACAGAAAAGATTGTTATTAAGCAGTACCTTTGCGCACGAGCAGATCTTGCGTTCGGAGTTGGTAAAAGCCAGTAGTCTGGCAATGGGCTGAACTCGATTAACCTGACAGAGAAAAAAGGTGAAGCAGGCACGTTCGAAAGTCGAACGTGCCTGCTTCACCTTTGGCGTCAGTATTTGAAAAATTCGATCACTTGCAGGCAAGTTATTTCTGAAAAGACTTTCTTCGGTGTACCTTCAGGATGCGAAAGGTGTATTGGCGTCAATTTTAACTGTACGCTTCTTGTACGCTCTTTCTTGGTTAGTGGCTGAGGCACCTCTAAAATCAGGATTTTAAGCTATGCACCTTAAAGAACCGTGTGGCATCAATGTTGCTAAGATATCATCAGAAGCAGGTTAACTCCGGACAGGTTGAAAATATAGGGTTGTGAAGTGAATGTTTTACCAGGCTATCCGGTTTGGTTCGGGTCTAAGGGGAGAAGGCACGAACTGAGCCGGATAGCCGCACTTTTTTCTGCTTGAAGTAGATGAATGCAGTTGAATTGAGCAAGGTGTCGGATGATCTTCACCTGCTCAATTCAGGGCTGCATACCGGTTTGGACGAAATCAAACTCCCGCATACTCCTGGATGATGTCTGGCAAGGAGAGATGATAGAGCTACTTGGCTGGTTCAGTTCAGTTATCCTGGTGCTGACAATCAGTAAACAGGTCTGGAAACAATGGCATGAAGGCACAAGCAAAGGCGTGTCCATGTGGCTGTTTATCGGGCAAATGACAGCGTCAACCGGTTTCACCATTTATAGCTGGATGCTCAACAACTGGGTGTTTGTCACGACGAATGCTCTGATGCTGCTGGGCGCGATTGCCGGACTGGGAATTATGTTTCAACATCGGCGGCGCTCCCAGGCTGAACAATCGCCATAAGCGACCGGATGAATTGACAGATGCCAGCCAGGGAATTCAGTTTCTTCTTCTACTCTCTTCTGGTACTTCCTTCTGGTTTATCGAAAGTTTTCAATCATCATCAAGTCACTTCCACGCTGGAAGATTTGAGGAAGCAACAGCCATTTTCCGTCCTGGGAGATGGTCAGGCCGGAAACGCTGATGGGGAGATTGCCATTGATTTCCGCGATCGTCTTTTCTGTTTTGGTCGAAAAACTGAAGAATTTGATGATTGACCGTGCCGTGGACTCGGCGACGGCAAAGTAGATCCCATCCCTTTCCACTGCCCACATGCGGCTGTAGCTCTTCTGATGAAAATCGTATACCGGTGATTCTGTCCCACCGGCGGGAGACACGCCCCTGGCAGTTCAACGGCATCGCAACTTTCCAGAGCGGTGTGCCGATTATCATCAATCAAAGTGCAAACACGGCAGGTATTTTCAACCCGACGACGCGGCCAAACTGGAATGGCACCAATGCCAGTCTGGAAGGCAGCAAGTCGGAGAAGCTGGCGCAGTGGTTCAACCGGTCAGCTTTTTCAATCACGCCTGCTTTTCAATTCGGCAACGCGCCCCGTGTGATGCCAAACCTGCGTCAGGACGGCGAGAAGAACTTTGACCTGTCGTTGTTCAAAAACAATTACTTCAACGAAGGCAAGTGGAACGTTCAGTTCCACGCGGAGTTCTTCAATGCCTTCAACCGAGTGCGATTCAGCGGTCCGAACGGCACGGTGGACAACGGCGCTTTTGGCACGGTCAACGGCCAGGGGAACGGTCCGCGCCAGATTCAATTGGCGCTGAAGCTGATCTTCTGATTGTTTTGAAAAGGAACAGCAATGGGAGTGATGGGAGTAATGGGGATGCCGGGATTGATTTGACTCGTTTCCTTCTCTCCATCACTCTTATCACTCTCATTACTTCCATCATCGGAGGATCACCATGCATCGCAAAATTGTTTGCTTCCTGTTGTTGATGTGCGCGTCGTGTGTTGCCGGCCTGGCTGCTGAACCGCAAACAGTTTATCTGTGGCCGGCAGGCTATCCGACGCTGCAAGGCGCGAACGAAAAAGAGATCACCAATCCGCCAGACCCCAAACCGGGACAAGTCATCCGGCAATTCAAAAACATCCATAACCCATCGCTGGAAGTCTTTCTTGCGCCGAAGGAAAACGCGACCGGCGCGGCCTTGATTCTGGCGGCGGGCGGCGGCCATCGCGAATTGAACACCGGCACGGAAAGTTATGATTTGATTGACTGGCTGCACGGAATGGGCGTGTCGGTTTTTGTTTTGAAATACCGTTTAGCGCAAACGCCGAATTACAAATACACCGTCGAAGGCGAGGCGTTGCAGGACACGCAACGCGCCATCCGCATCGTCCGGCAACGCGCCAAAGAATGGAGCATCAATCCAACGCGCGTCGGTTTATTGGGTTTTTCCGCTGGCGGCGCGCTGGCGGCGCTGGCTGACATTCGCTTTGATCGCGGCAAAGCGGACGCAACCGATCCGATTGAGCAGCAAAGCTGCCGCCCGGATTTCGTCGGCTTGGTCTATGCGGGTTGGGCGCCGATGGACATTACCGCGCCGAAAGACGCGGCTCCGGCGTTTCTGACCAGTGCGGGCGTGGATGACGCTTTTCACGCGCGGCAGACCGTGGAGTTTTTCAGTTCATTATTCAAAGTTGGCGTCCCAGCCGATCTGCACATTTATGCCCGTGGCGGCCACGCCGGCGGGATCAAACCGCGCGACGGCATTCCGTTCGGCACCTGGCATCACCGCTTTGCCGACTGGATGGCGGACATCGGCATGCTCAACAAGTTTCCAACCGGCACGGGGCCGAGTTTCAAAGGCCCGATTGGCGTGCAGCTTTATTCCCTGCGCGAAAACTTTGCCAAAGACGTTCCCGCTTCGCTGGATCAATCGCGCGGCTTCGGCATTGAATACGTCGAACTCGCCGGAACCTACAACCTGCCGCCGGAAAAGTTCAAAGCAATGCTCGATGCCAAAGGCTTGAAGCCGATCAGCGGCCATTTCCCGTTTGAAAAGTTCCGCGACAACGTCGAAGCCATCGCGACGGAAGCCAAAGCTTTAGGCTTGCAGTATGTCGGCTGCGCGTGGATTCCGCATCAGACGTTTGACGAAAAAGCCGCGCGTGAAGCGGCGGCGGTGTTCAACCGCGCGGGCGAAGCGCTGAGCAAACATGGCTTGAAGTTTTTCTACCACATTCACGGCTACGAGTTTCAGCCGCACGGCAACGGCACGCTCTTCGATTTGATGATGGCCGAAACCAAGCCGCAGTTCGTGCGCTACGAGATGGACGTGTTCTGGGTCGTTCATCCGGGACAGGACCCCGTCAAGCTGCTGGAAAAATACGGCAACCGCTTTGAGTTGATGCACGTCAAGGATATGAAGAAAGGCACGCCGACCGGCGTGCTGACCGGAAAATCAGACGTAAAAAATGACGTGACCATCGGCACCGGCCAGATGGATTGGCCGGCAATTTTGAAAGCCGCGCAGAAGGCCGGCGTGAAGTACTACTTTCTAGAAGACGAATCGCCGACTTCCGTGCAGCAGATTCCGCTGAGTTTGCGTTATCTGGAACGCGTGAAATTCTAGAATCAATTGGAAAGCTTTCACCACAAAAGGCACAAAAAACACAAAAGCCGTAGTCCCTTTTTGTGGTTTGTGTGCTTTTGTGGTTATACCTGACTTTCCTCGTCAACCAAACTCGATCTAAAACGAGAGAGTGAGTCCAACAATGAAACCATTCACCTGCACCTTGCTGATGCTTCTGTGCTGCGCTTTGCTGATGCCCGGCGGTTCTATCTCTTCGCAAGGCAACCAGCCGACCTACAAATACGGCCAGTTTGAAGACAGCCGCGACATCGGTTCGGTCAAAATGCCCGGCTCGGTTGTTTACGATGACGCGAAGAAAACCTACACCGTCGCCGGCGGCGGCGAAAACATGTGGGCAACGGCGGATGCTTTTCATTACGTCTGGCGGCGGATTTCCGGAGATTTTTCGATTGCGGCGGACATGCAGATTCTGGGCACGGGCGGCAATGCGCATCGCAAAGCCGTGCTGGTGATCAGGCAGAATCTGGATGCCGATTCGGCCTATGCCGATGCGGCGCTCCACGGCGATGGGCTGACTTCGCTGCAATACCGCGAAACCAAAGGCGGCCCGACGCGCGAAATTCAATCCAATGTCAAAGGTCCGCGCCGGTTGCAAATCGAAAAGCGTGGCGATTACGTCTGGATGTCTATTGCGAAAGAAGGCGAACCACTGCAATCGGCGGGCGGTTCGTTCCGCATCAATCTGACAGGAAACTTTTATGTTGGCTTGGGAGTTTGCGCGCACGATAACAACGCGCTGGAAAAAGCCGTCTTTTCCAACGTCGAAATCAAACAGCGTCCCGCGCCGATTTTGGAAAGCACGCTCGAAACCATTTCCATCTCCTCCAAAGATCGCAAAGTCGTTTACACCAAACGCGCCCACTTTGAAGCGCCGAACTGGTCGCGCGACGGGAAATACTTTCTGTTCAATCAAGCCGGGCGAATCATGAAATTGCCGGTGACGGGCGGCGAGCCGGAAGCGCTGGACACGGGTTTTGCCACGCGCAACAACAACGATCACGGAATTTCATTCGATGGAAACTGGCTGGCCATCAGCGATCAATCGCAGGAACAGCGCCGCTCGCTGATTTACGTTGTGCCGATTACGGGCGGAACGCCGCGCCGCGTCACGCAACTTGCGCCGTCGTACTGGCATGGCTGGTCGCCGGACGGCAAAACGCTGGTGTATTGCGCGGACCGCAACGGAAATTTCGATGTGTACGCAATCCCGTTCGAGGGCGGCGAAGAAAAGCGCCTGACCACTGCTAACGGCCTGGACGACGGGCCGGAGTATTCCCACGACGGCCAGTACATTTATTTCAATTCGGTTCGCACGGGCCTGATGCAAATCTGGCGTATGAAACCCGACGGCAGCGAACAGACGCAAATCACCAAAGACGGATACAACAACTGGTTCGCGCATCCTTCGCCCGACGGCAAATGGCTGGCCTTTCTGACGTTTGAACCGAATGTCGAAGGGCATCCGGCGAACAAAGATGTAACTTTACGCTTGATGCCGGTCGGCGGCGGAGAAATTCAAGTTCTGGCCAAGCTCTTTGGCGGGCAGGGAACGATTAACGTGCCGTCGTGGTCCCCGGACAGCCGCCAACTGGCGTTTGTCAGTTACCGGCTGATTGAACAACCCTGAGCAATCTGTTGAGGAAAATATGAAAATTCGTAACGGTCTCTTATCGCTGACGGGCACCGCATCGTTGGCAAGCCTGACGTTGATCTTTGTGTTGTCCGTGCTGGCCGCTGATCTGAGCGGAAAATGGAAAACGGAATTCGACACGCAGGTCGGCGTTCAAAAATATACGTTCACCTTCAAAGTCGAAGGCGAGAAACTGACCGGCAAAGCCTCCTTCGAGCGAATGGACCAAAAAGGCGAAGCGGAGTTGCTGGAAGGCAAAGTGAGCGGCACGGAGATTTCCTTTGTCGAAAAGCTCAGTTTTGACGGCAACGACATTCGCATTGAATACAAAGGCAAGATCAACGGCGACGAAATCAGCTTTACCCGCAAGGTCGGCGATTTCGCGACCGAACAGTTCGTCGCCAAACGCGTCAAGGAGTGAGCAGGATTGTGCGTTTACTAAAGATCGCTTTGCTGGCGACTTTTGGTGCGCTCAGTCTGGCGGCAATGCTGCCTGCGAGCCGAGCGCAGAAGTCGCAAAAGTCCGACGCTTTCAAACAATCCGTGCAGCCGTTTTTGGCGGAGCACTGCATTAGCTGTCACGATGCAAATGGAAAGTCCGGCGGATTGAATTTGGAAGTTTTTCAGGACGCCGCCTCTGTCGCGCAGCACCGCGAAATCTGGGAAGAAGTGCTGCTTCGTTTGCAGACTGGGCAAATGCCACCAAAAGGCATGCCGCGCCCGGACAAAGCTTCTCTCGCAGCAGTCACTCGCTGGATCGAACAGGAATTTGCGCGGGCGGACCGATTGGTCAAACCCGACCCCGGTCGCGTGACGGCGCGAAGGCTGAATCGCGCCGAATACAACAACACGGTGCGCGACCTGCTGGGCGTGGACACGGAACCGGCCAACGACTTTCCGCAGGACGATTCGGCGCACGGTTTCGACAACATCGCCGATGCGCTGTCGCTGTCGCCGACGCTGATGGAAAAATACATGGCGGCGGCGGAAAAAATCGCCCGGCTGGCTGTTTTCGGTCCCGATCTGAAACCGCAAACTTTCCGCATTGAACCGGTGCGCCCGCGCCGGTTGGAAATCAATCCGGTTCAAATCACGCAAGCGCCGTTTTACACAATGCACGATTACGACGTGACGGGCGTGTCGCATCCAGGTTCGTATCACCTGACTCGTTACTTTCCGGCCACCGGCGAATATCAATTCCGTGTCCGCGCTGACGGGGCCAAGCCGCCCGGTTCCGAAGCGCAGATGCTGGACTTTTACATTGACGGCAAGGTCGTCAAATCATTTGAAGTGATCCGGCGTCTGACGGCGACGAATGAAGTATTGCCGACCTTTATGGAAGTCCGGTTGAAAGTTCCGGCGGGAAAACATCAGTTGATTGCCGCGTTCCCGCGTTTGTTTGACGGTTTGCCGCCTTCGTTCAATGGCCCGAATCCGTCGAAGCTGCCGCAACCGCCGCCGCCTGATCCGGCAAAGATATTCCCGCCGCTACCTGCCACCGCAACGCCCGAACAGATCAAACAGCGCGAAGCCGCCATTGAACGCTTCAAAAATCGAAAGCCCAGCTTTGACGGGATGGCGATTGCTGAACTGGAAATCAACGGGCCATTCGATGCGGTCAAAGGCCCTTCGGCGGAATCGCGGCAGAAGCTTTACACCTGCGGCCATTTTGATGGCCAGCACCAGCCGGCTTGCGCGCGCAAGATCGTCAGCGATCTGGCGCATCGCGCATTCCGTCGCAAGGTCGAACCTGCCGAAGTGGATGGCTTGACCGCCATTGTGGCCAATGCCCAACAGCGCGGACGTTCATTTGAACAGGCGCTGGCGCTGGCGGTGCAAACGATTCTGGTGAGTCCGGATTTTCTTTTCCGCATTGAAAAGGATCGTAACCCGCAAGGTGTCACCGCGTCCTACCAGTTGAGCTTGCATGAACTGGCTTCGCGTCTGTCTTACTTTTTGTGGAGCAGCATGCCGGATGAGGAATTGCTGAAAGCCGCCGACAACGGCAGCTTGCGCAGTCCGGCGGTTTTGACGGCGCAGGTGCGGCGGATGCTGAAAGACGCGAAAGCAGGCGCTCTGGTTGAAAATTTCGTCGGGCAATGGCTGGAAATTCGCCGCCTGGAATCGGTCCAACCCGACCGCGACCGCTTCCCGGATTTCGACGATTACCTGCGGACTTCAATGCTGAAAGAGACCGAGACGTTCTTTCAAAACATCATTCAAGCTGACGGCAGCATTCTGGATTTGATCGGCGGTAAATACACCTTCCTGAACGAGCGGCTGGCGCGGCATTACGGAATCAAGAATGTCACCGGCGCGGAATTTCGCAAAGTGAATTTGACTGGCACACAGCGCACCGGCGTTTTGACGCAGGCCAGCGTGCTGACGGTTTCGTCGTATGGCAACCGGACTTCGCCGGTGTTGCGCGGGAAATACATTCTGGAAAATTTGCTGAACACGCCGCCGCCGCCCGCGCCCGCGAATGTGCCGCCGCTGGATGAAGCTTCGGTTGGCTCCAAAGCTTCACTGCGCCAGCAACTGGAACAGCATCGCGCAAGTCCGGTTTGCGCTTCGTGCCACGCGCGGATGGACCCGCTGGGCTTTTCGCTGGAGAATTTCGACGCCGTCGGCGCGTGGCGCAGTCAGGATGGCAAGTTTCCGATTGATCCCTCCGGCACGCTGCCCGACGGACGGTCGTTCAAAAATGCCGAAGAATTGATCTCCATTTTGAAAACACAGGAAGGCGCTTTCACCGAAGCGCTGACCGAAAAGCTGCTGACTTACGGGCTGGGGCGCGGCGTTGAGCGTCACGACCGGACAACCGTCAAAAAGATTGCGGCGAACGTCGCGGCAAAACAATACCGTTTTTCCAGTCTGGTGTTGGAAATCGTCAGGAGTTTGCCGTTCCAACGCCGCACGGAAGAGAAGCAAACCGGGCAGCAGACAGCCTACGCGCTGCCTGCCTGGCATCGGACAATCGCCAAACATCAAAAATAAGCTGGGAAATTCAAGGGGAGAATCGAGCGCAATGATCATCACCAAAAAACAGCTTCCACGCAGAACCTTCCTGAAAGGCATGGGCGTCACCGTCGCCTTGCCGGTGCTGGATGCTATGACGCCCGCGCTGGCTTCGGCGGCGGAAACTGCGAAAGCCCCGTTGCGGCTGGCGTTCTTTGCCGTGCCCAATGGCATTGAAATGAAATCCTGGACGCCCAAAGGCACGGGCAGGGATTTTGAAATTACACGCATTCTGAAACCGCTGGAACCGTTTCGCGAAGACATGCTGGTGCTGACAGGGCTGGCGCATCGCACCGGCCAAACCAAGGAAGCGGGCGATCACGCGCGCGCAGGTGGGAATTATCTGACCGGCGTTCATCCCAAACGGACGACCGGCGCGGACATCGAAGTCGGCATTTCCGTGGATCAGGTCGCCGCCAAAGCGCTGGGCAACAACACGCGGCTGGCTTCGCTGGAACTGGGCTGCGAAGCGACGCGCATGGTCGGCAGTTGCGATGCCGGTTACAGTTGCGCCTATCAGAACAGCATGGCCTGGCGCACGCCTTCGACGCCGATGCCGCCGGAAATAAATCCGCGTCTGGTGTTCGAGCGGTTGTACGGCAGTCTGGAATCCAGCCTGGATCCAAAGGCCCAAGCCGCACTCAACGATGACCGCAAGAGCGTGCTGGATTACGTCAACGCACGCACACGCAAACTGGTCAGCACGCTGGGACCAACCGACCGCAGAAAGATTGACGAATACCTGACTGCCATCCGCGAAATCGAAAAACGCATTACCCGCGTCGAAGCCGACAATCGCCAGCATTCAGACCGGAAGCTGGCCCCCGAAATCGAAAAACCAAACGGCATTCCAGCGAACTTTGCCGAACACGTTCGCCTGGTTCAGGATTTGCTGGTCATTGCGTTTCAATCCGACATCACGCGAATTTCGACCGTGCTGTACAGCCGCGAAGGGAGTAACCGCGCCTACCCTGAACTCGGCTTCACCGACGGACATCACCCGATCACGCATCACCGCTACTTGCCCGATCTGGTCGAAAAAGTGACGAAGATCAATTGCTATCACCTGGAACAATTCGCCTACTTCATCGGCAAGCTGAAATCCATTCAGGAAGGCGACGGCACGCTTCTGGATCATTGCATCATTACTTACGGCAGCAGCCACAGCGACGGCAACCGCCACTCGCACGTGGATCTGCCTTTGATCGTGCTGGGACGCGGCAACGGCAAGCTGAACACCGGACGGCACATCGTCTATCCAGAAACGCCGATGACCAATCTGTTCCTGACTTTGCTTGACAAAATGGGCGTGCCGACGGAAAAGCTTGGCGACAGCACTGGGAAACTTGAACTCCTGAACATTTAATTGCGGCGTTAAGATGGAAATCAGAATTGATGATCTGAGAGGAATTGAAATCGCCCGTTTGCTGGAACAGCACCTTCAGGATATGCGGCGCGTATCTCCGCCGGAGAGCGTGCATGCTTTGGACCTCGAAGGTTTGCGAGCGCCTGAAATTACGTTCTGGACTGTCTGGGAAGGAAGCGTGCTGGCGGGTTGCGGAGCGCTCAAAGAACTTGACGCAAACCACGGTGAAATCAAATCCATGCGCACTGCGCCGGAGTTCCGGAATCAAGGGGTTGCAGGTTTCATGCTGCGCCACCTGATTGCGGAAGCAAGAGCGCGCAATTACAACCGATTAAGCCTGGAAACAGGATCAATGGAATTTTTTGAACCAGCACGCCGTTTGTATCGGAGATTCGGCTTTGACCCTTGTGGTCCATTTTCCACGTACGTAGAAGATTCAAACAGCGTGTTTATGACCATGCAACTGTAACGTCGGCAGGTTCTTCCATCCGGCGTTCCCGACTTCAGTCCGCGTCCATCTAAAAATCATGATGAACATCAACAGAACGTCTTTTTCTGTCGTGCCCTTGCTGGCGGCGCTATTCCTGATGCTGGCCGCATCAATTGCCATCGCCGACAAACCAAACTACCGCGTTATCGAACTCTGGCCGAGCGGCGCGCCTGGCGCGACAGGAACCAGCGACGAAGACAAACCTGCGATCATTCCTGTTCTGCCCGATGCCCCCAAGGCAACTGGCGCGGCAATTCTGGTGTGTCCCGGCGGCGGCTTTATGACGCGGGCCACCGATTTTGAAGGCGTGATGGTGGCGAACTGGTTGAAAGAACGCGGCATCGCGGCGTTTATCCTGCGCTACCGCATTCGCCCGATGTACCAGCGCAAAGACTGGCTGGCGGATGCGCAACGCGCGATGCAGCACATCCGCGCCAACGCCAAAGATTTTCGCATCTCTCCAAATCGCGTCGGAATCATTGGGTTTTCGGCGGGCGCTGATCTGGCGTATGACGCTTCGCTCAATCCGTTGCTTGCAAATCCTGAAGCCGCCGACGCCATTGAGCGCGTGCCCAGCCGCCCCGATTTTCAAGTTCTGGTTTACGGCGCATCTGCGCAGCGTGGAGGCACGGACGCCGCCAAACTGGCCGCGCTGCCGCCCGCGTTTATGTTTTGCACGGCGGAAGACATGGGCCATTTGCGGGGAATGTCGGCCCTTTATGCCGAAATGCTTCAAGCGAAAGTTTCGGTCGAAGCGCATTTTTTCCTTAACGGCGAACACGGCGTAGGCTTTGCGCTGGGCGATCCGGTGCTGGGCGCATACCCGGACTTGATGCACCGCTGGTTGACGCAGGGCGGCTGGCTGACCGACCAGCCTCGTCTGGCGTTGAACGGTGTCGTCAAACTGGACGGCGCAGGCCTGATACGTGGCATCGTTACGCTGACGCCGGTAGGGAATCCAAATGCGCCTTCGGTGACGGCGTACATCACGAACGCCCACACCCGGGAACTGGGTTCGTTCATCGTGAATGAAAAACAGGGACCGGTCGCGGGCAGGTATCGCGTTGAAGTCCGGCTGGATTCCACCCGCTGGATGAGCAATTCGCGCGATCCAGTCATGATCAAAATGCAGGCCAAACAGCGTGACCGCACCCTGACCGAAGCTGATCAAAAAGAGTGGGCCGAACACGTCCGCAAACGCGACCTTTCGCCCAGCATCGAAAAGCAAATTGTGTTCAGCCGCCAACGCCCGAAAGACAAACGCGATTACATTGTCGAAATCAAACCCGGCGCGAATGTGCTGACTCTGGAAGTGTTCAGCAAATGAGCGGAGCTTTTGGACTGCTGCGGCTCGGCGCAGCTTTTACATTCTCGATTGAAATCTCCCAGAAGACTCGAACGCCCCGACAAAGAACAAAAAGCGGTAAGCACTTACCGCACTCCAACGTTTCCACTTTCTAAATTATGACTGATCCGATTGAAATCAAGCTCCTGGCCGCCACGGATTGCGATGCGCTGTTGTCCGTGGCGGATGATGTTTTTGACGATCCGATTGATCTGGCGACGGCGGCGGAATTCCTGGCGGATGCGCGACATCACCTGGCGGTTGCCATCGCGAATGGATCTGTCGTTGGCTTCGTCAGCGCAGTGCATTACGTTCATCCTGATAAATCCAAACCCGAACTGTGGATCAACGAGGTCGGCGTCGCACCCACGCATCAGGGACAAGGTTTGGCGCGCAAACTGATGGATGCCGTGCTGGTTGAAGCCCGTCGCCTGGGTTGTTCAACGGCGTGGGTTTTGACGAATCGCTCCAACAAGGCCGCCATGCGGTTGTATGCCGGCAGCGGCGGCGTCGAAGCTCCCGAAGAAGCAGTGATGTTCGAGTTCAAGCTGTAGTCCGAATCCATTGCCAGGAATGTACAGCCGAGCGGTCAGTCGGCTGAGGTTTCCACGAAAAGGCCATTGGCCAAGACTACAGCCGACTGACAGTCGGTTGTACAAAGGAACCAGCGATGAAAACCACCCGCAGAAAAATCATCCAATCCGTTGGGGCCGTCGGCGCTTCGGCATTGCTCGCACCTGCCATGACCGCCGCCCAGACCAAATCATGGCCGCCCGTGGAAACCGGAGCGCCCAAAATCTGCCTGGGACTGCGCGGCGATATTGACGCCGCCGGAATGCGCCGCGTCAAACAGATTGGCGTGGATTATGTGCTGATGGGCGGACCGCCAATTCCCTGGACTGAAGAAGTTCTGCGCGAGCGGATGAACCGCTTCAAAGCAGGCGGCTTGACGATCATCAACATGATGATCAGCGGCTTTCCCAAAACGATTTATGGCAAACCGGGCCGCGACGAAGAAATTCAGAAAGTCATTCAGTCCATTCAAGCGGCGGGCAAAGTCGGCCTGCCGGTCGTCGAATATAACTTTTACGCCCACCGCATTGTCGAAGGTTATTACGAAGAGCTGGGCCGCGCGGGCGCGGGCCTGACGGCTTTCGATTACGACCGCATCAAAGACTTGCCGCCGCTCCCTGACATCGGCGCGTGGACGCTGGAGCAGATGTGGACGAACATCACTTACTTTCTGAAAGCCGTCGTCCCCGAAGCCGAAAAAGCGGGTGTGCGCCTGGCGCAGCATCCGAACGATCCGCCCGCGCCCATCAGTCGAGGCTCGCAGCAGATCATGTCCACGCTGGCAGGCTGGAAGAAGCTGGTGGACATCGTCAAAAGCCCGTCGAACGGCATCACCTTCGATTGCGGCGTGACGCGCGAACTCGGCGAAGATCCGGTGACGGTGGCGAAATACTTCGGCGCGCGCGATTGCATCAACCACGTCCATTACCGCAACGTCATCGTCCGCAAACCGTATGAGAAATACACCGAGGTTTTTATTGATGAAGGCCAGGTGGATATGTTCGCCGTGATGAAGGAACTGGTGCGGCAGAAGTATTCGCGCGGACTATACCCCGAACATCCGCGCGCGATTGATTACGACCGCGAACGCGAAGGCAGTATTGTGGGGCAGTATGCCAAAGTGGGCGGCGGCGGCTTCGGCGGCGAAATTTACAACGTCGGCTACACGAAAGCGATGTTGCAGGCGGCGTTGGCGCGGTAATGTGATTTAAGCCCTATCAATGTTCAGAGGAAACATGGAGTTGTGCGAAATTAAATATGTTTATGGGCAGACGGAAGAGGCGCACTTAGAGTCTTTCCTAGCCAGTTTACAAGAGCGATTAGGCGGTCAGCGTACTCCTTACTTTGCTCGGGGCGGAGCAGTTGATATTGTCAGCCTCCTTGAACTTCTGGTTGTCTTTACGGCAGGCATCTCAATCAAACCCGTCCTTCAAAAATACTTCGAAGGTCTGCTCAATGCCGATGGCATGAAAGCCCTTGGTGAGAAGCACCGCAAAGAGGTAACCGATTGGTTTCATGTGTTAGAAAAAGACCTTGCTGATATTGTGAGTAGCATTCATCTAAGTCTGGGATTACTACATACGTCATTAACGTATGACGGAAATGAAGAAGCTATTGTGCTAGAAATTCCAACCTATTCTGGTCCACTTTATGTGGTCTTGAATCATAAAGAACTCACTCCTCAGCTCGTCAAAAATCTCCCTAAAGGAATCATCACTGCTGTTCAGTTTCTATGCGAAAACAGTTTCCCAGATAAGGCAGTCGCATTTCAGCTTTACTTTGAAACCAAATCCCACCAATGGGTGTATTTGTTCGCACCTACGGTAAATGGTTTTGGCGATTACATTAATCGTTACGTTGATTTACGCGATGCAGAAATACGGCATTTGGCAAGCCAATCCGCGTTTATTCACATGTTTGACCCTGCTCCTGAAGATTCGCTGAAATTTCTTGTTTCCCCATTCAAAAAATAAGGTTGATGAGTTGCTATGAAAAGAAGACGATTTATTCAAACTCTCGCTGCTGCGCCCGCGATTGCGGTGCCAGCTTCCATTGAACCGCTCGCGCAATCTCCGGCTGGCACTCCGCGCCCGCAGGAAGAAGCGCCGAAACTGGAATTCGCTTCTCTGGATGCGGCGGCGGAAACGATGCCGCGCTTTTTCAGTGCACCACAGTTCGCCGCGCTGAAAAAGCTGAGCGAAATCCTGATGCCGCCGCTGAACGGCATGCCGGGCGCGCTGGAGGCCGGAGCGCCAGAGTTCCTGGATTTCCTGATTGGCAAATCACCTGCCGACCGCAAACAGCTTTACACCGCCGGACTGAATGCGCTGAATGCGCAGGCGACGAAGCGTTTCGGCAAAGCCTTTGCCGAAGTGACGGAAGCGCAAGCAGCAGAATTGCTGGCGCCGTTGCGGCAGCCGTGGACCTACGAACCGCCTGCTGATCCGTTCGCTCGCTTCCTGCGCGAAGCGAAGCAGGACGTGCGCACGGCGACGATGAATTCGCGCGAATACACGACAGCAGGTTCCGCGGGCAGTCGTCGCGGCGGCGGGGTCGGGCAATATTGGTATCCGATTGATTAGCTGGCGCTTCTTCGTCCCAGCGGGACGGTTGATTTTAGGCAGGTCGTTCACGGCCTGTGATGCGTGCCGGCAAGGTCATCTCGTCGCGTAGCGACGATTGAAACCTCGCCGTCAATGTTCAACCGTCGCTACGCGACGCATTCCTTTTTCGTTGCCGTATTGCAGGCCGTAAACGACCTGCCTAAATTCAGTCGCCGCTACGCGGCAATGTTGAAACGTTTTTTGCTGTTCGCAGGTCTACGTGGCAATGGCGGCACTCGAACTTAAAACTCAGAGAAATCATGGCTGAAAAAGAATACGACGTACTCATTGTTGGCTCTGGAGCTTCTGGAGGCATGGCGGCGTACACGCTGACGCAAAAAGGCTTGAAATGCCTGCTGCTGGAAGCGGGCGCGGCGGTTGATTTTAACCGCCAGCGTGGCTTGAAGCCTGTCTACGAACTGCCGTATCGCGGTTTTGGCAAACCCGGCAAGCTTTCGCACGTCGTTCAGGCGAATGAATTCAATGCCAATCAGTGGGTGGACGAACAGCAGGTTCCGTACACGCACGATCCGAAATCGCCATACAACTGGGTGCGCGTGCGGATGATCGGCGGCAAATCGCTGTTCTGGGCGCGGATGTCCTACCGGCTGAGCGATTACGAATTCAAGGCCAAAGACCACGACGGATTCGGCGACAACTGGCCGATCAGTTACGCGGAACTGGCGCCGTTTTACGACCGCGTAGACCCGATCTTTCGCGTCACCGGACGCAAGGAAGGTCTGGCGCAATTGCCCGACGGCCAGTTTATCGAAGACAAATCGCCCGACGGCGGCGCGCTGGAACGCATCGCCACCGCAGGCAAATCGCGCAGCATCACGGTGACGAAAATTCGCCGCTCGCTGGGCAATGGACAATACGCCAGTTCGTTTAATTTGCTGCTGCCCGCCGCCCAGGCTACAGGCAATCTGACCATCGTGCCGAACGCCGTCGTGCGTGCAGTGACGACCGACAAAAACACCGGCAAAGCCAACGGCGTCAGTTTTGTGGATCGGCAATCTGGGCGCGAACTCCACGCCAAAGCCAAAGTCGTTGTGCTGGGAGCTTCGTGTCTGGAAAGCACGCGCATTCTGCTGAATTCCAAAATCGCCAATTCCAGCGGCGTGCTGGGGCATTACCTGCACGATCAGTTTTACATCTCGAACGGCGTGCTGGGCGTCATGCCCGAAGCCAAAAATGGAAAAGCGCCGCGCGGTTTGCTGGGCAGCGCGGGCTACATTCCGAGATTCCGCAACCTGAAAGACCCAGGAACAAAGGCGAAAACTTTCCTGCGCGGCTACGCTTGCGACCTGTATCCGGGAGCTTCGCCGGATGCCAAACTTTTTCCATCGTGGGGGGCAGAGTTGGACGAACAACTCAAAGTCCATCGCGGCGCCGGCATCGGCACAACGATTATGGGCGAAGTGCTGCCGCGTTTTGAAAACTTCGTCAAGCTGGATCCGAAAGTGACGGATGCCTGGGGCATTCCGGTGCTGAACTTCCAGTGCCGCTACACCGACAACGAATTCAACATGGCCAAAGACGCCGTGGACACGATCAGTCAGGTGTTCAAAGACGCGGGCTTTGACGTGCTGCACCAGAACGACAAAATGTATCCGCCCGGTTACAGCATCCACGAAGTCGGCACCTGCCGCATGGGCGACAATCCCAAAACCAGCGTGCTGAACAGATGGAATCAAAGCCACGACGTGAAAAACCTGTTCGTGATGGACGGCAGCAGCTTCGTCACCGGCGGTTCGCAAAATCCGACCATGACGATTCTGGCACTGGCGATGCGGGCATCGGAGTACCTGGCTGGGCAAGCGCGCAAAGGGGATTTGTAAAAAGTAAGTAATCGTTTGCTACAACGCGGAATATCCGAGATGAAAATGACACCTATCTCGAATCACAAGATTCTTTGCAAATTAGTGATGCTTTGTCTGTTAGCTGAACCATGTTTGGCATCGCCGCAAAAGGAGAACACAATCCAGCGCGTCAAGTTCGCCAAGGGAGAACACAGCGCCATCGTTTCCGGCGAGCTGAAACCTAGTGCCAATCACATTTACAAGCTATCTGCCAGCAAAGGACAGCGGATGACTGTTAGCGTGCAACCATCGTCTGATGACGTTGTGTTCTGGGTTCAGAGTAGGAAATTAATGACAGGAAGACAGACGTACATTTTGGAGGGGATTGGTAGAGGGGGAACAACTGATTGGGCAGGTGAGTTACAATTTACAGGAGCGTATGAAATTCATGTGGCGAACCCGCCAATAAATGACCATCCAGTCGAGCGTGCGACAGCATACATCCTCAAGATCGAAATCCGATGAATGTTTATGGGAAAACATCGAGAGAATAAATTGGTTTAAGCAATGAGTGAAAGCGATTATCAACGTGTTGTCGAGCGCATCTTGGAAAGTGTTGCGAATCCGACGATTTCCACGGATACGGGGTTGGAAGCCGCGCAGCAATTCGGAGAGATGGCGACGCGGGAAGAAATCGAATGGGCAATCGCGGGCGGAATTGCGATGCACCTTTACGGCAGCCCGCGCCTGACCAAAGACGTGGATATTATCGCTTCAAAGCACTTGTCGCTGACGCCGGAACATCCGCTGAGTTTTGGCGGCGGCAGCTACGTTTTGCAGGTCGGCAAATACAACGTGCAGGTTGACTGGATTGTGCGAAGCGATGGATATCGTGAGTTGTATCGCAGCGCCCTGAAAGAAGCGATTCGTTTGCCAAACGGGTTGCGTGTGGTCACGCCGGAATGGTTGGTGATCCTCAAATTTAACGCCGGGCGGCAAAAAGACCTGGACGACATCGTCTTTTTACTCAAACAGGAAAAGCTGGTAGATCGTTCCGTCGTCAAACAAAAAGTGGTTGAAAACATGGGCGAGGGCGGTTGGCTGGCGATGCTGGCTGGGTTTCGCCGCCTGTGCGATTTGGCCGACGGAAACACGAAAGAACCGGGCAAGTATTACGGTCAGGAGTAACGCCAAGAGAATTGAAACTTTCTATGCAAAAAGAAACCAAAGAATATGATGTGTTGATTGTCGGTTCCGGCGCTTCGGGCGGAATGGCGGCGTATGTGCTGGCGCAAAAAGGCGCGAAGTGTTTGTTGCTGGACGCCGGCCCGGCGGTGGATTTCAACCGCCAGCGCGGATTGAAGCCTGTGTACGAATTGCCGTATCGAGGGTTGGGGAAACCGGGCAAGCTGCCACACGTTTACCAGGCCACCGAATTCAACGCCAATCAATGGGTGGATTTCGATCAGGTTCCGTATACCTTCAGCACGAAAATTCCCTACAGTTGGGGACGCATTCGCATGATCGGCGGCAAGGTGAATTTCTGGGGGCGGATGTCGTACCGGCTGAGCGATTATGAATTCAAAGCCAAAGACCACGACGGATACGGCGACAACTGGCCGATCAGTTACGCCGATCTGTCGCCATTTTATGATCGCGTGGAGCCGATCTTTCGCGTGTCGGGCCGCAAGGAAGGCTTGCCGCAACTGCCTGACGGCGTGTTCGTGGATGACAAGACGCCTGATGGCGGAGTGATTGATCGCCTGAACAAAACCGGCGAATCGCGTGGCATGCGGATCACGAAAATCCGGCGCGCGTTGGGCGATGGGCAGTTTGCAAGCTCGATGAATTTGTTATTGCCCACCGCGCAGGCGACGGGAAATCTGACGATTGCGCCCAATGCCGTCGTGCGCGAAATCACGGTTGACAAGAAAACCGGCAAAGCCAACGGTGTCAATTTTCTGGACCGCCAATCGGGCCGTGAACTTCACGCCAAGGCCAAAGTCGTCGTGCTGGGCGCTTCGTGCCTGGAAAGCACACGCATTTTGCTGAATTCCGGGATCGCCAATTCCAGCGGCGTGCTGGGGCATTACTGGCACGATCAGTTTTACATTCCCGGCGGCGTTTACGGCGTCATCCCCGAAGCCAAAAATGGCAAGCCGGCACGCGGGTTGAGCGGTTCCGGCGTGCTGGTGCGGTTTCGCAATCTGAAAACGAAAGAGAAAAACTTTTTGCGCGGGTACGCTTGCGACATCAATCCGGGCGGAACGCCGGATGCGAAATACTTTCCGCTGTGGGGTGCGGAACTTGAAGTTGCGGTCAATAACCATCGCAATGCTGGCATCGGCACGACGATCATGGGCGAAACGCTCGCGCGCTATGAACATCATGTCAAGCTCGATCCCAAAGTGACGGACGCCTGGGGCATTCCGGTGCTCAACTTCAACATTAAATACACCGACAACGAACACAACATGGCCAAAGACGCCGTGGATACGATCAGCCAGTGGTTTCAGGATAGCGGGTGCGAAGTGCTGCACCGCAATCCGATCATGAACAATCCCGGTCGCAGTATGCACGAACTCGGCACCTGCCGGATGGGCGACAATCCCAAAACCAGCGTGCTGAACAAATGGAATCAAAGCCACGACATCAAGAATCTGTTCGTCGTGGATGGCAGCAGCTTTGTGACGGGCGGCGCGCAAAATCCCACGCTGACGATTCTGGCACTGGCAATGCGCGCGTCGGAGTATCTGGCCGAACAAATGCGCAAAGGAGAATTGTGAAGCAGTTAAAAACGGTTCTTCTGTTTGGCTGCGTGATTGGGGCCTGCCTCTTGGCAATTGCGCAAACCGGTGCGCAAACCGGCCAGACGCCGCTGCCCGGCTCGAAGCAGCCCATTGCTTTCAGTCACAAGCTGCACGTGGGCGGGCAGGGATTGAAATGCGCGACCTGCCACAAAAATCCTGATCCCGGCGAAAAGATGGGGCTGGCTTCGGCGGCGCTGTGCATGCAGTGCCACGAAGACGTGAAGACCGACAGCCCGGAAATTCAAAAACTGGCCGCGTATGCCAAAGACAAACGCGACATCAAATGGGTGCGCATTTACGAAATTCCGAGTTACGTTTTTTTCAGCCATCGCGCGCATCTGGACGCCGGCAGCACCTGCGCCACCTGTCACGGCGAAGTCAAAGAAATCGAGCAAATGTACAAGGTGAAAGAAATGAATATGGCGAGTTGCATGAATTGCCATCAGGCGAACAACGCCAGCACGGATTGCACTTATTGCCACGAAAAAATGAATTAGTAGGCATCTTCAAAAGTAATCCACCTGCTTTTAGCTCTTATTTTCCTGTCCCCGATTTTCCTGTCTGATCGCGGACTTCCCGGACAGGAAAATCGGGGACAGGAAAATAACTAAGTGGAGAATTTCTGGAGTTCTCCACTAGCCTCAAACATCAAGGAGTTATTCACACCATGAGCAAGCCTCATCAAACTGCTTCACTTTCCCGCCGTTCGTTTCTGACATTGGCCGGAGCGGCTTCGGCGTCACTGGCATTTGGGACAGTTCCCACATTCGCTGCGAAAAAACTGCCCATCGGCATTGAACTCTACGCCGTGCGCGATGAATTGCAGAAAGACCTCATGGGCACGGTGCGCAAGGTGGCGCAGATGGGGTACCAAGTCGTCGAATTCTATTCGCCCTACACGCAATGGACGACCGAGTATGCCAGGGAAGTCCGCAAACTGCTGGATGAACTGAAAATCAAGTGCCTTTCGACGCACAACGGCGCGAATGTCTTCACGCCGGAAAACCTGCCGAAAGCCATCGAATTGAATCAGATCATCGGATCGAAAACGCTGGTGATGGCCAGCGCCGGGCGGGTGGAAGGGCTGGATGGTTGGAAGGGCGTCGCCGCGAAGTTGACCGCCGCGCAGGAAAAGCTGAAGCCGCTGGGCATGCGCGCCGGATTCCACAATCACAAGACGGAATTCGTGGCGATTGACGGCAAACGCCCGATGGATGTATTGGCCGCGAATACTCCGAAAGAGGTCACGCTGCAATTCGATGTCGGCACCTGCGTCGAAGCCGGGCAGGATTGTATCGCCTGGATCAATGCCAATCCTGGCCGCATTCGCTCGCTGCACTTGAAAGACTGGACCGGCGCGGAAGGCAAGCCGGACAAGGGCTACCGCGTGCTGTTTGGCGAAGGGGATGCGCCGTGGAAGGAAATCTTCAAAGCTGCCGAAGCCAAGGGCGGTGCGGAATATTACCTGATGGAACAGGAAGGCAGCCGCTTCAGTTCGCTGGAAACGGCGGAAAAGTGCCTGGCGACGTACCGGAAAATGCGGGCCTGAATTTCAGGCCGGGAGCATCGGAAAAATGAAATTTCCCAGGAAAATATTGCTAAAAATTGGAGCTGCCATCCTGGGGATGGTGGCTCTTATTTTGTTGCTGTTAAGCGTGCCCCAACCGTTTTTTACTACGTCTGTCAACGCGAAAAATCTGAAGCTGTATTCCGATCAACCGTTCGCGCCAACGGCGGGACAGCACGTGCTGGAATTGGCGGAAGCTCGGCTGGCGACTTCTCCGATTTATTTCGCAGAGCAAAACCATCACGTCTTTATCTGTAATACGCGATGGCGGCAGCGAATCTTTTTCAACTACCAATACGGCGCCGGGGGCGTGAACTGGTACCCGATTACGACCAACGTATTTCTTCGCGATTCGATCATCGAAGAAAATTGCCTGATTGGTCCGAAAGGCAGCCGTGTGCCAGGCGAGCGCACGCTGGCTTATTTCATTGCGCATGAGATTACACATTCGCTGACCGGTCAGGCGGTTGGCGGCATCGCCTATCATCGGCTGCCACAGTGGAAACGCGAAGGCTATGCGGATTATGTGGGCAAAGGCGCCACGTTTAATTACGACGAAGCGAAACGCGCATTTCTGGCCGATGATCCCAAAATGGATTGGGCGAAATCGGGACTGTATTGGCGGTTTAATTTGCTGGTCGCACATCTTTTGGAAAAGCAGAATTGGAGTGTCGAGCGCCTGCTGGAAGAGCCAATCGAACAGTCAACCGTGGAAGCGATGATCCGCGCCGAAAAGCCCTGAAGAAAAGATGAATACCCAAATCTCTCCAACCCGCCGCGTCAATGCCGTTGACCTGCTTCGCGGTGTCGTGATGGTCATCATGCTGCTCGATCACACGCGCGAATTCGTGCATCGCGAAGTGCTGAATTTCGATCCTTCGGACCTGAGCAAAACCAACACGCTGCTGTTTTTCACTCGCTGGATTACGCACTTTTGCGCGCCTGTGTTTGTCTTTCTGGCCGGAACGGGCGCGTTTCTGCAAGGCGCGCGCGGCAAAAGCAAAGCGGAGTTGTCAAGATTCCTGATCACGCGCGGACTGTGGTTGATCCTGCTGGAAGTCACCGTGATTCGCATCATCGTCTGGTTCAACGTGGATTATCACTTCGCGCTGATGTTGCAGGTGATCTGGGCGATTGGCGTTTCGATGATTGTCCTGGCCGCGCTGATTCACCTGCCGCTGCGGGCTGTGGCGATCATCAGCATTGCCATGATTGCGCTGCACAACGCGCTCGATTTGATTCGGGTCAGCCCGCCCGCGCCTGGAACCGCAGGGCCTGGATTCTGGGCTTCCGTCTGGATGGTGCTGCATCAACCGGGCATTATCTTTTTCACGCCAAATATTCACGGGCTGGTGCTCTATCCGCTGATTCCCTGGGTTGGCGTGCTGGCGGCGGGGTATTGCTTCGGCGCGGTTTACCAATGGGAACCGGAGCGGCGGCGGCGGTTTTTGTTCAAGTTGGGCGGCGGAATGTTGATTGGATTTGTTGTGTTGCGAGCCATCAATCTTTACGGCGACCCGCTGCGGTGGAGCGTGCAGAAAAACGCCGTGTTCACGCTGCTGTCTTTCCTGAACGTTTTGAAGTACCCGCCTTCGCTGCTGTTTCTGCTGCTGACGCTGGGCGTGGCGATTCTGGCGCTGCCGTGGTTTGAACGGATGGAGCAGGGCTGGCTGTCGCGCGTCTTCATCACATTTGGCCGCGTGCCGCTGCTGTTTTACATCGGACAGTGGATTACGGTGCATGTGCTGGCGATGGCCGCAGGCTATTTAGCAGGACAACCCATCGGCTGGCTGTTTACCGGATTGCTGGATCGCCCCGCGCCGAATCCCGGCAACCTGGGCTTTTCGTTGTGGGTGGTTTATGCCTTCTGGCTTTTGGGCTTGTTGCTGTTGTATCCGGTTTGCCGCTGGTTTGCGGACGTGAAGCGCCGCCGCAAAGACTGGTGGCTGAGCTATCTATAGACACGAGGAAGTTTTTTTCTTCCACGAAGCCACACGAAGAAAACACGAAGGGGAAGAAGGAATTTGATTTGTTCTTCGTGGAGCTTCGTGTTACTTCGTGGAAAAGGAATTTCCTGAAAACCACATCAATCGAATTTACAGCTTGAGGAGTCTTTCAGATGAGAAAAACGACCTTGTCTATCATCAGCTTTGTGCTTGCGGGAGCGGCTGCACTCACCTTCGCGCAGAATCCAACGACGCAACCGCCTCCGGGCCAACCTGCTCCAGGGCAGCAAGCCGGACGCGGCGGCGGACAGCCCGCACCGACGCCGCCGGGGCCGAATCCGAATTCGCAATACCGGCTGGGACCGGATTCCTTCCCGCAGGAAGGCGTCCCGAAAGGCGAAATTCGCGGGCCGTACACGCTGCCCAGCACCAGCGGCGCTTATCCCGGCACACAGCACACTTATTGGGTGTACGTTCCGGCGCAATACGACAAAGACGTTCCGGCGGCGCTGATGGTGTTTCAGGATGGTCATGCCTTTATGAATCCGGAAGGCGACATTCGCGCGCAGAACGTGATGGACAATCTGATTTACCGGCGCGAAATTCCGGTCATGATCGGCGTCTTCATCAATCCTGGCCGCACACCGGAACAGCCGGAACCGAACGCGCAGGAATGGGGCGACCGCACCGTCAACCGTCCGACGGAATACAACACGCTGGATGACAAATACGCGCGGGTGATTACCGAAGAGTTGCTACCCGCGCTGAGCAAGGATTACAACATTTCCAAAGACCCTGAAATGCGCGGCATTGGGGGATCCAGTTCCGGTGCGATTGCCGCCTTCACCGTCGCCTGGGAACGTCCCAATCAATTCCGCAAAGTGCTGAGCAACGTCGGCAGCTTCGTGAACCTGCGTGGCGGGCACGTCTATCCCGAAAAAATCCTGGCCAGCGAGAAAAAACCGATTCGTGTGTACCTGTGCGACGGGCGGAACGACAATCGCGGCTTGCGGGGGAACGGCGATTATGACGAGAAACGCGACTGGTTTTATCAGAACGTCCGAATGATGAAAGCGCTGACGCAGAAAGGCTACGATGTGAATTATTCGTGGAGCATGAACCTGCACGGGCAAAAATACGGAGGGATGATCATGCCGGAAATGATGCGCTGGCTGTGGCGCGATGGGCCGGTTTCCACGGACGTGAAAGATATGGTCGAGCGGGCTTTCCGGCAACCGGCGGCGAAGAAGAATTAGACTGCTTTGTGGTCGTGTAGGGCATGCTTACTCTAAAAAAATACGAGGCAGAAGTTCTTCACCTGCTGGTGTCACTTGTACTGCCGGCGAGACAGCTTGCAACTGTAGTACGTGAGGGAGAGGAAGTGAGCTATGAATACACGGGAAGTGGCTACTTTCTTACTCTGAAACACCCCAGCCTTCCAACGGCGAGGTCTGTTTGCTCTTGGCCTCCAGTCATGGGGCACGCTGACGGAATAGACTGTGGCTTTGTGGTTTTTATTGAGAACGGCGAACTCGTACTTGAATGCCATACGTGGGGCGCAATTGACGTTCCTGAAGGATTCAGAGAAAAGAATGTTCAGCTTACGCAACCCAATATTTAGGTTGCTAAATCTCGTCATTGACATCTGCTTTCGCGGAGAGAAAATTGCTGTCAGAGGAGCATTATGACGAACGAAGAACTCTTACGAGAAATTGATTCGTTGCCGCCGGAAGGGCGACACCTCGTAGAAAGCTTTCTCTCCTTTTTGCGACAACGTTATGCCCGCCCCGTCGCATCATCAGGCGACGTTCCTTTACAGGACGAACAATTTATTGGGATGTGGCGTGATCGGGATGAACTGACGGATAGCACGGCCTGGGTGCGTGGTCTTCGTAAATCGGCGTGACTTTCGCTTCCTTACCGGCTTGAATTTTCAACCTTATCCATAGGATCAGGCTCGGCGAAGGTAGTGTTGGGCAACATTCCTGCGCGATGATATGAAAACAAAAGAGCAGATTGCTGAAACCTATGTCGAAAGAATAGGGCAGGTTTACTTTCGGCCTTTGATGTACGGGGGCGATGGAAGGGAGGTAGAACTGCTCTTATCACTCTATCATTCCTTTTGGGCGGAATTACTTGATCAAGAAAACAAACTATTAGCCAGCATACGATTTGTGATGGAAGAACAAGGTTGTGGGGCTTTCAGCTTTGTCCGACGGTACAAATACAATCATCCAAATGCTTCTGAACAGGAAATCGCTGATTATGCGGTATTACAATGGCTGAAAATTTCTGACCTCGTGAGCTTGCCCATCGGCTATAAATCATTGTGTGAAATCTACACACCGCTGAAAGGCAATATGCATGACAGCGAACGATTACAAATGCTATTTCAAAAAGGCAGTGTGTGATTTGCTTTCATGCAATGCCAAACATTCATTGCACCGGAGCGCAACCGAAGTCGAATCCGTATTCAAGCATCACAGGTGCGCGCACGGTGAACGGCGTGTTAGGTATCGAATATGCCACTACTTTTTTCTTATGGTTCTCTCCAACAGGAAAACGTGCAGATGTCCACGTTTGGCAGGCTGCTGCAAGGACAGGCGGACGAGGTTGTGGGATTCGAGCAATCCCCCATCACGTTGGACGACCCGCAAGTCGTCGCCATTAGCGGCAAATCTCAGCACGTTATCGTGAAATTCAATGGCAGGGAAGACAGCCGCGTGGTTGGCACGGTGTTCGAACTCACCGACGAGGAACTTTTGCGGGCCGACCAATACGAGTGCGCTCCTTATGAACGGGTAGCCGCGTTGCTCGCTTCGGGCAAACAAGCCTGGGTCTACGCTGACGCGCGCTTGCAACCTGACAGCCGCGATTCCCAAACAGGAGAGTCCGATGGCGATTCAGCTTGATCACATTTTGGTGCCCGCCCGCGACAAAGTGGCTTCGGCAAAGCTCCTGGCCGAACTGCTTGGGGTTCCGTGGTCGGAAACGGGCGTCGGGCCGTTCGCTCCGGTTTATGTGAACGATGGATTGACGTTCGACTTTGATGAATGGACGGAGCCTATTCCCCTGAGTCACTTCTGTTTTCGAGTGAGCCAGGACGATTTCAACGCCATCCTGGAGCGGATCAAGGCGGCTGGAATCCCGTACCGCAGCAACGTCCACGGGCCAGTTGACTATCGCATTGACACGCAGCACGGTGGCAGCATCGTTTACTGGAACGAACCGGATGGCCATCAATGGGAAATGTTGACGGTTAGTTATGCGCGTCAGCCTCAGTGAAAAGGAAAACACATGAAACCTAACCAAACCGCGCCCCAAAATATTGACGAATACATCGCTGACTTCCCGCCGGAGATTCAGGAAAAATTGGAGAAGATCAGGGCGACCATCCGAAAAGCCGCGCCGAAGGCCGAGGAAGCCATCAGCTATATGATCCCGACCTTCAAACTGTACGGGAATCTGGTTCACTTCGCTGCCTTCAAAAATCACATCGGGTTTTATCCGGGGGCGGCTGGAATTGAGTCGTTCAAGGAGGAATTGTCCGCCTACGAAATTTCAAAGGGCACGGTCAGGTTCCCGCTGGATCAGCGCATTCCTTTTACTCTGGTCAGCAAAATCGTGAAGTTCAGAGTGCAGCAAAACCTGGACAAAGCAGCAGCAAAAGGGAAGAAGAAATAAAGAATCGGGTATGACTGAACGCAACGTCTTTCATCAATGGGTTCGCGCCACCTGGGCGGGATGGTTGCTTGGCATTCCCTTCATCATTGCGCTGGCGTTGGTCGGGGAAGCGGTGGGTATCGGAGGCATTCAAAGTCTGGTTGGCGTTGGAATGGGAGCGGGCGTCGGGCTGATGCAGGGACGCGCAATCCGGAGCGTGCTGCACAGGGCAGCGCCCTGGTTCTGGTCGTGCGCCGTTGGACTGGGACTGCCGTTCCTGGTGTGGGACATCGCGAAGGCAGTGGGCTGGGATTTTCCCTACTCGCTTTATGTTTCCGTAGCGCTTGGCGGGCTGATCGTCGGCATCTGGCAGGCGTTTCTGCTGCGCCCGCACCTTCACAACACGGGATGGTGGGTGGCGGCGAGTGTGGCGGGATGGAATCTGACTGCCGGAATGGCTGCGATTGCGGACAGTCTTTTTCGCTCGCGCTCCCTCCGAGGGATTTGGGGAGCACTCGCGTACCTGGGAATTATTGCCGGAGGCGGCGTGATCCTTGGCCTGGTCACGGGTGGTTCGCTGGTTTGGCTGCTTCGTCAGAAATCGGTCCATTTTTTGAAACCGGACATTTAGAACCATGAGTGTAGTCAAAAGAAAATTATCTAGTACTTTCAAAAACTTCTTTGATTCCAAAAAATCGAGTGGACTGCTTCTGATCGCTTGCACGGTGCTTTCGCTGTTGGTCACAAACTCGATTCTGGGAGGGAGCTATCTAAACTTCTGGAAAGTGCCGCTAGGTGGTTTAAGCGTCGAACACTGGATCAACGATGCGCTGATGGCGGTTTTCTTTTTGCTCATCGGTCTGGAACTGGAACGTGAGTTGTACGTCGGTGAGTTGTCGGATTTCAGAAACGCGCTGTTGCCGATTTTTGCGGCCATTGGCGGCATTGGTTTACCCGCGCTGGTTCATTTCATTTTTAATAAGGGAACCCCGACGCAAGCCGGTCTTGGAATCCCGATGGCAACCGACATCGCCTTTGCGCTCGGGGTTTTGGCGCTTTTGGGAAGTCGTGTTCCTGCATCGTTGAAAGTCTTTTTGACTGCACTTGCAGTCATGGATGATTTGGGGGCGATCATCGTGATCGCTATTTTTTACACGGCGAAACTTTCAACTGCGTATTTCCTCGGCGCGATTGCCGTTTTTGGTTTGCTTATTGTCTTCAACCGTTTTTTTCGGGTGATGATTTTGACTCCGTATCTTCTGGGCGGGGTTTTGATGTGGTTTTTCATGTTGAAGTCAGGCGTTCACGCAACGATTGCCGGCGTTCTGCTCGCTTTTGCGATTCCTTTTACGGGCAAGGAAGATGACGAAAAATCGCCTTCGCACCGGCTCGAACATGTCTTGCACAAACCTGTCGCCTTTCTCATCCTGCCAATTTTCGCGCTTGCCAATACAGGGATTGTCATCGGCGCGGATTGGTTTCAGGGCATATCTTCATCAAACGGCCTGGGAATCCTCGGGGGATTGCTTGTCGGCAAACCGATTGGCATTACCCTGTTGAGTTTTCTTGCCGTCACCATTGGCATTTGTCGTCTGCCGCTGGATTTGAATTGGAAACACATTTTCGGCGCGGGACTTTTGGGGGGCATCGGTTTCACGATGTCAATTTTCATCACGAATCTGGCTTTTGTCGGCGAGCCGAATTTGATAACTGCTTCGAAGATGGCGATTTTGCTGGCTTCATTGACAGCAGGAGTCATTGGTTTTCTGTGGCTGAAGCTGCTTGGCAAACCGGAAGAAACGGATGATGACATGGACACGATGGATTTCGAGGCCGCCTAAGCGCAAAAGGCGCAAAGGGATTTCAACATGAAACTAAGAGATTTTGTTCAACACTTACCTGGGTCTGCTTGCTCCAGATTGTTTACCATCTCCTGCCTTTTCCTGCTTTTTTCGATGGAAAGCAGTGTCACGGGAGCGGCAGTTTCCTTACCTCAAAATGAATTCAAGGTCACGACGGTCTATCTTGTCCGGCACGCGGAAAAGGCGGACGCGCCCGCCGCAGATCCGCCGCTGCTGGAAGCCGGAACCAAACGAGCCGAAGAACTGGCGCGCACGCTGGGAAAAGCCGGAATCAAAACCATCTACACTTCGCAATATCAGCGCACAAAACTGACCGCCGAGCCCCTGGCCAAGCAGTTGGGCATTGCCAGCACCATAATTCCCGTCAAGATGAGCGCGACGAATCGGCGAGAGCTTTCATCGGAATACCTGGCGGAAGTGGCGGAGCGGGCGACTTCCAGTCCCGGCGGCAACGTGTTGATCGTCGGGCATAGCAATACGGTTCCGGAAATCATCAAAGCGCTGGGCGGAGACATCGTGCCGACCATAGACGAAACGGTGTTTGACGATCTGTTCGTGGTTACGGTGTATGCCAGGGGAAAAGCGAAAGTCGCGCATCTGAAGCAGTAGCGTTTCGATGGCGGAGCCATTCAGGTGACCGGGTAATTTTCCGACGAAATGTTGCAGCCAACACGGTTGCATTATTTACACCAAACGCATTAAGGTCTGGACATCAATGACACTGATCAATCAATCATTGGCAAGGCGGTTCTATCTATATTTTCTACGAAAATTATGAGCCACCGCCCCTGATGCGGACGGAAATAAAATAACAATGGAGGAAATTAAAATGGCAAGTAAGAAGGCTAAAAAGTCGGCGAAGGGGGCTGCCCAATTTCGCGAAACCAGTGCGGAAGCGATCGGTGCGGCCCAGGCAAAACAGGCTGGCAGCGAATTCAGTTGGCATTATGGCCGGATCACCCGCATCGGGAACTTCGAGGTTGCCGGCGGGCGGGAAGTCGTCATCGCCTGGGAAGAAGGGGGCGTCACTTCGCAACAAGGAACCATCACCGATGCGGAATGGGAGATTTTCAAGCTGGCCTTTCTCTCCACCGGGCGCATTGCCATCTTAAGTGATGCGACTGACGACGGATGGATGTATGACTACCGTTTCCTTGAAGCGGTTCGTTAAAGAATTCAGTCTGGCCTCCTGAAACGGCCTGACGCGACAAACCTTTCGGGGCGGTAATGCGGTCTTCTTATTCCGTGCCGCCCCTTTATTTATTCTGTGACCCTTATGAAAATTCTGGGTAGCCTTTTACTGCTGGCAACAATCACGCTCGCGCAACAGCCTGTGCCGCGTCCTGCCGAATCAGCGCAAAATCCGACAACACAAAGTCCGGCGGCGCAGCGGCCTGCAATGCGTCCGATTCCCCCCACTGGCGTTGAACTTCCGGCGGCGGATCGAACGGAACTGGAAAACGGTCTGCGGCGGTTGAAAGCGGCGATGGAAAAGTTGAAAGACAATCCGCTGCTGCCGGATGTGATGATCTATCACGAAGCCGTTCGCTACGCGCTGCAATACAACGAATTTTTCAAGCTGGAAGAAGTCTTCAAGGCGAAGCTGCTGCTGCAACACGGCGAAGAGCGCGCACGCCAACTGGCCGAAGGGCGAGCGCCGTGGACGACCGCGACCGGCTTGATCGTGCGCGGGTACGTTTCCAAAATTGACAAGAGTGTGCAGCCTTACGGGTTGGTCATCCCGGCATCGTTTACGCCGAACACCACGCATCGCTGGCGGCTGGACGCCTGGTTTCACGGACGCGGCGAAACCCTCAGCGAGGTCAACTTCCTGACCGAACGCGAAACCAGAAACGGCGAGTTCACGCCGCGCGACACCATCGTGCTGCATTTGTATGGCCGGTATTGCAACGCCAACAAATTCGCGGGCGAAGTGGATTTGTTCGAGGCGCTGGACAAGGTCAAACAGCACTACCGCATTGATGAAAACCGAATTCTGGTGCGCGGCTTTTCGATGGGCGGCGCTTCGGCGTGGCAGTTCGGGACGCATTACCCTGGATTGTGGGCGGCGATTGCGCCGGGCGCGGGTTTCAGCGAATCAGCGCAGTTTCTGCGGCTGAAACTGGATGGAGAAACCGCTCCACCGTGGTGGGAGCAGAAGCTTTTTCATCTGTACGATGCAACGGATTACGCGGCGAATCTGTTCAACACACCGCTGGTCGCCTACAACGGAGAAAACGACGGGCAGAAGCAGGCCGCCGATATGATGGAAAAGGCGATGGACGCGGAAGGCCTGCGGCTGCTGCGCATTGTCGGGCCAAAAACCGGGCACAGCTATCATCCGGAATCAAAAGTCGAAATTGACCGCATTCTGGACGCCATCGCCGAACGCGGGCGCGATCCGTATCCCCGCAAAATTCGCTTTACGACGTGGACGCTGGCCTACAACCAGATGAAGTGGGCGACGATTGATGCGCTGGGCAAACACTGGGAGCGGGCGCGGCTGAACGCAGAATTTGTCAGCGGCAGCAGCGTGGTGGTGGAAACCTCCAACGTCAACGCGTTCACTTTGGAAACGGGAGCGGGCGGCTGTCCGCTTGATCTCGCCGGGAAGCCGGTGGTGACGATTGATGGGCAGAAACTGAACGTGATCGGGCCGATGTCGGATCGTTCGTGGAAAGTTCATTTCCGCAAGGCAGGGAATCAATGGACGGTTGTGGAGTCTTCTATTATTGCGGGCCTGCATAAAGTTCACGGGCTGCAAGGGCCGGTGGATGATGCGTTTCTGGACAGCTTCGTGTTCGTCACGCCGACGGGCACGCCGTTGGCGGCGGAGGTTGGCAAGTGGGTGGCCAGCGAACAGCAACGCGCGATTACGGAATGGCGGAGGCATTTTCGCGGCGATGCGCAGGTGCGCAAGGATTCCGAAATCACGGATGCCGACATTGCCGCCAGCAATCTGATTCTGTGGGGCGATCCGGCGAGCAACAAAATTCTGGCGCGAATCGTCGACAAGCTTCCGATCAAATGGACCGCTGATAGCGTGGTCGTCGGCGACAAACGCTTTGCCTCCGCGACGCACGCGCCGATTCTGATTTTTCCGAATCCGCTGAATCCGAAAAAATACGTGGTGCTCAACAGCGGCTTCACCTTCCGCGAATTTGATTACCTGAACAACGCGCGGCAGATTCCGAAACTGCCGGATTACGCGGTGGTGGACATCAGCACGCCGCCTGATTTCCGCTATCCGGGCAAGATCGTGCTGGCGGGATTTTTCAATGAAGATTGGAAGTTTTGAGGTGGGGAACCGGATCACGGACGTTCCGTCCGCGACCCAGCGGCCTGTCTGTTTCCTCCAGGCTACGATCCAAATGCCACGGAAAAAAGCAGGCTTCGAGCCAACGGCTTGACTGATTCCAGCTTCAAGCGCAGTGACTGGCCGAGCGAAATTTGCGCCGAGCCGATGTTCAGTGTCACGCCATCGTTGGAAAGTGACGCAGGTTCATTCTGAGCTGGTAGCGCAAAGGTTGCGGCAGGAATCAGCGTGCGAATCGGTGGATCAGTGATTTGCACCACGACGCCGTCCGAACGCAATGCGATGACCGTGGCATCGAATATCTCTCCGATTCGATTTTCCAGAATACAGGCTTCGGCAAAATCCACGATGGCGCTTTCCAGCCGCCGGGAAACATTGTCCGCCGCCGCCATCACCTGCGGCAGTTCCGAAAAGGCTGTGATCAACTCCGGCTCAGGCGGCATACCGGTTGACAGGGCGACCAGCAAATCCAGCGCGTAGCGGTCGGCCAGACGGCGCAGCGGAGCCGTGACGTGCGCGTAAAACGCGGCAATCGCGGAGTGAAACGCCTGCTGCGGCGCTTCCCCTTGAAAGGCAACGTAGCGTGCGCCGCCCGTCACGCGCGCGGCTTGATGCAGCATGACTGCGTGAATTGGATTTTGCGGGTCAAGGCTGCGGACGAAATCATCGTATTCCAGTGTTGAAGGCCAGTTGACGCCCAAGGCGCTGGCAGTCAGATGCAGCGCCTGTAAACGATCCGGTCGAGGTTTGCTGAGCGAGCGCAGCAAGCCAATGCCGTGATGAATCATGGTCCGCGCCGCGTCCATGCCGGTCATCAGCGAAATTTGCGCATTCCATTCTTCGACTTCGCTGGCCGTTTCAAAAGCCAGGCGGTATCCGCTGACCGCCGTTGTCCATCGCTGCACCTGCTGCGAAGGGATTCGCAGACTGACGCCGCCACGTTCCGCTTCCAGCAATTGTCGTTTTCGTCCCACCACTTCCAGCAAACTGATCGAAGCCGACCATTGCTGACCGGCTAGCTGCCCGCTTCCGGTTTGCTCACGTTCTCTGGCCAGATGCTCACTGACTTCGGGGTAGTTAAGCTGCGCACGGCTGCGAACCAGTGCGCGCGCAATGTCCAGCGAAACGACTTCAGCGCGCGAATTGAGCGAGAAGGTAAAGACGATTGCCTGGCGGATGACGCCGGGCAGCAAACTCGCGCCGCCTTCGCTGAGGATTGGCGGATACAGCGGCGTTTTCAAATCCGGGCTGTACAGCGTCTGGCCTCTGCGCCAGGCTTCCTGTTCGATTTCACCGCCGCGCTTTACGAAAAAGCCAACATCCGCAATCGCGTAGCGAACGGCATATCCATCCCGGATTTGCTCGATAAAGAACGCTTGATCCAGGTCGCGGCTTCCGGGCGGATCAATCGTGACGAAGGGGACGGAAAGCAGATCATTACGCTGTGCCGAAAATTCTGGCTCAAGCGGGTCGCGCTTTGACGCCAACTCCGCTTCGGCCAGGACGGAAGAAGGGAAGTTTCGCGGAATCTTCAGTTCATCGCGAATCTGCTGGAAGTCGTTGTTCGGCGGATTGCTGGTGTCAGTCATAGGCGGCCAGAATACGGATCAATGCCGAAATATGCCAGACATCAGCAACATTGGCTTCGTCAGCACAGAAAGCCTAAATCCGCCCGCGTAAATCTGCCCAGGTTCGGAAACACCAACGGCAAATCGGTTGTGCCGACGCCGAACCACTTCGCCAGCGTCGCGCCGTATTCATCGGTGGAGATCGTCGGAATCCAGCGCCCCAACCCGGTGTCGTCCGGCCCGTCAATGGCAATGTTTTGATGTGTGCCGTACAAGTCACCGCCGCGCACCGCGCCGCCCATCACCAGTTGATGATTGCCCCAGCCGTGGTCGGAACTCTGACCGTTGCCGCGCATCGTGCGACCGAAATCCGAAGACGTGAAGCTGGTCACCTGCGATGCGACGCCGAGTTCCACCGTCGCATTGTAAAACGCCGACATCGCGCCGCTCAGTTCGCATAACAAACCCGCGTGCGCGCTGAGTTGCGGGCCGTGCGTGTCGTAGCCGTAAGACTGGCAGAAAAAAATCTGCCGCCGCTCATTCCCGGATCGGCGGGACCGTGCAAATGCGTTGCGGTATTAGGCGTCGTCAGGTTCGAGTACGCGAAGTTGATCACTGCAAAACTCTCATCCGCACTTAACAACAATGTGGACGATCCAGAAGCGGAAGACAGGGCGCTTCCTTCAGGCAACATCGTCGCCAAATAAAGCGTACCGCCGGCATTGGGCGTTGGAGCCGGAGTCGGAGTCGGAGTTGGCGTGGCGCTGGAAATGAATGAAGTGACGACCACTTGTGGCTGGTTGCTGGCGGATTCCCGGCTATTGAAAGTAGCGGTGTCTGTGTACGAATACGCCGTCGGCGATTGCAGTGCAATGCTGACAACATTTCGGCCAGCAGCTTTCTCCGTCCGCAGATAATTGGTTAGATCCCACTCGTAAAAAGCTGGATTCGTACCGAGCAACGGGTTGGCCGGATTGACACTGGCGCTGGTCAAGTGCGCGCCGACTGGGGGACGAATGTTCCACGTCAGATTCGCTTCGTTCCAACTGATGTCGGCAACGGCGTGTGCGGCGACATCCATCGCGATAAATCCATCTGAAACCGCGCCATAAAGCCGGAGTTTGGCGTTGGTAATCATGCCGGGCACATTGGCCAGATTGAATTTCAGGTAGGTGATGTTGTTACCGCTGAAATCGTTCGGGAGGAGATTCTTTTTGACCAGCAGCGATTGCGCCGCGCCAAAATTGACTCCAGCGCCACTGCCGCCCCGGACATAACTGTCGGCTGTCACGGCCAGCGTTGTGTTTTGAGTTGTTCCAACGCCGCCGCCAGTTCCTTCTCCTCCTGAATTGTTGCCAAAGACGCGCAATCGTCGGAAAGCGGTTATCGTTCGGGGATCGTCATTCGACCGGCGCGGCGACCCCGATTGGCGCGATTGGGGCGGGCAACTGGTGCGCGATGTCACCTTCGCTCCGCGGCTGGAAAACGTTTATGCCCTGACAAATGCCAATCGCCTGCTCGTTTTCAATTCGGGCAATCCAGGGACCATCAACAACACGATCAACATTACCGGCCTGGCTTCCGGCGAAAATGTCGTGGCCATTGATTTTCGTCCGGGAACGGGCCAGCTCTTCGGTGTGACCAATGCCAGCCGGATTTACTTCATCAACAAAACCACGGGTGTCGCAACGCAAGTTGGCACGGCGGCATTACACTGGCCAACTGTTCACGGTCGGTTCGCTGGGAGTTCCCACGGCGGGAACGGTCAGCTTCGACATCGTTCCGTTCAGCAACGCTGGTTTGCTGACTGTGACAGCGCCAGGCGCAACTTCTTCGCAGCTTTATTCGGTGAATCTGACGACGGGCGCAGCCACACTGATTGGCGCGGTCAACCTGAGCGAACAGATTACCGCGTTAAGTGTTAGCGACCCGACCGGCATCGCGCCGGGAACGACGACGGCTGGGGCGGATTCCTGTCTGCAGGATGACCGCAACGGCGATATTTTGCAGTTCAACTCCTGCACCGGCGATTACCAGTTCATCCGCTGCGGCACCGGCGGTTTCACGCTGACCGGCAGAGCCACTGTCAGCCGAGGTCAAGGGGCGTTGATTCTGCGCGACAACAGACTCAACGCAACTTTCAGGACAGGGTTTGCCGGGCGCAACTCCGGCGATGCGGTCATCAAGGTCACGCCGCTTGGCCCGACCTTCCTGATTGAAGACAACGGCACGGCGAACAACACCTGCGTTTGCCGCGCAACTCAATGATCAATTGAAAAATTGCTGAAAGTGTAATTCGGCGCGCGCTGGTCAAAACC
>JAJNQA010000073.1 GCA_021155085.1 Heliomicrobium sp. | reverse complement strand
AATTCAACGGAAACTCGATCATCGGCGGCATCGATTGGTACCTTTCAAAAGAGGATTGATTCGACCTCAGCCTGCCACAACTTCAACCACGCTCCAAGATCACAAGATATTGGGGTTTATCCGGCAGTTCCCAGAGAACCAGAAAAAACACAGCAAACCGTGAGCGCGACACACAACTGAAGCTCTTGAAAGTTGGTAACTATATGCCCATCAAAATTCGCCTCTCGCTTTGTGCGCTTTTGCTTTTCACTGGCGCGTTTGACGGCCAAACGCAAAACGCGCCGCGTTCTGAAGTCGCGGGCATTCCTGTCAATTACGACGAAGTCAAAGTCGGCGCCTATACTCTGCCCGACCCACTGATGCTTGCCGACCGCAAACCCGTGCGCGATGCGAAAAGGTGGATGCAAAAACGCCGCCCTGAAATTGTCCGCTTGTTTGAAGAAAACCAGTTTGGCCGCAGCCCGGGGCGTCCCGCCGGAATGAGCTTCGATGAATTTGACAAAGGCACACCCACTTTCGATGGCAAAGCCTTGCGCCGCCAGGTGACGGTTTATTTCTCGCCAAATAAGAATGGGCCGAAAATGGATGTGCTGTTGTACCTGCCCGCCAACGCAACCAAGCCTGTGCCGGTGTTGCTGAACATTAGCTTCACGGCCAATTCCAATGCCGTGGACGATCCCGGCATCAAGCCCGGGGAAATCTGGAACCGCGAAAAGAAGCGTGTGCCCGCGCCCAAAGACAACCGTTTTGGAAGCCTAAAAGTGCTGCCGTTTCTGGAGCAGGGCTTTGGCGTAGCAACGTTGTATTACGGCGATATTGACCCGGATTTTCTGGGCGGCATTCCGCATGGCGTTCGAGCGCTGTATCTGAAACCGGGGCAAACCGAACCTGGGCCGAATGAGTGGGGCGCGATTGGCGCCTGGGCTTGGGGATTGAGCCGTGCGTTGGATTACCTGGAAACAGACAAAGGTGTGGACGCCAAACGTGTCGCCATCGTGGGCATTTCACGGTTAGGAAAAACCGTGTTGTGGGCAGGCGCGCACGATCCGCGTTTCGCAATGGTGATTGCCAGTTGTTCGGGCGAAGGCGGCGCGGCCATCAGCCGCCGCAATTACGGCGAGACAATCAAGCATTTAACCGAACCTACCCGCTACCCGTATCAGTTTGCCGCGAATTACGGCAAATACGGCGACCGCGTAAACGACTTTCCGGTGGATGCGCATATGCTGGTGTCGCTGATTGCACCGCGACCTGTGTTGTTACAAACCGGAGATACCGATGTCTGGTCTGACCCGAAAGGCGAATTTCTGGCGGCTGTTGCGGCGGAGCCGGTATTCAAGCTGCTGGGCAAACAGGGGCTGGGTACAACCCAGATGCCCGCCGCCGGACAACCGATTTTTCACACACTGGGATATGTGATGCATGCGGGCGCGCACGGCACGATTCCGTCTGACTGGGATTTGTTTCTGAAATTCATGCAGATGCACTTGAAATAAAAAGTGGACCCGACTCACACAATGCCCATGACCGAGCCTACTTACAAAATTCAAAACCCCATCCTGCGCGGCTTCAATCCCGACCCGTCCATCGTGCGCGTGGGAGACGATTACTATATTGCGACTTCGACCTTTGAATGGTTCCCCGGCGTGCAAATTCATCATTCGCGCGATCTGGTGAACTGGCGTTTGCTGACGCGCCCGCTCAATCGTCCAAACCAGTTGAATATGCTGGGCGACCCGGATTCCTGCGGCGTGTGGGCGCCATGCCTGAGTTATGACAACGGGTTGTTTTATCTGATTTACACCGATGTCAAACGCTACGGACGAACGTCGCAACCGGGCAGCGTCGGCGCAGGCCTGCGCGATATGCACAACTATCTGGTGACAAGTCCAACGATTGACGGCGAATGGTCTGACCCAATTTTTCTGAACAGCAGCGGCTTTGACCCTTCGCTGTTTCACGACGACGACGGGCGCAAATATCTGGTCAATCAATTGTGGGATCATCGCCCCGGACAAAATCGGTTTGCCGGAATCGTGTTGCAAGAATACTCACCGGCAGAAAACCGATTGATTGGCGCACGCCACAACATTTTCAAAGGCACTTCAATCTGGTTTACCGAAGCGCCGCATTTGTACAAACGCAACGGTTACTACTACCTGATCACGGCGGAAGGCGGCACCGGCTGGGGGCACGCCGTCACGCTGGCGCGTTCGCGAAATTTGCTGGGGCCGTACGACCTGCATCCCGACAAATACATTCTGACTGCGCGCCATCGTCCTGACGCCGCATTGCAGCGCGCCGGACACGCCGATCTGGTCGAAACGCAAACCGGTAAAACCTACATCGTTTATCTGTGCGGACGCCCGCTGCACAATCGCGGGCGCTGTCCGTTGGGGCGCGAAACGGCGCTCCAACGAATGGTCTGGGGCGAAGACGATTGGCTATACACTGAAAATCGCGACGCATTTCCGCAAGTGGAAGCAGAAGCGCCCGGCCTGCCGCCGCATCCGTTTGCGCCTGCACCGTCACGCGAAGATTTCGACACGCCAACATTGCCAGCAGATTTTCAATGGCTGCGTTCACCGTATCCTGATGAATTATTCAGCCTGACGGCGCGCCCGGGGTTTCTGCGGCTGTTCGGGCGCGAAACGCCGGGTAGCCTGTTTCGTCAGGCCCTGGTTGCGCGTCGCCAACAGTCACATTGTTTCAGCGCGACAACCGTCGTCGAATTCGAACCGCAGCACTACCAGCAACAAGCCGGATTGATCTGTTATTACAACGGCTTGAAATTTCATTACTTGTACATTTCGACGGATGAAGCGATTGGCAAACACCTTCGCGTCATGACCAGTCATCCGGAATTGCCGGATAGCTTCACCGCGCCGATTCCGATTGCGGCAAACGCTCCTGTGCATCTCCGAGTCGAGGTGGATTATGAACGGCTGCGTTTCGGTTATCGCGTTGATGGAGAAGTTTGGCAATGGTTGCCGGAACAGTTCGACGCCAGCATTTTGTCCGACGAAGCAGGGCCGCCGACCAATCCGAATTTCACCGGCGCATTTGTCGGAATGGCGTGTCAGGATTTGGCGGGCACAGCGCATCCGGCGGATTTTGATTGGTTTGAGTATCAGGAACGCGAGTTTCTGCCAAAGCTTTCATAAACTTTGCGCCACGAAGTTTTTTATACAGGAGCCGAACCATCTATGCATTCAAAAGCAGTAAGGTCAAACTGGGTCATCTTGCTGATAGCGCTCGCTGGCTTCGTCAACGCACAAGCACCTGAAAGCCGGTTCGAGAAACAAGTGCAAGCCTACGAAGCCGCCGACAAAGCTTCGCCGCCGTCGAAGGGCGCAATTTTGCTGGTTGGCGATTCGCAATTCTTTCGATGGAAAACGTTGGCTGAAGACTTGCCGGATTTCACCATCATCAATCGCGGGATTGATTCGTTTCAGTTCTCGGACATCCTGCATTTTTATGATCGCCTTGTTACGCCGTACAAACCGCGAATGATCGTGCTGCACGTCGGCGGCAACGACGTTCACAACGGCAAAACCGCTGAACAGGTGCTGGCAGATTTCAAAACCTTTATCGCCAAAGCCCGTGCCACTCAGCCCAAAATTCCCATCGCTTTTTCCAGCATCACGCCCGGGCCAGGCCGCTGGGACGAAGCCGATCGGCGCAAACAAACGAACAAGCTCATCAAAGAGTGCATCGCGACGCAGAAGAACCTGCATTTCATTGATCTCTGGGATGCCATGCTGACGCCGGACGGCCAACCGCGCGAAGAATTATGGGTCGCCGATCGCATTCATCCCAATCACGAAGGCTATCTGGTCCGCGTGAAAATCATGCGTCCGCTGCTGGGCAAACCGGACAGGAAAACTCAATACAAAGCAAAACCATGAAAAATGTCTCCCTCGCAAATTTACTCCGTGGCAAATGGATGTTCCTTGGTCTCGTTCTTACGCTGTCCCTGGCAATCGGCTTCGGACTGAAAACCAGCCGCGCGCAGGAAGCGGATTATCGCAATCCGAATCTGCCCATCGAACGCCGCGTGGCTGATTTGCTCAGCCGCATGACCATCGAAGAAAAAGCCGCGCAGATGCAAACCCTGTGGGTGCGCAAACCGCAGCAAAAACGCCCGAACGGCAATTTCGGAGATCGCGGCGATTTTTCGCCGGAAGAAGCGGCCACGGTGATGAAGCACGGCATCGGCGAAATTGCCCGCCAACGCGAACGCACCGACGCACGACGTGGCGCGACATATGCCAATGCCGTACAGAAGTGGCTGAAGGAAAACACGCGCCTGGGAATTCCGGCGATGCTGCACGATGAAATTCTGCACGGGTTGATGGCCGTGGGCGGAACAAACTTCCCGACGCCGATTTCGCTGGCTTCGAGCTGGGACCCGGAACTGATTTCGAAAATCTTCACCGCCGCCGCGCTGGAAACGCGCATTCGCGGCAGTCATCACGTGCTGGGGCCAAACCTGGATCTGGCGCGCGATCCGCGCTGGGGCCGCACGGAAGAAACCTACGGCGAAGACCCGTACCTGGTTTCGCGGCTGGGCGTTGCCGCCATCAAAGCCATTCAAGGCGCGGGGCCGAACGTGGACGGCGAACACGTCATCGCCACAGCCAAACATTTCGCCGCGCACGGCCAGCCCGAAGGCGGCACCAACACCGCGCCCGGCAATTTTTCCGAACGCATCCTGCGCGAAGTCTTCCTGCCCCCGTTTGAGGCCGCCGTCAAGGAAGCGGGCGTGCTGAGCGTGATGCCTTCGTACAACGAAATTGACGGCGTGCCTTCGCACAAGAATTCCTGGCTGCTGGAAAAACTGCTGCGGCAGGAATGGGGCTTTCGCGGCCTGGTCGCGGCGGATTACAACGGTATCGCGGAACTGGTTTCGCGCCACAAAGTCGCCGCGGATCGCGCCGACGCTGCACAACAGGCGCTTGCCGCAGGCGTGGACATCGAACTGCCCGATCCATCCAGTTACCCGCTGCTGCCGCAACTGGTCAAAGACGGCAAAGTTTCGCTCGCCGACGCGGACAAGTCCGTCGCCCGCGTGCTGCGCGCCAAGTTTCAACTGGGCCTGTTTGAAAATCCGTTTGTTGATGTCGAACGCGCCGTCCGGCTGACCAACACTCCGGCGCACCAACAACTCGCCGCCGAAGCCGCGCGCCGTTCCATCGTGCTGCTGAAAAACGCTGACAATCTGCTGCCGCTAGATCGCAATAAACTGCAATCCATCGCCGTCATCGGCCCGAACGCGGCGGAAGTGCATCTAGGCGGATACAGCGACGATCCGCAGCGCGGCATCAGCGTCCTGCAGGGCATTCGCGACAAGGTCGGCAACAAGCTCAAAATCAATTACGCCGAAGGCTGCAAGATCACCAGGGAAGGCGGCAAGTGGTGGGACGACAAATCCACCCTGAGCGACCCGGCGGTGGACGCCAGGCTGATTGCCGAAGCCGTCGAAACCGCCAAAGCTTCCGACCTTGCCCTGCTCGTTGTCGGCGGCAACGAAGACACGAACAAGGAAGCCTGGGCTGACAATCATCTGGGCGACCGCGACAGCCTGGATTTGGTTGGCCGTCAAAACGATCTGGTCAAAGCCATCGTCGAAACCGGCAAGCCCGTCGTCGTCCTGCTGATCAACAGCGCGCCGCTTTCAATCAACTACATTGCGGAAAACGTCTCGGCCATTTTGGAAGGGTTTTACCTGGGCCAGGAAACCGGCATCGCCGTCGCCGATGTGCTTTTCGGCGATGCCAACCCGGCGGGCAAACTGGCTGTCAGCTTCCCGCGCTCGGTCGGGCAACTGCCGATTTATTACAACCACAAACCGACGGCGCGGCGCGGCTACTTGTACACCAGCAAGGAGCCGCTTTTCCCGTTCGGCTTTGGGCTGAGCTACACGACGTTTTCTTACTCCGACCTGAAAGTGTCGCCGGAAAAGATCACACCCGACGGCCAAGCCACCGTTAGTGTGACCATCAAAAACACAGGTAATCGTGCTGGCGATGAGATCGTCCAACTTTACATACGCGACCTGGTCAGTTCCGTGACGCGCCCGGTGATGGAGTTGAAGGATTTCAAACGAATCTCGCTTGCACCGGGCGAAAGCCAAACCGTCAGCTTCACCATTACGCCGGACAAGCTGTCGTTTCTGGATTTGAACATGCAGCGCGTGGTCGAGCCGGGCGTGTTCGAGATTATGGTGGGAGCGAGTTCGGTGAAGCATCAAAAAGTGAAGCTGGAGGTCATCGCCAAATGAAGATTTACGAACCGTCACGCCGCAATTTTTTGCTGGCTTCAATGGGATTTTCGGCAACGAGTCTGGTGCGGGCGCAAAGCTCGAAACCGCTGACTGCCGGGCAGGTGATTGACCGCATCAAAGCCAATGTTGGCGTTCCGTGGTCGGCGCAAACCGTGGACAACCTGATTGCCGGCAACCCCGACACTCCGGTGAAAGGCATTGCCACGACCATGATGGCGACGCTGGACGTAGTAAAACGCGCAGCGGCGGCGGGCAGGAACATGATCATCACGCACGAATCCACGTTCTTTTCGCATCAGGATCGGATAGATCAATTCCTGAAAGACGAAACGTACCTGCACAAGCTGGATTTCCTGAACAAGAACCAAATGGCCGTGTTTCACTTCCACGACCATTGGCACCGGCGCAAAGGGCCGGACGGCATCGCCTTTGGGATGAGGCAGGAACTGGGCTGGGAGAAATACCTTGACGCGCAAAATCCCAGAGCGCTGAACTTCCCGAACGTGCCGCTGGCGCGGTTGGCCAAGGAACTGCAAACGAAACTGAAAATTCGCACGATGCGCGTTCTGGGCGATCCAAACTTGCCAGTCAAACGCGCAATGGCCAGTTGGGGCAATTGCAGCCTGATGCCGGGCGTCCCGTTTATTTCGCAACCCGGGGTGGACGTGCTGATCATCGGCGAAACGCACGAATGGGAACTGGTCGAATACGTGCAGGACATGATTTCTTCCGGGCAAAAGAAAGCCTTGATCGTGCTGGGACACGTCGTGTCGGAACAGGGCGGGATGAAGTATTGCGCCGAATGGCTGAAAGGATTCGTCACCGAAGTCCCGATTGAATTCATCGCGGCGGCGGAACCGTTCTGGCGTCCCGACAATCCTGTCTCGAACTGATCCTGTATCGGACTGCATGATGTATTGGACTGCATGATGTATTGTGCCCAGCCAGTCCTCTTCGAGGTGATGAGAAACAAATCCAATCAGTTGCCGGAATCCAGTCGTCTTCCTAACCTGAGTTGATTTACAATGGCCGCGCCAAGACTAAGCCTGGCAAAACCCAAGAATTAAATTGGTTTGCAATTGGATGTTCGGGGAAACCGTCAGTTCCTCGGACACGCATCTGAAATTCGATCTGATGTTGAGCGCACCGGCCTGACTTCGAGCCATATAAGCGGGCGGCTCGTGCGCAAGACGCTTTCTTTCTCGTAAGTACTGGACGGGAGGCTCTGGACCATGGGCTTTCCAATCCAGTCAACTCAGAACGGGTGAACAACCCATTCATAAATTTTGAGGAATACAACCCATGAAACATCCCTCAGTCTTGTTTCTGATTTTGTTCTCAGCCGCCTTTTGCCTTACCCCGGCGCAGGCACAAACGAACCCGAACGTCTGTCAGGCCCAGCTATTCTTTGCGGACATCAACGCTCAGGGCGATATCATTTTGACTGGCAATTCACTCCACTTTATTGATCGTCAGCAGTCAGGTGGCTGGACGTTTTCACAGCAGCCAGCATGGAGCAGTGAAGCATTTTCGATTGATAAATCCGCCATCCTTGACACCAACGAACAGTCCGGCACGTTCTCGCTTTACACCCGACGGCTGGTCAGATTTCGGTCGCGAGCGGAAAAGTACGTTACATTCCGTTTCAACTCTGGAAACTGCACCGCGGTTCAGGCGTGGCTGCGCAGTATACGGCAGCCATCACGCACTCCGGGAAAACGAGCCGCCACTCCTCCCCGACCGCCTTTGGTCATTTGGGCTAAACACAGGCGGAGTATGCGCCCCGATGCCAGCGGCGAGCTGGTCATTTCGGACAGGATGATCACTTTTGGCAATCGGGGGGCCAGCAAATATCAGTGGGAATTCAGATTTATCAGAGACATCAGTCAGGACGGCGCCTACGTACTGCGAATTCTTCCCTTCGTCGGCGGCGAGTATACTTTCGACCTTCAGGACAGAGGCATCAGTGCTCCAGAGTTCAGATCACTGCGCGCGCGCATCCTGCGGTAAGAAATTCTCTCCCACGTGATCGAACATCTTGCGCAAGACGGCCTGATGCCGGGCGTCCCGTTTATTTCACAACCCGGCGTGGACGTGTGGCACGTCGTGTCGGAACAAGCCGGGATGAAGTATTGCGCCGAATGGCTGAAAGGTTTTGTCACCGAAGTCCCGATTGAATTCATTGCGGCGGCGGAACCGTTCTGGCGTCCTTGAAATGCTGGGTCAGTACCGCGACCGGCAGGAAGCGGGTATCGCGCAAAAGACCCGCTTCCTGCCGGGCGCGGTACTGACCCAGCATTGCCCGGCTTGATTCGGCAGGCGTAAGATGCCTCGAAGCATTACAAAACTGCGGCTGAAAAGAGGTAAGTTTATGAGCGTGCAAATGACCACGATTGAAGTTGACCAAAACACTGCTGTCATACTCCGGGCACTACAGGAGAAAGCCGAGGCCCAAGGAACAACCCTGGACGCACTGCTTAAACCATTGGCCGAAAAAGAAGATGGAACGTCAGCGAGCGAAGAGCCTCCGATGCGAAATGAAGCCTTGCTGGCTGTCATCCGTAAAACTTCTGAGCGATTGAAGGATATGCCAGTGCGTGGTTCAACGGAAGAAACCTTGCAATTGATCAGAGAGGCGCGTGGAGGTGCGATGTGGGGATATGAGCCAACCGACACAGAGTAATTCCGGCACAGCGGTCATTGATGCGAACATTTTGATTTCGATTTGCGCCAAAGAACCCAGCTACCAAACAGCGGTAACCGCCTTGGCGGATTACGGAGCCAAAGGCTGGGTTCTCTATGCGCCCGGCGCAATTCTGACTGAAGTTCCATTCATCCTTTGCAAAAAACAACAGGATGGTTTGTTGACTGCGGCGGAGCACCAAGCGGCAGTCGAAACTTTCAATGACTATATGCAGACGATTCTGCCCTCACCACAAGGCGACATTCGGTTCATTCTTCGCGCAGAGGAGATAAGACAGGGCTACAGTTGTCTCCATACCACGGATGCGTTCTACATTGCATTGGCCGAAGAACTGGCTAAGAGCGGCACGGCTGAGTTCGTGACCTTTGATAAACGAACTGTGAATGTGGCTGCAAAGAACGCGCCGACAGTGAAAGTGCATCTTCTTCCCGTTTAGAACCATCTTCAAAAAGAGAATCATGTATTCCATTGATGAAAAAGATCGCATCGTTCTGCTCGAGGACATTCCACAATCGTCTGTTGGCGCGCCAATCCCCGTCGTTTTGAGTGATGAGTTGGTCACTATCGTTGCTTTCTATTTGCAAGATGCGCCTGACGTTTGGGACGGAACCAGCGTCCGCATCGTTAGCTCGGAAACTGAAGGTGAGCCGCTCGCGCTAATCAGATTCTCGCTTTGTTACGCCTCGATGTTTGGGCCGCCCAACGATGAAGCATTCGAGGGCCATCCGCTGGCGAATCGCGGCTTGAGACCTTATGGCGCTTTCGTCATTGAAAACTCATCGTGGATTCGACGGCTCGAACAAATGAACTCGGTGCATCTACATCACAAACCTGAAAGATTCTGGGCGCGTAAACACTACGTACTGTCATTTCACGACTCGACTTTCGAGTGCGTGGCAGACGGCTACACAATTGAGTTACACGATAGTTCCATCAAACAGATACTGCCCAGAATGATGGAGCTACTTGACCAAAGCTCAAACCAGATCAGTAAGGAATCATAGAGGAGCTCCACCATGAAGCGCTTACTTACACTGACAGTTGCGCCCGCTGTACTGTTCGCGCTCGCTGGCACACTGCTTTTCGCCCAGCAGCCGCAGCGCCAGCTTACGCCCGAACAACAAGCGCAGTTGCAAGCCCAGCAAGCCGCTACCCGCGAAGATCATCAGCGAATGCTGAAGCTGCTCAACATCAAAGAACTGCGGCCCGGCGCGAATGGCAGCAATCCGCAAGCGCCCAATTTCGCCAACTACGATGAATCGAAAGTGAAGCCGTATTCGCCGCTGCCTGACCCGCTGACGTTGAAGAACGGCAAGAAAGTCACGTCGGCCAAGGTGTGGTGGAATCAGCGGCGGGCCGAAATCGTCGAAGACTTCGACCGTGAAATGTATGGCCGCATGCCCAAAGTCACGCCCAAGGTGAAATGGGAAGTCACCAGCACGACCAATGAAGAAAAGTACGGCGTGCCGGTCATCACCAAACAGCTTCTCGGCCACGTAGACAATTCGTCTTATCCGGCAGTGACCGTCAACATCCAGTTGATGCTGACGACGCCGGCCAATGCGACCGGTCCGGTGCCGGTGATGATGGAATTTGGCTTCATTGGCCCGCGTCCCGGCGCTCCGCCCAATGCCAACGCGGCCAATGCTGCAAACGCCGCTACACCGTGGCAAAAACAGGTGCTGGACAAAGGCTGGGGTTACGCCACGCTCGTGCCTGGCAGCATTCAGGCCGACAACGGCGCGGGTCTGACGGCGGGCATCATCGGTCTGGTCAACAAAGGGCAGCCGCGCAAAGCTGACGATTGGGGTGCGTTGCGGGCCTGGGCTTGGGGCGCGAGCCGGGCGCTCGATTATTTCGAGACCGACAAGGCCGTCAACGCCAGGATGGTTGGACTCGAAGGCCATTCACGCTACGGCAAGGCGACGCTGGTGGCAATGGCCTACGAGCCACGTCTGGCGATTGCCTTCGTCAGTTCGTCGGGCGCGGGCGGAGCCAAAATTCATCGGCGGAACAATTACGGCGAGATGGTCGAAAACGTCGCCGCGCCCAGCGAATACCACTGGATGGCGGGCAATTACATGAAATACGCCGGGCCGCTGACCGCCAACGACTTGCCGGTGGATGCGCACGAACTGGTCGCACTGTGCGCGCCGCGTCCGGTGTTCATCAGTGCGGGTTCGGTGGAAAAGGGGGACGGCTGGGTGGACGCCAAAGGGATGTTCCTGGCTGGCGCGCATGCCGGGCCGGTGTACAAGCTGCTGGGCAAAAAAGACATGGGAACGATGGAGTTTCCGCCGATGGAAACCGGCTTGATGAATGGCGACATCACTTTTCGCCAACATAGCGGCGGGCACACGCCGGGACCGAACTGGCCTACTTTTCTGACCTTTGCCGACCGCTATTTCAAAGGGCCGATGGCTGCTGCCAAGTGAGAAAAAATGTACAGCCGACTGTCAGTCGGCTGTAGTCGTGGCAGGCGAATTCCATGAAGTCAGTGAACGCTGCTCATCAGAAGGCATCCGCGGACTGACAGTCCGCGGTACAACTTTATCGTTGAGTCTATAGACCTCAGTTTTTGGCTCCGGATTTGGCGGGCAGGGTTTCGATGGTGATGTCTTTGTACCAGGCTTCGCTGGGTGGGCCGCCGTGGATTTGCACGCAGATGCGGCCCGTTTGTTGAATGCCTTCGTCGGCTTCGGTGTAATCCACCGTCTGGCGGCCATTCAATTCCAGGCGGATGCGACGGCCCTGGGCGCGGATCACATATTCATTCCAGTCGTTCGGCCTGGCCAATTTTTGAACTTCTTCCGGCGTGGGACCGGCCAGGACTTTTTTGCGGCGGGATTCGTCGTACAGCGCGCCCCAGTAATTCTGACCGATGTCCGCCTGATAGCCGATGACTTCGTGATGATTCGGAATCCGCTGAGTGCGGAATTGAATGCCTGCGTTTGCGCCCTTGGGATCACCCAGCAGTTTGAATTTCAGCCGCAGCACGAAATCCGAATATTCCTGCTTCGTGCAAAGGAACTCGTTCTGTACCACCTTTTCCTTCAATGACCCGCCGACAATCGCGCCATCCTGAATTCGGAAAATCTTCAGATTCCCTTCCCAGCCGTTGAAGGTTTTACCGTCAAAAAGCACGATGATGATTGAACTCGCAACCGCCACCGATGACAGCGCGCAGGCGACAAGCAGAATGAACCACAGGTGTTTTTTCATAAGCAGATCCCCCATCTCAAAGCGGGCAGACTTCTTTATGGATTGGACTGGTTCGGCGATTTGTTTTCCCGGTTGTCGTTCTCGGCTTTCGGCGCGCGGTAGCCTTGCCGCGCGCGAATCGCCACGTCATCTCGGCCGAGTTGCACCTTGATGGCGCGATAACCGCCGTCTCGGCGTTCGTTGTTCGAATAGTATTCCAGTGTGTATTGATGACGCAGTTCGTCGGCGATCAGCGCGAAGGCGCGCTCGGAGTTTTCGATGCTTTCGGCCTGGAGATGGCGCGCGCCAGACTGTGTGGCCAGCGCGCGCAGAAAGTTCGCGGCAGTGATTTGACGCTGCATTTCCTGCCGCAGCCGATCCTGCTGCGGGGCGGCAAAAGGCGTGAAAAAGTTACGGCCAGGCAGCCGAAACGGCGAACTGATCGAACCGCCAATGTTGTTCGTGTTGTATTGCACGGCGTAAACCAGCACGCCGGAGCGGGCCACCAGATCGAGCGTGCTGTCGTAATTCGCCTGTTTGCTCCAGGTGTCCACGCCGTCGCTGAACACAACGATGGCCTTTCGTCCGTTGATGGGCGCGAGCTTCTGGTTGATGGTCAGCGTAATCGCGTCGTAAATGCTGGTCAGGTAACTGCTCTTCACATCGTTGATCGCCCGCTGCAATTGCCTGCGGTTGCTGGTGAAATCGTGGCGAAAATTCACCCGCTCGTCGAAAGAAACGATCAGCACGCGGTCTTGCGGTTGAAGCTGTTTGATGAAACTGCGCGCGGCTTTGCGGATCGTCCCCAGCAGTTCTCGCGTGCTGCGGCTGGTGTCAATCAACAGCGCGACGTTGAACGGCGCTTCAGTGGCGGAAAAGCCCGCGATTTCCTGCAGCTTGCCGTCCTCTAGCACTTGAAACTCTGCCCGCGTCAGCCCGGTCACAAAACGGCCCATGCGGTCGGTCACGCTGACCGGCACGGAAACCAGCGAAGTATCCACACGGATCGTTTCCGGCTGCCGCTGCTCCTGTTCGCGCGTTTGACCCTGGGTAGCGCCTGCCGCAAAAAAGACAATCAATGCCAGTAATGCAATCGTTGCCTGAAAACGCTTCATTGCTGTTCCTCTGCAAAAGTTTGTTGGGTGGACTCGGGAATTTCTCTGGGTTTATTCAGAAACCGTTTTTTCCGCGCGGAGTATAGCAAGATCAGCTCCGGGCTGTGCAGCCACATTCCGCTGCCAGGAAAATAAATTGCGCCGCAGAACACTGCCCGCGGGCCAGCTTTTTTCCCCGAAGGAGAGAAACGCAGCCGGAAAGCATGACGGCAAAATTTGTTCTGAGATACACTTCCCGCACATCACACAATCAAGAAGGATGATTCCAAAATGATGAAGAAAGCATTCGTTGTCGGCGCTTTATTGTTTGCGCTGCTCGCAGGCGGCCACAGTCAGCGGCCAGACTTTGACCTGCTCATTCGCAATGGGCGCGTGGTTGATGGCACAGGCAACCCATCTTTCGTCGCGGATGTCGGCATTCGCGATGGCAAGATCGCGGCAATTGGACGGCTCGCCGGCCGCAATGCCGCGCGCACGATTGATGCGACGGGATTGGTCGTCGCGCCCGGCTTCATTGACATCCACAACCATTCAGACGACACGATTCTGGAAGACGGCAATGCCGAAAGCATGGTGCGGCAGGGCGTGACCACAATGATCTTTGGCGAAGGCGGTTCCGCCGCACCTTCGGAAAAGTGGACGGATTTCGCCAGCTATTACGCCGAACTGTTGAAACGAGGAATCTCGACCAACGTCGGTTCTTACATAGGATCAAGCACTGTCTGGACGACGGTTCACGGCAGCAAAGCCGGTCCGGCAACAGCAGAGGAACTCAACCAAATGCGCGCCGTTGTCCGCACAGCAATGGAGCAAGGCGCGCTGGGCGTCGCCAGCAGTTTGAGCGGCCCGCCCGGCGTCTGGATTGACACCGACACGCTGGTGGCAATGTGCGAAGTCGCGGGCGAATACGGTGGAATTTATTCGACGCACCTGCGCACCGAAGGCGAGGGCGTTTTCAAAGCCGTCGCCGAAGCTCTGGAAATTGGCCGCCGCGCCAAACTTCCCGTGGACATCATTCACCTGAAAATTGCCGAACATAAATTCTGGGGCAGAATGCCCGAACTGGTTGCGCTGCTGGCGAACACGCGCGCGCAAGGCCAACTGGTCGAAGCCAACGTTTATCCATACCGCGCCGGACAAAACAATTTGTCCAGCATCATTCCGCCCTGGGCGCACGAAGGCGGCGCGAAAGCGATGATCGCGCGATTGAAAGATGCTTCGCTACGCCCGCGTTTGGAAAAAGAAATCCTCAACGGCATCCCCGGCTCCGACTGGTACAACCATTACACGGCGACCGGCGGCTGGGACGGCATGCTGCTGGTGACGTTTCCAAATCCGAAGTACAAACAATTTCAAGGCAAGCGCATGAATGAAGTCATTAAGGCGATTGGCAAACCGCCGCTCGATGTGTTGTTTGAACTGCTGGCCGAAAACGATGGTTCGGTTCCGACGGTTTACTTCCACCACGCGGAAGAAGACATGCGCTACGCGCTGAAACAACCCTTCGTTTCCATCGGCTCGGACGGAACGGCGGTCAAAACCGAAGGGCCGCTTGCCGCCGGCCATCCGCACCCGCGTTATTACGGCACCTTCCCGCGCGTGCTGGGCCGGTACGTGCGCGAAGAAAAGTTGATCACGCTGGAAGAAGCCGTGCGCAAGATGACTTCGGCCAACGCCGCGAAGATTCGCGTTTACGACCGGGGATTGCTGCGTCCGGGACAATGGGCGGATGTGACGATCTTCAACCCTGACACCGTCATTGATAACGCAACGTTTGAAAAGCCGCATCACTACGCGACCGGTATCGAGTACGTCATTGTAAACGGCAAGCCAGTGCTGGAACGCGGAAAGCATACCAGCGCTCGACCGGGCGCGATTCTGTATGGACAAGGGCGAAAGTAAAGCTGAAAGGAAAGCTAAGCCGATGATGTCTGGTAATCACAAAAGTAAATTGATCCGGTTCAAAATTCTTCTGATTTTTGTTGTTGCACTGCTTTGGGCGCAGGAAGGGTTTTCACCTGCGCAAGAAGCTCCCTTCTCGAAAATACTTTATCCCGTGCTTGAAAAAGCCGCCTGCCGCGCCTGTCACAACTCTGAGGGAGTAGCTTCCGCAACGCACCTGCTTTTCCCCGAAGAGAACGCGAGCGCCGAACAGATCGAAGCTTTTGGCCGTTCGCTGGTCGAACTGGTGGATCGCAACAAGCCGGAAGAATCACTTTTGCTGAAAAAGCCGACCAATCGCATTCCGCACGCGGGCGGCGAGCGGATTAAGCAAGGAAGCGAAGAAGAAGCTGTTTTGAAAGCCTGGGTGCAACGCTTGGCAAAACTCTCTGGCGACGAACTCGCCCGCGCCTTGAAGCATCGAGAAGAAGGCGGCGAGACAAGTAAACGCCCAACCGTAGCGCTGAGGAGATTGACGCATAGCCAGTACAACAACACTGTCCGCGATTTGCTCGGCGATCAGAGCGCGCCCGCCAATCAGTTCCCGCCCGAAGATTTCGTCAACGGTTTCAAGAATCAATATCAGGCGCAGAACCTGTCGCCGCTGCTGGTCGAAGCCTACAGCGCGGCGGCGGAGCGGCTGGCGCGCAACGCTTTCCAGGGCGGCGACCGGCGCGCACTTGTTCCATGCAAACCGTCGGCTGCGTGTCGCGCTCGGTTTGTGCGAGAGTTCGGCCTGAAAGCCTTCCGGCGTCCGCTGGAATCGGACGAACAGAAACGCTACGAAGACCTGTTCCGCCGTGAAACCGATTTTTACAAAGGCGCGCAACTCGTGGTCGAAGCCATGCTGCAATCGCCGCACTTTTTGTTTCGTTTGGAAGAAACCGCCAATCCGAAATGGAAGCCGTACGTGACGGCGACGCGGCTGTCGTATGCGCTGTGGGACAGTTTGCCGGATGCGGCCTTGTTTGAAAGCGCCGCGCGCGGAGAGTTGGCTTCGGCGCAAGGAGTTGAAAAAGCGGCGCGGCGAATGCTGGATGATCCACGCGCGCGTCAGGCGATGGATGAATTTGTCGCCGAGTGGCTGCGTTTTGACCGGTTGCTGACCGCCAGCAAAGATCGCCGCCGCTTTCCAATGTTCAACCGCGAAACCGCCTTCGCCATGACTGAAGAAGCGCGCAGCTTCGTTGCCGATCTGGTCTGGAACGACCGCGATTTCACCAAAGCCTTTACCGCTGATTACAGTTTCATCAACGCCGATCTAGCGACCATTTACGGCGTGCCCGCTCCGGCCAAAGAGTTCGACCGAGTCGGCTTTCCTGCGGAATCCGAGCGCGCGGGCTTGCTGGGGCAAAGCCTGTTTCTGGCCTTAACGGCCAAACCCGACGACACTTCGCCGACGGCCCGCGGCTTGTTCATCCGCGAACAGTTTCTGTGCCAGCACGTCGCCGAACCGCCGCCGGGCGTGAACACAAACCTGCCGGAAATTACCGAAGCCAAACCGCAAACCAATCGCGACCGTTTGCGCGAACACACGACGAATCCAAGCTGCGCGACTTGTCATAACCTGATTGATCCCATCGGCTTTGCGTTTGAACGGTTCGACGCCATCGGCGCGCGGCGGGACAAATTCAAACTACAGTTTTTCGTAACCGATGAAGACGACAACCGGCGAACGGCGAAAACCGTTGAACTTCCATTGGACACTGGCGGACATGTCGCGGGCATTCCGGATTCGAAGTTTTCTTCCCCGCGCGAATTGGGTGCGGTGCTGGCGCGTTCACCGCAATGCCAGGAATGCCTGGTCAAACAGTATTTCCGCTACACCGTTGGGCGAATGGAAACGCCCGCCGACCGCAGCTTGATCCGGCAGGTATTTGACGACTTCAAAAAGTCGCAATTTCATTTCAGAGAGCTTATGATTTCGCTGGTTCGTTCGAGAGAGTTTTCAAATTAAAGAAGGTCATCCACGAAGTCACACGAAGTGGCACGAAGAAACTTAAACAAACTTCGTGTTCCTTCGTGTTCCTTCGTGTGGCTTCGTGGATGATTTGCCGAGGATAACTGCTCATGTCTTACCTCATCACCAAACGCTTCAGAGTTTCGCGCCGCGCGTTTTTGAAAGGCTTTACGCTTGCCGGAGCGCAGATCACCGTCGGCTTGCCGCCGCTGGCTTCGATGTTCAACGCCACCGGCACGGCATACGCGGCTGGCGCAGGCGCTGCCGAAAGCCAGATTGAAAGCCGCTTCGTGCTCTGGTTCAACGGCAATGGCATCCCGGAACGCTACTGGATTCCCGCCGAAACCGGCGCGGAATATCGAATGACACAGTGCTTGCAACCGCTCGCCGCCCTTCGCAAAGACATTCACATCATCAGCGGCCTGGACAATGCCGCCGCCTCCCTGCCCGGTCCCGGCAATGGTCACCACAAATCCATGAGCGCGCTGATGAGCTGCACCTCCTTCACCGGACGCGGGACGGCTGGCCCTTCGATTGATCAAGCCATTGCTGCAAAACTCGGCGGCGAGCCTCGCTTCCGGTCTTTGCAGATTGGCGTTTCGCAGGAATCCTTCGGCGAAAGCATCCAGCGCAACATGAGCTGGGCCGGTTACGAACGCGCTCTGCCGCCGGAAATGATCCCGCACAAACTCTTCGACCGCCTGTTCGGCCAGCGCGAAGAAGGCTGGGTCAATCGCAAACGCAGCATCCTGGACACCGTCCGCAAAGACGCCGCCACGTTGAAAAAGCAATTGCCCAAAGACGACCAAACCCGCGTCGAAGAGCATCTATCGTCTATCCGCGATTTGGAACGCGCCATCGCGGGACTTCCGCCCGAATACAGTCGCCCAGGCCTGGGTGCCCCGCCCGATTTCGACGGCGATATGAAAGACTGGCCGCGCATCGCCAAACTGCAAAGCGACCTGCTGGTGCAGGCCTTCGCCACGCGGCAAACGCGCGTTGCTTCTTACATGCTCACCAAATGCCAGGGACTGTCCCGCTTCCCTTGGCTGGGTTACACCGCCGCCCGCCATCACGATTACACGCACGCTGACGGCAAAGCGCCTGGCGCAGACGGCGTAGACGGCCAACGCATCCTCCGCGACATCTGCCGCTGGCACGTCGAAGAGTTCGCCTACCTGCTGAACAAGCTGAAATCCATTCCCGAAGGCGAAGGCACGCTCCTGGACAATTGCTGTCTGGTCTACGTCCACGAACACGCCGAAGCCAACCCGCACAAAAACCACGGCCTGGGCTTGATCGTCGCCGGTCACGCCGGACGGTTGAAGATGGGACAGCATTCGCGGATGGAAGGCACGTTCGGCGATCTATATCTGACGCTGGCAGATGAGGTGATGAATGCGGGACTTGGCAAATTCCCGACAGCGACGAAGAAGTTAGACGGATTGGTGGCTTAAGCTTCCGCCCATTCTGGCCGAATGGATAAAAACAGAATAGTGATTCTTTGCACTGTTAGCGGTTCGTGCTTTTCTTCGTGAAGTTATGCATGGATGTCTACTGCTATTGGGGCTTCGCATTGAGAAAGTCGTTTACCATCGGGACAATAACGGGCATGCGCTCCATCAGTGTGACGTGTGTTGTGTTGGGCAAAATGGCCAATCTTGATGTCGAGTGCGGCTGCATGTCGCCGTGGACCTCGCCGCCCTTCAGCCGGTACATTTCCGCGATGTGATCGAGCCGGATGCCGTCGGCGTCGCCGAAGATGAAGAACATGGGCGCCGGGGCGCCCTTCAGCTTGTCGGCGTCCAGGTCGCGCTCTTTGGACATTGCGGCGACTATATGCTTGACGAACTTCGGAAAGTCGTCCGGCGTCGGGCTCAGCTTCTTGTAATCAACTTCGAGAGGCGAGCCAATGAAGAGTTCCGGCGAGAGATTCTTTAGCGCGTCGGCCCCTTCCTTGACTACACCGTCGCGGCGGAACGGGGACGACATGACGACGACTTTGCGCACCTTGTCCGGGTGGCGGACCGCACACTGCATCGCCACGCCGCCGCCCATGCTGTAGCCGATGAGGTCCGCCCGTGGAATCTTGAGGTGGCCAAGCAGGGCCGCCACATCGTCAGCGAGGTTTTCGGAGGTCATGTCGCGCGCGATGTCCGCCGTGCGGCCGTGGCCCTGCATTTCGATGGCAATCACCTTCCGTGTTTTGGCGAGTTCTTCGATCCACCCGTTCCAGTTGTTGGTGATCGTCATGAACGCGCCGTGGAGCAACACCACCGGCTCGCCGCTGCCGTGGACTTCGTAATACATTTTGAGTCCATTGACGGGTGCGTAGCCAGTCGTTGGCTTTTGCTGCGCCGACACGAGAGCCGGCACGAGCATCATCAGGAGTAAAGCTGTTGTCTTCATGTTTGGTGTCTCTCCCATTCGGCCGAACCTGTGATCAGCCTGACCAATCTGATCCCGCTCCACTCACGACATTCACTCGTCACCCTTCAGCCAGCACATCATCAAGCTGCTTGTAGCTCATCTCCATACCATCAGTCATACCAGTAGCGAACGCCTCGTCGCGGTCGGCCTTCGAAGCATACTTGATCGTGGTCGCCACGTTCGTCATCCCGCCGGCTTCCTGGAAGGTGACAGTCACGATTGATGGTTCCCCTCCCATGGAATATCCCAGATCCCCCGGATCTAAGATTTGCGTATGCACGAGTCTCGCGTGCGGAACGACTTCCAGAACCTCGCCAGTGAATCCGAATTCCTGGCCATTCTCGTCACTGCGCCAGCGCCAGCGATACGTTCCGCCGACGCGCATGTCCATCTCGCAAACAGGCATCGTCCAACCGGGAGGGCCCGAGCACCAACGACGCATCAGGTCCGGTTCCATGTAGGCCCGCCACACCAGTTTGACGGGAGCATCGAAGCTCCGTTGGACGAGTACCTCGGTATCTGACGGCAAGCTTGCTTCTGCGGGTTTCATTTCTTTCGCTCCTTTTTCTCTTGTTGTTTTAACTCTGCAAGCAACGCATCGAGACGCTTGTAGTTGCCTTCCCAGATCTCCTGTACCTGCTTCAGCCATTCGGCGATTTCTCGCATTTTGTCTATCTCAAGTGAGTAGTAAATTTCCCGCCCCTTGTATTCCTGTTTTACCAGTTCGCACTCGGTCAAAATGCGAAGGTGTTTAGAAACAGCTTGCCGGGTGGTATGGAAATTTTCTGCAAGAGCATTTGGTGTCATTGCCTGTAGCGCAATAAGACTTATGATTGCCCTTCTTGTCGGGTCTGCAATTGCCTGAAAAATGTCTCTGCCCATTTCGATAGAACTCTAGTAAGGCCATCGTACAACCGACGCACACTGGCCCGTCGTCGCTGTCTTTAATTTTCACCGGCTTGCACAGCAATTCGTAATTAAGCAACCAATCGGTTGCAGTTATACGCGCAACCGATTGGTTGCGCAAGAGGGAACGCTATTTTTTTTGAGGAGATTGTTTCACCGCCACCAGCACCCAAAGACACTTCATTCTTCCTCAAAAAACAGCCGGGCGACGCGACCATCTTCCGCCACTTCAAAAGTGTAATAAATGGTGCGCTGTCCGCTCAGCAGCTTGTAGCGTTTGATCTGCGTGACTGTGGTGCCCAACCGATCAAACTTTTTCTCCAGCGTCTCAGTTTCCAGAAAGGCAAACCGGTTCAGGTCGCGGAGTTGGTCTGCAATTTTGGCTTTGGTGGCTGGAGGAATAAAGCGCGCCCATTCCTTGCTGAGCAGGTCGGATTCTTTGCCTTGCGAGATGTCAGAAAGCATTTGCAGCAATCGTTTCGAGCTTCCCGGAGCCGGGTCTGGCTGTTCCGGCAAAGCGCTGATGGTCATCTTGGGGCCGTAGAAGCTGGCGACACGCGTGGCCAGGGCGTTGACGGCGTTTCCGCGGTCAATGTTGCAAAGCACGATCACCGTTAATTTGTCATCCGGGTAACTGTAAAAGACAGCCGAATACCCCGCGACGGTGCTGCCGTTGTGCAGGATCAAACGATGGCCGCGAAAGGTATCGAGAAACAAGCCCAAACCGGAATTGAAGTTTGCGCCGCTGTTCAGCCGCACCGGCGCCAGCATCTGTTCAAGGCTCGATCGTTTCAGCAATCGTTCGGTGTAAAAGACCTGCTCCCATTTCGCCATATCCAGCACAGTCGTCAGCATTCCGCCATTGGGCGCAATTACCTGCGGACGCAGCGGTTCGCCTTTTCGCAAGACGCCGCCTTCGTCAACGTAACCACCGGCATGATTGGGAACGATGTGGGATGGATGATTGAAGCGCGTTGCGTTCATTCCCAGCGGTTTGAAAATGCGTTCGGTCATGAACTCTTCAAACGGTTTGCCGCTGGCGCGTTCAATGACCATTCCCAGCAGCGGGTAGCCCGTATTGCTGTAAGCCCACTTTTCGCCCGGCGTGAAATCCAGCGGGAAAGGCGACATCAGCTTAATGAACTCATCAGCAGTGTATTCGCGGCGATATGACAACGCGTTCGCGGCTTCCCAATCCTTCAAGCCGGACGTGTGCGCCAGGATTTGCCGCAGCGTAATTCCCTTCCAGGCGTCAGGCGCATCGCTCAGATATTTGCTGAGCGAATCATCGAGTTTGAGTTTTCCGTCTTCCGCAAGCAGCAGAATGGCTTCGGCGGTGAAGTGTTTGCTGATGGAGCCAATTTCGTAAATGGTTTCCGGCTTGGCGGGCACAGTTAATTCCAGATTGGCCAATCCATAACCCGCCGCTTTGACGAGTTTTCCGTCGCGCACTACCGCCAGCGACAGGCCCGGAATGCTGCGCTTCTTGATAAAGGCTTCGACGTATTGATCAACCTCGTCCGGCTTATCCGGCTTTTGCGTGGACTGGGCCAACGCCGACGGACAGCACAAGACGATCAGGACAAACACAACACGAAATAAATAATTCATTCGAGTTTCCCTTTCCCAAGCCAAGGCATTACTGACCGTGAAAGATCTGAGCGGCTGGCTTTGCTCGGTGTAATTCGGCAAGCCCTTTTTCGGTTACGGCGGTTCCTTTCAAATCCAGAATCCGCAGCGCCGACCAGGCGGACAACACCGGCGCGGCATCGTCACCCACTCGCTTGCAGCCTTGCAGGCTCAGCCTTTCCAGCTTGGTCAAAGTTTTCAACTTTTCCAGCCAGCGCACCGTCACAGGCATCCCATCCAGCCGAAGTTCGCGCAGGTCTTTCAGCGTGATGATTGAATCCAAGCCTTGCTCCGTCAGGCTGATCGTCCACAGGCCGGAATCCGTGCGCTGCGATCCGCCGAGGCTCAAATGGGTCAGGCTGGGCAGTTGCCGCAGAGCTTGCAGCCCTATGTCAGTCAGCTTGTTGCCGCCGATCACCAGTTCTTTCAGATTCACCAGCGGCGTCAGGCGATCCAGGCCGACATCGGTGATTTGCGCAAAGCCCACGTCAATGGCTTCCAGCGTCGTGACGTTGGCCAGGTGTTCCAGCGTTGTGTCGGTGACTTTGGTGCCGCGCAGATTGATGCGTCTAAGCTTCTTCCAGCCTTTGACCGCCGCCATGCCTTCATCGGTGATTTGTTCGGCGTAATACAGATTCAGTTCGATGATGCCGGGCGCAGCTTTCAGTTGCTGCAAGCCGAGGTCAGTGATGCGCGTTTGCGATAGATCGAGGTTGGTCAGGTAAGGCATCGCGGCAAGCTGCGACAGGTCGGAATCCGTCACCCAACTGGCGCGCAGGTCCACGCCGGTGATGCGTCCGGCGCGGTCGCGAGTGACGGTGCCGCCCGCTTCAGTGATCCAGTCGCCGTTGTCCACGGGAACCAGCCAAAATAGTAGCAAGATAAAACAGAAGTGCTTCATGGGGTTTCAGCCGCTTTTATATTCTAAGTATTACAGCGCATGAGGGTAATACGCATTATGTCGCGTAGCGACATTTGAGTTTAGGCAGGTCGTTTACGGCCTGCTCTGTGATAGCAAGAATACCGCGTCGCGTAGCGACGCCTGAACCGTTTCATCATTCAAGCGTCGCTACGCGACGCGGGGATTTCCTGATTCCTCAACAGGCCGTAAACGACCTGCCTAAAATCAACCAGCCCTACGGGCTGAAGATGGGCACCTAGCTCTTCCTTCGAGTTGGCAACGACGAATCGCGATCAAAGGTAATCAGGCAATTGGGCAAAGCGGCTTTCAACTGCGCGTAGCCTTTTTCGGTAACCATCGTGTGGTACAGATTCAGGCGTTTCAGATTCATCATCGTTTGTAGAGCGGCAATGCCTGCGTCGCTGATGTCCGTGTTGTCCAGCCGCAGTTCGCGCAGGTTGGGCAGCGTTTTTAATAATTCCAGCGCGGCATCATCAACCGAAGTGTAATCCAGATTGAGCACAGTCAAATTCTTGAACGAAGCGATGACCGCAATGCTCGCTTTGCCCGCGCGGGTGCGGAAGAGTTCCAGCCGCTCCAGATTGGCAAGCGGACGCAAATGTTCCAGCCCTTTGTCAGTGAAGCGCGTGTGGTTGAGCGACAATTCCCGCAAGCTGGTGATGCTTGCGATGTGGCGCAAGCCTTCGTCACCCGTGTCCGTGCTGGCCAGGTCGAGCACGCGCAACCGAGAGAGTTTTGCCAGCGCTTTCAACCCGCTATTGGTCAGATCGGTGGAACTCAGCAACAGCCTTTCCAGGTTGGGAATTTCGCCGATTAACAACAACGCATCATTACCGACGGACGCTCCTGTCAGGTCCAGGGTGACAAGCGAGGTCAGTCCTTTCAGATGAGCCAATCCCGCGCCGCGCACCAGCGTGCCCGCCAAACGCAGTTCCTGAAGCTGCGTCAGCGCGGCCAAATGCGCCAAGCCATTGTCGGAAACGGTTGTGTGGTTCAGGTTCAAGACCTTCAAACCGGTCAGCCCTTTGAGCGCGGCAATTCCAAGATCGCCGATTTCCGTGGCCTCCAAATCCAGGCGCTCCAGCCTGGTCAAACGTGCCAGGTGCAAAAGCGCGGCGTCGCCAATCCCGGTTGAAGCCAGGGAAAGCGTTTGCAATTGACCGCCGGACAGTTCCGCCTTGCCGCCGAGCGCATTTACCCAGGCGGCAATGGCTGCGTCGCCGCTGCCCGCCGGGCGATCTGTTGCCGCGTTTTTCGCGCGCGCCGTGCGGGCATTGACGAAATTCACCTGGCAGTTGGGCAGGGCGGCGCGCAGCGTTTCGACGCCGGTGCCGGTCACCTGGCTGTAGCGCAAATCCAGGCTCGCCAATTGTTTCAACTCGCCAAGCTTTCCCAAGCCTGCGTTCGTCAGGCGGCTGCGGTAAAGATTCAATTCTCGCAACTGCCTCAGTCCAGCCAGCACTTCCGCCGAAGCATCGGTGATCTGCGCGCCAAGCAAGTTCAGTTTGCGCAAGCCGGTCAGAGTGCGCAGATGCGCCAAACCTGCGTCCGTGGGTTTGATGCCGCTCAGATCCAATTCCTGAAGTTGAGAAAGTCCGCTCAAGTGCTTCAAGCCTTCGTCCGTTACCAGCGTGTCGCGCAAATTCAGCCGCCGAAGCTGTTTCAAATTCGCCAAGCCTTTCATTCCTTCGTCGGTAAACGGCGTCAGACTCAGGTCCAGCGATTCCAGTTTTGTCAGCGGCGCCAAACTCAGTTTCGCAATCCGGCACTGCGAACAACGAAGTTCTTTCAGTTCGGTCAGGCCAGTCAGCAGCGCCAGCCCTTTGTCCTGCACATTGACGTTGGTCAGGAAATGCAGACTGAAATGGAGCTTTTCCAGATTCTTCAGTCCGGCCAGAAACTTCAGTTGATCGTTGGCATCCAGGCGGCTGCCCGCGCCCGGATTCCAGATTGGACCGGGCAGATAAAGTTCTTTCAGATGCGCCAGGCTGGCGAGCTTTTCCAGGTCCTGGGGAAGCATCAGCGTTCCGGTCAGATCAACACCGGTGATGCGCAATTCGCCGGTGGGCAATTGTGTGATGTCGGTAATGGGACGGCGGTCAGCTTCCAGAATGACGCGGCCTCCCTGACGAATCACCCATTCGGCGATGTCGCGTTCCGGCGTGGTTGCCGTCACGTGCATTGAAATACCAGACAGCAACAGCAACAACGCGGTGAACAGAAACTTTCTCATGGCGGCTTTCCTCGCTTGCTTGGTTTACACCTTTTCCGGAAGCGTGTATGGCTTGCGGTATTGCCGCGTCAACATTCGATTGGCTTCGGCGTCGCCGGTGATGGTTTCCGTTTTGGGATCGAAAACCAGCTTGCGGCCCAGGCGTTGGGAAATCGTCGCCAGTTGCGCCAGCGTGGTGGAAAGATGGCCTTCTTCGATGTCGGCGTGCAGGTCTTCGACTTTGCGCGAACGAACAGAGGCAATGAAGTTGGCGAAATGGCTGGCCTGACTTTCCGCTGCCGGGTCCATGCTGGGGCCGGGCGTGTACGTCATTTGCGGAAAGCTGACGTCCATTACGGCTTCATCAACGCCTGCGGGATGCGGACGTTTGCGCCGCATCATCGTGCCGCGAAAGGCTTTCCAGCCGTCGTTTGACGCCAGATAGCCATCCGAACCGTAAAACATCATTCCGCCGTTGCGCGGCGGCGCAAACAGGTTTGTCACTTCAAAATTCAGCAAACTGCCGTCGGCGTATTCAAACGTGCCGATTTGCAGATTCGGCGTTTCCTGGTCTGAATCGTGAAAAAACTTGCCGCCCGTGCAATGCACCTTCACTGGATGTTCGCGTTTGCCCAATCCCCAGCGGCACACATCCAGCGTGTGAATGCCGATGTTGCCGAGTTCGCTGGGGCCTGTGTCCCAGAAATAGTGCCAGCCGTAATGAAAGCGGTTGATCGTGAACGGGCGCATCGGCGTCGGCCCCAAATATAAATCCCAATGCACGCCGGGCGGAACGGCGGTTTCCTTTTGGCGGCCAATGCTCATGCGAGGCCGCGAAAAATCCGTGCTGGCGCGATAGACCTTGCCGAGTTTGCCTTCGTGCAACAGGCGAATCGCGGCGCGGTTGGACGCGTCGCTGCGATATTGGGTTCCGGCCTGGACGATGCGGTTGTATTTGCGCGCAGCCTGAACCATACGGCGACCTTCACTGACAGAAAAGGAAATCGGCTTTTCGACGTAAACGTCCTTGCCCGCCTGACACGCCCAGATGGTTTGCAGCGCATGCCAGTAATCCGGCGTGGCAATCGAAATGGCGTCAATGTCTTTGCGGTCGAGCAAACGGCGCAGGTCAACTTCGGTGATCGGACGATGCCCGGTCAGCTTTTCGACTTCGGCGACGGCGTGCGGGAAAAGCCGCTCATCCACATCGCACAATGCGGCGATGCGCACGTTCGGCAATTTGGCGTATTCCTGAATGTGCTCCATGCCGCGCCAGTGAAATCCGACGACGGCGACATTGATCCGGTCATTCGGACTGCCTTGACCGCGTGTTGATCGAACAGCAGCAGCGACAACCGCTGTGCTGCCCGCTTGCGCCAGAAAGTTGCGGCGAGTCGTTCGTGACATAATCTCTCCTTGTTTTCCCGGTCTCTCAGAACTGCACCGGGGTGGCGTCATAGATATTCATTTGCGGGGGTTCAGCGGCCATTTCGCGGATGGTTTTCACGAACTCGCGCGAAGCTGGAACGGCGAAATGCGCCGCCAGCGAGGCGCGATCCGTCCATTCTTCCAGAAAGACCAGGCGCAACGGATTTTCCGCATCCTGATGAACGGCATGCGCCAGACAGCCCGGTTCGGTTCTGGAGCGCCGCACATGCTCCAGACTGGCGGCAAGCATTTTCTCCAGCGAGTCAGACCGGACGAGAATGCTGCCGGTAACGATGATCATTGAATCTCCTTCTTACTTTTGTGGGCGGCAATCAGCGCGCGCCAATGTTGGAGTGAGTGCGTCCGGCCGTAGATTATGCGTATTGACTCGGAACAAGTCTTCGCTGGTTTGAGAGCGAATTGTGACCGTGCCGGCACAAGCTCAGCGGAAAGTAATCCTGTATTTTTTCCCCGCCGTCATTTTCAGCCGGGTTACGCCATCGGAAGCGGCGAACAATTTAACGGGACTTCCATTTTCGGTAACGGCCAGGATTTGCTGCCCGCGCGGCGGTCGAAGTTTTCGCTCGCCGTCCACGGCAGGCTGTAATACCGCAAAGGCCGCTTTGCCTGCCGCCCAGTTCAGGTCAACGCCGGTTGCGCCCCGCGCGCGCAACCCTTTGATCGAACCTTCCGGCCAGGCTTCGGGAAGCGCAGGCAAAAAATGAATTTCCCCGCCATGACTTTGCAGCAGCATTTCGGCCATGCCCGCCGTCCCGCCAAAGTTTCCGTCAATCTGAAATGGCGGATGATTGTCGAGCAGGTTGGGATGCGTGGATTTGGCCAGCAGCGCCAGGATGTTTTCGTGCGCGATGTTGCCTTCTTCCAGGCGCGCCCAGAAATTGATGATCCAGGCGCGGCTCCAACCGGTGTGGCCGCTGCCGGCTCGCAACCGGCGTTCGAGCGAAGTGCGCGCGGCTTTTGCCAGTTCCGGTGTGCCACGCAAAGTAATCTGGTCGCCCGGATGCAGCGCGAATAAATGCGAAATATGCCGGTGGCCAGGATCGGGTTCATCGTAATCTTCCAGCCATTCCTGCAACTGGCCGTGTTTGCCGATCTGGAGCGGCGCAAGACGCGCGCGCGCGGCTTCCAGCTTTTTGCGAAACTCGGCATCCGCGTTGAGCACCTGGCCGGCTTCGATCAATCGGCTGAAGAGCGCGTGCGCGATTTCGGTATCCATCACCGGCCCCATGCAAAGCTTGGCCGCCGTTCCATCCGGCGCTTTGTAGCGGTTTTCCGGCGACAGCGAAGGCCCCGTAATCAAATGTCCCTTACCATCGTCAACCAGATAGTCCAGCAAGAATTCCGCCGCTTCCTTCATCACCGGGTAAGCGCGTTTGGCCAGAAATTCGCGATTGCGCGTGAAATCGTAATGATCCCACAAATGCAGGCTCAGCCACGCCGCGCCCATTGGCCAGATGCCCGATCCCACCCCATCAATCGGAACTGCGTGTCCCCAGCCGTCCGTGTTGTGATGCATCACGAATCCGCGCGCGCCATACAGGTTCTTCGCCACCCGGCGACCGTCTTCGCGGGCGTTGTCAATCAAGTCAAACAGCGGCTCGTGCAATTCGGAAAGATTGCAGACTTCGGCGGGCCAGTAGTTCATTTCCGTGTTGATGTTGATCGTGAACTTGCTGTCCCAGGAAGGTTCCAGCTTGTCGTTCCAGATGCCTTGCAGATTGGCAGCCAACGTTCCCGGACGGCTGCTGGCCATCAGCAGATAACGGCCAAATTGGAAGTAGAGCGTTTCCAGCGCCAAATCCGTCGCGCCGGCCTGCACGCGCTTCAATCGTTCATCGGTCGGCAAATCGGGAACCGAATCCGCCAGGCTGAATTCCATCCGGCGGAACAATCGCTGATGATCGGCGACGTGCGCGGCGCGAATTTTGTCGAATGGCTTTTTCGCCGCCGCCAAATCCTGTTCACACTTCGCGGCAAAGTTCCGGTGGCGGAAATCCGTCGCCGCCGCCAGCAGCAGCGTGGCGGAGTTTGCGCCGTCAATAATCACTTCACTGCCTTCCGCGCGAAGCTTTCCGCCATCGGGAAACACTTGCAGAACCCCTTGAAACTTGACGCCGGCCTTGCGTTCCAGCGGATGGCGTTCGCCGTGCGTGATGGCTTCGCCTTCGAGCAAGACGCGATCGGGATTCATCGTTCGCGTCCTGCTGTCCTGCTCGCGCGTGAGCGTCGCCGCGAACGAAAGGCTGCCGGGTTTGTCGCTGGTCAGCCGAATCACAATCACCTGATCCACCGCCGAGGAAAACACCTCGCGGGTGAAGCGTACTCCGCCAGCGCGGTAACTGACGCGGACGATTCCAGAATCCAAATCCAGTTCCCGACGATAATCGCTAACCAGTTCCGCGCCAGAAAACCGCAGCATCAAATCTCCGAGCGGCTGATACGGCGGCATGCGTTTGGGAATGGCGATGATCGTTCGTTCGGCAAGCTGCTCGGCTTCGCGAACCTTTCCGGCAAACAGCAAGCGCCGGACTTCCGCCAGATTTTGCTTGCCTTCCGGGTTTGTCCGGTCGCGTTTTTCACCTGCCCAGATGGAGTCTTCGTTCAGTTGAATGCGCTCGGCCTGGACGCCGCCGAAAACCATTGCGCCCAATCGCCCGTTGCCAATCGGCAAAGCTTCATTCCAATTGGCGGCAGGTTGGCGATACCAGAGCAAGTTGGCGCTGCCTTGCGATCCGGTCTGCGGCTTCGGAAACACCGCAAGCCCAGGAAGAAACAAGCACGTCAGAAGCAAGCTGGGAAGAATTCTTTTCATGAGCGCTTAATCTTGTTACGCGAATGCTCGCGCTTTGGAATGCCGGGTCGCCCCGCACGATTGCCGAATCAGAAGTTCCGGCTTGATGAGGATTCGTTGGGCGGCTTTGGTCCTATTCAACGCGCCGTCAATCAGTTTGATCAGGACGGTCGCCGCCGCCTGTCCCATCTCGGCCCTGGACCAGGAGACGGTGGAAAGCGGCACGCGCAGCATATCGCCGTGATGGATATTGCCTGCGCCGATCAACGCGACATCCAGGCCGACGCGCAATCCGGCGTCTTCCACAGCCCGCATGGCGCCGATGGCTGCCGGGTCGTTGGCGGCAAAAATCGCGCGCGGATAGTCCCCGCCGGCAATCCACGCACGCATGGTTTCAAAGCCGCCCTCTTCCAGAAAACCGCACTTGCGCACCAGCGAATCTTCAAATGGAAGCTGGTGTTCCGCCAATGCCTGTTTGTATCCTTCGAAGCGTTCCAGTCCCACGACGGTCTCATTCCCCAGCAAATGACCGATACGGCGATGGCCCAGGCCGATCAAATGCGTTGCCGCCAGTTTCCCCACCTGCACATTGTCGGTCGTTACCATCGGGCAGCGCAGGTTACGCAGTTCGCGGTCAATCAGAACGATCCTTGCGCCGTCTTTGATCATCTTGCCATATTGCTTCGTGTCCGCGGGCGGCAGCGCGGAGGCGATGATCAGGCCATCAGTGCAATGGAGCAGCACCTCGACTTCATCCCTTTCGCGGGCGGCATCTTCTTCCGTATTGAAGACGACGATCTGAAAGCCCGCCGGCCGAGCCACTGATTCGATGCTGCGCAGGAGTTCGGCGTAATACGAGTGCATCAAATCCGGCACGATCAACCCAAACAGATAGGACCGATTCGTCGCCAATGCGCGCGCATGCTGATTGGGGTGGTAATTCATCCGCCGGGCGAGTTCCAGCACGCGCTCACGCGTCTCAGTGTTGATCTCCTGATGGTTGTTGATGGCCCGCGAAACGGTCATCTTCGAAATGCCCAACTCGCGCGCAATATCAGCCAGAGTGGTCGGCATACTGTGTTATTCCTGTGATTGAGAGTGTTGGCGTGACGATAGACATTACCGGTATCACAGTCAATTGGAATAGCGTGCAGGAAATCGTCCGGCAGTAATATTCGGGGAATTTCACTGCCAGAAGTTTCGATCCAGCGTACGGTATTGGACGGCTTCGGAAATGTGTTCATCGGCAATCTGCGCCACTCCTGCCAGGTCGGCAATCGTCCGGCTGACTTTCAGGATGCGGTCGTACGCGCGCGCCGACAAACCGTATTTGTTGATCGCGCGTTCAAGCAGGGATTGCGAACTCTGGCTGAGCTGGCTGTGCTTGCGGATCAGGCGTGGCGTCATTTGCGCGTTGGAGAACACGTGTTCGCCGGCAAAGCGCTGCTGCTGAATTTTGCGGGCGCGATTCACCCGCTCGCGGATTTCGGCGGAGCCTTCGTGGGCTTCCTGCGCGGACAGTTCGCTGACCTTCACCGCGGGCACGTCAATGTGAATGTCTATGCGGTCGAGCAGCGGGCCGGAGATTTTCGAGATGTACCGCTGAATCTGCGGCGGCGTGCATTTGCATTCGCGGGTCGGGTCGTTGAAATACCCGCACGGGCAGGGGTTCATCGCGGCGACCAGCATGAAGCTGGCCGGAAAGGTCAGCGACATCGAAGCGCGGCTGATCGTCACCTTCTGATCTTCGAGCGGCTGCCGCAGCACTTCCAGAACGTTGCGCTCGAATTCCGGCAGTTCATCCAGAAACAGCACGCCGTGATGCGCCAGACTGACTTCGCCGGGCCGGGGAACCGCGCCCCCTCCGATCAAGCCTGCATCACTGATGGTGTGATGCGGCGAACGAAACGGGCGAATCGTCAACAAGCCGCGCGAATCCGTGAAACCGGAAACACTGTGAATCTTCGTTGTTTCCAGCGCTTCTTCAAAGGTAATCGGCGGCAGGATGGACGGGATGCGTTTCGACAGCATGGACTTGCCGGAACCGGGCGGGCCCACAAGCAAAATATTATGCCCGCCGGCGGTGGCGATTTCGATGGCCCGTTTGGCATGCATCTGGCCGCGCACTTCGCGGAAATCCACGTGGTATTGATCAGCATCGTTCAGCATCTGGTCCACGTCAATCTTCATCGGCGCGGGCATTTCCGCCAGATTGAGCAGCGTTATCACTTCGCGCAAATCCTTGACCGGATAGACATCCAAGCCGCTGACAACGGCGGCTTCGCTGGCGTTTTCGGCGGGCAGCAGCAACCGGGTCAAGCCTTTTCGTTTGGCGGCGACGGCAATCGGCAGCGCGCCGCGCACCGGACGCACGCGGCCATCCAGCGCCAATTCGCCAATCAGCAAGGTGTCATCCAGATTCTCCCGGTGCAGTTCGCCATTTGCGCCCAGAATGCCGACGGCGATTGGCAGGTCAAACGCCGAGCCTTCTTTTTTCACGTCGGCGGGCGCCAGATTGATTGTGGTTTTATAAGCGGGAAAGAAGAAGCCGCAATTGGTAATAGCCGAGCGAATGCGTTCGCGGCTTTCGCGCACGGCCAGATCAGGCAAACCAACCATGGTGACAATGGTTTCGTGCTGCGAATCCCCCTGGCGCGGAGCCAGATCCACTTCGACTTCGACCAGTTCGGCGTCAATTCCATACACGGCTGCGCTGAGCGTTTTGAAAAGCAAGATCGCACCTCCGAGAGTTTGTCGGCTTTGGGAATCGAGGCTCTCCCGGCTGAGGGGTAGTCGCGAGAGCTTTTTTGACGGCGCTCATCATAGCCGTAAAGCCCGCTCGCGCCAACGGCCTTCGGCTCAGATACTCATTGGGAAGGATGGCATCAGACACACAAAGACGCGAAGCGCACTAAGGAAAGGAGGAGGAAACTTGTGCGCTTCGCGTCTTTGAGGGAAACGTTCCCGGCCTTATCGGCCAGAACGCACCGGAACTTTAATGACCTGACCGGCACGCAACCGGGTCGAACCGCTCAGGCGATTCAGTGTTGCGATATCGCGAATCGAAATGTTGTACCGTCCGGCAATGTCACCCAGTGTTTCACCGGATCTGACCTTGTAGGTGATGATCTTCGCCGTGCCATTCGCCGTGGAAGCAGCGGCAGGAGAAGCCGACGCACCGCCTTTGGCCGTAAAGACCACATTGCGCACATTGCTCCCTGCCGGAATAATCACTTTTTGTCCCGGTTTGATTGTGCCGCCATTCACCTGTTCGATGGCCGCCGCCGAAACGCCGGTTTTGCGGCTGATGACATCAAAATCGTCATTGACTTGCGCTGTCAGCATTCGCCAACTCGCGCGTTTTTCAACCGGGATGCGAAGCAGCGCTGCTTGCAGCACACGTCCTTTCCCCGTCGGCACACGCAGCAGATGATCAATGCCTGGAGGCGTCACACCACGCTTCAACTCAGGGTTGAGCGCCACCAAATAGTCATAAGGCGTATCGGTTGCGTCCGCCACCAATCGCAGATCGGTCATATTATTGACTTTGACAAAATCGTAAGCCAGCGGCGGTTCCGGTTTGACATTGAAGCCGTACTTTTCAGGGTTCTTGGCAATGATGATCGTCGCCAGAATGTTCGGCACATAATTGCGCGTTTCCTGTGGAATCAACCCGCGCGAGTAGATTTCCCAGAAATCGGCATAGCCCGAACGAGCAATGGCGCCATCAATGCGTCCTTCGCCGGAGTTGTAAGCGGCCATGGCCAATTCCCAATTCCCGTCATAACGGGTGGCCAGCCATCTCAGGTAACGAGCCGACGCCCGCGTGGCCTTTTCAAAGCTTGAACGGTCGTCCACATAATAGTTTTGATTCAACCCGTAGCGGGCACCGGTTCCCGGAATGAACTGCCACAGGCCGACGGCAGCAGCCCAGGAACGGGCAACCGGCGACCAGGCGCTTTCAACCTGACCCAGCCAGGCAATATCCTGCGGCACACCTTCTTCCTTGAAGATTTTGCGCGCCATGGTCATAAACCGTCCTGACCGGCGCAATCCATTTTCCATCGTTGCGCGGCCACGGCCTTGATAATAATTGATAAAGCTTTGAATGAGTGAGTTCGGGCGGAAATTGAAATCAAGCTGAGCAGCAGCAACGGCATTTTCGACCTGCGCTTCACTAACGCCTTTGGTCTCTTCTTCCGTCAATTTGATCTTCGCCAATTCATCCAAGGGGGACGGGGCAAAAGTCTGCTGACCAAAACCACGGTCTCCGGTCTGTTTGTCTACTGGTTTCTCAGAGGGATTTTGTGTCTTGGAAGGTGTTTGAGTTGCCGTCTGCTGCAGGTCTTCGGCGGAAGCAACAACATCGGTTGCTGCCGGAGCCGCTGACAGCAAAGTCATCTGCCGGCGGAAAACGTTGTCAACCAGCGCCTGATAGTGCTGCTGCAATCTCGCATCACTGCGAACATCTATGCCTGATTCGAGCACGATATCAATCGCGCGATCATATTCGCGGCGCGCTTTGTCGAAATTTCCGTCTTTGAAATTTGCTTCGCCGGAATGGAAATAACCAGTGGAGCGTTCAATGACGCGCTGGATTTCAGCATTGCGAGGATCAATGGAAAATTCGTTACCGTTTGAAGCCGCACCGCGCCCTTGAGCAACTGACGAGATGAACAGGCAGGGAGACAGGGCAACTGCGAGGAGAGCGGCGGTTAAGAAACTGCCCTTCATTTCTGTAGGCAGTTCTCCAACATTACGCTTAATCATTACTTCTTTTTCCTCCGGAATCTTGATTCATACCCAGCAATATTTGATCTGATCTTTGTAGAGCTAACTTCATAGTTACTATCTAAAATCCAACTTGTGTCCCTGAATGCGTTAGCAATACTGATTTTATGTGCTCTACCTGCGCCGGGGGGGTGCGAAAAGCGATGGCGCGATTGGGAGCACGAATAACGTTGGACATAGTAACTTTTACACAGTTGGGCTGTCAAACTGTATTTCCTCCCTGCATTTTTCAGACCGGACGGGACCTCGCAAAGGTAATAGTTATGTAAGCGGCTTTCCAGTAAGGAAGATTGACAGGGTCAGGCCGGAAAGCTATAAGTTGCCGCAATGAAATCACTGCTCAGGTTGATCGGTTTAGTGCTCGCATCAGTCCTGTATCTGACTGATGCCTCTTCCTTTGCGCAAACGAAGAACTTTCCAGCGTATGTGGGCCATGTCAGCGATTTCGCCAACGTCATTGACCCGACGACCAAACAGCAGATGGAAACAATCCTGCTCAACTTCGAGAAGAAGACGGGGGCGCAGATTGCCGTGGTGACGATCCAAACCCTCAATGATCGCTCCATCGAAGACTATGCCACCGACCTTTTCCGAACCTGGGGCATTGGCGCGAAAAGCGGCGAGAGCCGCGATAAAGGAGCGCTTCTGCTTGTATCGTTGCAGGATCGGAAGATGCGGCTTGAAACAGGTTACGGATTGGAAGGCGATTTGCCCGACGGGATGGCTGGTGAAGTGATCCGCCGAATGAAACCCTATTTCAGGCAGGAGCCGCCGCAATATTCCCAGGGAATCATGGTTGCCGTCAGAACGCTGGTTGACACGCTGGCGACCAAATGGAATGTTTCGCTGGAAGGCATCGAAGACCGCCAGTTCGCCTATCGGGGCAATCAATCACAAGAGTTGAGCGGCAAAGGATTAAGCATTCTGGTCGTTGTCTTTATCGGGTTTCTTTTTCTGATGATAATGATTGCCAGATCTGCTGGCCGACGTGGTGGCGGTGGCGGCGGCGGATCGGGGATTGCCGATGCAGCGTGGATGCTGGCTCCCTTGATCTTCAATCGAGGCGGAGGGAATTTCGGCGGTGGTTCATCAAGCGGCGGCGGCTGGAGCAGTGGAGATAGTGGCGGCGGCAGTTGGGGAGGCTTCGGCGGTGGTGAAAGCGGCGGCGGCGGCGCAAGCGACAGTTGGTAGAGTCAGTGAGACGTTAAGAGTTTGGGAAATTGCTTTATGGAAAACATATTGAATGAACTTACCAGCCGTTTGGAAGCGGTGCAGCGGGAAAATCTGGTTTCAGTGGTCGTTTACGGTTCTGCCATCACCGCCCCTGACAATTCAACAAAGTCAGACTACCAACTGCTGATTGTCACTAAACAGCTCGCGGGCGAGAATTTGCGCCGCCTGCGTCCGGCCATTCAGTGGTGGACCGGACAAGGCTACCCTTCCCCGGTCCTTTTCACGATGGAAGAGTTCATTGATTCCCTGGATGTCTTTCCGATTGAATTTCGCCACATGAAGCGCGCCTACCGCGTCTTGCACGGCCAGGATTTGCTGGCCGGAGCGGAAGTTTCAAAAGCCAATCTGCGCTTGGAAACCGAGTCTGAACTGCGCGGAAAGCTGCTGCGATTGCGCTCGCTTTCAATTCCGGCAGGCGAAACGGCTGCCGGACTGACCAGACTGATGACTGAGAGCGTCGTCAGCTTTGTCCGGTTTATGCGCCCGATTCTGGAACTTGTTGGCGAGGAACCACCAATCGGACGATTGGCGACTGTGGATCGGGTTGGCGAGCGGTTAAAAATTGACACCGCGCCGCTGGCGCGAATTTTGCGGCTTCGCGAAGAGCCGAAAGAATTGATGGAAATCGAAGCACAGGACCTTTTCGCAAGCTATCTGGATTGCGTGGCGCAAATCATCGAAACAGTGGATAACCTGTAACGGCTTCCCCTACCCGAAGCCTTCAAAGGAGAGCAACATGGGCAAAATAGGATTGATAGTTCTGGGCGCGATTATTCTGTTCGCGCTGATTCTGGGCGGCTGCGGCTTGAGCAGTTACAACGGTCTGGTCACCAAACGCAATGCCGTGGATTCGCAGTGGGCACAGGTGGAAAACCAGATGCAGCGCCGCGCGGATTTGATTCCCAACCTGGTCAACACCGTCAAAGGTTATGCCAAAATCGAAGAAAGCATCCTGACCAAGATCGCCGAAGCTCAGGCCGTCATGAAATCCGGCACGGCCACGCCGGAACAGAAAATGGACGCTGACAACAAGATGACCGGCGCAATGCGCAGCGGAGGTTTTTTAGGCGCGGGACTGCCGTTTATGACCATGGTGCAGGCCTACCCGCAACTGCAATCCAACACAGGCTTCCTGAAACTGCAAGATGAACTGGCCGGCACCGAAAACCGCATGGCGCAGGAACGGCGGCTGTACAACAAATCCGTCGAGGAATACCAAAACACCAAACAGCAATTCCCAACGGTTGTCGTCGCCAGTCTGACCGGCTTTCAGGACAAACCGTTCTTCAAAGCCGACGAAGGCTCGCGCCAGGCGCCCAAAGTCCAGTTTTAATGATCACACTGGAGCGCAGACGTTTCGTCCGCGCTTCTACCTGTCAAAAATATGGGACGCGGACGGAACGTCCGCGATCCGGTAATCGTTCCAAAGGCCGCTCAAAAAGTGGCCTTTTTCATTTTCTCCGGATTGGCGGCGATTTTGCGGACGGCAACGGATGGTGCTAATTTCTAGGCGCATTGAAAAACGCCTGACCAAACTTCCTGACCGGAAACCAACAAGGAGCTTTGTTATGAGCAAGAATCGCATACTTCTTCTCTCTGTCTGTTGCTGCGCCATTGTGCTGCTTGGTGGCAGCGTTGGCGCGCAAAACTTTCAATATCCCAAGACCAAAAAAGTGGACCACGTAGACACCTATCACGGCACGACCGTGCCTGATCCATACCGCTGGCTGGAAGACGACAACTCCGCCGAAACCGCCCAATGGGTCGAAGAGCAAAACAAAGTCACCTTCGCTTACCTGGACAAGATTCCCTACCGCGCAAAAATCAAAGAGCGCCTGGAACAGCTTTATAACTATCCCAAGATCAGCGCACCCTTTCGCAAAGGCGAGTTGTATTTCTTCTCGAAAAATGATGGCTTGCAAAACCAAAGCGTGCTGTACGTGCAAAAAGGGTTTAATGGCACGCCTGAAGTCCTGATTGATCCGAACAAATGGTCAGCAGATGGAACAGTGCGGCTGGGCACGTTTTCGCTTTCGAAGGATGCCAAATACGCGGTCGTCGGCACTTCGCGCAGCGGCTCCGATTGGCAGGAATACGGCGTAATGGAAATCGCGACGAAAAAGATGCTGGCCGACAAAATCGAATGGGTAAAAGTGTCGGGCGCTTCCTGGGCCGGCAATGGATTCTTTTACAGCCGCTACCCCGCGCCCGAAAAAGGCCGCGAGCTTTCGACCAAGAATGAAAATCATCAGGTCTGGTTTCATAAAGTCGGCACGCCGCAATCCGAAGACGAACTGATTTACGAAGATAAAGCCAATCCGCAGCGCTTCCATTTCGCCAACACCACGGAAGACGAACGCTTCGTTCTGCTGAGTATTTCCGACCGCGGCAAAGGCAAGAAAGGCAACTCGGTCTTTTTCCGCGACCTGACCAAAGCCGACAAGAAATTCACGCCCATCGTCGCCGAAGTCGGCGATGACACTTTCGGCGTCATTGATAACATCAAAGACAAATTCCTGCTGCAAACCGACAAAGCCGCGCCGAACGGTAAAGTCGTTTTGTACGATCCCAAAGCCGGAACCTGGTCGGACGTGCTGCCGGAAAAGGCGGAGCCGCTGCAAGGCGCAGGCAGCGCGGGCGGCAAGCTGTTCGCGACATATCTGAAAGACGTGACGACGAAGGCATATGTTTACAGCCTGGACGGCAAGCTTGAAAACGAAGTGAAAATGCCCGGCCCAGGAACTGCCGGCGGCTTCGGCGGCAACAACGATGACAAGTTTGTTTTTTACAGCTATACGTCGCTGAACTATCCGCCGACGATCTTCCGCTACGACATCGCGACCAAGAAATCCACGGTCTTCCGCGAAATCAGCATTCCCGGCTTCAAAGCCGACGACTACGAAACCAAAGCCGTCTTTTTCAACAGCAAGGACGGCACACGCGTGCCGATGTTCCTGGTCTATAAAAAAGGCTTGAAACTGGACGGCACGAACCCGACGCTGATGTACGGATATGGCGGATTCAACGTCACCAACTCGCCCACGTTTAGCCCGTTGCGCATCGGCTTGCTGGAAAACGGATTCGTCTACGCTTCGGTGAACATGCGCGGCGGGGGCGAATACGGCGAAAAGTGGCACGAAGCCGGCACCAAGCTCAAAAAACAGAATGTTTTTGATGACTTCATTGCGGCGGCGGAATGGCTGATCGCCAACAAATACACCTCGTCGGATAAACTGGCGATGCAGGGTGGGTCGAATGGCGGATTGCTGGTCGGCGCGGTTTTGAATCAACGCCCCGACCTGTTCAAAGCCGCCATTCCGCAAGTCGGCGTGATGGACATGCTCCGCTTCCACAAATTCACCATCGGCTGGAACTGGATCGCCGATTACGGTTCCAGCGACAACGCGGAAGAGTTCAAGGCGCTGCACGCGTATTCGCCCCTGCACAACATCCGCGAAATCAAATACCCGGCGACGCTGATCACCACCGCCGACCACGATGACCGCGTCGTTCCGGCGCATTCGTTCAAATATGCCGCCACCTTGCAGGAAAAACAGCGCGGTGAGGCTCCCGTGCTGATCCGCATCGAAACCAAATCCGGCCACGGCGCCAGCAACACCGCCAAAGCCATCGAAGGCACGGCGGACATTTACGCCTTTCTGTTCCAGAACCTTGGCGTCGCGCCAAAGTTCGGCAGTATGGCGAAGAACTAAAAAACAAGAAAAGTTTGTCTTGCCGGCTTTAGGCGGAGAGTCCTGCCGCAACGCCTTTCCGGCTGAAGCCGGCACTACGAACGATTTTCCGGAGAGATCAACTGATGAAACGGTTTGTTATTCAACTAACGCTCACCTTCTGTCTGCTTTCGTTCCCTGCCCTTGCCCAAACTGCGGGTTTTGCCGACGCCGTGTTAGGCCGCTGGGACATCACCGTCCAAGCCGCCGACGGCACCAGCTATCCTTCCTGGCTGGAAGTCCGCCTGCGAAAAGAAACCGAACTGATGGCCAGTTTCGTCGGACGTTTCGGCAGCATGCGCTATGCATCCAAAGCCGAATTCAGCAATGGCCAACTAACTGTCGCCATCCCCGCGCAATACGAAGCCGCCCCCAAAGAACTGGTTTTCATCGGCAAACTCGCTGGCGATAGACTCAGTGGCACGGTCATTGACGAAACGGGCAAAACCATCCAGTGGACAGCAATGCGCGCTCCCGCGCTGACACCGAGCAAAATCGTCGCCTGGGGCAAACCGATTCAACTATTCAATGGCAAGGATCTGACCGGCTGGAAACTGAGAAGTAATCAGCACGGCAATTGCTGGAGCGTCGCCGATGGCGCAATGACCAACAAGATGCCCTGCGCAGACATCATCAGCGAACAAAAGTTCACCGACTTCAAAGCCCACATCGAATTCCAGGTTCCGGCGAATGGCAACAGCGGCGTATACCTTCGAGGCCGCTACGAAGTGCAGATCAGCGACGGCTTCAATCAAGTGCTGGACAGTTTGCGGATGGGTGCGGTCTACGGCTGGCTGAAACCGCTGGTCAACGCGGCGAAAAAGCCCGGCGAATGGCAATCGCTGGACATCACCCTGGTAGGTCGCAAAGTCACCGTCGTGTTCAACGGCCAGACCATCATTGACAACGAAACCATCCCCGGCATCACCGGAGGCGCGCTCGACAGCGACGAAGCCGCTCCCGGCCCGATCCTGCTCCAGGGCGACCACACCAAGATTCTCTACCGCAAAATTGAAATTACTCCTGCAAAGTAGCTCAGGCGCCGTGCGCAGACACAACCCAATGGCGATACCGAGGAACAGCGCGAAGAAAGACCGCGCGCTTATCAGGGCGGCTGTCTCGCTTCGGCCGCAACAGTTTACCGTTCCCGAATGCCTGAGATTCGTTTGCGACTGTTTCTATATCATTACCAGCTCTCGCTTGACTCACCTGGTTGAACCACGACCTTGATCCGCACCTGCTTGAAGGTTTTTCCGTTGAGTGCGAGCGCAAATATCAGGAATACAGTTCGGCCTGTTGCGAAATAGAGCCTGGTGGAGAACTTCCGGGACGCTCCACGGGTCGCATCTCAAGAAGCATCTCTGGAATCGCTGGGTCGCGGGTGTTGCTGTCCGCGACCCAGCGCTGTTTTCGGCACTCTCAAATCAAGGACAGATACAGGTGTTGTTCTCTGTATTGCTGTCAGTGATGTAAAACCATCCGCCGATCGGATTCGGTTTGATGGTTGCGCTTCCCCTGTTCAGCGGCGCGATGATGCAACGGTCGAGCGTCGCTGTCACACGCGCTTCGCTGAGCGTGGTCAGGCAGGCAGTCCGTGTGATCATTCCCCGCCCTGACAACATAAAGCCGGTGGCGCACCTGAGGAAAAGGTAGTCGCCGGTGAAGGAGTTGAAATACAGGGTGTCGCCAGAAGCATTGTCCTGCAGGCAAACATCAAAGAGCGTCACGTTGAAGCTGCAGTTGGCCATCTGGCCGCCGCTGTCTGTTGCCGTGCAGGTAACAGGAGTGACGCCCAACGGGAAGATAGAACCCGATGGCGGCACACAGACTGCAGTCGCGCCGGGGCAGTTATCTGTCACCATCGGCGCCGGGTAGGTGACGGTGGCGCTGGTATTCCCCGGATCGGGCGTGACCGCATTCTGATTCGGCGGACAGGTGATCACTGGCGGTGGATTGGACGCAGTCACACCAACCATTGCCGCGTTGTTGCCGAGATTGGGATCGGTGGCCAGCGAACTGACGCTTGCCGGGTTGCTGATCATCACGCCGTTTGCCAGGGCGCAACTGACCTGCCCCACCAGCGTAATTGTCGCCGCGGCATTGGCCGCCAGCGAAGTGAGAGTGACCATGCGATTGTTCCCCGTCCCACTGCAAACGCCGCCGGTTCCTCCGCTGACATTGCAGGAAACGAAACTGAGCGTCGCCGGCAGAGTGTTAACGACGGTGACGGACTGCGCGGCATCCGGCCCGTTGTTGGTCACTGTCAGCGTGTAGGTGACGTTGCTGCCGGTCACGACCGGGTTGGGCGCGGCGGTCTTGGTCAGCACCAGGTCGGCGGTGGCCGCCTGGAAACTGAGACGCCAGACGCCTCGGCCCTGCGTCCCCACGTAAACGTTGACCGTTCCGCCTTCGCGGTCGAAGTAGGCGTAACGCGGCCGCGGCAATTGCGGATTCGAGGTTCCGCCGGAATTGTCCGTCAATGTCGTCCAGATGTTGCCTGCGTCGTTGCTCAGGAAAACGCCCGAATCCGCTCCGGCGGCAACGATGGTGTTGCCGTTGCCGGGATCAAAGGCGACCAGCGTCGGCTGCACGTAGCCGCTGTGATTGGTGGCGCTGCCCGGAGCCGAACCGCGCGAATTGCGGTATTGATAGGTCCCGCCGCCCGTCATCAGGTTGTCCAGCGCCGTGAGCGTTGTCCAGTTCGTTCCGCCATTGGTCGTCAGGATCATATTGACGTTTGCGCCGTTGAGTTGCGACGCAATGATCCGGTTCGGATTGGTCGGATCAACATCAAAAATGCCTATGCCGCCGGGCGGCAAATTCACCTGCCCCCAGGCGCCCGCCGCATTCGTGCCGGTGAAGCGCCACAACTGATCCTGATTGAAACCGTCGCAGCGGCCAACCTGCACCAGGAAGGTGGTCGTTCCGCCCATCGTCGCCGATTTCACCGCGCACGCGCGGTTCCCCCCGCCGGTCGGAGGTTCCGTGCCCGGTCCCAGTTCCGTCCAGACGACAGGCGCGGCGGCGGCGTTGGTGGTGATGTGAATGCCGCCATCTCCGGCATTTGTGCCTGTGCAGCCGCGTGTTTCGTCGGCTTCGTCAGTCATGCCATCACCATCATCGTCTATGCCATTGGGCGGCGTGTTGCAGTCCACTGTGATCATGGCGTAACTCGCATCGCCGAAACGGGTCAGGATGTCCGGGAAGATGAATCCCGGAAGCAGCCCATCCGCCGGGTAATCCGCCGGGTCCGTCACCGACCCGCCGCCGGCCATTCCCGGTCCGCGCCGCACCAGCCGGGTTGCCCGGCCTCCGCCGCAACAGAAGGTGTACAGCACGCGGGCAGGTTCCGCCGAAGCGTCGAAGACATCGCAGCAATCGCGGTTCGTCCAGGTCGGAGCCGCCGCTCCGGCATCGGTCGCCGCGTAAGAACCATTGTCCTGATTGCCGAAATAGAGGTCTTCGGTGGCGTTTCCAGCCTGATCTGCGCCGGCCAGCGACCACAACCACAGCGCATGCGGCGTCACGTTGGGCTGTTCCCAGGCGGGCGTGTGACAGGCCGGACTCATATTCGCGGTATTGAAATAGACTCCGCCGTCCGAAGCGAAGATGCGCGGACAGGCGTCGTTGGCCGCCGCCGTGTCGAAAACCAGGTCGCCGACATCGTCGTGTCCGCCGACATCGCGCGTGAACGGCCCGGCCCATCCGGCCGGCGGCGTGGCCGGAAGCATGTTTCCGATGGTGCCCGACGGGCAGCGCTGCCCGCCGCCCATCGGATTGCTGGTGCAGCCCGCACGGTACAGACGCACGTCGCCGTACCATAAATCAAAGGCGGTTCCAGCCCGGTCATTGACCGCGACGAAGGGGATGCGTCCCTGCCGGCGAGATTCGGGCGTGCCCAGACTGGTCCAGTTCGCGCCGCCATCGTCCGACTCCCAGACGTTTGCGCCCACCGTGGCGAAAATGACGTTCTGTTCGTCGGGCGAGGCTGCGATGGAACCTAACCCCGAAGGCAATGGCGTTCCGGTTGCCGTGGTCCACATTGCGCCGCCGTTGATCGAGCGGCGGTGACCGTCATCGCCGACGATGTCAATGATTCCGCCGTGATGCACCACCACGTCCCAAACGTCATCGGCAGTGTCTCCCGGCGTCGGGTCAACGAAATTCCAGGTCGCGCCGTTGTCGTTGCTGATCGCCAGTCCGCAGTTGGTGCCGATGTAAATGTTCTGCGGAGCGGCGGGATCAATGGCGATGCCGAAGGCTGCGCGCTCATTGCGTCGCGCGGCGGAGCAAAGTCCGGCGGGCGGCGTGGCGGTGGCCGGATGTGTCCAGGTCGCTCCGCCGTCGGTGCTGACATTGATGCCCGATTCGCTGTTGACGCGGCCATCGTAGAAAGATGTGGCAAAGACGCGGTTCTGATTGGTCGGGCTGACTTCGACATCCCAGGTGATGGTGGGCCGGTGGTTGTTCAGCCGGTTCCAGGTCAGCCCGCCATCATTGGTTCGATAAAGGCCGCCCCATTCACTGGCCGCATAAAAAATCTGGTTGTTGCCGGGCACGGCAGCCAGCCCGTTGACGCGGCCGCCGGAAGCGCCGTCGGGGTCTGAAGCGTCGAGTGTGGATTGATTGGGATTGATGTCCGTGATCGTGACCTGACCGGCGACACGCGCCTTTCCCCGCAAGGCGAATGCGACGATCAGGCAGAAAGTCAGAGTGGTAATCAAATAGCAGGCGCCTCTGTGCGTGCGCTGCTGGGCGTGACGAAGGCTTGGCATGATTTCACCTCCAAAGCTGACACAATGTGCGAAATGATGGTCGTGCGGATGTGGCCGCAAGCGCCGCGGCTTCTTCAGCCGGCACGGCTTTTATATTGAATGTGGTCTGGTCTTTTGAACTGATTACCGCGGAGGATTCGGCGTCGCCTGCGGTTCGCTGTCCACGGGGCAGATGGCGGCGCGGCAAACAGCGGTTTGAGTTCCCGGCCCGCTCCCATCGGCTGGGCGAACGCGCCAGAAATAATTCAATCCGGCGTCGAGGCCTTCGATGCGCACCGTTACCAGGCCACGCTCGCTTTGCAGGCGCACTTCAGTCAGCGTGAGCTGATCCAGACCTGGTGTGGGAATTCGCTGGGCAGCAGGTTGCGGGCCTTCGGGAAGAACGATCGTAAATTTTTGCCCCGCGCGAATCGGCGTGATTCTGGCCAGCCGATTTCGCGCAAAGCCGTCCTTATAAATGGTGACTTCCAGCGCCAGTTGGCTCAGGCTATCCGCCGTGCCGCTGAAAGTCACCTCAGTGACTGAAACGCCGACGCGCGTATCACTGCAAAATGCTTCGCATTGCAGTTGCGTTGAAGACTGTGCGCCGACCAGGCCGGACGGACGCGTTCCCCACGGCTGCCATACCAGGGTAAACAGGCCGCCCAGCACCAAGAGCAAAAGCAGGAACAATGGAATTTGGTATCGTCGCCACATAAAGCTCCTTTTGAGGCAGGTTGTGAATGGTGGAGGAGGGGTTCGGACAATAACTGTTATTGCTCACCCCTGATCCGGATGGGGGCTTTCCGTGCTGATTTGGCTACCGATCAGATCGGATGGTCAAATTCGCGTATCTTCTCAATTTCGTTTTGCTGCGGATGCGGCTGCAAGCTGTCGCTCGCAGTCTTTGAGGCGGCGATCATACTCTTTCAAGATCGTGAAAGATATGAATAAGAATGCCTGCACTTCCTGTTTTTTGCACAGTTTTCAGTTCCGGATGAAGTCTTTGATAAGAACCACATTTGTCGTCCACAGCCCTCGCACACAGGCCAGGGATTTACCATCGGGTGACCAGTCCAGGCCGAAAATGCGATCCGCATCCATTTCCGCAAACACTTTCGGCTCGCCACCAACGACCGGTTGAATCCGGATTTTGGAAGCGCCGGAAACAGGATTATCCGCATAAGTCAGCCCCAGGCCGTCGGGCGTCCAGCGAACGGTTTGGGACTGCATGGGCTGGGGAAAGACTTTCACCGGGCGACCGCCTTCAATCGGAAAAATGGCGATTTTCCAGGGTGTGGGGCCGGGGCCTTCGGCATACAGGCAGGCGAAGGTTTTTCCATCGGGCGACACGCTGGGAAAGTCCACGAATTCATCTGACAACCGTTTTATCTCTCCGCCATCAATCGAAACCCGGCTGATGGTGGGGCGGTCGGCGCCATCCCGCTCCAGATTCACATACAGCACCCAGCGGCCATCCGGCGTGAAGCTGGGATTATCTTCTCCGGGGCCGCGAGTCAGTTGAATGGCATTGCTGCCGTCCATGTTCATCCGCCAGAGATGGCGTTCACCGTTGAGGTCGGAAGTGAAAACAATGTAACGGCCATCCGGCGAGACTCTCGAATTGCCAACATAGGCGCGGCCGGCAAATTCGCTGGTCAGCAGCTTCGAGTTTCCGCCTTCGGCGTCCATCATCGAAATTGCGGGCGCGCTGCCTGCCTGGGATTCGTAAACGATTTTTCCGTCAGGCGTCCACGACACTTCGCCACGGTAACCGCCAGCCGCCGCGGTGATCTGTCTGGGGCGCCCATTGATTTGATTACTGTCGCGGGGAATCCGCCAGACGTTGGTCACCTGTTTGACTTGCAGCGTCGCGATCAAACCGGGGCGGGCGGCCAGGCTGAGCCGGTTGTACGTGCTTGTGTCATTGGTGATCCGATGCGCCTCCCCGCTCGGATATTTCAACAGCCAGACCTGATGCGGAGACGCCGAATTTTGCTGCGCGACCATCACCAAACCGCTGGAATCCGGTAGCCAGGCCATTTGACCGATCCATTTCCAGCGCTGTGCTGAAATTGTTTTCATCGCCCAGTCGTCCACGCCTATACCGGCGACATACATCTCCGACACGCCTCCAGGGTTGCCCGCCGCGCAGGCGATCATCTTTCCGTCGGGCGACCAGGCCGGGTCGTAGAACACTTCTGGATACCGGATCGAGGCAATCTCTTTTTCATTCGCGCCATCCGGGCTGGCAATGGAAAGCGTAATCACCCTGCGCTGATCAATGGCGCGGCGCAGCACCAACTGCGAACCGTCCGGAGAAAAGGAAACAGCGGCATTGACTTCATCGAACAGCTTTTTGGGTGTGCCGCCAAGCACGGAAACGCGATGGACGGCGCGGCGCGGCGATTCGTTTGTGGCCGCAATGTAATACAGATGCCCCGCGTCCGGCGAAAAGGTCAGCGCGTAGTAACGGTTTTCATTCGCCGGAATGACGGCCCGGCGCGCTGAAGTCGAGAGCTGCTCGATCCACAGCGTGCTCCGGTCGGGGCTGTCATTCGCGGCGTAGGCGACATAAGCGCCATCGGGCGAAATCGCCGCCGCTGTGATATTGCCGGTGGTGGTCAGCGCGGAAATATTCATCGTTCCGGAAATCGCTTCGCTGCCGGCCCCGCCCTGGCCAACCAACCAGGCGACCCCCAGGGCCGTTATCAAAGCGGTAGCGGCAATCAGCGCCATCACTTTGCGGTGTCCGTACCAGTTTCCTGTGCGAACGCTCCCAGTCGCTTGAACAGGCTGCGCCAGCGCGGGAGGCGGCGCCGTGCTGACTGCGGCAGTCTCGAAAACAACCTCGGGCGAAGCGCTGTTCAAGCCGTCGTTTGAAATGGGAAAAGCTTCGGCTTGGGCCTCCACCTCAGGCTTCAAGGTTGCGGCCGGAATCTGGCTCCCGGTTTTTTCCTCCTCCCACAATTCGCGCACGGCGGCGGCAAAACGATACCCGCGGCGCGGGACGGTCACAATGTATCCTTCTCCGGCGGGCGTCTGCCCCAGAACTTTTCGCAGCGTGTAAATGTTTTGCGCCAGATTGCTCTCTTCGACAAAGGTGTCTGGCCACACCTTCTCCATCAATTCCTCTTTGCTGACGATCCGCCCGCGCCCTTCTACCAGCACCAGAAGCACGTCAAAGGCTTTTTGAGTCAGTGGAACCATTTCGCCGGCACACTCCAGCACGCGCTCCGTGGCATCCAGTCGAAACCGGTCGAACTCATAAAAGAGTTTTGTTTCTTTTGACATAGCCGATTTGAGGAATGTTTGAAAACTTTTTGACGGGCGGATTCAAGACTTCCCTGACACAACACTGGTATCTTTGATAAAAAACCGGATAACCCGGCCCGCCACTTCCCTCGTCGCCCGGCGAATTGTATCGCAAGGGCAGGGGGGAACAAACGCGCTAACTTAAATTCAAGCAGGCATCGAGAGGATGAAAAAGTGATCAATCCGAACACAGGGGAAATCTCAATTACACAACGGATGGCGCGCGCCAAAGTAGAGGATTTCAACGACGCACAGGCGGATGCATTCGCCGAACGGATGCTGGACACACTGAATTCCGCCGCGCTGGCGCTGATGATCAGCGTCGGCCACCGGACGAAGCTTTTTGACGTAATGGCGAAGATTGATCCAGCAACCAGCGAGCAAATCGCGCGTGGGGTGCGCCTGGACGAACGCTTCGTGCGCGAATGGCTCGGCGCGATGGCGACCTGCGGCATCATCGAACACTACCCCGCCAACGAAACCTACTACCTGCCGTCGGAGCATGCGGCATCGCTGACGCGGGCCGCAGCGCCGGTCAATGTCGCCTCGACCATGCAATTCATCCCGCTGATTGGTTCCATGGAGGATCAGCTTATCGAATGTTTTCGCCAAGGCGGCGGCGTCCCTTTTCCGTCTCATCCGCGCTTCCACGAAGTCCTGGCCGGAGAAAGCGACGCAACCGGCGCGCCTGCGCTGCCCGCAATTGTGGATTCGATCCTGCCGCTCATCCCCGGCCTGGCGGAAGCGATTTGCACTCCGGAATCTTCCGGCTGATGACAGCAATCAGCTTCAAGCTCATTGCTGCTTCGGCATTTGTTCGATCACCGCGCCAAGGCGTTTGATTTCCTCGCCGTAGCGCGCCCAGTCGCCGTCGCGTTGCGCCTGAATGGCGCGGTCGTAGTGCTGTTTGGCCTGCGCCGCCAGGCTTTGCGTCTCGGGTTTGGGCGCAGTGGCCTGCGTTGCCGTGCCAGGTTGAACAGCGGTTGCCAACGTCTCTCCTGCCGGAGGCTGCGGAGTTGATGGCCCACTGCCGAAGATGCGGGCCAAACCGGCTTCCAGCGTTTCTTCCATCGCAATGCGGTTTTCGGCGACGACAATAATCCGCTTCAGTTCAGGAATCTTGCCGGATTCCGAGCGCAGATAAAGCGGCTGCACATAGAGCAACGATTCCTTGATCGGAATCACCAGCAAGGTTCCGAACTGGACTTGCGAGCCGCGCTGATTCCAGAGCGAGGTCTGGCGCGAAATCTCCGCGTCCTGATTGATGCGCGCCATGACCTGTTTCGGCCCGTACACCAGTTTCTGTTTGGGAAACCGGTAAACGCGCAATCGTCCGTAATGTTCTCCGTCGGAACGCGCCACCATCCACGACGCCAGATTGTCCTTGCTGCGCGGCGTGAACGGGAGCATCAGAATGTACTCTTCCTTCTGTTCTCCCGGCAGCTTCATGATGTTGTGGTAAGGCTCCATCTGCTGCTCCAACGCGGCAACGGCGGAATCTCCACGCGGGCTTGGATTCGACGATTGGGATGCGGCGGTTTCCCACTGGTCTTCCTTGTTGTAAAAGACCTGCGGCTGATCCATGTGGTAGGTCGAATAGACCGCCGTTTGAATCTTGAAGATGTCTTTCGGATAAGCCAGATGCGCCCGCAAATCGGCGGACAACTCGGCGAGCGGTCTGAACCGTCCGGGAAAGATTTTGGCCCAGGTTTGAATCAGCGGATCGGTTTCATCCGCCAGGTAAAGCCGCACGTCGCCATTGTAGGCGTCAATGACGGCTTTGACCGAGTTGCGGATGTAATTGATTCCGGCAATCTGCTGCGAATAGGGATAACGGCGGGAGACCGTATAGGCATCGGCAATCCAGAACAGTCTTCCTTCCGAAATAACCAGATACGGGTCTTCATCAAACTGCAAAAAAGGCGCGATGCGGCTGAGACGATCATTGATGTTGCGGTAATACAACACGCGGCTTTCATCCGACATGTCGTTCGACAACAGCAATTTCATATCGCCGAATCGCGTCGCAAACAGCAGTTTGCGCCAGGCGGAACCGATGGAAACCCCGGCTTTGCCCTCATAAGTGGAGTAAACATTTTCTTCGCCCGATGGATAATTGAACTCTTTGGCCGCCGTTTTGACGTAAACCGGGTCGTGCGACAACTCGCCGAAATAGATTTCCGGCCTGGTCACATTCAGCGCGGGCGCGGTGGAAACGGGCGGCAAATCCTTGATGAACAGCACGGGCAATCCTTCCGGCGTGATCTGATTCACGGGCCCCAGGGTCAAACCGAATCCATGCGTGAAGGTCAGCCGTTCATTGATCCAGTTGCGATTCGGAAGACTGTCAACCGCCAGTTCACGAGGCGAAATCATTGTTTGCCGCAATTCGCCGCCGATCTGGTAGCGGTCATTGTCCACGGATTGAAACTGGTAATAGGTGCGGATTTCCTGAATCTGCGCGAAGGTATCCAGCAATTGCTGCCGGTCCCAGAGCCGAATGTTGTTGATCGTCGCCTTGTTCTCCTGAATATCCTGCAAGGTCAGCCCGGCGGCGCCCGTCAGTTCGCGCTCCTCGACATGGTCCAGCGCGAAGGCTTTGCGCGTGGCGTTGATATTATTGACGATGTAGGGCGTTTCCTTGACCAGTTCATTCGGGGCAACTGAAAAGCGCTGCACGAATGCCGGATACACCCAACTGCCGATCAGCACCAGCGCATAAAGTCCGATTCCCGCCAGCAGCAGTTTGATACGCGAAGTAAAGGCACAGGCAACGGCCAGCACGGTGGCCAGCAGGGCGGCGAAAACCTCAACCTTCAGCAGCGGCAGAACCGCCGCAATATCCGTGTAACTTGCGCCCGCCACTGGGCCTCTGGACGAATACAGCAAATTTGGAATTTCCAGCCAGGTGCGGCCCGCCGTAATCAGGAAAAGCGCAGCCACCAGCACCAGCAAATGCGTGCGCGGAGAGCGCTCAAACACGAGCGCTCTCTCATTGACACGAATTCCGCCACGCAGGGCATATAGCGCAATGGCTCCCGCCAGACACACCATCACCAGCATAAACAGGAATTGCAGAACGATCTCCAGCAATGGCAGCGTGAAAACATAAAACGCAATATCGCGCCCAAACAGCGGATCAGTTTCGCCAAACGGCGTCTGATGGCGGAATTGCAAAACCACTTCCCAGGACTCCCACAGATTCAATCCAAAAAACGCCCCCGCCAGCAGCGAAAGACGGAATCCCCACCTTTCCACAAATCCGGCGATGTCCGGCAAAGGAACTTGCTCGTTGTTGACGGTGATGAAACGCAGCAATTTGGAATGAGCGGCGGACAGGCGTAAGACCAGTTTGAAGTTGAGCCAGATGGCCAGTCCCGCCACCAGTGTGGCTGTCACGCCCAGCAGCATTTTCGCCCGAAGCGTGGTCGAGAAAATCTGCTCATACCCCAGTTCCTGAAACCACAACCATTCGGAGTAAAATCCCGCCCAACCCGGCCATAACAGCAGGACCAGAATCAAGATTGGAAGAGCGATCAGCCAGCGAGGCCGTTTGTAACTCTTTCGCACTGGCTCATCGGCGTCAAAGTCGTCATTCAATGGATCGTATTGCATGTGTATTTCTCCCGTGGGTGGCAGCGGGCCAACATCATTCCGGATAATCACAACTTCGGTCACCGGCTCTTGGTTTGTTCAGGCTAGCAAAATCAGTGGGTTTCAAGGCGAGTGTGCCGCATTAGCCGCCAGCAAACAAGGCGGCTAGCGATTTCCGGGAAAGTTGTATAGCATTTCGGTTTCAGTTCGGGCGGCGGAATCATCGGATTTTGAACCTATGGGTTGGAGATTTGATCCCGCAGCACCTGTCATTATCAAAAAGTAGCTTGTTACTACTCATAACGAAGGGAACAATGGACAACGATAAGTTACGTAAAAAGATTGACCAGGATACAGCGACATTCAAGGCAGAAATGCTGGCTGGCTCCTGGTGGCATAGCATTGACCTCGGAGAGGGACTAATTACAAAAGGCGTGCATACGCCCGAAGAGCTGAAAGAAAATTATCGCCGCTTCAATTTGCCGGAAGATCTCTCCGGCAAGCGCGTGCTCGATATTGGCTGCTGGGATGGATTTTACAGCTTCGAGTCGGAGAAACGGGGCGCGGAAGTCGTGGCAGTGGACTGCTGGACGCCGGAAAACTTCTTCAAGGCGAAACAGGCGCTGAATTCGAAAATACCTTTTCACGAATTAAGCGTTCACGAAGTAACTCCCGAAAAACTGGGCACTTTCGACATCATCTTTTTCCTGGGCGTTTTATACCACCTCAAGCATCCCTTGCTGGCACTGGAGCAGATTTGCGAAATAACCCGCGAGTACCTGGTACTGGAAACTCATGTCGCGGATGACTTCTTTGAGCTTCCCCTGCCGGTAATGGAGTTTTATGAAATTGACGAGCTGGGCGGTCAGTATGACAACTGGTGGGGACCAAACGTTGAATGCGTGATTCGCATGCTTCGCGCGGCAGGTTTCGCGCGTTGCGAGTTACTCCGGCGGGAACCGACACGCGTGGTCGTCAAGGCTTTCCGTCATTGGAATGACCGCCCGGCCGAAGCTTCCCCCTCCTTACAACTCCTGGACGTGATCAACGCCGTCACCTATGACAAAAACTTCCCCCGCCGTGGAAGGCGGGCGATGCTGGCGCTTTCGGTCGAAGGATTGCCCGCTGATGCCAGCCGCAATAACGTTCGCGTCGAAGTCGGCGGATACGGCATCAACCCGGTTTACGTGGGTCTGTGGGGCGGCAGCACGAACACCGAGCGCCTTCAGATCAATGTTCCCATTCCGCCGGGCCTTGCCGTCGGTCCGGCGAAGGTACAACTCTGGTGCAACGGAAAACTCTCGAACGAATACGAAGTTGCACTGACTGAAGGTAGTCAGTGGTAGGGAGCCTCTCTCATTACTACTGAATTTGGATTGCTGCCGGCAACGACAGCAATCCTTTCACTCTCAACCAGACAGCAGCTTCACCAGACTGTACGTTAAGGGGAAGCTGTCCGGCAATCTCCCAAAATGCATTGCCGGGCACAAACTCGAAGCTATCAGGCTTGATCCATTCATTGTTTATCCTGATAGCCACATCCTCTAAACAGGTATTCATATCAATCTGGTCTGCCAGAATTCTGATCCTCGACTTGGGTCCACTGGCAAAAATGTCCAGCCCCTTATCAGCATAATTAGTGACCGAGCGGATGCGGGGGGGGGGCGATGTTACAGGCGGCAGCGAAATAGTTACCTCCGTGGAGACTGCGCCATCCGGCAATCTAACCCGCAAAATAACATTTCCCGCCGGTTCATCGGCAGGAATCCGGACATTCACCTGCGTTTGATGATCGTACCCTGGATAGAATTCCCTGAATTGCATCAGATGTTCGGCGGGAATCCCAACCGGCCCTGCATAACAGGGAGCTATCAGATGCCCGCCGAGTTCCACCAATAAGCTACCAGCATCTATCCGTTCGTGTAATACGCCGTCCAGAATAATTCCCAGATATACGTCGCCGTTGCGCGGCGACAAGTCGGGATTCGCCAGATTGTCAGCCCGTCCAATCGTAATAATTCGCGGCGGAGGGGCAGAAAGTAACTCTTTGGCATCTTCGTGCGACCGTTTTCTCAGCAAGGTCCAGCAATATTGTGTGCCATCGCCGACAACTCCAAGAAGCTGAGCGCCCAGAGATTCCGCCAGCGAACGAATATCATTCTCAGTAAAAGGGTGCCCTGACCAGGTATCTTTATCCACCTTCAGGTAGTCTTCGTTATTCACCGCGCTGGTAACAAACTTAAAAATGCCACGAGGTTTTAACACGCGAAAACCATCAATGATATTCGATTTAATTACCTCAAAACTGGGCACATGCTGAAAAACATAGGCTGAGAAAACAAAATCAAAGTACTCATCCGGGAACCCGGAAAAGTCAGCGCCATTTCCTTCCTTGAACCAGGCATTTGGCACGTTCGCCAGCCGCTGCCGCGCCTGTCGAACCATTTCGCCGGAAACATCCACGCCGTGAACCTCTCCGAAAACTTCGGCCAGGTATTTGGTCATCCGGCCAATGCCGCAACCGATTTCCAGCACGCGCAATGTTTTGGGATCTCGCCTGCCCGTCAGCAATGGAAGTTCGCAGCGAATCAAACCATCGAAATCCTGGCGTCCTGTCCGATCAAACTCATCTTCAGTTTGCTCGACCTTCAACGTATTGATAAACCAGCGGGCATTTTCCTGCGCCCGCTTGTCCCAATCATGCTTCATTTCCGATGAAACATTGGCCGGAATTGTGGAAGTAATCTTGCTGTCATTCATAACTTAAATTGCCCGGATTAACAGAATTCATCATTCAGTCATGATCAGATATTGCGTGGATTGTGAAGTTCGATCTTGATGGTAGCTTACCGGCTTATCCTAACTCAACAGGGCCCTAACTCGGCGGCCCGCTCTGGTTGACACAGCAGATTCGCTACGGTACTTTGCCACACTTCAAGTCAGGCAGCGGTTCCACCATGCTTATGGCTTGACTCCACCAACACTCAAAACCTCGACAGGAGAAGAAACAATGGCTATCAAAGTAGGCATCAATGGCTTTGGACGCATTGGACGCAATGTCCTGCGGACTGCGCTGGGAGACAAGGATTTCGATATTGTGGCGGTCAACGACCTGACCGACACCAAAACGCTTGCGCATCTGCTGAAGTACGATTCGATTCTGGGCAACCTGGAACAGGAAGTGACGAACACTGAAAATACGATCACAGTCGCGGGCGATACCTTCCGCGTCTTCGCCGAAAAAGACCCGAAATTGATTCCGTGGGAAGAAGTCGGCGCGGAAATCGTGATCGAATCCACCGGACGCTTCACCGACAAGGAAAAGGCTTCCGCTCATCTGCGCGGTCCGGTCAAGAAAGTCATCATCAGCGCGCCGGCCAAGAACGAAGACATCACCATCGTGCTGGGCGTCAACGAAGGTTCGTATAATCCGGCGGAGCATCACATCATCTCGAATGCTTCCTGCACCACCAACTGCCTGGCGCCGGTCGCCAAAGTCATCAATGACAATTTCGGCATCAGGAAAGCCCAGATGACGACGATCCATTCGTACACGAACGATCAAGTTGTTCTGGATTTCCCGCACAAGGATTTGCGCCGCGCGCGCGCTGCCGGGCTTTCGATGATTCCGACTTCAACCGGCGCGGCCAAGGCCGTCGCGCTGGTGCTGCCGGAACTGAAAGGCAAGTTTGATGGCATTTCAGTCCGCGTGCCAACGCCGAACGTTTCGCTGGTTGACGTGGTGATGGAGCTTGAAAAGGACACGACGACCGAAGAAGTGAACAACGCGCTGAAAAATGCCGCCAACGGAGAGTTGAAGGGTATTCTGGGCTTCGAGACGTCGCCGCTGGTTTCCACCGACTTTCGTGGCAATTCCAATTCGTCCATCGTTGACGCTGAATACACCAAGGTCATCGGTGGCAACCTGCTGAAAATCTTGACGTGGTATGACAACGAGTGGGGCTATTCCTGCCGTGTCCGCGACTTGATCAAATATTTGGCGGCGAAAGGCCTCTAATCGGTCGAATGGCAGCAATCGCGGTAAAACGAAAGCCGCATCGAAGTTCAAGCTTCGATGCGGCTTTCGACTTTTGCGAAACCTCAATTCATCGCCGCTGCGCGATCACGCCGCGGATAAAGCCCAGATTCTTTTTCATATCGTCTTCGACCGAGCCGCTCGGCGCATCGCATTCAAGTTGCGCCCATTTGTCGAAACCGATCTCCGCCAGCGCATCCACCACGGCAGGAAAATTGATCCTGCCCTGCCCCAGGTAGCCGGGATTGTCCTTCAGATGAACTTCGCAAATGCGTCGCGCCGTGAGCCAGCGAATCTCTTCGACGATGTCGAACCCTTGCAGCGTCGAATTGCCGACATCGTAATAAGTCAGCACGGCCGGCGACTTGCTGCGCTCCATAATCCGCACGTTGTCGCGGGCCGAAATGGTGTCTTCCAGACCCAGAATCACACCCGCTTTTTCCGCCGCTGGGGCGATTTCCTTCAAGGCATCGCCGACATAATCCATCTCGGCCTGCGTCTTCAACGCCCACTTGCCGAAAAATGGCAGCAGAATGACTTTGACGCCGAGCGCCTGGGTGATCGGAATGGCCTCTGCCACCCAGCGTTGTCCGAGCGGGTCGGACTTCAAGCCATTGACATGCAGGATGTCCAGACAGACCGAAGCCAGCGGCAGTTTCGCGCGTTTGGCTTCGGCGACAAAGGCTTGTTGCATGGCCTTGTCATTCAATTCCATCTTTCTGCCGATGCTGATCTGCACGCCGTCGAAGCCGATCGTTTTAGCCAACGCAACGGATTCCAGTTTGGCTGTCTTCCGCAAATTCCAGTCCGTCACGCCAACGCGAAAGCGCGCGCCCTTGCTGGCGGCATAACCGATAAGCGATTGTCCGGCAAATGCAGCCGAAGCCAGCCCGGCGGCGCTGCCATGCAAAAACTTGCGTCGGGTAAAGTTCATTTCACACGCTCCTTATTTGATTCACCGCCGGAACCTGACGAATTTTGCCGAGCTCGCCGATCAGCAAATGCACCAGCAGCAAGGCCAGCAAGTAGATTCCCGCACAAGCCGCAAAAATCGGCGCAAAGGAAAAATCATCCACCACACGTCCGATATAGCGTTGCGTGATCGCTCCCATGACCGCGCCCAGACAACCGCCCAGCCCCGTGACCGTGCCGATGGCGTGGCGTGGGAAGACTTCGGCGGGCAGCGTGATGTTGCCCCAGGCGGCGTGGCAAAACATCATTCCGGCAACGACCGCCATTGCCACCGCAGGACTGGCGACTTTGGTCACCAGCAAACAGAACACAGGCATGGCCAGCGAAATCCCCAACATCGTGGATTTGCGCGCCGTGTTCATTGGCCAGCCGCGTGCAATCAGAAATCGCGGCATCGCGCCGCTGAACAGATTGCCCAGCGTCAAGGCAGCAAACGGAATCCAAACGAACATGCCGATTTGTTTCAAATCGAAACCGCGTTCTTTTTGAAAGTAAAAAGGAATCCAGAAATTCAAAAAGTAGCTGATCGGATCGGTCAACACGCGCGCCAGTACGCAGCCCCAGGTTTCTTTCATCTTCAACAACACTGAAAGTGGCGCGGGTTTGCTGCTGTCGCCTTCGGTTTTCTGATCGGCCAGAATCAACTCTCGTTCTTCCGCGCCCAACCGTGGATGGTCTTTGGGCAGAAAATAAATCGCCGCCCAAGCCGCCACCCAGACAAACCCCAAAGCGCCCGTGAACAAAAACGCCGAACGCCAGCCGAATGTCACCGCGATGAAGGTCACAATCGGAGCGGCCAGCATGGAGCCCAACGCCGTGCCGGCGTTGAAAATGCCCACAGCCATGGCGCGTTCCTTGATCGGGAACCATTCGGCTACGGCACGCACGCCGCCAGGAAAACTGCCCGGCTCAAAAACGCCCAACGAAAATCGGAAAAAGGAAAACTGGCCGACAGTTCGCGCGAATACATGCGCCATGTTCGCCAGCGACCAGCCCGAGACGAAAAACATAAAGCCGCGCCGGGTTCCAACAGTGTCAATGATACGCCCGCTAACCAGATACATCACCGCATAGCTGGTCAGAAACCACGAATTGATATCGCCGTAATTGGCCGAAGTCAGATTCAGTTCTTTTTGGATGGTTCCGATCAGCACGGCCAGCGTCTGACGATCCAGGTAATTCAGTTCCGACGCCAGACAAAGCATGATCGCGATGTACCAGCGCAAATGTTTGATCGGAGGTTTCGGGGAAGCGGACATGGTGTTGGTTCTCCTCACGCTTGAGCGAGCGTCGAAACTTCAAAAGCCGCAACTGAAGTCAAACTTCGCTGCGGCTTTTCATTCTGATGAGATTCTGGATTGTTTAGAAGCGGGAGACGGGACTCGAACCCGCGACGTCCAGCTTGGGAAGCTGGCATTCTACCACTGAATTACTCCCGCAAATTTTCAACGGTCTTTTGAAAGCGGGCGTAAAGTAGCACACGCCTAATTCACCCGCAACATTTCATCAATCGGAGAGGGAAAACAATTCAGAGAGGGCTTTTGCCCTTCATAGCTTTTTGGCTATGATGCGATTATGGCAAATCTGATGCTCCGCAGACGTCCGCTGGCGCTGATTATTCTGGATGGTTTCGGCCATTCGGACGAGAGAGATGGATCGAGACAACCGGTGGGAACGAATCAAACTGG